>NZ_LVJI01000030.1 GCF_001637225.1 Paenibacillus antarcticus
GAAGTATGGATAACGTTGTCATGTAGTGGCAAGTATGGGGCGTCTAGCTTCATATGTTTCATTCTGTAAAGCAGGTCGAACACGCCGTTAAGCAGTACATCCATTTCTACAACCATGAACGCTTTCAAAAGAAACTAAACAACCTGAGCCCCTACGAATACAGGACTCAGGCTGCTTAAATATTGCTTTTTGTTAATTGTCTACTTGACAGGGGTCACTTCAAAAGACGAATAGTCTACTTATGTAGATGTAATTTGATAGTGGATGATCTTTTATAGTATCCACTATCAGGTACAGTGCAGGTTAAATTGCGTATCGATATTCAAAAAAAATTAATTTCCAGAAATACCAATTGAATGATTGTTTGTTTTTAATATTAAGTATTCAATGACATTATCATCAGTTTGGTCGAGTTTGAAAAATGGCTTATTGAAATCCAACACATAATCTTTAAAAAATATAAATAGAGGACTGTCACTCTTCTTAGACCAAGGCACTTTGGAGATTTTTTTTTTGATTTGATTTATTTTATTTTGTGTCTCCTTCTCCAGGCTACAGTGTCCAGAAAAATCATGTATTGGCAAAAATAAATTACTAAGCATAAAGTCTTTGACTTTTTGTCGATCTAAAGGTCCATTAAAATATTTATCATTAATTTGTTCAATGATTGTATTCATTATTTCGTTAATTAAAGCCCTTACTTTTGAATAGCGGTATCTACGCTTCTTAGTATCTAAGTAGAACATAATAGAACCTATTGTAAAGTAACTTTGGTCTGTTTTTAGGTAGTTAATAAGTAAGCTTTCAGGAAGGTCTCGTTGAAATCTGCGCATAAATAGTATTAGATTATTAAGTTCAATATAATGTGTGTTTATGTTGAATTTTAAAGTTTCAAGGCACTTTTTAAAGATTATATTTAATGATTGATCTAACAAATTTTTTTTGGAATATGAACTGAATTTGGTCATAAACTTAATGAATTTTTTTATATGAGCGGAAGTTATAGAAAAGATCAAAGAATAGTGTAAAACATCAGTAAGTGACATAAGGTAGTAAGACTTTATTTCTGAGCTTTCATTCTCAATAAATTTAAATATTTCTTCAAGGTGATTATCGAATGAATTGAATACATAACTTATGATTTTTTCGGACTGTTTAGGGTATTCTGCCATAATCCATCGTAGCTCATCAATTAAGTTGAAATTTAATCTATCAATTTGTTTTTTTGTGAAACCAACATTTGTGATTGTATGTTTAGTGAAGAACTTCAGAAAATATTTATCAAGAATAGTTTTAAATTTTGGTACCCACATCCTGTCTTTTAAAAAAGGACGAACTTCGTAGAATACTTTGGATTGGTTTATATCAAGCTTATAATATTTACAAGTCTCATCATATAAAGAACGTGTTATTTCTAAGATATCTTTATTATTTGAAAATATAAATATATCATCAATAAAGCGAACAATTTCATAGTCTTTTTTATGATATATTTCTTTTTTCTTTAATGAGTCGTAGACAATTAAGTCAATTCTCGATAGAACTATTTCTGCGACACTTCTTGAAAATTCAGGTCCTACAACTATTCCATTTGTTTCATTGTAATTAGCTTTTTGCATTAGCGAATCTAAAATGTAGGAGAATCTATTTTTTTCCCGTAATAAATCTTTAGCTAGTTCTTTTCCACCCAAATATGCCCAATCAATACTATGAGTATAAATGTGGTCAAAACAACTTTTAATATCAATTTTCAATAAATATTTGTACTTCATCTCAAGGCTTTTAAACAAATTGTCTTTGTAAAAATTAGTGATTCGGTTATATTTCCATTTCACGAAGAAACTATCTACGTACTCTTCGGAATCATTATTTTTATACTCTAAATTCTCGTCAAGTAAAAATAGCATTTCATTTTGTATTTTATCTTCTGATATTTTCTTTGTAGTATTGATTCCGGATGGGTATCTTACTGAAAAAATAGAATTGTTTTTACAATACTCAATGAGTTCAAAACCAAATTGTTCAATGAATTTTTGCATCTGAAGCTGGGAGAAAGGATGAACTAAACTTAAAAATCTTTTTGTCGTATCATCTTTCCATATTGAAAACTGAATTGGTATAGAATACTCATTACCATATTCCGCCAAATTAAGATTGATATTAGACCAAACTTGATTATCCTTTATATGTCGATAAAGCTCAACATTAGAGTAGATAAGGGGGATTTCATAGGGTAAAGTGTCTGTCAGAATAAAAATTTTACTGTCGATTTTCATCCAATATTCTCCTTTCTTTGGAAGTATGATATGATTATATTAGAAACGTTGGCTGCGGTACAGTAGTTCCTAGTTTTACTGCCTATTATCTTTATTAATTTGGGATGACTTGGATTTTATCCGGAATCCTGAAAAAACACAACCACCAGTTTGTACGGGCCAATGTTCTAACTTTACGACTGTAGGAGTAGGTGGGGAATTAATGAGTATTATTACAGATGAAATGCTGGAAAGTTACTTATTGTTACTTGGATCAAGGCTACGAACAGGGACAGATAAAATAACACCTACAAATTTCTATTTGGAGAAATTAGATAATTATCAAGTGATTAAAAATAAAGTTCAAGATGGGACTTATAAATTTACTAGATTAAAAAAGATTAAATTAGATAATGGAAGAACAGTATGTATACCTACTATTCGTGATCGTTTAACCATGGAAATATTAAAGGATAGAATAAAAAAAAAATATAAAGTTAGATATAATCATAGAGATTTTATTATCAAAACTATCATTGGAAAATTGAACAGTGGTACTCCGTTTCATGTAATTAGATTAGATATTAAAAGTTTCTTTCCAAGCATATCACATAGTAAATTATTGCAAAAACTTAGGAATGCCTCTTTATTGAGTTACAGTGAATATGAATTAATAAAACGATTATTAAGATTATCTGAAGGTAACATAGGAGTACCACAAGGGTTATCGGTTAGTAGTATTTTGTCTGAAATATTTTTGGAGAGTTTTGATGGTGATTTAAGAAGATTACATCCAAGGATTAATTACTATTGCAGGTATGTTGATGATATTATTATTTTTATTAATGGTCACCTGTCAAAAACAGAGGAAATTGAAGTGAGAAGACGCCTTGAAGAAATCTTTGAACATCACAATTTAAAGTCAAATATCGAAAAAGAGCAGATAATTAAATTGTCAAAAAAAGTTAAGGATGATTTTGACTATTTAGGTTATAACTTCAGCTATGACAATGTTAAATTAAAAATAACAATATCAGAGAATAAAGTTAATAAGATAAAGGGAGTTATAGATACTTACTTCGATAACTTTCAGCAAACTCATAAAAATGTTCATTTATTGTTAGAGCAGATGAAATATATTACCAGTAAAAAAAGTCTTTATAAGAACGGAAGATTTTTAGACAAAAGAGGTGATTTAACCTACTATAATCGAAAGATTTACTATGGAATAATTGAAAGTTATAAAGAAATAGGTGGCGAAAGTGAATTATGGAATTATTTTGATAGATACATAAAGGGCAAGCTATTAAGTTGTAGAAAGAAAAATTTAATAACTGGTGGGGAAACTCTACGAGAATTGCACAGCTATTCGTTTAAAAGAAATTTCATTCAAAACAATATTTATAAACTAAATAAGCTTAGGAAGTATGAACTTATTTCGTTACTGATGGAGTTAGATAAGTCACTGGTGTTAAGAACTCTTTCCAGAGAAAATAGGATTCAACTCCTCGAAAGATACTTTAAACTAGTAGACCTTTGAACTATGTTGGTAATCCTTATAGGGAAGAAAATATTGAAGAAAGACACTTGCAATTACTATTGCAAGTGTCTTTCTTATCTGTTAATTGATTTTAATAATATTATCATATTGGAAATATTTGTATCGGGTGTGAGTGTGAAACTTCTTGATGCTATCGGTTGAATACTTCAACAGTAAGTTACATTTATTTTCTCATAGACTCAGGACCTTCTATTTCTACAACATGTGTAGTGTTTTGTTCATTAACACTCGAAAAAATGAAAAAAATCGTAAGTGACGGGGTAAGAAGGGAATGAATTTTCAAATACTAATGCAATAATAGAAATATTTTAAATTGGAAAACTCAAATAGCTATATATTTGCCTCAGGTTCATATTAAATAATTGGAAGGATTATAAGAGAACAGGTCGAATTTAATATATACAGGGATTATAATGGAGAATTTACAAATTAGGAGAACAAGCATGAAACGAATATATTCGATACCTAAGTTGTTTTGTACATTAGTGATTATGGTGATATTGGGAATGGTTTTCACAAAAATATTTAACAACAACAAATGGCTAACCATTACACAACAAGACGTTGATTCATTATTAAATACTGTTTGGCAGGTTCATGCAGGAATTACAACTTTGAGCATAGCTATATTGGCATTATTAATTGGATTTAGTCAACAAAAAAAATATGGTATGAAGGTGTTAGATTTCTTATTAAAGGAAAATAGAAGGTTTGTAAAGTTCCAAGATGAAGTGATTTTAGGTTTGGTACTAATCCTTGTCCAATACTTCTTTGTAGCTTATTCAGCATTAGCGGGTGCAATCTTCATTTTTACTATTAGTATATTATTGACTATTCATATGCTTCACTCTAGCATTAAGTTAATACTTTTCGAAGAAGTAGTCAAAAATGAAATGAAAGCCTACATATTAAAACAGTGTAAAGATGCTATAGAAAAAGAAAATCTTATGGTTGAATGAGGCAGAGATATGAAATATTCTTTAAATCGTTTGTATTTGCATACAATAGATCTCATAAACAAAAAAGAGATTGATGAAATCAACCAAAACATAGACTTGTTTGGTGATATCCTAAGAACAATTGTACAAGAGAGCAAAAATCCAACTAAATCACAGTTTATGAAAGTATGGTTACAATATGTTGATCAAATCGGTGAGAAATTAATTGAGAATGGTTTGGCAAAGTTGGCGGTTGGTATGTCGAGATCGTTGTATGCAGTTATAGAAAGAGAGCATCGTGTTCCATTAGTTTTTGGTAACATGATAAAAAATTTATTGAAGCAAATCCCTGAACAGAAAAGCAGTGAATCGGTAAAAGAGTTGAACCTATTGTTTTTGCTTGACGATATGTTTAATAATACTGGTATATATGATGGTCAGTATTATAACCATGATGTTGTGATTGAGTTCAGTAGATATTACTATTTCATATCAAAAAATAAATTTCTAAATGATTTAGAAAAATCATCCCTAATATCAGAGTTATTTCAGCACTGTATGTATCTAATGTATTACAAGAGGACAGAAGAAGATTTGGAAAAGATACAAATCGTATCTAATATAATCTTATACTTGCTGAAAACAATGATAGATGAAAAAGACGTTGCTAACTTTAATCAGAGTATAGACATCCTAAAAGAATCGGATTTTTTAATTCGTGATAGTATTAATCTTGTATCAATGCATTTAAAGATTGCCGTGTACCTTTATTATCTTGGTATTAAAGAACCGCTAACTTCTGAGGGTAGACATCAATATAAAAGAATGATGCTTTCGGGAAGCGATTACTGGCGTGATCTATTATTTGGTACCAGTCTTTGGGGTAATTATAGCGAAGTCCAAAATGCATTGTCTAGTTGGGAACGTTTAGAAGGAAGTAATGCAAAATGGTTGATGATGAAGAGTGTTGTTAGAGAATTTTTTCTTTTTTATGATTTGGTCTCTGGAAATTTAAACATCGATCGCATCCCAGAAGATATATTGAACGAATCAGAAGTATTCTCGTTCATTAGTAGTCACTTCAATGGTTCGAAAATCAATGTAGAGACAATTCAAGAATATCATCAATTCAAGAAAATGATTGGACTTGATGGAGATGAAGAAAGTGCCCGGATTGAAATCATGTTATTAAGTGAGCAAATATTGATGCGATATAAAGAGATAAAGTTCAAAGAAGTAAAGATTGCCTCTAAAGCAGTGGATGTTATAAATCATAACATAAAAATTATTGAGGAAGAGAGTAAAACAATTACTTACAATAATCCTTACTTTATTTCAGCGGGCAATGGATTTGACGTTGCCGAAGAGTTAGAAACATATATGTTTAACTATAATTTTAGTACTCATATTCAGTTTATCGCTACTAAAAAAGAAGCGAAAATAGAATTTTATCTTAGAACATATAAAAGAAAATTAGAAGATTTCATTTTGGATGTCTTTGAACAGAAAGGATTTATCAAAGAATCCTTGACTTATGAAGAAAGACATAAGATTAGTAAATTGTTTAGGTTAGTAGATTCAATTACTAATGACGAATCTGTAAATATCAATAGTTTTATATATGGTATTTCATCAAACACGAGTATTTTATATCGAGAAGATGAAAGTGAAAAGATTCGGTTACAAAAATTTATAGAGGGTATGAATGCCTTTGAAACGGATTATTTTGTATGGGTAGGTTTTGATAGTAAACTAACACGACTCTTGGTAAGAGATATTGAAGTTAAAATTAATGATTTATCCGATATTGAGATCAAAAAGGAAATGGAAAAGAACAAGTTGAGTGATGGACAGTTCAATCTCAATATCGTCAACGATGTTTCTGTCTTATTTAACGAAGATGAGGCTACCGAATACTTAAAGTTAAGTAGGAAAATAGTATCTATATCGTTGAGATTTGATGCAAAAATAATAGATATACCGGGATTTATTATAAAAGTAACCAAATGATCAATACTAGACGAAATTATTTGTTCTGTTCCTTTCCACAAACGAATTAACAAGTGTTTCTTTATTTGGAAACAGCTATTACCTGAAAGGGGGAATCGAGTAGAGTTTGAATCTGATGAATAAAGAATTTTGTATATTTTTCAGCGGATAACAGACTGAAATCGCTTGAGTGAAGCCTGTTAAGTTATAAGTGTAGCTCTCAAAATCACAAACAAGGTTATGGCGGGATAGTAATGGATCTAATAGATAGAAGTCTAAGTAAGGCGTTCGTATCACTCGTAACTCTTAAAATTAGTAACTCCAGAACTTTCCGAATTGGTCAATAGATAACTACTCACGGAGAACGTTAGAGATTTTTTCTGCTGCTATAGCTGACGCAAAGGCTGCGATGCAATTACCAGATAAATTAGTCAAAGATCTGCTGGAAGACCCTACGAATAGAGAAGAGATTTTTCGCTGGATTCTTGAAGGCATAGAACCTGGTCAAATGACGAATGAACAATGCCCATTCATTAATTTTTCGTAAGGGAATGGATATTTTTTAGTAACTTCATTCTTCAAATCAATAGGCAGCATGTGAACATAGATCCTTGTGGTTTCAATGGATTTATGTCCAAGAACCTGCTGCAAAATTTCAATGGGCATTCCTTCTTTTATACAGTTCACAGCAAAGGTGTGTCTCATACTATGGACAGTGTAATCCCCCTTCATTCCAATCGTTGTGTATATCTTGTCCATCCAATATTGAACATTTCTTATACTAATAGGCTGCCTCGTATCATAGCACCTCTTCGTGAAAAATGGATCTTGGTTTCTCACATCCCATTCATAAATTCCCGTTCGTGCAAGAAAATCTAGTATAGCAATCTTTACCTCAGGGTACATAGGTACATACCTCTTGGTGTTATTTTTGCTTTTTCTAATAAATATAATATTTTCAGTGATATTAAAATCACAAATCCGGAGGCGGACTGTTTCGGATATTCTGCAACCAGTAGTTAATATGAAATATATGATCGACCAATTTAGAAATGGCCAAGAACCGATTTTAGCGGTATTCAGTAATGGTTCTATATATTCGTCTGGTAAATAACGGGGGTTGAGATCATCAGCCCAATTCTCAAAACGATGGCGTAGATCTTCACTAATATACTTCCTCGTGTACGCAAATTCGAATAGATTTTTTATTATTGCTTGTTGATACGTATTTTTTGTTTTAGGGGTGAGATCTACCCCTTTTTTAGGGCGACATGTTCTCAAAAATTCATATAGTAAATCATCATTTAGATCAATAAGTTGAATAAAACTCTTTGTTGTCGACTAATTTAAGTTAAGAAATACGTTTACGAAATGTTACGGTCAGTGTGCAGAAAAAACTGACCCTCTTTGTTTTCCAAAGATACATATTTACCCCGTACATGCACAGATAGGCATCTGCCCACATAGAATAAAATGACCGTTAACGCAGTAGGTTGTTGTATTCAGTAGGAGGTGTCATCTTTGTCTGGACTGATCAGTATGATTGCTTTATTTATCAAGGAACTCACGCTTCTGGTATCTTACGTCAAGAACAATGCATTTCCCCAACCTCTTTCCGAGAAAGATGAGAGCAAGTACTTAAAGTTGATGGCCGAAGGAGACGGCTACGCACGAAATATGCTGATTGAACATAACTTACGACTCGTAGCGCATATCGTCAAGACATTGTGAACACGATCCGATGTAGTTTTGTTGGACAAGTTACATTATTTATAGAGCACATGTGGGGTGCTTAATATTGATGGTTCTGAATGATGTAACCCTACAATAAAGCCCTGCTATAACCAATAAAAAAATCCCGAAAATTGAATAAATCCATGATAAAATCGGGGATGAATGGACAAAGCGGAAACCTCAAACCTCAAACCCATCATGCTTAAATATTGCATTATTTCTGTTTGTAGTAGCCGTATAAAAGTTTATCTATGTCGAAAATTGTAGAATAATCGAGATATCATATGGAAAGTAGGGCTTTTTTATCATTTATTGTATTAAATTTGTTTATACATATCATGTTTGTTATTATTAACCTATATTTACCAATATGTATGGCTCGATAATATACCTCACGTTGAGATAAGAATTACACCTTGCGATTTTTAGGATCATATTATTCTCGTACTGATACCATTTAAAGTAAGAGAGTTTAGCAAGTGCGGTAATTGAGGTGGAGCCAGTAAGATTTCTGGAGCTGGCCAGTTCTCATCACAAATATTACGAGGTTTATGTTTTGAAGAAAAGTCTAATGTTACTAGCAATATTCTTGCTTATGTTTACTGCTTCTCCATAATTCTCATTTGCTACTAATGGGGATACGTTTACAATAACAATGTATATGAATTTGATAGTGAAACTTATAAAAAAGTAAAACAATACAATAACTTGACCGTAGAGCTGTTGTCAGCAATTGATCTCTTTTTTGTTTTAGACACCAAAGAGGAAGTAATAAAAGTTGATAACGTTTCTTATGAAGTACATCATGATACAGAGTCAAATATAACTATAATTTCAGCTCAAGGGACGCTGATTACTGGTGAATCATTCGTATTGAAAATAGGGTATGACAAAAAAGAGAATGCAAATGGTGATATAATTATTTCGGTTCCTTCTATTGGTAATGAATTTCCTAAAGAGACATTCATACATTTCAATAATAATGAGTGGATTTCACTAGAAGATATGCATGAGATTATAGAAAGAAACAGCCAGACAATGGTAATGCCAATGGCTGACAATCTATCTTATGTAAAATCATCTAAATATGGTAACTATACTTTTTCAAATATACAATGGAATACTACCAATCTCGTTTCAAATAATGATAATAACTTACAGATGAAATTTCAGCCACTATTTTCGAGTATTAATACTTGGAAGGACCCTTATGGTAATACTGGAGAATTAATCAAGAAGCAGTCTGAAATCTTCACTGTATTGACTCGATATCAATCATATGCAACTACATCTCCATATGCTATTGCATACACATATCCGATAGTGAGAGAAACAAGTCAAAAAACTATCCCGATTGCACTTTCTTACGCAGGAATAGGATCAGAAATTCAGATTCCAATTGGTTCAACTAACACTAAAACAGATGGTAACCCTGCTCGCTGGGATCTCAATATTATTTCGATTCCATTACAAGATTCAAACGGAAGAGATCTTGATAAATATACTATTCAAGGGACAACGAAAATTACTGGAGCAGGTAGTAATGTTAAAATTCAGGCAGGTATTTATGTGGAAATTGGAGCCATGTATTCCTTTGGTAATAGACCAGTCCAGTGGACAACCTTTATCGATACTTATACACATGATTTTACTGCAAAAGTCCAATAAATATTCGCGAGTACTATTCGCAACTGTTGAACCTAGCACTGTTCCACCTTATCAGAGCAAAATAGCTTGCGTAACTCTATTTAGCACCAACAAAATCTTAGATTCTACGCAATGTAAATACAGAAAGATGCTGAACAAGCCGCATCTTAGTCCTCTCCTATCGGATTATATCTTCGAATTTATCCTACTTATGGAAAGATTGGTTTCTGCATTTTGCTAAGCTATGATGACTGGTAAATGAAACATTCATTAAGTACTAGGTCTGCATCTGTCTATTCTTGTTTGTTGTTGAGTAGGACATACAACAAACAGGTATAGCAGATGTTTTTCAATTTTAATCTTATATATATATTATGAAGTACTGATTTGGGTTTTGAGCCAAGTTTTCTTTTTAAAAATACATGGAGGTTGGTTATTAGCCAGTCTTTCAATAGGGGTGTGAGAGTATGAAAAACCTCCTGATTTTATTTTTGCTAATTATTCTCATCTCGGGATGCAGCAAAGATAACATAAAGAAGGCCACAGATTATTTATTGATAAATCAAGAAAATGAGATCTCGGTTGTTGTTTTTACAAATAAATCAATGGAAGATTCATTTATAGAAACATTACAGCAGAAAATAGATTACATTAATAATAACTTGAAAATTGATAAATCGATTACTAATGTATCTTTTATTGATGTTAGAGAAGATCAAAAATATAATTACGAGAGTATATTTGACTTGAAAACATATCCCCAAATTATTCTTTTTGAGAATGATGAAATCGTTTTGGTAACTACGGATTCGGATGAACTTGTCCGGTATTATGAGTAATAATCAGACTATTCCTATTTAAAAAAATAAATTTCAGGAAAATTTGGCGTAAACTTGGAAATAGCATTGCAACAAGAACCACATTCCAATGTAGCTCGAAGTATTTCTGAATTTCTTTATAAAGATTCTTGACACAACTTTATAATCTCTCCATTCTGCTGTATAAACGAGGTCTTCTTTTTGTCTTTTTAGCAGTAACCCCTATCCAGTGTCGAATGAATCCATCATTCAAGAATTAATTCATTATACCCATGTAATATGGTTACTAGAACTTGTAAAATACGATTGTACGCACGGTCAGGCTGAATTATATAACTTAAAGCTCGCTTTACCGGTAAATTAAAAAGGTCGATTATGGTCAGTTATCACTATGATTGACCTTTTTTTGTTATGTTCGTTTCTTGAGTTATTTTTCAAATCTATCGCAACTGTAGAAATACCCTAATACGATAGGGAAGGTGAATAGTAAATAAATACCTGAACAAATTATGAGAGCGGAGCCTGTTATATAGTCCGTAATATTTTAATAATTTGTATTTGTGGGTTTAAGGGGAGATTTAAACCATTCCACTTTTGCCAAAATACATATTTCCCCCGTACATGCACAGATAGGCGCACGCCCACATAGAATAAAATGACCGATACGCAGTAGGTTGTTGTATTCAGTAGGAGGTGTCATCTTTGTCTGGACTGATCAGTATGATCGCTTTATTTATCAAGGAACTCACGCTTCTAGTATCTTACGTCAAGAACAATGCATTTCCCCAACCGCTATCCGAGAAAGATGAGAGCAAGTACTTAAAGTTGATGGCCGAAGGAGACGGCTACGCGCGAAATATGCTTATTGAACATAACCTGCGACTCGTGGCGCACATCGTCAAGAAATTTGACAACACAGGCGAAGATCTCGAAGATCTGATCTCAATTGGGACAATTGGCCTGATTAAGGCAATTGAAAGTTACCAACCGAATAAAGGAACGAAATTAGCAACATTTGCTGCTCGGTGTATTGAAAATGAAATATTAATGCATTTGCGTTCCCTCAAAAAAACACGTAAAGATGTATCTCTCCACGATCCCATTGGAACGGATAAAGAAGGTAACGAAATCACTTTGATTGATATTCTAGGTAGTGAAGCAGACGACGTGGCGGATCTCGTTCAACTGAAGATTGAGAAGAGTAAAATCTATCGTAACCTGGATATATTGGACCCACGTGAACAGGAAGTCATTAAAGGCCGATTCGGACTGGAGCAGGGCGGAGAGGAACGAACGCAGCGGGAGATTGCGAAGGAACTTGGGATTAGCCGTAGCTATGTGTCACGTATCGAGAAGCGGGCATTGATGAAGTTGTATCATGAGTTTTATAAGGTGAAGAGGTAATAATGAGCCTGCTAGTGTGACTAGCTATATTAAATATAGCAGCGTTTTCGCTAACAAACATATCGTATTCGTTGATTTCATGAAGTACGTTTAGTTATCCTGTACGGAGTAAGGTATATAGCGCTTTATAAAAAGCGTCTTCATCATGATGTTCAACTGGGGTGCAGTTCAACTCCAGAGGGACATCTTTTTTCGTACTTTCAGTATGACGTTGCATCTTTAAGATATAATTCCGGAAACGTAAATGGTACTACTTTTTTGTGTATTTTCCACCCTCCCCGCAATCTATTCGACAACCTAGTCTGCGGAAACTTTCGCACTTCTATTAGATCAGTCATTTGAATAAATTGGATAGTGATGTACCTGGTTTATTAACTAGAATCTTCATTTAAGCGAAGGCATAGGTGATATTTATGGACAGGTATTGTCGAAACATACGTTAAAAGGAAGTCATGTAGAAATAGCAGATATCAACAATGAATAGGTTATTGACATTAAGGATATCTCGTGAAATACTGTGATAAATGCGATACAAATTGTATCGAGAGTCTCGTTTTAGTACGAGTGTTTATGTGTAGTGTACTAGTAGCTAGGAACAAAATAGTTGAGAAGGAGGTTTATGAAATGAAAGTTTCTACTCGAAAATATGTCATTTTCTTGTTAGTTATGACATTTATGACTGCACAGATGTTTAGTTTGAAAAACCCTTCGGTTCAAGCCGCATCGTCGGAAAGTGACGGTGTAGTGAATAATGCGGTAGTTACTGAGAATCAACCAGGTCTAACACCTATTATGGGTTGGTCAAGTTGGAATGCATTTAGAATTAATATTAGTGAACAACTTATTCATGAACAAGCAGATGCGATGGTGAGCAGTGGCATGCAAGATGCAGGATATCAATTTGTGAATTTGGATGATGGATGGATTGGTGGACGAGATGCATCTGGGGTGCCTCAACCTAATCCCAAATTTCCAAGTGGTATGAAATCATTAGCGGATTATATTCATTCTAAAGGATTAAAGGCGGGAATTTATACAGACGCAGGCAGAAAAAGATGTGCTACGATTTATGACAATGACCCATATACAACCGTAGGAGATGGCAGCTATGACTATGGTCAACTGGATTTTAATACATACATTAAAACATGGGGATACAATTTTGTGAAAGTTGATTGGTGTGGTGGACAAGAAATGCGCCTCGATCAGGAAACCGAGTATAAGAAAATCAAGCAATATATCGATAATATAGGGATTTCTACGTTATATGAAATTTGCAGTTGGGCATTCCCTGGGGCGTGGGTTACCGATGTGGGATCGCAGTGGAGAATTTCTGGAGATATCTCACCTCATTTCTCATCCATTACAAATATTATTGATATCAATGAAAAATGGGCTCAATATGCAGGACCGGGCCACTTCAATCATATGGATATGTTGCAGGTCGGTAATGGAATGACCTATGAAGAGGATAAATCTCATTTCAGCATGTGGGCTATCATGGCTTCACCTCTCATTGCGGGTAATGACTTACGTACGATGTCCGCACAGACGAAGGAAATCCTTACGAATAAAGAAGTGATTGCCGTTAACCAAGATCCTATGGGGATTCAAGGCATTCGTGTGGTAAAAAACGGGGACAAAGAAGTGTGGGCGAAGCCGTTGGAGAACCGCTCCAGTGGTGCAGTGGCATTATTTAATCGGAGTAATTCAGCGACGAATATAACTGTGAACTGGAATGACTTAGGGATATCTGGATCAGCATCTGTTCGTGACTTATGGGCTCATCAGGATAAAGGTTCATTTAGTAGTTTATATACAGCTAATGTTCCAGCACATGGTATCATAGTTCTTAAGATCAAAGCTAATTCAGCATTTGGAATGGATAATTTCCAGTTTAGCAAAAACTCAAAACAGGATATTGCTGTCTCCATGGCAACGGACGGGAAATCGTTCATTGATTTGAAAAAAGGTAGCGAATTACTAGTTAATGGTCAAGATTATGTCATTGACGGAGAACGATTAGTTCTCAAAAAAGAATATTTGAAAGCACTAACGAATGGTAATATCACATTTACCATGAATTATAGCGAAGGATGGTCACAAAAGATTAGTATCGAGATTGTAGGTCAAGATGGTTTCGAATACTTAAGTGATTTACCATGGGATAAAGCTGTTAGCGGATGGGACGTTGTGAGAAAAGATAAAGGTGGGCCGGAAGGATATGATTTGAAAATAAATGATGTCGTCTATCCAAAAGGGATATGGACGAATTCCAACTCTGAAATTATATATAAACTCGACGGCAAGTATCACGAATTTAAAGCTTTTGTTGGGAATGACGACTTTCAGCGACCGAATGGTAGTATTGTATATCAAGTATGGACAGATGGCACGAAGCGATTTGACAGCGGTCTCATGAAAGGCTCTGAGAAGGTAACGAAAGAAATTTCCTTGAATGTAGCTCAGAATAACGAACTTAAATTGATTGTCCTTGATGGTGGAGATAATAACTGGTACGACCGTTCTATCTGGGCCGATGCCAAATTATTGTTTAAAGATGACAATGCGACACTCAGTGGTATACAAATTGGAAGCACCATGCTCGATGGTTTCGACAAAAATAAATACGTATACGATGTAGAACTTCCTCCTGGAACGATGACAGTACCGACTGTCACGGCAACGACATACAACTCTTATGCTAAGGCAGTCGTTACAGAAGCTACAGCACTTCCGGGAACGACAACAATTAAGGTGACGGCAGAAGATGAGAAAAGTACGCAGTTGTATTCCATTAATTTTAAGGTTAACGATCCCGTAACAGTAACAGGCGTTCAAATAGACAAACCGGCAGTTACATTAAAAGCTGGTGCAACGAGTGAACTCATTGCAACGGTATTACCTAACAATGCCACGAACAAGAACGTAACTTGGTCGAGTTCTGATGTAACTATTGCTAAAGTGGAAGTGGCGAATGGAAAAACAGTTGTAACCGGGGTGAAAGCGGGTAATGCAACGCTCACAGTGACAACCGCTGACGGAAAATTTACGGCAGTAAGTCAAGTCACGGTGGGAAGCAATACCCCGGAAGGTCCCATTGCGACCTTATCTGGTGATAATTCGGTCAGGGCAGGACAGCTATACAGTGTGGTGTTAGGCCTAGGAAATGTGATAGACAATGTGTACGCTGAAGATATCTCACTGAATTATGATTCAAATGTATTTGAATTTGTATCCGCCCAATCCATTAAATCCGGCGTTAGTCTTATAGAGACTAAACAAGCTGCACCGGGTAAGATTCGTTTGATTGTAGCTAGCCAAGGAGCAAGCGAAGGTATAGTAGGCGATGTTCAAATGTTGGAGTTGATTTTCAAATCGAAGAATTTAGAGCAATCGGCTGTTGGAAGTATTGCAGTAGTAAGTGCCATGATCGCAGATGGCATAGGCAACGAGATTGAAGCGGGATTGAATACGCTTAGTGTTCAAATATTATCGGGAATTTCGGGTGATATGAACAACGACGGCAAAGTGTCCATTGGGGATTTGGCCTTCGCAGCGGCGAACTACGGTAAAGATGACTCGAGTCCGGACTGGAATCAAGTTAAGATTGCAGACATCAACAATGACAAGGTCATTGACATTAGCGATCTCGCAGCTATAGCGAACAAAATTATTCAATAGTCACGTGCAACACACAATGGAGGGGAGAAGTAATCCCCTCTTTTTATGATACGGAAAACGATGGAAGATAGGTTTCAGCTGTCCTCCTCATAAAGGGAACAGAGGAACGTTGCTGAATACCCGAATCGGTTTCGATCCGTAGTTAACATGGTAATAACATCACAAATAAGATAAACCGATCACTGTTGGTCTACAACAGTGATCGGTTTATTTTTATTTGACATCTGGTCGTGTTCAGAAAGTAGGATTAGGAAAAAGGTGAATAACGTATAGCTCAACTATTTTTACATAGGATTTCTAGAGCAATAGATATATTATGATGATTACAGGAAAATATTAGAATGAAGTATTTCCAAATCGAATTAGGGGGAGAAGAGGATTCGTTATTTTAAAAACACTATAAAAATGAAAATTATGATTTCCTTTTTAGTCGTACTAATTTTACCCACAGCTTGTATAAGTATCAGTTCTTACGTTATTTCTAAATCTTTACTTACTGAGAGAGTCAGCGAATCCTTCATGGATAACTTATCGTACCTAGGTCAATCCCTGGAGTTTGACATGGGGGAGTGGATAAGGATCATAGATCTACTACAGGTAAATCATACGATCGAATCTATATTCACTTCAGAATACGACAACGAGACAGAATATTTCTTTGACGTAAAAAAGGCGGGACAGGTATTCGATGATTGGGCATATGCCTCTAATATGTATACATATATATCATCTCTAGTAGTTGTTGGGGATAATGGGAAAGTCATTCGGTATGGAGAAGATGTAGGGCGTTTGAACGTTGAAGAACTGTTGCAGAAAGACTGGGCTAGAAAGATAGATCAATCCAATGGTGAACTCGTATGGATAGGTATTCATGAGAATTATGCAGGTATTCATTACCGTAATCCATATGTCGTCTCCCTTACCAAAAAGTTAGATTATGGGGGAAGTCAGGCTTTAGTATATATAAGCTTTAAATCACAGTTCTTTTTTGATAAGTTGAATACCAAACATGATCCGAATAACGATTTATTCTTACTCGATTCACATAATCGAATCGTATATAATCGTGATCCAAGTCTTATAAATCAGTTATATGAGAATCATCTTAATATTCAGAGTAAAGGATATTCGATGATTACCAATCAGAGTGGTGAAAAACTTTTAGCAGCAAGAGTGACGATATCTAATACGGGATGGAGTGTGGTAGAGACAATTCCGTATAAGACGCTAACACAAGGGAGCACAATGATTTTTAAAGTCACTACCATTGTATTTCTACTATCTTTTCTTGTAACCGGTTTCGTATGGTTCTTAATTACCTCTAGAATCGTTAATCCGATTCAACGACTTACGAGAACGATGAATAGGGTGCGAGGTAATGAGCAGATTGTGAGGGTGGAAATTCAGAGCAATGATGAAATTGGTCAATTAAATCGAAATTTCAATTATATGATGGAACGTATTGATCGATTGCATCAAGATAATTTGCGAGAGCAAGCAGAGAAGAATGATGCGGAATATCGTGCATTGCAATCTCAAATCAATCCTCATTTTCTTTATAATACGTTGAATTCAATACGTTGGATGGCGATCATTCAAAAGGCTGACAATATACGTGAAATTATTGAGGTGCTTGGTCGCTTACTGCGAAATACAATCAAAATGAACGATACAATTATTCCGATTCGAGTCGAACTTGAATTGTTAAGAGATTATATTCAAATTCAGAAATTAAGGTACAACGATAAATTTGAGGTAGAATTTTTGTTCGATGAAGAAATAACCGAATATCAATGTATAAAATTTATATTACAACCGATTATCGAGAATGCGATTTTCCATGGAATTGAGCCCAAAGAGGGACGTGGAACCATTACCATTCGATTGTTCATAGAATCCGAAGTTTTATGGATAGAAATCTATGATAATGGGGTGGGGATGGAGCAAGAAGTATTGAATAAACTACTAATGGCTAACGACAAGAAGGGGAGTATCGGGTTAATCAACGTCCATGAACGAATACAACGAACTTTTGGACAAGACTATGGTCTTTTCGTTGAAAGTGAGTGTGGAACCCATACTCTAGTAAAGATTAAGCAGCCGGTTATTACATCAATTGCGGAGGGTAACGATGATTAAAGTACTTATTGTTGATGATGAGATGTTATCGAGAGTTGGAATTAAGTCTTTAATAGCTTGGAATGAAAAAGGCTATATGGTTGTGGGAGAAGCGGAAAATGGAAGAAAAGCATTTCAACTCATTCAGGAGCTACAACCAGATATTGTAATTTCGGATATAAAAATGCCTGTAATGAACGGAATTGAATTAATTGAGCAAGCCAACAAAGGACCGTATCAACCTGCTTTTATTATTCTTAGCTCCTATGATGATTTTGACTATGTAAAACAAGCGTTGATGCTTGGTGCCAAAGACTACTTTCTCAAACTGGAGCTAACCCCGGAGCAGCTCTTGGGAGCGATGGATAGGATTAAGGATGAACGATTTGCCGAACAGAAACAGTTTCCTAAATTTAAGCAGTCTTATGTTGAACAATTAACGGCGAATGATTACCAAATCGTTAAAAATAATTTTCTCAAAGAGATTATTCAGGGCAGAAACTGCGAAGAGGAAGAAATCCAAAGTAAGCTAAATGCACTAGGTATTTTACTTCCTAAGGAACGACTTCAATGTGGGGTGGTTCTCATTAATGGGATGGAGGTTTACCCAAAATATAAAAAAAATGAACGTCACCTATTCCAATATACAGTTGAAAATATCATTTCGGAAATCGTATTAGATTATCGGTTTGCACATGCTGTAGTTTCTCAGTCTAAGGAAATTATCATTGTTTTTGCACATGAAGAATCCGATCAAATGGACCATGATATGCATGAACTCATGAGAGCAATCATGAAAGCGTTAAAAGTATATTTAAACATTACGGGGTCCACGGGTACTTCCAAAATACGTAATGGATATCATTCCATTAAACACAGCTATAAAGATGCCTTGGAGGATGCCAACCAAAGTTCTCAAGTTAATTTGATCCGTTTTGAGGTAGGTAAAGATGAACTTGTATCGGAGATCAATCATTTCATTAAAAATTTTGAACATGTTCTACATACTTTTGATATGGAGAAATTAAAGCACTGTCTTGCTCAACTTATCGAAAAAATAAAGAGAGTCTCAGATCGGTCTAAAGATGTTCTGAAAAGTCTTTGTTCTACATTGTTGCTGTCGATTAGTAATTTCATTACCAATCAAGCCAAGAATTTGACACTGGAAGAAGTATGGGGTTCAAACCCTTTTCATTCCATAGAACATTTACATACAAACTTTGATTTTATTGTATGGTTCGAGGAGTTTGAGAATTCTATATCTAGTATATTCAACAGCTTGGGTGAATCTAGTAAATTAATTCATCAAGCGAAACAGTATATTCATAAACATTATTCTTCGAATGTCTCACTTGAGGGCATCGCTGACGAATTGAATATATCACCGAATTATTTAAGTACTTTATTCCGTAAGGAAACAAGTGAAAGTCTAGTTGAATATTTGACGAGATACCGTATTGATAGAGCAAAGGAATATTTATTAACGACTCATTATCGGGTGTATGAGATTGGTCAAATGGTGGGTTATGAAAGTGAGCAGTATTTCAGCAGAGTATTTAAGAAAGTTGTAGGTATGCCACCTGCAAAGTATAAGCTATAGATCGCATGATGCTATGAATGGGGGTGCAGCATGAATAGAACTTTACGAGTATATGTGAAATCATTCGCCATGATAATAATGACGACAGGTTTACTGTTAGGATGTGGGATAAACAACAATAGCAAGCTTCAGTTCGTCGATAGTCTGGACGCTAACGGTATTATCGAGGAAGAGAAAACGGTGTTGAAAATATATGTTGATTCGATCAGAGCGCAGGATACCAACTTTTTGGATGTAGTTCATGCATTTGAAAGGGATACAGATTATAAATTGGAATTCAACTTAATTCCTGGGGACGGGAAGGATATTTATAAGAAGATTGATATTGATCTCGGCTCCAAAAAGAGTGATACCGATATTATTCTTTTTTCGAATCCAATTCTTTTGGACAAGTATAGTGAAAACAATATGTTACTTCCGATAAATGACCTCATAGATGAGCAAGCGTACGATGTGGATCGTATATACGGTGATTACATCACTACATATAATGATAACATTTATAGTTTACCAGCTGGTGCAGGACGCTGGGCCGTATACTATAACAAAAAAATATTTGATGATGCCCACATCCCTTATCCATCAGGTGCATGGACATGGGATGATTATATTGAGACTGCACAGAAATTAATGGTTGCAGGCCACAAGTTCGGTTCCTACATGCTGGATTATGATAACTATCTGTATTTTATTGCAAGACAAAAGGGGATACCTTTATATAAAGAAGATGGATTATCCAATTATGATCATCCATCCTTTAAAGAAAGCTTAAGGCTCTTCGCGGAAATAGGAAATGTTTATCAAATTCAGCCGAATTGGCTAGAGTTCAAGACGAAGAAATTACCTTGGGACGGGTTTATGACAGGCGAGTATGGATTGACTTTGATCGGAACGTGGTACACCAACATGTTCTTAGACAAGAAATTATATCCTCGAGATTGGGAGTTTGGAATTACGCAATTACCTACCCCTTCAGATGGATTAGGAGACAATAATCTAGGAAATGTAAATAGTATTGGAATAAATAAATATAGTAAGCATCCTTTAGAAGCTTTTGAGTTTGTTAAATATTTCGCAGAGAATAACTATAAGTTTACAGGTGACTTACCTGCACGTATCGACTTAAAGGAAGAGGACCGAATGAGCATTTTTCGAAAAACGGAAGAGAAGTTGAACGGGGAAGTTACGGCTCAGCAATTTAATGATGCGTTATATAACACTGATTTAGGATTTATGAAGGAAAAAATATCTGGGCCTGTGGCCTTAGAGTATAGCCAGATTATTTTAGAAGAGGGAGAATTATATTTGATTGGTGTCAAATCGTTAGATGATGCGGTTCATTCCATCAAAAGCAGAGTAGATACATTGATCACAGATAAAGGCGTACAATAACAGCACTAATAATATATTGAGTAGTCCGAGGTGCCTATTTATTAGGTACCTCGGATTTTTTGGGTTTTCGTGATGATTTACATTAAATCTTAAAATAATCCAATATTTCAATAGATAAGATAAGAAGTGACTCGATCGCGAGTTAAGATCACCTTCATGTCCAATAAATTGAATTGGATAAGATAAGTTCGCAAAGGATTATGCATTAATACAAGCTATGAAATCTTCTATACTGAAATTGTAATCAACAATATAAATCAATGGGGGTATAGAAATGAACAGACGATTAAAATTGGTTCTCGTCGTTTCCATGTTAATAAGTTTATTAGCAGGTTGCGGATCAGGCGGAGCGACGGATACAAATTCAGCAGAGGGAACACCTAATTCTTCTGAATCAACGACTTCAACAACGTTGAGAATCTATGTGGATGGAAATCGTGCCAAAGATAGTAACTTTTTGAGTGTGGTAGAAGCATTCAAAAAAGACACAGGTATTAACTTGGAATTTAATATTGTTCCCGGTGATGGCGTTGAAATATATAAAAAAATAGATATTGAGCTAGGAGCAGGTGACAAGTCTACCGATCTTATACTTCTGACGAATCCGATTCTCTTAGATAAATATGCTAAAAGCGGATCATTACTCCCCCTAAATGACTTAATAAGTACAGAAAAGTATGATGCAAAAGGAATATTTGGTGAATATTTGAATGAATATGACGGTAACATTTATAGTCTTCCGTTTGCAGTTAACAAATGGGCTGTCTACTACAATAAGAAAATTTTTGACGATGCAAATGTTCCGTATCCTTCAGGGGCTTGGACGTGGGATCAATATATCGAAACGGCCAAGAAATTAACAGACAAGGATAAAGGCATTTATGGTTCATATATGCTTGACTATGATAACTATATGTACTTAACTACACGTCAAAAAGAAGTTTCAGGCTATAAAGAGGATGGAAGTTCGAATTATGACAATCCAATGTTTAAGGACTCGTTACAATTTTTCGGAGATTTAGGTAACAAACACAAAATACAACCAAGCTGGCTAGAATTTAAAACGAAAAAATTAGCATGGGATGGTTTTATGACAGGGAAATATGGGATGCATGTTATTGGAAGTTGGTATACGAATATGTTCTTGGATAAAGAAGCTTATCCTCGTGACTGGAAATTCGGAATGACAGAGTTGCCGACACCAGCTGATGGCACCGGTAACAACAATATTGGTATAGTCCAAGGGTTAGGGATCAATGTTAACACGAAAAATCCTAAAGAAGCCTTTGAATTTGTGAAATATTATGCGGAGAATGACTACAAATATTCAGGTAACTTGCCTGCACAAGTTAAGTTATCGGCGGAAGATATTAAAGGGATGTTCCAGACCCTAGTGGATAAGCTAGATGGAGAAATAACGGTCGATGATATAAACAAGGCGATGTATGATAATAATCTTGGATTCTCAGATGAAAAAATTGTTGGTACTGCGGCTTCGGAATATAGCAGTATCATATTGCAAGAAAGTGAATTGTATCTAATCGGAGAGAAATCACTAGATGATACTGTTAAATCCATTAAAGAACGTGCAGATCAAGCGATTAAAGATCAGACATCGAAGTAAACTTAACGATTCTGATTCATGACGGGTTGGGCTACCATAGTGTAGCCCACCTACTATTTTGAGGGGTGAATAGGCTTGAGATCATTAAGAGCTATGCTTAGAACAGATGAAGCACGAGCAGGATTATTATTCGTTCTTCCATTTTTCATTGGTTTTCTCACATTTAATATATTTCCACTTATATACGCAATATTCATTAGTTTTGTAGATTATAACACGTTGAAACCAAGCTTTAATTTTATAGGATTTGATAATTTTGTACGGATATTTCATGATCATATCGCATTGAGTGCCTACGTAAAAAGTTTTATATATACATTGGTATATGTACCAGGTGTGATCATTCTTTCCTTTCTATTAGCCTCTCTCCTGAATCGGAAGTTCTACTTCAGACCAGTCAGTCGGACGATGATATTAGTTCCATACGTTGCGAACGTAATTGCAATTGCTATGGTGTGGTCAATCATATTGGATCCATATGACGGTCCAGTAAATGCCTTATTAAATCTTGTAGGAATTGATAATCCACCGTTGTGGTTAGGAGGGGTAAGTACTTCTCTTCCGACCATTGCACTGATTAATGTGTGGCAGAATATTGCATTCCAGACGATTGTATTCTTAGCTGCATTACAAGGTGTACCTAAAGATTTATATGAAGCAGCAGAACTAGATGGGGCAGGAAGATGGCGCAGAATAAAACATGTAACCATTCCGATGGTCTCGCCAACAACTTTTTTCCTCATCATTACGAGTATTATTAACTCTTTTCAGAACTATGCATCGGTGCGTTCTTTGACGAATGGAGGACCTGGGGTTTCTTCAAGGGTTATCTCACTAAATATTTACGAGGAAGCATTTACGTATAATCGATACAGTTATGCGGCAGCCCAAGCGATCATTTTATTCGTTATTATTTTAATTATTACAATCATCCAATGGAAGGGGCAAAAGAAGTGGGTTCATTATTAAAGACTAACAATAAGCTCCAATCCAAATTCAAGTTATCGACTTTTCTAATTTCCTTCGTAATCTTTCTGATGGGTCTGATGATGATTGTCCCCTTCTTGTTTATGATCTCTGCGGCATTTAAGACAAATGCACTTGTGTTTGCTGAGCCGCTTAACCTGATACCGGAAACGATAAATTGGAATAATTTTCAGACTATTTTTAAACACGATTATTTCTTCAAATGGTATGGCAACTCAGTCTATATTGTTATTTTAACCATGGCTGCTCGATTCATTGTCGTAACGATGGCCGCTTACGCTTTTGCAAGATTGAATTTTCCATTCAAAGAGGCTATTTTCTTTCTCTTTATTTCAACGATGATGATTCCACCGGATACAACGATTATTGCGAGATACATGTTGTATAAACATTTGCATATTTACGATACAAGTTGGGCATTAATTCTTCCTGCAACCTTTGATGTATTCTTTATATTCTTACTAAGGCAGTTCTTTATGGGTCTACCTAAAGAGATTTCAGAATCTGCGGTCGTGGACGGATGTTCACAGTTTAAAATCTATTATCGAATTATTCTCCCGCTTGCTGTTCCAGCACTGGTAACGATGTTGTTATTCACCTTTATATGGACGTGGAATGATTTTGTTAATCCTTTTATTTTTATATCGAGTATAGATAAGCAGTTAGTCACCGTGGGATTGGAATACTTCCAGCAAGAGGCGGGTACGGATTACGCATTACAGATGGCAGGGGCTTGTATTATTGTGATTATTCCAGTCATTCTCTTTGCTCTATCACAGAAATATTTTATTCAAGGAATTGCAAGTACCGGTATTAAAGGTTAAACATTAAAAACTTCTTCTACATCTAAAGGAGATACGTATAATGAAATCGGTATTTTTACCAATAGATCAAAATGGAAATGTAGTACATGCACATGGAGGACATATACTCAAGGATCGTGGGAAATTCTATTGGATCGGTGAAGACCGCACTGATCGTAATAAGGTTTCGTGCTATGTTTCGACCGATCTCGTGACTTGGTCCTTCTGTAATCATATTCTGACCGTTGATTCCCACACGGCTTCGCATTGTGTGAGAACTTCTCCAGAATTGGATATACCTGAGCAGCAGGCGGAAATCGGTCAAGGATGTAACATCGAGCGTCCCAAAGTGTTATATAACGAAACAACACAACAATATGTGATGTGGATGCATTGGGAACGTCCTTCCGACTATAGTCACGCACGTTGCGCCGTAGCCGTGTGTGATACCATCGATGGGGATTATACCTATTTGGGAAGTTTTAATCCGATTGGGCATATGTCACGTGACTGTACGCTATTTAAAGATGATGATGGTATAGGTTATTTTATTTCGGCAGCACGAGATAATGACGACTTACACATCTATAAACTCTCGGATGATTATTTAAGTATTGATAGATTGGTGCATGTTCTGTGGCCAGGTCAGCAAGGAGAAGCTCCAACACTGTTCAAGCGCAACGGTCTTTATTATATGCTGACTTCAGGTTGTACCGGTTGGGCACCGAACCAAAGTGGCTATGCCTATGCAACTTCCATATCAGGGGATTGGTGTTTGCCTAAAGATCTGGGCGACGAAACAACGTATCGCTCCCAGCCCACCTGTGTAATACCGCTAGAAGAGCAAGACGGCAGTATGAGTTACTGGTATTTAGGCGATCGGTGGGGTGGCAGTCATGACGACTATTACAAATCAAAGTATGTGTTGCTTCCTTTGAACTTTGTTTCTGATACGGAGCTAATACTAGATTGGCAGGATGATATCGACCTTCCGGTCGGTTAGACGTATTCAAGTACTAGAGCAACAATCAATAATATAATGATAAATCCAATTTCATTGAAAAAAATCCGCCGAAAGCTCTAGGCTTTCGACGGATTTTTTGTGTGATCTAAAGCATAATAGCTAACTAACTCCGCTCAATAATTGTATTCAACGTCGTACGATCTAAACCTTTCACCAAGGTGATCAGTAATTCTTTAGCCGCTTCATAATCATCTGTATGTATGATGGAAGATGATGTGTGAATGTAGCGGGAACAGATTCCAATGACTGTTGAAGGAACACCGATGCCACTAAGATGTACTTGACCAGCATCTGTGCCTCCTGGTGAGACAAAGTATTGATATTTAATCTTGTGCGTATCTGCCGTATCTTGTACATACTCGACAAGTCCGCGATGTGTAAGCATAGAAGGATCGAAAATCCGTAGTAATGCACCATTTCCGATATGTCCGAAGGATTGTTTGTCACCTGTCATATCATTGGCTGCACTAGCATCTAGAGCAAAGAAAATATCAGGTTGGATCAGATTTGCTGACGTGCGAGCGCCTCGTAATCCGAGTTCTTCTTGGACAGTTGCACCGATGTATAACGTATTCGGAAGTTTCTCTTTGTGGAGCGCTTCTAAACATTCAATAGCAAGACCTACACCATAGCGGTTATCCCATGCTTTTGCCATGATTTTCTTAGGGTTGGCAAGTGGCGTGAAATCGCAGATAGGGACGATTTGTTGTCCTGGATGAATACCGAAAGATTCTGCCTCTGCTTGATCATCTGCACCAATATCTAGATACATCGATTTGATGTCAACGGGTTTACTACGTAGTGCTTCATCTAGAAGATGCGGTGGAGTGGATCCTACTACACCGATAATAGGGCCGTTGTCAGTCATAATCTGAAGACGTTGTGAAAGTACAGCTTGGCTCCACCAACCTCCAAGGGGTTGGAAACGAATCATACCAGCTGGCGTAATCCCGGTTACAATAAACCCTACCTCGTCAAAATGTCCTGCTACCATCACTTTAGGGCCGTTCTCATCTCCGCGAAGAACACCAAAGAGACTTCCTAATCTATCTTGTACAAACTCTTCCGTATATGATGACATGGCATCTTTAACCCATGCCCGCAATTCTCGTTCAAATCCTGATGCAGCTGGAAACTCTGTAAGGTGGCGGAACAAATCGATCGTCTTTTGATTCATTGAAAGAAAACTCCTTTTTAGTTATGTTATGACGATGTTTTTCATCGTATTAAGTATGAACTTTGTCTTATAGATTGTCTATAACAGAAACGACCTGCACCATTTTCGTTAGAATGGAATAACATGCAATGGGTGAATGCACCGTATTAGGCAAAAGAAAGGAGCACATATCATGAATTTGACGTTGAAAAAACGCATTGTGATTTATGTGTTGTTTATTTTGTTGATAATCATATTGCTGTATCTCTTTTAATTTCGAACTAACATATGAGTTGTTTTGTGGGTGTCTTCGAGTTCTTTCGAAAGACGCTCATTTTTCTATTTCCAGCTATTCATTTCCTTTAGTTCTGTGTTGGTGATTGGAAGTATCAATTATCACGAATAACTTGTCACTTATCAATGAACACTTTTATTTTGCATAAAAAAATACGTCCAATTTAGGGATTATGCCCAATATACTTAGAACTATTCATCATGTACAATGTAATAAATGTAAAATAACAGGAGGGTTTATAGCTTATGCCCATTCGTAAAGAGTCCATCCAAATCATTTCAGCGCTTCGTTCTAATCTAGAATCATGCATATTAGGGAAATCCATGGAGATAGAATTGTTGCTAACTTCACTTCTTGCTGGTGGTCATGTTCTTATTGAAGATGTCCCAGGTACAGGTAAGACTCAGCTGGTAAAGGCGCTTGCGAAATCCATTAGTGGTAATTATCGTCGTATTCAATGTAATCCTGATATTTTACCAAGTGATATTACGGGTGTATCTATATTTCACCCACGAGACCAACAATTTTATTTTCGTCCCGGTCCAGTGATGACCAATATATTGTTAGTGGATGAAATTAATCGTGCTACGACTAAATCTCAATCAGCTCTACTTGAAGTGATGGAAGAGAGGAATGTTACGGTGGATGGAGAGACACATGATCTCCCACACCCCTTTATGTTAATTGCGACTCAGAATCCGATTGATTTCGAAGGGACATACACGCTTCCAGAAGCTCAGCTTGACCGGTTCATGATGAAGATTAATCTCGGATATCCAGATGCATCTACAGAGAAACAATTATTGTTGAATCATCAAATAGGGCAACCAGTAGATCGCTTGGAACCCGTCACCCATATGGAGCACATCGCTATGATTCAGCAAGAAATTCGAAATATACATATAAATGAAGTGATTGTTGACTATATGCTTGAATTAATTCGAAGAACACGTGATCACCAGGCTGTTCTTTTAGGTGCTAGTCCAAGAGCATCATTAGCTTTTATGATGGCATGTAAAGCGTATGCGTTTCTACAAGAAAGAGATTACGTACTCCCGGATGATGTTAAGAAGCTAGCCCCTTACATCTTATCCCACCGAATTTTACTTCGCTCAGAATCACGTCTTGAAAGTATACATGTCGAATCTGTTCTAAATGGCATTATCCAAGGGGTCAATGTACCTGTGACCATGATGATGGGCGATAAAGGATGAGTTCTATCTTCAAGTCCATTGGAAGGGGACTACGCAGGCCTAGAGTGCAAGTGGTCCTTATTGTATGGGGAATCAGTCTATTATATTTATTGTTTCAAGGTGGCAAGACTTCTTCCATGCTATTCGCGATGTGTAGCATACTTGTGGGTTACTTACTGTTAGGCGGATATAGTGGAATGAGTAGAGCAGTGGGCAAGCGACAACTTACATTGGTTAATGAACAATTTGATCTGCTACATGCAGGTGAGCAGATGAATGTTAAGCTTAACGTTAATATTCCTGGGTATCTTCCATTTCCCTATATTATTCTTCGAGAAGTACTAAGCAAACATAATGGTCAATCATGGTCTTTTGAAGAGAGTGTGATACCTAGTTTTCGTGGGCAAGCACAGCTAGTATTTAGGACGCCACCATTGGAACGAGGTAGATACCATTTCAAGGATACAGACTGCGTGAGTGAGGATATCTTTGGATTACTGGAGAATAAAGGAACCATTCATGCTCCAGGGCAATTTCGAGTTATGCCACGTACAGTTTTTATTCCATATTGGCAGTTATTCGATCGTAATTCTCGTCTCGTTGGGCCTCAGACAGCACTATCTTCTTCTCGCAGGGAAACGACACAGATCAACGGTGTACGTGATTATGTATACGGGGACCGCTTAACGAGAATTCATTGGAATGCGACTGCGAGAACGGGGGCTTGGAAATCCAAAGAGTTTGAACATGAATCTGTTCCCAAAACGATGGTCATTCTGGATGCGATAGCAACACATTACAGTTCAGAGGCGCAGTTTGAGCTTGCCATTTCTGTGGTATCTTCTCTACTGGAATATAGGAACCGTGAACGATTTGGAATTGGGTTGTGTACTCTTGGAAGTAGAACGAATGTGATAGCGTCAACAGAAAGCGTACTTGAGCGGCAGAAGATGTTACATCACCTCATTGATATGGATGCTGATGGTGTAGGCCAACTACTTCCAAAGCTTGAATCGGCATCTCGCCTCTTTCCGCAAGGCGCTTATTTCATTCTAGTGAGCCCTAGTAGCGGTCCATCTGTGCTGGAGTTAATACGTTGGGCGGATATTCGTGGGATGAGTCCCACACACCTGCATATTCTTAATTCAAAGGGTGATTTATCGAAAGATTGGGTCTCTGCATTAAGACGACGCGGTATCCATGGGTGCGCTGTTTCTGCACTAGAAGATCTACCTAACGCAATAGGAAGGGGATACGCATGACCAACCGTAAATATTTCCTCAAATATGATTGGTTAACCTCGGTTTCCTTTCTTTGGATATGGATCGTTGCACAGCAGTGGCTGACTTACACTGAACCGTTTTGGTTCAAAGAAACCACTTCATTAGTAGGTAGAACCCTCATTATAGTAGTGTTGATTGAGGTCTTGCTACCGGTTAAGAGGATTTACCGGATTCTTCTCGAATGTGGGATCATTCTCTTAGTGCTTCGATATACCCTGATTGAATACGATGTTTACAAGCCGATTGGTGAAGGGTTTGATTATTATATCAGCAGGTTTCACCCCTATATCTGGTTTGCATTTGGTGCAGCGTTAATTTGTCTGTTTCTTGCTAAGTTTATAATGACTCAAAAGCGGATCCTTGTGTTCATGGGACTTAATATTGTTGCAATCGCTATACTTGATTCCTTCTCTTCCATGATTCTTTGGGATGAAGCTGCATGGATGGTACTTGCTATGATGGGATGGTTGGTAAGTCATCACTTTCAAGGATTCAAAAGGAAATACCCTGAAGGTTGGAGAAATCTGCTTGAATACCCATTCGAAATGATCGCTCATATTGTACTGATTTTCTCAGTAATCTTTCTACTGGGCGTCAACATGCCTAAGATTTCCCCGATATTACAGGACCCCTATTCTGCATGGACAGGGAGAAATGAGTCTGTAGGGGAAAGGGAAAAACAACCAGAGGTTGGAGTGTTAGATGTACAACCATCCGTGTCAGGTTACAGTGTTGAAGATAATGAGCTAGGTGGCGCATTTGAATTCGACTATTCTTTGGTAATGACGGTTCATTCTCCTAAACGAAATTATTGGCGTGGAGAAACAAGAAGCATCTATTCGGGAACAGGCTGGGAAAATGAATCCAAAGAGCCAAATAAGTTTGAAGATGTTGTCGTTGAGGAAGAGCTGAAACAAGCTACTGAAACTATGTTACAGACGGAGAAAGTTCAACAGACGATGAAGTTCCAAGATAGTAACGAGTTTCCAGTACTATTTGGTGCATATGCGATTACCTCTGTGCAGACGCTAGACGGCGAGAAGGATATGCGCGGAATTCAGTGGAAGGATTCACAAGCAGAACTTCATTGGAATAGTGAGAGTAACCCATCACAATATCCAGAAACGTATTCGATCACTTCGGAAGTTCCCATTGTTCCAGTAGAAGAATTAAGAAAGAAATCCTTCGAAGATTTGTATGGGGATTCTAATGAAAAGGATTATTTGCAAATACCTGATGGTTTCCCAAAACGAGTTAAAGAACTTGCTAAGGATTTGACAGAATCAGCTGTAACTCCGTATGAAAAGATAACTTTATTACAAACATATCTACAAACGAACTATGAATATACGAACACACCAAATCTATCTCTCAAAAAAAGTGATGATTTCGTGGATAGTTTTTTATTTGAGATTCGTGAAGGTTATTGTAATTACTTCTCAACCTCAATGGCCATGATGTCAAGATCTCTTGGCATTCCAGCTCGTTGGGTCAAGGGGTATGCTCCAGGAAGCCAGCCACAAATGGATGAGTTCCGTATGATGCGACCAGAGCAGATGGATCCAGATTCATACAGGGTGACTAATGCTGATGCGCATTCATGGGTGGAAGTTTATTTCGGGCCATATGGTTGGATTCCAATCGAAGCAACACCAGGGTTTACTATGCCTCTTTATACTGGAAGCGAGAGTGTGGATGAGACGGAAACGGATCAGCTGAATAGTGAAGAGGGAGACGATAAAGAAGGAGTTAACTCGACTTACTGGGGATTGAAATCGCCTTGGATCAAAGGGGGAGTTATCACAGTAATTACGGTGCTACTCTTATGGCTGGGTTATATAGGGTGGCGCTCGGGTGATTCTTTACATTTCTTAATACGTCGACTACGGATGAGAAAAAAACTATCTCCAGCTGAGAAAGTGGTTATTGAGACTGAACGTTGCTTAAGATATGTGCATAAACAGGGCATGACACGTGAGAAGCATGAGACATTACGTGAAGCCGTTATGAAGTGGCAGGAGAGTGCCCCAAATCTAGAGCCAACCTTAAGTGCTCTTCTACAAATTTTCGAGAAAGCACGGTATAGTCCTGAAACAATTGCGAGTGATGAATGGCGTGTGGTACAGAAGGTTGGAGAACAGCTAAAAGTCTCTTTAAGAGCTAAAAATAAAAGGTAGTCATAGCCTCGTCCTTTTTGCTTATGCAAAAGGGGCGGTTTCTTTTGTAATAACTCATGATATTATGGTATAGTTTGTCGTATGAAACTGAGGTGACTTGACTTGTTTGAAATGTTGCTGCCTAAAGTACGGGTGAATACAGTATTTGATATCGATTTGGAAGATCTATATGCACAGGGATACCGAGGGATTATTACGGATTTGGACAATACGCTTGTAGGTGCCAAAGCACCGCTTGCCCATCCGGAATTGATCGCTTGGTTTGAATTGGTGAAAAAGAATGGATTTCAATTGATCATTGTATCCAACAATCATCTAAAGCGAGTATCGGATTTTGCTACTCCATTGGACATTCAATATGTACACGAAGCCCGTAAACCTTCTCTTAAGTCGTTTAATAAGGCAATGAAGATGATGGGACTTTCAAATACAGAGACGATTATGGTAGGCGACCAAATGCTGACTGATGTATTAGGTGGTAATCGGCTTGGGTTACTTACAGTATTAGTACTACCCATCTCGGTTCAGGACGAAGGATGGGGAACAAGAATCAATCGGAGAGTGGAGCGCATTGCGCTTAAGAGTCTTCGAAAAAAAGGATTATGGCTCGAGGAGGAACATAAAGAATGAAAGAATCTATTGGCGAGCAAGAAGCCATGAACTGTAGCGGCTGTGGTATTACACTACAAACCGAGCAATCAGATCTACCGGGTTACGTACCACCCAAAGCGCTAGAACAAGAGCAGATTATTTGTCAGCGCTGTTTCCGTATTAAGAATTACAATGAATCATCGTCCGTTACGGTGGATCAAGACGAATTCTTGAAACTGTTAAGCCAAATTGGCAATAAGAATGCACTTGTTATTCATATTGTTGATCTGTTCGATTTCCAGGGTAGTATGATCTCTGGATTACAACGTTTCGTGGGGAATAATCCTGTTATCCTTGTGGTAAACAAGATTGACCTTCTTCCGAAAGTGACGAACTGGAACAAAATTAAGAACTGGGTTCAACAACAAAGCAAAGAAGAAGGTCTTAAAACGGAAGAAATCGTGCTAGTTAGTGCCAAGAAGAACCAAGGATTTGAGCGCTTGCTTGAGACGATAGCTACTTACCGTGGAGATCGAGATGTGTATGTTGTTGGTGCAACCAATGTAGGTAAATCAACTTTAGTGAATCGTCTCATCCGCGATTACAGTGACCTTGAACAAGAACTAACGACTTCTCGTTATCCAGGTACTACGCTAGATATGGTTAATATACCACTTGATGATGGACGTTTTATTATTGATACACCGGGTATCGTATACCCTTGGCGTTTCAGTGAGCTCGTGAGCCGTGAAGATCTCGGAGCAACGATGCCTGAAAATCCGCTTAAACCAATGGTTTACCAGTTGAATGAAGGTCAGACCTTATTCTTTGGTGCTATGGCTCGATTTGACTTCATACAAGGTGAACGCCAATCATTTACATGCTTCCTTAGCCCGCAGATTGTGATTCACCGTACGAAGTTAGAACGTGCGGACTCACTATATGCAGACCATGCAGGAGTGATGCTGACTCCCCCTAACCAAGCTAATTTAGCGAAGCTTCCCGAATGGACAAGACACGAATTTAGTCTTAAAAAGGGTACTCGTTCAGATGTGTTTATCTCAGGTTTAGGTTGGATCAAAATCAATAGTGATCAAGGCGCTTTAATAGCAATCCATGTACCACGTGGTGTGAAAGTTCTAACTAGGCCTTCTTTGATATAGACGAATCAACAGAAAGCGGGTGAAATAAGAATATGTTATGGAGTGAATTATCTTCAGAACAGAACAAGAGGATGCTTCTCGCGGTGATCGGAGATCCTATCGCTCATTCTAAATCCCCTGTCATGCATAACGCTGCTTTAGAAGCGCTTGGTATCGAAGGGGAGTATTTCCCCCTGCACGTTAGTCCTGAGGATCTGGGTAGTGCGATCTCAAAGTTCAAAGAGCTTGGATTCAGAGGGATTAATGTGACTATTCCGCATAAAGTAGATGTAATGAAATATCTAGATCAAATAGACGACTCCGCCGTTCGGATTGGTGCAGTGAATACCATTGTGAATGAGAATGGTATTCTCACCGGATATAACACGGATGGGATTGGTTACGTCCGTTCGTTGAAGGATGAGACTCATGTTGATTTGCGTGGGAAGTCAATTATGGTCTTAGGAGCGGGTGGAGCCGCTCGCGGCATCATCTCTGCACTTGCTCAAGAAGACCCGAAGACCCTTGTAATCGCAAATCGGACTGAGGACAAAGCTATCCAAATGGCAGAGGAATGGAAATCAGTGGTGAACATCTCAGCGATCACCATAGACAAAGTGTCTGATATTCTGGCTGACATGGATGTTGTAATTAATACAACGTCTATAGGGATGCATCCTAACACGTCTCATACGGCTATCGATCCAGAATTGATTCCACCTGGAATCATCGTTAGCGATTTGATTTATAACCCGCTAACGACTGAATTTCTGAAGAAGAGCCATGAAAGAGGATGTACCATACATGGTGGTCTTGGCATGTTTGTCAATCAAGGTGCATATGCCCTTGAATATTGGACGGGGAAGCCTGCACCAATTGAGATGATGCGGACTGCGGTCTTGAAGAGTCTTCAGAACTAAGTAAACAATAGGCTCTAAATCTAACTAGTACTTGAAAAAAATGTGTAATGACAGAAATTAGCGAAGGTGACGGAATTGTACTGCAGAAGCGTGAGCGCTCGCCTTTACCATCGGATTTCTACCGCTATAAGCGGTATATGATCAAGAAATCTGATGGTAACAGCGATCGAAAGTACAATCCGTCACCGTAGCGCTCATCTACAGACTGTTTTCAAACACTAGATTATGTTAAGCCACCAAAATATTAATTATTTGAATTGAAGGAGCTTGAATATTACATGTTAACCGGCAAACAGAAACGTTTTTTACGTTCACAAGCACATCATTTGGATCCTGTATTCCAAGTAGGTAAGAATGGAACGAATGATCATTTGATTCGTCATATCGTAGAAGCTATTGAGAAGAGAGAACTTATGAAAGTTACAGTTCTTAACACTTGCCTTGAAGATAAAAATGAAATCGGAGCAGAATTAGCTAAACAATCTGGTGCGGAATTAGTTCAAGTTATCGGAAAAGTGGTTGTACTGTATAAAGAATCAAAAGATAATAAACAAATTCAACTGCCTTAAGTTGGGGAGGATTCAGCATGAAGATAGGTATCATGGGTGGGACCTTTGATCCACTTCATATCGGACACTTGCTTGCAGCGGAATCGGCTAGAGATTCTTATCAGTTAGATGAGGTCTGGTTTATGCCAAGTCATATTCCTCCTCATAAAGAGAAGGCTGGAGCGACGGGTGAACAACGCTTAATGATGGTAACCGAAGCGATTAAGGACCATCCTTCTTTTAGAACGCTGGATATAGAGGTGAGAAGAGGTGGCGTTTCCTACACCATAGACACCATCGAAGAACTTCAAGAGATCTACCCATCAGTTGCCTTCTATTTCATCATTGGAGCAGATATGGTTAACTATTTACCTAAATGGGATCGAATTGAGGATTTATCCGAGATGCTAACGTTTATTGGGGTGGGTCGTCCAGGTTCACCTTTAGATCTGCTTACACTTCCGTCCTATTTACAACATAAAGTGCTACTGGCTGACATGCCACTTGTGGATATTTCCTCTTCTGAGATAAGAGAAAAAGCAGAAATGGGGCATTCCATCCGTTATATGGTGCCTGAACGAGTGTATGAATATATAATAAGGAGCGGGTTATATGAAATTCAGCCGTGATGAACTTATTAAAGTCGTATCAAGTCAGATGCCGGAACAACGTTGGCAGCACACCCAAGGTGTAATGGATACGGCAGTAAAGCTTGCAGAACAATATGGCGCAGATCCTGTGAAAGCAGATTTAGCAGCAATTTTACATGATGTAGCTAAATACTGGCCGATAGAGACGTTAAGAACGGTTCTCTCGGACAATCAGTTATCTGATGATCTCTTGTTATACAACAAGCAACTTTGGCATGCTGAAGTAGGTGCTTTTGTAGCAAGTCATGAATATGGAATTGAAGACATTGAAATTTTGGATGCCATTCGCTATCACACAGCTGGTAGGGTTGGTATGACTAGACTTGACAAGGTGGTATGTCTAGCTGATTATATTGAGCCGGGAAGAGACTATCCTGGTGTGAATAATATTCGGGAACTAGCCAACCATAGTCTAGAGGGAGGCCTAGTAGCTGGGTTGGATTCTACAATCAGTTTACTAGTGTCACGTAGGCAAATAATATACCCGTTAACGGTATTAGCACGTAATGATTTGATAAAGCAAATGGGGGCGAATTCATGAGTCAAAAGTTTATTGGACCTGAGAAATTGTTGGATTTAGCGGTAACTGGCGCGCAAGATAGAAAGGCAATGGACATCGTTGCACTGGATTTAAGAGGGGTATCTTTGGTTGCTGATTATTTTGTTATTTGTCATGGTAACTCTGATGTACAAGTTCAAGCTATTGCTTCCGAAATTCGTAAGTCGGCTATGGAAGCAGGTACTAACATTCGTGGAATCGAAGGAATGAATTCCGCTCGTTGGGTATTGATGGATTTGGGAGACGTTATTGTTCATGTATTCCACCGCGATGAACGTGAATTCTATAATCTTGAGAAATTATGGTCTGATGCTAAGGTAATGGAATTAGTATGAGCTTAGTTGCGGGTACAGTTGTTTCACTAGAAGTGGCCCGTGAGGTGTCTCCATATGGTTTTTTTCTATATGGAGATGATTTCGATGTGTTACTTCATTACACGGAAATTACAGAAGAAATAAAGCCTGGCGACATATTAGAAGTATTTATATTTTTTGATACAGAAGGCCGCTTAGCTGCAACAATGAAGAAACCGTATTTGACACTTGATGGACTAGCTAAGTTGGTTGTGGCAGATATTAATCCACGCCTCGGTTGTTTCCTCGAAATGGGACTTGGTCGTCAGTTGTTGCTTCCTATACGTGAATTACCTGAACTTAATGAGTTGCACCCACGTGTAGGTGATTCTGTATTTGTCACCATGGAGCACGATAAACAGGGAAGATTGCTTGCTAAGTTAGCTGGAGAGTATGAGCTGGAAACGTTAACCTTTGCGGCACCTTCCTCTTGGATGAACCAATGGATGGACGCAACCGTGTATAAATCACTTCAGATGGGCACGTTCGTGCTTGTCGATGGTGGCGTGGTTGGATTCGGGGTTATTGGACTCATTCATTCTACGGAACGCACGCGCATGCTTCGTCTTGGCGAAGAAGTGAAGGTACGTATTAGCCATATTCGTGAAGATGGAAGAGTCAATCTTTCCATGGTCCCTCTGAAGGAGGTTGGACGTGATCTGGATGCTGAGAACTTATTGGTATTCCTCAAGGAACGTCCAGGTGGAGGAATGCCTTATTCTGATGCTACACCGCCAGATATTATCAAAGAACGATTTGGCATTAGTAAATCAGCATTTAAACGAGCAATTGGTAAGTTGCTTAAAGAAGGCTTGATTACGCAAAAAGAAAATTGGACGTATCTCGTGAATCCGGAGTCTACTCCAAATGAAGAGGTACAGTCTTAATCCTATACTGAATCATGGTATTCGAAAGAGAGTGAGGTGTCATTATGTCATCCTACCGGAAATTTGCATATGTCTATGATGAATTAATGGAGGATATGCCATACCCTGACTGGATACGTTTCGCCCGAACGGCTTGGGAGAAACATGGGATGCCTCATACTGTAGCTGAGCTGGGTTGTGGGACGGGTAGCATTACCATACCACTAGTGAACTCTGGATTTGAAGTGACAGGTATTGATCTTTCATCGGATATGTTGTCTGTTGCCCGCGGCAAGATGGATGGAACGCCGCAGGGTAGTCGTTTTCAACGCGAAGGAAGTATACGGTGGGTTCAACAAGATATGACAGCGTGGGAATTGCCAGAACCGGTGGATTCTGTGATATCTTTTTGTGACTGTATTAATTATCTCGTTGAAGAATCGGATGTTATATCTATGTTCGCGCGAACATATGAGGGCTTAAAGCCAGGAGGAACGTTCCTCTTTGATGTACACCATCCCAATACGATGAAACGTTATGATGAAGAACAGCCGTTTGTGCTGGATGAACGTTCTGTTTCTTATATTTGGACATGTGATCTAGATCAGGAACGTTGTGAGATTGAGCATCATTTAAGCATTTTTGTCCGTGATGAACAAGGTGGAGATCAGTACCGACGTTTCGAAGAGATTCATGTTCAGCGTGCGTACGATCCTGAGTGGATGAAGGTGGAACTCGTAAAAGCTGGATTCCGTGATATCAAAATTTATGCGGATTTTGAATGGACCGAAGCAGATGAGGATGCGCAGCGGCTCTTTTATGTGGCAATCAAATAGTTGTATCTTTATGAAGCCCTGTGATATTCAGGGCTTCATTTTTTTGATGACTACATCATATTTGGCGTATACTTGAGTAGTGAGTTTTTAGAAGTGACGAATAAAATTAACGTATAGGAGTGGATCAAATGGAATTTAAGAATAGCACAGCTATCATTACGGGTGCAGGAAAAGGGATCGGCCTAGCTATAGCAACTTCACTTGCTAAGGAAGGTGTGAATTTGGGTCTGATCGCTAGAACAACTTCAGATTTGGAAGTGCTTCGTAACACACTAACGGAAGCTTATGGTGTCAAAGTTAGTATTGCGACAGCAGATGTTTCTGTGAAGAGTGAAGTCGACCACGCTGTAGAGGTATTGAAAGAGCAATTGGGTTCCATTGATATTCTGATCAATAATGCTGGGTTCGCAGAGTTCGGAACATTAGTGGATATGGATTCTGATGTGTGGGAAAAAATGATCCAGGTTAACTTGATGGGTACTTATTACGTTACTCGTGCAGTACTTCCTACAATGATAGAGCAAAATAGTGGAAATATCATCAATATCGCATCAACTGCAGGAGAAAAAGGATTTGCAACGGGCTCCGCTTATTGTGCTTCTAAGTTTGCGGTATTGGGCCTGACTGAATCTGTGTTGCAGGAAGTTCGCAAATTCAACATTCGAGTTATGGCTTTGACACCAAGTACAGTCAACACGGATTTAGCTAAGAATGCTGGCTTGAAAATAGGTGATGAAGATCGTATGATGCAACCTGAAGATGTAGCTGAGTTAGCACTAGCAACATTGAGACTTCCACAGCGTGTGTTTGTGAAAACAGCTGGGCTATGGACAACGAATCCACAATAATGAATGCTTAAATAAGCCTTGGATCCTTTGATCCAAGGCTTATTTGTACTGGGTTTAGGCATGGCATATAGGATATAATCATATGCTCCTATTGTATTTCCAGTTCTCAACGATGTTCTACAAGGTCGATACTTCCAAGAATGATGTGTGCTAGACCAAAGCCTAATACGCCATACGCGGCAAGTTTATACTTGCTACCAAGCAGTGCAGCACCCGATGCGGATACGACAGTTCCAAGAACAGCAGGAATTATTCCTTCACGCATATGAACACGCTCCCTTAGATTGGTTTGGAAAGACAGATAGTAGTGTTTGTTTCTTGTTAATAAATTATACAAAATGATGGTTATGCCCGGTCGCAATTAGCTGAAGAATTCATCATATGGAATCGGGTCTCTGGTTGACTTATCCTCCTTGTTTCTGTATAATATGGTTCATCAAAATGCATATTTTAAACGTTGATGAGGAGTAATAATTTCGAGACTTCACTCAGAGAGCCGGCGGTTGCTGTAAGCCGGTTGATAGACCGAAACGAACTTACCTCGGAGTCATGATATGAATATGGAAAAGTCAAAGACGCTGCAATTTAGGTCGTCAGATTTCTATATATAAAGTATCATCGTCTTGCCCGCGTTAAGGGTTCAAAGTGAGTGGAAGACAAAGCATGTATTCCGCTAACTAGGGTGGTACCACGGGAATCTAACCTCTCGTCCCTAGCGATCATACGCTACGGATGAAGAGGTTTTTTTGATGAGTAAATACGCTACATATTATATCGCGCACAGTTGCGAAGGGGGAACACAAGTCATGAGCGAACAACAGCCACAAGGCCAGGGTTATCAGGCACAAGCCATTGAACCGAAATGGCAACAATATTGGGATGAGCATAATACTTTTAAAACAGGGGAAGATCCAGCGAAGCCTAAGTTCTACGCTTTGGATATGTTTCCATACCCATCGGGAGCAGGTCTTCATGTAGGGCATCCTGAAGGTTATACAGCGACAGATATCGTATCGCGTTATAAACGGATGCGTGGTTATAATGTTCTTCATCCTATGGGTTGGGATGCTTTCGGTCTACCAGCAGAGCAACATGCTATAGATACAGGAGAACATCCAAAGGGATTTACAGTTCAGAATATTAATAATTTCCGCCGTCAGATCAAATCTCTTGGTTTCTCATATGACTGGGATAGAGAGATTAGCACGACGGACCCTGAATATTACAAATGGACGCAATGGATCTTTATCCAATTGTATAATAAGGGACTTGCTTATGTCGCTGAAGTGCCAGTCAATTGGTGTGAAGCATTGGGTACAGTACTTGCGAATGAAGAAGTTATTAATGGGTTGAGTGAGCGCGGAAATCATCCTGTCGTTCGTAAACCGATGAGACAATGGATGCTGAAAATTACAGAGTATGCGGATCGTTTGTTGGATGACCTAGAAGAACTAGATTGGTCTGAAGGTATTAAAGATATGCAACGTAACTGGATTGGTAAATCCAAAGGCGCTGAAGTGAAATTTGAAATTCAAGGTCACGAGGATCAACTTGTGGTATTCACAACGAGACCAGATACGTTGTTCGGTGCAAGTTACTGTGTCCTAGCTCCGGAGCAAGAGTTAGTCGCTCGTATCACGACAGAAGAGCAAAAGGCAGCTGTAGAGGCTTATAAGGTTCAAGCTTCACACAAAAGTGATCTAGAACGTACAGATTTGGCTAAAGACAAAACGGGTGTCTTCACAGGGGCTTATGCGGTTAATCCAGTGAATGGCGCTACGATGCCAATTTGGATTGCAGATTATGTTCTTGCTGGATATGGAACAGGAGCGATTATGGCTGTTCCAGGTCATGATAGTCGTGACTGGGAATTTGCCAAACAGTTCGGACTAGAAATTATAGAAGTGGTTAAAGGCGGTAATATTGAGGAAGAGGCTTACAGCGGAGACGGAGATCATGTTAACTCTGAATGGCTTAATGGTTTACAGAATGTAGAGGCTATTGCGAAAATGATCGCTTGGCTAGAAGAGAGTGGCAAGGGTCAAGGTAAAATCACATATCGTCTGCGTGACTGGTTATTTAGCCGTCAGAGATATTGGGGAGAGCCGATTCCCATCCTTCATCTAGAAGATGGAACGATGAAGACTGTTCCTGTGGATCAATTACCACTTGTCCTACCAGATGTGGATCAAATCAAGCCATCAGGTACAGGGGAATCACCACTTGCTAACGTTCTTGAGTGGGTGGAAACGATTGATCCTGAGACTGGAATGAAGGCTCGTCGTGAGACGAATACGATGCCTCAGTGGGCAGGAAGTTGCTGGTATTACCTACGCTTTATTGATCCACACAATGATAAAGAGCTATGTTCCAAGGAGAAGCAGCAACAGTGGCTTCCAGTAGACCTTTATATCGGTGGAGCAGAGCATGCAGTACTTCACTTGTTGTATGCACGTTTCTGGCATAAGGTTCTGTATGATCTAGGGATTGTTGATACGAAAGAACCATTCCATAAACTTGTAAACCAAGGAATGATTCTAGGTACTAATAACGAGAAGATGAGTAAATCCCGTGGGAATGTCGTTAACCCAGATGAAATCGTTGAAAGCCATGGCGCGGATACCCTTCGAATCTATGAAATGTTTATGGGTCCATTAGAAGCTACTAAACCATGGAATATTAGCGGAGTAGAAGGAAGCCATCGGTTCCTTTCTCGTGTATGGCGTCTATTCGTCAATGATGAAGGTAATCTAAATAGTAAAATTGTCGATGGTGAAGGCAGTGATGAATTTAAACGAGTGTGGCATAAGAGCATCAAGAAAGTAACCGAAGATTTGGATAACTTACGATTTAATACAGCGATTAGTCAGTTGATGATCTTTGTTAATGAAGCTTACAAGACAGATGAGTTGCCACGTCGTGCTCTAGAGGACTTTGCGCAACTTCTGTCCCCAATGGCACCGCACATTTCCGAGGAGTTGTGGCAGCGCCTTGGACATGAAGACAGTATCACGTATGAACAATGGCCAACATATGACGAGTCGTGGACTGTGGATTCAGAGATCGAGATTGTCGTGCAAGTGAATGGTAAAATTGTACAGCGTACCTTGATTTCAAAAGAAACGAATCAAGAGGACATGCAAGCGCATAGTTTAGCTCTTCCAAGTGTGGAGCAAGCCATTGCAGGTAAAACCATCCGTAAAGTCATTGCTGTCCCAGGAAAATTGGTTAACATTGTTGTTAGCTAATATCACCTAATAATTCATCTAGTTTCTCAACATCTTCAATATATTTGTTGTGGGTCGTAGTAATTAGATTATGAAATACGCCATCTAAACTGTGGTTTAATTGGGATAAAGCTTGTGCAGTAATACCTCCAGGTACGGCTACCAGGTCTTGAAGTTGAAGAGGTGTTAGCCCACCTTGGGTTAATAAGTTGCCTGTACCAAGCATCATCTCACTTGCGAGACAGGTGATTTCCTCACGGGAAATGCCTGTCATCTCCACAGCAGCATCGATCCATTTTATTAAGAAGAAACTCATAAACGCAGGCCCGCAGCTAGTGAAATCAGAATTAATGCGAGCCTGCGTTTCTTTTATTTCTATCGGTTTGCTGATGAAAGAGAGCAGGTCGTGCAGAATTTGCTGATCTTCCTTTTGGATTCGGCTACCATACATAACTAATGAGGCGCCACTTCCAACCTTATGAGTTACGCTTGGAATGATTTTGGCAATCTTACAAGATAGATTATTCTCCAAATGATGTATTTGTACAGGACTAGTAATAGAAACGAGAAGTTGATCTGATTGAACGTGATCTTTAATTTCTTGTATCAAAGTGGCAAATTGAAGAGGCTTAACACAGATGAATAGAATATCGCAGCTTCTTACGGTGTCGATATTGTTAAGAGATACATTTAAACCTTCATGGCGTTCGGTGAGTAAATGGAGTTTTTCCTTTGATCGATTACTTATAAATAGCTGCTGAGGCGTTATTGCCCCAAAATATATGAAGGAATCTATTAAGAGGCTTCCCATACTACCGGTTCCAATAAGTCCTATCCTCATGTGGCATTCCCTCCTTTCATAATTACGGTAATGACATAACCCTTCTTCTTAACATATGCATTAGAACCTTTACCTCATGACGAATTTACAGATTAGAACAAGTAATTTTATTTATTTGTCTTAAGATGATGTATTCGAAATATTGAAATTTCTTTCCATTCCAATGTGATAGGGGTGTAGTGAGATGAAACGTAAAGCAATAGGTATTATGGTTGCCTTATTAGGTAGTGGAGGAATTCTATTATCTGGTATTGGGGAAAGAGGAAATATTGAGGGTTGGGAGCCTTTAAACTTACAAGTGGCGCAAGCATTAGGAGAGGAAACGTCTTCTAACGAGAAGCAGGGGGTTCAAGAAGTATCCACGAGCAATGTAGTAGGCTCAGCGGCTGATTCGAAGTTAACTGAAATCACAGTCAATGAGAATAGTGTTAATTCTCCCCCCTTGGATAATAAATTAGGGACGTCGACTGTCGCGCAGAAGGTGGATCAAGTGAAGACGAATGAGCAGACGTCACCAACGGCTACTACGTCAGATGCTGCAAATATTCACAAAATAAATGTGAACACCGGCGGAATTAAAGAATTAATGGAGCTTCCGGGTATTGGAGAGAAAAAGGCTCAGGCTATAGTAGACTATCGTAATCAGAATGGACCTTTTCGGAAAATATCAGATCTTAATGATGTAAAAGGGATCGGAACGAAAATGATGGCGAAAATTGCCCCTTATGTCGAATTGTAGATTATAATATACAATAAAGGAATACAGAGGGGGAGAATGAAATGACAGATACACGTAAAGACTGGGATACATATTTCATGGACATTGCATATATGGTATCTACTCGTTCTCGTTGTTCTCGTCGACATGTAGGAGCGGTACTAGTTCAAGGTAAGAAACTACTCGGAACAGCTTATAATGGAGCTCCGATGGGGATGCCAGATTGTTCAGAAGCAGGTTGTATGATCTCTGAGGAAGTGTCTCTGGTCCATATTGATGGGGAACAACAGATGATAAAGAAGCAACGTTGCATTCGTACCATCCATGCTGAACAGAACTTATTACTTTTTACAGACCGTATTGATCGAGAAGGTAGTACAGTGTATGTAACGGATGAACCTTGTTGGACATGTGCGAATATGTTGGCTAACAGTGGTATTGTTGAGATTGTATTTCACAGATCCTATCCTAAAGATACGGACAAGGTAACTCAGATGATGAATAGTAAAGGGATTGTTTTTCGCAAGCTTCAATCGTATGAACCGCCTAAAGATACATTAACAACGGTTTCGAACTAGATTTATATATAAATTATATATTGTGAGTATTGAATAGAGGAAACACCTCTTTTGCGAGTATAGCCGCAGAAGAGGTGTTTTTATTTGTCTAAGAAAGGAATGTGATGAGAGATGCAAGATAGACCCCTGTTGTTATTTACCTTATGTTGGATTGCTGGAAGTAGTGCTGCATGTCTATATTCGGGCTTTACATTAGGTTGGATATGGGCTATTGCTTCGGTTGCACTTCTAATATCTATGATTCTATTTAAAGTAAGAGTGGGAATGATAGTTATAGTATGGCTTGCACTCACGGTATCAGGTGGATACTGGGAGTGGCATGATCATTCTAATGTGTCAATGGTACCTCAAGCTGTGAAGCAGGACATATCTATCCTTACTGGCATGCCAGTCGATGTAGAGGGTGTAATTATCTCATCCGTGGAAGTGGATGGGGATCGAGCGGATATGAACGTGAAGTTGTCTGGAATAAATTCATCTGAAATATTGGAGACCGTACTGGTGCAAGTGAAACTTTTAACGAAGGAGCAACAACAAAAGGCACTAGAATGGCAGCGTGGTGATGAAATAAAACTAAGCGGTACCCTAGAGATCCCTGCACCTGCGCGCAATTTTGATGGTTTCGACTATCGAAAGTATTTGCGTACGAAAGAAATACACTGGATTGTGAAGGTAAAAGGATTACAAAACACAGTGGTGCAATCTCCAACTTCATGGAGTATATCAACACTTTTTCGAGTGAATGATGCGTTAAGAGCAAAGCTTGCATCGAAGCTAGATGCATTGTTTCAAGAGCCTCATGCTGGGTTTATGAAAGGTCTGATTATAGGAATGCAAGATGATGTAGACCCAGTAACATATAATCAATTCTCTCAACTTGGTTTAACACATATACTAGCTGTATCGGGTACCCATGTTGCTGTATATGTGGCCTGCTTAATGATCCTGTTATCGTTGTTTAGACTTTCACGTGAGAAGATACTCACAATCATTATTTTACTAGTGCCTGCTTATGTACTTCTTACGGGATTCAGCCCTTCAGTTGTTCGGTCTGGTATAATGAGTATGATTACTCTTTATGCAGCAAGACGAGGATTACTGAAAGATGGACTTCATATTATTAGTGCGGCTGCACTCTTGATGTTGGTGTGGAATCCTTATTTATTAATAAATGTAAGCTTTCAACTATCGTTTATCGTTACGTTAGGTTTGATTATATATGTACCTTTGGCGATGCCTTTGCTCAGTAGAGTGCCTCGTAAATTAGCGGGTGCGTTAGGTGTAACGGTTATAGCTCAGTTTACTTCTTTTCCGTTAACGATATATTATTTTAACCAGTTCTCGATGCTATCTGTTGTAGCTAACCTGATACTTGTCCCACTCATTTCCGCAATAGTGATGCCACTTGGAATGGTTTCATTAGCACTAGGGTCGATCTGGATGCCTGCTGGCAGATATGTGGCATGGGTTGTGGAATGGCTCGATAATATGAGCTTTACGTTGGTCGAATGGATGAATATTCATCCAGCGTTTATAACGATATGGCGTTCACCCTCTATTGTTTGGATTTGTTGTTACTATATTTTGTTGTATGTCCTACTGAGGTTGGGGAAATTATGGGTACATCATGTTCAACCACTTCCAATATCTGTTGACGATACGATTCCTTTAGAAGGCGTAGGCGTACATCATATGCAACAGCTACAAGAGCGAGGGAATAAGTTAACTTGGAAACAGTACATCGTGGCTCCACTGATACTCTCATTTATTGTCTTACTGTATGTGGGATATCAACCTCTGTCTCTGAAGGGAGCGGGACTGGTACAATTCCTAGATGTTGGTCAAGGTGACAGTATTCTAATTACAACGCCTGAAGGGAAAAATATTCTTGTGGATGGCGGTGGAACATTAAATTTCAGCAAACAGTCCGACTCATGGAAGGCTCGAAAAGAACCCTTTGAAGTAGGAACTAAAGTGCTTGTGCCCTTGTTGAAAAAAAGAGGTATTCATCAGCTAGATGCTGTTATTCTTACGCATGGAGATCAGGATCATATTGGTGGATTACAAGCAGTACTAGATCAGATCCCTGTGAAGGCCATTTTATTTAATGGGACATTAACGGGTACGTCGACGCTCGAAAAATTGTTATTAACGGCTCTCGTGAAAAAAGTTCCCATTTATGCTGTGCATCAATCGATGGAGATGCATCCAGATCCATTTACGAGTATGATATTCTTATCTCCAGAAATGACACAAGATGAACAAATAGAATTGCCTATCATAAAGGACCAGAATCATTCTTCTTTAGTGTTTACACTCGAAATGAATGGTGTGCGCGTATTATTAACTGGAGATATGGATGAAGCGAGCGAGAATGAAATCTTAGAGGACGCAACAAATTCGATATTCCAAATTCAGGGTATAGATATAATAAAGATTGCTCACCACGGCAGTAAGACATCTTCTTCTAAAGAGTGGCTTGCCAATTTGAATGCTACAACAGCAGTTATCTCTGTAGGTGTTAATAATTCCTATGGTCATCCTAATTCTGATGTGGTTGATCGGATCTTAAATCAAGGCTTAAGTATATTTCGAACGGACCAGCAAGGAGAGATTCAAATGAAACTTCATCATAAAAAGGTATGGGTTAGGAATAAACTTAAATAGGTCATGTGGGGGCTTGAACTTCATCTCATACTCTTGTAAGATTTCCATAGAGAGTCTTATAACCTGACTATTTATAGTTAACTTTCATGATCAATCTCCACTTGTTATGGGGGTTGAGTTTTTTGTGATTAGATGACATGTATTTTAGATACATAATCTTTTGAAAATTATTATAAAAAAATGATTACAAATTGCAACAATTTGCTGGTCTTACACGTCAGTAAGATTGCAGGGAGAGGGGGATCCTTTGTGGTAGAGCTCGGACTCATTAGAGCGGCTCAATCGGGCGATCGCGACGCTCTAATTACCCTATTACGAGATATTGAACAACATGTATATCGGACGGCCTATTATATCTTGAATAACGAACAAGACGCACTGGATGCTGCTCAGGAATCATTAATCCGTATTTATACTCGAATTGACTCTTATGAGGAAAAAGCGAAGTTTAAGACATGGGTACAACGGATTGTGACTAATATATGTATAGATAAATTTCGTCGTAATAAACCAACGGTGTCTATGGATGAACATGAGTTTGTTTTTCCAGATAAACAGGATGTAGAACAATTAGTATTGTCATCTTACATGGCAGAGGATATTCAGGAAGCAATCAATCAACTGCCAGAACATCATAGAACCGTTATTGTATTAAGGTATATACAAGATTTCTCCTACAACGAAATTGCTGATTGTTTGAATCTTCCACTAAATACGGTTAAATCATATCTATTCAGGGCAAGACAGCAATTACAGAGTATGCTTCAAGAGTATCAGAAAGGAGGTGTATCAGGATGAAATGTCCAGAGGTGATTGAATGGATGCACCGTTATTTGGATAACGATCTAAATGAAGAAAATACGACTCGGATGATGGAACATATTGCCCGTTGTCCAGAATGTGCGGAATCTTTCCGTATGCTTAAATCACTGTCTCATGAGCTTGCAGAACTTCCTCTTGTCAATCCGAAATACAGCTTGGTCGATGCTATTATGCCCCAACTTGATGCTTTGGATCGTGCACGGCTTGAGAAGTGTGCTTCGAAAGAGCGTTCGTCTGATGAAATGGTTCCTGTGTCTCCTGTAATTGTCCCTAAGAGACGATTGTTCACAGGTACGGCAGCAAGAACTGTGATTGGCGCTGTCGCAGCTATGGGCATACTAGGCGTAGCTATTTATGGTTATTCTCCACAAGAAATTGAAGATGCTGAGATGCAACAACCCGTTGCTAAGGTCTCCGATAAGGTCGCCTCTGCCGAGCAGAAGACTGTCGATAATAATGCTGCTACTAATAATGCAGATATTTCAGTGGCTACTTCTGGTACGACTCAGCAGGATGGTCTTAGTTCTGATTCAGTAGATAGCCTGAATAAGGAACCCATTGCTCCAGACCCAACGGTAGGAAATGAAGGAAGCGTTCCTTCAGAACAGGATAAAGCATCAGACACATCCGCTGGGACTAAGAGTTCGGATCCAAGTTCTACGAAAGTAGCGGATACACCGAAGCTAACCAAAGAGGATCCGCCGAAACCATCTAAGGATGTTGCGGATAAATCTAGTGCCCAAGATAAATCTAGTGCCCAAGATAAATCCAGGACGGTAGAGCCAGTTCAAGGGCTAGCTTCCAGCAGTATGAATGAAGTTGTCCCCAAAGATACGAGTATTAGTGATGCGCCGAAGGCAGTAACCGTTGACCCACCAATTCCATCTCAAGATAGCCTTATGACGCAAATAAGAGCATTTGGTTTGGATGCAACTCAGTCATGGGAATCACCGGATGGGAAAGTGCAAGCGACATTGGAAGATCAGAAACTGGTTATATATCAATTACCCTTAGAAATGGAAATAAAAAACTCCATAATTCAAAGTATTGAATTAAATGGTACTTGGGTGTCGGGGGAATGGTCTGCGGATAGTAAAGTGTTTACGTATCAGTTATCTCAAGAAGGTAAAGTGTCTAGTTACACTTATCCTAATGATGCGGCAGCAGTTGTAGCTCCATAAAATATTTTGCGAAATAAACGCACCGTTCATGAAGCATAAGAATATGTTATATTACGGTACAGTCGCAGTAACACTTAGATATTCAGCCATCAATATAAATAAGGAAGCCCTAATCGTTATGGCCACTGGCAGGGAAGTTTCTAGAGCTTTCTGTTGTCGGTGTTTATATAGATGTGCTGGGACATAAGGAACCTTGAGTGAAAGCTCGAGGTTCCTTTGTTATGGTTTGAAAGTCATTTTTTTGGTAGAATCATTAAAGAGCATTCAAGGGGTTATGCGTAGAAGTAAAAGAGAGGGAGATACCGTGGATATCAAAACAGCAACGAAAGCTATCAAACATGGAGATGTTTCTCCTGTGTATCTGCTATACGGATTGGAGAAGTATCAAATAAAAAAGTTTACTACCTTGTTAGAGGAGCAATTGCTTCAAAAGGAAGATCGTGATTTTGCCATTGTGAACTATGATCTGGCGGATACACCACTTCAAGTTGTCATTGAGGAAGCAGAGACAGTACCTTTTATGGTGCCACGAAAATTAATCTTTGTCCGAGATGCCTCTGTTTTCACAGCAGGTAAAGAGGGCGGTAAGATTGAACATCGTATTGAAGCGCTATTGGAATATATGAAGAATCCTGCTGAATACAGCATCCTTATATTTCTCGTATATCATGAGAAGTTAGATGAACGGAAGAAAGTAGTTAAGGCGCTGAAAGCTGCTGGGGTTGTTCTTGCGTTCGCTCCATTAGGGGGAGAGGAATTACTAGGCTGGGTGACTAAGGAGACGAAGCAGAGAGGCTGCGTATTAGCACAAGGGACAGCTGAGGCACTCATTAGAAACGCAGGAACACAACTTCAGACATTAACAGCAGAACTGGATAAGCTTTGTTTATATGCTGGAGAGGGTGGGACGATTGATCTCGATACCGTGGAGCAGTTAGTAGCCCGCAGTACGGAACAGAATGTCTTTGCACTAGTTGAGAATATTGCTAATCTGCGATTAGAACAAGCGCTGGGTATATTCTATGAGCTTCTTAAACAACGCGAAGAACCAATTAAGATAGCGGCGCTCATCACAAGACAGTTTCGAATTATTTTACAGGTGAAGGAATTGGCTAGTCAAAGTTATTCACAGCAACAAATTGCATCACAGCTTAGTCTTCATCCATATGCTGTTAAAATAGCGGGTGAGCAAGCTAGAAAGTTCAAATCAGGGGATCTTAGACAAATATTGAATAGGCTTGCGGATTTAGATTTCCAGATGAAGACGGGGAGAATAGAAAAGGTACTTGGATTAGAGTTATTTTTATTACGATTACAAAATTAAAATTAATATTGCATGCTAAAAAGTCCTGATCAGCTAACTTGCTGTTCAGGACTTCTGCTTTTGTCGTATGAATAGCGCATCTTATGCTTGAGCATTAAGGGCGTTAAGTTTTTTCGCCAAGCGAGATTTCTTACGAGCAGCTGCATTCTTGTGGATCAAACCTTTAGTTACAGCCTTATCCAATTTCTTGGAAGCCAATTGAATGGTAGTATTAGCAGCTTCAACTTCATTATTTGCCAGCGCGTTGTCAGCAGCTTTAACAGCTGTACGAAGCGCGGATTTTTGGGAAGCGTTGAGCGCATGACGTTTGTCGTTCGTTTTTACGCGTTTGATTGCGGATTTAATATTTGGCATTGCATTCACCTCCTGAAAGACATTCGATAGATATCGAAATGATTCACAACTTAAAATAGTTTAGCATGGGGCATTATAAAAAGCAATACTAAAAAAGGGTTTGAATAAACATATCGCTTCTCTCGCACACTATCATGAGAAGAAGAAGGAGGTTAAATACGGATGACTTTAGATTTGCAGAATTATAACGTTCGTACAGATCTTGCTGTAGATGCTAAGGAAATGGCAGAAAAAAGATATAACGCACCTATTCCAGGTGTAGATGAAGAAGTTTCTGAGCAAGACGGAATCAAAATCACGCGATTAAATGTACTGAATGACGAAGGGTCAAGAATGATTGGTCGAGTGAAGGGGCATTATGTGACGTTAGAAGTGCCAGGACTTCGTGATGGTGATACGGGTTTGCAAGGAAGAGTAGCTGAGGCGTTGGCTCGAGAATTCGAAGATTTCTTAACGCTGATTGGGATAAGTAAGACTAAATCGGTCTTGGTCGTTGGTCTAGGGAACTGGAATGTTACCCCTGACTCTTTAGGGCCACTTGTTGTAGAAAATATATTAGTCACACGCCATTATTTTGAGTTGGTACCCGATCAGGTTGCCCCCGGATATCGGCAATTAAGCGCAATTGCCCCAGGCGTACTCGGGGTAACTGGGATTGAATCAAGTGAAATTGTACAAGGAATTATAGATCGTACAAAACCTGATCTGATTATTGCTGTGGATGCGCTCGCATCCAGATCGCTTGAACGGGTAAATACGACCATCCAGATTGCTGATATAGGTATTCACCCTGGATCTGGGATAGGTAATAAACGACGGGGATTAACAAAAGAAGTACTAGGTGTACCTTGTATCGCTATTGGTGTACCTACAGTTTGTTATGCGTCTACGATTGTGAATAATGCGATCGAATTGATGAAGAAACATTTAGATCAGGAAACAAACCAAACGAAAGAAATTATCGGGATGTTGGACGATATGCCTGAACAGGAACGTCTAGGCTTAGTTAAAGAAGTGTTAGAACCTCTTGGGCATGATCTGATTGTGACACCGAAGGAAATTGATAAGTTTATTGAAGATATGGCCAACATCATTGCTACAGGGTTAAATGCAGCCTTACATGAGGCGGTTGACCCAACTAATGTAGGTGATTATACACATTGACGATTAAGGTGTGCCGAAGAAGTTCCGAATCTATCGGAACTTCTTTTTTTTTGTATTTTGGTTCTAGTGAATCTCTAAAGTTCATAGATTTGAAGTATAAGAGATTTCAGGAGGACATAAGACATGGAAAGTAAATGGTTTCAAATTTGGAATATACGCAAATGGCGAGCTAAATGGATGTCTATTCTAACAATGGGACGCACTTTTTTACTACTGACGTTAAGTTCGATGGTTTTCTTCGTACTCTTAGGCGTTGGTGGGATAGCGGAGAATAAATTCAATTCTTCGCCGGTATCATCCATGAAGGGTTTTGCTTCATCGCTTTCTAGTGACTTTTTTAAAGATATGCTGGGAATGGAGATTCCCCATCTGAGTAAAGGGCAAACATCTTCCACTTTTTCAGGTGAGAAAATGACCACATTTGTATTTCAGTTACTTACCAGTGTGAATCCGGGAGATCCTAGAAGTCTATTAGCGCGTGAATTACCAGGTATGGATGCAAATGATCCAGTTCTACTTCGAAGTGCTTCTGGGAATGTAAATATGGAGGCTCCGGAGGATTACCATCCTGATTCTGCTAAGGTTGTAGACAGTGCCAAATCACAAGAAAACGAAGGTGTTCTCCCAGACCCGATCACTCCGGAACCAGTCACTAAGCCTGGTGATGACAAGGATCCGGATAAAGAAATTTCGAAGGAAACACCTGTGGATAGCAACAGTGAGGTGCTAATCTATCATTCTCACGCTCGTGAAGCATTTAATCCATTAGTAGGAACATTTAGCACTAATCCAACCTCAGCATTACCCTCCCAAAATGTCATGCAGGTGGGAAGTTATATCGCGAGTGAACTGAAAGCTAAAGGTGTTGCTGCAATTCATCTGAAAGATGACTATCCCTCTTATATAAAAGATTACAGTTACAAGTTCTCTTATAAATATTCCCGTCAAGCAGTTAAGACAGCACTTGCACAAAACACTAAATTAACGTACTTGCTCGACATTCACCGTGACTCCCAGCGTCATAAAACGACAACGGCTGTGATTAATGGCGTAAGTTATGCACAATTGTATTTCATCATTGGGCATGAGAACAAAAATTGGAGAGAAAATGAAGCTTTTGCTAATTCTATAAATAAACGTTTAGAAAAATCTTATCCGGGCATATCAAGAGGTATATGGGGGAAAACAGCAGAGCAAGGTAACGGTGAATATAATCAGTCGCTCTCACCCAATAGTATTGTGATTGAGATTGGTGGGGTTGATAGTACGGGAGAAGAACTTAAGCGGACATCTCGTATTTTGGCGGATACGATTTCTGATGTGTATTTCGCAGATCAGAAGGCGAAGAAGGCGAGTGCCGCTAAATCTGAATCCACAACGAAGAGTGGCAACTAAAGCGCTAAATGGATACCTAAAAGGAGGGGGACGCTAATGTCTCGTTTCACTAAAAAAATGTGGATGATTAGTTTGTGGGCTGGGTTAGGACTTCTAATAGGGATACAGTTAGCAAATCCTAGCCGGGCCTCTTCAATCCAACCTAATATCAGTAAGGTGACCACGCCAAAATCGGTGCAGGAGATTACAGTGCCATTACCACAGGGTATTCCAAACTCAGGCACTGCGGGATCTTATACCATTACAGTACAGGCGAATCCTGCTCCTGTGCAGAAAGATATTATTTCTGAACAGCAACAAGTGGAGGCGCCTGACTATTCAGATAAAACACCTAAGCAGATTTTAATACCAGAGAGTTCTAAACCGACAGTCGATGTATTAGCAGATAAAACGGCCAATTTATTACAAAAGGCATCTCAAGAGAGTATTCAATTCGTGGTATCCCTATTCAGTTCTGCGACGAAATAAGTATTATAAATGACCTCCAATTTTTTGAAATGTATGTGGGATTGCCGCTGTTACCTACAACTGTTATAATGAGGTGATTGATACATCAGGCTGTTTGTGGGGGTAAGGCATGACGGACGTATTCGAAAGACAAAAGAAAATTCGTAATTTTAGTATCATTGCACATATAGACCATGGTAAATCTACTTTGGCTGACCGTATTCTTGAGCATACGGGTGCACTGACTTCTCGAGAAATGCAAGAGCAAGTGTTGGACAAGATGGATCTCGAACGTGAACGTGGGATTACAATTAAGTTGCAAGCTGTTAACTTAAAGTACCTTGCTGACGATGGGGAAGAGTACATTCTGAATTTAATTGATACACCTGGACATGTGGATTTCACGTATGAAGTATCACGAAGTCTTGCAGCTTGTGAAGGCGCATTACTTATTGTAGATGCTGCTCAGGGGATTGAAGCTCAGACGCTCGCTAATGTCTACTTAGCGCTGGAGAATAACTTGGAAATTTTACCTGTTATTAACAAAATTGATCTTCCAAGTGCGGAACCAGAACGAGTAAGACAGGAGATTGAGGATGTTATCGGGTTGGATGCAAGCGAAGCAGTACTAGCATCAGCGAAGGCAGGAATAGGAATTAGGGAAATATTGGAGCAGGTTGTAAAGCAAGTTCCATCTCCGACAGGGAATCCTGACCAACCGCTTAAAGCTTTGATCTTTGACTCTCACTATGACGCTTACAAGGGCGTTATTGTATATATCCGAGTCATTGACGGTAGCATTAAAGCGGGATCCAAGATCAAGATGATGGCGACAGACAAAACGTTTGAGGTTATTGAGGTCGGTGCCTTCATGCCTAGCATGACCATCGTGGATGAACTGAAAGTGGGAGATGTCGGCTTTATTGTTGCTGGTATCAAGCACGTTGGGGATACACGAGTAGGGGACACGGTAACCAATGCGAAGAACCCTACGGCGGAAGCATTACCGGGTTATCGTTCAATTAATCCAATGGTGTATTGCGGATTATATCCAATTGAGACTTCGGAATATGTAGATTTACGAGAAGCGTTAGAGAAACTGCAGTTAAATGATGCATCGCTAACCTTTGAGCCGGAGTCTTCTAGTGCGCTTGGTTTTGGATTCCGTTGTGGATTTTTAGGGCTACTCCATATGGAGATCATTCAGGAACGTATTGAGCGTGAATTTAATATTCCACTCATCACTACTGCACCAAGTGTTATCTATCGAATCGCGATGACCAATGGGGATATGATTACGATTGATAACCCATCTAATTATCCGGAAATCGGTAAGATTGACCATGTAGAAGAACCTTACGTTAAAGCATCCATTATCGTACCGAATGATTATGTGGGTATGGTTATGGAACTGTGCCAGAACAAACGTGGAGAGTTCGTAAACATGGAGTACTTAGATGATAAACGCGTAACGATTATCTATGAAGTTCCACTGTCGGAGATTGTCTATGACTTCTTTGATAAGTTGAAGTCCGGTACGAAGGGTTATGCATCGTTTGACTATGAAATATCGGGATACCGTACATCAAATCTTGTCAAAATGGACATCTTGCTTAACAATGAACAAGTGGATGCTCTTTCATTCATCGTACATCGCGATCGTTCGTTCAATCGCGGGCGTATTATATGTGAGAAGCTACGCGAAATTATTCCGCGTCAAATGTTCGAGGTTCCTATTCAAGCAACGGTAGGTACGAAGGTAGTCGCACGTGAAACTGTAAAAGCAATGCGTAAGAACGTATTAGCTAAATGTTACGGTGGAGATATATCTCGTAAGCGGAAGTTGCTTGAGAAGCAAAAAGAAGGTAAGAAGCGCATGAAGCAAGTCGGAAGTGTTGAAGTTCCGCAGGAAGCATTTATGGCGGTACTGAAGATCGACGACTAAGTAAGCAAGTATTGCGTAGATTTAGAGTAAACACAGGGGAGCCGCTGCGGCTCCCCTTTTCTAACAATATAAGTATGATATCTAAAGAATGAAGGGGATTATTATGGCTGAACTTAAGCATAACAAGCAAAATGGACATCTGGGAAGCCGTAAGCCTCAAGCGGTTTATTTGCACATTCCTTTTTGCACAAATAAGTGTTTTTACTGTGACTTTAATTCATATGTGTTGAAAGATCAGCCGGTAATGGACTATTTGGTTGCCTTAGATCGTGAAATGGAATTGACGGTTAAACAGACACCTCCGGGTCAGATTAAGAGTATCTTTGTAGGTGGAGGTACACCAACGGTTCTTAAACCTGATGAAATGGCTTATTTCCTGAAGTCAGTTCGTACGCATTTCCCAGATTGGTCTGACGATATTGAATTCTCGATGGAAGCGAATCCTGGAACAACGGATCTTGAGAAGTTGACGGTCATGAGAGAAGGCGGTGTGAACCGTGTCAGCTTCGGAGTACAGGCATTTCAGAATGATCTGCTTTCAGGAATCGGAAGAATTCATAATACAGATGATGTGTATAAAAGCTTAGAGAATGCTCGCAAAGCAGGCTTTGATAATATGTCGATTGATTTGATGTTCGGTCTACCTAATCAGACGCTCGAGATGTTATCTGAGAGTGTAACGAAGGCTTTAGAGCTTAATTTGAATCATTACTCGATATATAGCTTGAAGGTGGAAGAAAATACACTTTTCCATACAATGTATCAGAAGAACCAATTGCCTTTGCCTCATGAAGATGATGAGCTTCAGATGTATCTTTTGTTGATGGATCGGATGAAACAAGCGGGATACAATCAATATGAAATTAGTAATTTTTCTAAATCTGGTTTTGAAAGTCGTCATAACATGACGTATTGGCTCAACGAAGATTATTACGGTCTGGGTGCAGGTGCACATGGCTATGTGGGGCGTCAGCGCCATATGAATATCAAAGGAGTCAATCCTTATGTAGAAGGTGTAAAACAAGGTCTTCCACGCTTAGATAGCTTCCCTATTTCGAAAGAAGAAGCAATGGAAGATTTCTTAATGGTGGGACTACGTGTTATGCAAGGTGTATCCAAAGCCCATTTTGAAGAGCAATTCGAAGATCATATGGATATCGTGTTCGCGAAACAGCTTGATAAAATGTTGAGTGCAGAACTTCTGGAGGCGACTGCTGAGGGTTATCGGTTGAGTCAAAAAGGAATATTGTTTGGAAATGATGTCTTTGCTGAATTTGTAGGATCAATCGTGACAAATTAACGTCTTGAACTTTTATGCGTGCTGTTGTATATTTATTCATATTGATTGGCAGCATGTGTAAGGGGGAAGAGGTATGTCAGTGTTATGCAGAAAAGCAGTTCCAGCAGATGTGGAACATCTTTTTATAATGATAGAGGGTTATGCTAAAAGGGGAATCATGCTCCCGCGTTCTGTCAAGGTATTGGAACAACAACTAGATCAATTTGTTGTAGCAGAACACTTAGGCGTAGTGATCGGTTGCGGTTCATTATGCCGACTTGGGACAGATTTAGTGGAGATTCGTTCACTAGGTATATTGGAAGACTATAAAGGCCAGGGAATTGGTTCAATGCTGGTAGATGCCTTAATTGAGGAAGCGAGACAGCAGAATATTCCTAAAGTAATGGCCCTAACATATGAAGTTTCGTTTTTTGTGAAGAATGGGTTTGAAGTCGTAGAGAAAGAAATTTTCCCTGAAAAGGTGTGGACGGACTGCGTATTTTGCAGTAAACAACATTGTTGTGATGAGATAGCTGTGCTTAAGATACTGAACTGACTTGACAACAATTAGGTCAGTTTGGTATTTTTGTATTAGCAGTTAGCACTCATTGCTTGTGAGTGCTAACGAAGATGGAATATAGATAGCTGCGAGGAGGAGAAAGAGTTGTTAACTGAACGCCAAAGAATGATATTGAATGTTATTGTTGACGATTATATCCGTTCTGCCGAACCTGTCGGTTCTCGCAGCATTTCCAAGAGACCTGATGTTGGGTATAGCCCAGCTACGATACGTAATGAAATGGCCGATTTAGAAGAATTGGGATTTCTTGAACAACCCCATACTTCTGCTGGTAGAATACCTTCACATAAAGGCTACCGTTATTACGTGGATCACATGACTCCATGGAATTCTATCGCTCCAGCTGAACTAAACACGATTCGAACTTTTTTTGCAGAAAAACTGAATGTCATGGAGCAGGTCATCCAACAATCAGCTATGATTCTTTCCCATATGACAAACTATACATCCATTTTACTTGGACCAGAAGTGTTTCATACGTCTTTACGTCACTTTCAGTTGCTACCTCTTAATGAGACGACAGCAGTGGCTATTATCGTAACAAGCACTGGGCAGGTAGAGAATAAGACAGTAGCTATTCCCGCAGGGGTATCTGTTTCGGAAATGGAGAAAGTGGTGAATCTGCTTAATAGCAAGTTAGTTAATGTACCACTCTTCAAGTTGAAATCTCGTTTGTATTCCGAAGTCGCTCAAGAGCTTGAGAGATACACCTCTCATTACGAAGAGCTGCTCATCGTACTGGATTCTGTACTGGATAGTGAACATGATCACCAAGTGTATTTAAGTGGAACAACAAATATGCTCACGCAACCCGAATTTAAAGATGTTGATAAAGTCAAAGATATTCTCGATTTACTTGCAGAAACGCCTACACTTATGAAAATGATGACGCCAACCGCTGGAGAAAGTGGTATTCAAGTAAGAATTGGTACAGAGAATGATCATCAAGCGTTCGCCAATTGTAGTTTGATTACAGCTACCTACTCTCTGGAAGGGGAGTCACTAGGTACCATTGGTATATTGGGACCTACTCGGATGGAATATGCGAGAGTCATGAGTATTATGGAGATTATTTCTAAAGATTTGACAACATTATTATCACATTGGTACAAATAGGGAGTGAGAATAAATGAGTCAGGGACAGCAATCCGTTCGTGAAGGTGAGGAGCGATACGCTACCTTGCTTAACAACAGCAGTGCAGTCCGCGCCATTACTTCTGCAGTCGAAGGTACACTCGGTCCTAAGGGACTCGATGTAATGCTAGTGGGTACCAGAGGAGAAGTAATCATTACCAACGATGGCGTCACTATTTTGGACAGAATAGACGTAAGTCATCCTGCAGCAAGCTTACTTATTCAGGTAGCTCGATCTCAGCAACGGAAAGTAGGAGACGGCACAACCTCTGCAACGGTATTAGCGGGTGCGCTAGTGCAAGAAGGAGTTGCTCAGATTGTGAAGGGGGTCCCGGCCTCCAAAGTCGTCTCAGGCATGCAACAGGGAATTGAATTCGCAATCGAGTCAATGGAACGTCGAACCAGGAAGATTACAGGCCTCATGGATCCTTTGTTAGAGAAAACAGCTTATGTTGCTGGACGAGAACGAAGAGATATCGTGAAGCTAGTCATGGAAGCCGCTTTAAAGGTGGGCATGGAAAGACTCAAGGACCCTACATTTCATTTGGCTGATTGTGTGATTGCGATTGAGAAAGCTAATAATGAAGTATTCGAAGGTTTGTTATTGCGCCAAAAGCCTATGCATTTCCTTGGAAATAAAGTTCTTAAGGATATTCGAGTATTAGTACTTCAAGATGCGTTAGAACCAGAAACCTTAGATGAAGAAATATTAACGACGGAAGCAGGATTTGCCCGTTATATGGAATTAAGGGAACAGTTCGGCAGAGAGTTAATGAACTTGACTCATCTGGGTGTGGGTGTCATCTTGTTGGAACGTGGGATTCATCCTGATGCTGAACAGTTCTGTCTGGATCATGGTATACTGGTCATTCAGCGCATTAGTCGTGTTGATCTAAGTCGAGTATGTGAAATGACGGGCGCCGTTCCTGTTAGACGTACCGCGTTACATAAAGATCCAGAACAACTGCAACGTATATTAGGAAGCTCACCGCGGGTCGCTTATGATGAAGAGCTTGAGCGTGTTCGTATGCAAGCTCAAGATAGTAGTCAGGAACCATTCGTGACTGTGGTTGTTGGAGCAAGTACGGCCGAAATCGTGGGGGAATCAGCACGGATCGCAGGAGATGCGGCATCTGCCTTGCAGGCTGCCGTATCAGGAGGCGTGCTGCCTGGTGGAGGCACAACTGAGTTGGCTGTTTCCTATGAATTGGAGCGTCACCGGGAAATAGTTACAGGTATGGAGGCATACGGTATTGCTGCAGTTGCAGCAGCCTTAAGAAAGCCTATGTCTCAAATTTTGCTGAACGCGGGTTATAATCCTCTTGAGAAATTAGAGGAGGCACGTGCAGCTCAGATTGCAGAGAATAGCGACAGCATGGGAATCGATTGTGACACAGGACTCGTAATTAATTATGAGCTTGCTGGAATTATAGATCCTGCTCTCGTCAAGTCTCATGGACTGAAAGCTGCTGGTGAAGTCGCAACAGCAGTCCTTCGTATTCATAATGTGATTAAGATGAGGGAAGAAGATGGACGGTTGAATGATTAGGATTACCGTTATTCTTATTGAACTCATATAACATAATCAAAATTTGTAATGAATTCATTTTAAAGTTTCCTAAGGAGGTGAAGACATCATGAAAGAAGAACAACAGGACATTAACACGGTTCCAGAAGATACAAATAATATTGAAATTATTGAAGAACTAAATGAGGAACAATCAACGTCTTCGCTTGAACAAGAACCGGTATCTATACTTGAGCTGGAGCGCCTACAAGCACTTGCGGATGAGAATCAACAACGTGTTCTACGTACTCAAGCAGATTTCGATAACTATCGCAAACGTACGCAGAAAGAGAAGGAAGAATTCGCTAAATATGCATCTACTAAGCTAATTACTGAGCTTTTACCAATTGTAGATAACTTTGACCGAGCGTTTAGCGCGGTTGTTGAAGATAATCTGAATGAGTCTTTTTCAAAAGGGATGAATATGATTTATCGTCAATTGGAAGGTGTACTACAGGCAGAAGGTTTAGTTCCTATGGACAGTGTGGGTCAACCATTCAATCCTGAATTTCATCAAGCCATTATGCAAGTTGAGAGTGAAGAATACCCAGAAGGTACTGTTGTTGAAGAAATTCAAAAGGGTTATATGTTGAAGGATAAAGTACTTCGTCCCGCAATGGTAAAAGTAAGTCAATAGTTGATGAATTAGGATTATCTAAATATTGTTATATAGAATTACAATGATGACCATATTGAAGGAGGAATTTTAGAATGAGTAAAGTAATTGGGATTGACTTAGGTACAACGAACTCATGTGTTGCAGTTATGGAAGGCGGCGAAGCCGTAGTTATTCCTAACCCAGAAGGTGCACGCACAACACCATCAGTTGTAGGTTTTAAGAAAGACGGGGAGCGTATTGTTGGTGAAACAGCAAAACGTCAATCGATCACTAACCCTGACCGCACAATTATGTCCATCAAACGTCATATTGGTACAGATCATAAAGAACAAATCGATGGTAAAGATTACACTGCACAAGAGATTTCTGCGATTATTCTACAGAAGCTTAAATCAGATGCAGAAGCATACTTAGGACAGACTGTTACGCAAGCGGTAATCACAGTTCCTGCTTACTTCAATGATAGTCAACGTCAAGCAACGAAAGATGCAGGTAAAATTGCTGGTCTTGAAGTTCTACGTATTGTCAATGAGCCTACGGCTGCAGCACTTGCATATGGTATGGAGAAGACAGAGGATCACACGATTCTTGTATATGACCTTGGTGGTGGTACGTTTGACGTATCTATCCTAGAACTAGGCGATGGCTTCTTTGAAGTAAAAGCAACAAGTGGTGATAACCGTCTTGGTGGGGATGACTTTGACCAACTCGTTATTGATCATCTAGTAAGTGAATTCAAAAAAGATCAAGGTATTGATCTAGGTAAAGATAAAGCGGCTGTACAACGTTTGAAAGATGCTGCAGAAAAAGCGAAAAAGGAATTGTCTGGTGTATTAACTACAACGATCTCCTTGCCGTTCATCACTGTAGTTGACGGCGTACCACAGCATTTAGAGATGAACCTAACTCGTGCTAAATTTGATGAATTGACAGCTACTTTGGTTGAACGTACGCTTGGTCCTACTCGTCAAGCGCTGAGTGATGCTGGAATGACTGCTAACGATATTGATAAAATCGTTCTTGTTGGTGGATCTACACGTATTCCTGCTGTTCAAGATGCGATCAAGAAATTGACAGGTAAAGATCCTCATAAAGGTGTTAACCCGGATGAAGTTGTTGCACTAGGTGCAGCTGTTCAAGCAGGCGTATTGACTGGTGATGTGAAGGACGTAGTTCTTCTTGATGTAACACCATTGTCTCTTGGTATTGAAACTGCAGGCGGTGTATTTACGAAGATGATCGAACGTAATACGACGATCCCTACAAGTAAATCTCAAGTATTCTCTACTTATGCAGATAATCAACCAAGTGTTGAGATTCATGTTCTACAAGGTGAGCGTCAAATGGCTGCTGGCAACAAAACGCTTGGACGCTTTATGCTAGGAGATATTCCTCCGGCACAACGTGGTATTCCACAAATTGAAGTTACTTTTGATATTGACGCTAACGGAATCGTTAACGTATCTGCAACAGATAAAGGTACAAATAAAACTCAGAAGATTACTATCACATCTTCAAGTGGTTTGAGTGATGATGAAGTTGAACGTATGATGAAGGATGCTGAAGAGCATGCGGAAGAGGATCGTCTACGTAAAGAGTTGATCGAAGCTAAGAACAATGCTGACCAACTTGTTTACTCAACAGACAAAGTGATTAAGGATCTAGGTGAGAAGATCGATGCATCTGAAATCGAGAAAGCTGAAGCAGCGAAAGAAAAAGTGAAATCAGCTCTAGAAACAGATAACATTGAAGATATCACTAAGGCAACTGAAGAGTTGACGGAAATCGTTCAACAATTGTCCATGAAGTTGTATGAGCAAGCTGCTGAGGCAGAGCAAGGTACTGAAGGCGAAGCTGAAGCAACTGGCGCAGCTAAAAAGGATAATGTTGTTGATGCAGATTACGAAGTTGTTGACGAAGATAAAAAACAAGAGTAACCTATAGAAAGTTTCCTTCATAAATTGTGGTAGGAAAAGGGGAAGGTCAAAGCTGGGGCATCCCGTGCTTTGGCTTTCCCTTTGTTACAATGAACAGCAACTATTTATAAGATAAATAAGATGGTATGGGGTGGAAGAGTGGCTGAAAAGCGCGATTATTACGAAGTGCTGGGCGTTAGCAAAAGCGCACCAGATGAAGAAATTAAGAAGGCCTATCGCAAACTTGCACGACAATATCATCCAGATGTGAACAAGGCCGATGATGCTGAAACAAAGTTTAAAGAAGTTAAAGAAGCCTATGACGTACTAAGTGATGGGCAGAAGAGAGCTGGATATGATCAATATGGACATGTTGATCCTAACCAAGGAGGATTCTCTGGTGGTGGCGACTTCGGTGGTGGTATGGGTGATATATTTGATATGTTCTTCGGTGGTGGCGGACGCCGTGATCCGAATGCACCACAACGTGGGAACGATCTCCAGTACACGATGACTATCGAGTTCAAAGAAGCTGTATTTGGTAAAGAAAATGATATTACTATTCCACGTACGGAGAATTGTGATACATGTCATGGTTCGGGTGCTAAGCCTGGAACGAAACCTCAGACTTGTCATGTGTGTCATGGTAGTGGACAAGAAGAAGTTGTACAGAATACACCATTCGGACGTATGGTGAATCGACGCACTTGTTCGACATGTAGTGGTAACGGTAAAATCATTAAGGAACGTTGTACAACTTGTCAAGGACAAGGCAAAGTTAAAAAACAACGTAAAATTCATGTTAAGATTCCTGCAGGTGTAGATGATGGAGCACAATTGCGGATGACGGGTGAAGGTGAAGGCGGAGTACGCGGGGGTCCATCAGGTGACCTGTATATTGTTATTCGCGTGAAATCTCATGAATTCTTTGAACGTGAAGGTGACGATATTTATTGCGAGATCCCGCTGACTTTTGCTCAAGCTGCTTTAGGTGATGATGTTGAAATTCCAACATTAACTGAAAAAGTAAGGCTTAAGATTCCAGCAGGTACTCAGACGGGTACATTCTTCCGTCTCAGAGGTAAGGGAGTGCCACGTCTTCGTGGTATTGGCCAAGGAGATCAGCATGTTAAAGTTGTGATTGTTACGCCAAGTAATCTAAGCGATGAGCAAAAAGATTTACTTCGCCAAATTGCCTCTTTAGACGGCGAGAAGACACATGAACATGAACAATCATTTTTTGATCGTGTGAAGAAGGCTTTCCGCGGAGATTGATCCATTATTAACTATCATAGGATTGCATAGAAATTGTAAGCTCAGCCTTTATGGCTGAGCTTTTTTTGTATTTGTTAACACGCATAATTAGAAGAATGAAGCGGTAACCTAGGGGTATGAAAGCGTAGGTGAGAATAGAAGATGGGTGAAAGAAATATTCTAGCTTATTTCAAAAGTCCTGAAGAAGCAGATCAGGTATCACGAAAGCTTGCGTCATTACGGGTTGTTGATATGTCCATTAACCGATTTGGTTCGTACATGGGAGGTGAGCTTAATCCTTCCGAAGGGATTCTTACGGCTGCTTCTACACTGAGTGGCGGTATGAGTGATAGAGGTCAGGATGGGACGCGAGGATTTGATATTCTACTAACCGTTGTGACAGAGAATGATTCTTTCGATCAAGCTATACGTATTATTGAAGAAGCTGGAGGTATGGTGTAGTCATATCCTAATTTAGAGGAAGGAAGGTTGAATGGAATGACCAAATATACGCACGAGAAGAATGTGAAAATGACAAAGACAGAGAAGATTATTGAACTGATGTCCGCCAAACAAGAAGACGTAGAATTCTCAGCACTCGAAGCAGATCAGGAAGATGTTGAAGCAATAAGAAGAAGTGAAGCAGCAGATGGGCGACAGTTAAAAAGAATGAATCGTGACGAAAAATAGTTCCTTCACTTGGATCATGAACGCATAAGGGTTGGAATGGATTAGAATATGGCTATGTCGTCTATATATGGACGACATAGCCATTTAATTATATAGTTGAAATTTTGTACACAGAACTCTTTGTATAGTACAATGATATTTATGCAAAAGTACGAGGGGGATATTTACATAATGTTATGGCATGAGTTTACGATACATACCACGGAAGAATCAGTTGAGATGATTTCTAATTTCCTGCACGAGGCAGGAGCGGGTGGCGTGTCCATTGAAGAATCAGGAACGTTAAATAAAGTACGGGATACGAAATATGGTGAGCTATATGATATGCCACTTAATGATATTCCAGAAGGGCAGGCTGAGATCAAAGGCTATTTCTCTTTGGAGTTGGAGCTTGACTCGATTACGGTAACGTTGAAGCAGCGAATCGAAGAGCTGGGTGAGTATGTGGATACCGGTGATGTTCGTTATGAGAGCAAGACGGTCAATGAAGATGATTGGGCTGATGCATGGAAGAAATATTTTAAGCCCTTGCGTGTATCCAAGACCCTAACGATAAAGCCAACATGGGAAGAATATACTCCTGAGTCTGAAGATGAGAAGCTTATTCATTTAGATCCGGGAATGGCATTTGGTACGGGTGCGCACCCAACCACATCTCTTTGTCTACGCACGTTAGAGAATGTGATTAAAGGTGGCGAAGAAATTATCGATGTCGGAACGGGGTCAGGTATATTGGCTATCGGCGCCATTCTACTTGGAGCAAAGCATGTTCTAGCTGTAGATTTGGATCCTGTTGCAGTACATAGTGCTAAGGAGAATACGGCTTTTAATGGAATGCAAGATCGTATTACGGTTAAAGAAAGTGATCTACTCTCGGTATTCAAGCACCAATCAGAAGGCGTGAATTTAGGCGTGACTGTGCCTGTTAATATGGTTGTTGCAAATATTCTAGCGGAGATTATTTTATTATTGATTGATGATGTGTACCAAGTGTTGGAGCCTGATGGAATCTTTATAACGTCCGGAATTTATAAGAATAAAGAACATGTGGTTCAAGAGGCGCTTAAGCTCGCCAATTTTGAAATAATCGATGTGAATCGTGAAGAAGAATGGATTGCCTTTGTGGCTAGAAAGAGGTAAGTATGGATTTTCTAAATAAGATATTGATTTATCCGATCGACAAAATGCCGTTTTTCTTAATAGCGATCGTGTTGGCTTTTACGGTACATGAGTTCTCGCATGCCTATTTCGCCAATAAATTCGGTGACCCAACAGCGAAGTTGTTAGGACGAGTGACCTTGAATCCAGCTGTTCATTTTGATTTGTTTGGTATTATATTGTTAGTTATTGCAGGATTTGGTTGGGCAAGACCCGTTCCCGTGAACCGTGATAATTTTAACCGTCCACGACTAATGGGCGTCATTGTATCTATTGCAGGGCCGCTTAGTAATTTTGTGCTTGGTGTAGTGGGTGCTTTGATTTATGCAGGTCTTGTACAATTCGGTGTTCTAGATTCCATTACGAATCTGAAATTAGCTGAAGCGATTGCGACCTTGTTCTATTTCATTATTATCATGAACTTTTTCCTATTTCTATTTAATCTTATCCCATTACCTCCTCTGGATGGGTACCGTGTGCTGGAAGACGTTGTACCACGTGAAGTTAGAGGTAAATTACAGAAATTTGAACAATGGTCGATGTTAGTATTTCTACTAATTCTGTTTATTCCAGAACTTCAGAAATATACGATTGCCCCTTTGTATACCGCAGCTATGACGATGTATGTGAATTTTATTAATATGTTTATGGTGATGTTTGGGGCTTAATTTATGTAAGGATAGGATGTGGATAAACAATGCAACGATACTTTGTATCTGTGGAACAATTCAAGGACAATACAGTAGAGATTACTGGGGATGATGCGAGACATATTACGAAAGTGATGCGTGGTAAGGTAGGAGATAAGATCATTGTAAGTGACGGTCTATCTCGCGAAGCGTTAGTGGAGCTATCAGTATTAGAGCAAGATCTAGTTACTGCTAATATCGTTGAACATCTCGATATGTTACAAGAAGCACAAGTGAAAGTTACTGTGGCACAGAGTCTTCCCAAAGGGGATAAGATGGAGACGGTTATTCAGAAGTGTACAGAAATCGGCGCTGTGTCCTTTGTACCATTTCTCTCAGAACGGACCATTGTTCAGTATGATTCGAAGAAAGAAGAGAAACGTCTAGATCGATGGCGTAAGATTTGTAAAGAAGCTGCTGAGCAAAGTCATCGTAATATCGTTCCAGTAGTTGAGCCTTCAATGACATGGTCTCAGCTTATGAAGTCATTTTCAAAGTATGATGCCGTATATTTCTGTTACGAGAAAGAGCATGGGTTACAATTACGTGATGCTCTGACTCCCTTTATCCAAAGTGTAACAACCGGTAGTGCACCTAAAGTGCTTCTCATGGTTGGTCCAGAAGGTGGATTTAGTGAAGCAGAATGCCGTAAAGCTGAGGAAGCGGGCGCTATAAGTGTAGGATTAGGACGTCGGATTCTTCGCTGTGAGACTGCCGGTATGGTTGCCCTTTCCTGCATATTATATGACTTTGGTGAAATGGGCGGAGTCTAACGCACGCTATTCACCATCCATAGATACTTGCGGACAATCACACGTTTTAGCGACAATATGGACAGGGATTTCATTTCCAAGATAGTGGAAGTGAAATCCTTGTTGTTATTATTTTTAATACTATGGAATGTTGGGGGTCATCATCTATGGCACGCAAAGAGATCTCAGCAGGTGGTGTCGTGTACATGAAAGAGCAAGAGGGTCTTCGGATACAGCTTATACTGGACCGTTACGGCAAGATATCCTTACCGAAGGGTAAGATGGAGCTTGGAGAGACGATTGAAGAGACCGCTCTGCGTGAAATTGAAGAGGAGACAGGCATACTTGGAGAAATTGTCTCCCCTGTAGATATTATCGCGTACACGTATCAGAATCCCGTTTATGGTGAAGTTAATAAGGAAGTACACTATTATCTAGTGGAAGCCAAGAGTGGTCATCTGAAACCGCAGGTTGAAGAGATCAATGAAGTGTCATGGTATGATTCTATGGTGGCTTGGAATCGTCAGCTAAAGAGTGGTTATCGAAATAATGATGCTATTCTTAAAAAGGTTCTGTTACTATTAGGAGTAAATGTCTGATAGATCTATATAGATATACGATTATCTATCCTTCTCCAAAGTGGGAGATAACATATAGGCAGTGCTATAAGCGAGCATAGAATGTTAAATATCGTCTGCGAATGGGCAATTTGGCTACCCAAGTCGCTGGATATCCATGCGGATACATGATGTAACTGTTGAATAAAGGGCATGAATAAAGCGGCACCACCAACATTCAATACGACATGAGTCCAAGCAACAAATTTGCCTGAGGGAGTACTTCCTGCTGTAGCAATAACCGCAGTAAGGCAAGTACCTATGTTTGAACCAAGGACGATAGCAATACCAACCTCTACGGGAAGTGATCCAGAACTGGCCAGCCCCATCGCAAGACCGATGACCGCTGCACTACTATGAATAAGAGCGGTTAGGCATGCTCCAGCAGCTATTCCCCAAAGGACATTCTGAGAGGCGCGATCGATGAACCATGCGAAGACACCGTAGGTATCCAATGTGGGGCCAATGGATTGCATGACACGAATGCCAAACATGACTAGTGCAAATCCAGCTATTGCGAGAGAAATGTATTGTATGGGCTCGTAGAGATGCTTGAACCGGCGAAGTTTCCACGAATCTCGATCGTTAGCGACCACAGCAATGGCCCATATCGCTAGGGCTAGAAGTAGCAGAGGTGCTGCGATCTTTCCTATCTGTAAACCGATTAACTCGGTCGTTAGACAGGTACCAATGTTGCTTCCCAGAATAATACCAATTGTTCTAGCGTAGGTGAGTAGACCGGCATTCACAAGCCCCATGGTGATGACGGTTACTGCTGTACTGCTTTGTAGAATGGCAGTAATGACTGTGCTGAATAACATGCCCTTGAGAGGGGATTCGGTTGCTTTTCTTAGGAAAGAGGTCAAGAAGGGACCGGCCCAACGTGCTAAAGCGACTTCCATGACTTTCATACCGAAGAGAAAAATGGCGAGTCCGTATATAATGGGGAAAATAATAGATTGGAACATAGAGTGAGTCTCCTTTAGTGATTCTTGTCCTATGATTTACTTATATGTTCATGGCTCTACAGCCATGACAAACATGACAGAACCTGTGGTGACAACATGTGCACGTGCAGGTATATATTAGGGAGTGAAGTATAGTGGCATCAGTTATTTTACATCGTAGTCAGAAGAAAAGATTGGAACAAGGACATCCTTGGGTATACAAAAGTGAAATTGCAACGGTAGAAGGGGAACCAGAAGCAGGACAATTGGTGAATATTCTTAATCATCAGAAGCGCTATCTCGGGACAGGTTATTATAATGCTGCTTCACAGATCACGGTTAGAGTCGTTTCTTACAAACCGCTGGAAGCAATGGATAAAGCTTTCTTTGTTGATCGCTTCCAGAACACGCTACAGCATCGTGAGCGCTTCACCAAGGGAGAGAAAGCTTATCGATTGGTCTATGGTGAGGCGGATTTCTTACCTGGTCTAATTGTAGATCGATTCGGTGATGTACTTGTCATCCAATTGTTAACACTTGGTATGGACGTGTGTCGCAATGATATTGTGGAAGCATTAGTACAAGTTATGAAACCACAGGGAATTTATGAACGCAGCGACGTATCTGTGCGTGAACTAGAAGGCCTGGAACAAGTGAAGGGTCCTTTGTACGGAGAGTGTCCACGCCATGTGACCGTTCGTGAGAATGGTCTTGCTATTAAAGTCGATATTGTTGAAGGACAGAAGACGGGTTATTTCTTCGATCAACGTGAGAACCGCGCTTCGATTGAGCCTTTAATGACAGGTTGGGGTGGAAGAAGTGGCATCACCGTACAGGAAGTTGAACAAGATGGTATTACGAAGGAACTACCAGTGAATAAGAGTGGCAGTGTTGTTACATTCCCTTATTGGGATGGAGCTACAGTGTTAGAATGTTTCTCACATACAGGTAGCTTTACACTACACGCTTGTAAATACGGAGCTAAGAAGGTAACTTGTCTGGATATTTCTCAACATGCTATTGAGAGCGCTCAGGAAAATGTTGATTTAAATGGATTCACAGACCGAGTAGAGTTCGTCGTAGATGATGCTTTCCAATATCTCCGCACACAGGTTAAGGGTGTCGATGAGAGGGAGAAAAGATCTACTCCGGGTACAGGAAAGAACAAGATAGATACTTCTAAACCGATGACTCCAGGTGTTGGAAGAACATGGGATGTTGTTATTCTTGATCCTCCAGCATTCGCTAAAACGAAGAGTGCAGTTCCTGGGGCATCTCGCGGTTATAAAGATATTAATCTTCATGGGATGAAGCTGGTAAATGAAGGTGGATTCCTCGTAACGGCAAGCTGCTCTTACCATATGCGTCCAGATATTTTTCTAGAGACGATCCAAGATGCCGCATTAGATGCAGGTAAGATTCTTCGTCTAATTGAGTGGCGTGCAGCGGGTAAAGACCATCCACAGATTCTAGGTGTGGATGAAGGTCACTATCTTAAATTCGCTATCTTTGAAGTACGTAGTAAATAATGTTCAAAAAAAAGCATCCTTTTCTCAATTTATTTGAGAGAAGAATGCTTTTTTTTGTCGCCTCAATAAATGAGGATTTATCAAGTTAGTTATGGATCTATTATAAAAAAATAAATTTTTATTGCTTGATATCCCATTTATTTATGTTATTAAATTGACCGACATTGGCGGGTTTACCTTCGATGATATCCTTAGAAACGGCTTGTAAACGTTTCTCGGAATAGATGGCAAGTGCAGGAAGATCCTCATGAAGTATGGCTTGGAGCTGATTGTAAATAACAAGGCGCTTGGCTGGGTCAGTTTCAGTCTCACCCTGAGCAATAAGTGCGTCCACCTGTGGATTATTATATTTCAGGAAATTATTCTCGTTATTGCTTTGAAACAAAGTTAAATATAAGCTCGGTTCAAAATAATAATCACGATTAAAGATCGTTAAATCATAATCTCCGCTGTCTACTTTTCCAATCAATGTACTGAAATCGAATTTTTGTATTTTCACATTCACACCAACAGCAATTAAGTTCTGAACGAGTATGTCGGCAGCCTGTTCGCGAAGTTTGTTCCCTGATGGGACAAGCAGAGAAACCTCACGTTGTGAATCCCAATTGGTTTCTTGGAGCAACTGTTTTGCTTTTTCAGGATCATACGTATATAACTTGGTTTCTTTGGCGTAGTAAGGGTGATTGATCGGTACACCTCCATCGATAATATCTGCCTGACCTTTAAACAGTTGATCAACGATCAGTGGACGGTTAATCGCATAAGCGAACGCTTGGCGCACTTTAGGATCCGTGATCTTCGTTACATTGAAAAAAAGTTCTGCTGGTTCGGATGGCGTACTTGAGGTGAGGTTGATATTAGGAAGGTTTTTTATAGTTTCATAATCTGTGATTGGGATCAGTCCAACAGGTAAGGAGTTTAATTGAATTTCATTGGTTTGCAGTTGAGCTACCAGGTTGGTTGCAGGTAGTACTTTCACGATGATTTTATCCAACTTAGCAATATCGAGATAGTAGTTCTCGTTACGTACTGCTTCAAAATATTGGTCTTTGGCAAATTTGGAATATTTGAATGCACCGATGGTTACCGTTGGATTCTGGAAATAGGGATCTGTGGCAAGTTGTTCAGGGTTTATATCTTTTAAGATGTGTTCTGGCAAAAAGTTGATATTCGTACCGAATTTTTCTTTGAAGATATTAGGGTCAATGGGTGTCTTACTCTTTACTTCAAAGGTTTGTTTATCAATAATCTTCAACCCTGAAATTTCAGTTTGTCCTGCAGGGATTTTACCAGCATCATCTAATCCTTCAACGAAAGCAATTCGAACGGTACTTTCAACCTTGGGATTGAGTGCAGTTTTTAAAGTGAAGGCTACATCAGCTGTCGTGAAAGGGGCATTGTCATTCCATTTAGCGTTCGGATTCAATTTAACGGTAAACGTTTGGTTATCTGTTGATTCAATAGATTCGGCAATCTTAGGGACGAATTCAAATGATTCAGTTAGATCTAAGAGTGAATCATTAATAATGCCGAGTACAGTTTGGGAAGCGGAATCTCCTTGATGGTTAATTTGGTTTAAAGTTGTAGGGGAATTTACAATACCAATGGAGACTACTTTTGGTTTTGCAGTTGCTTCTATCTTCTCCGCTATGGTGGTATCCGTTTTTTCTGGTGTAGTACTTTGCTGAGTATCTGATTTATTTGTAGTTGAACTGCAAGCGGAAAGGATAATAACAAACATAGTTAATAAGTTAATGAATAGCATGCGTTTCATTGGAAGTTCCCCTTTATGGATCAGATTGTTGAAAATGGTCATTAAGTTATTGCTTTGGATCTAATGCATCTCGAAGGCCATCGCCCATGAAGTTAATGGCTAATACAGTGACCAACAGGATTGAACCAGCAGGTACCCACAGCCAAAGTTGATTGGTTAATACGGTTAAAGATTGAGCATCGCTTAGCATATTTCCCCAACTAGGTGTTGGTGGTTGAATCCCCATCCCGAGAAAGCTAAGTCCTGCCTCACTTAAGATAGCAGCAGCCACACCGAACGTAGCATTGACAATAATGGGGCCCAAGGCGTTGGGTAGAATATGACTAAACATAATGCGCGCTGGACTGAGTCCAAGGGCAACGCCTGCTTTTACATAATCCAATTCCTTCAGCGATAGCACACTTCCTCTAACTAGACGTGCTACGGTAGGCCAAGAGAATAGGGCTAGAACAAGAATGATGGTAGTAAGACTTGAGCCCAGTATACTGACGACGACCAAGATGACCATTAAATAAGGAAATGACATAAAAATGTCGGCAAGACGCATGACGATCATATCCATCCAACCGCCATAATAAGCAGAAATTAAGCCAAGTATGGTGCCTATAGTGACGTAGATGGATACGGTGATAAAGCCGACGATGAGAGAAATTCTAGTCGCATAGATCAGTCGACTTAGAACGTCTCTACCCACTTGATCCGTACCGAGCAAATGAGTAGTAGAAGGGGAGGCTGAGAACACAGCAGTCAATTCATTGGGATTATGTGGCGTTAACCATGGAGCGAATAGTCCAGTAAGTATAAGTAGGATGATAACGACAAGTCCTGCTACGGCCAAACGGTTTTTCCTGAAACGACGGATGATCTGCTGGGTGTATCGTTCTTCAGGTTCAGATTCTATCATTTGGGCAGCGTCCATTCGCGTAGTTGGGTTCACTCGGATATCGGTCATGGACATGTACATTCCTCCTTCTAGTTATATTTGACACGTGGATCTGCGACAAAATACAAAATATCCATGAATAAATTGGTTGCGAGTACAATAATCGCTGCTATGAAATTTAAGCCCATTAGGGTGGGATAATCTCTAGATAAGATGGATTGCATCGTTAGCTGCCCAATACCTGGCCATTGAAAAATTTGTTCAATAATAATGCTACCACCAAGGAGCAATGGAATTTCCATACCGAAAACGGTGATGATCGGAATAAGCGCATTACGCAGTGCATGTTTATTCGTTACGATAAACGCATGCAAACCTTTGGCGCGAGCAGTTCGTAAATAATCTTGTTTGAGCACATCGAGCATACTTGCACGTACATATCTTATTTTCTTGCCGATAATAGCAATCGTAAGGACGGAGACGGGAAGAATGAGGTGTTTGATTCGATCCGCAAAGTTGTCATCACCTCCAATCGTCAGCATCCCACCTGTAGGTAATATTTTAAAGTGAAGAGCAAACAGATAGATTAGACCTAATCCAAGAAAAAACTGTGGCATAGAAGTCCAAATAAAAGATAAACCAGTGATGATGTAATCGAAACGGGTATTTTGTTTGACGGCACTTAGAATGCCGATTGGAATAGCTATTAGCAGTCCCAAGGTTAAAGAAATGGAAGTTAACATAAGTGTGGGTCCAATACGTTCTCCAATGATATGTGTAACAGGAGCAAAGGAGCTGAACGAATAACCGAAACCACCTTGAAGTAATTGCCAAAGCCATTTGAAATATTGAATGATGAGGGGATCGTTAAGTCCTAGCATCTCCTTTTTTGCTTCCACTAATTGTTGGGGTGTATTAGGATCGATGAACATATCAACGGGATTGCCAGGTGCTAGATTGACAATACAAAAGTTGAGAATGGTAATGCCTATTAATACGGGTATCGCAATAAGCAAACGTCTCACAATGTATGGGAGCATATAGGGCTTCCTCCTAACCTAAGGGATAATGACATGCAACCGTATGAAGGAAGCCCGTGAGAAGCGGTTCTTCGTTCTTACATTTGTCTTGCACATAAGGACAACGTGTATGAAATCGACATCCCATAGGTGGGTTCGCGGAACTTGGGACTTCACCCTGTATAATCAATCGTTCTTTGTTGCGTAGTTTGGGATCAGGCAACGGGCTTGAATTTAATAAAATCTGGGTATATGGATGCTTGGGATGATTGAATAAATCGGCTTTGTCTGCTAGCTCTACGATTTTTCCTAGATACATAACGGCAACGCGCGTACTTATATATTTCACTGCACCTACCCCGTGCGCAATGAACAAATAAGTGAGATTCAACTCTTGTTGCAAATCCTTAAGAAGATTCAAGATCTGCGCTTGAATAGATACATCGAGGGCTGAGACAGGCTCGTCACATACAATGAACTTGGGCTTCAAGGAAATGGCTCTTGCAATCCCAATTCGTTGCCGTTGCCCGCCAGAGAATTCGTGCGGATAACGATTTTTGTAGGAGCGGGGCAAGCCCACCGCATCTAATAATTGATCGACATTCTGCTGTACCTCATGGGGCTTAACAAGTTTATGTACAATAAGGGGTTCAGATAGAATATCATTGATCTTTTTTCGCGGATTTAACGATGAATAAGGGTCTTGAAATATAATTTGTATGTTTTTGCGAATCGGCTTTAATTGTTGATTAGAATACTGAGTGATATCTTCATTCTGAAAAAAAATCTTACCGTTGCTTGGATTCTCAAGCCGTACTATAGAACGACCAATGGTGGATTTACCACACCCAGACTCTCCGATGAGCCCTAGCGTCTCCCCTTCGTAGATATTCAGACTGATGTCATCTACAGCTTTGACATGTCCTACGGTCCGAGAGAAGATTCCTTTTTTAATGGGATAGTACGTTTTTAATCCCTCGATCTGGATCAATGGCGTCTGGGATGGCGACTCTTTGGCTTCGATCATTTCATACCCCCTTAATACAGCCAGCATTTCACTTGGTGATTAGGCTTTATTGTCTTTAAAGTCGGTTGTTCATGAATGCATTTCTCTGTAGCGTACTCACAACGGGAATGGAACCTACAACCTTGAGGCATCCGCTGTATGGAAGGTACAGAGCCAGGAATCCCGAATAATCGATTGTTGTCGTTATTCTCCGTACCTGGAATGGATTGTAATAATCCTTGTGTATAAGGGTGGAGAGGCTTCTCAAATATGGAGAAGACATCGGCTTCTTCAACAATTTGGCCTGCGTACATCACAATTACTTTGTCAGCCATTTCTGCAACGATACCCAAGTCATGTGTGATTAGCATAATTGCCGCACCACTTTCTTCTCGGAGCTGTTTCATCAGTCGCAGTATTTGAGCTTGAACAGTGACATCAAGTGCAGTGGTAGGTTCATCTGCAATAAGAAGCTTGGGTTTGCAAGCAAGGGCTATAGCGATCATGACACGCTGGCGCATTCCGCCGGATAATGTATGTGGATATTCTTTTAGAATGGCCTCGGGCCTTGAAATACCAACTTTAGTCAGCATTTGAATTGCGTAAGCCTTTGACTCCTTACGATTTAGCTTCATATGCAGACGGATCGTTTCTATTAATTGATTACCAATCGTAAATACTGGATTGAGGGAGGTCATAGGCTCTTGAAAGATCATTGCGATTTCTTTACCTCGAAGCTTACGAAGGTCTGCCTCTGATAGCTCAGTTAGGTTAGCGCCATTAAACCAAATCTCCCCTTGTTGGATGCGACCTTCCTTACCAAGCAATCTCATGATGGATAAGGATGTAACGCTTTTTCCACAGCCAGACTCTCCTACGATTCCGATCGTTTCACCAAGTTTTATCTGAAAACTGACCTCATCGACAGCTGTCACATCGCCTTGATCAGCACGGAATACGGTTTGCAATCGATTGACTTCCAGTAAGTTCTTCATCACTTACACGAGAACCGGAGCTTTTGTGTCGCTAGGGATAGCTGGAATATAAGCATTTCCTTTCGTCGACTGCAAGAATTCTGCTTTTGCTTGCTCGAGAACTTCCTTTCCATCAACTAGTAGTTCATATGCTGAAAGCGCGATAATCTTTGCGGCATGAATCATACCTTTAAAGCCGATGGGGGAACCAAATGAAGCAGTAGCTTGCCATGTATGTAACGGAATGCCGACAGCTGAGCAGGTTGTTCCGACCTGTCCGACGGGTGTAATCCATGAGACATCACCAAGGTCTGAAGATCCTCCGATACTCCCCCCAAGTGTTTTATAACTAATAAATTCAGTTGGCAGAAGCGTATTTTCATGGATGCCGAGTAGGGCAAGCATTCGCTGAGAGTTTTCTCGCGATGTTGGATCAAGCGTTTGAACAAGTGCTTCTGCAAAGGCATGATCTTTCTTCGTAAATTGGAGTGGACCAACATCTTCTCTTTGCTTGAACATAAGCTGATTCAGGGTATCATTCACGTTAAAATCGTAGGCGCCCGCTTTGATTTCAAAGCTTACTTCCGTCTCAGTCATTAATGCAGCGCCTTTGGCAATCTTGATCACACGTTCGAACAACGCATCGACTTGGACACGATTTGCGCCTCGTAAGAAGTACCAAGTACTTGCTTTATCCGGCACAATGTTGGGTGCAATTCCTCCGTTCGTGATGGTGTAGTGAATGCGAGTGCCATCGATTACATGTTCCCGCAAATAGTTAGCACCTATGTTCATTAATTCAACGGCATCCAGAGCGCTTCTACCCAAGTGAGCAGTTGCAGCATGAGCCGTACGTCCAGTGAAAAAGAATTCTACGGATGTAAGTGCTGAAGTTCTGAAATTAGACACCATATTTGCAGTTCCCGGATGCCATGATAGTGCACAATCTAAATCATTAAAGGCACCTGCTCTTGCCATAAATGTTTTCCCAGATAACACTTCCTCAGCAGGACAGCCATAATAACGTATCGTACCTACGATAGGGTCTGCTTCAAAGTGATTTTTGAGAGCAATAACGGCTGCAACACCAGCTGTTCCTAGTAGATTGTGACCACATCCATGACCAGGACCGTTTGTATGAACTTCTTCTTTTACAACCCCTACCGTTTGGGATAACCCAGGAAGAGCATCATACTCACCTAAAATTCCTATAATGGGATGTCCTGTGCCGAATTCTGCGACAAATGCAGTTGGAAGATCTCCCACATTTGTAATGATAGAAAATCCATTAGCCTCTAAAAGAGATTGTTGTTCTTGTGAAGCAAAGTTTTCGTTAAATGCAATCTCTGGGGTTTCCCAAATCTTCTTAGCCATATCTACAAATTGGTCTTTGTGGTCATCTAACCACTGTACTAAATGTTGTTTACTCAAGTTATTCCTCCTTTTGGTCTCATTGATGTTACATAGATGCATGAATTAACCCAACAATTTAACTGTGAATAATGGGGATAATATAGCATATTAATTATTCGATGTATATTAACATGGAATAGAAATCTTCTATTCCATAAGAGTGATACTCTATGGCAATGCTTACACCCTTGATAGAATGCTACAGTCTGAATTTTGTGAATTCGTTATAACCTATACGAAGCAACAATGATTACGGAAACATAGAGATGTCCTATTCTCTAATAGAAGATGGTGATCGAACTTCAATTGACTTATCTGGAAAATTTATGATAATTTTAAGACAAATTTTAATCCCTAATTTATTTGATGTAAGTCAGATGAATATAGGAGGTCATTAGAATTTGAGAAAAAATGCGATTGAGCAATGCTTAAATACCCATTATTCATGTGGGTATAATATTAATTAATATTTGAAAGGTGGAAAAAGAAATGAGTAGCTTAAATTGCCTTGTATGCAAGTCTGATTTTAGCGTGGAAGAAGATGCAACAACGGGGGAAATCGTGGAATGTTCCTCATGTGGTCAAGAGCATGAGGTGCATGCTGTTCACAACTTAATAACTATAGCGCTCGCTCCTGAGATTGAAGAAACTTGGGGTGAGTAAAAGGGGTTGGATTATGAGCAATCATACAGATGTATTAATCTGTGTAACTAAATTACGCGAGGAAGAAAAACGCATATCTGATTTTCTTAAAGAGGATGGATTTAATGTTGAGATTAACCTTGATTCCATGGATTTGCCTCTGGAAACAGAACAATCTGAGCAAGTCGGATTAGCCCTCATTCGGTGTCTTTCGCAAAAACAGGCATTAAGTCGATCAACTCTGCTGGAGTTAGCAGGCCTTGAAACGCTCAATTCAGTTAAGGCGATTACGATTTGTACCAATAAAATTCATCAATCTATTGTGTTTCATAAAGCTAATATTCCGCAACCCAGATTCAAAGTGGCCTTTACTGCATCTCATATTACGGAATCGTTCGACGACTTTCATGATGGGTTTGTGATCAAACCTGCGAGTTCTTCTTGGGGACGAGGAATTGCTAGAATTGTCGGAAAAGATAGCTTGGATACATGGATTGCGGCAAGGGAATCTTTAGATCCCACGCAACAATCCTTCCCAGTACTGGTTCAAGAATTTATTGATAAAGGCGATTTCGATATCCGAGTTGTGATTGTTGGAAGTAAGCCCATTGTAGCTTTCCGGAGAGTATCCATCGACAACTGGAAGACCAATACACATCTTGGTGCGGAAATTGAAACGATGGATATCAACCCAGAAATCAGATTTATTTGTAAGCAATTAATTGATGTTTTGGGAGAAGGTATTTATGGATTAGATTTATTTTATGATTTCAAGAATAACTGTTATCTCGTGTGTGAAATTAACCAAAACCCTGAATTCGCCAAGTCTTGGAAAGTTCATGGTGTGGATGTTGCGGATCATATTGCTCAATATTTAAAACACAAAATAGCATATAAAAGTAAATTTGCTCAAATCATTAATTCTTAATGAAGGAGGAACCATGGCAGATTCCGTAATAAATAAAGATAATTACTTCTCGCTTTCATTCGTATTATCTAGAGTTCTTAATTCAGGGGTCATTATGAGTATTGAAAAGAATGAGAATGAATTAAAAGGTCTAGAGAAGAGCATTGGCAAGATTACCAAGGCTAAACACGTAGCTTTATTCAATAGCTATACAGGTGCCGTACATGGTGCATTATGGGGACAGAATATTGTACATGGTTCATCTACTCGACTAGAGGAACCAAGTAACCAGGAACAGAAATTTTTGAATTGGTTAGGCGTTAAATTAGAGAGTGATCTAGATATTGAACTTGGTTTTACAACCATTTTAGTGAATTGGGAGAATCTTAATGACTTAGAGTCCTTGGTTTCATCAAAGACCAAGGACTCTAAGGATCACACACTAGTATTAGATTTCACAGATTTAGGTTTTGGACCATGTGCAGCATTAGCCGTAAATGATATTTCAGTTTGGAAGAAAGCGGAGAGATTAAAGATTTTTGGTGCTTTTGATTTAAAAACGATGTGGACGCAAGAAGAAAGTGATTCTGAAATTGAGCCAGCCATTCAGTTTAACTATCGGTTGAGCCCCCTCGTGGGGGCATGTGTGAAACTAACACTGTTAAGGAGGAATCGCAGGGATGAAGACTGACTTTATACAAAAGCTGTTGGAACTTCCAACAGACGACTGGATTACAGCTGATCTGGCTTATACGGGTGGCCCTGCGGTCATTCCTGAGGATGTCAGAAAAACAAATTTCCCAATCATCACCAAGGAAGACGTCATGCAGATGTTAATCTCGATCCAGCAGGATCCAGATCGTGTGATCGATGAATTTACGGAGAAGTATCGTCAGTATGTGGGAGCCAATTATGCGATTTCTACAGCAAGCGGGACTTCTAGTCTTCACCTTGCTCTAGTGGGAGTAGGCGTACAACCAGGGGATGAGGTTATTCTGCCAGCGTTCACGTTTATTGCTACGGCACAGGCTGTTGTAGCTGCCAAAGCGATTCCGATATTTGTAGATATTGATCCGCAAACCTATTGCTTGGATCCTGCCAAAGTAGAGAAGGCGATCACAAGTAAAACGAAAGTGATCATGCCCGTCCATGTGCATGGCTTGCCAGCGGATCTCTCGAAATTAAGTGAAATAGCTAAGAAATATGCTTTACGCTTGGTTGAAGATGCTTCACATGCGCATTCAGCTTCGATTGATCATCAAATATGTGGTTCCATCGGTGATGGGGCTGGTCAAAGTTTAATGGCAGATAAGAACTTTCCTGTTGGAGGAGAAGGTGGAATAGCCTTCTTCAAGGAGAAAGAAGATTACGAGCGAGCCTTAGCTTTCCTCGAAGATTCGGGTATTGATTACAGAATGTCTTGGATAGCAGCAGCTTTTGGAATCAGTCAGTTAGAGCGTCTCCCGTATTATGATGCTATTCGAGCGAGAAATGCAGGATATCTCACGAAGGTTCTGTCGGAGACGAAGCTCTTTAGAGGTCCGATTGTACCCGAAGGTTCGAAACACAGCTATAACATGTACCGAATCAAGATATCGCCAGAGAATTTGGGTTTAGAGGATCTTCCTGATTATAAAGTGAAGGATGCTATTCAAGAACTGGCGATGAGTGAAGGTGTGTTTGCAAGAGAATGGCAGAATGTTCCGATCCCAGGGCATCTTCCTTTTAAGAACAAGATTGGTTTTGGGAACGGTTATCCATTTACATTATCTGAGCGGGATGATTTAGGTTATGACATTCATAACTTCCCGGAAACGCTGAATATGTTGCGGTCTACCTTAACGATATGCAGAGAATTAAGATCACCTATTGAATATGAAAGAATTCAAGCTTACGCCTTAGTTTTCCAGAAAATTGATGCTAATCCGGACATCATTCGTCAAATTGTAGAAAGAAACACGAATGACTCAGTCTTGTATGAAAGGGATGCTAGATTAGGATGAGTACATCGGATGATCGTATAAAACGAGTAGCTATCTTAGGCGGAACTGGTTTTACAGGCGCTGAAATCTACAGGCTGTTAAGCAAACACCCTTTTTTCAAGGTGGAATTTGTCTCTTCAGAATCGAAAGCTGGAAGTCCCGTAGATAAACACTTTATGGCGTTTAGGCATGGGAAGAAATCGAATGCTCTTAAATTTAGTAAAATTTCTGACTTGAATAGTAACTATGACATCATATTCTCCTGTTTACCGACGGGGGTTCTGCCCCAATTTATTAATCAGATATCCCTGCATACGGACTATATTTTCAATGTAAGTGGTGATTACAGAGTTTCGGACCTGGATCTCTTGCACAAACATTATCCAGAGACGCTACAGCATGAATTCGAAGGATCTAGTTATTACTATATTCCTGAGTTTAGTGAAATTGATCATCAAGTTAAAGTTGTAAATCTCCCAGGTTGTATGGCTGTAGCAACGATATATAGCTTATATCCACTATTGGCCCATGACTTAATTGAGAACCGTATCGTATCTGATGCTAAAACAGGCTCTAGTGGAGGCGGGAAAACGACGACCGAGCATCATGCTGAGCGTACGAATAATTTTCGCCCGCATAAAGTACATGGGCATAGACATAAGCCAGAGATCGAATTTGCCTTCAAGACTTATTTTCAAAAAGAAATTGATCTACAATTTTCTACGTTTAGCCTTGATCTACCTAGAGGCATCATGGTTACGTCATATTCGGTTCTAAAAGAGGGTGTTTCTGAGATTGATGTGAAAAAGGCCTTTTATAGCACATATTCATCCACACCGTTTATTCATTATTTCAATTCTAACGTTGGACATAATTCTAATCCTATGATCAAAACGGTAGCGGGTACGAATTACGCCGAAGTGGGTGTATATATCGACGGAAAGAATTGTGTATCTATCGCCAGTATAGATAATTTAATAAAAGGTGCTGGGGGACAAGCGATTCAGGCTGCAAATCTCTATATGGGTTTCCCAGAGGAGACCGGGTTGCGATCTGAATTGGAAGGGGTATGGCCTTAATGGATCACTTATACGTTATTAAATTAGGAAGTAGTACCCTGGTGAACCATCCGGAAATATTTGAGGAAATTGCTGCAATTGTACACAGAGGTGGCAAGATTCTCTTGGTAGCAGGTGGCGCCGAAGGGATTAAACAGAAATATAACAGTATCGATCGTGAGATGCCATTTCTTACGTTAGTCAGTGGGGATGAAGTTCGTTACTGTTCGCCTGAAGAAATGCCTATTATTCGCGCTGCTTATGACGAATTTATTATTCCGATCGTAAATGATAATTTGAAAAAACATCATCTTGAAGTGTACTCGCAATCTGGTGGAGAGAATGACATCGTCTTTGGCGCAAAAGCTAAACCTCTGAAAGTATTAAAAAACAATAAACCTATCATTGTCAGAGATTCGTTATTTGGTAACTACACAGGCTGTAATGTGGAATTCTTGAAAGCTACATTAGCTACATTTGATGTCGTGTGCCTGACACCTCCCATCATAGATAAAGAGCTTGGCGAGTTCATTAATATTGATGCTGACGTGTTAGCAGCGCATTTAGCGATCGAGTTAGAAGCGCAACATCTAAGGTTTGTCACGAGTACGTATGGAATACTTACGACCATAGAAGATGAAAGATCAACCATTTCGGATGTTTATTTAGGTGACGAAATACATTCGATTAAAGGAAGAATGAAACAAAAGGTACGGGCTGCAAATTTAGCGATTCATCATGGGATTTGCGATGTATGTATTACCGGACCTCATACATTAGAGGGCACAGGTAAAACGTGGTTTTGGAATATGGAAAAAGATCTAAATGATATGGACTTGTTGAATAAGGTTGTGCGTATTCCTTCGATTTCTCAAGGTGAACATGAACTAGCTCGCTATTTGTTGGATACGATCCAATATCCAGGCGTTTCAGGCCGAATTGATGAAGTTGGTAACATTGTGTTTCAAAAAGGCAATGGACCTAACAAGCTCTTGCTTTTAGGGCATTTGGACACAGTTCCGCATATTTGGAAGGTAGAAAGTGATAGTCAGGGTATTACAGGCAGAGGTGTAGTAGATGCCAAAGGGTGTTTCGTAAATTTTATTCATATGTTGAGAGATGCTGAGGTACCTTCGAACGGTTCTTTACTGGTCATTGGTGCCGTAGAAGAAGAAATATCCTCTTCTAAAGGAGCGCATTACATTAAGGATCATTACAGTGCTGACGCTGTGATTATTGGTGAACCTAGTGGAGAAGGTAGTCTAACGTTGGGCTATTATGGACTTTATAAATTGGAGATTACGATCAGTCGACCGCAAGAACACACCGCTGCCAAGGATGCGCTGAGTGTCATCGATCAATTACATGTGGTTGTCGAAGAAATACGTTCAAGGGTGCAAAATATAGACCCACAATGCCTTTCTTCACTCATTGATATTCAACACACCAATGACAAAGGGATACTCACGGTAACAGGGATACTCAATTTTAGGATTTCACCACCTGCTGGCAAGGCATACGCTTCGAAGATCGAATTGGATTTCGGCGAAGAGGTAATTGTGAAGGTCTTACGGGCAACACCAGGATTTGCGAATCCACGTAATTGTGTATTGGTCAAAGCATTTATTCGTAGCTTCGCTAAGGAAGAAAAGTCCATTCATTATATAAAAAAACGGGGCACCAGTGATATGAACACATTGGCAACGACATGGGATGCTACGCCAATGGTGGCTTATGGACCTGGAGATTCCAGCTTAGATCATACGAATCATGAATATTTGCATATTCAAGAGGTGGAAGCAACCAGAACTATTCTTAAAGAAGCGGTTGGAGAATGGTTTAGGCTGAAAGGGAGTGAATAATATAGATACCTTATATGAGTATGAGCCTATTCCGTATTCAGAGCACCTAAATAACTTGGTTGCACTCACCAAAGAGGCAAGGAAACTGATTATAGATATGGCGGCATCTGAGACGGGGTGCCATATTGGTGGGAGTTTATCCGTTATAGATCTTCTTATAGGGGTGTATTCCAAGTATGTAAAAGACGAGAATACGACTATTGTTCTTAGTAAAGGCCATACAGCGGCGGCGTTGTATGCCACTCTTTATCTTTATGATCTCATTGAAGATAACCCTGCGGAATCATATGGTCAAAAGGGCTCATTATTTACAGGTCATCCCAATCATAAACTTCCGCATATTCCATTCTCCACAGGGAGCTTAGGACATGGTATTCCTTATGCAGCAGGATGGGCATTAGGGCAAAAAGTGAAGAATCAAGATGGATTAGGGATCGTATTAGGTGGCGATGGTGAGCTACAAGAGGGTCTATGTTGGGAAACAGCTCAAATCATTCAAGCCAAATCAATCTCAAATTTTGTGTATATCGTAGATTGTAATGGCGGTCAGAATGATGGGTATGTGAGTGACATATCGCCGATTCATAACCTGAGACAACGATTCGAATCTTTTGGATTTCAAGTGGAAGAAATAGATGGTCATAACATGGAACACATTTTAGCAGCCTTAGAACTCAGTCATGAGAAACCATTAGCTCTGTTAGCAACAACGATTAAAGGAAAGGGTGTAGAAGCTATTGAGGGGAATCCCGACGCTCATTATGCCAAAATTCCAGAGAGAGTCGCTAGCAAATGGAAGAGGAGTTTAGTATGAGCAAATCAGGAAGGGATTCATATAGGGATGAACTCACAAAGTTAGCTTTTAGTAATGAACAAATCATTTGTATTGAAGCAGATTTGGGTGGTAAGAACCATCCGTTTGAACAAAGTCATCCCGATCGTTTTTTTAATTTAGGGATAGCAGAGTTGGCTAGTATTGATATAGCGGCTGGACTGGCAGAAGCGGGATTTGTTCCGTTTTTTTCAAGCTTTGCTTCATTTGCAGCTGTTAGAGCTGCGGAAAGTATAAAGTTAGCCATGGGATATATGGAGAAAAATATTAAAATAGTTGCTGCTTATGGTGGTGTTTCAGGGGGATGGTTTGGAACGACGCATCATTGTTTAGAAGATATTGCGATTATCCAATCGTTCCAGAATATCCGAATTGCTTGTCCCCATGGAGAGTTAGAGACGAGAAGAGTGATAAGGGAAGCGGCGGAATCGAAGGAACCCTATTATATTCGTCTGGCTCGCAATGCTGTTTATGACAGTCTGGATCGAGCGGAGGAAAGTAGCTGTAAGGATATTCTTATTGAAGGTAAAGTACACACCAATGCCAAGCTATGCTTGATATCCATTGGGGAAGAGGCGACCGAGTTATGTAAAACGATTGTGCAAGAGAATGATTCGGTTGTTCATGCACATTTATGTTACGTAGATATAATAAGTTTAAAAAGTTATATCGGTGATTTAAAGCAGCTCTCCGATACAATTCTTGTCGTTGAAGAACATCGAGCTACAGGAAGTTCAGCTTCTAATCTAGCTTTATTAATGCCTGAATGTAAAGTCTACTCCCATGACTGCGGTGAGAAGTGGCCCATGTATGGTGGCACGCATAAAGATGTACTTGATTACTTAGGGTTTGGACTTGAGCCTCTTCAACAGCAAATACATTTAATAGGGGGTACTGATGGTTTTTAGCGTTCTAAAACCAAGAAATTTCCGTCATTTTTTCTTATCTGACATCATTTCTGGATTTGGAGTAGGCATGAGCACCATTGGAGCGAACTGGTTTCTTATGGATCAGACCGGTTCTATCCGACTGATTGGATTCATGCTTTCTCTAAATGTGATTGCAGGTTTAGTGATTTCGCCCTTTGTTGGCACGTTGACAGATAAATTTAATCGCAAAAAAATTATTTTATGGACTAATTTATTTCGTACCTTAGGCATAGCTGCGGTGATTGGTCTCTTTTTAATATTTGGATTTCATACGGAGTATCTTTACGTGTTTACGATCATTAACGGCATGAGTTGGTCCATTTATATGTCAGCATCGAGAAGTTTGGTTCAAGAACTTCTGAGCGAGAAGGAACTAATCAATGGTAATTCTTTAGTCGAGATCAGCTTACAGGTCGGTATGTTTATGGCGGGTGCGGCTTCCGGTATATTGTATAAATATTTTGGATTCGAACTTATTCTCGCGATCAATGCCATTGCGTTTATTGTAAGTAGCTATTTCTTATACCGAGTTCATTACGATCCGATTGTGATCGAGAATAAAGAGGAGACCTTTTATGCTAACTTCAAAGATGGCATTAGCTACTTGAAGGAGAGGCCCTATATTTTCTGGATAGGTGTTGTGGCGATCGTTCCATTAATTTCTACGATGATCTATAACGTCGTTCTCCCGGGCTATGTAAATAACTCCGTTGGCGGTGATTCCATTGTGTTCGGATTATCCGATATGTGTTATGGCATAGGAGGACTGATATCAGGGTTTATTGCAGCACCGTTTGCTCGAAAAATAACAAAACAAGGCACAATTGCACTCTTTTTCCTACTATCCATTAGTACGTTACTTGCTTTGGCATTTAACCAATATATATTTGTCTTATATATAGGAAGTGTATTCATTGGTCTAACGAATTCTTCGTTAAGAATCTTAATGAATACAACGATCATGGAGACGGTATCTAAGTCTTATATGGGTAGAGCTTTATCTGTGTGGATGGCGATTTCGCTTCTATTACAGACTGTTTTCGCAACAGGTCTAGGTGTATTGATCGAACGTTATTCTGCAGGGGTAGGTTTTATTTGTATGAGCGTTCTCATGTTATTAGGTTTTGCACTCTATCAAGTGCTAGGAAGTAAAGTGAAAGCCAAAAAAACCTTAACCGTTTAATGAAGTGGAGGGAACGAGATGAGTAGTGAAAAGATAGTCGCATTTGTGGAGCCGAGTTTTTATGGGGTAAGTTTTGTTAGAGCAGCATATGAGCAGGGTTTCAAGATTATTGCTATCGTATCTTCTGATGAAAATCCTGTGAAGTATGGGTACGAGGGGATTTATCATGATCTGATTATTGCAGATATTCGAGATGAAGATGCTTTGTTTGAAGCGATTACGAATTCTGAATATCACAATAAACTCGATGCTTTGATACCTGCGACCGATTATGCCTCACATCTTACAGCGAAGGTTGCACAACGACTGGGTCTTAAAGGAGTGCCTTATGAGGCAGCGCTCAAATCAAGGAATAAAGATTTGGCCAGAGAAGCTTACGCAGCTCATGATGTTCCGAGCGCAAAGTTTAAGAAAGTTAAAACCTATGAAGAAGCAGCATTAGCAGCAGAGGAGATTAGATATCCGATCGTCCTGAAGCCAACCAATGCTTCGAGTAGTCAAAATGTGTTTTTTATCAATAGTTCAACTGAGCTGAAACAGGCTATGGCTGAAATTATTGGTTTTAAAGAAACCTATATGAATTTTAAAGTCCGAGAGGAATATCTAATAGAAGAGTATCTGGATGGACAGGAATTTAGCGTGGAACTCTTTTTACAAGACGGGAACCCGATATTCTCTACCGTTACGGAAAAAACAACATCACCACTACCTTACTTTGTTGAGATCGTGCATACGTTACCTACTTCAGTTTACTCTGAGCGAGGAGAAGATATCATCAATACAGCTGTCAGTGCTCTAAGGGCGATAGGACTTATAAATGGGCCCAGTCACGTAGAGATTAAGCTTACAGATGACGGACCTCGAATTATTGAAGTGAATGGCAGACCTGGTGGAGACAATATTTCCTCTGATTTGTTAATTCAAGCCTTAGGGTTTGATATCTTCAAAGCGACAGTGAGTTATTATTTGGATCTTCCCATCGACATTCATATAAATCACAACAGAGCCGCATCTGTAGCGTATTTGATTGCTGATAAAGATGGAACAGTTTCGAATATTCGAGGGCTTGAACATATCGATAATCATGAAAATGTTATTCGTTCTCATTTTTCAGTTCAATTAGGGGATCAGATTTCTGTTCCTAAAAGTTCGGATGATCGATTGGGCTATGTTATTACGGTTGGCAGCACGCCAATAGAAGCCAGAGAATCCGCGGTAGCATTAATACGAAATATTGAATTGATTTATACTTAAGGAGGCGAATTCACGATGGGAATTGTAGTTCTTTACGGAAGTTCTCGAAGAGACGGAAATTCAGACACGCTGGCAGATTTATTGGTCGAGGGATTAGATGTGGATCGAATATATTTGTCGGACTATAATCTTCAACCCATAGTAGACTATCGTCATACTGAAGCTGGAGCATACCCAGACGATGATTACCATGAACTAATTGACAGAGTATTGGAGCAGGATACGATTGTGTTTGCGACACCGATCTACTGGTATGGCATATCAGGCGTTTTGAAAACCTTTGTTGATCGTTGGTCTCAATCATTACGTGAAAATAGGGAACATTTCTTAGCCGAAATGTCTGCGAAAAAAGCATATGTCATCGCTATTGGGGATGATGAACCACATGTGAAAGGACTACCTCTTATCCAACAATTCCAATATATTTTCGATTTCACACGTACTCAATTTGACGGTTATATTATCGGTGAGGGAAATAAACCGGGTTCGATTCTGGAGGATGCAGCTGCTCTTACTCGTGTGGAAGAACTAAGGCGCAGATTCACGATTAAGGACTGATCATAGTTGTTGTTATTAAATAATCCACCAAGGATGTACTTGGTGGATTATTTGTGTTTGAATTTACGACTTAGTCATCGGTATACATCAATATGGATATAATCTATCAGTTTAGGCGTAAGGCCGAGTATGTTATAGTATATAGTAGCGGTAGGAGTCGATTTTATTGTAACTTCATGGAAATGTACCTCGCATATTGGTATTATTGGTCGTTAGGATACTTCCATTTTACTATTTAATGCCTCGGTGCATTTTTGTTTTTTCTATATAAATAGCAGGAAGTAGTTTGGATAGTTCAAGAGACCCTTGTCCCATCCGCTGAAGTGAATACGAAGAGGCTATTTCAAATAAAGGAGGCATCCCATGTCGGTTCATTTTCTTTTAGGACGTTCGGGAAGCGGTAAGACCACAAGTATCATGCAAGATATCTCTACACGACTGAGCAGAGAACCTCAAGGTAAACCTATGATTCTTCTCGTGCCTGAACAGGGCTCTTTTCAAGCTGAACACGAATTGGTTACATCAGGTCCTATCAACGGAATTGCGCGGGCACAGGTGCTTAGCTTCCAACGTCTAGCTTATCGGGTCATGCAAGAGACAGGTGGATCGGCACGTGTAGGCATTAGTGAAGAAGGAAAAAGAATGCTGCTCTACAAAATCATCCAAAGGCGTAAAGATGAATTGAAGCTATTTGGTCCATCAGGTGATCAAATGGGTTTCGTAGGTCGTCTTAGCAAACTCTACACGGAGATGAAACGCTATTGTATTGATGCTAATCATGTAGGGGAACAGATATCACGGATGCACGTAAACGGATCGGGCACGCCAATTTTACGAGATAAACTAGGAGATATTCTAACGCTCTATCGTGATTTCGAGCAAGAATTATCTCCTTTATATATGGATAATGAAGATCATTTAATGACGCTAGCAGAAGCTATTCCGAATTCTTCTTATATAAAAGATGCAGACATCTGGATTGATGGTTTTCATGGGTTCACACCACAAGAATTTATGGTGTTACAGCAAATGATCTCGTGTGCTTCTTCTGTAACGATAGCACTTACGCTTGATAAGGCCTTTGCCCCAGGGATGTTACCTCATGAACTGGATCTATTTCATCCATCAGCAACCACCTATGTGAAGTTAAAAGGAATGGTTACGGAACTAGGTGTGGACTCAACAGATACCCTACTAGGACCGGATATTCTTCCAAGATTCAAAGAAAGTCCAGAACTTGCTCATATGGAACAAGGGTACGATCGTCGTATTCCTTGGCGTGGTGAATCAGTAGATCATGAGAATATGGATCAACATGGCATCTCTATTCATGTAGCAGTAAACCGTCGTGCAGAAGTGGAGGGGGCACTGCGTGAAATGCTTCGACTCGTTCGTGAGGAAGGGGCTAGATTTAGAGATATCGCTATCTTTGTAAGGCAAATAGGAGATTATGAACCTATCTTAGGTCCGCTTTGTCGCGACTATGGCGTTCCGTTCTTTCTCGATCAGAAGCGGAGCGAACTTCATCATCCTTTGGTAGAGTTTATTCGCTCTTCTCTAGATATTGTGAATCGGCGATGGAGATACGAAGATGTGTTTCGTTGTATCAAGACAGATTTACTGCTCCCATTAGATGGTTCTCTAGATCGTACGGATATGGATCGGCTAGAAAATTACGTATTAGCGTGCGGAATTCAGGGATACCGCTGGACAGATGAACGCCCATGGAGAGCGACACCGAGTCTTTCACTTGAAAATGACGGCATAGATCGGCAGAAGAACGGTGAGCAGTTACTTGAATTGATGGAACGCTGTCGTGCAGCGGTTAGTGGACCATTGTTTTCTTTTGAGAAAAGATTAAAGGCAGGGAAGACCGCTCGTGATTTAAGTACTGCGGTATATCTTCTGTTGGAGGATGCGGGTGTTCCACAGAAACTAGATGCTATGAGCCATGAAGCTTTAGAATCTGGTCAACCAGAAGCAGCACGAGAACACCGTCAATTATGGGGTGCTATTCTAGATTTACTTGATCAAATTGTGGAGTTAATGGGTGAAGAGAATATCAGTGTTGAACTGTTTACAGGGATACTAGAAACAGGACTAACGGAAATGAAGTTGTCTTTAGTGCCACCATCCATCGATCAAATATTAATTGGAAACATGGACCGTACACGTACAAGTGGTGTGAAATATACGTTTCTATTAGGGTTCAATGATGGCGTTGTTCCTGCTGTTATCCAGGAAGATGGTGTATTGACGGAAACTGAACGTATGTTATTAACCGATACAGGGATGGAGCTTGCTCCAAGTATCTCGCGGAAGTTGTTAGACGAAAGATTTCTTATTTACAATGCGTTAACTTCAGCGAGTAAACATGTGTGGATTTCTTATGCGTCAGCGGATGAAGAAGGCAAAGTACTCTTACCTTCAGAAGTGATTCGACATGTAAAGAAAATGTATCCATTGTGCAAGGAACAACCACTATTAGGACAACCACAACGAGAGCAATCACTCAAAGAACAACAAGATTATGTAACCAATCCGCAAGTGACGTTAAGTCATTTAATTGTACAGCTACGTAAATGGAAGAATGGCGCTGATATTCCTGACTTTTGGTGGGGAATTTACAATTGGTATTTACAACAAGCGGAGTGGCGTGAGCCTCTGTCTATGCTGCTACGATCATTGTTCTATGTCAATGAGACATTACCGTTGGAAGCTGATACGAGTCGTAGGTTGTATGGCTCTAAGGTAAGAACTAGTGTGTCGCGGATGGAGAAATTTGTTGCTTGTCCATTCTCGCACTTTGCTTCGCATGGCCTTAAGCTGAAGGAACGCCAGATGTATCGCTTAAAGGCGCCTGATATTGGTCAATTATTCCACTCAGCGTTAAGTGATATGGCTACACAATTTCAGAATCGAAGTATTAGTTGGGGAAGCTTAACGGCTGATGAATGCCGGCAGGAAGCAAGCATCGCAGTGGATCGCTTAACACCACTTTTACAAGGAGAAATCTTACTTAGTTCCAAACGATATGCGTATATTTCAAGGAAATTAAAGAATATTGTCGGAAGAGCCTCCATCATTCTTGGTGAACATGCAAGACGAGGAAACTTTGAGCCTATTGGATTAGAGCTTGATTTTGGTCCAGGGAAGACGTTACCTCCTTTAATCTTTCCACTACCGAATGGTTCAGTCATGGAAGTTATAGGTCGAATTGACCGTGTAGATATGGCGCAGGGAGCACAAGGGATGATGTTGAGGGTTATTGACTATAAATCCAGTCAGAACGATCTTAAGCTACATGAGGTGTATTACGGATTATCGCTTCAATTATTAACCTATTTGGATGTGTTGTTAACGTATTCGGAGGAGTGGTTGGGAGCGGCAGCGATGCCGGCTGGTACGCTATATTTCCATGTACATGATCCATTGTTGCAATCTGCGAATGGGATGAATGCTGAGCAAGCTGCGGATGAATTGCTCAAACGGTTCAAAATGAAGGGGCTTCTGCTATCCAATCGGGATGTAATTGCACAGATGGATACGTCTTTAGATAAAGGGCATTCAGCTATACTGCCAGTTGCTGTAAAGTCCGATGGAAGTTTCTACAGTAGTGCAGCTGTGGCGACATCGGAGCAATGGGATAGTCTATTATCCTCGGTTCGGAGCAATATTGTGAATATAGGAACACGGATTACGGAAGGTGATGTCAAGATTGAACCTTATCGGATTCAGCATGAGACAGCCTGTACGTTCTGTTCCTATAAGCCAGTCTGTCATTTCGATGAAAATGTTGAGGGTAACCATTATCATATCATGGGCAAACCGAACAAATCACAAGTATGGGACATGCTGTCAAAGACTCAAGGAGGAGATACACCGTGATTGAAATGGCTAAGCCGGAAGGTAGTATGTGGAGTGACGATCAGTGGAAGGCGATTTCGCTTAGCGGTGATCATATTCTTGTGGCTGCAGCAGCAGGTTCAGGAAAAACAGCTGTATTGGTTGAAAGAATCATACGTAAAATTATGAATGAGGAACAAGGGTTTAGTGTAGATAAATTACTCGTCGCGACATTTACGAAGGCAGCAGCGGCTGAAATGCGCCAGCGAATTCGTGAGGCATTGGATAAGGAATTAGAGAAGGAGCCAGATAATGCACACTTACGTCGACAGCTTGCATTATTAGGTAAAGCATCGATTACAACACTTCATTCATTTTGTATGGAAGTGATTCGTCGTTACTATCAGTGGATTCCTTTAGATCCGGGCTTTCGTATCCTGAATGAGAATGAAGCGGAATTGCTACGACAAGAAATTCTGGAGGAATTATTTGAAGAGAAGTACGGCGAGGCAGAAGACGGAGGAATCTTTCTACGTCTTGCTGATTGGTTCAGTGGTGAACGTAGTGACGATGCGCTGTATCTCCTTGTGCAGAAACTGTATGACTTCTCGCGTAGCCACTCTTGGCCAGACGAGTGGTTACGTCAAATGGCATCAAATTTCTCCGTTTCTGATCCGTCCGAGCTAGATGATAGTCCTTGGGTGAAGAGTATTGTCAAGGATGCTAAGTTGTCTATGGCTGGTGCAGCGGGTTTATTACATCAGGCCATTTCAATAGCGATGTTACCTGGGGGACCCTCACCGTATGTAGATAATTTAAGAGATGATTTGGAAATGGTCGAATCCCTTAAAGAATGTCTTGAGGACTTCCCTTGGAATGCTCTTTATGATGCTTTCCAAACGATCTCATTCGGTAAATTGAAAAGTTGTCGCAAAGATGAGACAGATCCTGATTTACAAGAACGTGTTAAGGAATTGCGAGATAGTGTGAAAAAAATATTGAATGATCTTAAAAGCTCATTGTTCGGTCGATCTGCAGAGACGTTCATGTCAGAACTTCATGAGGTTGCTCCAGTGATGGCGGAGCTATCTGAGGTTATCATTGCCTTCAGTCAGCGTTATCAAGAACAGAAACGGGCTAGAGGGCTCGTGGACTTCAGTGATCTAGAGCATTACTGCTTGCAGATTCTGCGACATCCTGATTCGTCTGTCGATCAACTCCTTCCATCTGATGCTGCTATTGAATATAGAAAGCACTTTGACGAGGTGCTACTGGATGAATATCAAGATACCAACAGTGTACAGGAGGATATCGTAAATCTGATTTCTAGAGATCAGCCAGGGAATCGGTTTATGGTAGGGGATGTCAAACAAAGTATATATCGATTTCGTCTTGCAGACCCTGGACTTTTTCTGGACAAGTACGGCAGATATGGCTTAGAGGGTGAAGAAGGAATCGTTATTGACCTTGCTCGGAATTTTCGCAGTAGACATCAAGTATTGGATGCGGTAAATGTACTATTCCGACAAATGATGGATGAGACTGTAGCAGAAATCACCTACAATGAGCGGGCAGAATTAGTATATGGCGCATCATTTCCTGGTGCGCAAGAAGGTGAGATTGATTCGACGTATACCCCAGAACTACTATTAATTGATCGTGGTAATGGCGGTAAATCAGGCGAAGTCGAGGTGTCTGAGGGAGAAGAGAACACCCTTTTACAAGAAGGTGAGTGGGTGGAGATGGAGACTGCTCAACTAGAGGCACGAGCCATTGCAGCTAAGATAAAAGAAATGACAGGGGAAACTGGAGATCCTATGCTCATTTACGATAAGTCCTTAAAAGTAATGCGTCCTGTCGCTTATGGTGATATCGTTATTCTTCTTCGATCTGCTTATATTTGGGGACCTCTGATTATGGAAGAATTACGACAACAAGGTATTTCTGCTGATGGAGAACAGAATCAAGGTTATTTCGAGGCAACAGAAGTTGCGATTATGTTGTCTCTACTGCAAGTGATAGATAATCCTCAACAGGATATTCCACTAGCGAGCGTTCTACGATCACCTATTGTTGGACTAACGGAGGAAGAATTAGCTCAGATTCGCGTGTGCGCTAATGGTCCTTTCTATGAAGCTGTAATTGCAGCTGCAGGCATGGAGAAAGATTTCGAAGGATATGTGCAGCTGGATACGCAAGAACCGATTCATAGCGTGCATAAAGAATTGGCTGCGACATTAGAAGAAGTTCCTATGATTATGAATGAAGCGCTAATTCTACCATCAGACAATAACAAGACTACAGATATAAAGGGTATTTCTTCTGAGCTACGATATAAAATGCAAGAGTTTCTTAGGAAATTAGAAGAATGGCGACAAGAGGCGCGTCGAGGAAGCCTAGGAGACCTCATATGGCACATATATGGTGAGACTGGTTACATGGACTGGGTAGGTGGATTACCTGGAGGAGGGCAACGTCAGGGCAATCTGACAGCTCTTTATGACAGAGCTGTTCAGTATGAACAGACGACATCATCGCGTGGATTATTCCGTTTCTTAACATTTATCGCAAGGCTCCGTGATCATGGTTCTGATCTAGGTAGTGCAGGAAGATCGGATAAGCAAGATAACGCAGTCAGAATAATGACGATTCATAAGAGTAAAGGGTTGGAATTTCCAGTTGTCTTCTTAGCGGGAATTGGAAAGACATTCAATCAACAGGATTTGAACTCACCCTTTCTCATGCATAAGGATTTGGGATTTGGACCGAAGTTCGTGGATCAAGAGATGCGGGTAAGTTATCCCACGTTGCCTAACCTTGCGATACGCCGCAGATCGCAGCAAGAACTGCTTGCTGAGGAAATGCGGGTGCTGTATGTAGGGTTAACACGACCAAAAGAGAAGTTAATCCTTGTGGGTACGACTAAGGATCTTACTAAAAAAATATCATCATGGACGCAAGTTCAGAGTCACCAACCTTATATGCTTCCTGATTATGTGTTATCGAGGGGACGCAGTTATCTGGATTGGATTGGTCCAGCCCTGATTCGACATCCCGATGCAGAACTACTGAGAGGAATTGGGGGCGTAGCGGGACCAACTTCTCAGGTATTGAATGATGTTCCTTCATCATGGATGGTGTCGGTTCTTTCGGCGGATGAACTTTCACAAGGCTTAATCGCGGGTACGGATGGAGATCAAGAGGTTTCTCAGAATCGTGAACTAAAGTTACAAGCCATGTTGAATAGAGAAGCCATACCGTTGTCAGCAGTGGAGAGTAGTGAGGTAACAGCTGCTGCTGATTTAGTGAATATAGAGAATAAGCTTGGATGGAAGTATCCATATGCTATAGCTACGACACTCTCCGCTAAAACGTCCGTAACTGAGATGAAGAAGTTGCTCTCCTTACAGGAGCTTCCATCTTTGGATTGGATAGAAGAGAAGAAAGTTCAACATCAAGAAGAATCTACCTTGCAGCTTAGACGTCCTAAATTTATGGAAGAGAAAAGCATGAGCCCAACAGAGCGAGGAACGGTGTACCATACGCTTATGCAACATATTCCACTTCGTGGAGAACCCGTGAATACTACAGTAGTTCAAGAAACCCTTAATCGACTTGTTGAATTACAGATCGTGACGAAAGAGCAAGGCGACATGATCAACTTGGATCAAGTGGTAGCTATGTATGATACCGAGATGGGAACGAGATTACTTGCTGCCACATGGATTGAGCGAGAATTACCTTTTAGTTATGCGCTCTCGGCAACAGAAGCTCATCAAGGACTGAATTTTGTGAAGATTCTATCGCAATCTGATGAACAGGAATCATTAATGACTGCAAGAGAGTTGGATCATGAGACAGTGTTAATTCAAGGGGTTGTGGATTGTATTTTCAGAGTAGATGGGAAGTTAGTTCTCCTGGATTACAAGACGGATCGTGTGCTGGAACAACGTGGTGGAGTTGAGGCTCTAGTAGAACAATACCGTTTCCAATTAGAGCTCTATGGTAAAGCATTAGAAGATATCATGGGTGAGCCTGTAAGTGAGAAGTGGTTGTACTTCTTCGATGGATCACATTTGATTCAGATATAATTCGGGTAGGTAAGAGATTAGGGGGAGAAATCAAATGCGAATATTGCATACAGGCGATTGGCATTTCGGACGGACATTGGAAGGGCGCAGTCGGTTGAAAGAGCAGGAGGACTTTGTTGATGAACTGGTACGTATGGCAGATGATCAACAGGCAGATCTCATATTAATGGCTGGGGATGTGTATGATTCTGTCAACCCTCCAGCTATGGCGGAACAACTATTCTATGAGGCTTGCGCAAGGTTAAGCGAGGGGGGAAGACCACTGGTAGTCATAGCGGGCAATCATGATCAGCCTGAGCGAGTGGCTTCAGTATCGCCCTTGGTGACTCGACAGGGTATTACGCTTGTTGGGCTTCCGGCGGCGGACGCTGTGACGATTCATACACCTCGTACAGGAGAAATTGCCAAGATTGCTGCACTCCCTTATCCATCGGAAGCCCGACTTAATGAATTGTTAGTATCCGAGGGAAATGAGGATGATCTGCGTCAAGCATACAGTGCTCGTGTCGGTAAATTAATGAGTATGTTGTCGCGTGAATTTACACCGAAGACGATCAATTTGGCGATGAGTCATATTTATGTGTTAGGTGGTGTGGAGACAGATTCTGAGCGTCCTATTCAGGTTGGAGGTGCTTATACCGTCGATCCATCTGCTCTATCTATTGGTGCACAGTATACGGCCCTAGGACATCTCCACAGACCTCAGGCTGTAAAGGGGGAGGGTATGATTCGTTATAGTGGATCACCTCTGGCATACAGCTTCTCAGAAGCCGGACAAGCCAAGTCGGTTGCGATGTTGGATATATCACCTGGAGGACAGCCTGTTCTCGAAGAGCTATATCTATCTTGTGGGCGACCACTCGTTCGATGGAGAGCTAAGGGTGGTCTTGAAGAAGTCAACCGCTGGCTGGACGAGGGACTGGATGAGCGTGCATTTATTGATTTGGAAGTATCCTTGACTGAAGCGTTATCTCTTGCCGAAATTCAGAGACTACGTAAGAGCCGTGAAGGATTAATCCATATCCGTCCTATATATCCAGATATGGACGTGGTAGAGATGGAAATTGAGCGTTCGCGGATGCCTTTACATGAAATTTTCCGTAAATTCTATCAGCGACAGACGGGGGGAGCAGTACCCGATGATGGAATGGTACAATTGTTCCTTGAACTTGTTGAAGAGAACGGGACGCTTCAGGAAGAAGGGGATGCACAATGAAGCCAATTACTCTAAAACTCGCTGGACTACAAAGTTATCGTGAACCGCAACAGATTGATTTTGACGAACTTACGCAAATGGGGTTGTTTGGGATATTCGGTCCTACGGGTAGTGGTAAATCCACCTTGCTTGATGCCATAACACTTGCGCTGTATGGCAAAGTGGAGCGGGCTGTCAACGGAACACAAGGGATTATGAATCATTCGGAAGATTCATTGTTTGTATCTTTCACTTTTGAATTAAATTCATCTGAAGGACCACAGCAATATCGTGTAGAACGTCGGTTTAAGCGAACGAATGAATTATCTATAAGTAATACGATTAGCCGATTTATTGAAGTTACGCCAGACGGGGATCAAGTAATGGCAGATAAATTGGCAGATGTCACTCGCTGTGTAGAAGATAAAATTGGACTCAAAATGGATGATTTCACAAGAGCTGTCGTTCTACCTCAGGGGAAATTCGCTGAATTCTTGTCCTTGAAGGGAAGCGAGAGACGGCAAATGTTGCAACGTCTATTTCATCTTGAGCAATATGGTGATCAATTAGCGCTGAAGTTAAGCCGTCGGGTGAAAGAGAATGAAGCAGCTCTTCAGAATATTGTGGCAGAGCAGCAAGGTTTGGGGAATGCAGGCAATGAGGCTTTAGAAGAGGCTAAGAAGCAATGGATTGAAGCGATAGCTGAAGCCGAAACTTCTCGAAGCAGACTTAATGAAATTAAGGTGCAGGCTGAGCGTTTATCCAGAGTATGGGAATGGCAAATTGAACGTGACCGGAGACAAGAACAATTAGTACAACTTGGCGCTTTAGAACATGAAATTCTCATGTTAGAGGACAAACTTGCTAAAGCGAGTGTTGCTCAGCAACTTATGCCTTTGCTTACGCAAATGCAGGAGAGCAAGAAAGAGCTTATAGACCGTGAAGAGAAGTCTGCATTATTGAATATTTCATCAAAGGAAGCTGAGAAATCATCTATTCTTGCAAGTGAGACGGATGAGGCTACACAGCTCATGCTATCCACTGAAGAACCGAAGTTACTGGTTAGGCAGGAACAATTGGAGCAAGCATGTAAGCTTCAACAGGAACGAGATCATCTCCGTAGCGAGTGTGATGAGCTTGAGAAGAAGAGAGCGGACGTTGTGCTTACGCAGGCTGATCTAAATGGAAAGCTGCAGAAAGAAAGTGAGCTACTTAGTAAGGGGCAGACTAGACAGGCTGAATTACAGGCAAGCTTAAAACCATTAGAGACCAGATCCCAAGAGCGGGAATTCATTCATAAAGCATTACAGCGCAAACAACATATGCAGTCTATGGAGCAGCAGCAGGAAAGTGTAACTTTAGAAGTTTCGAAACAGGAGAAAATGGTTGCTGAAATAAATGCCAAGTTAACTAGCTCTGAGCGAGATATAAAGATGAACGAGGAGAATCATAAATCCTTCTTGGTACAGCTTTCTTCCCATTTGTCTGGATTAATTGTTCAGGAAGCTACGATAGGTCAAGCGGTTATTAGACTGGGTTGCGAGGATGAGCGCTTACGTAAAGAACTCAAGAATTCAGAGATTCATGCTCTTTCACTGACTTTAGCAGCACAATTACAAGAAGGGAATCCATGTCCCGTATGTGGCTCGGAACATCATCCAGTCCCGGCAACGGTTGGTGAAATTTCCGACGATCTTATGATACAGACTGCGCAATTGGATAAGATACGTGTTATACAGTCACAACTTCAAGATCATCGTCTAACGTTTCGCCAGCTTATGAATGAGAGTAGAACGTTAATAGATCAATCTGGAGCAATGCTTCCTGAACAAGATAATTCACATGTAGCTGTGGCGAAAGAGCAGTTCGAAATGGGCGAAGAAACGTCAGTTCAATTCTCTATAGATTATTGGACAGGCCTGATCGAACAATTGGAAGAGGCATCTTTGAGGCTTACGAATATGAGCGCGGACTTGCGACAAGAAGTGACAGAATTAAAGCAGAAACAAGCTACAGTTCAGCAACAGCATATGAAATATTCGGCAGAAGCAGAAGCGATAATGAATGTTCATGCAGACACCAAGGTTAGACTCGATCAATTAACATCCGAATTGATGAAGGTACAGCAGCAGTGGATGCAAGAATTTCCAGATATCCCTATGGACGAACTTGACCAGAAGTTTCAGCTTATGCAGAAGAAAGATACCGAAGTTGAAACAATCAAGGAGCGGCTAGAGATCAGCGTTCCCTTCCTAGAGAGCAAACTGTTAGCTGTTAAGTCCCTTGAACAACAAATTGGGGATTTAGATAAGGCTCTTATCCAATGGAATACAATATGGCATTCAAAAAGTGAATTGCTGAAAGAGAAAGTAGAGAAACTCTTAGCTTGGGTAGGTGAGGGTTCAGCGGAAGTATTACTTGAGGCATGTATTCAGCAACTCCACAGGGTAAGAGCTACAGCGGCGCAAGCGAAGAGTGCGCGACGGATAGCAGAGGAATTGAAGAATGAAGCCATCAGAGGTGCTGTTATAGCACAGCAGGCTGTGGAATCGGCCGCAGATCATTATAAAGCAGCAACAAGTCGTTGGGAGCAGATGTTAAAAGCCTCAACTTTATCGACTGCGGATGAAGTGGTTGCTGGTAGTTTACAACGTGAAGAAGAGCAAAGATACGCTGATAAGGTACGGAAGCATCGTGAGAATGAGCGAGAAGTTACGTTACAGCTTGCGCATGTCGAAGACAAACTTTCAGGGAATTCCATCACCGAAGAAGAGTGGCAGATGTGCAAGGCTCAATTGGAAGAATACCGAAAGAGTGATGAAGCAGCAATCCAATTGAAGGCGAGAGCAGAACGTGATCTAGAAGATGTAGAGCAGAGACACGCAAGGTGGGCGGAGTTGGAGGATAAGCGTTCAGAACGTCAGTCTAACGGGGAGCAACTCTCTAAGCTACAATCGTGTTTACGGGGAAATGCCTTCGTGGAATATATCGCGGAAGAGCAGTTAATGCAGGTTAGTCAGGCAGCGTCTCAGCGCCTTCTATTTCTCACTAGACAACGTTATGCACTAGAGGTGGATTCCGGAGGTGGATTCGTGATTCGCGATGATGCAAATGGCGGAACACGTAGACCAGTATCCACGTTATCCGGCGGAGAAACATTCCTGACATCCTTATCTTTAGCGCTTGCCTTATCTGCCCAAATTCAACTGCGTGGGCAGTATCCTTTGCAATTCTTCTTCTTGGATGAGGGATTCGGAACACTAGATCCAGAACTACTTGAGATGGTCATTACTTCCTTGGAACGCCTTCATAGCGACCATCTTTCCGTGGGCATTATTAGCCATGTACCTGAACTACGTGCGCGATTACCTCGTAAATTAATAGTATTGCCAGCAGAGCATGCTGACGGGGGGTCTCGCTTAGTTATGGAAAATATGTAGAGATAAATACAGTTGTGATGTCTGTCACAGTAACAGCTACAAGCTGTTGTTATAATACAGTTAATAACCGACATCACTTTGAGAAGTACCTCGGCGGACTTATGGGAGGGAGATTGTTTTCCCTATTATAAGTCCGTACGTCAAGCAGCTTTTTGCAAGCTGACTGGGTACTTCTTATTTTTTTTGCTTTATGGATGTTATTCTGCATATTAATCAGTATCCATTCGCCCAGACCTGAATATGATGATTGTAGATCATGGAGTATTTAGGAGGACTAGACCAGATGGAAAAAGTTGATGCTAAGCAAGTATGTCACCACCACATGCATCGTTATGTGAGAGTGGTCATTGTGGATGGAAGAAGTTTTGATGGTTTTGTAGATAATGTAGATGATAACCACCTGCATTTAGCGGTACCTGTTGGTCATGAAATGTACTGTGATCATATGGAAAATGCTAGTATTCCGAATGAGAACATGGCTCCTGTTGGAGGATGTGGATGTAACACGCATCTACCGTCACCGTATGGAACACAGCAAGGTTATGGGAATCCATCGTTTGGATCTAGTGGATATCCGGGTGTGGATGTACGTGCTTTTGTCCCAGGATACTATCCTCCTGGATTTGGCTACAATCCATACGGGAGACGGCGCTTTAATCGTCTGCTACTGCCGCTAGTTGCATTGACTGCCATTTCTGTTTTGCCATTTTATTAAATATACAAATACCGATTGAATGGGCAGGTTCTAAGGTAAGAAAGATGACCTTAAGGACCTGCCTTACTTTTTTATTTAAGAGACGTTTTGTTTTGACTATTTGACATTGGACGAGCCTATTCTTTATCCAGTATGATAAAATAAATAAAAGTTTGTTAAGGGGGCAATATAGTGGATTGTTTATTTTGTAAAATTATAGAAGGCAGTATTCCTAGTAACAAGGTGTATGAGAATGAGAACATTGTGGCATTTCACGACATACAGCCTGCGGCTCCTACACATGTATTAATTATTCCCAAGGTACATATTGCTTCCATGAATGAGGTTTCTCCAGAAAATATGCCAATCATTGCAGAAATTCATCAGGTAGCACAGAAACTTGCAGTAGATTTAGGTATTGCCGAATCGGGATATCGACTCATTAATAATTGCGGTCGTGATGGTGAACAAACGGTGCACCATATACACTTCCACCTGCTTGGAGGTGCCAAATTAGGGGCGCTAACGGGTATCTCTAACTCTCATCAATAAGGGTATGGAAAAAAGTGTATTGTATCAGATTACGAAAAAAATAGCTGTAAGGTTGACACCTTATTTCACTATCACCTATAATAAAAGTTGATGAACCGTGTTAATACTCTTGGACGGTCTGGTCGGAGGGAGGGAAAACTGGTGTCTGAAACGAAAGTTCGTAAAAATGAGACAATCGATGCTGCACTTCGTCGCTTTAAACGTTCCATCGCTAAAGATGGCGTCTTGGCTGAGGTGAAAAAACGTAAACATTATGAAAAGCCAAGCGTTAAGAAAAAGCTGAAGTCTGAGGCTGCTCGTAAGAGAAAGTTTTAAGGGGAGCTAACAACTATGAATCTTAGCGAGCGATTGAACGAAGACATGAAACAAGCAATGAAGAGTCGCGATAAATTCAAACTCTCCACTATTAGAATGATTCGTTCGACAATCATGAATCTTGAAATAGATTTGAAAAGAACTTTGGATGATTCCGAGGTGCTTGAAATCCTAGGTCGTGAAATCAAACAGCGCAAAGATGCCCTCCAAGAATTTGAAAAAGCAGGACGCGATGATCTATCCGCTAATGCAAAAGCAGAAATCGAGATAGTCGGCCAGTATCTTCCCGCTCAGCTTACTGAAGAAGAAATTAAAGTCATTGTACAGCAGACCATCCATGAAACCGGTGCTTCTTCGAAAGCCGAAATGGGGAAATTAATGAGTGCCCTGATGCCTAAGGTTAAGGGACTCGCTGACGGCAAGCTTGTTAATCAAGTAGTTCAACAATTTCTGCAATAAACAATAACGGAACATCCCTCGATTTTGAGGGGTGTTTTTTATTTTTGAAACTTCAACAGGTATAGGACGTAGTAAGAAGGATAAGTTGGGTACATAATATAGACTTGAGTTGGATATGAATACGACAGAAAGGAGGAAGAAATTTGACGAATATCAAAAAGAAATGTTCGCTTTTTGTCATGAGTCTACTCGTCATGATGTTGATTCTCCCTGTTCTAGGTCAAATAGGAACCGTCTTTGCGGCGCCTGTATCTCCGACAGAGACTAAATCGGGGACAGTGTATATTATTCCGATTGACCAAGATATTGAAAGAGGACTTCAGAAGTTCATGGAGCGTGGATTTACAGAAGCTAAAGAAATGAATGCGTCCCTCATCGTGCTGGAAATAAACACGCCTGGTGGAAGGATAGATACAGCTCATAATATTGTTGACATCATTCGTAATAGTGAAATTCCTACGGTCGCTTACATACGGGGAGATGCTGCTTCGGCAGGAAGTTATATTGCCTTAAATGCGGATAAAATTGCTATGGCACCAGGTAGTATGATTGGTGCGGCGGTACTAGTAGATGGCATTACAGGTAATCCTATTGAGGACCCTAAGCTCGTATCCTATTGGAAGTCGCTTATGTCCAGTGCAGCTGAGGTTAGTAAGCGTGATCCGAAGATTGCTCAGGGCATGACAGATGTGAACATGGTTGTTGAAATGCCTGAAATTAACGATACGAAGGAGAAGGGCGAGATCATCTCACTGACTAGCGAACAGGCATTGAAAGTGGGGTATGCAGATACCATTGCTAATACGACAGATGAGGTCGTTAATTGGATGGGTTACTCGACGGATGATATGTTTCGTGTCGAACAATCTGGTGCTGAGAAATTTTCTGAGTTCTTAACGAATCGGATTGTGATGACTTTACTTCTGTTTATGGGAATTGCCGGAGTCATCATTGAATTGATTGTTCCTGGATTTGGAGTTCCTGGGATTCTAGGTGTTACTGGATTCGTGCTCTATTTCTTTGGTAACTATGTTGCTGGATTTGCTGGATCAGAGACATGGGTACTCTTTATCATTGGGATTATTATGCTGGCGCTTGAATTGTTTATTCCAAGCTTCGGGATACTAGGTTTGCTTGGGTCAGTAAGTCTTATTGTTGGCGTAGTACGTGCTGCTTATAGCACTTCTCATGTTGCGTTATCATTAGGAATTGCAAGTATTTCTGCATTAATCGTAATCATCATAGTAGCAATAGTGTTTAAGAAACGTGGCATATGGAATCGTTTTATATTGAACGACACGTTAAGTAAAGAAAAAGGGTTTATTCCGTCGGCTAGTAAAGAGAATTTACTTGGTAAGAATGGGATTAGTGTTACACCACTTCGTCCTGCAGGAACTGTATTAATTGATGGAGAGCGGTTTGACGTCGTCACAGATGGAGAATTTATTGGTAGTAACATGACGATTCATGTTGTGAAGGTTGAGGGTTCTCGTATTGTAGTTAAACCAATTGTTGATTAGTGTTTAATCAAATATAGATTATGGAGGATGAATCAATTTATGGATACAACATTAATTCCTATTTTGTTGATTGCTGTTGTGGTAATCATTGTGTTAAGTGTATTCTTTAATTTTTTCCCAGTTATGCTATGGATTGCTGCCCTGTCATCAGGCGTACGTATTAGCATTATCACATTAGTTGCGATGAAATTGCGTCGTGTTACACCAAGTAGAATTGTTAACCCTATGATTAAGGCTACCAAGGCAGGTTTAGGGCTTGATATTAACCAGTTGGAAAGCCATTATCTGGCAGGTGGGAACGTGGACCGCGTAGTCAATTCATTGATTGCCGCTCAGCGCGCTAATATTCCATTGGAATTTGAACGTGCTGCTGCCATTGATTTGGCGGGTCGTGATGTACTTCAAGCTGTTCAAATGAGTGTCAATCCACGCGTTATTGAGACGCCTACGGTTGCTGCTGTTGCTAGAAACGGGATTGAAGTCAAAGTTAAAGCACGTGTTACTGTACGTGCGAATATCGATCGTTTAGTCGGTGGTGCAGGTGAAGAAACGATTATTGCTCGTGTAGGGGAAGGTATAGTAACAACTGTCGGATCAAGTGATTCTCATAAAAATGTATTAGAGAATCCAGATATGATTTCTCGTACGGTTCTTTCCAAGGGATTGGATGCGGGGACAGCCTTTGAAATCTTATCCATTGATATCGCGGATGTTGATATTGGTAAGAATATTGGAGCCTATCTACAAACTGAACAAGCAGAAGCAGACAAGAGAATTGCTCAAGCGAAGGCTGAAGAACGTCGTGCAATGGCTGTAGCTCAAGAACAAGAAATGAAGGCTCGTGTTATTGAGATGAGAGCGAAAGTTGTAGAGGCTGAATCAGAAGTACCTCTAGCAATGGCAGAAGCACTACGTTCCGGACGCCTTGGCGTAATGGATTATATGAACCTCAAAAATATCGAAGCAGATACTCAAATGAGAGGATCTATCGGTAAAACTGGTGACGGTGGAGATAGTTCTAACACTCCCAAAAAATAATAAGTAGGGAATGATGTATCCCATGGATTATATTTGGCTCGTGATTGCTGCTTTAGGTGTTATTTCAGCGATAACTAACAAAGGGAAAACAAAGTCAAAGAATAACCCAAGCAGCATGCCGACATTTGGAGGGACCGGAGAACATTCGCCAGAACCTATATCTACTAGAGAAAGCGAAGACTCTGTCAGAGATTTCTCTCCAGGTCCTGATTACAAGACGGGTGAAGGTGTTTCTCAGATGTGGGAAGATACGATTGAGAATCGAAATCTTCAAATGCAAAAAGATATTGATCGTGTCACGGCTGCTTTAGATAAAATATCAACACCCTCTTCCGCAGAGTGGAATGCTTATGATAATTCTGATGAGGAATTAAAGCAGTCCAATTCTTCAGGCATGGTGAACCAAGCGGCGAATGGCATTGTTTGGTCTGAGATATTAGGGCCTCCACGTGCCAAACAACCATATAATAACCGGCAATCCTAGAATGGTTAAGATATAACGTAGACACAACGTAGACACATAGTATACAGTTCGAAACCGACCTTTATTAATCTAAGGTCGGTTTTTTTGTTGTGCTGAACTAGCTGTGTGAGTTCATACCTTCTATTGAAGCCTTGTTGCTGTTTGGATATTAATTGAGGCATTTATACGGGATGACGTAATTAAAGTCTTAGAATGGCCCCTGTGACCTTTTTGAGGATGAGTTGACACTTAAGTGAGTCTGTTATCCGTTGGGGATTATGTAGCGTATATTCGTTAGCAATTGCTTTCATAAAAATGATGTTTCCAGCATAAGGTTTAAAGTACAGGAAGGGGGAAGGCCTCCGTATGACCCGGATCAGTCGCAAACTTCGGAATTGGACATATGAGAAACTAGATTTGCCTCAGGACATTGTGTTTAATCTACCTCGTTTAACTATGATTGGTAACAAAGAACTCTTTATCGAGAATCATAATGGTGTGATTCATTTCTCACCGGATAAGTTAATTCTTGCACTTACACAAGGGTCGCTTGAGATAGAGGGATCGGAACTTATGATTCGGTCTATTTTACCCCAAGAAGTGTTGATAGAAGGAACGATTAAGCAAATAAAATACATAGGAACGGAGGAGAGTCATTGAAAATCCCAACATTAGTCTATTGGCGTGGATATGTCGGAATCACAGTTAGGAATGGACATCTGGAATCATTTATAAATGCTTTAAGCCAGATGGGCATTCCAGTGTGGGATGTTAAACCGTCTCCATCACAGTCACTTGAGATGAAAGTGTTATTATCTGATTTCCATGCTCTCCGCCCTCTTTTGAAACGGACAGGCTGCCGCATACATGTCGATACCCGGATAGGATTCCCCTTTGAAGTGGTGAAGTTGAAGAAACGTCGATTTTTTGCTGTTGGCATAGTAGCTTTTTTTACAATTTTATTCCTCTTATCATCTGTGATATGGGATGTGAAAGTAGTAGGTAACGTTAAACTCTCAACAGATGATGTACTCGTTGTAGCGAAGAAAGAGGGGATTTACCCATTTCAGTGGATATTTCGATTAAATCATTTGGACGAGTTATCACTTCAGATAAATAGAAAGTTACCTGGAACAGCATGGGTTGGGGTAGATCGCAAAGGGACTACAATTACGATTCAAGTTGTAGAATCCTCAATACCCGAGACGAAACCATTGCTCAGTCCAAGGCATTTAATCAGCAGAACAGATGCAGTAGTTACAAGTGTTTTTGCAGAACAGGGTCTTCCCTTGGTTGCAAAGAACAGTCGTGTTAAGAAGGGACAAATCTTGATCTCTGGTTTGTTAGGGGACGAGGAGAACTCTCAGGCTGTCGTTGCTAAAGGTGAAGTGAAGGGGTTAGTGTGGCATGAGTACAACATTGAAGTGCCCACTGTACAGCGATATAAAGTATATACAGGAGAAATCAAGAACAAAAGTTATCTTGTACTAGGTAATCGTGGGGTACAATTATGGGGTTACGGTAAAGTTCCATATGCTAAATATGATGTTGTAACGGAAACAGATCCTCTCACTTGGCGATCCACTAAATTACCAATGGGTTGGATGACGGAGCATGTGATGGAAACGGAAGAGAGAAGCGAAGTGATTACGATAGAAGAAGCGAAAAAACAAGGAATAGAAGGTGCAATCCGTGATATTATAGCGAAATACGGTAGTGATTCAACCATCATTAGCCGAAAAATTTTGCATGAGAAGAAAGAGAATGGTAAAGTTTATATGAAAGTTCTTTTTGAAGTGGAAGAAAAAATTGAAGAAGAGTTACCAATAGCGTACAACCAAGGAGACTGAGGCTATTTGTCAGAGAATACACACAGTATAAAGGTGTCATTTCAGAGCGCAGGTGAAGGACTAGCTATATTTGGTCCACAGGATATTTTTCTTAAGATGATTGAGGCACAAATTCCCGCAAAGATTGAGTCGCGTGAAGCTGAGATTACAATACGAGGTGGGGACCGTGAGGTTCAAATGCTTCAACAGTTGTTTGATGTGCTATTACAATTGGTACGCAACGGATACGTCTTAACGGAACGCGATGTGATGTATGCAATAGATTTAGCAAAGGACTTTAGAGCTGATCAGTTATTAGATTTGTTCAAGGGTGAAATAACAACTACCTTTCGTGGTAAGCCTATACGTGTCAAAACGATTGGTCAAAAGCATTACGTCACAACGATTAAGAAACGAGATATTGTGTTTGCGATCGGTCCTGCGGGGACGGGGAAGACATATTTGGCTGTTGTATTAGCGGTTGCTGCACTGAAAGAAGGGTCGGTTAAGCGAATTGTTCTGACACGACCTGCTGTAGAGGCTGGTGAGAATCTCGGATTCCTACCCGGTGATTTACAGGAGAAAGTAGACCCGTATCTGCGTCCGTTATACGATGCTTTATTCGATGTGATGGGACCAGATCAGACTGCAAAAGCATTAGAACGGGGACTTATTGAAATTGCTCCGCTTGCATATATGCGTGGCCGAACGCTTGAGGATGCATTTATTATTCTAGATGAAGCTCAGAATACAACACCTGAACAAATGAAAATGTTCTTGACTCGGCTCGGATTCGGCGCCAAGATGGTCATTACAGGTGATGTTACACAAATAGACCTTCCAAGAGGAAAAAAGTCGGGTTTGGTAGAAGCGAATGCCATATTAAGTTCGATAGCTGAGATTGGTTTTGTGTATTTCTCGGAGCAAGATGTTGTCCGTCATTCATTGGTTCAAAAAATTATAGTTGCCTACGATCGAGCTGCAGAAAATCAAGGCTAGAGGGGATTAACTCTATGGACTCGAAAGAAACGTCATCAGGCAAGTCATTTTCATATAAGGATGTCAGCTACAAGTATAGCGTGTTAACACGCTATACTCTGTTTTTATTTATAGTTGTGTTATTCTATGTTTCACTTGCACCTAAGGTATTGCCCGAACGTTATGATATACATCGAGGTTCATACAGCGAGAAAGAAATAACGGCACCAGTACAAATCCCCAATAGTAAGGCAACGTTAAAAGCACAAGAGAAAGCAGCTGAACAAGTTAAGCCTGATTATAGTATTATTTCACTTCGAAATGATTTGCTAGTTGTTCAGATTCTTGATCGCATTGATCGACTTAATCAAGATGATCAAGTATCCAATCAGGATAAAGTTACAATTTATAGTAAGGAAATTCCACAGAGAGCTCAGGAATTTGTGCAAAATTTCGTGAATAGTAGCCGAAGTTCAGGAGCATACTCCGATAATCTGATGGATGAAATGCTGCGAGTGATTAACCAACAGACATATCGTATTCCAGAGGAAACGTTTATAAAAATACCTAGACTTACAAGTGAAGATATTCAGGCTATGAAACCCGTGGCTCGGAATATTGTTGAGAAATTGAGTAATGATCAGATCATGGATGCTCAAACAGCTCGAGCTAAAGTGGCGGAAGCCGTGAGTACAAGCTCTCTTAGTCAGCGGACATTACGAGAAGTTGTGCAAGAAATTGCACGATTGGCGCTTACAGCGAATAAATTTTACGATGAGGAAACAACGAAGGAAGCCAAAGTTCAGGCACGCGAGGATACAGATACCGTTTTCATTAAGCAAGGCGACATTCTCGTAAGTAAGGGACAATTTGTCACTGATGAATTATATGCCTTTTTAGATGATAATAAGCTTCTGAAGAACGAGGTTAATTATTGGCCACAACTAGGGCTTTTCTTGTTATCATGTTTGTTGGCATTTGGACTGCATATGTTCATTCGCCAATCTAGTGCGGGTAAATATAGATACAATAATTCACAGTTATTGATGCTTGTCCTTATTTTTGTTATTACGGTTCTTTCAATGAACATGGTAAGTATAGTGCAGAATAGTGTTCATCCTTATATAGGTTACATTGCTCCAGTGGCTCTGGGTGCAATACTTGTATCGTTACTTATGGATGTTACATTGGCTTTCTTTTGCGCTATGATATTTAGTATATTGTCTAGTGTGATATTAAATGTTAATCAGGGACAAATTTTTGATTTTCATTTCGGGTTCTTTACAATGGTTGTTTCATATGCCGCTATATCTGCTATTCATAAGGCTAGCCAGCGATCTACCTTACTTAAGGGTGGTATCATGGTGAGTCTGTTCGGATCGATCGCTGTATTTGTGTTGATCTTAATTGACGGTAAGGATTGGAGCCAGATACAAACGTTATATACCCTTGCCTTTGCGTTTGCAGGGGGGCTACTAACGGCAGTTCTTGTTATTGGACTGATGCCATTTTTTGAAGTCACATTTGGAATTTTGTCTGCCTTGAAGTTGGTAGAATTGTCTAGTCCTAATCATCCGTTACTTCGTAAGTTACTTACAGAGACACCTGGTACTTATCACCATAGTGTTATGGTAGGTAATCTTTCAGAAGCAGCTGCCGAGGCTATTGGTGCAAATGGATTGTTATGTAGAGTTGGTTCATACTATCATGATATAGGTAAGACGAAACGACCGAGTTATTTCATTGAGAATCAGAATCATATGGAGAATCCACATGATTCTCTTGATCCTAAACTTAGTAAATCAATTATTATAGCTCATGCTAGAGATGGCGTGGAGATGTTGAAAGACTATAAGTTGCCCAAGCTCATTAGAGATATTGCTGAACAGCATCACGGAACAACATTTTTACATTTCTTTTATCACAAAGCATTGAAAAAAGCTGAGGAACAAGGCGTAGAGCCTGAATTCACAGAACTTGACTTTCGCTATCCTGGTCCAAAGGCGCAGTCTAAAGAAGCTGCTGTTGTTGGGATTGCAGATAGTGTAGAGGCTGCGGTTCGTTCATTACGCAATCCTACGGTAGACCAAGTGGAGACTATGATTGAGAAAATAATAAAAAATCGCATGGATGACCATCAGTTCAATGAGTGTGACCTCACTATGAAGGAATTGGATATTATCGGTAAAACATTGAAAGAAAGCGTGATGGGGATATTCCATTCTAGAATTGAATACCCAGAAGAAATAAAGAAGACAACGAAGATCGTCGAGAATGACAATAGAAAGGATGTTTAACATATGAGTCTACAACTGGCTTGGAGTAACGAGCAGTCGGAATATGAAATCAATGCTTCTTTAATATCTTTGCTTGAGTCCGCTTTGCAAAAGGCTGGAGAGGCTGAAAGTGTAATCGATGGGGAGGTTGCACTAACCTTCGTGAATGATGAACAGATTCATGAGTTGAATCGGGATTACCGCGGCATTGATCGTCCGACAGATGTGCTTTCTTTTGCTATGAATGATTCATTAGACGATGAACTTGAAATTGTCTATGAATTAGGAGAAGGAGAAGAGATGGAAGAGATTCCTGATGTGTTGGGTGATATTATTATCTCTGTTTCCCGAGCGAAATTACAAAGTGAAGAATTTGGTCATTCATTGGAGCGCGAAATTGGGTTCTTATTCGTTCATGGATTCTTGCATTTGCTTGGTTATGATCATCAAGACAAAGCTTCCGAAGATGAAATGATGGGCAAACAAGAGGCTGTTCTCGTTCAAGTGGGGTTGAATCGATAATGAGTAAGAAATCCTTCTTTTCTTCTTTTGGTTTTGCGGCGGAAGGAATCAGATACGCCATGACTACTCAGAGAAATATGAAGGTGCATGGGGTGGTAGCTCTATTGGTTATAGTGGCTGCTGCTGTTTTGCAATTATCGAGCATACGATGGCTGTTTCTTCTTCTAGCTATCACCTTAGTATTAACAGCAGAGATGTTTAACACAGCTTTAGAGGCTGTTGTAGACCTTATATCAAGTGATATCCATCCTTTGGCTAAAGCGGCCAAGGATACTGCCGCAGGAGCTGTGCTTCTTACTGCGGCTTTTGCAGTGGTTGTAGGAATTGTGGTCTTCTACAGACCCCTTGTGGCGTTATTTGGGGGATAAAATATAGTATTGATCAAAAACTAAGGACATGCTTCCGATGCAAGTTTTTTTACGAAGTATATCAAGAAGTAACGCTTTAAAAAACTTTAAGCGTATGCTTCCGATGCAAGTTTTTTTACGGAGTATATCAAGAAGTAACGTTTTAAAAAAACTTTAAGCGTATGCTTCCGATGCAAGTTTTTTTACGAAGTATATCAAGAAGTAACGCTTTAAAAAAACTTTTAGGAGGTCTCATATGGACTCGAAGTCGTTGTTGGAAGAAGCTATTAAAGCGCGTGAGAAAGCCTATATTCCGTACTCACACTTTGGTGTAGGTGCTGCGCTGTTAGATAGCGAAGGACAGGTATATCATGGATGTAATATTGAGAATGCAGCCTATGGGCCTACAAACTGTGCTGAACGGACAGCTATGTTCAGTGCAATTGCGAATGGTCATCAGGCGCGTAGTTTTAAAGCAATCGCAGTTGTCGCAGATACAGAAGGACCCGTTGCTCCTTGTGGTGTTTGTCGTCAAGTGATGGTAGAACTGTGTGATCTGGATATGCTAGTTATTCTAGGCAATCTAAAAGGTGAAATCCGTGAAACGACCGTGCGTGAGTTATTACCGGATTCCTTTGGTCCATCGGATCTAATCAAGAAATAGTAATGCTACTGAAATGATATTCAAGATATAGAGGAACATTTTTAGGAGGAAAATAATTAAATGGCAAAATTTAAATCAGGCTTCGTAGGGATTGTTGGAAGACCAAATGTGGGTAAATCAACATTGATGAATCAGGTGATTGGACAGAAGATCGCAATCATGTCTGACAAACCACAGACTACCCGTAACAAAATTCATGGTGTGTACACAACAGATCATAACCAAATCGTATTTCTAGATACACCCGGAATTCATAAACGCCAATCCAAGCTTGGTGATTTCATGAATCAGACCGCTCTTAACACTTTAGGTGAAGTAGAAGCTGTGTTGTTCCTTGTAGATGCAGCTGAAGGAATGGGTGGCGGTGATCGCTATATTGTAGAACAACTTACGAATGTACGAACACCGATTATTCTAGTGTTAAATAAAATTGACCGTATTGAACCGCAAGCATTATTACCTCTTATTGAGAGTTATCGTAAGCTGTATGATTTTGCAGAGATTATTCCTGTATCCGCGAAGAACGGAAATAATGTCAATACCTTATTAAAGGAATTGGAGAAGTACTTACCAGAAGGACCGCAGTATTATCCTGCAGATCAGATTACAGATCACCCAGAGCAATTTGTATGTGCTGAGCTCGTTCGTGAGAAAATACTTCATTTGACGAGAGAAGAGATTCCACATTCCATCGCAGTTATGATTGAAGATATGAAAGTTCAGGATAATGGTGTGGTGCATATTTCTGCTGTAATATTTGTGGAAAGAAGTTCGCAGAAGGGTATTATCATTGGTAAGCAAGGTGCGATGTTGAAGGAAATTGGACAGTTAGCACGTCATGATATTCAGAACTTGTTGGGGTCCAAAATTTTCTTGGAAATTTGGGTCAAAGTTAAAAAAGATTGGCGCAATCAAGATCGAGTTCTTCGTGATCTAGGTTTCCACCGCGGAAACTAGAGCTTTTATACTGGTTGGTAGGAATTGCAACACATATAACCTCGTACAAAGCACATCCTAATTTTGAAGATGCAGACGCATTTCCAAAGGAAAGGATGAATACGTATGCGAGATTTTTCGTGGAAGTATTTTGCGATGACTGGAGATGTCGATGCTTATTTGTTATTCAAAGAAGCAGGCGGCTCTTCAGATCAGGTGTTGTTTGCAACAGAACCAGTGGTAGAAGAGATGGTTGATTATGAAGAGAACGAATGAGTGGTTGCTCCGTGAATGGTTGGGGGAAGAGGCATGCTTTACAGGGTGGAAGGGATCGTCATCCGCAGCATGGACTACGGTGAAGGGAACAAAATCATTACGCTTTGCACCGAAAACGCGGGGAAAATAGGAGTACTTGTTCGAGGTGCAAAAAAAGTAAAGAGCCGGCATGCTGCATTGACGCAGCTGTTTACGTTAGGTGAATATGTATTTTTTCGAAACGGGACGGGATTAGGCACATTAAATGCAGGTGAAATATCGGTGTCTCATTATCGTTTGCGTGGAGATCTCTATATGGCAGCTTATGCATCCTATGCTTGTGAGCTGCTTGATCGTATTCTTTTAGATGAGGAGACAGGAAGCTTCTGGTTTCAACAGTTGAAGGCTTGTCTCGGTGAACTGGAAGAAGGGAAAGACCCTGGAATTATTCTCAACGTATATGAAATGAAAATGTTACAGACTGCTGGATACGCCCCAGAGTTGGATGCCTGTGTCTCATGTGGGCAATCACGAAGTGATGAGGACTTACTCATAAGTCCTCGCCTTGGTGGTGTATTATGTACGTATTGTCGGCATATGGATCCTCAATCTTTGAAAATTACGCCTCGCGCATTAAAGTTACTGCGTATATTTGAAAGGCTTGATCTAAGAAAACTTGGGAATATTGATGTGAAGGAAGAAACTAAGCTGGAATTGAAGAAAGTCATGAGATCCTTTATAGATATGCAATTAGGTGTGAATCTTAAGTCGAGAAATTTCCTGGATCAGATGGATAAATATGAAATTTGACGAATGGGATAATATCTATTAGTATATTATAAGATTATATTTATTTAATTATAACATGCATTGATCGAGAAAGTAGCGATTTAGATCCTTTAGCGAGTTGGGAACGGTGAAAGCCCAACGGAGAGAAATCGTGAAAAGGCAACTCGGGAGCATGAATGAATGATAAAAGTGGATTCTGCTTTAGCTTTAAGCGCAAGCATAATCAAGTAGGGTGGAACCGCGGGATATAAGCTCTCGTCCCTATGTCTGTTCAGCAGGCGTAGAGACGAGGGCTTTTTGCTGTTCAGACAGGATATGTGAATGTAATAAACCTGAAAAAAAAGCAAAGGAGCGATGCTAGAATGAATTTTCAACAAATGATTCTTACACTACAGCAGTTCTGGGCAGATCAAAATTGTATTATTGTCCAACCGTATGATACGGAAAAAGGTGCGGGTACCATGAATCCGATGACGTATTTGCATTCGATTGGTCCAGAACCGTGGAATGTGGCATATGTAGAGCCATCCCGTCGCCCAAGCGATGGACGATATGGAGAGAATCCTAATCGGCTTTATCAGCATCACCAATTCCAGGTTATTCTTAAACCTTCGCCTGATAATATTCAAGAAATTTATTTGGAGAGTTTAAAACGTCTTGGTATTGATCCTCTACAACATGATATAAGATTCGTTGAAGACAACTGGGAAGCACCAACATTGGGTGCATGGGGCTTAGGTTGGGAAGTATGGCTTGACGGTATGGAAGTAACACAATTCACGTACTTCCAACAAGTTGGAGGAATTGATGCAAGTCCTGTCGCTGTTGAAATAACTTACGGCATGGAGCGTCTCGCGTCGTACATTCAGGATAAAGAAAATGTATTTGACCTTGAATGGGTAAATGGGATTACATATGGTGATGTGTTTCATCAAGCGGAAGTTGAACATTCCAAATACACATTTGAAGTGTCTGATGTGAAGATGTTGTTCACATTATTTAATATGTATGAAGAGGAAGCTAATAAAGCGATGGAGCAAAATTTAGTGTTCCCTGCGTATGATTACGTATTGAAGTGTTCTCACACATTCAACTTACTTGATGCTCGTGGAGCAATCAGCGTAACTGAACGGACGGGTTACATTATTCGCGTAAGAAATTTGGCGCGACAAATAGCTGCCTCTTATTTGGGAGAACGCGAGAAATTGGGCTTCCCGCTTTGTAAGAAAGGAGACGTTTAACGTGGCTAAAGACTTATTGTTTGAGATTGGGTTGGAAGAAGTTCCTGCCCGATTTATACGTACTGCTGTAGAACAGTTGGAAGAGCGTATGATTAAGTGGTTAGAGCAGTCAAGAATCTCATATGGACAAGTGCATGCTTATGCAACTCCACGTCGTTTAGCGGTACTCGTGGAAGGTGTAGCGGAGAAGCAAGAAGATATTGAGGAAGAAGTAAAAGGCCCATCTCGCAAAATTGCTCAGGATGCTAGTGGGGCTTGGAGTAAAGCCGCTTTAGGGTTTGCTCGTAGCCAAGGTGTTGATCCTGAACAGTTTACGTTCCAAGAGTTAAATGGCGTTGAATATATATATGCAACTAAGAGCAGTTTAGGAGTAGAGACTTCAAGCATTCTATCGGAAGGCTTATTGGGCATTCTTACTTCAATGACGTTTCCTAAGAATATGCGCTGGGGCGCTCATGAATTTAAATTTGTCCGTCCGATTCGTTGGCTAATAGCTCTATTTGGAACGGATGTCATAGAACTTGAAATTACAGATGTGAAATCAGGTAATGTGACACGAGGTCATCGATTCTTAGGGGAAGATGCTGTTGTTAGAGAACCTTCCGCATATTTGGATGTGCTTCGAAGCCAGTCTGTTATTGCATGTGTGAATGAACGTAAGGATTTGATTGAGAAACAGATTAAGGCGCTTGCAGAAGAGAAACAGTGGAAAATTGCAGTTAAAGACGATCTGCTTGAAGAAGTTTTGTTTCTTGTTGAAACACCAACGGCGTTATTTGGAACTTTTGATCCTGCCTTTCTGGAAATTCCGCAAGAAGTATTGATTACTTCAATGAGGGAGCATCAACGTTATTTTCCAGTATTAAATGACCAAGATCAATTACTACCGTTCTTTGTCACTGTACGTAATGGGAATAGTACTTCTTTGGATGTCATTGCCAAAGGGAATGAGAAAGTATTACGTGCGCGTTTGTCAGATGCGAAATTTTTCTACGAAGAAGATCAGAAACTTCACATTAAGACCGCTTTGTTGAAACTTGAAAATATTGTATTCCATGAAGAGTTAGGATCGATTGCTGATAAGGTTCGTAGAACACGTCGTATCGCAGATGGTCTAGCTTCCGCATTACAGATTTCTCAGGAAGATGGAGATGCTGTCTCCCGTGCTGCTGAAATCTGTAAGTTTGATCTTGTCACTCAAATGGTTTATGAATTCCCTGAATTACAAGGTGTAATGGGTGAAGACTATGCACGTAAAGCTGGGGAAAAAGAGGAAGTAGCTAAGGCTGTATTCCAACATTATCAACCACGCTTTGCTGGAGATGACACACCTGATTCAATCGTTGGTGCACTTGTTAGTATTGCTGACAAGATCGATACCATTATTGGTTGTTTCTCTATAGGTATCATTCCAACAGGATCTCAAGATCCGTATGCACTTCGCCGCCAAGCACAAGGAATTGTTCAAATCATACTTGCGCAAAATCTACCAATTTCATTATCAGAGATACTCAATATTGCGCTTGATGTTCATGAAAGTCTTCGCAAAATGAAACTTTCCGCTGATGAAGTACGTACAGCTATCGTTGAGTTCTTTGGACTTCGGGTTAAGAAAATTCTTTCGGAGAACTTACGTTATGATGTTGTAGATGCTGTGATTACGGCAGACTTTGATGATATTGCTTCCGTAGTCTCGCGTGGTAAAGCCTTGATGGATGCTGTAATGAACCAGACAGATTTCAAAACGACGGTTGAATCATTTAATCGTGTGAGTAATCTGGGTGGTAAAGCAGAAGAACAATTTGTTATTAACGAAGCGCTTCTCCAAGAACAAGGAGAGAAGGAACTTTATAAAGCATGGCAATCTATCCAAGATGGATATCATAGTGCATTGGAACAACGAGATGGACTTAAAGCGTTGCAATGGCTAGGACAGATCCGTAACGCTATAACAGAATTCTTCGATTCAGTTATGGTTATGGCAGAGGATGAACAAGTAAGAAACAATCGATTGGCACTTTTGGCTGCCATTGATAAAGATTTAAAGGGATTCGCAGATTTCACGAAACTTGTGTGGTAATCAAGTCGTAATAGGGTAATTGTATACGGAAACCAACATTGATGGGGCCGTGTACAAGTATTTCATCATTTCCCATAAGTTGCTAAGCCTAATTAAGAAGGATTTCAGCTATTCAAGGCGTATATACTATTTAAGAACTTTATTTTGAGTGGAATAGGTGATATCTCTGACTACAGTTGCAAAGTATCATATTGTTGTCGACGGGGATGCCTGTCCTGTAAAGAATGAAATAGCTGTCACTGCACGTCAATTTTCAGTTCCCGTCCTAATGGTCTCATCTTACGATCATCTGATTCGTGAAGAGGAAGGCGTGACTGCTGTACAAGTTGACCGTAGTGATCAAAGCGCAGACCTTTATATTGCTAACCATATTACACGCGGTGATATCGTAGTCACACAGGATTATGGGCTAGCAGCATTGGCATTAGCCAAAGGTTGTTACGTTATCTCTTTTAGAGGCATGCATTATGGGGATAATGATATTGAATTGATGTTGGATCGTAGGCATCATCAGGCTAAAGCAAGAAGAATGGGCAAGCATTCCAAAGGTCCCAAGCCGATCACAGCAGATGATAAAATATTTTTTCAACACAATTTGACAAAAATTTTGCAAGATTTGCAGGAGAACGTCCATTAATAGCGAATAATATTTACGTGCCATAAAGAGATGAAGGTGGTAAAGATGAGTGCCGGGCAAGGTAATATTCCGGAAAAAGTAATCGATTCCGTGTTAGAGCACAATGATATCGTCGATACGGTAAGTAAGTACGTTCATCTCACCAAGCAAGGAAAGTATATGAAGGGCCTATGTCCGTTTCATTCGGAGAAGACGCCATCATTTACTGTGACACCAGAGAGACAAATTTTCTACTGTTATGGTTGCGGTAAGGGTGGAAACTCGATCAAGTTTATGATGGAAATCGAAGCCTTATCATTTCCCGAAGCTGTGAAAATGATGGCAGAAGAAAGTCATATCGAGATGCCGGAGATACAAGGTGTAGCCGTTGCTTCATCCAATCCAGAGAGAGAAAGACTTCTACAAGCTTATGAATGGACATCTAAATTTTTTCATTATTTACTGAAGAATACGGAACATGGTAAGCCAGCTATGGATTACTTACGTTCAAGAGGATTCAGTGACAAAATGATTGATCAGTTTCAAATTGGTTATGCTCCGGAGTCATGGAATACATTGGTGCAATTCTTGACGAAACGATCTTTCGATTTAGAGGAAATGGAAAAGGGCGGATTATTATCCACTCGAAGTGATGGAACTGGATTTATTGATCGGTTTCGTGACAGAGTTATGTTTCCGATTAGCGATAGGAATGGTAGGGTTATTGCCTTTGGGGGTAGAGTACTTGGAGATGGACAACCGAAATACTTGAACTCACCAGAAAGTAAGCTATTTAACAAAAGCCGGACGTTGTACAACTTGCATCAAGCGAAGAGCTCCATCCGAAAGCTACGACAAATGGTGTTGTTTGAAGGATATGGAGATACGATTTCCGCTTGGGAGGCAGGCGTACACAATGGTGTTGCAACGATGGGAACGTCCTTAACTGAAAGTCATGTTTCAATGATGAAGACCATGGCAGATGAAATATTAATTTGTTTCGATGGGGATCGCGCAGGACAATCGTCAGCTATGAAGAATATACCATTGTTGGAAAGTGCGGGAATTAGAATTAAGATCGCCATACTAAGCGATGGACTCGATCCTGATGATTTTGTACGTAAATATGGTTCGGAACGATTTATGAGTCAAATTATTGATGGTGCCGTTTCAACGACAAAATTTAAACTTATATATCTGAAAAAAAACCATATACTCCTAGAAGAAGATGGGAAAATTTCTTATATGAAGGAGGTTCTTCCGATCATTGCAGCTCTTTCATCCTCGACGGAGAGAGAAGTGTATTTGAGGGAATTATCTTCTGAACATAAGCTATCGTATGAAAGTCTTAAGCAAGATTGCAACCTGATTCGCCAGACGATGCAAAAAAATATGCCGGATGGGGATAATTTTGAGGATGGGTGGAATAATGGTAGGCATAAAAAAGGGCGGATTCCAGCTCCCACTTTACTACCTGCTTATCACACCGCAGAGCGTCGTCTACTGTCTCTGATGCTTCAGGATTCGGAAGTCGCCCAGTATGTGGGCGAGCGCCTCGGAGATGCTTTTAACATTGATGATCATGCAGCTATTGCTGCTTATCTATATGCATATTATGCTCAGGGTAAACACCCAGATATAAGCCGTTTCATGTCATCACTTCATGATGACCGATTGGAGAAGACACTTAGTTCAATCTCAATGATGGATACACCTCGAGATTGGAATGTCGAGGTTCTCGATGATTACATTAGGGAAGTTCATAAGGTACCGCAGCAAGTACATGTAGAACGTAAAAAAGAAGAGATGATGATTGCAGAACGCTCTGGTGATTTTTTACGTGCAGCACAAATAGGTAGTGAGATTATAGCCCTAGAGAGACAATAAATGAACGTTATGGTTTGAGTGTATCTAGGGAGGAGGGAGTCGAAATATGGCGAATGATCAACGTACTGAAATAGAGACAGAGTTGACCCTTGATCAGGTCAAAGATCAACTAGTTGAGCAAGGTAAGAAAAGATCGACGTTAAATATCAAAGACATCATGGAGAAATTGTCCCCGTTCGATCAAGATCCTGAACAAATGGAAGAATTTTATGAACATTTGGCTGATTTGGAGATTGAAGTGGTCAACGAGAATGATGAAGAGGTAAATACTCTTCGGCCTAATGATGACTCCGAGGAAAATAATAGTGGTGACGAGATGAGTTCCTTTAATGACGACTTATCCTTACCACCAGGGATTAAGATTAATGATCCTGTACGTATGTATCTTAAGGAAATTGGACGTGTACAATTATTATCAGCAGATGATGAAATTCAATTAGCCAAACGTATTGAGAATGGTGATGAAGAGGCTAAAAGACGTCTTGCTGAAGCTAATCTACGTCTCGTAGTCAGCATTGCGAAGCGGTATGTTGGACGGGGAATGTTGTTCCTTGATCTGATTCAAGAGGGAAACATGGGTCTAATCAAAGCTGTAGAGAAATTTGATCATGGAAAAGGGTTTAAGTTTAGTACGTATGCTACATGGTGGATACGCCAAGCTATCACCCGTGCGATTGCTGACCAAGCACGAACAATCCGGATTCCAGTTCATATGGTGGAGACCATTAATAAGCTGATTAGGGTATCTCGTCAATTGCTTCAAGAATTAGGGCGTGAACCATCACCTGAGGAAATTGCAGCAGAGATGGAATTAAGTGTTGAAAAAGTTCGGGAGATTATGAAGATCGCTCAAGAACCAGTATCGTTGGAGACACCGATTGGGGAAGAAGATGACTCGCATCTTGGAGATTTCATAGAAGATCAGGAAGCTTTGGCACCTGCTGATGCAGCAGCATATGAGCTTCTCAAAGAGCAGTTGGAAGATGTACTGGATACGCTAACTGAACGGGAAGAAAATGTATTGCGTCTACGTTTCGGTCTTGACGATGGACGTACGAGAACACTTGAAGAGGTTGGTAAAGTGTTCGGAGTAACCCGTGAACGGATTCGCCAGATTGAAGCTAAGGCGCTTCGTAAATTGCGTCATCCAAGCCGTAGTAAAAGGCTTAAGGATTTTCTGGAATAAAGCGTATAATTGGACCTTCTGCAGCTTATTAGCTCAGAGGTCTTTTTTTAATAATAATTGACTCTTTGAAATATGGGAAAGTAAGGAATAGGTTTCTTTCTTTTGGAATTATTTCCTTCATTTGTTGTATTGATTTTTATTTTAGCTCTTTTTCTTAGCTATTGCAAATCATCACTTTAGCTTTTTTATTGAGAAATTGTTGTGGAAATACTTGTAATGGTATTCTATTCACGAAAAAAATGGATTGTGTAGGTGGCTTATGAAATTATCAAAAAGGTTACAATATATCATGGAACAGATTCCCGTTGGAAGTACATTTGCAGATATAGGTTCAGATCATGCTATGTTGCCTGTAGCGGCGATTAAGACGGGAAATGCACTAAGTGCTGTCGCTGGAGAGGTTAATCCTGGTCCTCGGGATGCTGCGGCAAAGCAGGTGGCTACAGCGGGTCTAGGGGGGAAGATCTCTGTAAGGCTCGGTGACGGTCTAAATGTGATTTCTCCTGGTGAAGTCGATGTTATCACCATTGCAGGTATGGGTGGAGGATTAATCTCAACGATATTGGAACAGGGGATAGATAAGCTCCAAGGTGTTAAGAAACTTATATTACAACCGAATGTTGGAGAAGAGCTCGTGCGCCGATGGTTATTAGATAGACATTGGGTGTTAACTTCGGAGCACATCATGGAAGAAGATCGTAAAGTATATGAAATACTAACGGCTGTGCCTGAGAATAGTGGTATGGTAACGTTCTTAAATGAGGATGTTTACAAAGAGTATTATCTCGATAGTAGTAATCATGGACAAGTAAAAATAACGAAAGAAATGTCTGTGCGAATGGGCCCTTGGCTGTTGCAAGAGAGGAATTCGATCTTTACTTCTAAATGGTTGTCTGAGATTGATAAGTTGGAACGAATATTGAAATCTCTTGCGACGTCTACTTTGTCCTCGGCGGAGACTAAATCTGAAGAAATAGCACAAGAAATTCAACAGATTAAGGAGGTGCTATCATGTTCGCCAAAGGACAGACAGTAATTCAATATATGGAACAGTTAGCTCCTAAACATGTAGCCATGCCTGACGATCGTATTGGACTTCAATTGGGTACCTTACAGAAGGATATTCATAATGTGCTGATTGCGTTAGATATTAATGACGAAGTTGTAGAAGAAGCGATACAATTAAAGGTTGATCTCATTATTGCGCATCATGCGATTATTTTTCGTCCATTGAAACAATTGCAGACGGACACGCCTATGGGTAGACTTTACGAGAAGCTAATTAAACACGACATTGCTGTTTACATTAGCCATACCAATCTCGACGTCACAGAAGGTGGTATGAATGATTGGATGGCAGAAGCACTTGGTATCGAGAACGGCTCACCTATTGAAGATCTTCATACAGAGCAATTATCTAAGCTAGTTGTTTTTGTGCCTAAGAGCCATCACCAACAAGTTCTAGACGCGATTCTAGGAGCTGGTGCCGGTTATATAGGTGATTATAGTCACTGTAGCTTTAATATTGAGGGATATGGTACTTTCATGCCCCATGAGGGTAGTCATCCTTTCATTGGTACTGAAGGAAAGCTTGAGAAGGTAGAAGAAATGCGTATTGAGACCATTGTTCCTCAGGGAATCCAGCGGAAAGTGGTACAGGCTATGTTGAAAGCCCACCCCTATGAAGAAGTAGCTTATGATCTGTATGCTATGAACCTTAAAGGGAGAACCTTAGGCCTAGGTCGTGTAGGTAAATTAAATACACCGATGTTACTTGAGGAGTTCGTCCAGGTTGTTAAACAGAATCTAGAGGTTGATCATGTTAGGGTAGTTGGTGACCTGAAACGTCCTATCCGTAAAGCTGCTGTACTTGGGGGTTCAGGAAGTAGATATGTATCACCTTCAATCTTCCGTGGTGCAGATGTGATTGTGACTGGAGATATTGACTATCATACGGCACAGGATGCTTTAATGGCAGGTATTGCTATTATTGATCCAGGTCATAACGCGGAGAAAATAATGAAATCAAAAGTAGCTGAATGGATGAGGGAAAAACTTCTAGCTGCAAAAATTGAGACACAAGTACATGTGTCTAAGGTGAACACAGAAGCATTCCAATTTATGTAATATATCATGTTATCAAATAAAGAATTTGAATCATGGCAAAATTTTATGGGTTGTTTTCTCGCTCGACTCACTGTATAGTATTAAATGTTGTCCCGAAAGTTTGACAGACAATCGCTGGTGATGCTTAAGGCGTCACGAGAGGAAAGTCCGGGCTCCATAGGGCAGGGTGCTGGATAACGTCCAGTCAGCGCGAGTTGAAGGATAGTGCCACAGAAATGGACCGCCGATGGCCGTCACAAGCGGCACAGGCAAGGATGGAACCGAGGTGTAAGAGACCCCGAGGAACGCTGGTGACTTCGTTCCTGGTAAACCCCACTTGGAGCAAGACCTAATGGAACGCAGCTTCTCTGTGCAAGGAGAGCAGCCTTAGCCCGAGGCGCGTTTAGGTTGGTCGCTGGAGCCGTTCAGCAATGTTCGGCCTAGATAGATGATTGTCGTTTGGAGTGGGAGGGTAGTTCCCGTATGAACCACAATAGACACAGAACCCGGCTTACGGCAGACTTTCAGAACTACAACAACTTATGAATGAAATACTTATAATGATAATTGAAATGGTGATGTTTCATCGGTTATTAACCGTTGAAACATCACCATTTTTGTTGTTGCATAAAGCCTATTTCAATGAGGTATGTACTTATGATAGTCATTCGTACAAACCAGAGATAGACGTATGTAATACACTATATCAAAATACGAAAGGAGCTAACGAATATGAGCCATCATTGTGGTTTTGAATGTCCTGCGGTTGATCCGATCGTTTGTGATCCTATTGTCGTTGTACGAGATCATTATTTTACACAAGTAGTGCCTGTAATCCACACGATTCAAGTGGTCAATAGACATCATTGTATTCCTGTTGAGAAACATATTTATAATTGCGTAACAGTAGAGGAAGGCATTGAGGAAAGAGGAGTAGAGAGACTAGGCGTATCCGGAAAAAAAGAAAATAAACGAAATGCGACAGTATCAAAAGTAAAAACAAAAACAAAAGCAAAAGCAAAAATAAAATCAAAAAAATAATGTGAAATATCGTGCTAAATGTACGTGATATCTCATCAAAATAAACCAATCCGTGTTGCGAATGTACACGGATTGGTTTTTTAACAAATACGTATTGAATTATTTGGATGCGTTTCTTTGGATGACTGATTGCATTTGATTCTGTACATGCTGTGGCCAAAATTGAAGTGGAGAAGTTCCGTTTCCTGCAGCTTGAAGTGCTTTGTAAATATCGACTTGACCGTAACCAAAATACTTATCTCTACCCTTATCTCCTAAATCTACAACACTTTCACGCATCAGATTCATGACTTCCTCATTGGTGAGATTTGGATTTCTAGACCTAATAAGACCTGCTAGAGCAGCAACATGAGGCGTAGCCATAGATGTTCCGGAAAGTGCGGCATATTCATTATTTAGATAGGTGCTAGCTATACTTTCACCTGGTGCTACAACATCAACGTAGTCTCCATAGTTCGAGAATGAAGCGCGTTTCATTGTTGAATCAGTGGCAGATACAGAGAACACTTCAGGATAAGCTGCAGGATATCCTGGTCGCTCGGTATTATCGTTACCTGTAGCAGCTACAATCACTATATCTCGGTTATAGGCATATTTGATGGCATCATGCAGGAATTCAGAATCGGCATAATTGCCAAGGCTCATGTTGATGACCTTTGCTCCATGATCAGCCGCCCATATAACCCCCTCTGCGACGGAATAGGTAGTACCTGCGCCAGAACTGTCGAGTGCTTTTACGGGCATGACTTTATTGTACCAACTAATACCTGCAACGCCTTCGTTGTTGTTGACTACTGCCCCTATAATTCCAGCAACATGAGTACCATGGCCCACATCATCTTTGGGTTGAATGGAAGGATCAATGACGTTATATCCCTCGATAAGGTTGTCTTTCAAGTCTGAATGTTGCAAGTCTACGCCTGTGTCAACGACCGCAATGATCACATCTTTGTTTCCCTTAGCTAAATTCCAACCCTTATTCGTCTGAATGGCTGGTAAATTCCATTGGTATTTAGAGAATAGTAGGTCATTTGGGATATTAGGTGTAATGGAAGTGTTTTTTTCATCAGTTAAGTTATCATTGGTTAAATATAAATAGTGAGGTTCAACATAATTGGGTCTATATTTATTCATGAAATAAGTCTTGAGTTGTGAATAGTTCATATTTTTAGCATGAAATACGTAAGCATATCCCATCTTACGAATCCATGTACTTTTTATTTCACTGGAAATGGTCATCAATGTTCGATCTGACATATCTTCGCGGAAGTGTACAACAATTTCGTTCTCATAGTAATGACTTGCCTTCTCATTATCATGACCAGTCTTCACCGTAATGTCTCGAAGTGTATTTGTCTCAACGGACTCGACACGATAATTCCCTTCTTTAGGATAAGGAATGAGTCTTAAATTTCGCTTCTGGTGATTGGACACTTCATTGAGAACCTGTTGGCTTATTAACGCAATAATTCCCTTGTTTCCCTTAAGGGAGGGTTCAGCTACAATAAAGTATTGATTCTCCTTTACCTTGAACGAGGGTGACTCATAGGAGCGATGATTTCGCAATTGATTTGTAGCTAACCTTTGATACGTGTTAAACTGGTTGTTAAGATTCGTGTCCCATGTTAAGTTTTTAGATTGGTACGGTGTAGAATGCTGCTGATTGGAGAAATCAACCCATGTCAGTAATTGAATGTGATGATGAGTCTTTTGTAGTTCTCTGATGTATTGATTTATTTGCTGTTTACTTGATGAATTGAATTGGTTTGCCATGATAGAAACATGCTCTTTCGCATCTGTTCGCGTCAAATGATCAGTGGACGAAATATCATGATTCATTATTGTTTGTTTCATGGTTTCTTCTTGCTTGGGATTAGCGACTGGAGTTCTCGAAGCTTGATTTGAATTGGAATTTGGAATTAATGCAAAGATTGTTATCATTGCAATAGCTACAAATAATCCTGATACCAACCATATTCTACGGGACATTTCAATACCTCCTATTACGTATCTGAGCTTTTCATTATCGTTAGGAAGTAGCGGTGTTTTTATTCGTAGTGTTTGGTTCAACATGATTGAATTAAGTAATATATTTAAGATAGAAAAGTGTACCGCTTCAAAGTAATATATGGTAGGATAATACAAGTGAAATCGATGGTAGAAGGTAGTAAAAACTTTAACTATTGACGTAGGTACAATTAAGGGGGAGCTAACGATTATGTCGGCAGCCAATGTTCAAAAATTGTGTGAATCAACAAGAGAGAAATTAAAAAAAGGTATTGAAAGTACAGAGATATTCTTGAATGAGCATGCATTGCCACAATTGACATCAGAACAAACGGATGAAGATATGGTACTATTTTACAAAGGTTTTTTGTCCGAACTACGCCACTTACTCGTTTTCTCTGAAGTATCTTATGAGAAATTAGGTGTGGTTTTACGTCGTGCAAACTTTGATATCGAATTTGCCGAGAAGGCTCTCTACAATGTATATCATCACTGCGTCAACAATTTCTTTTATCCTAAAAACGAAAGTTATGCTGAAGACGGCCGTTATGCTTATACAGGACAAGATGCAATTCGTTTCCGTATCAAGCCAATTCAAGAAGCACGGGATATCATTCTAGATATCACTAAGGTGTATGAAGAGTTAAGAGATGATCTTACGTATTATGAAAGTGACTATTTAACAGAGCGTCGGATGCAAAATCAACGCAGTCATGCATAGTCCAAACCCAAATACAATGAATTATTAAATAATGATTATTACATAATGGCTGAGTTGCCCTATCTGGGGCGGCTCAGCCATTTTAATGTGTATAGACTTAGACTGAATCATGTTAAGGAATGGGTTATTCTTTGCATTATGCCATCAACTTACAGCAACATATTCGCATATCAGCACACAGTGTCGGAGACAATGGAGAAGAGGTGATCTTAATGATAAATGAGCCCAAAACATTAGTTAAGTGTAGCGTAAGCAATTGTCACTTTTGGGGAGAAGCTAATCTTTGTCAAGCTGAGAAAATTGTTATTGAAATTGATGCTCATGCAGGTCGGAATTTGAATGAAGAATTTGGAGAAGAGCATTTTAATAATCATCAGGATAATGCTCGAACGTCATCTTCGACTTGTTGTTTAACATTTAAACCAAAGTGAGAAGACTTATGTAATGGTATTTAATCGACATTTAATCGATCTTGGAGGTGTTGTCATTGGGTAAAAATAAACATGGTAATCATGGTCATTCTGAGAATGAAAGTATTCGAAAAGAAAAAATACTTCATGCCAAACGTGTTGATTATCCACGTCTAGAGAACGATCATAAAGAAGAATATGCAGAGGAATATGCAGCAGAAGTCGCTCCGGGTCCTTCTCGTATATATGATGAAAACCGAGGTGAAGACGTAGATGCGGATATTATGGAGTCAAGAACAGGGCAAATGGCTGGATACGTAGGTCTGGCATTTGGTGTTGTATCTTTGTTCATGTGGTCTATCGTTCTCGGTCCAGTTGCAGCGATCATTGGATATTATGCTTTTTCACAAGGGAACAAAGCAACTGGGGGCTGGTCAATGGCTCTCGGAATATTAGCTACGATCAGTTATTTTGTGCTGATGCCTTTTGTAAGATAAATAAGACTTGGTTCTTCGAATACAGATATCAAAAGTGGACTTTCTAAAACCTCACGTGAGGTTTTAGGCGTTCGCTTTTTTTAATGATATTAAAGAGAAGGTAGCGTATGTCCCATTCCCATGATAAAATGGAAAAAGCACATTATGATGGAAGTTGGGATAATGATCATGCAGATGGACTCGGTAACGACTAAACAACCTATAAATCTACAAGAAAATGCTACGATACAGGATAAAAATGATCTTATACAGAGCATACTTAATACAAATACAGGTGGATCTGATTTTGACATATTGTTGAAACAGATAATGACGACGTCTGAAGTGCCAGTGACCGATAGTGTTGTACCTCTAAATTCCGGTGTTTCATGGAGTGAGGGTCTGTTGTGGCAGCAACTTGGAGCTGTGCAGGTAGATAACACAATCAATGTTGAAACGAAGAATCATGCTGCGGAATCATTACCTACAACCTATAATGATCTGATTCAACAAGCTAGCCGTAAATATGGTATTTCTGAATCATTAATCAAAGCCGTTATTGATACAGAATCGTCCTTTAATCCACAAGTAGTATCATCCGCTGGAGCGAAAGGATTAATGCAACTAATGGATGGAACAGCTCAAGGGTTGGGAGTTAGCGATTCATTTGATCCAGCTCAGAATATCGATGCAGGTACAAGATACCTTTCATATCAATTAAAGCGCTTTGATGGACAAGAAAATATGGCACTTGCCGCATATAATGCTGGACCGGGAAGAGTACAGCGACTTGGTATATCAACAGATGCCGAACTTATGAATCACTTGAGCTCACTCCCAGAGGAGACGAGAAAATATATAACTAAGGTGCAGAACGCTCGTTCCAAATACGAAATATAAAGAGACAACTACATAGTCATACAAGGGATCACACGGGGGAGGCACCAGGGTGAAAGAGCAGTAAGAAGCACTTACGCCCTCTCCGACGTTTGATCTTTTTGCGTTGTCGAAAAAGAAAGGTGGAACATAAATGATCTATTGGGATCATGCTGCAAGTACGCCACCGTATGAAGATATCATACGCACATTAACTGAGGTCATGGATAAGCATTATGGAAATCCATCTTCAATCCACCAATTAGGTGGGGATGCTGTCAAACTGATTAAGCGATCCCGTGAAGTTTGCGCGAATGCATTGTATGTTAAACCTACAGAAATCATATTCACATCAGGAGCGACAGAAGCTAATAATTTGGCGATTAAGGGTGCGGCACTCCAATATATGAGTCGTGGAAAGCATTTGATTACGACGATGGTTGAGCATGCTTCGGTATATGAGAGTTTTCTTCAACTACAACAGTGGGGGTTCGAGGTTACGTTTCTTCCTGTTGATTCACATGGTTGTGTTAGATTGGAATCCATTACCGCAGCCATAAGAAAAGACACGATATTAGTTAGTATTATGCATGTTAACAATGAGATGGGGGCTATACAACCCATAGATGTTATCGGACAGGAAATTAAGCGTTGCAATGCACTGACGTTATTCCATGTCGATGGTGTTCAAGGTTTTGGGAAGGTTCCTGTGGATTTAAAAACTTGGGGAGTGGATCTTTACACGCTCTCTGCTCATAAATTCCGTGGTCCTAAGGGGACAGGGCTACTGTATGTTCGAGAAGGATTGAAATTAATGCCTCTTCTTACGGGGGGATCTCAGGAATTTGGACTCCGTGCAGGGACTGAAAATACACCACATCTTGTAGCTATGGCTAAGGCGATGAGGATGGCCAGCGAAGGGCAACCTAACTTTACGAAAAAAGTATCTATTCAACGCAACAGAATTCTTGGATTTATTAGAAATATTGAAGGTTTACATCTTCATAGTAACGAGTTCGGTGCACCCCATATTGTGCAGTTCTCATTTCCAGGGATGAAATCAGAAGTATTGATGCATACGCTGGAGCTGCAGGGGATGTTAGTCTCTACTAGATCAGCTTGTTCTTCTAAACAAACTGCGCCAAGCCGAGTGTTATTGTCCATGGGACTTAGCCATCAAGAAGCATCAAGTGGGATTCGTATTAGTCTTGGAGACAGTCATACGGAAGAAGAGATAAGTCAATTGGAGCATGCACTGCGTGCTGCAGTTGAGCAGTTACATCCATTATTAGAACAAGGAAGGAATGATAGATAATGATCTATGATATGTTACTACTGCGTTTTGGAGAATTCATATTAAAGGGTAAAAATCGTAGAAGATTTGAGAATTCAGTATTTCTTCACGTTAAATCAGTTCTTGAACCTTTTCCTAAAGTAGAGTTAAGGAATGAGTTCGGCAGAATATATGTGTATCTCAATGGTGAGACTGCAGCAGAACCAATTCAGGTATTAAAAAAGGTATTTGGTATTGCCTCTATAAGTCCAGTTATTGTGTGTAAGTCCGAATTAGAAGATATATTAGAAACAAGTTATCGTTATTTGGATGAAATGAATATACAAGAAAGCACTACTTTTAAAGTAAGCGCAAGACGTGTATGGAAGAAATTCACACACTCCTCACATGAAATGAATCACCAAGTAGGATCACATTTGTTAAAGAATTTTGAAATGTTAGATGTGAGTATGAAGCGACCAGCACTAGATCTAAGAGTAGAGATTAGAGAAACAGAAACTTATATTTTTTATGAAGTGATTTCAGCTGTTGGAGGATTCCCACGAGGAAGTAATGGTAAAGCGATGTTACTGCTATCAGGAGGTATTGATAGTCCAGTTGCGGCATGGTCCTCTATGCGAAGAGGACTTACAACGGAATGTGTTCATTTCTATAGTTATCCGTTTACCAGTCAACTGGCTAAGGAAAAGGTCATTGATCTTGCAAAAGTGTTATCTGGTTATGCAGGGGAGATAAAGCTTCACTTAGTTCCTTTTACAGAAGTACAAACTTCGTTTACAGGTCAGGGTCAGGACAAATTAATCATTACGTTAATGCGTAGATCAATGCTCCGCATTGCTACATTGCTGGCTGAGCGTGAAGGTGCATTAGCAATTGTAACCGGAGATAGTCTTGGGCAAGTGGCTAGTCAGACCTTATCAAGTATGAATGCTATTGGCCGTGCAACGGAGTTACCACTGTTAAGACCTTTGATTATGATGGACAAGAATGAAATCATTTCGATCGCGAAGGATATCGGAACATATGATCTTTCGATTCAACCGTATGAAGATTGTTGCACGCTCTTTGTTCCAGATTCACCTGCGACCAAACCCAACTTACGTATCGTGGAAAGTATTGAGCGTTCGATCACCAATCTTAATGACATGATCTTGGACGCTGTGGAGCGCACCGAGACGATGGTACTAACACCTAATGAAGATGGAAGTACAAAAGTGGATAGTCCCGTAGAAGAAGATTGGTTCTAGAGGATTTTGATGTGAATAGTTAAAAAAAAGTAGATCAAGGTTATCAACCTTGGTCTACTTTTTGGTTTTTGGAAAAGTATTCGCGTAAAAAAAGTGAATTGTCCTGAATAAGAATTAGTATTTGCCTGTAAGCCTAAACATTTGATGCTGTCATCTTATTACGTCTATTTGATCTAATCTTTATGAATCCTGCAACGAGGATGCCAGTGGTGACGATAAGGATGAAGACAATACGAAGTGCAGGGTAATGTTCGAAAAATGGTTGTAATTTCTTCTCTTCGGTCATCATATTGGATGCTGTATATCCGAGTACGATGGACCCTACATAAATAATCCATGGGAAACGTGAGATTAATTTAATAAATAGAGTACTTCCCCAGACCACGATCGGAACACTGATTAATAAACCGATGATAACTAAAATAAGATTATGATTAGCCGCTCCAGCGACAGCAATAACATTATCTATGCCCATCGCAGCATCAGCAATAATGATGGTTCTAACGGCGGTCCACAATGACTGACCTGCTTTGACATCGGTGTGGTCATCGTCATCAGTCATCAACTTGTACGCAATCCACACGAGCAGAATACCTCCAATTAACAGTAACCAGGGAATATTAAGTAGCCACAATACGACGATTGTAGCGAAAATTCTGAGTACGACCGCGCCGGCCGTGCCATAAATAATAGCTTTTTTCTGAGTAGCGGGTTGCAAATTCCTTGCAGCTAAACCTATGACGATAGCGTTATCTCCTGCGAGGATGAGATCGAGAAATATGATGTTCATTAGTGAAGCGAGAAATCCGAGTACTGTTGTGTCCATTGTTGTGCCACTCCTTTATATGATGTACGCATCCGATAATAAATCGAAAGTCATCTAGAAAAAATATGTTATCTATAGCATAGCCCCTCTTTTTTATACATACAAGTAAGAATGGGGGGTTGTACCATGGAGAATGTGTGGTTACTTTTAGAAATCCTTGTAATTAATTTAGTGTTGAGTGGCGATAATGCTGTCGTTATTGCTTTAGCAAGCAAAGATCTACCTCCAGAACAGCGTAAGAAAACGGTATGGTGGGGAGCTCTAGGTGCGGTTGTTCTTAGAGTTCTTCTAACTTTCGTTGCAGTGCTGATGTTAAAAATCCCATATCTCCAAGCCATCGGGGGGTTGATGCTATTATGGATTGCCTTCCAATTGTTATTGGAAGAGAAGAAAGAGATCAAGTTAGGCGAAACACCAACGATTTCAAAAGCTGTTCGTACTATCCTTGCAGCAGACTTCATTATGAGTCTTGATAATGTATTAGCGATTGCAGGTGTAGCTAACGGGGATCTAGCCTTAATTGTTATTGGGACTGCTTTCAGTATTCCCATTGTGATCTACGGTAGTAATATTATTGTGAATTGGTTACAGCGTTATCCCATCCTTATTTATTTGGGAGCAGGAATATTAGGATATACGGGTGGGGAAATGATGCTTCAGGATTCTAGTTTTGGTAATTACATATCGACTTTTTTACCCGTAGGGCATTCGTGGGTACCTCTTTTGCTTGCTACGCTTGTGATTGTAGGAGGGGGATTTAAGAAAATGGTGAATCATAAGCTACAGTCTTAAAAAGCACTCGTGAAGAATAAAGAAGACTATGACTAACGAATACTTTCTCGGCTCAACTAAATATAAAGCAATGTAAGTTTAATGCGAGACATATTCAATATTTCTCGTATAAAAAGAAACGGATATCATCCCACAAAAGATGATATCCGTTTCTTTATCTGTTAATATGGTTTTTTTTCCATAATTCAGATACAATAATGATGAAAAAAGGAATCGATGTTTTCTGACCTGATGGCATTTTGAAGAAAAGAGGGTGTGAGATGTCTTTCAAAAGAGATGTGAAGTTAGGACTGTTAATTCTCATTGCGGGTATTGTCATTTTGTTGGGGAAACTTGGTGTATTTGGTTTTCTTGGTCGTTCCCTCTGGCCACTGGCCATATTAATTCCAGGTCTTCTTTTGCAAGCTCTATATTTCAATCGTCGTGGTCAGTCAACCCTTCTTATTCCGGGTGGAACTTTAACGGTGTGGGGAATACTCTTTGGCATATGTAATATATGGGGCTGGGGTTTGATGTCTCATTTATGGCCTGCATTGATCCTTGGAGTAGCTGTAGGACTATATGAGTACTATGTATTTGAGAAACCACGATCAAGTATCGCTTTATGGGTGTCGAGTATTCTTGGATTGTTTTCACTTGCCTTCATTCTTTTGAGTCTGATGAAAACCGGCGTTTTCTATCTTTTAGCGGTTATCCTTATCGCTTTCGGACTCTGGCTGATGTTGAGAAGAAAGTCTTCAACGAAAAGTAAATGGTAATTATTTAACTGTATAAACTTGAATCATTTTCTAGAAAAAAACTTGATTATTTCAGAAAAATCATTATAATATAAAAGATATGTTGAAGCGTCGGCATTATCGCCTGGCGCTTCTTTTGTGAGACACGTTGTATAATGAATTAGAGACCTAAGAATGAAGGGATATGGATATAAACCATGCAATCAAGAGATCAGATTCGCAATATTGCGATTATAGCCCACGTTGACCACGGTAAAACGACACTAGTCGACCAATTACTACAGCAATCGGGGATTTTCCGTGAGAACGAACAAGTGCAAGAACGTGCAATGGATTCCAATGATTTGGAACGTGAACGCGGGATTACCATATTAGCTAAAAATACGGCAATTACGTATAAAGATTTCACAATTAACATTATGGATACACCTGGTCACGCCGACTTTGGTGGAGAAGTAGAACGTATTATGAAAATGGTTGATGGCGTATTGTTGGTAGTTGATGCATACGAAGGTTGTATGCCACAGACTAAATTCGTATTGCGTAAAGCACTCGAATCCAATGTAACTCCAATCGTTGTTGTCAATAAAATTGACCGTCCAGCAGCTCGTCCAGAGGAAGTTATTGATGAAGTATTGGACTTGTTTATTGAACTTGGAGCATCCGATGAGCAGTTGAATTTCCCAGTAGTATATGCGTCTGCATTGAACGGTACTTCAAGTATGGTTGCTGAGAAACAAGACGAAACAATGCTTGCTTTGTATGAAACGATTCTTGAACATATTCCAGCACCAACTGAGAAAATGGATGAGCCTCTTCAATTCTTAGTAACGTTGATGGATTATAATGAATATATGGGTCGTATTGCGATCGGTCGTATCAATCGCGGTATTATCAAACAAGGACAATCCGTAACAGTTATTATGCGTGATGGAACAAGTAAAACTGCTCGCATTGAGAAATTGTTTGGATTCCAAGGATTGAAACGTATTGAGATTGAAGAAGCAGGAGCAGGAGATATTGTTGCGATTGCCGGTATTAAAGATATTAACATCGGAGAAACAATTGCAGATCCAAATAATCCAGAAGCATTGCCTGTTCTAAAAATTGATGAGCCTACACTACAAATGACTTTTGTTGTAAACAACAGTCCTTTTGCTGGTCGTGAAGGTAAATGGGTTACTTCCCGTAAATTACGTGAACGTCTATATAAAGAATTAGAAACAGATGTTAGTTTAAGAGTAGATGATACTGAAACACCGGAAGCATTTATCGTTTCAGGTCGTGGTGAACTTCACCTTACGATTCTAATCGAGAACATGCGTCGTGAAGGATTTGAATTGCAGGTTTCTAAACCTTCCGTTATCGTAAGAGAAATTGACGGGAAGAAGAGCGAGCCGATTGAACGTCTAATGATTGATGTTCCTGAAGAGAGCATGGGAGCTGTTATGGAGAGTCTTGGCCAACGTAAAGCAGAAATGGCTAATATGATCAATACAGGTTCAGGTAATGTGCGTTTGGAATTCCTAATTCCAGCTCGTGGACTTATCGGATACCGTACTCAATTCCTTACACTAACTCGTGGATATGGTGTCATGAACCATGCTTTTGATAGCTATGGTCCTCTTGTATCTGGTCAAGTTGGTGGACGTAGTAAAGGTGTATTGGTTTCTAGTGAGAACGGAAGCTCCACATTATATGCTATGATTGGTATTGAAGATCGTGGTACGCTATTCGTGGAACCAGGTACTGAAATTTATGAAGGTATGATCGTTGGTGAGCACACACGTGATAGTGATATCGTCGTTAACGTATGTAAAGAAAAAGCTGTGAATAACATTCGTTCTGCGAATAAAGAAGATACGGTGAAAATGAAAACACCAATTATCTTCTCTATGGAACAAGCTTTGGAATACTTGAATGACGATGAATTATGTGAGATCACTCCTAAATCAATTCGTATGCGCAAGAAGATCTTGAATAAGAGTGAACGTGAACGCGCTGATAAAAACCGTAAAATGGCAAATTCAAATTAATATTAATATTTAAGTTAAGTGCCCCATTATGAAGGGAGTGAAACTTACATGCAGGTATGGTTTGCAGAACATCCTCTTGTTGCTTATATTGTCATCTTTGTACTAATCACCTATGTTTACAACAAGGTATTTCGTGTCCATCAGAAGTTACCGTTGTTGAAGGAGATTATATTGTACATGTTGATGGCAATGGGTTCCGGTATGCTTCTCATTTTCCAACATGATAAGTTACCGATCATTCAATGTCTGTTAGTGGCCGTTGGATTGATGCTCCTGGTACGTATTCGCTATTTCGTAGAGGGTAGGCAGAAGAAGAAGAATGCTGATACCTCTATGAAATAAGTGTGAATATTACCCCTTAATGGGGTAATTTTTTTTAACTAATAATAATGAAAAAGGTGTTCAACATGAGTCCCAGTAATACTCACCTTCCTCCCAGAAATCGTGGTGGAGCAATCCCAAAACCAAGATTACCCAAGAAGAAAAAGAAGAAGAAAAGTGCCTTTAAATCTTTTTTGAAATTACTATTAATTGTCATTATTTTAGTTTTTTTAGCTGTTGCTGGATATTTAGGTTGGGTTGTTACCAAAGTAGATAATACGATTCTTGATACGGGTGTTGACACGCCGGTAGCACCTGAAGCCTCTGCCAAAATCAAACCGATTACGATGCTGCTTCTAGGAACTGATTATCGTCCGAAGACAGGAACTCATCTGACAGATGTTATGATGGTGGCAACTTTTAATCCTGATACAAAATCGGCTACGGTCGTCTCGATTCCAAGGGATACAAGAATTGATTTGGACGGATATAAGGTGAGGAAAGCTAACGCTTATTATCCTACTTTTCTGGAAGCTGAGAAAAAGTCTGGTATTACTGCACAGGATGAAATGAAGCAGATGTTTACTAAGTATTTGGGTTTACCGATTGATTACGTTACGGTTATTAATTTCCAAGGATTCAGTGATATTGTTGATGCACTGGGTGGTGTTGACGTTAATATAAGTATGGATATGTGTTATAAGGATAAAGCAGATGGGACAGATATTGATCTTAAGAAGGGTCCTGCTGAACTGAATGGTGAGGATGCACTAGGTTATGTCCGGTATCGACATTCTGGTCCTGGGTGTAAACCTAGGACGAAGGAATCTGACGATTTCAGTCGAAATCAGCGTCAAAGCGAAGTGCTTCACTCATTAATTGATCAGATGCAAACCTTCAGTGGTGCGACCAAGATTGGTAGTGTACTTGATGCAGTCAAAGATAACATGGAGACGGATCTCGAGAAGGCCCAACTCAAGAACATCATAGCTACCTATTGGAATATATCTAAATCTAATGTGAAATTTGTTCCTGTTACTGGAGAATGGAAGAGCCCATTCGTATATATTAACGATGACGAATTGGATAACGCTAAACAAGCATTAATGAATGAATTTGCAGGTAAGTCTGCAGAAACATTGGATCAGAGCACAAATGATACAAATCCGTAAATTTGAATGCAATTTTTATCCTGTGGTATAATACAATAGAATATAATGAATTGAAGCGTATAGGAGGTCTGGTTCTATGTCCGGAACCGTCACACAAATGACAGAGACTTTATTAACGCAATTGAAGTCTGAAACATTTGTTTTGCTGAGCACCGTCGATGCAGAGACTGGAGGACCTACGTCCAGTGCTATTTCATGGGTTTATGCATTGAACGCCTCCACATTACGGATTGCGATTGATCATCGCTCTCGGTTAGTTGAGAACATCAAGAGTAATCCCTTGGTGACTATCACTGTGTTTGGGGAAGGGACGGTACATGCTATGAATGGTAGAGCAGCAATAGCATTAGATCCGTTACCTAACATTCCCTTTAAATTGTGCTGTTTCGACATCAGTATAGAAGCCGTGCGAAATGCATTGTTTTATGGTGCACAGCTCTCTTCTGCCCCTCAATATATTAAAACCTATGACCAGCGTGCTTCAGAGAAGCTGGACGGACAAGTATTTTCTGCCATGCAAAAAGCCTAGTGAGCTATCACTAGGCTTTTTTATTATTTTTGATTATGTGAAGAAGGATGGGAATTTTTTATAGATTTAGTTGATTTAGTAGTGGGCGTATTTTGTTGATTTTTGACATCCTCAGGTAATTGAGGGACAATTCTTCCCATAATATCTGCGAGTTCTGAAGTGAATCCAGAAACGGGATGTCCTTGTCGAATGTGATTACCAATTTCGGCGATTCGATTAGACAAATCCATATCAGCGGTCACTAACGATTTCAATCCACGAGGATCATGTGAAAGTGCTTCAGCCACCGAATATTTAATTGTTCCTACACGCGAGCGAGTTAAATTACCCTCTACGTCGATGCCAACAACAGCGGTGTTACCTATTACAACACAATGAGCTTTTTTAACACCTGGCACTCTTTCTGCTAAAGCCTCCAAATGACTTTTGACGGATTGGTCTTTTACACCCGTATCTGCATTAGATTTAATAGACAGCGTGTTCGTGTTTTGATTCTGAGGAGAGGGTGATGCATTCTTATTAGCAGTACCACAACTTGTCAATAGAGACATGGTTAACAGAAAGCATAGACATAATCGCATATGTCATCCGTCCTTTCACGAAAAATAGTCATTGCTGAATCATTAATACGTAATACCCTTATCATGTCCTGGACGGACAAAATTATGTATCCATTATAAATGCGCTTTGGAGGGGTTACGATGAAGAAGATTTACGTATTAGATACTAATGTGCTGCTACACGATCCCAATTCAATCTTTACCTTCGATGAACATCAAGTGATCATTCCGGCTGTTGTTCTAGAAGAGATTGATTCCAAAAAGCGTAATGCAGATGAAATTGGACGTAACGCCCGTACCGTATCGAGGCTACTCGATGGACTTAGAGAGCATGGGCACTTGCATAGTGGTGTGAATTTGCAGAATGGTGGGAGTCTAAAGGTAGAACTGAATCATCGTAGTTTTCTTAAAGTTCAGGAGATGTTTGGTGAAATAAACAATGATAATCGAATTCTGGCCGTTGCACTGAACTACCAATTGGAAGAAGAGGAAACAGCGGAACCATCCTCTGTGGTGATTGTTAGTAAAGATGTATTAGTTAGGATCAAAGCAGATGTGTTGGGACTAATAGCAGAGGATTATCTCACGGATCGAACAGCAAGTGTAAGTGATCTATATACCGGTTATTTAAACATCAAAGTCCACCCATCGATCATTGATGAATTTTATAGCTACCGCTTCCTACCTATTAACACGCTTCAGTTAACTTATCCCCTATATTCTCATGAATTCGTGATTCTAAAAGATGAAATGGGTAGTGGGAAATCAGCGCTTCTTAAAGTGAATGCAGAGTGCACTCGGCTGGAACCGCTCTATTTGAGTAATGAGCCAGTATGGGGACTGAGTGCACGTAATGCTCAGCAACGAATGGCGTTAGAATTACTACTCAATGATGACATACCATTAGTGACTATTACGGGAAAGGCTGGTACCGGTAAGACGTTAGTTGCTTTAGCTGCCGGTCTTTCTAAAGTGGAGGATGAACATAAATATAAAAAGCTACTCATTGCTCGCCCGGTGGTTCCAATGGGAAAAGATATTGGATACCTTCCAGGGGAGAAAGAGGAGAAGTTAAGACCATGGATGCAGCCGATTTATGATAATTTAGAATTTTTATTTGAAACAAAACGATCAGGTGATATTGACAAAATATTAATGGGTCTAGGTAGTATTCAAGTGGAGGCACTAACGTATATTAGAGGTCGATCCATACCTGCCCAATTTATTATTATAGATGAAGCGCAGAACCTATCTAGACATGAGGTTAAGACCATTGTTTCTCGAGCTGGGGAAGGAAGCAAGGTTATATTAATGGGTGACCCTGAACAGATCGATCATCCTTATCTAGATGCCACAAGCAACGGATTAAGCTATCTTGTGGAACGGTTCAAAGAAGAGAAGATCAGCGGTCACATTACGTTAGAAAAGGGAGAACGTTCTAAATTAGCTCAACTCGCAGCGGATTTATTATAGCTTGTATTTCCCGAGAAATAAGCTAGTGAATATTTTCATATGAATAATCTAAATGGGACTATCCCTCAAGGGTCTGTGTATGACCTAAGGGACTAGTTCCATTTGCGTTTTTTAGTAAAAATATAAAATAAAGGTAGGACAAAGTCACTATATATTTGCTAAAATAAGGGTATGTGGTTGTGAAGGGGGAGATGGAGGCAATGAAACGGAAGAATTACTGGATACTATTTGCAATTCTACTGCTATCTCTAACGAGTTTGTCTCCAAGTATTGATTTCACACAGAGAAATTCAAAGAATAATAACAATAATACAACTAGCCCTGAATCCTTTGAATTACAAAATAAAGAATCTAGTAATGAACCTATTACAATATCAGTACAATTGAGTATAGATGACTTTAATAAGCTTGATATCATGAATAAACGTTTTGTTAAAGAAACAGGGATTCAAGCACAACTCACCAATATTTCTGAAAATAATGCGTATGATGAAGTTTCTCAATCCTTGGCAATAAGAGAAAGTCCAGATGTACTATTAATGGAGAGTGAATGGGTTAAGACCTTTGCTGCTAAGGGCTATTTACTACCTGTTGAATCTTACCGTAAGAGCACACCTGATAGTAATGTATTACGTTCATTACTTGCTTTAGTCGAGTGGAATGGTTACCAATGGGCCACACCGTTTGATATGGATCCTTATGTATTAGTATGGCAGTCAAAGATGTTAATGGATAAGGGGATTAGGCTATCTCCAAGTACGAATGAAGAATGGATTAAGTTGTTGGATATACAAATGCAAAGGAAGGGGAAACCTCTGCTTGGTATTGAATCAGAGCAGCCGTATGCACTAGCTGCGTTAATCGGTGGTATGGGAGGAGATATTTTGCAACCGGAAGATCAATCTTTAGCATGGATTGAAATGGCGCTTCCCTATATGTATCGTGTGAGTACTAACGATAAACAGCAAGCATTGCAATCCTTCATGGATGGTGAAATGCTAATGTATCTTGCCCCGTACTCAGCATCAAAGACATGGAATGATGGATTAGGAATTGATTTCCCTGAACACTTCTATGCTAAATCACCATCTTTTTTACGAAGTCGTTCATTTGGGGTATCTTCACAGTCTTCATTGACAGAACAGGCCTCTGAATGGATTGCTTTTATGACAGCCTATTCCATTCAACAGGAATGGTTCAGCGAAACAAATCGATTGCCCTCTTTGAGTGCAATTTACGAGAACCCTATAACGGATTCTTTTGATATACCATTCAGGGTAGATGTATTACGTGAGCTAAATAGCGGGGAAAATAATTCTAAGCAATTAACAAACAATGAATTAAAAGAACTAGCCATTCATGTAAATCAATTGCTTACAGGTGTACTTAAGGTTAGCCAATTTAAAGAGGAAATGTTAGATGAGAAATCAAAGGTAATAAAGTAGATAAGGACTAATCTTTGTTGAACTACATAGATAATTTCAATATGATGTGTAAAAGATTTGTTGAAATTTTAACGTCGGTTGCTTTGACAAATGATATGAGTTTTTGTGGATAAAAGCCAAGATCAAATTCTTCTTCAAGTGCAAGACGGGTCGTATCGGGCAATTCTAAGTTGTTAAATATTAACTTTGATACATGGAACATAATCCCGTTTTCAGGATCGTTAACTATGTTATAATTTCCCTCTATCGTTATTGATATTCCGCCACTTTTTCCAGAGGCAGAGATAACATCATTGTCGAAATGAAAAGAAAAGTTATTAAACAGATCATCTTTGGAACGAAGAAATGAATTTAATTGATCTTCTGTAATATTAATGGTGTAAGTTGAACCTTTCGCTTGAATAATACCTTTTGTATTCTGAACAAACTCAGGCAAATCTTTCATAGCCGAAGATAGTGCTCTGAAATGGCGTTTAACCTCGTATAATCCTACATTTTCCCAGTATAATGTAAATTCATTCATCATCTTTTGCATGGCCTCTGGATCACTGCTGGTTTGGAGACTTCCATCTACTGATTGCTGAAGAGCAAGCACTCGTTCTCGCTGTTTAATGAGATTGTGCTTCATTTCATCTAGCTCGACAGAATTTTGGGCTATTTTTTTTTGCATTATTTGTAAATCGACATATTCTGACTGATACGTATTTAAAACCTCTTTATCATTATTCATGATGATTTCGTAATAGCCATAGATGATGAGCAGTCCACTAATATTTTTGACTGAGAGAAAAGCTGAGTATAGAAAGTCTCGTTCACCCATGTAATAAGAACGTACAATGGCTCCTGCACGATCTTGTTTGTCCTTGATTTGATTACGTTTCTGAAGAAGTTCTATTTCTAATTGATCTTGTTCTATCGCCATCTCAGTCTGACGTTGACTAATTCGCTCGATTTCACTGTCTATTTCCACAATGGATAGACTTTTCTCAAGCATTTGGCGAGTTTCTTCATCCAAAGGAACCACAGGGTCTGCATAGATTATTCCATGAGGGTGGAGTGATGAGTAAAGAAGCAAGGTTAAAAGCATACACAAAATAATGAAGTGGTATTTTGGTCTTCTCAAGCGTATTCCCCTCCCTATGTTATTTGTAACTATATGTATATGTCATTCATTTTAGTTATTATAACTTGTATTTTAACAGAGTCTAGTGTTTATGAATTCATAATTCATCAAAAAACGACCCTTTAGTCCGTGAATGGACCAAAGGATCGTTCTATTGTGTAACTAATAAAACTTTAAACTGGCATATCCATTACAAATACAGTCCAATAGCTAAATCCTGTGAAAGTCAGAATCATGTAGGCCCAAAAGAGAAGCACATAGGTTCTCTCTGTGAATTTTAAATAGCCCAAGATGACAAAGAAGGCGGTTTGAAGAAAAAACAATAAAGCCATTTCAGTCAAATCACCAGCAAATGCCATAAGTCCAATTGCTAATGTGAAAAAACCTAGAACTCGAAACATGCGTCCCACAAATCATATCCCCTTCCATATGTACGGTCAACCTTATATATGCTCCATTATAGCGGTTTCGGAAATATGTGTAAATGATGAAACGTAAAATTTTCAAATTTTGTGACTATTGTTATAGAAGAATTTGTATAACATTTGATTATTCTACATGGATTCTGATTGTCCGTGTATGGCTGTTCAATAAATTGGTAATACAAAATAGTATCAAATAGATTCTATGAACTCTATGAGAGGCATAGAAATGAATTAAGCAGCTTTTATACCTCATGCATTGCCGGATAAATCTGGTCAAGAAGATGGTTATTTTAGGACGTTGTTAGGAGGGTTTGGTTGCATGACAGCCGTAAGACAGGACGCATGGAGTGTAGATGATGATCTTATTTTGGCAGAAGTAACTTTGCGCCATATTCGCGATGGTGGTACGCAGTTGTCTGCATTTGAAGAAGTTGGTGAAAAAATCGGTAGAACTTCAGCAGCCTGCGGATTTCGATGGAACAGTTGTGTCCGTAAAAAGTATGATGAGGCGATTAGTATTGCTAAAGCGCAGCGTCAGAAACGTAGTTACTACAAGAAGCAGCCATCCGTAGTAGGATTACAGGTTGCAAGCTTAATGAAAGTGGAAGAGGACAGTAATTACTATAAGGTTGAAGGTATAAGTGAAGAAACACTATCTATGGAAGCGGTCATTCGATTCCTAAGGCAGTGGAAAGGTACTGTTCAGGAAAATACCAGACAGTTAAAAATGCTTGAGAAGGAACTACGTGATAAGGATGAGGAAGTAGAACACTTACGCCTTATTAATGAGAGATTGTCCAAGCAAGTCAATGAGGTTCAGACGGATTATCGGGTTGTGAATGATGACTACAAGGCATTGATTCAGATCATGGACCGTGCACGACGTTTGGCCTTCTTGAATGAAGAAGAGGAAGAAAGTAAATCGAGATTTAAAATGGATGCCAATGGGAATCTGGAGCGTATCGATTAACTATATAGATCGAACTAAAGACGAAACCTATTATTCATGATCTTCTTTAGGAAATGATTGAACTAGTGAGTGCAAACTTTAGTTCAATCTATATAGTAATCCTTATCTAACTACAAAATACCCCGTACAGAAGTTGTCTATGACAATCTGTATGGGGTATTTTGTAGTTCCTTCCTAGTGCTATAATAGGCGCAAGCGAACAAATTATGGAAGGGGGATAGGCAATGAGAATTGATATTATTGGTGGAGGTTCATTAGGTCTACTCTACGGTGGGAAGTTAGCATTTGCAGGGAACGAGGTTCGTATTTGGTGCCGAAGTATGGATCAAGTTCTTTCCTTAAGAACAGAAGGTCTACATATGACTAGTGTGGAGAATTTAGATGCTTCTTCTGTAGGTCCTATACGAATAGAGGCAGATGTAATGGATCATTTCACAGAGGGATGGAAGAGAGATCCTGCTGAATGGATATTTCTTATGACGAAGCAAAAAGATGTGGAATACATAGGCTCACAATTGCTCGCAAAGATAGACAAGAGCACTCTGAAGGCAACCCACGGAATGATTTGTTATCAGAATGGAACGGGTCATATTGAGCTGTTAAACTCATTATTACCTCAATGGCATATCTATTCAGCGATCACAACGGAAGGGGCTAAAAGATTATCTTACAACGAGGTGTTTCATGCGGGTCGTGGTGAAACCAACTTTGGTCAAGTGATAGATGAGCAATTTCAAAAGGAAAATAAGAATCGAAGAGAAAGTGAGAATAGTTTGTTATATGAGCTTAGAAAAGCAGGATTTACAAGTGATTTGTCGAATAAAATCGTTAACCAGATTTATCGCAAATTATTAATTAATGCATGTATAAATCCTTTAACTGCTTTGTGGCGAATACATAATGGAGAATTGATGGCAACGCAAGCAAGAGTGGATATGATGAGAAAACTCTTCTTAGAAGGTACTGCAGTATATAATGCAAGCGGCATTTATTGGGATGATAATTTGTGGGATCAGATTATGAGCATATGTGTATCCACTTCAGCAAACACCTCTTCTATGTTACAGGATATACTTGAAGATAATCCAACGGAAGTGAAATGGATTAATGGGAGTATTGTAACCCTGGCTGAAAAGAAAGGTTTAGTTGCAACGTATCACAAGTCTATGGTGGAGTTAATACAAGGAATGAGTACAAAGGAGGGATAAACGTTGGATTTTCTAAGTAATTCTTTTATCGTGTTTAGTATTCTTCCATTTGTTCCATTTATATTAGTGTTTTTTATTTACGATAAGTGGAAGGATAATAAACGTAATGCCTTGTTGATGGCAATGGATGTTACTACGGTATTTCTAATTATGTCTGTATCAGCACTATTTAATAATATATTTGATTTGAAATTTGGATTTTATCTTATTTTGTTATTCCTTTTAATTGCAGTAGGAATGGTTGGGGGAGCACAGAATCGGATGAAAGGAAAAGTAGATGTGACAAGATTGCTTAGAGCAGTCTGGAGAATGGCGTTCGTAATTATGACATGTAGCTATATTTTATTTGCAATAATTGGATTATTTAGATACATATTTAAGTCGATGTAATGTAATGTCACACAAAACAATGAAAATTATGGAAAATATGATGTTTTTTCAGAAAAATACAACAATTCATGAATTGTTTTGTAGATTTTTTTGACCACTGGTTGTATAATCAATAACAATAACTTAATACCACACACAACTAGGGGGAAACATCAGATGAACAAGAAACGTTTGCTAAGTATGCTTGCACTTATCTTGATTGTTAGTACTGTACTCGCGGCTTGCGGCAGTAACAACAACAAAGAAGATGGGGCATCAAACGGCGCTGGAAAACCAGCAGAAGCAAAGGAACAAGTACTTCACATTAACATGAGTGCTGAACCACCAACATTTGACCCAGGACAAGCTCAGGATAGTCAAGCTAATACTGCACTAAAACTAATGTATGAAGGTTTAGTACGTGTAGATGACGCTGGTAAAGAAGTTCCGGCAGCTGCCGAATCATGGGAAATATCCCCTGACGGTTTGCAGTATAAATTTAATCTTCGTAAAGATGCAGTTTGGAGTAATGGAGATCCTGTAACAGCTAATGACTTCGTGTTTGCTTGGCAACGCGTTCTTGACCCTACAACAGTACCAGCTGCTCCATATGCTTACCAACTAGGTTACATCAAGAATGCAATAGCTTATAACTCTAAAGAAGTTACAGATTTCTCTAAAGTTGGTATTAAAGCTACTGATGAATACACATTAGAAGTAACATTAGAAAACCCAACGCCTTATTTCTTGGGTCTAACATCCTTCTATACGTTCTACCCTGTTCATGCTTCAGTTAAGAATAATGCCGCTTGGGCAACAGACTATAAGTCTATGATCACAAATGGTGCATTTAATTTATCAAATTGGACGACAGGTCAAAAACTCGAATTCACTAAAAATGATAAATATTGGGACAAAACAAATATTAAATTGAGTAAGATTGAAGCTTCCTTGGTAGCAAGTGGTGCTTCTGAACTTTCCAGTTATAAGAGTGGACAACTAGATTTTGCTGGAGCACCTAACGGTGAAATTCCTTCAGATTCTATTCCCACTATGGAGAAACAATTACCTAAAGAATTCTCTAAAAAAGGTACGGCAGGTACGTATTACTATGAATTTAACGTAACGGCAAAACCATTCGATAATGCCAAAATCCGTAAAGCGTTCTCCATGGCTATAAGCCGTCAAGATATCGTTGATAAGGTAACACTTGGTGGACAAATCCCTGCTTATGGTTTTGTAGCACCAGGAATTAAAGGTATTAAAGATGAATTCCGTACAGAAAATAAAGATGACTTCTTCACAGAGAATGTGGAAGAAGCTAAGAAATTACTAGCTGAAGGTATGGCTGAAGAAGGCTACACTACGTTGCCAGAAGTTACATTGATCTATAACTCCAGTGAGAGCCACAAGAAAATTGCTTTGGCAGTTGCTGATATGTGGAAAAACAATCTTGGCGTAGAAGTGAAGACTGAAAACCTTGAGTGGGGTGTCTTCCTAGAGACTCGTCAAAACTTGAATTATCAAATTGCACGTGCTGGCTGGAGTGCTGACTATGATGATCCAATGAACTTCATGGATCTATGGAAAACAGACAGCGGTAATAACGATTCTGGGTTCAGTAACAAAGAATATGACCAATTGATTAAAGATTCATTAGTATCACAAGATAATAATGTTCGTATGGAAAAAATGGCAGCAGCAGAAAAAATCTTGATTCAAGATGAACAGGTTCTTATGCCGCTTTACTATTACAGCAATGTGTACCTCACTAAGGAAAATGTTAAAGGTATTTCCGTTAATTATAACGGCGCAATTGACTTTTCACGTGCATACTTCGAATAGATAATATTAGAAGTATGATAGGTATTTCGGGATGTATATGTGGCTAGCCCATATATATCCCGATTTTTTTATCTTGTCATGAACTTACCAGGGATTTCATTATTTTGAAAATATAGTGATTAGATAATATCCTTGTTTTATATTAAAATTATTTTCGTATTGTAGGACTCTTATATGGAGGTGTGAATGGAATGGTACGTTATGTTGCCAATAAATTTTTCTATATGCTTATTTCGTTACTTATATTGATATCTGCAACATTCTTTCTAATGAAAGCCATTCCGGGTGATCCTTTTCAGGCCGAGAAAAAGGTATCAGTTGAGATGAAAGCTCGTCTCATGGAACAATATGGGCTAGACAAGCCGTTGTATGTACAGTACTTCAAGTATTTGGGTGACATTGCTACAGGAGATTTTGGGATCTCCATGAAGAAATTGAATCAGGATGTTACCAAGATTATATCAGACACATTCCAAACATCGTTGAAGCTTGGTCTTGTAGCCATTGTCATAGCAGTGGTGGTCGGGGTTCTACTCGGGATGCTTGCGGCCCTTTATCATCGAAAGTTAATTGATAATGTCGCCATGATATTAGCCGTACTTGGTATGGCTGTACCCAGCTTTGTACTCGCTTCCTTACTTCAGTACTATTTAGCTGAAAAAGCCGGCTGGTTTAATGTTCTAGGCTTTGATAAGCCGTTAGACTATGTTCTACCTGTTATGGCATTATCTGCGCAACCGATTGCATTTATCGCTCGTCTTACGAGATCAAGTATGCTTGAAGTGTTACATGCTGATTACATCAAGACAGCGAAAGCTAAAGGTCTAAACTGGTTTACTATTATGTTCAGGCATGTTATTCGTAACGGGATTCTGCCTGTCGTGACATATGTGGGTCCTATGACTGCTAACATTATTACGGGTTCTGTTGTAATTGAACAAGTATTTGGTATTGGTGGTATAGGAAAAGTGTTCGTTGAATCGATCACGAACCGTGATTATACGTTAATCATGGGCGTTACTATTTTTTACGGAGTAATTCTAATGGTGGCTAGATTCCTAACCGATATCGCCTACGTTATGATTGACCCACGTATTAAACTATCCGGTGGAAAGGAGGGCTAACTGTTGGATATTAATCAGACAAAAACATCTCAAGATCATGTTATATTGACGTCTGAAGACTTTCGGAAGATTGGCACTGATGAGAAAAACTCAGAGGTAATCCAAAGAGAAAGCTTGTCAGCATGGAGAGATGCTTGGCAAAGACTTCGTGAGAACAAAATTGCTATGACTGCTCTTATAATATTGGCGCTTATTATTATTGCATCTATTTTTGGACCACTGATTTCTGATTTCAACCATTTCACGAATGATCTGGTGAATACGAATCAGCCTCCTTCTTCTATTCACTGGTTTGGTACAGATGAATTGGGACGTGATATGTTTGTTCGTACGTGGATGGGTGCTAGAATCTCACTTACAGTTGGTTTAGCGGCTGCTCTAATTGACCTTATCATCGGCGTGATTTATGGGGGAACTATGGGGTTCTTCGGTGGTCGCGTTGATGAAATTATGAATAAATTCTCTGAAATTCTTTATTCTATTCCGTATTTGCTAGTAACGATTCTCTTACTGGTTGTACTTGAACCAAGTCTAGGAACGATTATTCTAGCGTTGACGATTACAGGATGGATTAATATGTCTTGGATCGTGCGCGGTGAGATGATTCAACTTAAAAATCGTGAGTTCGTACTAGCTTCTCGTTCTATGGGTGCAGGTAACGCTCGTCTTATATTCCGTCATTTACTTCCTAATGCGGTTGGACCGATTATCGTCACGCTGACGTTATCTGTTCCAAGTGCTATTTTCTCAGAAGCATTCTTAAGTTTCTTGGGTCTTGGTGTACAAGCTCCCGTTGCTTCTCTTGGTTCCATGATCAGTGACGCTCTTACAGGATGGATGTACTATCCTTGGCGGATGTTGTTCCCAGCAATTCTGATCAGTCTAATCATGCTTTGCTTTAATATTTTCGGTGATGGTCTTCGTGACGCACTGGATCCCAAATTGAAAAAATAGGAGGTGGAACCATGGAGCCGATTTTACATGTAAAAGACTTACACGTATCATTTCACGTAAAAGGCGGAGAAGTTCAGGCAGTACGCGGAATGAACTTTGAGATTGGTGAAGGTGAAACGGTAGCAATCGTCGGAGAATCTGGTAGTGGTAAAAGTGTTACCGCTCAGACGATCATGCGCCTGATTCCTTCGCCGCCTTCACGTATTAAACAAGGGGAAATCATCTTCAAGGGTGAGAACCTATTGAATAAAACAAATAAGCAAATGGAAGCCATTCGTGGTAAAGATATCGGTATGATATTCCAAGATCCTATGTCTTCATTGAATCCTACGATCAAAGTAGGAAAACAAATTACAGAAGTTATGATTAAACATCAAAAAATGTCTAAGACAGAAGCTAAGGTCCAAGGGATAGAGATGTTGAAGTTGGTGGGTATCAAAAATGCGGAAGCGCGTTTTGAACAATATCCACATGAATTCTCTGGTGGTATGCGTCAACGTGTCATGATCGCGATTGCGTTAGCATGCCGTCCTGCACTATTGATTGCAGATGAGCCTACAACGGCTTTGGATGTTACGATACAGGCTCAAATCTTGGATGTTATGAAGGAAATGCAACAACGTTTAGGTACGTCGATTATTCTAATTACACATGATCTTGGAGTAGTAGCAGGTATGTGTGACAAGGTAATCGTAATGTATGCGGGAGAAGTGGTAGAGACTGGAACAGTCATGGAAATATTCAAAAACCCTCAACATCCTTATACGAAGGGGCTTTTGCGTTCCATGCCTCGCCTTGATCAGAAAAAAGACGAACCATTAATTCCTATTCTTGGCACGCCACCAGATCTCATCAAACCTCCACTGGGTTGTCCGTTTTGTGCCCGATGTGATGAAGCAATGAAGATCTGTGAAAGTGTTGATCCAGCAGAGACTGTATTTAGTGAGTCACACATGGCACGTTGTTGGAATCTACATCCTATGGCTCGGGAGGGTGAATCATCATGAGTCAACAACCATTAATTCAAGTCAATGGCTTGAAGAAGTATTTCAATGTAGGTAAAGGGAAAATCTTGAAGGCTGTTGATGACATTAATTTCTCTATTCGTGAAGGTGAAACGTTAGGTATGGTAGGAGAATCAGGTTGTGGTAAATCTACGGCAGGACGTACGATTCTTCGATTATACGAGCCGACAGCGGGTAGTGTAAATTTTGGTGGAACAGATATTTACAAACTCCCACCTAATAAAATGAAAGCTATGCGTCGCGATATGCAGATGATATTTCAAGATCCGTATGCTTCTCTCAACCCACGGTTTACGGTCTCTGATATTATTGGTGAGGCATTCGATATACACAAGCTAACGGATAGCCGCAAAGAACGTAAGATGAAGATTGAAGAGTTGCTTGATATGGTTGGTCTGAACTCCGATCATGCTACACGTTATCCGCATGAATTCTCCGGAGGTCAGCGTCAACGTATCGGAATTGCCCGAGCTCTTGCTGTTAATCCGAAGTTTATTATATGTGATGAACCTATCTCTGCGCTAGACGTATCGATACAAGCACAGGTTGTAAATCTACTCAAAGACTTACAGAATCGCTTGGGCTTGACGTATCTATTTATTGCACATGATCTATCCATGGTTAAGCACATTAGTGATCGCGTAGCAGTTATGTATCTTGGGAAAATGGTTGAATTGGCTGATAGTGATGAATTATACAATAACCCTATTCATCCTTATACCAAGTCTCTACTATCAGCTATTCCGATTGCTGATCCAGAGATTGAGGCGAATAAGAAACGGATCATCATGCCAGATGAGCTTGATGGACCTATCCATTCTGCTAATGGATCAAGCGGAGAAAGTAAATTCAATTTGTCAGAATCCAAATTAGTTGAAGTATCTAAAGGACATTGGGTCGCAACACCTTATGCTTAATTGATAGTACATTGGGATTGTTTATACCGCCGGGGATACCGGCGGTCTTTTTGTACTTTTGTAAGCGAGACAAAGTGTTCAGAAGTTTCTTTGACTGATACCTTCATATTAGTTACAATCAAGAAAGAATTTTAGATATTATTGAAATATAAGAAGGATAGGTTTCATCTTATACTTCATCTTATATTTCTCGATGATACGGATATCGGCCTTTTGAAGGGCGTCGAAGCCGTATTCTAGTTGATGAATTTGTTTATAGTGCAAGAATAGGAGGTATACCCGATGAAAGTTGTTTCTGAGCCACTACAAAGCGGCTCATCTTTGGCAGATGATTATATTCATCATTATGAGAAAGTTTCTCTTCTTTACGGTGAAGATTACCACCGCGATCAGACTTGGATGGATCGAATGAAGTGGTTGGATGATACAGAAGACAGACGGGTAAACCGCCATGCCTTGGTAGAGATATTGAAAGATTATAATGAGAAATTTAATTCTCATGATGCAGTACATACATCCCTTTATATGTTGGAGAAGCCTGGAACATTGGTTGTGACGGGTGGACAGCAAAGTGGATTGTTTACCGGTTCTATGCTTGTTGTATATAAAGCAATCACGATTATACATGCAGCAAAGGAAGCTGAGAAACGCTTGAATAGACCTGTAGTACCTTTATTTTGGATTGCGGGTGAAGACCATGACTGGGATGAGGTAAATCATACGTATTTACTCTCAGGGGATACACAGCAGGTGTCTAAGATTAAGATGGATAAGTATTCATCACAGCGTTCATCTGTAAGTTATAGCGCTATATCATCTGATGAGTGGGATCGTGCTATACAGTCACTGTCAGATACTTTACCTGATAGTGATGTGAAAGTTGATATCCTCACAAAGATTCAGCAATCAACCGATACTACTGATAATTTAAGCGATGCCTTTGCTAAGTTAATGGGCGAATTGTTTGGGAAATATGGATTGGTGCTTTTGGACTCGGCAGATATCAGATTGCGTAAGCTAGAATCGCCTATCTTTGCGTCTATGATTGAACGTAACGATGATTTAGGTCAGGCATATCGTGCCGCAGCTGATCAGATTACATCATTAGGTTATGGGTTACAGGCAGATGTTGCGGATGATGGGGCTAACCTATTTTATATTCATGAAGGAAATAGAATTCTCTTAGCAAAACAAGAGGGTAAATTTATGGACCGTAAAGGGTTAGTTTCATTCACGAAAGAACAACTGTTGGATATGTTGGAGATGCATCCAGAACGCTTCAGTAATAATGTACTGACTCGTCCTATTATGCAGGACTCTCTTCTTCCTGTTCTTGCTTGCGTGTTAGGGCAAGGAGAAATAGCTTACTGGCCCATTACACGTCAAGCTTTTGAAATCATGGATGCTAAGATGCCTATCTTGTTACCTAGGATGTCTTTTACCCTTATCGAGGATACACAACAGAAATATATGGAGAAATACAGCCTTTCATTTCAAGATGTACAATATCGTTTACAAGAGCGTCGGGAACAATGGTTGTCCGCACAAGACTCCTTACAGATTGATAAATTGTTCTCCACGACACGGGAAGCTTTCGAACAATTGTATGATCCCTTAATTGAACAATTAGGTAACTTACAGACGGGATTGTATACATTGGGTCAGAGTAATAAGAACAAGATTGCCGACCAGATCTCTTATTTAGAAGGTAAAGCTAAGGATGCACTTGAACAACAACATGAAGCAACGCTTCGTCAATGGGACCGTATAGGCACGTTGTTGTTTCCAATGGGTAAACCACAGGAGAGAGTCTTCAATGTCTATCATTACTTGAATCGATATGGTCTGTCTTTGATCGATGAGATTCTAGAGAAGACCGGTGACTATTCTGAAGAGCATCGTGTTATTTTATTGTAGGTTCAAATTTAAGGAGGATCATAATGAATTCTAAGTCTATTGAGAACAGTATCGTTAGAGATATGACGTTAGCTCCTGAAGGTCACTTGAAGATCGATTGGGTAGAAGCTCATATGCCTGTGTTAAACCGGATTCGTGCACAATTTGAGGCGGAACAACCTTTTAAGGGATTAAAAGTCGCAATTTCTCTTCATCTAGAAGCAAAGACAGCATATTTAGCAAAAGTGGTAAAAGCGGGTGGAGCTGAAGTTACCATTGCAGGGAGTAACCCACTCTCTACACAAGATGATGTGTGCGCTGCATTGGTGGAAGATGGTGTTACCGTATTAGCGAAGCATAATCCAGAACCTGAGGAATATAAAGAGATGTTGATTCGATTGTTAGAGACGAAGCCCGATCTTATTATTGATGACGGTGGTGACCTTGTAACGATTCTACATACAGAACGTCCGGATCTGCTCGTCAACATTCGTGGAGGCGCTGAAGAGACAACGACAGGAATTATCCGTCTGAAGGCAATGGAGAAAGATCAAATGTTGAAATTGCCTATGGTTGCTGTAAATGATGCTTATTGTAAACATCTATTTGATAATCGTTACGGTACGGGTCAATCGGTATTTGATGCTATCAATCGGACTACCAATTTGGTTATAGCAGGTAAGAATGTCGTAGTTGTAGGATATGGTTGGTGTGGTAAAGGGGTTGCAATGCGTGCAAAAGGATTGGGCGCGAACGTAATCGTTACTGAAGTTAATCCTATCCGTGCTGTTGAAGCACATATGGATGGATTCCAAGTTATGCCTATGGTTGAAGCAGCGAAGCTTGGAGACTTCTTTATAACAGTGACTGGAAATAAGTCTGTTATAACAGGAGAGCATTATGATGTGATGAAAGATGGGGCTATTCTTTCAAATGCGGGTCATTTCGATGTGGAAGTGAACAAACCGGAACTTCTAATCCGTTCGAGTTCTGTGCGGACCGTTCGCAAGAATATTGAAGAATATCAATTCAAAGATGGTCGTAAAATGTACTTAATCGCTGAAGGACGTCTAGTGAATTTAGGGGCGGGCGACGGACATCCAGCAGAAATTATGGATATGACGTTCGCATTACAGGCCATGTCTCTGAAATATGTGAATGATAATTATGAGAAATTAGGTAAACAAGTTCTTAATGTACCGTATGAGATCGATGAACAAGTGGCACGATTCAAACTTGAAAGTCTAGGAATTAATCTAGATTCCTTGAGTACAGAACAAGTTGCTTATTTAGATAGTTGGAATGTGCACTAAATATATACTCGGATAATTAAGCAGGCCTCCCATATTATGAAGTGACCCCTGTCAAGTAGACAATTAACAAAAAGCAATATTTAAGCAGCCTGAGTCCTGTATTCGTAGGGGCTCAGGTTGTTTAGTTTCTTTTGAAAGCGTTCATGGTTGTAGAAATGGATGTACTGCTTAACGGCGTGTTCGACCTGCTTTACAGAATGAAAAA
>NZ_LVJI01000031.1 GCF_001637225.1 Paenibacillus antarcticus
ATGCCTTTTTCTTAAATGCAACATCGTAAGTCTTCCTAATTTCGCCCATAAAAAAATCCCCTCCATAATAGACAGATTAATCGGCTTGCTTTTTTCTGTCTACTATAAGGGGAGCATATCATTACATAAGGGTTCTCCTGTTTTTTTATGTGAATAATTATCATGAAGAACTAACCCTATTAATAAAGGGAAATAATGCTTCTCATCTATTTGCGTCTTTTAACATAACCTGTGCGTCTAATCCTTGTAAACTTCATGAAGAACTACAAAAAGCAAGTATAATGAACGGTAACTATGGTGCGTTAAATGGCATGGAAGCTAATATATGTATGTGTGGTGGTAAATATATTCAAATGACAAGTAGGAAGGACGTGCAACACGTGAAGCAAGAAGATTTGGTAGTACAAGCAATCCGCGGTGATGAATATAGTTTTACCTTACTCATGAACGAGATGCAGGGGCGTTTATACCGAATGGCATTGTCATATGTGAGGAACAAGGATGATGCGCTGGAAATTGTACAAGAGACAGTCTACAAGGCCTTTATTTCCATTCATAAATTACAGAAACCGCAATATTTTAGCACATGGCTTATTAAAATATCCGTTAACTGCGCTCTGGACTATATTCGTAAATCCAAAAAAATCATTTACATGGATAAAGATATTGAAGATAGCTATGTCCCCGAAGATAGAGGAGATGCGATCGATTTATATGAAGCCTTGCGTGTTCTAGATGAGAAAACGAGACTCGCGATCGTCATGAGGTACTTTGAGGATATGCCGATGAAGGAAATAGCAAATATATTGGATATGCCGTTAAGTACTGTCAAATCAATTATCTACCGAGGACTGGAGAAATTGAAAATAAATCTGGAGGAGAGTGACAACAATGGATGACAAACTGAAACGATTACAGCAAGCCTATAATGATATCGAAATTCTTGATGAGCTAACTTTGGCCACTCGTCGTGGAATTGAAAAAGGTAAGATTCACCAACAGAAAACCCGCGCAACAAAACGCCGTGTGAAATGGATTACCTCCAGTGTAGCGGCTATGTTTGTCTTTTTTACAATCAGTGTCAATACGTTACCTGCCTTCGCAGGCAGCCTAGAACAGGTGCCGGTACTCGGCAAATTAGTGAGTGTGTTACATTTCTCCAAAGGGAACGCCGGGGGCGGAGTCATTCAAGATGGAACAGATGTTAATTTTATTACGGTGAAGCAACAGAAGGGCAATGATCATATTATTTTGAACTTTGCGCAAAATAATGAAGCACAACAGATAGCCAATTCATTTAATATGAAATTTACTGAAAACCCCAATACAATGACAATTTCCGTTGGTGGGGCAAGAAGATTCTCCGCTGCTAAAGATCTTGAGACGTTGAAACAAAGCAACTACATTCAAGATGCATATCAAATTATTACGATGGACGATTCAGCGATACGTTTTAATATCACGTTTAAGGAACCTGTTAACTATGAGGTGAAAGAATATAAAGATCCAGCGCAGGTCGTCATTAAGTTAACCTCTGATACGGAGAATACTGTAAAGCTTCCACCTGTATACTCTTTAAGAACGGTGTCGATGGCCTATGGAGAGGATATAGGTATGGTTGAAGAAATGCTGTTTGAGTTGGAGGGATTACGTGTATTAAAAGATCAGCAAGGCTCGTTCTTGGTGGAGGCTGGGTATTACAATACGGAAGCTGAGGCTTTGGCTCAGTTGAATCGAATTCAGAGTGAATATGGTGTTGATTCGTTAGTTGTCGAAAAAAGATCAAGCCTTCAGATTCCAGAGTTCATTTCTTCTGAAAAGAAATAATTTATAAACCCATTTAACAATAAAAGCAATTGGCCGCAATTATGCGGTCTTTTTCTTGGTAGGGAATTAAAAGTAAAATAATGGATATGTTATTATCGTAAGATAACAATGTGATGGAATATTCAATCGATCGTAGGGATTAACTAGAAAATCCATTGCTTTTTTGCTTATTCTTATTTGGGATCTATATATAATTCATGGTGTGAAATATAATCAGAAAGTTATTCAAGAGATGCATAGAAATTATTTAAAACCTGCATGATATATTCTAAAAAAATCTGACAACAACTACTACAACATAGAAACAGTAAACAATTCTTGAAGTCTAACAGTAGAGTACTTAATAGAGATGATTTTAGAGTTAATGAGACAATGTGAAAATACTAGTGAAATTAATCACTAGAGTTCAAATGAGTCCTGTCTCAATGAATTCCATATACTTAAACACAAAACCCGTATTTTGTACATATGTACATATCATCATTTATTCTACTCTCTTTTTTTTTGTCGGGATCTGAGGACAAGAACATGTACCCATTCCCTCTTACTTCAGTTCTTAACTGTGAATATATGTACGTTTAGAATATCATCATTGTTGCGGATAACTACCCGTTAACTTAATGAAAACAAGGAGCAGCTGCCATGGCAAACTGTTCCTTGTTTGATTGAACTATCGTGTCCCGTTAGTTTAACAAAGAAGTTCTTAATCATTTATTTCAATATGGTGTACATATTCACCAAACTCTGATTCGAATTTACCATTTTTAAAGAGAGCACATGCTTCTTCGTCAATACCTATGCCATATCTGATTTTATGATTTTTCATACCTTCTAAAAGATTAACTTTATCATTCCATTCCGTAAAATGTACACCAATTAAAATGTCACTTAACAAACCAATTCCCGCTTTTGATAACATTTCTCCATTGCTTGAATCTTTAGGTGAAATCAAACAAATTTCGGGTAAAATTAATGCTCCTGCTGAAGAACCAGCTATTGGAACTCCTTTACTATAACAATCCTTTAATATGCTTTTTATTGGTTCCATTGCATAATAAGCGTGATATTTTTCCGTATCTCCACCTCCAATAAAAATCCCAGTAGCTTCTTGTAATAATTCTTCAGCTATTTTTTCGTTTAACTCTCCATTATCGTCAGGTAAGATAACAGAAATATGTACTACTCCATTTCTTTTCCAAACATCTGTATATCTAGGTAGATATTCTTCCCATCCTGATCTATTCATGATTAAAAGTACTATTTTAGCGTTTTGCCCTCCTGATTTTTGTATAAACAGCTCATTTGCTTCTTCTAACGAAGGATTCGCCCCAAATAAAAATAAATATTTATCTGTCATTTCTTTGATTCCCCCATTGTAAATTATTGTATGAATTAAGCCATTGTATCATATTTCACAGAATTATTTGTTGGATTTTATTCGACAATTCTGCCCGTTAGCTTAATCATCATCGGTTAGCGGTACAGAATCTTGTCTTCCGACACGGGATGTCTGAGGACAAGAACATGTACTCTTAAAAGACAAGAACATGTGCCCATTCCCTCTTACTTCTTATGTTCTTATGTTCTTATGTTCTTATGTTCTTAATGTTCTTATGTTCTTAATGTTCTTATGTTCTTAACTGTAAGTATATGGACGGTATAAATATCTCAATGTTGCGGATAACTGCCCGTTAGCTTAATAAAAATGAGCAGGATACGTAGCACCTGCTCATCATTGTGTGTTATTCAACTATAGTGTCCCGTTAGCGGAACACTAAACATACTTTTTTATTACTTTCCTCCAACATGGAACACACCAATTACGGTTTCACCATCAACGTCATACAGCGGAATATCACGACCACCTGGTGATCTACTGTTCTGTATCGCAATGGCTTCCTCGGGTGATTTTGGTAGCTCACCGTCTAAGGCTTTTTTCAGCACATATCCTGCAGTGCCATCCACACCTATAGCACTAATTAATTCAGGTTCCGTTTCTGGAGAAGTAGCATCTGCGCTAGAACCATATGTCTTTCCGTTTTTATTTTTAGGATAGTTCATATTCTTAGCGCCAATATGAAAAGAACCAATTATGGTTTTCCCATAAACATTATACAGTGGGACATCGCCAGGTTCACCGAGATAATCTATTTTCAGCAAATACCCTTTAATGCCATTCACACTTCCTGCATGGATTAAATCAGGTAGCATTTCAACGGAGGTGGCTTCTTCAGCAGAACCGTATGTCTGTCCATGTTCATTTTCAGGATAGTTAGAAGAATGATAGTTAGAAGAATTTGTGTGGCTTTGATTAGTCGTACTTTTAGCATACGTGCTTTGGAATACCATTACACCGCCCACTACACAAACGATAAAAACCACACCAATCAATATTCTAATTCTTTTAGAATACATCCTCATATTTGTTCACTCCTAAAAGTTTTCTCGCTCTTCACTCTATAGCCGTTGTCCCGTCTGTTTCACTTCTTAAAATGGAAGGTCACACTAAACTGGCCGTTAGCCATACATGCAGCGCAAGCCCGCACCACAGATTATGGAAGTAAATGCGTTCTTCATGAAAGCGCAATGAAGGCTGCCGTTTCTACTTGTCGGCAGCCTGTGCGTTGTTACTGAACTATTCTATTTAAACTCGTTAGTCACAATAATAAAATTGGTTGCCTTACGGAGCTGAATTGCTGATAACCGTCAGAAAACCATTCTTTGTTGCGGTATCAATGAACTGATACATAGATTTTTTAGCTGCATCGTTAAACAAATACCATTGATTTTCTGTCGCATCATAAATGTGAACCTCAGGGGCGGCTTCTGGTGAACTTTGAGATAAAGAGTAGATATCAAATCGTTTGATGCTATTCCCTTCTTGATCCAAAAAATCATATTGTCCCGTCCCATACTGAACCGACCAAGTAGGATCAGAAGGAGCTTCGACTTTGCTTCCTTTGTTATCGACAAAATTATTATAAATGGCTTCGATATTGGCATTTCCTTTGATTTGATTGACTACGCTGCCCATCGTCATGTGGAAATCTTGCTGCAATGCTGTCACTTTTACACCATCAATAAACAATGGCTCGGTATCGACAGTTACTGTCAAATTTCTATAATTGATATTACAGCCAAACGTTTCTGCAAGAAAGCGAAGTGGAACAATTATACGATTATTCTTTATAAATGGTTTTACATCTAGTAGCACCGTCTTACCGTTTTTGACCGCTGTACTGCTATTCAGTTTTAAGATAACTTGCATATCGCCTCTAGTGAGAGTCACTTCCGAATCCGACCAATTGACCTTAGCTCCCAAATTTTCACTGATAACACGCAAAGGTACCATTGTACGGGTGTTCCTGATTTCTGGATCCACCTCGGATGGAATAACAACACCGTCAACCTTGATTTGAATGTTTGTTGCAGCTGCAGCATAAGCAGGTAAAGAAGTAATTACTAGTAGAAAAATAAGAAAAACCACTGAAAATATTCGTTTCATTCTTTAACGACTCCTTTTTCGAAAATTTATTATTAATTTGTACTTTCACCTTGTTTCCATCATTGGACTATTTAACAGCCTGATCTTCCTTCCCAATCACCCTAGTTACTTATATAACGTTTATTACAGGGAAAGGTTGTAAGCGAAGAAGTGACGTTTATTACGCTATCCTGCCCGTTCGTATTATGAGATCAACCAGTTCTTTCTGGTTGATCCTTTTTTTATTTTCATAGAGGATTAAGGTAGCCTGGTCGAACGTACCTGCCCGTGGGACTTGATCCCGAGCGCTATAATGTTCACCCCTACTTGTCATGACCATGATTGAGGCTGGTTGGGACGTAAGATCCCGTATAACAAGCGATGCTATGGAGCGACAAGAGGAAAGGTAGGGGCTGCCAGTAAATCTAACATACAGGGAGAGATGAAATGAATCCAGTTATCGGTCTAGATATTTCTAAAGAAGAAAGCCATGGACAAGCCTTTTTAGAGCGCGGAAACCCATTCAGAGGGACGTTCCATTTCCAGCACACTCGTCATGGTCTAGCGAATCTCCATCAAGTTTTAAAGGACGTTGAGTCTGTATCCAAACAACGTCCTTTACTTATTCTAGAAGCAACCGGACATTACCAAAGCCCCGTTGTTCAGTTCCTAGAGGAGCATCAATATATTTACATTGTCATTAATCCGCTCATCTCAAATCGGCTTAGGAAGTCTCAGCTTCGTAAAGTAAAGACGGATGCTGCTGACGCTTATCTTTTGGGAGAGTTGTACTACAAAGAAGAGTTTGAATCCTTTAAGAAAAGGGGTGTGCAACTGCTCAATCTACGCTATTTAATAAGGCAATATGAGTCTCTTTCAAAAATGTGTGTACAGACTAAACTGCAATTCCAAGCTGTTCTAGATCAGGTCTTCCCTGCTTACAAAGGTGTCTTTGGATCTATGTATTCAGGTATCTCGCTACGGTTTTTAAGTGAATTCCCAACCTCATATTTGGTTTTGCAGACGGATGAAGATACACTCAAAGCTAAAATGAAAGAACTGCTTTCTTCCAAACGAGGACGTTCAGAGGATTGGATTAACCAACGCGTTCAACGGCTGCTAGATGCAGCAAAACAAAACCCATTTCAGCAAACCATGTACGCAAGCCACTTAATTAATTTGAAAGTCCTTATTACCCTCATTCTTCAATACCAAGAGCATCTTACAGGATTGGAACAGAACATAGATGCTCTGGCTGAAGAAATTGAAGAATTTGAATTAATTCAGTCGATTCCCGGTATTGGACATAAAATTGCGGCAACAATTTTATCTGAAATTGGAGAAGTCGACCGATTTGATCATCCCAAAAAGCTAGTCGCTTTTGCAGGCATTGATCCAAGTGTCTTTGCTTCGGGCAAGTTCACGGCAACTCGAAATCGAATCACGAAACGCGGTTCCAGGCAGCTTCGATATGCATTAGTTTTGGCTGTCCAATGTGGCTTAATCCGCGCTCGCAATATTCGAATCAAAGAGTTCTACGATCGTAAGAGAGCCGAAGGAAAACCACATAAAGTGGCTCTGGTCGCATGTGCCAATAAATTGGTTCATTGGCTATATGCCATCATGAAAAACAAAAAGACATTCCGGTCTGCTTAATATGAAAGCAGTGGTATAACCTTCCAAATGAAATGAAATTGGAGGGTTATTTGGTTTGCTTGCTTTTAAATATACCACATGAATATGCTTCACTTTACTGGTAATCTTGACAAGCTATTAGCTGGTATAGCTTAATCATCATAGTCCACCGTAATTTATTCTTGACCTATGTTGATGATTAGCATTAGATATTTTATTGTCTTCCGAAAGATGCCGTGTTGTGGAGTACAATTGATTCGAACCTACTTGGAACGCTAATAAACGCCCTGAACTTGACTTCGCGGCTAACGGTACAAGTTCTTGTCCATTGTCGGCAATAGTTACAGGTTCTTGTCTCGAGCAAAGGACAAGAACCTATAACCATAAAATTAAAAAAGCCCGCCTAGAGCGGGTTCCAATAGGTATATGTTCTTGTCCTCTTACAATTTTTCACTAATCTTTACAATTGGATAGTAAGCGGTAAAAATCCATCGTATGTTAGCCATGTAATATCATTGATATGTGAATCGTAAACGGGGAAATGACTTATATTATGATTTTGAAATAAGTCCTTGTAATGCGTGCGCAGCCTACTGAGCCATGTAATGAAGATGGGCATTAGGTTCATCCTGTCCGAGGGAATCTTCAGCATAGATGAAGTCTAGTCCTATCAATTGAAATGATTTCGATTTGTTCATAGACTAATAATAGATACTCTATTTGCTCTGAACCATACCCACTGAGAACATCGTGAACCAAGCAATGAGGAGTGATTTTCTCAAGGTATTTATTATTAATTTGGCGGCGTGTATCATCGATCGCGTAAAAAATCTCCCATATTTTTTTGTCAACTTTCAAGTCTTCTTTATGTGCCCACTCCCACAAACGCAGAATCACCTGTTCGGAAGCGAATACTGCATGTTTCAGGTTGTCAGCTTTTTCTGACCAGTATTATACAAGATTCAAACACAAATAAATGCACCTAAGTACCTTTAAAGGTTTATTCTTGGCCTGTAAAGCATGACTTAACTATTCTAGTAGTCCAATTATATTCCTTGCTAGCCCCACCACCCATTCAAAACTAATAAAAATCCAACTGATTTCAATTTCTGAATCAGAAAGGTTTTGAAATTATTTTGTTCATTTTCATCAATATATTTTTAAGAATTTTGGATGTTGAATTATCGAATCCATAGAGTGGCTTGGAGATCTTTACAGAAATTTTTTTAATTGTTGAATGTTATTTTCCTCAAACCTCAACAGCTTATCCATGAGACCTACAATCTGATGTTCTGCCTGTTGGTATCGTTTGATGTTCTTCACCGCATCAATTACACCCATATTACTTCCTATAATTAGCATTTCAGAAATATGAGAAGGTGATTTGTTGGTCAGCGTTTGCATGTTGATCATCAGATAGGTTTTGATTTTGTCAAATGTGCTAATCCCTTTTTCATCATAACCGTTATTATTTAGTAGTGACCTGGCAGTATTATTAATTTCTTGGTACTCATTCAACTGGGAATGTAAATGTTTCTTGAAATTTTCATCTTCGACAATGCCAATCAACTGGTGTATTGTATCTACCCCCATTTGAGAGTTCTGATATATAAAATTCAAAAGTTCTGCATTTCCACTCATGTGATATCACGCTCCTTTAACGTTTAGTATGGGTGCCAATCAACTTAAGTATTCATAAAAATTACAGTACCAACAGGAATGTAACCAAATGCTCATTATTATTTTGTATATCGATACCTTCATATCTACATTGCATCAACTATTCTCCAAAGTAAATTCACTATCCTACCCGGTTGCTTAATCTTCTTCCTGAAAAAAAACTTCCATTGAGAATTGAATATTTTATTTTACTTGATTCATAATAATTTCTGTCTTTCAACAAACCAAACAGGAGTGATTACATTGCGGAAGGATTGATCAATACAGTTCTTGGAACAGTGGTTACGGCTTCAGCGGCTTCACTGCTTGGAAGCAAGTATATACTTGCTGTCGTAGGTGTGCTTGGTTTTGGTCTAGCACATGTCGTATTGGGTGCGATTGACCTATTTGAACACCGGTAATCATCACTTGGAAAGACCAAGGAGAACTTCTCCCTGTTTTTTTATTTTCTCGACCTTAGCTATACGGCCCAAAACAAAAAAACATGCCGCCTGATGAGCAGCATGTTACATATTTTACTTGGCTTCCGCGCCGTTACTCACATCATTAATAAATTTAAATGCGTAAATTGCACATATGCCAACGATTATATAGATGGTGCGGGCAAACCATGAATCCTGACCGCCGAAAATCGAAGCAACCAGATCATACTGGAATAATCCCACCAAAAGCCAATTAAGCCCACCTACAATCAACAAAATCAAGGCTATGACGCTGAAAGTTTTCATTTTTTCACTCCATTTCATGTAAACATTTTTTTGTGTCAGGGAAAGAAATCTAATAATAGGTTTGCCCTATCCCGCATTTTTATTCCAAAATATAAACAAGTTAAGATATTATTTTGCCAAATTTTTTCGACAAACACCTAAACACTCAAACAGACTCAATCACTTGAATAATTAAACAAAAAAGCCGCGGATTACGAGACTTCGACGAGCGTGTGGTTAGACATGATGCATCGTCTGCATCGCCGGCAGCTCATCGCCGGTACCTATTAGTATTGTAAATTTGTTAGATACCAGAATGCTTTAAGAACCGATGCTCGAACTGCGTGTGTTTAAATATCAAATGTTTACTTTGGCAATATATTTCTTTAATAGTTATGATTAACGACAATACTTCTTCTACCGGTGTTCAACTAGAGCATTCTCGTGTAAACGGCCTCCTTCCTTACTTCCTCTGAATATAATTTAATTAGTTCTCTCTTTTTCTCGAAAAAATACACCCCCTAAGTATTCAAGGCCACTGAAAAAGTCCTAATTATGAAAGAGGCACAATCTTCTCACGTTTTTTTGAGGAGATTGTGTCTTTTCTCTGTATAATCAAGGTATTATATCAAGTAGATGATTGAGATGATCCAACAACAACATACCATTACTTTAATCCTTATATAGAACTCTATAACTTGGTGATACCGAAGGATAATATGTTGCGGCAAATCAATGAGTTAGTGGATTTCTCCTTTGTTTATGAAGAATTGTAAGAACTCTATTGTCTGGATAATGGCCGAAATGCGATCGATCCCATTCGAATGTTCAAGTACTTGCTACTGAAGGCGATTTTTGAGCTGTCTGACATTGACATTGTCGAGCGTTCCAAGTACGACATGTCGTTCAAGTGCTTTCTCGATATGGCACCAGAAGATCCGGTGATTGATGCCAGTTCGCTAACCAAGTTCCGAAAGTTACGGCTGAAAGACTTAAACCTGCTCGACATGCTAGTGAGCAAAACAGTGGAAATTTGCGCTTGAGAAGGGCATTATAAAATGCAAAGCCATCATTGTCGATGCAACCCATACGAAAGCTCGTTACAACCAAAAATCCCCTCGGGAAATCTTTTTAGATCGTTCCCTCAAGTTGAGAAAAGCGATCTATAAGGCGGATGAAACGCTTAAGGCTAAGTTCCCGGCTAAAACCACCAGCGATGGATGAACTCGGCTACTGTCAAAAACTTATTGCTGTGCTTGAAGCTGAAGGCGGCATTTGCGAGTTGCCGAAGATTAAAGAACCATTGAATCTCTTAAAAGAAACGGTCACTGACGACCTGGAGCAACTGAGAATCTCAAAAGACCAAGATGCAAAAGTAGGGCATAAAAGCGCCGACTCCTCGTTTCTCGGATACAAAACGCATATAGCCATGACCGAGGAAAGGATTATTACGGCAGCGATTGTCACGACGGGCGAAAAGAATGACGGGAAACAGTTACAAACGTTGATTGAGAAAAGCAAGGCAACGGGCATGGAAGTCAGATCCGTAATCGGTGACACGGCTTACTCGGAAAAAGACAACATCATGTACACCAAAGAAAAGGAAATTGAACTTATCGCCAAACTCAATCCACTCATTACACAAGGAAAACGCAAGAAAGAAGAGGAGTTCCAATATAATAAAGATGCAGGCATGTATGTGTGTAAGGCTGGCCATATGGCAGTCCGAAAAGCACGTCAAGGAAAAAATGGGGTTAACAACAACCAAACGCATACCTACTACTTCAATGTGGAACTATGCAAGAGATGTCCATTCAAGGAAGGGTGCTACACTGAAGGAGCGAAGAGCAAAACCTATTCGGTGAGTATCAAATCCGCTGAGCATACCGAACAAATGGCGTTCCAAGAACGATACAAAATTGAGGCGAAGAACAGTGAGCTCAAACACAGGCACGGGTATGACGTAGCAAGCGATGCTGTCATCTTGGAGAACCCAGCAATGATCAGCACCCCGTTAAACAAATGCGGCACAAAGGCCAGATGGTCGCTGCTAAGCGCGTGAACAAAAGGACTTTCTTTTGGATTAAAAGCACTAAGCGGCACCATGATTACCGCAAGTCCGATTGACAGAACATATAAAGTTGCCAGTCCCAACAGCATCACCTTACCCGCTTTTGGGGCTTCCTTAGGTTCCTTTAGCCTGTAGGACATTATCCCCAGCACCTCAATTCCACCATAGGCATAAAAAGCATAAATAAAGGCAGACCACAATCCGATACCTCCTGACGGAAACAATGCTTTAAAACCAAGTGGAACTTTCGGTGTGAACTTAGAACCGCCGATCCAACCCGCCAGAAGAACCCCAGCAATAACAAGGAATATCAGTATAGCCGCTACTTTAATGATGGCCAGAATAATTTCAACCCTGTCAAATCCCTTATTGCCGAAAAACACGATCAACAGGCTTACAATAGCAAAGCCGGCAGCAAATACCCACATCGGTATTGCCGGGAACCAAAATCGTGAAAATATGGACAATGCCGTGAGTTGACTTCCTATTATCAACAGTTCTGAGAACCAGTATACCCAGCCGCTCCCCCGAACCCGGCCCAGTCTCCAAATGCTATTTTGGCGTAAGATCGGAATGATCCCTGCTCCGGATGTTCTGCAGTCATACGTGCCAATGCATCAAATACGACGTAAGTACCAACAGCCGCTAAAATGTAGGCAAGCAGTACTCCCAGGCCACCCATGGAGATCGCCAGACCTGAGCCCAAAAAGTATCCGGTACCTATAGTCCCTGCTATACCTAATAAGCTCAGTTGCCACCATTTCAATTTCTTATCTTCTTCAGTTTTACTGGAGGTTTGCTTCATGAATTCCGTCCTCATCCTGATTAGAATTTTAGATATCTCTCATCTCTAGAATTCCCCTCAAGCGAGTCCGTTATTTCCGGTAATCATAAAAAAGCCTGCGGACCACAAAGGAGGATGAATACTATAGGACTGTTTTTTTGATATGGCAAAACTAATATACTTCTTAGTTCTCAGTAATCGAATCTATCAGTATATTATAGCCATATCGGTCGCTAATTAAAGGAACCTTATTTTTTTCGTAGAGTATCGATTAAAAATGCTCTGTTTTCAATAGGGCCTTTTATTATATCACATTCAAGAGAATACAACCTTGGAAGTGTTTTTTCATTGGCAACAAGAGTTAGGTATTTCGTAGAAGTGAAAATGAAAGCCATTGAAAAGAGATTAGCTAGGATTCCTGTTAAAGGGGTCGCGCCAGCAAAACGTGAAAAACGTAAGCTAAGATAAACACTCATCACAGTCTTTTTCGACACGACCGGCAATAAACGTGTTTACCGCGTCTACTTCCGCATTAACTAAAGATCGAAAATCATAACTTTATGTGAATAAACCTTTACCATTTCTACTTCATTTCTCCAACAAACCATAGTTTGAAGTGCTTTTTTTTCTTACGCTTTATTTGATTCAATTCAAGACATGAGTTCTCTCATTCATACTAATTCCGTTTCAAAGGATAATAATTTATTTTATACGACTTTGTTTTTATTATATTGACTTACCCTAAAATAGTTAGTACACTAACCACTGTGGGGTGATTCATAAAACTTGAACAATGGAGGTTGAAATGAAATTAGTCGGTTATTTAATTATGAAAATCGCCAAGGATCTTCGGTATGAACTTGCAAAGGAGCTTGAATCTTTGGATCTAACACCAGCACAATGGGCCGTTTTAAAAAATATTGATATGAAAGAAGAAATGAATAGCTCCTTAAATGAACGAACTTCTAAATCCGTTGCACACGAGCTTGAATTTGATAAACCAACCGTTTCAGGTATCATTAATCGCCTAGAGATGAAAAATATGATCCGTAAGCAGCCTCATCCCCATGATAAACGATCCTTTATATTGTCACTAACAAAAGAAGCAAAGCAGCTTATTCCTCATCTTGAAGAAGCAAGTGAGCGCGTTATGATAAGATCACTGTCTGATCTTTCCCCTGGAGAATGTACACAATTTTTTGGATATCTCCAAAAGGTGGAATCTACACTACATCATGCAAATGTATAAGCATTCTATAAATATAATTATGTAGTAAGTGCACTAACTAAGTAGTAAAAACTATTTCTGAGGAGAAGTCGATATGACCACCATATTAGTAACAGGATCTACAGGGAATATCGGGAATAACGTTGTAACTGAGCTACTCAAACGAGAGGCAAAGGTTCGAGCAGTAGTGACCAACATAGAGAGAGCAAAAACATTTATTCAACCGCATCCCAATTTAGAAATTGCACCATTTGATTTTCTCCAACCCTCCACCTATCCAGCAGTGCTCAAGGACATAAAAAAAATCTTCTTAATACGTCCACCTCAACTAGCAAAACCAAAAAAGGATATGCTCCCCTTCCTGCAAGCTGCTAAATCGGCTGGAGTTGAGCACATTGTATTCGTATCTTTAATCGGCGTGGAAAAGAACCTTGTTGTTCCACATCACAAAATCGAAAATTTGATCCTTGAATTAGGCTTTACCTACACTTTCTTGCGTCCAAGCTTCTTTATGCAGAATTTGAATACCACACACCGTGAAGATATTTCGATTCGAAACGAATTATACATTCCTGTAGGGAAGGCAAAAACCAGTTTCATTGATACACGTGATATTGGAGAAGCCGCTGCAATATGCCTTACCCATGTAGGACATGAGAATAAGAAATATGAATTAACAGGTCTCGAAGCCCTTAGCTATGATGAAGTCGCTACCATAATGTCTAGAATCTTAGGTCGGAAAATTGTATATAAAAACCCAAATGTTTTTGCATTTCGAAAAACATGTATTAAACGAGGCATGCCAAAGGGGTTCGCAAATGTGATGACAATGCTCTACACGATGACCAAGTTTGGTACCGCAAAAACGATAACTCATGACCTAGAAAAAATTCTAACTCGTAACCCCATCACCTTTGAGCAATATGTTAAAGATCATAAAGGAGACTTCAATAAGAAGTAGATAACAAGGAGGGCTACAGCTTGGAACAGATAAATTGAATATCCTCATAAAATGCAATCAGCGTCTGGAAAACGGTCTAACAAATCTTAAAAGGTGTCACCAAAGAAAGGATAAGGACCCCATTGCTCAGAAGAGGTGAAAGCATGTTTCCTGCTGAACTGCTTCAGATACCCTGGGGAGTTATTGAAGCTAAACGAAGTTGCTTATTAGATAATAATCAAATCGGCAATAGTACCATGTTCTTGTCCATTGTCGGAAATAAGTACAAGTTCTTGTCTCGAGCAAAGGACAAGAACTTGTACCTATAAAATAAAAAATCCGCACCCATCGCGGATTCCATTAGGTATATATTCTTGTCCTCTTACAATAGGTAGAGCCACACGTCTCCGACATGATCTCCTTTCGGCTAATGAAGGAATAACGTGCAATCAACAACTTCTCGGGTGTTCGGGAATCATTACACCCTTATTCTAACAAAGTTATATACCCGAGTAGGCACTTTAGTGTTATTGAACATGACTACAAAAAAAATAAGATATGTGTTGATACTTCATATCTTAAGACTAAATGACCCTTTAAAATGTGGTTGAGAATAATAATTAGATCTTTAATGAATTAATTACTGAGAAATCATTTAGTAACTCTATTTTTAAGATATACCCTTAAAATCCTTCTATCAACTGCTTTTTTTGCCTTATTTATAATTATCCTACTTTTTCAATATTTTTAAATCTTATTACGATCAGTGGGTTTTACCAACTCTCGGTTACTCTAAATACCACATCAACTGTATTAGAGCCTCCCCCGCCAATATTTGTCACAGCTAATGTTACGATTTGATTTTCAGGAAGTGTGAAGTCCAATAGTTCTGATGATGCTAATATCCTGGTATCGCCTTTCCCGCCTCCTGTAACACCTTGAAATACCACTTCTCCCCCGATAATCGTCGTGGAAGAATTGTTTACCAACAGGGCCGTTTCACTATCGGGAATGATCGTTGTAGCTGTGGGGAAATTAACAAATGATCCATTTAGCGTTCCGCCCAAGAGTACTTGATAGCTAAGATCTACGGATGAAATAATGTTTATTTCTTCTAGATCCACCTGAACAGAATTCGTTCTAGCTGATCCCGATGGGAAAACCGCTTTCCTTGCAAAGGATATGACGGGCGTTTGTGTTGATGTAACGTTTGTAATTCTCCTCCTTTCCGAAGTGACTCTAAAGGTAGGATCATATTTTCCAATAATACTATATTGTCTTCCTCCGACAAAAAGGCTGTAAGCTGCGGCGGTTCCGTTATTATCGATTTGTGCTCTTAGTGGAAGATTGGGATCAACAAAACTCGTTTGGCCTGTTGGAGAGAATCGATGAACGGTAATCACCTCTTGCGCTAACGTCAACGGATCAGGGATGACTACTCTAAATTCGATCACTCCGTAACCATACCAAGTAAAAAGAACATGAAAAATATTTCCTTTAGATAGATTGAGCGTCGCTCCGCTTGGTCCAGTTCCGTCTAATCGGTCTACATTCCATAAACTTTGAGGAATTGTTGTATCGGTTCCTCCTCTGCGTATGACTACGAATACATTTGTACTATTGACTCCAAAAAAAGCTCCATTCTGACTGTCGAACAAACCCCATCGTCCAATCTGACTGCCTGTCGGCAGCAAAGGTATTCGAACGCCAATTCCTGCTTCTCCTGCAAAGCCTGGTTCGTACCTTCCTCGCAATACGCTTTCTAAAATGGACGAATCTATTCCGTTAGCAGTATTGGTTAAATTATATTCCGTTGCATTATTGGTAACCGTCCCACCCCCGACAGTCGTAACAGCATCTCTTAACACTGATAGACCGTATACAGAAGTTAACTCAACGATTGGAGTTTTTTGTGAGACGACTAGCTCATTGAATTGCGAACTTACATTTGGGCCAATATTCGAGATTATAATATCTGACATAATACATCCTCCTTTGCAGAAAGGGGTGAAAAAATACCCCCATTCCGTTTACTTATTACCATTCTTCGGTAAGACTGAAGGTGGCAGTAACAGTGTTAGTACCTCCACTTAAATTCGCTACGGCTAAAGTGACAATTTCAGTATCAGGGAGCTGGAAATTCAATAATGAAGCAGAAGCTAATATTCTAGCACTTCCCTCAGTACCAGCTGCTAAACCTTGTAATAGTACTTGACCGCCTGTTATTGTCGTTAGCGTGCTGTTAACTAGAAGAGCTGTCTCCGAAGTTGGAATATTAGTCGTCGCAGTTGGAAAGTTTGCAAAAGCTCCATTAATTGTTCCACCTAGTACGATCTGATAGTAAATATCCGCTGAAGTTACAAGATCAATACCTTCTAGTTTGATACTCACTGAATTCGTCCTACCCGAACCTGTCGGGAAGGTTCCCTTTCTTTGAAAAGACAAAATTGGTGTACGCGTTCCTGTTGCAGTTACGGTTCTTCTTTCAGAAGTAACCCTGAAAACGGGACTATATTTGCCTAATACGCTATATTGTCTTCCTCCAACAAATAAATTGAGTACAGATGCCGTACCATTATTAAAGATTTCTGCACGAACAGGAAGATTAGGATCTGCCAGACTCGTTTGCCCATTCGGAGAGAATCGGTTAACTATAATTACTTCTTGTGCTAAAGTCGTAGGATCAGGGATGACGACTCTAAATTCGATTACTCCATACCCATACCAAGTAAACACGATTTGAAATATATTCCCTTTAGATAAAGTAAGCGTCGCTCCACTTGGCCCAGTTCCATCCAATTTATCCACGTTCCAAGATGCTTGAGGAATAATGGTGTCAACACTTGCTCTTCTTATTCCTACAAATATTCCATTAGCTACGCTCTGGCCAAAGAATAAGCCGTTCTGATCGTCAAAAACGCCCCATCTCACCACTTGAGCTCCTGTCGGTGGAGCCGGTAAACGGACACCTATTCCTACTTCTCCGGCTAAACCTGATTCATACCTTCCTCTTTCTGAGCTTTGAAGGATAGCAATATCAGCTCCGGTTGAGGTAGTTAATTGAAACTCCGTATTATTAGTTCCAACTGTACCGCTGCCCAATGTGGAAACAATGTCTCTTAGGTTGGATAAGCCATATACCGAAGTCAACTCAATGAGCGGCGTTTTTTCATTTGTTCTTAATTCGCTAAATTGGGAGCTTACATTTGGTCCTACTCCCACGATAGTCGCAGTAGAGTCAAACGTACCCGTTGCTCCAGTGGCTCCTGTAACTCCAGTAACTCCAGTAACTCCCGTTGCTCCCGTAACTCCAGTAACTCCCGTGGCACCTGTGGCTCCCGTTTCACCTGTTACTCCTGTTACTCCAGTCGCTCCAGTGGCTCCAGTGGCACCCGTAGCTCCCGTTTCACCTGTTACTCCTGTAGCTCCCGTTACTCCTGTAACTCCTGTTACTCCAGTGGCTCCTGTAAC
>NZ_LVJI01000032.1 GCF_001637225.1 Paenibacillus antarcticus
ATAAGGGGAGCATATCATTATTGGGGGGCTTGTTTCTTTGTCTCCTTTCTTATAACAATAAAAAAACGTGTGCATGAAAGAAGGACTTTGATTTCTAATGGCGAATCTAGTATTGTTAAGTGGTGGAAAGTGGTGCAAAGTGGGGAAAATAGGTTAAGGAGTGAGTGGGCCAATGTTTATGGGGGAATATCAGCATAGCATTGATGATAAGGGACGAATGATTATTCCTGTCAAATTCCGTGATCTTCTGGGAACCTCATTTGTTGTTACCCGCGGCTTAGACCATTGTCTATTTGCTTATCCGATAGAAGAATGGGCACTCTTAGAACAGAAACTCAAATCACTTCCGCTGATGAAATCGGATGCACGTGCGTTCACACGATTTTTTTTCTCGGGTGCGACCGAATGCGAATGGGATAAACAGGGTAGGGTAAACTTACCGGGAAACTTAAGAGAATATGCTAAATTGGATAAAGAGTGTGTTGTACTCGGCGTATCGAACCGTATGGAGATTTGGAGTAAATCGACTTGGAATGCGTATTACGACCAATCCGAAGAAGCGTTTAATGATATTGCTGAGAAATTAGTCGATTTTAACTTTGATTTATAATAGTCTGGAGGGTTGCATCTTGTTTCATCACATCACGGTACTTAAAGAAGAAGCCACAGAAGGACTTCGTATAAAAAGAGACGGCATTTATGTCGATTGTACTTTAGGAGGCGCGGGACACAGCTCCCTGATCGCATCCAAACTTGGAGAATATGGAAGATTAATTGGATTGGATCAGGATGATTGGGCACTTGAGGCTGCAAAGGAAAAGTTAGCCCCTTATAGTGATCGAATATCTTTAGTGAAAACCAACTTTCGTTACTTAGAAGAAGCTTTGAAGGAGCTCTCTGTCCCGCAGAAGGATGGAATTCCTCAAGTAGATGGTATTTTGTTCGATCTGGGTGTCTCATCACCACAGTTTGACGAAGGAGAGCGTGGATTTAGTTATAACCATGATGCTCCATTAGATATGAGGATGGATCAGTCGGCAGAGTTGACGGCAGATACGATCATCAATACATGGTCTGAAAAAGAAATCGCTAGGGTGTTATTCCAATATGGAGAAGAAAAGTTCTCGCGTCGTATCGCTAAATTAATTATTGAGCGTCGGGAGAAGAAACATATTGAAACGACAGGTGAACTAGTGGAGATTATCAAGGACGGTATTCCGGCCGCAGCACGAAGAACAGGAGGTCATCCTGCTAAACGTAGCTTTCAAGCGCTAAGGATTGCAGTCAATGATGAACTTGGAGCTTTCGAAGATGGATTACACCAAGCGGTACGCTGCTTGGCACCAGGTGGGAGAATATCTGTGATTACCTTCCATTCCTTGGAAGATCGTATTTGCAAACAAATACTTAGTAGTTATGTTCCGAAATGTACTTGTCCATCTGATTTTCCAATGTGTGTATGTGGAAGTAAAGGTCAAATAAAACTTATTAATCGTAAGCCGATGATTCCTAGTGAATTAGAGCTTGAAGAGAACTCGCGTGCAAGATCAGCAAAACTTCGTATCGCGGAGAAACTGTAATTTCAAATTGATAAGCAGTGATGCTCAAGAAAGGAAGTAAATAATGGCTTATACGCGTGGGAATTTAGCAGTAAAACCAAAACCAGTCGAGCGGGTTTCTCCTGGATATCGTGAACAGACTAAAGTTGTAACACGCCGAACATTCATTCCGATGAAGGAAAAAATGCTGTATTTGTTAACTATATTAGTATGTGTAGCTGTTGCAAGCCTAGTAATTTGGCGATACGCACATATCTATGATCTTAATAAACAGAGCCAAAGAATGAATAGTGAAATCAGAGCAAACAAGTTGGAAATTTCTAAGTTGGAGCTTAAGAAGCAGACCCTTAAAGAGACTATTGTTGAAACGGCGATCAAAGAAGGCTATGTCCTACCTCCCGAGCACAGTATTATTCATGTACCTCGTGTTGCAGGTTCTACTGACGTTGCTGAGACATCGAAAAAATAGTGGATGTGAGGTGAGGGTTGTCTGATGGTAAAAAGAATAAAGTTACGAACACTGCTTATAGGAGGATTTATAACCCTCCTCTTTGCTATTTTAATAACTAGAGTCTTCTTCATTCAAGTCGTTGACGGGGACGTATGGCATGATAGGGCGGTCGCAAAGTGGTCCAAGCAAGATAAAATTGCGGCTACACGTGGCACGATTACAGATCGGAACGGGGAAGCACTCGCGATTGATGCGCCTGCCTATACCGTGACGGTGAATCCTTTGGTTATTCATGAGAATGGTATTGAGGATGAAGTGGTTGCAGGGTTACAACGAATTCTGGGTAAAGATGAAGCTGAATTGCGTAAATTGGTTACAGCGAAAACGACAGATCCTGAAAAGATCAAACCAAATAATAAAGAAGGCTACCTAACAAGCCGTGAAGTCCGTACAGAAGGTTTGAGAATCAATCAAGAAAAGCGAGATCAAGTTGCGCTATTAATTCAAGAAATTAAAGACGAGTTAAAGAAGGATAAGACAAAAATTGCCGATGCAGGGATTGGCTTAATTAAAGAACAGAAGCGTTATTATCCTAATAACAGTCTAGCAGCGCATGTTATTGGTTTTGTAGATCGTGATGGTAAGGCGATTTCAGGTCTCGAGGCATCATTGAACAAGGAACTCGAAGGCAAAGAGGGGTCAATTAATTACCAAAGCGATGGGCAGTTAGACAAGTTACCGAATGCAAATGAGGTTTATGTTCCTGCTGTCAATGGTACAAACTTCAAGCTGACCATTGACGATACGATACAGTATTATATTGAAGACGCTATGAAAGAGGCCTTTGCGAAATATAATCCAATCAGTATGACCGTGATCGCAGCAGATCCCAATACGATGGAAATTCTAGGGATGGCGAATATGCCTACATTTAATCCTAACTCCTACTGGGAAACACCAGATAATTATAGAAACCTTGCCGTAAGTGCGTTGTACGAACCAGGATCCACATTTAAAATTGTTACGTTGGCAGGGGCTATCGAAGAGAAGCTGGTTAAGCCGACAGACAAGTATTTATCCGGAGGTATTAAAATAAAGGGCACCAAGACAGTGCTTCATGATAAGAAGCATGCAGGTTGGGGTACTATTTCGTACTTAGAAGGTGTGAAACGTTCGAGTAACGTTGCATTTGTTAAGATGGGATTCGAAATGTTAGGCAAGGAACGACTACTAAATTATATTAACAATTTCGGTTTCGGGAAGAAAACTGGAATTGATATGCCTGGTGAAGCTTCCTGGGCGATTAATTTACCGGGTAATGTAGAAGTTGCAACAGCATCCTATGGGCATGGTGTTAACGTTACACCTATACAGCAGATTACGGCGATTGCCGCTATTGCCAATGGAGGAAGGTTGCTTCAGCCACATATTATTAAAGAGCGGCATGATCCGAATACTGGGGTGACGACACCATTTAAGTCTGAAAAGGAGGCTGTGCAGGTAATATCCCCTGCAGCTGCCAAAGAAACAGGAAATTATTTGGAGCAAGTCGTCTCCGATCAAAAAGATGGAACTGGACGAAATGCTTACATTGAAGGTTATCGAGTAGCAGGTAAAACAGGTACTGCGGTTAAAAATATTAATGGTAAATACGATTATGACAAGTCAGTCGTTTCTTTTGTTGGTTATGCTCCAGTGAATGATCCGAAGATTGCTGTCATTGTCATTATAGATGAGCCAGCTGACGCGAATGCAGGTGGGGGATCTGCGGCTGCACCTGTATTTAAAAAAATTGTATCTCAATCACTTCAGTATATGAATGTTCCAAAAGTATTTTCAGCTGATTCAGGAAATGATGCTCAAAATTCTAAGAAGAATAGTAATACGAATATTATTAAATCTAAGGCTCCTGAATTGGTAGGGAAGACGATTGAATCAGCAAGGAAAGAATTGTTGAATACTGGTATTGCTTACGAGACGTTAGGAACAGGTAAGAAGGTGATTAGGCAATTCCCAGCTAAAGGCTCTATCATGAATGATGGGCAACGGATATATTTGCTAACGGAAGAGAGTAAGACGATGGAAATACCTGATTTAAAGGGTGAATCTCTACTTGACGCATTGCAGGTATTGACGTTGATGGAATTGACCGTTAACGTAGAAGGTGAAGGGTATGTCACCGAACAAAAGGTTATAGAAGATCAAGGTAAGCGTAAAGTACAATTAACTCTGAGTCCTTCGAATACGGCAGTTGATGAGATTGACACAGAAGTAGATAATGAGGAAACAGAGTAGCGTATAGAGCTTGTTCTAAGCCCTAGTTGTCCTGAATATTGATGATATAACACGTATCATGAGATCAGGATTACTAGGGAGGCTATTGCGATGAAAGTTTCAAATGTGACGCTGAGACGGAGGCTACTGTGGAGCTTGCTGCTCTTTTGCGTGCTGTTTGTAGCATTAATGGTTAGATTGGCTTATGTTCAACTCGGACAAGGTAAAGAGTTATCTGAGAGAGCAGAGGATTTATGGCGCAGACAACTTCCCTTTACTGCCAAAAGAGGAGAAATCCTAGATCGAAACGGAACAGCCTTGGCCTACAACATCAGTTCACCTACGGTGTGGGCAATACCCGTTCAGGTGAAGGAACCCGAAAAAACGGCTATGGCATTATCACCTCTGCTTGGTATGAGCCAGGAGAAAATTCTGGAGAAACTCAAGAAAAAGAAATCCATGAATGTAAAACTGCAACCCGGTGGACGTAAGATCACGATGGAGCTCTCTCAGAAAATCCGTGATTTGAAGCTACCGGGTATCATTGTTGCAGAGGACAATAAAAGGTATTATCCTTATGGAGATTTGGCAGCTCATATTCTAGGATTCACCGGAATTGATAATCAGGGTATAACAGGTATTGAACAAAAGTATGATGATAGGTTAAAAGGATTCGATGGCAACATATCCTATCTATCTGATGCAGGAGGAAGGCTTATGCCTGGTTCCTCTGAGAAATATGCTGAGCCCAAAGATGGCCTGAGTCTTGAACTAACCATCGATAAGTCGATTCAGTCGATTATGGAGCGTGAGTTGGATCAAGCTATGGTGAAGCTTCAAGCAAGAGGTGCTTGGTCAATTGCGATGAATCCCAAAACAGGAGAAATTCTCGCCATGGCTAGTCGACCTGGATATGAGCCAGCACTATATAAGGAGTATCCAGCGGAAGTCTACAATCGCAACTTACCGATATGGATGACCTATGAGCCGGGTTCCACTTTCAAAATCATTACGCTAGCTGCCGCTTTAGAAGAGAAAAAAGTGGACTTAGAGCGTGATACGTTCTTTGACCCAGGATATGTTAAGGTAGGCGGAGCTAAGCTGAGATGTTGGAAAAAGGGTGGGCATGGCAGTGAGACTTTCTTAGAAGTTGTGGAGAATTCTTGTAATCCTGGTTTTGTAGAATTAGGTCAAAGACTTGGGAAAGAGACGCTATTTAAATATATACGCAATTTCGGCTTCGGTTCTAAGACAGGGATTGATTTAAATGGAGAAGAAAATGGGATTCTGTTCAAATTAGCTAATGTTGGAACCGTGGAACTAGCGACGACATCCTTTGGTCAAGGGGTTTCGGTGACTCCCATACAACAAGTAGCAGCGGTGTCGGCAGCAATCAACGGTGGGAATTTATACAAACCTTATGTTTCAAAGGCTTGGATTAACTCGGATACGAATACCATTGTAGAAGAAACGAAACCAGAGCTAATCAGACGGGTGATCTCCGAAGAGACATCTCGTAAAGTTAGAGAGGCGTTAGAAAGTGTCGTAGCCAAAGGTACCGGACGTCCTGCTTTTATCGATGGGTACCGTGTGGGAGGAAAGACAGGGACAGCGCAGATCGTAGTTAATGGTCGTTATTCGGCTACAGAACACATTGTGTCATTTATTGGCTTTGCACCAGCAGATGATCCACAAATTGTCGTATATACTGCAGTAGATAATCCAAAAGGCATTCAATTTGGTGGTGTAGTTGCTGCTCCTATTGTACAAAATATACTTGAGGACACACTCCAATATATGAAAGTGCCACAACGTAAAGATCAGATAACGAAAGAATACAAATATGGTGAGACTAAGATTGTCACGGTACCTGATCTAGTCGGTGCATCTGTTCAAGACTTATACGAAGATCTGAATATGAACTTCATGCTCTCTAAATCAGGGAGTGGTACGATAGTAGTCAGTCAAGCGCCTAAGCCAGGTAGTAGGGTGGACCAAGGATCAACGATTCGAATTTATATGGGTAACGCTGAGGCAGGTACAGGCGTTGAAGATAAGGCACCTTAAGGTGCCTAACATTCGTCAAATATGACGATAATTGAAATAAGTGAGGGATTATAGATGAGACTTAATGAATTGGCTTCAACATTAACAATCAAACACATCATAGGTAGTGTAGATATTAGAGTTTCTGGCATACAGACGGATTCCCGAAAGGTCTCAGAAGGGGATTTATTCATTTGTTTACCAGGCCACACAGTTGACGGACACAACTATGCTCAGCAAGCGATGGAAAAAGGGGCAGCGGCACTTGTTGTTGATCGGCAATTGGATATCGACCTACCACAAATTATCGTTAAGGATTGCCGCTATGCCATGGCTGTACTTGCAGATGCATTCTTCGGATCACCAAGCAAACAGATGAAAGTGATTGGCATCACAGGCACGAATGGTAAAACAACAACGGCGTATCTGATTGAGAAAATCATGAATGATCATAACGTGAAGACTGGTCTTATCGGTACGATTCAGATGCGTTATGGAGGTCGCACATTTCCCATGTCAGGTACTACGCCTGAAGCGCTAGAATTACAGCGTTCACTGCATGATATGGCAGCTAGTGGTACTCGTTGTTGCGTGATGGAAGTATCCTCACATGCCTTGGAACAAGGACGAGTGAAAGGTACTGACTTCCGTACGGCTGTTTTTACGAATCTTACACAGGATCATCTTGATTACCACAACACCATGGATGAGTATCGTGCTGCCAAAGGATTGTTCTTTTCCCGTATGGGCAACGCATTCCAAAGTATTCAAGATAAGCGGAAGTTTGCCGTATTGAATGCAGATGATCCTGCGTCTGCGTATTTCAGAAATATAACAGCGGCGGAAGTCATTACGTATGGTTTAGAGGAAGGTGTAGATGTGCGTGCAACTGAGATATCAATTAGCGCACAAGGCACGGATTTCCATGTGGATTCTTTCAAAGGTAGCACGGATATAAAGCTGAAGATGGTCGGTAAATTTAATGTGTATAATGCGTTGGGTGCTATAACAGCTACGCTATTAGAAGGTGTTCCACTTAATGAAATTAAACGTAGCCTTGAATCCTTAAGTGGTGTAGATGGCCGTGTTGAATCCGTGGAGGCAGGACAGCCTTTTGCTGTTATCGTTGATTATGCACATACACCGGATGGACTTGAGAATGTATTAAAGACAGTGAATGAGTTCGCTGTAGGTCGGGTATTAACTGTATTCGGCTGTGGTGGTGACCGCGACAAGACAAAGCGTCCAATTATGGGGAAAATCGCAGCGAAGTATAGTGATGTGGTATTCGTAACTTCGGATAATCCTCGTACAGAAGATCCTGAATCCATCTTGAAGGATATCGAACAAGGGCTTATTGAAGACCAAGTACCTCTGGAGAACTATCTACTAATCGAAGATCGACGGGTAGCTATTCAAATAGCTATTGATATGGCAAGCCCTGAAGATGTAGTATTGATTGCGGGGAAAGGTCATGAGACCTACCAATTAATCGGACAGACGACTCATGATTTCGATGATCGTATCGTCGCAAAAGAAGCGATAAGGGGTATACAATAGTGATTAATAAAACGTTAGGTGAAATGGCTATTATGTGTGGTGGGACGATCAATCATGAACAGGATCGTCATAAGGTTATACAGGGTGTGATCACAGATTCTCGCCATATTGCGGCGGGATGTTTATTTGTGCCGATTGTAGGAGAACGTTATGATGGCCATGATTTTGCAATTAAGGGATTAGAAAGCGGGGCAGGTGCTACGTTATGGCAACGTGATCGAGGTGAATGCCCTGATGGATCTGTTATTGAGGTGGATGATACACTTGTAGCTTTACAGATGCTTGCTAAAGCTTACTTGAACGAAGTAGGTTGTAAAGTTGTAGGTATTACAGGAAGCAATGGTAAGACAACAACGAAAGATATGGTGTTTGCGCTACTAGATACGACATACAAAGTACACAAGACGGAAGGCAACTTTAATAATCACATCGGGCTTCCACTTACGGTTCTGAGCATGGATTCGGACGTAGATATTGTGGTACTAGAGATGGGTATGAGTGGACGAGAAGAGATCGAGACGTTATCTTATATAGCACAACCGGACGTTGCGCTTATCACGAATATCGGGGAATCTCATCTCTTACAATTGGGATCGCGCAAAGAAATTGCTCGAGCGAAGTTAGAAATTGTTAGTGGATTGAAATCAGGTGGGTTACTTATTTATAACGGTGATGAGCCTCTCATTCCGGAGGTGTTGGCTGAATTACAAGCAGATAAGCCATCTGATATACACACATTTACATTTGGTTTAGATTCAAATAGCGATGATTATCCAACAGGGATGATGTTCCTTAGCAAAGGCATTATATTCACATCCTATGTTCATAAGGATCTTGGCATAGATTTACCTCTATTTGGTCGCCACAATGTGGTTAACTGTTTAGCAGCACTTACAGTTGCACGTTTTTTTAATATAAGCGATGAGTGTATCAAAAAAGGGCTATCTCAGTTGCAATTGACAGGAATGCGTATTGAGCATGTTGTCTCTACTAGAGGTTTAAATTTACTCAATGATGCATATAATGCAAGTCCGTCATCTATGAAAGCTGCTATCGATGTACTTGAAAGTATGAAGGGGTACCGACGCAAAATAGCAGTGCTCGGGGACATGCTGGAGCTTGGATCGCAAGAGAACGAGTATCATGCTGAAATCGGAACTTACGTTACGTCTGACAAAATAAATGTGCTATATACATACGGGCCGTTGTCTACCTATATAGCTGAAGCTGCTAGGGTAAATCTCCCTGAGGCTGATGTACATGCTTTTACAGATAAAGCTGCACTTATTAAACATCTTGTAGAACAAATTCACCCTAAAGATATTGTGCTCGTAAAGGCCTCACGTGGGATGAAGCTAGAAGAAGTAGTAAATGCTCTTATTGAGAAGTGTTAGCCAATCTGACAAACTGATGAGGTGAAACTATGGACATTAAATTATTATTACTAACAATCGGTGTATCCTTTATTCTATCGGTGATTGCTGCACCTATACTCATTCCTTTGTTGCGCCGTATGAAGTTTGGACAGCAGATAAGGCATGATGGCCCTGAGAGTCATTTAGCAAAAGCAGGCACACCCACGATGGGTGGAATTGTTATTTTATTAGCGTTTACTTTATCGTATTTGAAATTTTCTATTGTAAATACTGACTTTTATGTATTACTTGTTGCGACACTTGGATTTGGGTTGATAGGTTTTCTTGACGATTATATTAAAATTGTATTCAAACGATCACTCGGACTAACATCTCGACAGAAGTTAGTGGGACAATTGCTCTTCTCAGGTATTGTATGTTATTTACTCTTTCAAAATGGTCACGACACATCGATTAGCATACCAGGTACCTCATGGGGTTTTGACTGGGGTGGTTGGTTTTATTATCCATTCATTATTTTTATGCTTCTTGCGATTAGTAATGCTGTTAACTTTACGGATGGGCTAGACGGATTGTTATCTGGCGTGAGTGCCATCGCGTTCGGAGCATTTGCTTTAGTAGCTATGCAAGCGACTTCTCTTCCTGCAGCTTTTTGTGCAGCAGCTATGATCGGTGCGGTATTAGGTTTCTTAGTGTTCAATGCGCATCCTGCGAAGGTATTTATGGGAGATACAGGATCACTTGGTATTGGGGGAGCCATCGGTGCGATTGCGATTGTGACCAAAAGTGAGCTGTTATTCCTGATTATCGGAGGAATATTCGTTATAGAAATGCTCTCTGTGGTTCTACAGATTGGATCATTTAAGCTACGAGGTAAACGAATTTTCAAAATGAGCCCTATTCATCATCACTTTGAGCTTTCAGGTTGGTCTGAATGGCGAGTCGTTATTACATTTTGGGCTGTGGGCCTCGTATTAGCAGGTCTCGGAATTTATATTAACAAGGGGTTGTAATTATGAATCATCCAGACACATACAGAGATAAGCAAGTCGTTGTACTCGGCCTTGCAAAGAGTGGTGTGGAAGTCGCTAAAGTTCTCCATAAAATGGGGGCTTTAGTCACCGTTAATGATAAAAAAGAGAAAGATCAGTGTCCCGAAGCTTCTGAATTAGAGGTTTTGGGAATTTCTGTTATTTGTGGATCTCATCCAAGTGATCTTATTCATCGTGGTATTGATTTGGTTGTAAAGAATCCAGGTATCCCGTATTCTGTTCCTCCTTTAGTTAAGGCTATAGAACTTGGTATTGAAATCGTTACGGAAGTGGAAGTGGCCTATTATTTATCTGAGGCACCGATGATTGGAATAACAGGTTCCAATGGTAAGACGACAACTACTACGTGGGTTGGTAACATCCTTCGTTCAGCGGGATTGTCTCCAATCGTAGCAGGTAACATTGGCACGCCTCTTTGTGCTGCTGTAGTAGACGCCACTGAAGATGACTGGATGGTCGTTGAGCTAAGTAGCTTTCAATTGAAAGGGACGCAACAGTTCCGACCACGTATTGGCTGTCTACTTAATATCGCGGAGACACACTTGGATTACCATGGAGACATGGAGGATTATATTTCTTCCAAGGCTAATGTGTTCGTGAACCAAAGTAAAGATGATTTTGCGATCCTCAATTGGGATGATCCATACTGTCGCAGTCTAGTGCCTCACATGAAAGGAAGAGTTTTACCTTTTTCTATGAGTGAAGAGCTAGTGGAGGGGGTATATGTCAGCCCACCATATATTGCTGACACCGAGGATTCAGTGATGCGTACCGTAGTATATCGTGATAAAGAAGGAAGAACACAAGAGATCATTCCTGTAGAAGATATCGGCATCCCAGGGCGTTTTAATGTAGAGAATGCTCTTGCTTCGTGTACTATTGCTATAGCAGCAGGTGTCTCAATAAATCAATTATCATCGCCACTCTCATCTTTTCGAGGTGTAGAGCATCGTCTTGAATATGTCAAAGAGACAAAGGGTGTCTCTTATTACAACAATTCTAAAGCTACGAATTCCAAGGCGACTTCGATGGCGCTTACATCTTTTAAGAACCCAATCGTATTAATTGCGGGTGGACTAGATCGTGGTTCAGACTATAGGGAACTGCTAACGGTATTTGGTGAGAGAGTCAAAGCGGTTGTATTACTGGGCGAAACGAAACATAAAATTGCAAAAGTAGCCGAACTTGCTGGATTAAAGGTCATTTCCATCGTCGATACTGTAGAGGACTCCGCCACAACATTGGTCACGGCCGTGAATGAAGCAGCAACTATCGCAGAACCAGGAGATATTGTTCTACTATCTCCAGCTTGTGCAAGTTGGGATATGTTTACTTCATATGAGGAACGTGGACGCATTTTTAAAGAGGCGGTGCATAATCTTTAAGTAGGGGGGATGTGGATAAGCCCCTACTTTCTCTAACACGAGGTGGCTTTTCATGAATAAAACTCGCCAAAGCCTAGATCTATGGCTCCTACTATGTATTCTTGGTCTACTCACAATTGGAATTATAATGGTGCAGAGCGCAGGTTCTGTCCTTGGTTTCCATAATTATGGAGATTCTTATTATTTTGTTAAACGACAGGCCTTATTCGCTGGGTTGGGACTCGTGGCCATGTTTGTTACTGCTAATCTTGATTATCGATTTTGGTTGAAATATGCCAAAGTTGGATTAGTGGTTTGTTTTATACTACTGATTATGGTGCTTATTCCTGGTATCGGTAATGTAAGAGGTGGAGCACGTAGTTGGCTAGGAATTAGTTCCTTCGGTATTCAACCATCGGAGTTTATGAAGCTTGGAATGATTCTCTTTCTGGCGAAATGGTTGAGCCAGGAGAATTACAATATTACTTCATTCACGAAAGGCCTACTTCCTCCACTTGGGTTAATCGGTACTGCATTTGCACTGGTTATGATGCAGCCGGACTTAGGAACGGGTAGTGTTATGTTCGGTGCATCTCTTATGATCGTATTTACGTCGGGTGCACGAATGAAACATCTTGGAATGCTTGGACTTGTGGGTATCGTAGGATTTGCGGGACTTATACTGGCAGCACCGTATCGGCTAAAACGGATCACAGCGTTCCTTGATCCATGGTCAGATCCATTAGGTGCTGGTTATCAGATTATACAATCGCTGTATGCGATAGGTCCGGGAGGGCTTGGTGGCTTAGGACTCGGTATGAGTCGTCAAAAGTATAGTTATGTGCCAGAGCCACAAACAGATTTTATTTTTTCTATATTGGCGGAAGAACTTGGGTTTATTGGTGGGATGATCGTATTACTATTATTTCTGATTCTAGTATGGCGTGGTATGCGCGTTGCGATGACGATCTCGGATAGCTTTGGAAGTTTACTTGCTGTTGGCATTGTTGGAATGGTTGCGATTCAAGTGATCGTTAATATTGGTGTCGTGATCGGAATGATGCCTGTGACAGGAATAACACTCCCTTTAATCAGTTATGGGGGATCATCGTTAACACTGATGCTCACAGCGCTAGGTATACTGCTAAATATATCTCGATATGCAAGGTGAAGATGATTGGCGTTCGCGAAAGACTCGTTAAAAGCGAATTGCGATTGTCACACACCTATGTAGGATTACATAAGATACCTTATAATCGTGATAATCGCCCAGGACACGGCAGCATCGCACTAGATACCAAATGGCCTCCTGAATTCATTGAGAAATGTAAAATTTCGGTTGGATGGTAAGGAGGGATTTCGTTGCAGCAATGGACGTCGCTATTATTGAAGACAAACATCGGGGAAGTACACCTGAATGAACCCATGACAAAACATACGACATGGAGAATTGGGGGTCCTGCCGATGCCTTCATTGTTCCTGAAACGAGAGAACAACTGCAAGAACTTATTACGTTACTCCATCATCATAGAATTCCATGGATTCAGATTGGTCGCGGATCTAATATGCTTGTTTCAGATAAGGGGATTCGCGGAGTCGTCATCAAACTGGGTTCGGGGTTGGAATATGCTAACTTCCAGGAGGAAACCGTATCTGCAGGTGGTGGTTGCTCTTTTGTGAAATTGAGCTTCTTGAGCGGCAGACATGGATTAACGGGTTTAGAGTTTGCAGGAGGGATTCCCGGTTCTGTTGGTGGAGCCGTATATATGAACGCTGGAGCCCATGGGTCTGATGTATCACGCATATTCAAGTCCGCTGAGATTGTACTGGAAACAGGTGAATTGGTGTCTTATGCTACTAAGGAAATGGAATTTGCTTATCGTCACTCTGTTCTGCACGAGCGCAAGGGAATTGTAGTTGAAGCTACATTTGGGCTTGAGTTTGGAGAACGTAGAGAAATAGCGGCCGCTTTAGCATCGTACAAGGATCGCCGTAGGCGTACACAACCACTACAGATGCCCTGTGCGGGCAGCGTGTTCCGTAATCCAATGGGAGACTACGCTGCAAGGCTTATTGAGGCTGCGGGACTTAAGGGCTACCGAGTCGGTGGTGCGGAGATTTCATTGCAGCATGCCAATTTTATTGTAAATACCGGGCAAGCGACAGCAGAGGACGTGCTCACCCTTATGCACGAAATTCAGAAACGGATAGTTTCTGAGAATGGTATCTCTTTGGTACCAGAAGTGTTTATAGTAGGTGAGCGGTAAACTCGGAGGTGATACATTGGACAAATTGGTGATTGAGGGAGGCAAAACCCTATCAGGAACCGTGCGTATCCATGGGTCCAAAAATGCCGCACTGCCAATTCTAGCTGCATGTATGCTGGCTGATGGTATAGTTCATTTGCATAATGTCCCTCGGCTATTGGATATTGAAGTTATGATGAACATCCTGAATCGGCTAGGGTGCCAAACACAGCATGAGCAAGAAATGGTCATTGTGGATACGTCGACCGCCAATTCGTTTCATGTACCGGAAGACTTAATGAAACAAATGCGATCATCCATTTTTCTAATGGGCCCTTTACTTGCTAGGTTTGGAGAAGTGACGATTTACCAGCCTGGAGGATGTGCGATTGGAGAACGAAAGATTGATCTTCATCTAAAAGGGTTAAGATTATTGGGTGCAGTCATTGAAGAACAAGATCAGCAGATTCTTTGTAAAGCTAGCAAGCTAGTAGGAGCAGATATACATTTGGATTTTCCTAGTGTTGGTGCTACTGAGAATATTATGATGGCAGCAGCAATGGCTGAAGGGACTACAGTCATTACAAATGCGGCTAGAGAACCTGAAATTCAGGACCTTCAGAACTTCCTGAACCAAATGGGAGCAAGTATAATTGGAGCTGGAACAGATACCATCACGATTCAAGGCGTAAAGAAGCTGAGTCCGTGCACTTATGAAATCATTCCAGATCGTATTGTAGCGGGGACGGTCATGATTGCCGCTGCCGCAACACGTGGCAATGTGACACTAACGCATTGTAATTCATCACATCTCACGTCATTGATTCATGTCCTTAAGCGCGCTGGTGTTCAAATAGGTGTCTGCAATGATATAATGACCGTAAGCTGTATGGGACGCCCCAAAGCAGTGGAACGGATTATTACATCACCATACCCATCATTTCCAACAGATCTGCAATCCCAAGTCATGGTATTGTTGACTTTATCAGATGGTTTTAGTGTGATGAAGGAGACGGTATTTGAAGGAAGATTCAAACATGTCGACGAGTTGACTGTCATGGGTGCTGATATTTCTATAGATCTCAATTATGCGTTTATACGTGGGGTTCAAAGATTATATGGAGCGACGGTTGAGGCTACAGATTTAAGAGCAGGAGCTGCATTAGTTATTGCTGGTTTGGCGGCACAAGGTAAGACTATTGTGGAGCAGGTGCACCATATTGACCGGGGATATGATCATATTGAACAATTATTCCAGAAGCTTGGAGCTGATATTCACAGACATACTCCGGTGTCCAATCATTTAGATTTGGCCAACTAAGGTCCTGCTTATCCCCTCCGTGAAGAGGGGATAAGAGGCATTTTATGGAGAGTTGATATGTCAAAGACATCTATACCAGTTCTTAAACCTAATAAAGTAAGAAAAATGAAAACCAGTCGTAAAATTATGTTTATTCTCTTGTTATTCTGTTTAGTTCTACTTGCTGTACTTTTTTTTAGATCTCCGATTAGCAAAATCTCTGAAATTCAATTTCAGGGAAATGTATTCGCTACGAAAGAGCAGTTATTACAAGCAGGAGAATTCAATGTAGATGATCAATTCTTTGGGGTTTCGGCAGCAACGTTGGAGGCTAAATTACTGGACGTGAAATCGGTTCAGAACGTAACGGTGGACAAGCATTTCCCCGGCGTTATACAGATACAGATTCAAGAGTATATAACGGTTGCCTATGAGTTAGGCCAAGAAGGATCACTCATGGCTATTTTATCGAATGGGGTTATGGTGCCCGTGAACAAGAGTGGTATTGCTATAGAGAAGCCAATATTAACACAATGGAATCCAACCGATCCTTATAAATTGGAACTGAGTCAAGTACTTGGTGCGATTCCTAATCAATTGACTTCGGATATATCAGAGATTATGCCATCTCCTACGGTTTCTTTTCCAGATCGTATCAAACTGTATACGCGTTCCAAATTCGAAGTGATTACTGCTGTATCTCTACTTAAGGATAAAGTGGAATATCTCAATCAAGTGATAGAGACAGAAGAACCTGGACTTATTACAATGCTTGAGGCTGATTCATACGTCCCTTTCCAACCCGTAGACAGTGAGTCTGAGAATGGGGATGGGACTACTAATAACGAATGAAAAATGCTACAATTAGTTTTGTGGACAAGTCTATTTGTTTGCTTTTCTTATAATATTAATAATTTGATAGCTGACAATATGTGATATGTAAAAAAAATGTAGAAAAAAGAGGGAAAAAGGAAGCCGTGTTGAATATTATGTAAGAACGTCTTTCCATTCGCTTTTCATTTCAAAAAATAGGAGGTGCCACGGTTGAGCAACAATGACATCATTGTTAGTTTGGACATCGGTACATCCAAAGTTCGTGCTATTATTGGGGAAGTAAATAATGGAACCTTTAATATTATTGGAGTTGGATCTGCCGACTCAGAAGGAATTCGCAAAGGTGCAATTGTAGATATTGACCAGACTGTACAATCGATCCGCAGTGCAGTAGATCATGCGGAACGTATGGTTGGTATTCAAATATCTGAAGTATATGTCGGCATTTCCGGGAATCATATTGGACTTCAAACAAGCCACGGTGTTGTGGCTGTATCGAACGAGGATCGGGAAATTGGAGAAGAGGACATTGAACGCGTTCTCAAAGCTGCAGAAGTTGTTGCTTTGCCTCCTGACCGGGAAATTATTGATGTTGTCGCTAAGCAATACGTTGTGGACGGTCTTGAAGGAATTCAAGATCCACGAGGTATGATTGGCGTTCGTTTAGAAGTGGAAGCGATTATTATTACGGGGGCAAAACCGGCCATACATAATCTTTTACGGTGTGTAGAGAAATCGGGCTTGAAGATCAAAGATCTAGTACTAATGTCTTTGGGAGCAGGTCAAATGTCTTTATCTAAAGACGAGAAAACCATGGGTTCTGTACTTGTTGATATCGGTGCTGGAAATACAAGCATTGCTGTTTTTGAAGCTGGAACTATGGTCGCGACTTCCACACTACCTATTGGCGGGGAATACGTAACTAATGATATTGCCTATGGATTACGGACGTTAACGGATCAAGCTGAGAAGGTTAAGTTAAAATACGGATGTGCTTTAGTAGACGATGCTGCTCCTGATGTTATTTTCAAAGTAACTCGAATTGGGAGTAACGTTGAAAAAGAATTCAGTCAACAAGATTTGGCTGCTATTGTTGAGCCTCGGATTCAAGAAATATTCCATCTCCTTCATCAAGAAGTGAAACGTCTAGGTTACAGTGAACTTCCTGGAGGTTATATACTCACTGGAGGCACGGTTTCGATGCCTGGTGTATTGCAAGTTGCACAAGCTGAGCTTGAAGCTTCTGTACGGATTGCAGTTCCCGATTATATAGGTGTCAGAGATCCAGGATTTACGAGTGGTGTTGGTATCCTTCACAATGTTATACGTAATATTCGTGGACGTAACAATGCAATTGCTGCCAATACTAAAAAACAACCTAACCGGAACAACAACAAGGTGAATCCTACATCTAATCAAGGAAAGACACAAAAAACGGGGTTGGTTGAGCGCTTAAAAAACATGTTCAGTGAATTTATATAAGGTGTTCATATAACTGTGAACGTGCCATCGATGTACAACGAGGGGGAGATGGAATAATATGTTGGAATTTGACTTTGAAATGGAAAGCTTAGCTCAGATTAAAGTAATTGGTGTTGGTGGTGGTGGTAGTAACGCTGTCAACCGAATGATTGAGAATGGTGTGCAAGGCGTTGAGTTTATCACGGTAAATACAGATGCTCAAGCACTGCATATGGCTAAGTCAGAACACAAGCTACAGATTGGTGATAAGCTAACAAGGGGTCTTGGCGCGGGTGCTAATCCTGAAGTCGGCAAGAAGGCTGCTGAAGAATCTAGAGATTTGATCTCGAACACGCTGAAAGGCGCAGATATGGTGTTTGTCACTGCAGGAATGGGTGGCGGAACGGGTACGGGTGCAGCTCCTGTAATCGCTGAGATTGCAAGAGAGTGTGGAGCGCTGACAGTAGGCGTTGTTACACGTCCTTTTACTTTTGAAGGTCGGAAACGTTTCTCCCAAGCTGAACTAGGGATTGAGGCTCTGAAAGAAAAAGTAGATACATTGATTGTTATTCCTAACGATCGTCTATTAGAAATAGTGGATAAAAAGACACCGATGTTAGAAGCGTTTAGAGAAGCTGATAATGTTCTTCGTCAAGCGGTACAGGGGATATCAGATCTTATTGCAGTTCCTGGTCTAATTAACCTTGACTTTGCAGACGTGAAGACGATTATGACAGAGCGTGGGTCTGCACTAATGGGGATTGGCGTAGCATCAGGTGAGAACCGTGCCGCTGAGGCAGCTCGTAAGGCTATTATGAGTCCATTACTAGAAACTTCGATCGAAGGGGCTCGTGGTGTTATTATGAATATTACGGGTGGTTCAAATCTGTCTCTGTATGAAGTGAACGAAGCAGCAGAAATCGTTACTTCAGCTTCAGATCCAGATGTGAATATGATATTTGGTGCTATTATTGATGAGGATTTGAAAGACGATATTAAAGTTACAGTTATTGCTACTGGATTTGAGCATAAACAAGCAGTACCACACGCTCAAATTCGTAAACCAGGAACACCAGAGAATGAGCCTGTTGAGAATCGTAATAATAACTTGCGTCCATTTGGTAATCAGCCAAGTAATGATCAACTGGATATTCCAACATTTCTGCGGAATCGTTCACGCAATAACAACGAATAATTTATACACTAATTATCATGACATATGAAAGGTCCGTTTTCTTTTTTAAAGAAATCGGGCTTTTTTATATGCTTCCTATTCTTCCACGTTCCAATTTAGAATCCTTCTTCCATGAACTAACCTCTATCGACAAAAAAAAACCGCGATTGCTTCCAGGTTTAGACAGACTTTGGAAGTTAGTTTTTCTATACTAAACACATCTCCTTTAGACCAAAGGGAATATATTTCAGAAACATTGGCTTTTCTACCGATAGGATTTAAAGCTCAGGCAGGTGAGAGCAATGATTGTCTATATCGATCTTATTTTTATTACTAATCTACTTATTGATGGGACTCTTTTATGGTTAACTGGTTGGATGCGTAAAATAAAAACGCCTTGGTGGCGAATTTCTTTATCGGCCTTTTTAGGTGCCCTATATGTCATCATGATGTTCGTCCCCGGACTTTCGTTCATGTATACCTTTCTCATTAAGTTCGGGCTTTCATTGATAATGTTGTGGATCGCCTTCGGTTTTAGGAGCCTTCAACACTATCTGAGGAATATGGGGGCATTTTATATTATTAATTTTGCCGCGGCTGGTGGGATTATTGGCATTCATTATCTGCTGCAAAATTCAAGTGATCTCTGGAGCGGAATTTGGTATACAACATCGGGGGGGCTGTCTTTCGAACTGAAGATTGGATTTTGGTTTATGTTAATCATGTTTATTATCGTTGTTTTTTGGTTTAAAATTGTCCAATCTTCCAAACGTAAATTGGATAATAGGCATGTGTATTTTGCGGAAGTGAAAGTGAATATAGGTAGCGAACAGGTGAAGTGTACGGGATTGTTAGATACAGGTAATCAATTGTGTGATCCTTTAACACGAATACCAGTTATGGTGATGGAGGCCTCTTTATGGGGAGATTACTTACCTGCTGCATGGAGGGATAAACTTGCTGAGGGAGATGCGGACAAACTGGTCATGGAGCTTGGAGACGAATCATCTTTTGCTTGGCAGGACCGTTTGAGGTTAGTACCTTATCGGGGAGTGAATCGAGGGTCAGCGTTTATGTTAGCTTTAAAACCAGATTCTGTTGAAATCTGTATGGATGGTAAAACAACCACGAGCACCAGAGTGTTAGTTGGACTTGATGGGGGTACTCTTTCCTCCGAAAAGGCATATAGGGCGATCATTCATCCAGACTTGATAGATGAGGACGCTACTACTAATGTCAGCGCGACTAAGGTAACAACTTATCCCCCTCCCGCTGGCTTATATCCTTCGGAAACTCAAGTTAATGATTGAAAAGATATTTTTGCGGTACATCGATGGTAGTTTGCTTCAGAAAACATATGATGATGCTTACGATGCTAGTTTTCTTACAGAAAACTCAAAGATGATGCTTACGATGCTAGTTTTCTTACAGAAAACTC
>NZ_LVJI01000033.1 GCF_001637225.1 Paenibacillus antarcticus
TGATATGCTCCCCTTATAGTAGACAGAAAAAAGCAAGCCGATTAATCTGTCTATTATGGAGGGGATTTTTTTATGGGCGAAATTAGGAAGACTTACGATGTTGCATTTAAGAAAAAGGCAGTCAATCTCTATCTCAAAAAGGGAATGAGCTACAAGAGTGTAGGTAAAGAATTGGATATCGACCATTCCTTAGTCCGACGTTGGGTGAATCATTTTCAAGCGGAGGGAATGAAAGGACTGGAGGAGAAAAGAGGCAAAGCAATAGGCCCTGGAGTTGGTAGACCGAGAACTCGATCAGAAGATCCTAAGGTTAAGCTGAAGCGCCTTGAAGCGGAAAACGAACTGTTAAAAAAGCTCTTACGGATGTAAAAGGAGGAATGGACGCCGTACCAAGCGGCAAAAAATTTACAGTAATCAATGAATTAGTTGGAAACGGGTACAATGTCATACTGCTATGTCAACTGGCTAACGTGTCCAGAAGCGGTTTCTATAAATGGGTAAAACGTCGAGTGTCTAGTTCTCAGAAACGAATAGAAGATGAAGCCATGAAGCTAAAAATAATGGAATGTCACAGGAAGCTGAGAGGGATTTACGGCTATCGGAGGGTAAAAACTTGGCTATATAGAATCTATGGCATACATATGAACCATAAGCGTGTACAGAGACTTATGAATGAACTTGAAATTAAGTCTGTCATTCGGAGGAAGAGACCCTATTATGGCAAGAAAGAAGCTTACGTGATTTCAGGGAATCATCTAAACAGGGAATTCAAAGCCAGTCAGCCAAACACGAAGTGGGTAACCGATATTACCTATTTGATGTTCAACGGACAAAGACTATACCTCTCAGCGATTAAAGATCTCTATAACAATGAAATTATAGCCTACCAGATCAGTCATAAAAACGATTTGAAATTGGTATTTGATACGGTGAAAAAGGTACGAAAACAACAGGATACCAAAGGTGTTCTATTGCATAGTGACCAAGGATTTCAGTATACATCCCGCCAGTATAGTTACCTACTCAAACGATACGGCATCCAAGCCAGCATGTCCCGGAAAGGAAACTGTTGGGACAATGCATGTATGGAGAACTTCTTCAGTCATTTTAAAGCAGAGTGCTTCTATCTTCATATTTTTCATTCTGTAAAGCAGGTCGAACACGCCGTTAAGCAGTACATCCATTTCTACAACCATGAACGCTTTCAAAAGAAACTAAACAACCTGAGCCCCTACGAATACAGGACTCAGGCTGCTTAAATATTGCTTTTTGTTAATTGTCTACTTGACAGGGGTCACTTCA
>NZ_LVJI01000034.1 GCF_001637225.1 Paenibacillus antarcticus
GTCGCCAAGCAGTCATCCTGGAATACATGTACTTACAATTATCTGGGTCATGTTTTACAGAAAGCATTATAACACAATTGCTTATATTCCCTGATAGCTCAGTTGGTAGAGCACTCGACTGTTAATCGAGTTGTCACAGGTTCGAGCCCTGTTCGGGGAGCCATTGCTCTCATAGCTCAGTAGGTAGAGTGCATCCATGGTAAGGATGAGGTCACCGGTTCGAATCCGGTTGAGAGCTCCATAAGTTTTTTATGTGTTCTAGTATGGCCCGTTGGTCAAGCGGTTAAGACACCTCCCTTTCACGGAGGTAACAGGGGTTCGATTCCCCTACGGGTCACCATTTATATTATTTGCTACATACAGGTATGGAGGCTTAGCTCAGCTGGGAGAGCATCTGCCTTACAAGCAGAGGGTCGGGGGTTCGATCCCCTCAGCCTCCACCATTTATTATTATAATTTCGTAATTGTGTAAATAATATATGAAATTCATTAATGGGAATTAGCCAAGCGGTAAGGCAACGGACTTTGACTCCGTCATGCATAGGTTCAAATCCTATATTCCCAGCCATTATGAGTCATTAGCTCAGTCGGTAGAGCACCTGACTTTTAATCAGGGTGTCGAAGGTTCGAATCCTTCATGACTCACCATTTCTTTATCAGTGTGCGCGTGTGGCGGAATTGGCAGACGCACTAGACTTAGGATCTAGCGTTTCACGACGTGGGGGTTCAAGTCCCTCCACGCGCACCATATGTTTGCGGACGTGGCTCAGCGGTAGAGCATCGCCTTGCCAAGGCGAGGGTCGCGGGTTCGATTCCCGTCGTCCGCTCCATTTTTACTTCATATATTTGCGCCCTTAGCTCAGCTGGATAGAGCGTTTGACTACGAATCAAAAGGCCAGGAGTTCGAATCTCTTAGGGCGCACCATTAATTTATTATCGGGACGTAGCTCAGCTTGGTAGAGCACCTGGTTTGGGTCCAGGGGGTCGCATGTTCAAATCGTGTCGTCCCGATATTAATTTTTTTCGCGCGGGTGTAGTTCAATGGTAGAACTTCAGCCTTCCAAGCTGATAGCGTGGGTTCGATTCCCATCACCCGCTTTATATTTATAGATCTAAAATCCTTGAATTTCAAGGATTTTTTTGTATACATATGAAATAATATATTATTATTCAATAGTTAATGAAGTAAATGTACTATGAATATTTATGGTTACTGATAGGAACTCTACAACGGGGTAAGCTTACTAAGTACCTATATTCCAGATATGGTAATGATTATATAGGATGTGTATAAATATGTGGATAATGAAATTTTCATGTATTATAATATTCCTCGAATGTTGGTTCCTAAACACAAATATTGATGCTAGTGCGAATTTAATGAGTGAATTTAAATTCATTTATTATAAATAATAATACATGAAAAACTTGTTTTATTGAAAGAAAAATAAGGATTTTAATCTTGTTTTATTGTATGATGTTATGAAGTCTTAAGAAGGTGTCATAAATAGATAGCAATTAAAACAGAGAAGACGGGAGGAGTAACATGACTGAACTTACGGTTACCGCTAGCAAAAGTAACTCCAATAATCTGCTACGTAGAGACGTGCGATTTCTTGGTAACATTCTTGGAGAAGTATTAGTCCATCAGGGAGGCAACGAGCTACTAGAGATCGTGGAGAAGATTCGTGAAACAAGCAAATCTTTAAGATCTGTGTTCTTGCCTGAAGTTTATGCTGAATTTAAAGAAACGATTGACACATTAAAGCCGGATACACGCCATCAGGTGATTCGTGCTTTTGCAATCTACTTTCAGCTAGTCAATATTGCTGAACAGAACCATCGCATCCGCAGAAAGCGTGATTATGAACGTTCTGCAGGAGAAACGGTTCAACCAGGTTCCATTGAAGGTGCAATTCAAGAATTGAAAGAACTAAATTTCACGTATGAAGAAGTTCAAGATATTGTTGAAGGTCTTTCACTTGAACTTGTCATGACAGCTCACCCAACAGAAGCTATGCGCAGAGCAATATTAGATATTCATAAGCGTATTTCAGAAGATGTTATGCTATTAGATAATCCAACACTTACTTTCCGTGAACGGGAACAATTACGTGAGAAGTTGTTGAATGAGGTTATTACATTATGGCAAACGGATGAATTGAGAGATCGCAAACCAACGGTATTGGATGAAGTTAGACATGGTATGTATTATTTCCATGAAACGCTATTCCATGTCCTTCCGGATGTATATCAAGAAATGGAACGTTGTCTAAGTAAGTATTATCCTGGACATCATTGGCATGTTCCGACATATCTTCAGTTCGGTTCGTGGATTGGCGGAGATCGTGATGGTAACCCATCCGTGACTTCAGATATTACTTGGAAGACCTTGTGTATGCAACGTAAACTGGCAGTTCGTGAATACCATCGTATTATGTCAGAGTTTATGCAGTACTTAAGTTTCAGTACGTCCATAGTGACGGTTTCAAGTGAACTTGAAGAATCCATACTTAATGATCAATCGGAAGTACCTTTAAGTAAAAATGTGATATGGCATAATGAAAATGAACCTTATCGCATTAAACTTGTTCTTATGATGACTAAAATTAATAATGTTTTAGATGAGAGCAAAAAAGGTACATCGGAACGTTATGCATCACCTGCAGAATTTATCGAAGATCTTAACATCATTGATCGGAGCTTACGTCATCATTATGCAGATTATGTAGCGGATACTTACATTAAAAAGTTAATTCGACAAGTCGAATTATTCGGATTCCATACAGCGTCCTTGGATATTCGCCAACATAGCCAAGAACATGAGAATGCGATGACTGAAGTATTGGAAAAAATGAATATTTCAGAAAATTATGCTGCACTCACTGAAGATGAGAAAATTAATTTACTTAATAATTTGTTGAATGACCCTAGACCGATTACTTCACCTTATCATGTGTACACAGAGAGTACCAAGGAATGCCTAGAGGTATATCGTACAGTGTATAAGGCACAAGAAGAGTTCGGTAAGGGTTGTATCTCGAAATATCTCATAAGTATGGCTCAAGGTGCTAGTGATATTCTAGAAGTCATGGTGTTTGCTAAAGAAGTGGGTCTGTTCGCTCGTAATGCAGATCAGAGCGTTACGTGTACCCTTCAAGCGGTACCTTTGTTTGAGACAATTGAAGATCTATTAGCGGCACCTGATATCATGAGACAAGTACTTAATTTGCCTATCTATCGTGAAGGCGTTGCTGCAATGAATGACTTGCAGGAAATCATGTTAGGTTATTCAGATAGTAACAAAGATGGTGGAGCCGTTACAGCCAATTGGGAACTACGTGTGGCCTTGAAAGAAATCACTGCAGCGGCAGATGAATTCAATGTGAAATTGAAATTCTTCCATGGACGTGGAGGAGCTTTAGGTCGCGGCGGAATGCCATTAAATCGCAGTATTCTGGCTCAACCTGCTTCTACTGTTGGTGGTGGAATTAAGATTACGGAGCAGGGAGAAGTTATCTCTTCACGTTATTCCTTGCAAGGAATCGCATATCGCAGTCTAGATCAAGCAACTGCTGCCCTTGTAACAGCCGCTATTAATGCTCGTTCGCCTCATAATGATCTGTACGAACAGCAAGAGGACCAGTGGGATGAGATCGTAAGAGGGATTTCTGAGGTCTCTCTTAAGAAGTATCAGGATTTAATCTTCCGTGATCCGGATTTCCTAAGCTTCTTTAAAGAATCTACACCACTTCCAGAGGTTGGAGAGCTTAATATAGGTTCACGACCAGCAAAACGTAAGAATAGTGATCGCTTTGAAGATCTAAGAGCTATTCCTTGGGTATTTGCATGGACACAGAGCCGTTATTTACTTCCTGCGTGGTACGCTGCAGGAACGGGCTTACAAAGCTTCTACCAGAACAACGAAGAAAATCTTAAGGTTCTTCAAGATATGTATTCCAACTTCTCATTCTTCACATCACTTATTGATACGTTACAAATGGCTATTGCCAAAGCGGATCTCTTGATTGCCAAAGAGTATTCTAATATGACTAAGGAAGAGTCGTACCGTAACCGTATCTTCAATCAGATTGAAGATGAGTTCAAATTAACGACGGACCTTATTCTTCTAATAACAGGACAAAAAGAAATACTTGATAATGTTCCAGTTATTCAGGAGTCTATACGACTTCGTAATCCGTATGTTGATCCACTCAGTTATCTTCAGGTTCAACTAATTAGCGAACTTCGTGAATTGCGCGAACAAGGTGAAGATAATAATGATCTATTACGTGAAGTGTTACTAACCATTAATGGAATTGCAGCAGGACTTCGTAATACAGGTTGATTTGCTGAGCTGAGCAGAATATGGAATTATAGATGTGAAAAAGTCGAGTGTTCCTAGAGAACCTCGATTTTTATTTATTTTTTTTGCTAAAGTTTTTGTTACGGTATTGCTTTTTGAACAGACATGATTTACGATTCTAATATTGTGCTATGAACCTAGTAATACCCATCAGCAAGTCTGGGGGAATTGTGTTGGACCAAATAGAGAATAGATTAACGAAGCTTGCACTGAATGGTGATCAACAAGCATTCGCGGAAATTGTTGAGTTGTATAAAGATAAAATATATCATTTAGGCTATAGGATGCTGAGCAATCGCCATGAGGCGGAGGATGTCGTTCAGGAGACTTTTTTGCGTGTATTTAAAAGTCTGGATCGGTTTGATCCGAATCAGAAATTCTCTACGTGGATTTATCGGATTGCGACAAATCTATGTATTGATCGGTTGAGGAAAAGGAAAGCCACATATTCGCTAGACGCTGATATGAATGATCAAGAGGGACTGGATGGTTATTCTTTAATCCCAAGCGATAATCGTACACCGGAAAGTGAGTTAATGATTTCAGAGACCAAACAAATTATTTATGATGCCATTGAAAGTCTACCGGCAAAGTATAAATCAGTGATGATCTTAAGATATCTCCAGGATTTATCTTTACAAGAAATTAGTGATGTACTCGGGATGCCCGTAACAACGATAAAAACCCGTGTTCATCGTGGGCGAGATTTTTTACGAAAAAAACTAGAGCCTAAATTATAATCATCGCATTATTTTATGAAACATCTGTTGTTGTGATACGTATGTAGAGTATCAAGTCTTGTCTTAAGTATAGTTGATGGGAAATTAACAGATTTATTGAAAGGACTGGCTCAAATGGAATGCAAAACAGCCGTCTCTTTAATGCACGATTATCTAGATGACGACTTGTCCAAGGAGCAAAGATTGATGCTTAAAGCTCACTTGCTGTCTTGCCCTAATTGTCGGATGGATTTCAAAGAGCTTGAACAAACCGATATGATGTTGTATTCTCTTCCTCACAATATTCCTTCTGCATCGTATGAGCTAACGGAGCGTATTATGAATACTATTCCGCAACGTAAGAAACAGAAGGTATGGGTAAAATGGATGAAAATTCATCCTGCCGCAACAGCTGCTGCAGTGTTCTTAATCATCATGCTGTTCAGTGCCATTAATATCTTTAACCAGGATAATCAGTTGGTAATTCATGGGAATGACTTAGACGAAGTTGTAATAAATGGTAATACAGTCATTATTCCTGAAGGGACAACTATTGCAGGTGATCTTACGGTTGAGAATGGCAAGGCAGAAGTATTTGGAGATGTACAAGGCAACTTGACTGTCATTGATGGTTCAGTGTATAAGGCATCTACTGCACATATTTCGGGTGAAGTAAAAAGTGTAGACCGAGCGTTGGATTGGATCTGGTATAAGATTTCTAATGTTTTTTCGGAAGTCGTCTATCGCTAAGGCTTCAAAGTAATTAAAGGTAACAGTGACATTAATGGTGCCTCTTTTAAAATAAGAAGGCATCTTTTTTTGTACAAATAACCCAGTTTGTCCATTTTTATATAACCTTTACTTGCATCATGAGGTTGATCGTTATAACCTATACATTAGGGACATTATATATAGAGAGCAAAATATATTTTGAAGGGAATAAACGGGGGCCTTAGGATGAGTTATTTCACTGACATCACTTGGAGCGATACCATTAAGGATATTATCGATATCGCTATCGTATCATATATTATTTATCATGCTATTTTATTAATAAGAGGTACCAGAGCCATCCAATTGTTAAAAGGGATTCTTGTCTTAGTGATTATATGGGCGCTAAGTACGTGGCTAAATCTGTATACACTCAGGTGGCTTATGAATCAAATGTTTACTTTTGGCGTCTTGGCTATCTTTATCATATTCCAACCGGAGCTTCGTCGTGCTTTAGAGCAATTAGGTCGAGGTAAATTTCTTGGACGGACGCTTGCCGATGATGAAGAATTCACTAAGCTAATTAGTGAACTCATGAAGGCTGTTAATTATTTATCACGCAGAAAAATAGGGGCCTTAATTGTTTTTGAACGTGAGACAGGGCTTAATGAATACACTGAATCGGGTATACCTATGAATTCTGAGATTAGTTCTGAGCTAATCATTAACGTATTTATACCAAACACACCATTACATGATGGTGCCATGATTATACAATCGAACAGAATTGCTGCATCAGCTTGTTACTTACCTCTTTCTGAGAATCCTTTTATTAGTAAAGAATTAGGAACTCGTCATCGCGCTGCGATTGGAATAAGTGAGGTAGGAGATGCGATATCTGTGATTGTATCGGAAGAGACGGGACAAATATCACTTGCGATGAATGGTCAAGTGGTCAGAGATATTAAGGAAGAGTCGCTGATCTCGAAGCTATATGAAGAATTACGTCCTAATAAAACAACAAAAGAGAAGCGCCCTGCGTTCTGGAAACGAAAAGGGGGCGGGACTCGTGGATAAATGGATTAAGAATAACACGGTTGTTAAAATTCTTGCGTTAGCTGTCAGTATTCTATTGTGGGGTATGGTACATATAGAGGATGTTACGCCTACGCCTACTAAATCAATGGATACATCCATTATTGAGAATGTCAAAATCCAACCCGATGGATTAGATGAATCGGTGTATGTATTAAGTGCTGTAGATACAGATCGCGTTAGGATGGAAGTGAAGGGTAAACGATCCGCCATTACGTCTATATTTAATGATGATTACAAAGTCATATTGGATCTAAGTGATGTAAAGGAAGGTACATACACTGTGCCTCTCTCTCATCAACTTCCATCTGGTGTAGAACTTGTGTCAATGGAACCATCTAAGGTTACGATTACGATTGAAAAGCGAACAAATGCAACGTTTCCTGTCTCAATTGTCACTACAGGAGTTCAGGCTGAAGGTTATGGTGTAGGGAAAACAACGATTGACCCAGGTACTGTTAAGGTGACATTGCCAAATAGCGAGTTGCTAACAGTAGTTAAAGTACAGGGAACAATTGATCTAGAGGGAGCTAAAGAATCGATCAGTGAGAAGAAGGTAAAGCTGGTTGCTTTGGACATTAAAGGGCAGGAAGTAAAGAATGCGACTATAGAACCTTCCGTAGTGTCTGTTCAAATTCCAATATCTGCGCCCTTTAAGACGGTGGGGCTTGATGTTCAGTATACAGGTAGTCTTCCAGAAGGACTCGTACTTTCTAGAGCAGACCCTAATGTAAAAGAAGTGAAGTTATATGGTCCTAAAGATGCGTTAGCAGCTATTGATACGTATAATGTAGCATCGGTAGATCTGAGCCAAATTAATAAAGCTGGTAAATTCACACTAAATGTGAATCTTGAGCTACCGTCCGGTATAGAAAAAATCGAACCCAGTATCGTTGAAGTCACAGGTGAGGTCGTATCCGTCGGGCAAATAACGATAGATAACATTCCAATTGAAATTGAAGGTATGAGTGATGGTACCCAAGCAACGGTTATAAAACCAGCAGATAAGGTGGTTAGCTTGACGCTTACGGGTGCCTCTACATTACTTAATCGTCTAGAAGCTAGTGATATTAAAGTCGTTGCAAAAGTAGAGAATTTAAAAGCGGGTACCCATGAGGTGACTCTTCAGGTTACCCTTCCGCGATTTACAACACTGGTTGGCGAAGGGACACTAAAGTCTACGATAGAGGTAAAGGATACAAAGGCTCCAACAGAGATACCAGAACCGGATAAGCCTGTTCTTGAGGAGAATGATAAGAATCCTCCATCGGATCCAGTGACAGGGACCCCTGATACTGAGGTGCCACCTGATTCAAATTCAAATGTAAATTCAGGTACAGATCCAACTAATCCTCCTACTGGAGAACCCAATGGGGATGCAAATAATAAAACACCCTAACTTAAGAAAAGCTGTAAATTAGAGGAGACAACTTGGATTAGAAGAGTTGACAAAAAGGAGAATATTATGGGTAAATATTTCGGAACAGATGGCGTGCGAGGCGTTGCTAATATTGAACTAACTGCTGAAATGGCATATAGTATCGGGCGTTGTGGTGGATTTGTACTTACTGGAAATGTAGATAAACCAACCGTAGTCATTGGGATGGATACTCGTGTGTCGGGACATATGTTGGAATCTGCATTAGTTGCAGGTTTATTATCTATAGGAGCTCATGTTATTCGTTTAGGTGTAGTGACAACGCCAGCGGTAGCTTATATTACAAGACTATTAAAGGCAGATGCAGGAGTCATGATCTCTGCTTCACATAATCCGGTTGAGGATAATGGAATTAAGTTCTTTGGCGGAGATGGATTTAAACTATCGGATGAAACAGAGCTAGAAATCGAAAGATTAATGGATGCAGAAGTAGATGGGTTACCACGTCCAGTTGGAGCAGATTTAGGTAATGTCATTATAGATAATGAATCTAAATACAAGTATGTAGAGTTCCTAAAGACAACGATTACTCATTCCTTTAAAGGACTTAAAATTGTATTGGATAACGCAAATGGTGCGGCATATGAGCTTGCTCCGCTGTTATTCAGGGATTTAGGTGCGGAAGTTATTACAATAGGATCAGAACCGAATGGTCTGAATATTAATGATCACTGTGGTTCAACACATCCAGAGAAGTTGAAAGAAGAAGTCTTGAAGCATAAGGCGGATCTTGGGCTAGCCTTTGATGGTGATGCTGATCGACTTATTGCTATTGATGATACCGGAGAAGAAGTAGACGGTGACTTTATTCTGTGCATTTGCGGAGAATCTATGAATCGAAAAGGAAAATTAAAAGATAGTACCATTGTTTCGACCGTCATGAGTAATATTGGTTTTTATAAAGCAACAGAGAAGCTACAATTAAAAACATCCATGACAGCTGTAGGTGATCGTTACGTAATGGAAGAGATGCGTAAGGGTGGTTATAATCTAGGCGGAGAACAATCGGGTCATGTTATTTTCTTAGATTATAATACGACAGGTGATGGTCTTCTATCCGGTATTCAACTGGTGGATACATTACAACAATCAGGTAAAAAACTTAGTGAAGTTAAAACTATGATGCGTAAATATCCACAGGTATTGGTGAATGTTCGAGTAGAGGATAAGACAAATTTCGAAGGCAATAAAGCGATTCAAGAAATTATTACTTCCGTAGAGGAACAGTTAGCAGACAACGGTCGAGTATTAGTGCGAGCTTCTGGTACGGAATCTTTGATCCGCGTCATGGCTGAAGGTCCAGAAAAAGAGAGTCTTGATCGCTATGTATCTGAAATCGTCGCAGTCGTGAAGCGGGAATTAGTCTAATTCTTATACGGTTGAGATCTATATTATAAGTAGTTATTATAAATGTTTACAAGCTTAGTACCAAACGAAGTTACGCCCCTTCTTCAGTAGTTTGAGGAAGAGGGCGTTTTTTGTTGGCACCTTCTGGGTAGGTGGATAATACGATGGAGTATAGGCGCCAAGATATTAGCCAAGAAGGGTGTGGCAAGGATGACTGGAATGATTAGAAATTTCTACGCAGGTGGTAATACTGCCCATGGCTTTACAAGTCTGATGGATTCGTCTTTACAAGGTTTGGATCGTCTTTTTATTCTACAAGGGGCACCAGGTACAGGAAAGTCAGAATTAATTCGGACAATAGGAGAACATATGGTGTCGACGGGTCATGACATCTGGTTCATTCACTCTGCTTCGGACAATGCATCCTTGGACGCAATGATCGTGCCTCGTCTCAAAGTTGGAATGATCGTTGGCACATCGCCATATGTGATCGAGTCGATACGTTTGCCTGAAGCAGAATTGACATACATCGATTTGGGTGAGGGATGTGATGCGAATCAGCTGAGCATTCAACAGATCGAGATCGACAATTTGAATGAACAAATTTCTCAAGCTTACCAACATGCGTATGCTGGGTATGCACAAGCACTTCGTATCCATGACGAATGGGAAACGTTATATATCGCAAACATGGATTTTCAGGCAGCGGATGAGCTGACGAAAGAGTACATTGATACGCTATATGGTGAACGAACCTTGGATAAAGAGAGTCGTGTAGATCATCGGTTTTTGGGTGCTGCTACACCAAAGGGGGCGGTAGACTGCGTTCCTAATCTGACGGAAGGGTTGAAAAGATATTTGATCAAAGGTCGGCCTGGTTCAGGTAAATCTACCATGCTCAAAAAAATAGCTACTGCTGCTATTGAACGAGGTTTCGATGTTGAGATCTACCATTGTGGATTCGACCCAAACAGTCTGGATATGATCATCGTACGTGATTTGGAATTCGCTATATTTGATAGTACCGCACCCCATGAGTACTTCCCTGATCGCGTGACAGATGAGCTAGTGGATATGTACACGCGTTGTATCAGGCCTGGAACAGATGAAGAACATGCGGAAGCGATAACCCTTATCAAGGAACGATATGCTGCACAAATGAAACAATCTAATCAGTATCTAGCACAAGTTAAATCTCTTCAAGATGAATTGGAAGAAATTTATATTCAGTCCATGGATTTCTCTATTGTGGATCGACTCAAAGATGGAATACAACAGGAGATTAGCAATATCGGTGTTATAGGATAATGTATTAATTGTTGGTATATCTTCCTGTATCATTCTGAACAGAAGAACACCTGAGAAGGTGTTCTTTTACATGTTACCCTGTTGTGATCTTAGTTGAACAGAGTTGATGAATAGAGTATCCGTAATAATCATTAAAATTTAACCTAATGATTGGAATTCAGTATATAATGAAAATGGATAATAGACACATTGACTGTTGGGAGAGGTGATCTCATCGTGAACATTTCAATTGGAGGCTATTCGTTTAACAATACGTATTTGGATGGAAAAATGGACGTGTTCGGATATTTGGAAGCGGTTAAATATCGTTATAGAATGGACGTCGTTGACCTATGGAACGGCTTCTTTATTGATCGTTCGAGCAAGCCAATTATGAAGTTAGTTGAAGAGAGTTATATCCATAAGATTAGAGAAGCATTGGATGAAAAGGAAATGAGGGTCGTTAATTTTGCCATTGATGGTGCACATCTATGGGACCCTGATCCAGATATGCGGAAGCATCTATATGAAAATGCACTCGTCCATTTGAAAGCATCCTTTATATTGGGTGCGGAAACTGTGCGTATAGATACGGGCGGATCTTACAAGGAATGGGAAACGATGAGCGATGAACAATTTGAATATACTGTGAAACGTTATCGTGAATTCTCAACATACGCTTTAGATCATGGGTTTCGTATAGGTCCCGAAAATCATATGGGAGCCTCACTGTTGCCTCGTGAGATGAAACGTCTTGCAGAAGCCGTAGATCATCCAGCATTCGGCTTTCTTATACACCTTAACCGTTGGAGAGCGGATAAAGAAGAGGGAGATAGGCTGGTTGCACCGTGGGCCTATCATACTCATTTTGACGCGGAGACGGCGTTATCAGAACATGCAATCGATACGATACGCGTTTTTAACGACACTGGATATAATGGCTATTGGGGAATTGAACATAATGCACACAGTAATCAATATATCGAAACAGAGAGATTAATCGGCATGGTGAAAAAACTACTACTAGACGCAACTACTGAGCGGAGGAAAGAAGAATAATGGAAACAGTTAAAATTGGTATTATTGGGGTTGGGCAAATCGGGAAGATGCACATTGAGAAGTATCAGAGCATCCCTGGAGCAGAAATTATAGCGGTCTGTGATGTTAATGAGGTAGAGGCTAAGCGCGTTGCAGAGCAATATAACATTCCTCATGTATATACCGACTACAGAAGCTTATTAGAAAGAGATGATATAGTCGCGGTAGATGTCTGTTTGCATAATAACTTTCATGCACCAATAACCATTGCGGCGCTACATGCTGGCAAGAACGTCTATTGCGAGAAACCAATTGCAGGTACATATTTTGATGGGCAAGAAATGGTTGCTGCTGCGAGAGCGACAGGGAAGCTGCTACATATTCAGTTAGGCACTCTATTTACGAAGGAAACAAAGGCAGCTAAGACGCTTATTGATGGCGGAATGCTCGGCAAGCTTTACCATGCTAGATCGACTGGATTCCGAAGAAGGAACCGTCCATTCGTAGATGGTTACGGTACACCCTATTTCACACGTAAGGAAACGGCTGGAGGAGGCGCATTGCTCGATATGGGCGTCTATCATATTGCGCAGTTGCTCTATTTATTAGGTAACCCTAATGTCGAACGTATATCGGGTAAGCTATATCAGGAATTAGATATGTTGGAAGATAGAAGAGAGCAGAGCAGATTTGACGTAGAGGAACTGGCATCAGGACTTATTCGGTTCACCGATGGTCTAACACTAGATATTATCGAGTCATGGGCTGTTCATCTTGGAGGGTTCGAAGGAAGTAGTATAGCAGGATCAAAGGGTGGCATTCGTATGCCAAATGGTCAGGAAGGTGCGCAGGCACAATCATTCAGCTTTCACAACACGGTATGTGATATAGATATGGATAGTACGATTGATCTCGATATGATGGATACGCGCTGGCACCGGATTAGGGAGAACGAGGACGCATATGACTCCTCTCAGGATCATTGGATTGCCGCATTGCAAGAAAGAGTATCGCTTCTTCCAACCTCGCAAATCGCACTTAACACGATGCTGATCAGCGAAGGTATGTATCTGTCTGACAAGTTGGGACGTGAAGTGACGGCTGAAGAGGTGATTGCACTTTCGCATACGACTGCGGTTCCATTGTAGTAAGTACTGGAGGCTAATCAGATGGATAGTAGGATGTTCTCTTATATTAAAGCATTTAATTTCTTCTCATATGGAGCTATTGCGATATATAGTACCTATTTTGCCATCTATCTTCAATCGATTGGAACGTCTACACTTGAAATCGGAGCATTGATGGCTGGCGGACCTATCGTATCTATTATTGCGAATCCACTGTGGGGCTATTTGAGTGATCGGCTTGGCAATATTAGACGTATTCTTATTATCATGTTAACCGGTAATTTACTGGTGATGCAGCTAGTATTTCTTGCGGATTCGTATACCCTCATCTATACGTTTATGATTATGTTCTTTTTCTTTCAGATGCCCTTATTCTCACAGTCCAACAGCCTGATCCTGAATAGTATCGAAGGAACGAGTCATAAATTTGGTGCTTTTCGACTGTGGGGGTCACTTGGTTGGGCCGTGCTTGCAGTCGGAGCGGGTCCAGTTATTGGTCAGATCGGTATTGATAAGTTATGGGTCGTATATGACATCATGATGTTGATTGCAATCGTGCTTACATTCACGCTTCCTCGTGGTACTTCCTCGAGTACAGGGTCTGGCAGAGTCAACTATCGCACGATGTTCAGCAATCGGACTTTCCTATTGTTTCTATTAATTGGTCTAGTGATATCTATTCCGAATGCCATGAATTCGACGTTCGTGGGATTGTATATAGCTGATCTGGGCGGCAATTCAAAAATGATCGGTTGGGCGGCATTTTTCGCGTCGATATTTGAAATCCCAGTATTTCTATTGCTCGATCGTTACTTGAAAAAAGATGTCCGTACGATGGTGTTATGCCTTACGGTTGTAAGCCTACTGTACTCGCTTCGTTGGCTGCTCATGTCTAGTGTAGACACTGCAATGCAAATCATTTGTATTCAAACGATCCATTGTTTGACGTTCGGCGCGTTTTACTATATTGGTACACAGCTAACCGCGATGATTGTACCTATGGAATTCCGAGCTTCGGGGCAAGCAGTCTACGCGCTTACGTGGGGGGGATTATCGGGAATCGCAGCGGGATTCATTGGCGGGTGGATGTTCGATCATACAGGTCCTCAGTCCATGTACATGTTGGGTGGGGGAATGGCGGCAGTAGGGGCTATCAGCTTCGCACTGTTATATATGTACTTGCGTGTATCAAAAGTAAGAATAACGTTGAACAATTAATTAAAATTGACCAACAATTCTCGATAGATTCTCGTATTGAATCCCCATTGTGGGGATTTTTTTATATCTATTAAGAAGTCTCTTAATGTGGCAGGTGATAAGGGAAGGATAGCGTCATATTGCAAAATGACCTCAACATGCATATAATAAACAAATGTCATTCAAAGATAGAAAGCGAGGGTAGCATGGTTGTATATTAAAAGCGCCAGAACTTGACTAGCGCGGGATGTAAGATGGACCGAGGGTATGGATGAGTACGATCCGTTTCGGTGCCTGATTACAACGGCAGATCAAGTTGACGAGGTGGGGGTGTTCGAAATGTTCGGCGGGGACCTCCCGGTGATGCACCAGAGCCGTGAATCATATACGGAAAATAAGCGGGCGACTGCTCATACAACGTAGTGATGGGTGCTAATTATTAATTATCATAAGTGTGCGAGAATTTATGCAGCGGCATGAACGGGAATGCACATTTGTGAATGATCCTTGTATAATTTAATACAATAATTTAGTGCATTCTCGTATTGCCGCACAGGAATCTCGTACACTTTTTCATCTAAATTGAAGAATGAACGGGAGGATTTATATATGTGTGGTATTGTCGGGTATATTGGAAATAAGGATACACAGTCTGTATTAATCGAGGGATTAAAGAAGTTAGAATATCGGGGGTATGATTCAGCAGGAATTGCTGTGTATACTCATAAAGGTCTTGAAGTTGTCAAAGCACAGGGGCGGATCGTAAATTTAGAAACCAAACTTGAAAACGGTCCATTAATCGGAACTTCGGGAATTGGGCATACGCGTTGGGCAACACATGGTAAACCTTCCGATGCTAACTCACATCCACATACGGATGAAAGTCAGAAATTCTCTGTTGTTCATAATGGCATAGTCGAGAATTATTTGGATTTGAAAGAGGAATTGATTAGTCAAGGTCATACTTTCACTTCTGAGACAGATACCGAAATTATCGCCCATCTTATTTCTCGTGAATACGAGGGTGATATTGTTATAGCAGTACAGAAAGCCATCACTCATATGCGAGGTGCATTTGCACTTGGGGTATTGGCTGAGAATGAACCTGAGAAATTAGTTGCTGTTCGTCAAGCTAGCCCATTGATTATTGGGATTGGAGAAGGGGAGAACTTTATTGGTTCAGATATCCCTGCTATTCTTCAATATACGCGTAATGTGTATATTCTTAATGATGGTGAAATGGCAGTATTGACTCAAGATTCCGTCGAATTAATGACTATTGAAGGGAATTTTATTTCTCGGGAAATGATTCGTGTCGATTGGGATGCAGTGACAGCAGAAAAAGGCGGCTTTGAACATTTCATGTTGAAGGAAATTCATGAACAACCTAAAGCATACCGTGATACAATGCGTGGGCGGATAGATGCTAAAGGCGAGCGAGTTATTCTTCCGGAATTAAAGCTCACTCATGAACAAATTCTAAATATACGTAACATACAGATTGTTGCTTGCGGAACTGCCTATCATGCAGGTCTTGTTGGACGTAATGTCATTGAACAATTAGTACGTATTCCAGTGGAGACAGATGTCGCTTCTGAATATCGCTATCGTTCGCCAATCGTTACGCCTGAGACACTAGTGATCGTCGTTAGCCAATCTGGAGAAACGGCAGATACACTTGCAGCAGTACGGGAAGCAAAAGCTAATGGAGCACATGTCATAGCCATTACTAATGTCGTAGGTAGCTCCATTGCTCGTGATGCAGATGATGTTATCGCGACGCTCGCTGGACCGGAAATTGCTGTTGCTTCCACAAAAGCCTATACTTCTCAATTAATTGCATTCTTTCTATTTGGACTATATATGGCTGAAATTCGTGGTACTCAGACACCTGAAGCAGTTAGTGAGATCATCCAAGCTATGCAGAAACTTCCAGAACAGTTGGAAGGTATGTTAGAGCAGGCGGAAGCGATCAAAGCCTATGCTGAGCAAATTTCTAAACATGAGCATTTATTCTTTATAGGTCGTGGAGTCGATTTTGCAGTGGCTCAAGAGGGTTCTCTGAAACTCAAAGAAATCTCTTATATTCACTCTGAAGCCTATCCTGCTGGTGAACTGAAACACGGAACGTTAGCCTTGATTGAAGAAGGCATTCCGGTAATTGCCTTGGTAACCCAAGAATCTGTTTTTGAAAAAACAGTGAGTAATATTAAAGAAGTGAATGCACGTGGAGCGGATATCATGGCTATTACGTATGAAGAACACGTAACAACCCTGCTGAAGTCCGTAGATCAAGTCTTTGCTATTCCGAAGACACTGCCACTATTAACGCCAGCTCTATCCGTAGTGCCATTACAGTTGCTTGCGTACTATGCATCATTAGCACGTGGTAATGACGTCGATAAACCACGGAATTTAGCGAAGAGTGTGACGGTGGAGTAGGGATGTTAGATTGATTGGTTTGTTGTGTAGTGTATAGAGACACTAAAGTTGTGAAGTGGACATTAAAGTTGTGAAGTTGTTTGATAATAAAAAGTTTGGAAAACAACCCAGACATCATGAGCCGTCCTGAAATCTAAGGGCGGCTTTTTTTTCTTAATGGAGCCTAAGACCAAATTGTTGAAACATTATTATCTAATGAAATGTTCTAAATATTAATAAAATGCTCTACATAAGTCTAAATAAGCTGTGAAAATTGAGACTATTGTTTAAAGAAAATAAACTATTAGAATAAAAAATAAAGTATTAGACTCGGTTAATTGTAGTAACGTAAATAGAGGATGGTTAGTTCATTATATGAGCTAATCTCCTCTATTTTTTTGTTTAATAGAAATATTAACTTAGGCTTTAAATCTTAGTATAAATTATTTAATATATTGAGGATAAGAGCTTTCGTTGGGGGTGCTGTTGTGAGAGTACAAGAAGTAATTCTTAATGATAATAAAAAGAGATATTTGCTGTTGGATGCGGTAGGTGTTCCAGTTGTTCCTGTGATGAAGTATTTAAAATACCTGGATCAGACAGGTAAAAGCAACAATACACTGAAGACTTATTGCTATGCATTAAAACAGTATTTCACTTATCTTGAAGAGCGGAAGATAGATTACAAAGAAGTAGGAGTTAAGGATCTTGCAAGTAGGGGTGAACATTATAGCGCTCGGGATCAAGTCCCACGGGCAGGTACGTTCGACCAGGCTACCTTAATCCTCTATGAAAATAAAAAAAGGATCAACCAGAAAGAACTGGTTGATCTCATAATACGATGGGCAGGATAGTGCAAAATTTGGTCCATAAGGAGAACCCAAAATTCACTATTTAGTTATGGATAAAAATGGTATTATGGTACTGACGAAAAATGGGTTATTGGAGGTCGAAAAAGTTTGGAGCTTAGTCAATTCAAATACACTGTCAGAAATCCTTCGGGGATAAAAATCATTATTTCTATGGCTACTTTATGTGCACTCTTTCTAGTAAATGGATCATTGAATGAAAAAGACAGTACGATACTATGGTTCGCCGCAATTGTGTTGTTCTGTTTTTCTACAGTAGTCATGTTATGGTCCATATATCGAACATTCAAGAAGCCAATTGAGCTATACCTGCATCATGACACGATCTTATTAAATGGACGAATAATTAAAGCGGAGCAAATTAAGGTCATCATGAGCATGGGGGATTTCAAAAAACCTGTTATTGGAATAAAGCCTCATGGAGCACAAATTGTTCCAATCAGTATGTGTTTTAGGTTTGTAAAGAATGGAGAGAAAGGCGCAGCGGATTTGGCTAATTGGGCAGAAAGGAACAAGGTGAAATTGGACAACACCTTTTTTATTAGATGGATATAAGATGTGAATGGAAATTAAGTGGTCGTTAAGCTAACGGAACACTTTAGTTGAATGATACACATTAATGAGCAGGCGCTACGGTAGCCTGCTGTTTTCATTGAAGTAACGGGCAGGATTGCGGAATAAGGGCTTAAATGAAATGAAATCTGAGTAGAGGAGGTAAAAAAGTGAAAAGATCTTTAGGAGTGACATTAATTAGTTGTTTTTACATAATTGGTGCATTAGTATTAATTTTCACAGCAATATTCTTTAATGCAGATGCAGATGAATTTGGCATAGCCTATAGGTTTGGTTTACCAAACTTTCCAGAACAATTATTTAGGGTTATATTGGCTGTTGCTTCCCTTATCCTCATCTATGGTTATATGGGTTTAAAAAAATGGGGATTTTGGTTGATGATTATTTACTCATTTGGATTTGGTTTAATAAGTTATAATCTATTATCATCGCATAATCAACAACCATTCATAGGGAATGTCAGTTGGTCAGTAATTGTATTAATTTATACGTTTTTTGTTAGAAAGTCCTTTTTCCTCACAGAAAAGGATGAATAATTCAATGAATATATTCAACTAACGGGACACGATAGTTGAACATAAAGGGTTTCACATATTAGTCATGACTAATATGTGAAACCCTTTAATATATCTATCTTTCTTAAATTTAGGTCTTGATAAACTCGGAAAATAAAGTTATAGACTGTCATGGCTTCATTAAGCTATACCAGCTAATAGCTTGTCAAGATTACCAGTAAAGTGAAGCTTATTCATATGGTATATTTAAAAACATGTAAGCCAAATAACCCTCCAATTTTATTAAATTTGG
>NZ_LVJI01000035.1 GCF_001637225.1 Paenibacillus antarcticus
TATACGGGATCTTACGTCCCAACCAGCCTCAATCATGGTCATGACAAGTAGGGGTGAACATTATAGCGCTCGGGATCAAGTCCCACGGGCAGGTACGTTCGACCAGGCTACCTTAATCCTCTATGAAAATAAAAAAAGGATCAACCAGAAAGAACTGGTTGATCTCATAATACGAACGGGCAGTATAGCAGAACATTTTCTTGGCACATAAAACCTAACCAAATGAGGCAATTTATAGGTGGGTGATAATATGAAAAATAAATTGATATCTACTCTAGTCCTTTCCATTGGGGCGATACTATCCATTCAGTCAGCAAGTGTTGCTCAACCACATGATGAAACGACTAAAGGAAAAGATGCAATTGAATGGATTGCTTTATGGGGATCCCCACAAACAAGGGAAGAACGATTGGAACGAATGTTAACAACTGAATTGCAACAGAGGACACTATGGGCACTCCAAGAAAAGCAATGCTTAAAGACAGGTAAAGAAAATGTTTATTACTTTGACCCATTTCAAGTAACCGATATGAGAGAGGTTACGGGGGGATTTTATGAATTAGATGTTTTAGCGAGTGTACATGAAGTTATTAATAACGAGGTAGAAAAGAAAACAGAAAATTATCAAATTACATTCCGTCACAATTACGATTCAGGATTCGTTGTCACACATGTAAGCGAAAATAATATAAACCCCTAAATTATTGTGCTAACGGGACACTATAGTTGAATAATACACATTGATGAGCAGGTGCTTCGGTATCCTGCTCTTTTTATTAAGCTAACGGGCAGGTTAGTTCCAATATGTGGTATTATATGTTTATTAAGTTAATGACTGAGTTACTCCAATTTCAGTACGGATGGAAGGGAGTTAGTAACATAAAACAAAAAAAACTTGTTGGATTGTTCGCGTCAATATTTCTCACTTTCTATGGTATATGGAAACTAAATAATTTTTTCGAACCAAAAGTTGGTCCGGTAGGTAACGGTCCTAGTGATACTGTTGTGGAAATAGTATGGATATTGTTTGGTATATCAATGATTTTAGGTGTTGGTGGAGTGATTTATTTTTCTTATTCAATTTTTAAAAGAAATGATTAATTAATAATCCAAAAGTTAGTTGTTCCGCGGGCAGATTAGTTCAATGACGATAAGACGGGATTTTAAAAAAAGTGCGCCATAAAGGTTGCCTCTACTTCCTCATCGCAACATAACTACTTGTTCTTTCGTTTGAACAGTAAACGTTGTTATTTAAACTGGGGGTTCAAAATTTGAAGAAATTTCTACTGCCTTTCGTAATGACTCTCGTTCTCATGGGCTTAGTTGGTTGTTCTGGCGTTCAGCCAAATGGTGTTGATTTAGTAGTTGGAAAAGAGCCAATGGACAAGGTACTTGAGGAAGAGCAACCGCCTAAGGCTGAAATTCAGATTGGTGAACAAATGTATGAGACAAAACTCGGCACATATTGTTGGGACTCAAAAAATCAAAGCAGATGTGTGGATTCAATTGGTCCAGTTGAGCTTTTAAAAGGTGAAAATCCAGTTATTGTACAGCCTGGTGAAGTTATTACATTTGTGATGAACTATGAGCCGCAACCGAACCAACACCATGTCATGCAAATCTATGAAGACAAATCTGAAGAAGCTGAAGTGAAAGAAAATAGTTTTCATGCACCTACACAAAAAGGGACATATTTCTATTCATACGGGGTATGGTGGATGGATGAACATATAGAGAACCTATCTCACGGTGATGCTTTTTATTATTTCGTCCTAAAAGTTGTTTAGATGATTAAGCTAACGGGTAACGTTAGTTGAATAATACACATTGATGAGCAGGTGCTTCGGTATTCTGCTCTTTTTATTAAACGCATCATTGGCAACCCAAGAGGTCTAGAAAATGACCTATATAGTGATCAAGGTGATTTGTACGTTGAAGTTTTAATAAGACCTGACGTTAAGCAGACGCTGCCTATTCGGTGGCGTTTTTTATTGGGAGGAGGTGAGGTCACAACTGAAAAAGGATCCTTATAATTAGGACTCCTTTTTTTCTGGAAATCAGGGTTTCATCGGGTAAGTGACCAAGTTCTTGTCCTCCGACACAAATACTGTTTGCTGTTTGTGCTGTATCTGGGTTTATTGGTCTGTTCATTTTTAAAAAAAGACATTACATATATCTCGGTCGAACCACATGTAGTAATGAAACTAAATTATGTAACAGAACACATAACAACGATTCATTCATTAAGTTTCTTTCTCAGCCAACCCGAAAAAACTTTTTAGGGGAGCTCATACGTCTTACTTATGTAAGAGACACCAAGCATAAACGGAGGTTTTTAGAAAATGAAAAAGCAGTACGTAAAGAAATACCTTTTTTAGCGCTGGCAGGTTTCATTTGTGCAGTAAGCATCGGTACACCTCAAGTTTCATTAGCAAAACAGGCAACCTCCGACCACCATCAGAAAAGATATGGAAAGTAATCTATATAGAATTCGCAAAAAACTGGATGTTCCTTAAAGATAAGGAACATCGATAGATCCTGACGTATCTGGGACCGAAACGTATTATCATGCAGTCGATAGTTTTCCGTTCACACTCGATGTGCAAGAGCATTTGGTGGAGAGGATACCGGATACAAGGATCGCGACGTGAGAGAGGCTGGAAGGTACTGATGTAAAGCAACAATCCCGTGATTTTGCAAGAGGAGGTTCCACACAAAACGAATCGATGAAACGAATAAGTTCAGCGATAGGCATCAGAATCGAACGGCCCAATCCATTGTGAAAGGGATCACAAAGCATTTCGTGGATAGAGAAGCTTAGCGCGCGGCTGTTTGAACCGTGCACTCATTTCAGGGATACAATACAACGACTTTTATAATTATTGCACCAGATCTGCATGATATCTATTAATCTATTTATTTAAACCGATTATCACAGATGCTTCAGTACACAATGGAAAGGTTTGGAAAGTAGTGAAAACATCGAGAAGAAATAAAAAGGCAAGGATAAGAAAGGTAAGAATACGTTTTGGGATTATTGTTCTAGTAACATTTTTTCTAATGATCTTTTTAATAGGGAAGATGTATTCTTCTCACCAAGAAGGAGTACTACAACAAGCTATCAAACAAGAGGCAATAAAACAAGAGGCAATAAAACAAGAAGCTATCAAACAAGAGGCAATAAAACAAGAAGCAAAACAACAAAAAAAATCTGACGGAAAAACTAAAGGGAAAGTTGTTTACCTAACATTTGATGATGGCCCTAGTAAATTAACGGATCAGTTCTTAGATGTATTAAAAGAGCAAAATGTAAAAGCAACATTTTTCATGCAAGGAAGTAATTTAAAAAAAATGAATTTACAAGAAAGTGTAAAACGAGTAATACGAGAAGGACATTATATTGGTGGACATAGTATGACCCATGATTCTCAAAAGTTATATACAAATAAACAGTTTGTACCAGAGATGAATGAAACCTTAGCTCTTATTCATGATATTACAGGTACAAATCCTAGATTGGTTCGTGCACCTTATGGTTCAGCACCAGGATTGAGAAGTGAGCGAATTCGTAATCAAATTGTAGAATCTGGATTTAAGCTTTGGGATTGGACAATTGATTCTAACGACTGGAGATTAAAAGGTCATCCGAACCAAATTCTAGAAAATATTAAAAGGGAAACAAAAGTTGACATGGAAGTCGTTCTCATGCATGAAAAATCACAAACATTACAGGAACTAACAGAAATCATTACATTTTATAGGGATAAAGGATATGCGTTTGGCGTTTATAATGATGCTGATCACTTTGTCCTAAATTTTCAGAATGATGAACGACTGTAGTCGGGTTGAACATATGAACACGCTATATTACACTCCAAATATTAGGAAGGAACTGGAATGATGAACAAGAGAATCAAAAAAAAAATCATAGTAGTGCTAGCGCTAGTGCTAGTCTTGATCGGATCAGGAGCTTTTGTGTTCCGTAAACCGTTAGCTATGCTTGCATTTGATATATTTTTGTCTGATCGGGTAGTGAGCACGTTAGAGGGGAAGTCATATAAACCGCTAGACGGGAACGGGGATGTAACTACTCCTATAGTAGAAACGGTGAAACCTTTTTCTGTTTTACTATTAGGTTCAGACCAGCGTGGACATGAAACGGCGCGTTCAGATACTATGATTTATGCGGTGATTAGACCTAAAGAATCAAAGGTATTATTGGTTTCAATTCCGCGAGATACCTATACGGAAATTATAGGAAGAGGAAAGAAGGATAAGATCAATCATTCCTTCGCTTTTGGCGGACAACTGATGGCGAAAAATACCATGGAGGCTTTACTCGACCATAAGTTAGACTACTATGCTACGATTAATTTTGTAGGATTAAGGGATGCGGTGGATGAGCTAGGGGGTGTGGAACTTCCAATTGAGAAGGATATCGTCAATAAAGGCGTAGACCATGAGAAATTCACGATTAAAGCAAATCAGTCTATTTATAATGGTACGGATGCTTTAAACTATGTGCGTTATCGTGAGGATAGTGATTTCAATCGTACGAAGAGACAACAGGTCTTCTTAGATCAGGTAGCTAAAAGGATGATGAACCTAAATCAAATCATTAAGATCCCACAATTACTAGATATCATGGGTTCTAACCTTCAGACGGACATGCAACCTAAGTTCATCATTGATCTGAGCAAACAACTACTAACTGGAAACAAAGTTCAAATTACAAGTTATACGGTTATGGGTGAGAGCATACGTTTGAACGGTATTTCCTATGACCGTGTGGATGAAGAAGATCTCAAATTTGCTCAAGATTCAATTGATAATTGGATGGACAACTCCATACCAACAGATCAGTTACTGAGACCAGAAGATCAGGATAAAGCGGAGTAAGTTACTTTAAATAATAGTAGCCCAGCCGAGAAGACGAAATTTTAAGGAGACAAGCATATGTCGCTTCTGAATGTCTATGATATATGCAAGAAAAATTCAAAATGATAATTAGAAAAAGGACTGATCTTTCATTTGTTAAAGATCAGCTTTTTATTTTACTATGAATAAAAGAGTGAAGATTCGGATCGAGATTTTAGAAGGTACGGATTTGTCGACTCAGATTATTAAAATAAAAGGCTATTTTCTGAAATATTGTTGCTAAATAAAAAACAATTATAGTCATTTTACCCTCGCAATAGATTCACTTAAAGAGATATTAAAGACATTAGTACAGTTTATAGAGGGAGATGTATTATGAACACTAATGCTCGTTCCGATTCCAAAGAAAAGATTTTTACGATTGAATGTAAGGATGTAATTCTACGAGAATTTTTAGTTACTGATTTATATGATTTTCATTCACTCACCTGGCAACCTGAAATACATGGATTTTTTCCAGGATTTAACGTATCTAAATAACAACGGAAAGATTGGTTTATGAATAAATACTGAAGAAGACTTTCGTAATGATTGTCTGGTTTTATATGATTACTTGGGTTATTCCAACAGTGATAGTAGTATGATAAAAGAAATTGATACACTATATTTTGTAGTGTGCAATGATAAATTCAAACCTACTTATAATGAAAAACAGTATAGGTTCACATCAGGGACAATTCATTCATCAAAAGGATAAGAGTATGATCAGGTTATTATTATAGCTAACGATTATACTTAGCTATAGAATGACCGCTATCTTCATTATGTTGCAGTATCGCGTCCAAAGAGTAGATTATTGATTTTAATTTATGACGATGATCGTGGGTTAGGATACATGCAAGAGATAAAGCGAGTAATTAATGATGCAAATAGAATATTAAGCACAAACCTTTCGGTTTCAGATATAATCAAAATGAGAAAAGTAAACGGGATATAATTGAATTTATATAGATGAAAATATTATAAATGATTTTATTTGGGTCACTTCACAATTTTAATGTATTTGAACATGTAGCCTTATAATAAAGTTGGGATGTTTATAAAAAAGATACGATGTTTATAATAAAATTGCGACGGTTGTAAAAAAGTTGCGATGAAATACCCCTTTAGATTAGTGGTCTAAAGGGGTGTTTTTTATGTCTAAACGAGCAAGAACATCTAAAATCGAAAAATGGATTAAAGAAGGTCGTGGCTCTGGAGTCGGTTCAGACTATAAACCGTGGTTAAATATTCAAGATGTTTCCTCTTTGGGAAGGTCTACTCGTCTAAAAGGGATTAAAACAAATAGGCAACATGAATTTTTATCTGATTTGGAACGAAACTACTTTTATTTAACTGAATATTCAGATTTTGTTGTTGGTATTCGAGAACAATTTCCTTTATTGCCGTTGGAAGAAACAATTGTCATTGTAGATGAATTAGGTCTTAAACATCCCACAGACCCAAAAACAAATGAGCCAGTTGTAATGACAACGGATTTTTTATTAACAGTAGATAAAGGTGAAGGACTAGTAGAGCTTGCTAGGACCATAAAAATGAAAGACGAGCTTTTAAAAGAGCGAATTATTGAAAAGTTTGAGATAGAGCGGGTTTACTGGGAGAGAAGAGAAATTGATTGGGGTATCGTAACAGAAATAGAAATTCCTAAAGAAATGGCTCGTAATATTAGTTATATTCATGACTATTACGATATTCAACAATACGATTCATTTCAAAATATGAATCAACAGCATAATGCAATTTCATGATGCGGGCAATAATTGATACCCTGTAGCTGATGCTCTCTATGAATATATGGTTCTCCGCACCTCTCATTATCTCCCTTCGTACATTCAGCGCAATAATATAACCCATCCTTTGCAGAAATCTCTCATTCAGGCAAGAGCAGAATACAGGAAATATCAGTTCATAGACTCTGCCGAAATTGTCTCACACCCGTTGAATATCGCAAACTTTTGGAAACAACTGTTCAAAGCTGTTCGCAATTGTGTTGTTTGCTTCACACCATTCTCGTACCAGATGTTTTTAACAACGAGTGTTCGAGTTTTTCTCTCCGCGATAATCTCGGCTCGTCCAATGAAGCTCTCTCCATATAATAGAGGCAGCACATAATAGCCGAATTTTCGTTTGATTGCAGGCGTGTAAATCTCCCAGGTGTAATCAAAGTCAAACAATTCGTTGATAAGTTTTCTGTCCCATATGAAATTATCTAGCGGGGCAATAAGCTCGCAACGCAATTTCGGCTCCTGATTTTGCAGAATGGCTTCAATAAGCGGTAAATCCTCCGCGAGGCAGTACAGCATATCCTTCATTTGCTCCACGGCAACAGCAACAATGCGAGCTTCGTGTAATAGCTGGCGGAAAACCTCTTTGCGCTGTGCAGCTTTCAGCCCCCATATATTCAACCATGCATCTGACGCACGATTCCATAAGAGACCAACCGAGCCGATTCGCCGTAGTACCCGCCACTTATGATGCTCAAGCTCATCTTCCAGCGGCTCTGATGCACTCAGCAGATTTGGCGGTATGTACTTCTTGGCTATATCGTAATATTTACGTGTTCCTTTTTTATGATGGATAATCAACTCACCCGTCGAATACATCTGTTCCAGCACTGATCGAGATGAATTGTTTCCACTGCTCCAGTGGATTGCCGATTGCCAAGAGAAATCTCCATCCAACTTTAAATCATCCGAACTTAGTGCACCGTGATTTTGGATATGAGCCCGTACTTGCGCTGTCAACGCTTCCATTTCGGGATAGCGTTCGGCATGTTGTCGGGCGGCCTGCCTGTATCGCTCAAAATACGGCCAGTCCTCGACAGGGATAATGGCCAGGTTCTTGTCGGGATAATCGACAAGGCTTCTATCCTCATACAGCAAATCGGCGAGCATTCCCTTAGTAAATCCTTTGATTCGCGACTGTAACACCAATTCGGCGTTTTTTCCGCAAACATCGATGGGGTCGTATTGAATACAGCCAATCTGCCGAGCAAAGTCCAATACGCCCTGCTTCCCGCTAAATTTATATTCGTCCAAAAGTCCGTGTTTCAACAACAAAAATTGCCGTGCCTGGCGGTTTGTTAATTGGATCATGTGCGCACCTACCTCTATTTTAGTTTTCTTATTATATTACAGAGGGGGATGGAGGGGAAAAGAAAAGCGAAGGCGTGAAGGGAAATTTGTTCACCTCGCTGGGGTGTTTCGTGGACTTTTATTGGCCGGCTCGAGTCCAGTGCAATACCGAACTCAAAACAATCAATCAGCCGCATAATAAAAACTCTAACTTTAAGTAATACTACCCAGGAGGGCATCTTTTCGTTATTGCATTTCTTTTGTTGGGCCCATCACAGGTGGTACTGGTAAGCCTGCTTGACGTAATAGCACCATCATTTGGCCGCGGTGATGTGTTTGGTGGTCAATTAAGAAACGTAATAATGCACCTTTTGTTGCAACACTCGCAATGCCTGTTTCTGTTAGCAAGTCCACATCTGATAACTTAGCTACCTCTTCCTTGACCGCCTCTGCTGCTTTTTCGTAAGCTGCTATAATTTCTCTTGCTGTCGCTGGAACTGGTTCATCTTGACCATTCATTGGTACAGTTAAACCTGCTAAATGACTAAAATAACCTGTTGTTTCTACTAAATGCCAGCTTAACCAACCAAGTGTACTATGCCCTTCCAAAATACTTTGTCCTAATTTGTCATCTGTTACGGCTTGTAATACTTGCAATGTCCCTTCCACAGCCACTGCCCATTCCTTTAAAAAATCATCCACTTGTCGATACATCCAAACTCCTCCTCTATCATTCACTTCTATATTTATTATACAAAATAGAAAGGAAAAATACAAACGTATGTTCTCGTTAAAAGTGTATACAAAAAACATCTGTAACCGCTAAACTTGAGAATACAAACAAATAGGTTAGTGAGATGAGCGATTTGAGTAACGAAAAAATACCAAAAAACAAGCGATATAAGCATTAAAAATCGTAGAGGAGTTGCTTGGAAGTTCGATAGTCGGGGTATATCTATTTGGTTCTGCAGTAAATGGTGGCTTACACATTAATAGTGATGTAGATGTCCTAGTGATCGCGAATCATAGTTCCATATTTCTATCACCTGTTAACAATCTCCAAACTTTCATTTTTTTTAAAAGAAGGAAGTTGAAAGGCATTCATCATTAGGTGAACGTTTTGAATGCGTTAAATATTGTATGTAACTGATAATTAAAGAATGTAACTATAATCTAGATACATCATGAACTGTCCTTTAAATATTAAGGACGGTTTTATTTTTTAGGAAGGGGCAAGGATATAGAGGGCATTGGAGATAAAGTTAAAAGCATTCGTCTACAGCACGGGCTGAATCAGGTCGCCTTAGCTGAAAAAATAGGGATATCACTGAAATAGAACAAGGAACGAGCTTCACTTGAGTTTCTGTCCCAATGCCGAAGCTGCAACGAACGGATTTAACCTTTGGTGTGAACAGGGCGATAAGATTGACCACGAAGCTGTTAAAAGTGGATTGGAAACGATGCGTAATTGGAAAAATGAGATCATCAACTACCATCGCTGCCGACGAATGCAACTGTAGAAGGTCGTCATTACTTCACATGTAATCGTGACCGTTATAAGACTAGGATCTTAGTAGAATGCAATCGTTATAGGCTTAACTAAATAATCAAGCACTGATTTCTAGTTCCTCTTTTTATGAAAAACCATTTTTTTTGATAATATTGTTCAAATTTCTTTTGATTATCAATAAAAATCCGAATAATAAACGTTTACACGTGATAAAAGTTCGTTTATAATCAAATTTGTGTTTATATAAATTATTTAACGTTATTCGTATATTCTTAGAATATGGTCTAAGAGTCTCTACTAGGAGCCTAACAATCCTAACTACGAATGGGTGAGATTACTCTACCCATTTATAGTTAGGATTTTTTTGTTACTTTAGTCAGAATTACTATTAAAAATTTTCTATAAGGAGTGTATATCATGGAAAAAGTATTTGATTATGAAGATATTCAGTTAATTCCTAATAAATGTGTGGTTAACAGCCGTTCTGAGTGTGATACGACTGTGACATTAGGAGGTCGTAAATTTAAACTTCCTGTTGTGCCCGCCAATATGCAAACAATCATTGATGAAAAGATAGCCCTTTATCTTGCTGAAAATAATTATTTTTATATTATGCATCGCTTTGAGCCAGAAAAGCGGCTGTCATTTGTAGAAGATATGCAGGCAAAAGGTTTCTACGCTTCAATTAGTGTTGGAGTGAAAGAAGAAGAATATCAATTCATTGAAGAGCTTGTAAAGGCAGGGCTTACCCCTGAATTCATAACGATCGACATTGCACATGGTCATTCAAATGCTGTCATTAATATGATTCAGCATATTAAAAAATACGTACCCAAGAGCTTTGTCATTGCTGGTAATGTTGGTACTCCTGAAGCTGTGCGAGAACTTGAGAATGCCGGTGCTGATGCGACAAAAGTTGGGATTGGACCTGGTAAAGTATGTATCACAAAAATTAAAACAGGATTCGGGACTGGAGGCTGGCAGTTGGCAGCACTTCGTGGGTGTGCAAAGGCAGCAAGTAAACCGATTATTGCTGATGGTGGAATACGAACACACGGTGATATAGCCAAATCAATCCGTTTCGGTGCATCGATGGTCATGATTGGATCCCTTTTTGCCGGACATGAAGAATCACCAGGAGAAACCATCGAAAAAGATGGTAAGTTTGTTAAAGAATATTTTGGCTCTGCTTCTGAATTTCAAAAAGGTGAAAAGAAGAACGTAGAAGGTAAGAAAATGTACGTTGAGCATAAAGGTTCCTTACAGGAAACGTTAACTGAAATGGAACAAGATCTTCAATCTTCTATTTCATATGCTGGTGGAACCACGTTAGCCTCCATTCGTCACGTAGATTATGTTATTGTCAAAAACTCTATTTTTAATGGCGATAAAGTATATTAAAGCCTTATTTAAAGAAGCTTCTAAAGGCAAGTGTTTTACGTATCCTCTGGACTTTTCTATTACTTTCTAACAACATCGCTTAAAACAGAAAGTCGAATTTCTATCAATGATTACCATGAGGCACTCAAGTTAGCTCTAGATAAAATTCAAGGTAATCTTGAATTGTACCATGTTAATTCACGCCACAAAGTTTATTTCGCACTTAGTTTAAATGATTCCTTAGTCAATCTGACTAGGAAGTCTTTTTCATTTATGATTCGACGTTTCAATACGAGTTATTAACCGTGATCAGTCCAGTACCGTTGTATCTATTATTTCTTATAGTTAGAGTTTTTAAGGCGAATGCAGCTCATGGTTGGAGGTAACGAACATTATGCTAGACTAGTGTCGAATTTATGATCTCCGTTATGAGTCAGGATTCCATTTCTAGCAGAATCACCCATCAATCTAGAGAAAAAATAAACAGTTACAAAAGCTTGGAAACACTTAAATAACAAGTGCCATGAAAACAATACTTTATTGTAAATAATCATGTCTGGTGACATTAAAGTTCACCGATATCACGCTGAGCCGAGAGAAACCCAGGTACCCCTGCATTTTTCTCGGCTTTTTCGTTCCATAAATTATTTTATTAAAGGTGAGGTGTGGAGTCTGGGCGAAGTATGAATTTGAATATTGTCGTTCGAATATTGAGGTTAGCCTCTGATCCGATAAATTAAAAGGGGATTTAAGTGAAGTCGCACTAGAGAAATTAGGTGAGTTAGAAACTGAACCAATAGAAAGTGGTTTTAAATGGTCGATATATTTATACTGAAAACAGAACGAGGGATATTATGAAGTTTGACCGCATGTTAAGTATTGTGAATATACTATTGAACAATGAGAAGATAACCGCTAATGACCTAGCTGGAAAACTAGAAGTTTCTAAACGTACTATTTTTAGAGATATTGAAACTTTAAATATGGCAGGAATACCGATCGTTACATACCCAGGGATAGGTGGGGGCATAGGAATATTAGATGGCTACAAATTAGATAAAAGCATTCTGTCAACGGATGACATGAAAAATATTGTGATGGGATTAAAAATACTGCAAAGTTTCGAAAATAAAGATATCATCGAACGATTGATTACAAGAATATCTCCCACCAATGAAGATATTGCGCTGATGGAAAGCAATGTAGTTATTGATTTATCGACATGGTATTCAGATGGATATACGCAAACCATGATGGATGATTGTAAAAAAGCCATATTGAGAAACAATCGGATCCGTATCGAATACCATTCGAAAAATAAATATAGCAAACGCACAATTGAACCCTATAAACTTATCTTTAAATATACCGACTGGTATTTGTATGCCTTTTGCACAGATCAACAGGATTTTAGATTGTTTAAAATCAATAGAATTTCATCATATAAATATTTAGAAGAAATATTTATGCCTATGCCAACAAAAGATATTTCTATGGATTTTAGTGTTAAAGAAAATGATTTGGGAGAAACGAAGGATTCTCCATCACAAGAAATAGTATTGGAATACAAAGCGGTACATAAAGATTTATTAATGGATAAGATTGGAGCAAGGAATTTTACGGAAGATGGTAAGTTTATTATTTTCTATTCTGCTAATACGAATTGGGTAGTTGATTTAATAATTAGCCTACAGGATAAGGTTAAAGTAATTAAACCGCAGTTCATAATATCAGAGGTTGAAAATACAATAAAAAAGATGCAAGAGCAATACAAAAGATGACACCTCGTTGTCATCTTTTGTTATATATAATCAAATTAAAAGGAGTGTTACGATATGAAAAAGGAAGTATTGATTTTTATTTCCAATGGATATGCTGATTGGGAAGCGGGATATATATGTGCCGTACTAAATAAGCCAGAAAGCGAATGCAAAGTAAGTACAGTTTCTTTAAATAGCGACAATGTAAAATCGATGGGCGGATTTACTGTTATTCCTGACTATAATATAGACAGTATACCCTCACAGTGTGAAATGTTAATTTTAATCGGGGGTACAACATGGAAAGATAATTCAGCGATTACTCCACTTATTGAAAAATGTATACAGGATAGGGTACCTATAGCTGCTATATGTGACGCTACAACCTTTTTGGCAGAACATAGCTATTTAGACAACATTCCTCACACTGGAAATTCATTGGAATACTTAAAGGAATTTGCTCCTAATTATAAAGGGGACGCAAATTTTATAGAACAACAGACCGTTTCGAGTGACTGTATCATTACGGCTAATGGTACGGCATCTTTAGAATTTGCAAGGGAAATTATGAAGAAGTTAGATATCTCGCCAATCGAAACCATTGATGGATGGTATAGCTTTTTTAAAAATGGATTATATCCAGAATAAGCAAGAAAATAACCGCGTTCATCGCGGTTATTGGTATTTCATAGGGACATATTCTTATCATTATATAATGCCAAGAATATACTTCTCACTCATAGCATCTGTCCGCCCACCATCGTCCATAGAACTTGAAATTCTTTATCTAATAGGACTAAGTCAGCATCGAAACCAACGGAAATCTCCCCTTTTTGTTGAAGCCCAAGAATATTGGCTGGGGTAGTTGAAGCCATCTGAACAGCATCCAGCAACGAAATTCCAGTTTCGACAGTATAACGTAAGGCTTCATTCATGGTAACTGTACTGGAGGCTAATGTTCCATCCTCTAGTCTCGCAATGCCATCCTTTACCGAAACATGATGGCCTCCAAATATATAATTCCCATCACCCATACCCATGGCTTGTAGAGCGTCTGTGATTAAGACCATACCTTCAGGTCCTTTCAAGCTATGCATCAATCGAATGATAGCAGGATGTAGATGGACATTATCCACGATAGCTTGAAGACTCACATGTTTCTCTTCGAAAGCCGCCACGATAAGCCCGGGATCTCGATGATGAATCGGACGCATACCATTAAAACAATGGGTAACATGACTAGCACCTGCTGAAAAGGCTTGTTTGGCTTCTTCATATGTGGCATCAGAGTGAGCAATGGCTATAATGACTCCTTGTTCCTTCAAAAAGGAAATCAGCTCCATACCGCCCGGTAGCTCAGGTGCTATAGTAACCATCTTAATGAGGGAACCTGCTTCCTCAAAAATCATCTTCATTTCTTCTAAGTCAGGATGCCGTAAATACTTTTCATTCTGCATTCCTTTTCGCTTCGGATTCAGATAAGGGCCCTCTAAGTGAATACCTGCAATCTTTGCGCCTGCTTCACGTCCTTGTACAAGCTTAACACTACGAATCATTTCTAGAAGATCCTCTATCGTGGAACTAACAGAGGTAGCCAGAAATGAAGTGCACCCCGTTGAAGCACATACACGTGAGACTTCTTGAATACTCTCGGTCTTGCCGTCCATCATGTTAAAACCATTGGCACCATGGATATGAACATCTATCATGCCTGGTACTAACAAATGCCATCTACCATCAATCAGTTCATGGTCTCCATCTACAATAGGAAGATCACCTGTATCTATCCTCATGATTTTCCCTTCAGAAATCCACACATTGGCTGATGGAACGATACTGTCTCGAAGTACCAGTTGTACATTATGCAAAATATAATTCATATAAATCCCCCTCTATTCTATGGGTATCATTCTTGGTTTCGAACCTCTTGATTTTCTTCCGGACACTCAATAACGGTGATGTTCTTCTGATCCAGAACTTCTCTTATCTCAACTGGGAGTTCCCTACTTGTAATTACAATGTCAACGAAATCAAAGTCTAGCCGATGAATAGATTTACCACTAAATTTGGTGTGATCGGCCACTACGATAACTTGATCAGATCTTCGGGCCATTTCTTTCTTTACCCGGGCATCTTCTTCATATGCATAGTAGAGTCCATCAGATCTGATTGCCGATGCTCCAATAAAGGCTTTATCAGCACGAATTTCACTTAGTTTATCAATAATGGAAGAGCCATATAAGAAACGGTGCTTTACATTTAAGTAACCACCGAGAATATATATTTGAAGATCCTCTCGATTGGATAAAATACCTACGTTATCAATGGAGTGCGTAACAACCGTAATATTCTTGGCGGTAATTTGTTCTGCAACAAATTGCACTGTGGTTGATACGTCTAGAATAATAGTCTCATGGTCTTGGATAAGTTGTGCCCCAATTTTCCCTATTCTTTTCTTACTCTCGGATTCATCAATCAATCGATCCTGATAAGATAACATTTCTTTCTGTAACTCAGGTAATGAAAGCCCCCCATGAGTTCGAATAACAACGCCTTCTTGTACCAATTTAACAATATCCCGTCTAGCAGTATCCCTCGATACTTCAAAGTGCGTACAAATATCTATAACACTCATCGATTGATGTTTTTTCAAGTATTCAAGTATTTTTAACAATCGTTCTTCTTGAAACATAATATATGCACCTCCATTTAAGTAATTTTAATTATACACTCAAGTATTTATAAGTATATTATACATTATATAAGTATATATAAGCATTTAATTCTGAAAGTTCAACAAATCTACCGTAATCTACTCGGTTAACGAATTATCTAATAGGAAATTGGAAGAACTTAAAAATGACTTGTAATTAGTCATAACGGGTGAATGGATGGAAAAAAACCGCCAATATATAAAGGGCGGTTAAGGTAGCTATTGCGATGGGTATCATGATCTCAATTTCCTGTTACATCAATTGGCTCAAAGTCTTAGCCTGAGCATCTAGATTGCCAGCTGCTTCGCTAATTCCTGCAAATTCACCGACTGCTTGTTGTATTTGATGCTGGCTATCGATAATTGCCTGTTGGGAGGATTTTGTTCCGCCGCTGACTCTACCAACATGTTCGGAAATCTCTTCAACAGTGGAATGAATTTCTTGTGCAGATTCCTGAACATGTTTCGCAAGCTTACGAACTTCAGTTGCTACAACGCTAAAGCCGCGTCCATGGTCCCCAGCATGTGCCGCTTCAATTGCCGCATTCAAGGCGAGTAGGTTCGCTTGCGAAGCGAATTCCCCTATCGTTCGGACAATACGCTGAATGGCTATACTTTGCTGTTCCAGGTTGTAAAGATGGCTCAAGTTGTTCTCATTGTCGTTCATCATACGCTCAATGGATAAAGCCACTTGCTGATTGCGTCTAATACCTTCTTCTGTACGCTTGAGTAAATCCTCTGCCAACTCTTTTAATTCGGTAGTTAATTGGGTTGTGGCAATTTCTCGTGCTGTTATGTCTGTCGCTACTTTAAGAACGGCCACTACCTGTTCAGTATCATTGTATATTGGCATATACGTGGCCTCAAGCCAAAGAATACTGCCATCCTTTGTCACACGAACGATTTTCTCTTGAAATTTCTTACCTTTTCTTAAATTATCCCATAGTGTTCTATATTCTGAACTGTTAATAAAGTTTGGTGTACAAAATTGCTTATGGTGAATTCCTGGCAACTCAGACATTTGATAGCCCATCGCCTGAGCAAAATTCTCATTCGCCCATAACACATCGCCCTGTGTATTAAACTCAATCATAGCCAGTGATTGCTCTAATGCAACCATCACCGCATTTTCATCAAGAACTTGTGTCGACAACTTCGTTATTAACATGAGTCACTCCCTTTATAGTGGAAAATTAAATTCGGAAAAATATCATTTATATTCATTGGTTTATGTTAGTGTATGGGACAAATATACTAATATTTAACATGGCAGATTATACAATAAATAAGTATCGGAGTATAGAGGCAATATTCGACATGCAAAGAGATAAAATCCAATCATAAGTACTGTAAGTTTGTAGATTGTTGTAGAAAGTAATTTGAATATTCGGAACTTCCGACATAATATTCGGCTGAGTCTAGCGAAATACAAGCAATTCACCCGAAGTCTGCTAGGCTTTTGCTGTTCTTACCTCAATCATTGAGTCATTTAATGTGATGTAGACGGAGAAATCATATTTTGTTGAAATAGAGCTGAGAATAGGACGATAGCCCGCAGTCTTTCGACTAACCGGATTATCGTCCTGTTTGATGTCTAAATATAAAGTTCATGAAGAAGATTTACTTTCGTGGGGTAGAGTTGAGATGCTCAATCTGTTCATCCAGAATTGTACTCGCTTTATCTAAAAACTGTGTAATAAGCTCAAGTTCTTCAACCTTATAGGATGAAGCCAGTTTAAGCATTGCGGTGTGAAGAGGGTGGTACGTATTGCTGACCTCTTCTTTATTTTCATATAAAGGGACAATAATGACTTTGCGACGGTCATTGGGGTCATTTTCTCTGCGAACAAACCCATTTTTTTCAAGACGATCAATTAAAGCGGTAACGCTTCCTGTAGCAAGCCCGGTTAGTTTGGATAGCTCTCCAGCGGTAATGGGACCCTTTTCGTGCAGAATATCTACGGATAAATAATCGTTATTGTATAACCCTAGAGAGGCAGCTACATTCTGCTGATATACGACTGTTCTGGTTCCCAGGCCTCTCATACGTAAGGTGAAATTTTCTTGCAAATCGGTTGGTTGATCTTGTTGATTGCTTGACAAAAGAAAACACTCCTTTTAAAATATAAGTATCTCGACAATCAAGATACTTTATATACGAGATACTAGATTTACGTGTGATTAATTAAATTTATTGTATCGGAATTATTACTCATTTGCAAAGAGATAGAGCATAACGCCAATTCAACAGGTACTTTGAGTCTATTTCTTCAACGATATGATTGAAAATTGGAACATGAGGAGAAATTTTCTTGAAAGAAGTCATTGTTATTAAAGGTGCGCGGGAGAATAACCTGAAGAATGTTTCGCTTTCGATTCCTAAGAATAAGTTGGTCATCCTGACAGGGCCGTCGGGTTCTGGTAAATCGACGTTAGCGATGGATACGCTTCAGCGGGAATGTCAGCGACAGTACATGGAATCGATGGGATTGACATCGGATTCGATCAGTAGACCGAAGGTGGAGTCTATAGAAGGTCTGTCCCCTTCTATCAGCGTCGGACAGCATGTTACCAACCGCAACCCGCGCTCGACAGTCGGGACAGTGACTGACATATACACGTATGTCCGATTTATCTTTTCTAGACTGGGGGAGCGGGTATGCCCTTCATGTAGTAAGATCATCCCGCCTTCTTTTGAGCCAGCAGGATTGTTGGTAGAGGAAGACGAGGACATCGAATGTCAGACAATCAGTTGTCCGCATTGCAATACAGAGCTTGAGAAGCTTGGTATGTCACACTTTTCTTTCAATAAGCCAGAGGGAGCCTGTGTTACGTGCAGTGGTCTCGGTCATGTAGCACGCATTAATGAAGCGGCTGTCTTCAATCCTGAACTTAGTCTGCGTGACGGGGGAGTTGCCTCGCTTAATGGTGTCCATCGTGATATCCAGATACGAATCTTGATGGCGGCGGGCAAACATTATGGATTTGACCTTGATCCTGATCAACCTTTGAAAGATTACGGTCAAGTTCTGCGTGATGTGTTGTACTACGGAGTTGAGAGTGAGGTATTTAAAGGTCATTATCCGAATGAGAAGCCGGTCCAAGGCACTAAATTTGAAGGTGTCATTCCTGGTTTGTGGCGGCGTTACAAGGAGAAGGAGGGGGAGTCCAATGCTCAGGAAAAAGACGGAGGATTCTTTCACCAACAGCTCTGCCCTGAATGCCATGGAGCTCTCCTGAAGAAAGAAATTCGTCTTGTTCGGGTAGCTGATGCATCCATTACTGATGTCTCAGATTGGTCGCTCGGTGAAGTATACGAGTGGACGAGAGCGTTGCAGGCGGTAATACCATCTAAAGGACTTCAGCTACTTGAGCCTATCCTCTATGATATGCCTGTACGGTTAAAGCGTATTATGAATGTCGGGCTTGGTTATTTATCCTTGAACCGACAGACGGTATCGCTGTCTGGTGGAGAAGCGCAACGGTTGCGACTCGCGTCCCTGCTTGGTTCAGGTCTGACTGGCGTACTGTATATTCTAGATGAACCGACGACAGGGCTTCACTCTCGGGATACAGTGGGCCTCATTCGGGTGCTTCAGGAGCTACGCGATCTGGGCAATACAGTCCTTGTTATTGAACACGATGTCGAGATGATGCGTGCTGCCGATCATATGATTGATATCGGTCCGGGTGCCGGAATATACGGTGGGACTGTAGTGGGTGAAGGTAGTCTGGAGGATTTGATGGCAAGTGAGCTTTCGGTTACAGGGGCTTATTTAAGAGAAGAGGGACTCTCGTCTCCCACACGTGTTCGAAGGAAGGAGAGTGGACAGCATATTACGATCCAGGATGCGCAGTATCGCAATCTTAATATGCCCATCGTTTCCTTTCCACTTGGGTGTCTTGTATCCGTAACAGGGGTTTCGGGTTCAGGCAAATCTACACTTGTATTCGATATCCTTGCCCAGGGAAGTTCGAAGGAACAGGAGCACACAGGTTGTTGTAAGGAAATAACGGGCTTGGAGCATATCGGTAATATCGTTATTGTTGACCAGACGCCAATGGGGAGAATTCAACGTTCGAATGTCGCGACCTATACCGATGTGTTTACGCATCTGCGTCAGTTGTTTGCAGGATTACCAGAGGCTAAGGAAAGAAAGCTAACCTCGAAGCATTTCTCATTTAACACACCAGGAGGTCGTTGCGAGAGATGCCAAGGTCTAGGTATGCTGTCCGTAGATATGAATTTCTTACCTGACCTAGAGGTGAAGTGCCACGACTGCAAGGGCAGAAGATTTACGGATGAGGTTTTGCAAGTTCAGTATAAGGGCTTATCTATTTCAGACCTACTGAATATGTCGATACAGGAAAGTCTTGTGGTCCTCAAGTCGGAACTGAAAGTGGCGACCACCATTGAGATGCTGTGTGAGGTTGGACTGGGCTATCTGAAATGGGGTCAATCGGTCAAAACTTTATCTGGTGGCGAGGGACAACGAATTAGGTTGGCTAAAGAACTTAGTAAACCATCTAAAAACCATACGCTTTATTTGTTGGATGAGCCGACCACAGGTCTCCATCCAACGGACATTAAACAGCTTCTAGTATTGCTTCATAAATTGGTCGATACAGGGAATACGGTTATCGTTGTCGAGCACAGTTTAGAGCTGATTAGGGAATCCGATTGGGTGATTGATATTGGTCCAGAAGGTGGCGAAGCGGGTGGGAAGCTAGTAGCTAAAGGTACACCGGAACAGGTAGCCAAAGTGAAGGATTCTTATACGGGTATGTTCTTGAAGCACATTTTAGTTGAAGGGCTCTAATCAAAAAAGTCTTATGAGAATACAAATTAATGGCCAGAGTGTATTGATGATGGTCGGTATTGTGTTAGAAGTTGAGTAGTAGTGGAGGGAACAATAGAAGATGGAAAAGAAAAATAAAGTAGGCGTCATCATAGGCGCGCTACTACTTGCCACGCTTATGGCATCGATGGATAACACCATATTAGCAACAGCTATGGGAACCATCCTTGGGGATTTAGGTGGCTTAGATAAATTAATGTGGGTAACCTCTGCTTATATGATAGCAGAGATGGCAGGTATGCCGATTTTCGGTAAATTATCGGATATGTATGGTCGCAAACGCTTCTTTATCTTCGGTATTATTGTATTTATGATCGGTTCTGCCTTATGTGGTACGGCAGACTCTATCGTACAACTGAGTATTTATCGCGCAATTCAGGGAATTGGTGGTGGAGCGCTCGTACCGATCGCATTCACGATTATGTTCGATGTGGTTGCTCCAGAGAAACGAGGTAAGATAGGTGGATTATTCGGTGCCGCTTATGGTATTTCCAGTATATTTGGACCTCTAATTGGTGCGTATATCGCAGATTATCTGCATTGGTCTTGGATTTTCTACATCAACTTACCTATCGGTATTATTGCTTTCATAATGATTGCAATTTTTTACAAAGAATCTGTCGAGCATTCTAAGCAAAAAATCGATTATATGGGTGCTTTTACACTGGTAGCTTCAATTCTTTGTCTGATGTTCGCACTTGAGCTCGGCGGTAAGCAATATGCTTGGAATTCTATGATGATTATAGGTTTATTCGTAGCTTTCGCCGTACTTATTGTTAGTTTTGTATTTATTGAACGTCGGGCAGAGGAACCAATCATCACCTTTGGGATGTTCAAAAACCGTCTCTATTCAACAAGTAATGTGATGGCTATATTTAGCGGTGCAGCATTTATTACTGCCTCTGTCTATATTCCAATCTATATTCAAGGTGTTCTAGGTGGATCGGCAACGAATTCAGGGCTCGTCTTACTTCCAATGATGGTTGGATCCGTGATTACTGCTGCAGGCGGAGGGATCTTGCTATCTAAGCTTAGTTACCGTTCCATCATGATATCGACGCTTGCGCTGCTTGCTATAGGTATTGCTCTACTTACAACGTTAACGACGGATACCTCGCGCTTCATGGTAACAATCTTTATGTTCCTTGTTGGTCTTGGGATAGGTGCATCGTTCTCTGTATTAAGTAATGCGGCGATCCATGGATTTACAGCAAGACAGCGTGGATCTGCAAGTTCGACGCTTAGTTTCACGCGGGAACTGGGGATGACGCTAGGCATTACGGTATTCGGTATTATTCAAAGTCATGTGTTTACGAATAAGTTAGCTTCTATGTTCAGCAGTGGAGGAGAAGCAGCGCAAGGTGTCGATCTTAGCGATCCGAGTGCAATCTTGACCCCAGAGACTCGGGCAAATATTCCTACTCAGGTTCTTGATTCGATTACAGAGGCATTATCTTCGTCCATCGTTCATACATTTGCTTGGGCTATTATTCCTTCTGTTATCGCGCTTGTGGCAGCATTGTTTATGAGCAAAGAAAAGTTCGATCCAGCAAGTGAACTTGACGAATATACGCCTTCACATTAACAATTCATATTGGAATGTATGAGTAATGACTGTCTCACAAAGTCCGATTGAAGCACATAAAGTTCGATGTAATGCCGACCGGCAATCAGGATCTTATCTGATTATCGGTCGGTTTATTTCTCGATACATAATATTCTTGGAATCTATTTAGTTGATCTAAAAGAAAATATTGAATGTATATTTGAATTCATGGACGGTATAGTAATATAATATTAGAGCAACAAACATAGGGGGTATAAATCATGTCAACACCACACAATACAGCACTAAATGGAGAAATTGCTAAAACCGTATTAATGCCAGGAGATCCTTTGCGAGCAAAATACATCGCAGAAACCTACTTAGAGAATCCAACGCAATTCAATACGGTACGAAATATGTTTGGATATACGGGGACTTATAAAGGTGTAGAAGTGTCAGTGATGGGTTCTGGCATGGGAATGCCAAGTATCGGTATTTATTCTTACGAATTATATAATAGTTATGGTGTAGAAAATATCATTCGTATCGGTAGTGCAGGAGCTTATACAGATAAATTAAATTTATTTGATTTGGTACTTGCAGATAGTGCATGGAGTGAATCTACATATGCTTACGTACAAAGCGGCGTAGAAGGAAATGTACAACTACCAAGTCAGTCTTTAAATGAAAAAATTGAAGCAGCCGCTAAGAGTATCAACAAACCACTCATGACGGCAAGAATTCATTCAAGTGATGTATTCTATCATGAAGATAATGTGCCTAATCATAATGACTTTTACAATGAATATGATTGTGTTTGTGTAGAAATGGAAAGTTATGCGCTGTTTCATAATGCGAAAGTATTAGGTAAACAAGCTGCTTGTATTCTTACCATCTCAGATTCATTAGTAACACATGCCGTAACAACAGCTGAAGAAAGACAAAATTCTTTTAACAGCATGATGGAAGTGGCATTAGAAGCAGCTATTTCTATTGCAAAATAAAGTCTGCTCAAATCCTACAGCGTTTATCGAACCGAGCCATTTCAATCCTGAAATGGCTCGGTTTTTCTTTTACCCACGCTTGATTCCTACTTTATCCCATTAAGTTTATGGGGATTAATGCATATATATAACAACATTAATTGTTGTAATGTACATTTTCCTTACAAAACAAATTTACCCCCTATAATAAAATAATCTCCCTTCCTTTAACAGAGCCAAACAACTACTATAAGGTAGAATGATTAAAACTATCATTATTTGTATAATAATGTTAAATTGATGGCTATCAATGGTTCCTTGATAATTCAATAGATTCATTGCTCAGCAATTGGATTATTCCTATACGGCATTATTACACAAATACACAATGTTTCACTCTATGGTACCTGTATCCACTATTGTCAGTCTCCCTTAAAAAGAAATGCTACGCGGTAATCTAACTCACATTTTATACACACTTAAATCATATAAGAAATTCACCTGAGTAAGTCTATATTTAAGCTTTACTGCTAATTCATGAGTCTATTTTCTAGGTATATATTTTAAATATCTGAGAGTAAGTACGAAGTTTTTTATTGTAAACGCTTTCAGTTGGTGATTGATTACTACATCCATATTTTAATGTAGTCGAAACTTCACGCATTCGGTTCAAATCTACTTATTTAACCCACTAAATAATTCATAGGGAGCGTGTATTTATGTTCAGAGAAATCCATAAGTCCAAAATCCATCGTGCAGTTGTAACGGAAGCAAATTTAAATTATGTAGGAAGTATTACGATCGATGAAGATATTCTAGAGGCGTCTAATATCATCGAGAATGAGAAAGTACAAATCGTTAACATCAATAACGGAGCAAGACTGGAGACATATGTCATTGTTGGGCCAAGAGGAACTGGTGTTGTTTGTCTAAATGGAGCAGCTGCGAGGTTAGTACAACCTGGTGATCTGGTGATTATTATCTCGTACGCAATGATGGAAGAGAGCGAAGCAAGGAATTACAAACCTAATGTAGTCATTATGGATGAGAACAATCGTATCGTAACGGACTCCTATAAAGAGTTGCACTCTACTACGATTTAATATCTGAGGCGAAAGTAGGAATCTAAATGAGCGTAGTTCACAATCTCTCGGAAGTACTCCTTGAAAGTCAAAGAAATGGTTCTGGAATAACGTTTTGTGAAGCGGGAAGAGAACGGTTCATGTCATATGAACAGCTTCATCAGACTGCACAATTGGTGCTAGGTGAACTACAAGAAAGAGAAATGGGGGTTAAAAGTTATGTTGTGCTCCAGACAGAAGACAATGAACGATTTATTGTTCTGTTCTGGGCTTGTATTTTAGGTGGGATGATTCCAGTTCCGCTAACGGCGGGACGAACGGATGAAGGGCGGAGGAAGTTACTCCAAGTCAGCAAGCAACTTGGTGAGCCGTACTTGCTGTGTGAGCCTGACATTTGGGAATCTGTTGTCGCTTATTGTTCGAAGAATGAAGAGCATGATGCCATAGAGAAGCTCAAGAACAGAATGTTGTATATAGAAGAATTGATGGAAGCTGGAGTGGGACTTGGTCGACTGGGTAGCATTTATGACTCAACGGAAGAAGATGTAGCCGTTATACAGTTCACTTCAGGCTCAACAGGAGATCCTAAAGGTGTTGTATTGACGCATGGTAACTTGTTGTCAAATATGCGGGCGATCATGGCTGGGTCACAATCAACAGAAGCAGATTCATCTCTAAGTTGGCTACCGTTAACCCATGATATGGGCTTAATCGGATTTCATCTGACCCCGATTCTAGGAGGGATGAATCAATGGCAAATGCCTACATCGATGTTCGTACTTCATCCGATGAAGTGGATGGAACTGACGAATAAACATCGTATTACTTGTTTGTCATCTCCAAACTTCGGTTATGTTCATTTTCTTCAGCACTTTAAAGCTGAGGCTGCGCTGCATTGGGATTTATCTTCAGTACGCCTCATCTTCAACGGAGCGGAGCCGATATCAGCAGCTCATATTCGGCAATTCATTGCGCACATGAAGAATTATGGTCTTAGTGAAAATTGTATTTTCCCCGTATATGGATTAGCCGAGGCTAGCTTAGCTGTGACGTTCCCACATGTGGAGGAAAGGTTAAATACACTCTACTTGAACAGGAAGAGTCTGAATATCGATGACGAGATACAAATCATATCATCTGACGATCCAGATTATATCGAAATTGTAGAGCTTGGATTTCCAGTACTAGATTGTAATGTACAGGTATGCAACGAGAAGGGACAAGAAATCTCTGATGGAAGTATCGGTCTTGTGCATATCAAGGGTAGTAATGTAACAAGAGGTTATTTCAATCGACCAGATGTCAACGAAGTAACGATATCTCCAGACGGTTGGCTTAATACAGGTGATCTCGGATTTATGCGAGATGGGCGGTTATATGTGACGGGTCGTATGAAGGATATTATCTTCGTGAACGGACAAAACGTATATCCACATGATCTTGAGGCACTCGTAAGTGAGGTTAATGGTGCTGAAATCGGAAAAGTAGCCATTTGTGCTGTCCAAGAAGATGTGTCAAAACAAGATGAAATTGCGGTATTCGTACAATATCGCGGTAAGCTGGGCGGATTCATGCCGCTAAGAGATCAAATTCAGAGGCTCTTAAACCGAAGAACTGGATTCCAAGTGAAACTCATTGTTCCGGTACGACGCATTCCAAAGACAAGCTCAGGTAAAATTCAACGATATGTCCTTGCAGATAGTATGCGTTGCGATGAGTTTGCCACTGTTCTTGCAGAGTTGTACTTACTGGAGCAAACATTGGTAACAGAGCCTACTGTAGAAATCATTGTTCCTCCTACCACGGATAGCGAGCACAAAATATTGTCTATTTGGCAAAAGGTATTAAAGAGGGATCGGATCGGTATCGATAGTCATTTTCTGGAGCATGGGGGCAATTCGTTGCGGGCGACATACGTAGCGGCCCAACTGCAAGAGACGTTCGGTATAGATATTTCGCTTGGTGAGCTCTTTCAACATCATACGGTCCGCTCGCTCGCAACTTTTATTGACGATATGGTAGAGGGTAGCGTTCGAATTAAAGCGCAAGGGCCGATTGAGAAGGTAGAGTCGAGGGAATGGTATCCAGCTTCATCTGCACAGAGGAGATTATTTATTCTCGAAGAGATGAATCCGGGTTTGCTTAACTATCACCTGCCACAATCGATTACCATTGACGGCAAGTTGGATCTGGATAGATTCCAGCAAGCTTGGCGAGTACTTGTTGGACGGCATGCTAGTTTACGCACATCATTCGTCATGGAAGATGATCGGGTAGTACAGCGAATAGCTACGGATGTAGAAGTGCCGATTGCATATGCGGACGGTAGTGAATGGTTGGATAGCGGAATACAGAGCAGGATGAAATCATTTCTTCAACCTTATTCACTAGACAAAGCACCATTATTTCGGATTGAATTGATCACGCTGGAGGATGAGCGTCATCTGATGTTGTTCGATATGCATCATCTGATTACGGATGGGACGGCGATGGGTATTCTGATTGGAGAATTTGTTGCCTTGTACGAAGGTAAGGAACTTCTTCCAATGAGGCTAGACTACGGTGATATTGTCTTGTGGGAGGAAGCATCTAAACAAGACGAATGTAAGGTTAAACAGCAAATGTACTGGCGGCAATTATTCGACAATGGTGTTCCAACGGTTAATATCCCAATGGATTATTTGCGCCCCCTAAACCCTAGTTATAGGGGAGCAACAGAAAAAGTTATTGTGGATGCGAAGCTCACAACAGAGCTGGAGCTACTGGCTGCTCAAACGGGGAGTACGCTGTATGCCGTATTAGTATCGATTTATTACATATTGCTAAGTAAGTATACAGGAGCTGATGACGTCGTCATCGGTACAGCCGCAGCTGGAAGAACACGCTCGGAGATGGAAGGTGTTGTTGGCTTGTTCGTCAATATGGTGCCGCTCAGATTCCAGGTGGACCACACACTACCATTATCCCAATGCTTGAAAAAAATGAGCGGCGATCTGATGGCATCATTAGGTAATCAGGATGTTCCATATGAAGAGATTGTGGAACTCACTCAAGCTAAACGGGAATATGGTCGCAATCCGATGTTCGATACCGTGTTTACGTTGCAGAACATGGAGCTTCCAGAATTCAGAGCGACGGATGTGACATTTAAACCCGCGTCTATGGACACGAACACAGCAAAGTTTGATATGAGCTGGGAATGCGTCTCGTCAGATGAAGGTATTAATATTTCCATCGAATATGCGGTTGATTTGTATAGTTCAGAGACGGTGCAGCAGTTTGCTCGTCACTACATCGCCTTGGCGAGAGAAGCGGTTCGGTATCCTGATTCACCTCTGATCGATCTTGCCCTGCTAGATACGGATGAACGTTCAATGCTTATGAGCAATAGCCAAGCACAACAAACGCCGTACCCTAGAGATATTCCACTTCATCGGCTATTTGAACGGCAAGCTTCACGGGTGCCGGAACATATCGCTGTAGTGTTAGAAGAAGAGTCCTTGACATATGCTGAGCTAAATGAGGCGGCGAATGCGCTAGCGAGATGGATGATAAATCGTGGTGTAACGAAAACTTCGCGTGTTGCACTTCTACTTTCTCGATCTTGTGATATGCCGATTGCCATTCTCGCAGTCTTAAAAACAGGTTCGGCTTATGTACCAATCGATCCCAAGTATCCAGCAGAACGTATTCGATTCATGCTTCAGGATGCTGGTATTTCCACACTTATTGCGGGAGCATCGACAGCCAGTCTGTGCCGGGAGCTTCTGCACGATTCCAATATGAGTATCGATGTCATTGATATGGATGCTAGAAGCGGGGAGTGGGGGAAGGAAGATAAGCATAATCTGTCTATTGAATCAACGGCGCAGGATCTTGCCTATATTATGTACACCTCTGGCTCTACGGGTATTCCGAAGGGCATTTTGACAACTCATCGCAACGTTTCCCGAGTTGTTGTGGATACAGACTATATTCATTTAACAGATGAAGATGTCTTCCTGCAGTTGTCCAATTATGCCTTCGATGGTTCGACTTTCGACTTATACGGATCTTTGCTGAATGGAGCCAAGTTAGTTCTTGTAAATGAAGACGATCTGTTAGATATTTATCAGCTCATAAGGTTGATCAGAAACAATAATGTCAGTGTGTTTTTTACGACTACGGCATTGTTTAATACGTTGGTCGATCATGGACTGGAAGAGTTATCTACGCTTCGTCACATACTGTTCGGTGGTGAAAGAGCATCTGCCCCGCATGTTAAGAGAGCGTTACGTGCTCTTGGTCCTGGGGTGCTATTGCATGTATATGGACCGACTGAATCAACCGTCTTTGCAACTTGTTATAAGGTTGAAGAGTTGGAACAAGATGGAGTAGTCATTCCAATTGGCAAGCCGATTGCACATTCAGAAGCGTATGTCTTGGATGTGAGTGGACATATGGTTCCTGCACTTGTTCCTGGCGAGCTATGTATTGCTGGTGATGGGGTGGCTTCGGGTTATTTAAATATGCAGGAAATGACTGACTCTAAATTCATTGCACATCCCTTCAAGGCTGGGGAATTGTTATACAAGACGGGAGATTTGGTCAGACGATTACCAGATGGAAATTTAGAGTTTATGGATCGAATGGATACACAGGTGAAGTTGCGCGGGTTCCGTATTGAGCTTGGAGAAATCGAGAGTAAACTGCTAGAGTGCATAGGCATGAGAGAAGCGGTTGTTGTCTTGAAATACCGCGATAGTGATCCGCTCTTATGCGCCTATGTCGTTGCTGAAGAGTCGATATCTATTGAACAGTTGCGTACGGAGCTTGCAGCAAAGCTTCCGATGTTTATGGTTCCCTCTGCATTCGTACAGCTAGAGAAGCTTCCACTCACCGCGAATGGGAAATTGAACAAAAGTGCATTGCCTGAGCCGGATTATACCGCACAAGGAATAGCTGCTGCATATGTCGCGCCGGCGACTCTTACGGAGGAGAAGGTTGCTGGGATCTGGCAACAGGTGTTGAAGGTAGAAGTTGTAGGTGTATGCGATCATTTCTTTGAACATGGTGGGCATTCACTGAAAGCGGCGACGCTTGTATCTGAAATTTACAAACAATGCCAGGTTCGAATGCCGATCAAGGAGATTTTCCAGCGTCCTACGGTAAGAGAACAATCAGCATGGATCGACGGAGCAAGTAAAGAGGCATTTGATCCAATCTTACAGGCACCTATGTTGGCATCCTATCCTTTGAGTCCTTCACAACAGCGAATATTCCTTATTGAAGCAATGGGGGATGTTGGGATAACTTATCATATTCCACTTGCACTGCGTTTAACGAAGCAAGTTCAGCACAGTGAGCTTGCGAAGGGCTTTAAGAAGCTTATCAGCTTACATGAACCGCTCCGAACATCGTTCCGTCTGATTGGCGGCGAGGCATGTCAGATTGTGCATGAACAAGTCCATTTCGAGCTACAGGAAACGAAATGTGAAGAGAATGGGTTAGAAGAGTTGTTCCGAACTTTCGTACAGCCGCTAGACTTGATGCAAGCACCATTGCTCGACGCGAGCCTAGTAAGTTGTGAATCGGGTGAAGCCTACCTATTCCTCAATCTGCACCATATTATCGCTGATGGCATATCTATCGGGTTAATCATGGAGCAACTTGTACAACTAGTGGATGGAGAGCACCTAGAGCCACCTCTTGTTCATTACAAGGACTATGCCGTATGGAGAACCAAACAGAACGTAACTAAGCGACTGCTAGAGAGTGATCGTTATTGGCAGGATCAACTTGCAGCACCGCTACCACTTCTAGATATGCCACTTGATTTCCCTCGTGGAGAACGGCAATCTTTCGGCGGCGAGACAGTGGTATTCGACATCCCTGCACAGCTATCTAATCGCCTCCAAGAGTTGTCGGACACCATTGGCGTTAGTCTAAACAGCGTGCTATTTGCATCCTATGCGATATTGCTCCAGAACTATACGGGCCAGAGGGATTTGGTCATTGGTGCCCTAACGGCTGGAAGGACCCATCCTGATACGACAAATATGGTCGGGATGTTTAATGGATTCCTACCTATTCGTCTTGTAATGGAGGAAGTTGAAAGCTTCATTCAGATTGCAAAGGATACCCATGAACAATTGCTTGCAGCATTCGAGCATCAAGGAACTTCCTTTGATCGAATGATCGAAGCGGCACAAATGTCATATGAACCATCGCGTAATGCGCTGTTTGATACGATGCTGATTTTGCATAACCAGTTCCAAGCCAACCCTGAAGTGAAGGGTAGTACATGGGGATTACAACCCACTCCAATTAGCGGAAATGTTACATCCAAGCTCGATTTCAAATTAGATATTTATGGTCAGGGTAGCAGCGGTTTGCGGGGGGAATTGGAATTTAACACAAGTCTGTTCCGAAGAGAAACGATGGAGCGTCTTGCGGAGCGATTGTTGAGTCTGCTTGCGCAAGTGGTAGATCATCCAGTTGAGAGTTCTTCTTCTATTCGCTTGATCTCAGATATGGAGGAGCAAATCCTACTTCGGGAATGGAATGATACGACAAATGATTATCCACAAGGATGCACTATTCATGGAATGTTCGAGAAGCAGGTAGCGAAGACCCCTGATGCTATTGCGATCCGATCTCGTGAAGGGGCGCTTACTTACGGGGAACTGAATGAGCGGGCAAATCGACTTGCTCTGCAACTCCGTAATAAGGGAGTCGAGGCAGATTCGATCGTACCGATAGTTGCACAACGCTCTTTTGCAATGATGATTGGCATTATGGGTATTCTGAAGGCCGGAGGTGCTTACTTGCCTATCGACCCTGAATTCCCTGAGGATCGAGTTCATTACATTCTTGAAGATAGTGGGGCCACGCTTTTATGTGCCGAATGCAGATGGATAGAGCGGTTGTCATTTGAAGGAGAAATTGTTGATCTCGAAGGTTTAGACGAGAGCTTACAACTTCATCCGGAAGTGTTGAAACCAGTATCTAACTCACAGAATTTGGCGTACGTCATTTATACATCTGGATCTACCGGTAAGCCGAAGGGTGTCATGATTGAACATGAATCGGTCATAAATAGATTGAATTGGATGCAATCTCAATATCCTATAGATCCACAGGATATTATTCTACAGAAGACGCCTATTACGTTCGATGTTTCGGTATGGGAACTCTTCTGGTGGAGCTTTGTCGGGGCTTCCGTTTATTTGTTGGAGCCACATGGAGAGAAGGAACCGCAGATCATAATGAACGTTGTGGACGAAGAGTCCGTGACAGTCATGCACTTTGTTCCTTCCATGCTAAGCGTATTTCTTCAATATACAACGGAATCGAGACGTGATAAGCCGCTCGGTGATATGCGCTATGTGTTTACAAGCGGAGAAGCATTGAAGCCTGCACATGTGAAAGGTTTCTATCAAATGATTTCACGTGGAGAGACGAACACGAGTCTCATTAATTTGTATGGACCGACTGAGGCAACAGTGGATGTTAGCGCTTATGATTGTGCCAACTATTCACATGGATCAGTGCCAATTGGTGCACCGATATACAATACACGATTATATGTTGTTGATGAGCAGTTGAGTCTTCAGCCAATCGGCATTCCAGGAGAGCTATGTATTGCAGGGGTTGGCCTCGCTAGAGGTTATCTCAATCGTGGTGAGTTGACGTCAGAGAAATTTGTAACCGATCCATTCTTCCCTGGCGAGCGAATGTATCGGACAGGTGATCGTGCACGTTGGCTACCAGATGGTAATATCGAATATTTGGGCAGATTCGACCATCAGGTTAAGATCAGGGGTCAACGGATCGAATGCGGAGAGATAGAGCATGCTCTACTGCAGCTTGAGACGGTCTCGGATGCTATTGTCACAACCGTGAAAGATAGAATCGGTGAGGTCGCCTTGTGCGCTTACGTAGTAACAACTTATACACTTGATGAGCGTGAACTGAAGAATATACTCAAGCAGTCGCTCCCAGAATATATGGTTCCATCACTATTTGTTTTCATGAGTGAACTACCGCTAAGTGCCAGCGGCAAGACTGATCGCAATCGGCTTCCGCAACCGACGTATACTGATTCCGTTGGCGGGGGAGAACCGCGCAGTGATACAGAGCGGAGGCTAGCGGCGTTATGGAAGCATATCCTTGGCGTTGATCGAGTAAGTGTAGACGACCATTTCTTCGTATTAGGGGGACATTCGCTACGTGCTGCTCAGTTATCGGGAGCGGTGGAACAGCAACTAGAGGTCTCCTTCTCGTTGAAGGATGTGTTTGGAGCTCCAGTATTAGAGGATATGGCAGCGTTGATCGATGCGGCGTCGAGGAAAGCGGTAGTGCATATTCAGAGAACGAAGCAGCAGGCTACGTACCCATTGTCACTTGCTCAGAACCGCATGTTCGTGCTGCATCATGTGAATCCATCAGGCACGACGACCTACAATTTGCCGCTAGCGCTAAGGATGATAGGTGAGCTAGATGTGGAGAGGATGCAACTTGCGTTACAAGGTCTGATCGAACGGCATGAACCGCTAAGAACGAGCTTCGAATGGAACGATAGTGTGCCTGTTCAACGGATTCATGAACATGTGACGTTGATAGCAAATATAACAAGAGTTGAAGATGTGGATAGTGTGGATGAAATGAAAGGGTTTATTGAACCGTTTGACTTACAGCAGCCGCCACTTCTACGTGCTTCGTTAATTACAAATGGTGAACAAGATCATATGCTTCTGCTCGACATGCATCATATCGTATCGGATGGTATTTCCATGTCTGTGCTGGCAGGAGACTTCGCAGTGTTGTATGGCGGAGGCACGCTGACTCCGCTTGACATCCAATACAGAGATGTCGCGGTCTGGCAACAAGCTTGGATGAGTAGCGATGAAAGATATCGACAGGAGCAATATTGGCAGGAGACGTTGTCGGGCACGCTACCGCTTCTGGACTTGCCAACGGACAGGTCTCGCTCTTCCGAGCAGAGTTTTGCGGGAAGCAAGCTTATAGATACGCTACCTCCTTCATTGATGGAAGAGGTAGAGTCATTAGCAATCGCATCAGGTATGACACCTTACCATGTCATGTTAGCGTGTTTCCACGTTCTACTTTATAAAATGACGGGACAAGAGGATATTATCGTTGGAACACCGATAGGCGGAAGATTTCATCCAGTCACAGAGCCGCTTGTTGGCATGTTTGTCAACACGGTTGCCATACGTAGCAAGCCATCGGGTGAACTGACCTTCGCCGTGTTAGCGGAAGCGATAAAAGAGAGTGTACTGGGAGCAATGCATAATGGCATGTTACCGTTCGAGCATTGTGTAACCGCACTTGATGTACCTCGTGATCTAAGTCGGAATCCGATCTTCGATGTGATGTTTGTTTTGCAGAACATGGAGACTCCGATGATGGAGACAGATAAGCTTCAATGGAAGACATGCTCACTAGAACATGCTGTATCTAAGTTGGATATGACATTTGAGCTGGCAGAACGCGAAGGCAGAATAGATATCGCCGTAGAGTATGCGACCGCTTTGTTCGACAAGGAAAGCATTCGCAGAATGATTAGTTACTATATCCGTATTGTAGAAACGGTTACGCGTGATAAACATATTCCAATGTGTCAAATCAGTTTGCTGACGGCAGAAGAAGAAGTGAATCAGATTACTGCTTTCAATGAGACCGCTATAGCCTATCCAAGTCAAAGGACTGTGGAAAGTTACCTAGAAGCACAGGCGGAGTGGATTCCGCATGTAACGGCCGTTGTAGATGAATCGGCCCAAATATCGTATGGCGAGTTGAATGAGCGTGCGAATCGCTTAGCAAGGGCACTGAGAAAACGAGGAGTGAAGTGTGAGGATACCGTTGCCGTCATGATGGAACGTTCCATCGAGATGATCATTGCGATCTTCGGCATATTGAAGGCGGGAGCGGCGTATGTGCCAATATCGCCTCAATTACCTGAGGATCGCATTCAGTATATGCTTTCTGATTCTGGAGCAACGATCGTATTAACACGGGATATAGGAATGCGTAATTTATTACTAGGTTCCGAGATATTGGATGTCGCGGATATGCTACAACAGGAGCAGAATGGATCTGCTTTGGAAAAGATACATCATTCTCGAAACCTGGCCTACGTACTGTATACATCAGGTTCAACGGGTCAACCAAAGGGTGTCATGATTGAACATCATTCTGTCGTCAACCGTATCATGTGGAAGCAGAATAACTATTCCTTGGATATGAATGATGTCATTCTGCAGAAAACGCCGATCACATTCGATGTGTCGGTCTGGGAGCTGTTCTGGTGGAGTTTTGTTGGAGCTAAGCTGTGTCTACTTGAGCTTGGCGGAGAGAAAGATCCTGGCGCAATCGTAAATGCGATAGCCAAACATGCGGTGACGACCATGCACTTTGTACCGTCGATGCTTCATCTCTTTATGGATAGTCCCGGCATCGTTGATGCTGGTAAGGAGCTTGCGAGCTTGCGTACTATCTTCGCAAGTGGTGAAGCACTGACAGTCGACCATGTGGAACGATTCAGAAGTAATATAGGCAAACCATATCATGTGGCACTCGTGAACCTTTATGGCCCGACAGAGGCGACAGTTGATGTGTCGTATTACGATTGTATGTGCGAAGAAACCCTGACAAGTGTACCGATTGGGAAGCCAATCGATAACATCTCTTTATATGTGGTGAACGACGCACTGCAGATACAACCCGTAGGAATAGCTGGAGAACTGTGTATCTCAGGTGTTGGCTTGGCTCGTGGTTATTGGAGACGTCCTGATTTGACAAAAGATAGGTTTGTGAATAATCCGTTCGTATCAGGTGAAGTGATGTACCGGACAGGCGACTTGGCAAGATGGCTACCTGACGGCAATATCGAATACTTGGGACGATTGGATCATCAAGTAAAGATAAGAGGGTATCGGATTGAATGCGGTGAGATTGAACATACACTCACGAATCATCCTAGTGTGAAGGAAGCCGTTGTAATTAAGCGTGAAGGAACGGCTGGTTCAGCGCCATTCCTCTGTGCATATGTCGTAATGAATGAATCTGTAACCTCGATACAATTGCGTGAGCATTTGGCGATTACATTACCAGACTACATGATTCCAGCCGTCTATATGGAGCTTCCTCAGATGCCGTTGTCTCCGAATGGCAAAGTAGATCGGAAGGCATTGCCAACACCAGATGGAATGTTGGATACAGGGATAAGTTATGTAGAAGTTTCAGGTGACACGGAGCGAACGATCGCAGTTGTATGGGGAGAGTTACTTGGTCGCTCAGATATCGGTGCGAATCATAATTTCTTCGATGTCGGTGGGGATTCGCTACTCCTCATCCGCGTTCATCAACGTCTGGACGAGCTATATCCTGGTGTGCTGAAGGTGACGGATTTGTTCAATTATCCGACGATCGCATTGCTTGCTGAATATATCGACTCACGTGGTGATAAGCTTCGCCTTTGGCATTGGAGTGGTATTTCGTTACGGGAAGACTGTAGCAATGAAGCATATGCTGCGCAATGGAAGGGCTCGTTCCAGTTAACTTTGGACACAGATTTGGTACAGGGGCTTAATAAGCTCGCGGAGTCTCAATCCGTTACTGTTGAGTCGGTAACTTTGGCGCTTTACTTATTGTTCTGGAAGCAGCAAGCGAATTCGAATCTTATCCTATTGCCTGTCGCAACATCTAAAGGACGGATCGCTCCTGTTGAGATTGATTTCAGCACAGTGAAGGAGTTCGACGAAATGCTACGAGCAGTCGTGTCGTCCTTAAATGATGCTGAGGTGGACTATGATGTGCAACAGGTGAAGTTAGAGCGCGGAAGTCATGAAGGTTTTAGTGTGGCGCCGTTGTATGTGGATGGATCGAAGAATAGCATTGCTACCGGACAGGAACTGCTCCAAGTATTTGATATTGTCCTGATGATAGATAGTAGCAAGGGAACAGAGGTTAAGGGCGTCATTAATGGATTGTTGGAATTTAATGCACGCCGTTTGAAAAAGGAGAAAGTTAAGGAATGGGCGCAAGGTTATGTCAAACTGCTAAGGATGGCTGTTCATCAGTTTCAACAGACAGCAACATCCGGTACGGATGACAACAATAGAGATTGAACTAAAGACGAACCCATATACTCGTGATTCTCTTTAGAAATGATCGAACTTGTGAGTGCAAATTTCAGTTCAATCTCTATAGACAAATAAATCAAACAAGCAAAGGGGCACCAATGTGAAAAAGATATTATTAATGATTGGCAACATTGCGCTCTATTTGGGTATCTTCTATGCCGTGCTATTTTTGCTAAGGGCGACCTATCAGTGGGAGGTTACCACTGGCTTAGCGAAATTTATGGATTATAATCCTGCTATGTTCATGGGAGTGCTCTCTGCTGTCATCTTGTTGCTCTATATGTTGTTATTCCGTTTGAAGAAAAGCATATGGCCCGGGCAGGGACAAACCTTGTTTCAGGCGAGTAGGTTTAAACGCATCTCACTCAAAAATACCATGTTTATGTTTGGCATGGGGTTAGCCGGATGTCTATTCAGCATAGGACTCATGGAAATTGATTTTATTGCACGCAACTTCCCGTCCATTCCAGGTCTTGTGAATGACATGATGAGAAGTGAATCCATATTGTTCGTCATACTTGGCGTTGGTCTTCTAGGACCTATCTACGAGGAGATATTGTTTAGAGGATTAATTTACAAGCATTTACGATCCGTTATGCCTATGATTGCAGCGATTATTGTACAAGCTGCAATCTATGCATATTTTCAACCGAGTCTAAGTTTGTCTGCTATTGGACTTGGATCGGGGATTATATACGCTATTTTATGCATTAGATTATCCTCTATATGGGCTCCAATTATTGTACAAACTTCAGCGATGAGTCTGATCTTTATTGCTAAGTATGTTGGATTCTACGAAACGTTAAATAAACTGGGCGAAGGTATGTTGTATGTCATAACCATTGTGAGCCTACTCAGTTTACTAGCGGGTACTGTATATGTATGGAGAAGTGGCAATGGAGAAAACAGGAACCCTGTACAAGGGAAATCTATTCCGACGAGTGGGGGGTTATAATGTTGAAACAATGGGGTCTTATGTTAGCAAAAGTTGGCGTTATTATCGGGATTTATTTTGCTTGGTTCTTCACGGCACTTTATATATTCAATCATTTCATTTATCAGGATAATGCCTGGTTTCAACAGAATACATTAATCTTTATCGTCTTTAATGATATTGTGAGCTTCCCACTTATGTACCTCGCACTGAAATATATTTTTAAAGTGAATATATTTCAAGCTGCACGGTATCGGAAGATGGGGGCGAGGGCGCTTGTGCTCTCCCTACTTATTGGCTTAGGAGCAGGGTTATTTACAGTTGCATTCGCACAATGGCCTGGAATTCAATCCGAATTAGTACAATTCAATGTTCTTTTCGATTATCTTTATCGGGTTGAGTGGTATGTGTTTCTACTGTTCCTTCTTCTTGGAAACATATATAAGGAAACGTTATTTAGAGGGGTACTCCTTAATGCGTTTAGAGGCGTCCTTCCATTAGTTATTTCTATTGTTCTTCAAGGTATTTTGTACGGCGTATTATTTTTTACCGGCGATATCCCTCTATCGATTTACGGGTTTCTAGGAGCTGTTATTTTTGCTCTGATCTACGTCTGGTTCGATTCCATATGGGCGCCCATAGCCGCTCAAGTGGCTTGCCAAGGCATACAGTATATCTTGTGGCATTGGGGTCCTAAGACGGACAATCTTCCTGTCTTAATAACTGGAATGGTTATATCTCTCATAATCATTGTTCTTGGAATGTTCTTATCTAAGCGGGAGGTTCGTAATACATCAACAAACCAAGGGGCGATTAATCTGTGAGAACAGTATTGATATTCGCTAAATCTCTGTTATATCTCATCATTTATGCAGGAACCGTCATGCTTATGAATACAGCGATATACAACTGGATATCACAGCCGGATCTCAAAACTTGGTTTGACAACAATCCAGCAAGCATTTTTATTATCGCTAACCTAATTGTTCTTGCACTCTATATACCTCTGCAACGCTTGCAACGTGTTTCTTTTGCGGATCTGGGCTTTGTCTCTCCGAAATCGTTGCTCGTTAGCGCTGGAGCGGGTCTGTCACTGGGTCTGTTTATTGCATCATTCTCAGGGATCTCTTGGATCAAAGACAACTACCCTGAAATAGCTAATCTAGTAACGTTCATTATTGATGGAGGACACTTTTTAGTTATTTTGTTTGGCAGCATCCTACTAGGCTCTTTATTGGAAGAATGGCTCTTCCGTGGTTTGTTGCTACATTTGTTCCGCGAGCGATTCTCCACACTATTGTCGGTATTGCTACAAGCTGTATTTTTTGGGGCTGTCTTTATGAATATAACTGTGGGTCTCTTTGCGGCACTAGGAGCAGTTATTTATGGTGTGATTCGTGTCTCGACAGGGTCGCTATGGTCGTCATTAATTACACATATGATCAGTACGACCTCCCTGTATGTTGTATCGCTTTTCATAAAAGAATGGTCTTCAGCAACGGTGGTTGCACTTACCATTATTAGCGGATTGGCGCTATTAGCTCATATCTTTGTTCTATTATTTCGTTCTCGCCGGCTGCCACGGAATAAGCAAACAGCAGGTAGCTTCAAATAGAGTAGGAAGGGAGTGTGAGGCATGTTTCAACTTGATCTGCTGGAGGAGAAATCGGATATACTCAAATCGGACATATTCGATGATGAAATTATAGAAACATCATTAAACGAAATAGCAATTGTAGGTATTTCCGCAAAGTTGCCTCAGGCTCAGACTCATAACGAATTTTGGGACGTGTTGCTTAGTGGTATCGATTGTGTAGGTGAATTTCCAGCGTCTCGTCGACGTGAACTTGAGCCGTATTTACACAAGCTGGGAGCAATGTACAACAACGTTTCTATATTTGATGGAGCATATCTGGACGATATTTCATCATTTGATTATTCATTCTTTCGGTTATCTCCCAAAGAAGCCTCTTTGATGAGTCCCAACCAGAGGTTATTTCTACAGACGGCTTGTAACGCACTTGAGGATGGTGGATATGGGGGAGAGGCGCTTCAAGGTACACGTACGGGTGTTTTTATCGGTCATAATGCGGATGCGTTGCATGATTACAAAAGAGTGATCGAGGCGGTTAACCCGGAAGCTCTCTCTTTAGCGGCACCAGGTAACTTAAGCTCAATGATAGCAAGCCGGATCTCATATTTACTCAATCTAAGAGGACCGGCGATTAGTGTAGACACAGCATGTTCATCGTCGCTCGTGGCAGTTCATCTGGCTTGTCAGTCTATTCGCAGTGGAGAATGTGACACGGCATTGGCTGGCAGCGTAAAGATCAATCTATTACCGCTTGATATCGGTATTCGGTTAGGTATTGAATCAAGCGATAATCGTGCCAAACCGTTTGATGATTCCTCGGATGGAACAGGTATCGGGGACGGTGTTGTAGCCATGTTACTTAAACCACTGTCTACAGCGCTTCAAGATGGAGATCATATCTATGCTGTCATTAAAGGTAGTGCTACCAATCAAGACGGAAGTTCAGTTGGTATTACTGCTCCGAATGCGTTGGCACAAGAGGATGTGATTGTTCGTGCTTGGGAAGCTGCGGGAATTGATCCTGAGACGGTGACTTATATGGAAGCACACGGTACGGGGACTATGCTTGGAGATCCGATTGAGGTTGATGGTATAACACGTGCATTCAGCCGATTTACGGATAAAATGCAGTTCTGTGCAATCGGTTCTGTTAAAAGTAATATCGGTCACCTAGATCATGCGGCTGGTATTGCCGGTTTACTAAAGGGAGTACTCTCGCTCTACAATAAACAACTTCCGCCGACGTTACATTTTCGATTACCCAATCGCAAAATTTCATTTGTTGATTCACCTCTCTATGTGAATAACGAGTTGATGCCATGGAGCGATGAAGACGGGGCGAGACGATGTGGGGTTAGTGCATTTGGTATGAGTGGTACCAATTGTCATGTCGTATTAGAGGAAGCTCCTCAAATAAACAATGAGATTAGTAAGAATGATGTGAGTATTCTCTGCTTATCTGGGCATAGCAAGAGAGCACTGAAACAGATCGTTCAGAATTATCAGGAATGGATATCCGCCCGTGATATGGATAGTTGGAGCATGGAAGACCTTTGTTTCACCGCCGCCACGGGACGTGGTCATTACAAGTATAGACTTGCTATCGTTGCTACTGATCAGGTTGAGCTTAGAAGAATTCTTAACTCACTCGACATCGAGCGGATTGGGGACAAGAATACGCAGGATGTGTATTATGGGCTGTCAGCTTCGTCGGACGCTGTTATTAGTGACGAAGTACTTGTGCAGGAGCTTCTGGATCACGAAGCGAGCGGTGAACGAAGAGACCGCGGGATATTAAACCAAATAGCTGAGCGTTATGTTGCTGGCGTTAGAATGGATTGGGCACGGATGTACAGTAGAGGGTCTCGTCAACGTATTCCTATCCCCGTATATCCTTTCGACCGGCATTCCTGTTGGGTTGAAGAGTCAAGTGACAAGCCGAATATTTCCCCTCTCTCCATGATTCAGGACCTGTGGACACGCAATGAGGTTCCAGCGGACTTGAGAATCGAAATGGAAGAAACATTTGCTAAATGGCGTGGTAGGCTTCAGCAGCAGTATCAAGTAGATAAGGGGCAAGGTAAAGCCGTATTACTACTCGGTGAATGCGGCAATATGGAAGTGGGACAAAGCGTAGCAGAGGTATGGGGGGAGATACTCGGATACAACGAGCTTCATACCGAGGCCAATTTCTATGAGCTTGGCGGCGATTCTATCATTGCTCTCAAAATTATGAATAGGTTGAGTGAACGATTGAGTGTTCGGCTTGAAGTCGTTGATCTGCTCGCTAACCCTGTACTGGGATCGTTTGTAGATGAAGTAGCTGAACGTCGATTGAAGTCTGTTCAAGAAGTGAAGGATGAAGCAATCATCATATTGCCGATTCCATCCGCCGAGCATTATGCCATATCTTCTCCGCAGCAACGAATGTATCTTCAGCAGTTGGCAACGCCTGGCGATCGAAGCTATAATTTGCCGGAACTCCTACACATTGATGGCGTTATTGATGCGGCTAAGCTGGAATCTTCCATTCAGACACTCATTCAACGCCATGAGATGTTGAGAACATCGTTTGCTGTTGTTGAGGGAGAAATTCGGCAGATTGTTCATGAAGATGTATCCTTTACTTTAAATAGGTTGCAGGTGAACGAAGAAGATCTTTCGTTGGTGTTACAAAATATGTTTGTTCCGTTTGATCTAAGCAAGGCTCCACTACTTTATGCGACATTACTCACGATTAATCCAGACCAACATGTACTGTTGTTGGATCTTCATCATATTGCTTCTGATGGGATGTCGGCAGGTATATTACTCAGTGAGCTTATTAGGATTTACCGTGGAGATCTATTAGAACCACTTAAGCTGCAATACCGTGATTATGCTGCTTGGCAGCAACAACTACCGCAATCGGAACGGATGGAGCGTCAGCGTCAGTACTGGATGAATCAATGTGAGGGAGAATGGCCTGTTCTTCAGTTACCAACGGACTTTCCTCGTCCTCCTGTGAAGAGTAGTCGTGGCGAGACCTTTGATCTTTATATGGATGTTGGGTTGAGTGCAAGTATTCGAGAATTGGCAAAAGGGACGGAAAGCACATTATTTATGGTATTGCTCTCTGCATATTACACACTGCTTGCGAAGTATACGGGTGGAGAAGATTTTGCTGTCGGTACACCCATTTCCGGACGCGTAAATCGTGAAGTAGAGTCAGTTGTGGGTATGTTTGTAGGTACTCTTGTGTTGCGAGGCTACCCACAAGCCGATAAAACGTTCCTACAGTTGTTGTCTGAGGTGAAAGCAACAGCGGTTAACGCATATAAAAATGCAGATTTCCCATTTGAAGAGTTAGTTCAACTGGTCGACAGACGTGATGCAAGTCGAAATCCTCTGTTCGATACGATGTTTATTATGCAAAATTTGAATACGCCAGACTTTTCCGGAGATGGTCTGACCTATAAGCATGAACGATTCCCCCATGGAACGGCTAAATACGATCTAATGATTCAAGCAGTCGAAGGAAAAGAAGGGATTCGTTTAGTCGTCGAGTATTGTACCGATTTATTCCGTCCTGAGACTGCACAGACATTTATGCGGCATTATATATCCTTATTACAGTACGTAGCAAACAATCCAGGACATACATTAGCGGACTGCGAAATGTTATCTGTTCAAGATTATAATCAACTTCTAACTGATTTCGGAAGTCGTGATACACAGTTCGACCCACCGCGTAGGTTTCATGAATCTTTCGAGGAGCAGGTGCAGTGGGTGCCGGAGAGTTGCGCGATTTCGCATCGGGGAGAGTCGATTACATACAGAGAACTCAATGAACGATCGAATCGATTGGCTCGAAGGCTTCAACGAAGCGGCGTAGGTGCCCATACCATTGTAGGTGTCATGGCAGAAAGATCCATACCTATGCTGGTAGGTATGATCGCTATCATGAAAGCGGGCGGCGCTTATTTACCCATTGACCCGAATTTCCCTCAAAAACGGATTGATTATTTATTGTCTGATAGTGAAACGAAACTTCTTCTAACAGATCAAATGGATGCTGTGGAAATTGAATCTTCAATAGAATTGATCGGGCTTGATGGCGATTATGTATATGAGGGTGATGAAAGTAATCTGGAGATGACAGGTTCTGTTGAAGATCCTATGTATGTTATTTATACTTCTGGATCCACAGGCGAACCCAAGGGTGTAGTTGTATCCCACCGTAGCTTATTCAATTTCAGTCATTCGCTCAAGCGGTTTTTTGGTGAGAGGTTCGATGAACGCGATCGATGCTTAAGTCTGACGAACATTTCGTTTGATGTGAGTGTATGCGAGCTGTTTATGCCGCTTATGTTTGGTGCAAGCGTCATCCTCTATCCTGAGCCCAAACTGATTGACCCAAGGCAACTTGCTTCCGTAATCGCCTCGGAGGGGGTGACCTTTGCCTACATTCCTCCGACGCTACTTAAAGATGTTGCGCGCGCATTGGAGCAATCGAAAGTTAAACTTCAGCTAAACAAAATGCTAGTCGGGGTTGAACCTATTAAGGATGAGACTCTGGAGTTATTCGTAAGTCTGAATCCAAATATATGTATTGTAAACGGATATGGACCGACTGAGGCAACGATTTGTTCCAACATGTATGTGTATGAACATGGAATGCCATCTGGAAAGACTGTGCCTATTGGAGGACCGATGCATGGCGTCGAAATTTATATATTAGGCTTCGGGGACAGACTCGCCCCAATAGGGGTAACTGGAGAACTTTGTATCGCGGGTAGCGGTCTAGCACTAGGTTACTATAACAAACCCGAGTTGACTGCAAGTCGTTTTGTCCGGCATCCAATGCTGGACGGTAAGCTGTTGTATCGTACGGGTGACCTAGCGAAATGGCTACCAGACGGCAATGCCATGTATATGGGCAGATTGGATCACCAGATTAAAATTAGAGGCATTCGTGTTGAGTTGGGTGAAATACAGACACACTTGTTACGGCATGAGGCGGTAGAGGAAGCTTTTGTCATCGCTACTGAAGACAATGAGGGTGACAAAAGGATATGCGCTTATATTGTTCTGAATCGTGAAATCGAAAAGGCTGAAATTAAAAATAGCCTGAAGAGCAAGTTGCCTGATTACATGATCCCATCTTATTTAATAGCGATTGATGCGATACCACTCACACCAAATGGTAAGGTAGATCGCAAGGCTCTGCCTGAGCCTTCCCTCCAGTTGCAGGAAGTAAGAGATGTTGTATTGCCACGTACAACATTGGAAGCGAATGTAGCTGAGGTCTGGCAAGATGTATTAGGCTTCGGTGGGTTTAGTATTTACGATGATTTTTTCGAGCTTGGTGGTCATTCACTTAAAGCTGCAGTTCTGGCGGGCCGAATTCATGCGAAGATTGGCATCGAGGTGCCCCTCGGTATCCTGTTCCAGGCACCCACTGTTGTATTGATGGCAGGGTGGATTTCAGACGAGGTAAATCGCAATGGAGGTCAGTTAACACCGACATATGAACGAATTCAGCGACAACCAGATCAGGCGAATTATCCGATGTCACGGGCACAAAGAAGATTATATTTATTGGGGCTATTGTCAGCAGAAGATACAGCATATAACTTGTCATTTGTTATGCATATACGTGGGAAGCTGGACGTCGTCAAGCTTACGGAGGCATTTGTTGCAGTCATCACGAGACATGAAATTTTGAGGACAACTTTTCATTATGAGGGGATTGAGTTCAACCAGCGTATCCACACTAATCTGATGTTCGAACTTGAGAACATTGAATTGAGTGAAGATGAGAAATCTAGCATGTTGTCCGATTCTACAATAGTGACAACCAAGGATTTTATCGATGGGCTGATGTTGAAGTTTATACAACCATTCGACTTGGAAACAGGGCCCTTGCTTCGTGTGGGTCTGGTTTCGATGGAGCAGGATGGTCACTTACTATTGCTGGACATGCATCATATTGTGTCTGACGGTGTATCCATTGGCGTGCTGGTGAAGGAGCTGACTGACCTCTACGGAGGTAACATTCCTTTGGATCTTCCTATACAGTACAGAGATTATTCAGTATGGCAAGAACTGAAACTGCAAGGAGCTAGCTATGCGGGGCACCAGGAACATTGGTTGCAGACGTTCGAAGGAGAGTTACCTGTATTGGAGTTACCAACGGACAAGACACGTCCGTCGGTTCAAAGCTATGAAGGACGGACCATTCATTTTACTTTGAATGCAGAAGTGGCACAAGGCGCTCGTCGATTAGCGCGTGAGAATAACACAACGCTTTATACGGTCTTATTAGGTGCTTATGCGATATTACTAGGCAGATACAGCGGACAAGAGGACATGATTATCGGTACGCCTGTAGCTGGTCGCAGCCATGTTGATGTGGAAGGCTTAATCGGAATGTTCGTTAATACAGTTGCCGTTCGAACTCGACCAGAAGAAGAGCGGACGTTGGGTGAGTACGTAAATCTGCTTCATCATGAAGTATTACTTGCGCTGGAGCATCAGGAGTATCCGTTTGAGGAACTGGTAGAGCGGTTGGCCATTGAGAAGGACCAAAGTCGTAATCCACTGTTCGATACGATGTTTATTTTGCAAAATATGGATCACTCGGTACTGAAAGCGGGAGAATTAACTTTCGAGCAATTACAGTTCGATCCAGGGATAAGTAAATTCGATCTGACCATGATTGCAGCAGAAAGTGGAAACGAAATCGAGTTTACTTTGGAATATGCAACGAGCTTGTTCCATGAAGAGACGATACAGCGATTAGCGCGTCATTATCTCGCAATTGTAAGTGAGATGACCGTTAGCGACGGATCCACACGAAGATTAGGTAATTTAGTTATGATGGATGACGAAGAAAAAGCTCAGTTATTAACCGTGTTTAATCGTAGCGAGAGTGAAGTTGGGACAGATGGCTTCATCCCTGCCGATGAACATGCACAATGGGTAAGTATTTTAACTGAGATTGAACAACAAGCAGAGCGAACGCCGGATGCAGCAGCGATTCAGTGTGGTACGCAGCAAATGACGTATCGTGAACTGAACGAACAGGCAAACGGTCTAGCGCACACGCTTCGTAGTCGTGGCGTTGGGCCCGAACGTATCGTTGCGCTGATGGCAGACCGTTCACCACAGTTGATTGTAGCTATCCTCGGCATAATGAAGTCTGGTGGAGCGTATGTCGCGATAGATCCGTCCTATCCAGCAGAGCGTATAAGTTGGATGCTAGAGGATTGCGGCGAGCAACTATTGTTGACGGAGAAAGCGTACGCGGGAAGAGTACCAAGTGCAGTCGAAGAATGGTATCTAGATGACCCAGATCTGTATGCTATGGAGCGCAGTAATCTCGAATCAGTGTGCCATCCGGATCATCTGGCCTACGTGCTATATACATCAGGTTCAACGGGTAGACCGAAGGGTGCAATGATCGAGCATCGAGGATTAGCAAGCTTCGTGAAGGGATTCAGAGATTCACTTCCAATGGCGGAAGGGCAAGGCATACTAGCGATGGCTACGGTATCGTTCGATATCTTTGTCGTGGAGAGTCTACTACCACTGACACTAGGTATGCGGATTGTGCTTGCGAATGAAGAGGAACGTAACGACGCGTATTTATTACAAGAACTTATGGCTAAGCACGAGGTAGATGTCCTCCAAATTACACCATCGCGGTTTAAGTGGTGGATGGCACAAGTAGGGCAGACCGAGAGTTGGAAAGCACTAAGCGTAGTCATGATTGGAGCCGAGCCGTTAACACTGGAGTTGCTGGAACGGTTACGTAGAGTAACGCAGGCGCGAATCTTTAATCTGTATGGACCAACAGAGACGACGGTATGGACATCGGTGTGCGAAGTGACGGAAGGGGAAGTCATTACGATTGGTACGCCGATTGCGGGTGCAGGGATGGTCGTATTGAATGCCAAGTTGCAGCCACAGCCAATAGGTGTTGTTGGAGAACTATATATTGGTGGTTCAGGCGTAGGACGTGGATATCTAAGTCATCCTGAATGGAACGAAGGCGTGTTTATTTCGAATCCGTTCTGTGCGGGTGAACGAATGTACCGGACAGGAGATCTAGGCAGGAGACTGGCAAACGGCGAATTTGTATATGCAGGTCGTCGGGATCATCAGGTGAAGATACGTGGACACCGGATCGAGATTGGCGAAGTAGAGCAACAGTTGCTGAGTTATGGACAAGTGAAGGAAGCAAACGTTATGGCGTTTAAAGAAGCTGACGGTGAGTATGCGCTTTGTGCGTATGTTGTCTTGGATGAACATTGGGGAGTGGAAAATGATAGCCAGTCCCTCTCAGGTGTAACTTCGGAATTGAGACAACACCTGAGTGGTAGGTTACCTGCGTATATGATTCCATCTTACGTCATGTCACTGCAATCCATCCCACTGACACCGACAGGTAAGGTAGATCGTAAGGCGCTACCGAAGCCGGAGGTATCTGAGCGGAGCGAACCTCAGCATACGCCGCCAAGAAATGAGACGGAGCGTAGATTGACTGCACTTTGGCAAGACCTACTGCAAATAGACAACATTGGAGCGACAGACAGCTTCTTCGAGCTCGGGGGTCACTCACTTAAGGCGGCAGCATTAGTTAGTCGTGTACAGGAGCAATTCGGAGTGCATGTGTCACTTAGGGCATTGTTCTTGAATTCAACGGTGGAGTCATTGGCGGCTGTTATCGATGCCGATGGTGAGCGTAAACAAGCTTATCAAGCAATCCAGCGTCAAGCAGATCGAGAGTATTACCCGATGTCGCGCGCACAGAGAAGGCAATTTATGCTCCAGCTTATATCTGGGGAAGCGACGATGTATCATGTACCGTTCGCGGTACAGATTCGTGGCAAGCTAGATTCCGTAAGACTTGCGGAAGCATTCGGAGCTTTAGTTGCTAGGCATGAGAGCTTGCGGACGACGTTTCACTATATGGATGGGGAGTTCACCCAACGGATTCATCCTGTTCAAGAGTTTGAGCATGGAATTGATTCATATGGAGCATTCAAATTAGAGCAATATGTCTTAGAAAGAGAAATAACCGACAAATGGGTTCTGGGATCTGTTATTTCCGCGGATTGTCAGCAGACAGTTACAGATACATTGGCAGACGGACTGATGGATGATCTAATGACACAGTTTGTAAGACCATTTGATCTCGGAAGAGACTCACTACTACGAGCAGGACTTATTCGACTAGATGAGCATTGTCAACTACTGTTGCTAGATATGCATCATATCGTGACAGATGGTGTATCTGTGAGCGTGCTTCTGAAAGAATTGACCGCACTATATAGCGGCGATGAGCTGCCGGAGCTACGAGTACAATATCGGGATTACAGTGCTTGGCAGGAAGAGCGACTTAGTGGAGAAGTGTACGAGTCACATGAGCGTTATTGGTTGGAGACGTTCTCAGGTGAGTTACCGATGCTTGTGTTGCCCAATGACAAGCCGCGCCCATTGATACAGAGCTTTGAGGGACAAAGGTATGCGTTCATGTTAGACGAAGAGCTTACGAAGCGAGCACATCGTCTAGCCAGAGAGCAAGGTACGACGCTTTATACTGTGCTAATGAGTGCGTACGCGGTGCTGCTTGGTAAGTACAGTGGGCTAGAGGATATTGTGATTGGTACGCCAGTGGCGGGTCGAGGTCATGTCGATGTAGAAGGTTTGATTGGTATGTTCATCAATACGGTGGCGATTCGTTGTCGACCACAACTAGGTCGAACGGTAGGCAGTTATATTAAGGAGCTGCATGATTATGTACTTCTTGCGTTGGAACATCAAGAGTATCCTTTCGAGGATCTGGTGGAGCGACTTGAGCTTGAGAAAGATCAGAGTCACAATCCACTGTTCGATACCATGTTTATTCTGCAAAATATGGAACGTTCAGCGCTTGAAGCTGGAGGCCTGATTTTCGAGTCGATGCCGTTTGAGCCAGGTGTCAGTAAGTTCGATCTGACACTGGAGGCAGTGGAGAGCGGAGCGGAAATTATGTTCAGCATGGAATACGCAACTGCGTTATTCCACGAAGAAACAATTATACGAATGGCGGATCATTACTGTGCAATTATTCAAGAGATGACAGCGGACAGAGGGATAGAAAGAACCCTTGGCGAGCTGAAATTATTGAATGAAGCTGAACGCATTGAGCTGTTAGATGTATTCGAGAGCAGTATCTTGATGAACAATGGAACGATTATTAATGCTCAGAAGGAAGAGTGTACTACGAAATGGGACGGTTGCACTGATAAACAGGAACTTCCTCAGTCCCATACGTCTTCGGACTGGAAATCTATACTCTTAGAGATCGAACAACAAGCAGAGCGAACGCCTGACGCAGCAGCGATTCAGTGTGGTACGGAGCAAATGACGTATCGTGAACTGAACGAACAGGCAAATGGTCTAGCGCACACGCTTCGTAGTCGTGGCGTTGGGCCCGAACGTATCGTTGCTCTGATGGCAGACCGCTCACCGCAGTTGATTGTAGCTATCCTCGGCATAATGAAGGCGGGTGGAGCGTATGTCGCGATTGATCCGTCCTATCCAACAGAGCGTATAAGTTGGATGCTAGAGGATTGCGGCGAGCAACTATTGTTGACGGAGAAAGCGTACGCGGGAAGAGTACCAAGTGCGGTCGAAGAATGGTATCTAGATGACCCAGATCTGTATGCTACGGAGCGCAGTAATCTCGAATCTGTATGCGAACCGAATCATCTGGCTTACGTGCTGTATACATCAGGTTCAACAGGCAGACCGAAGGGTGCTATGATCGAGCATCGGGGATTGGCCAGCTTCATTAAGGGATTCAGAGATTCACTTCCAATGGCGGAAGGGCAAGGCATACTAGCGATGGCTACGGTATCGTTCGATATCTTTATCGTGGAGAGTCTACTACCACTGACACTGGGTATGCGGATTGTGCTTGCGAATGAAGAGGAGCGTAACGACGCGTATTTATTACAAGAACTTATGGCTAAGCACGAGGTAGATGTCCTCCAAATTACACCATCGCGGTTTAAGTGGTGGATGGCACAAGTAGGGCAGACCGAGAGTTGGAAAGCACTAAGCGTAGTCATGATTGGAGCCGAGCCGTTAACACTGGAGTTGCTGGAACGGTTACGTAGAGTAACGCAGGCGCGAATCTTTAATCTGTATGGACCAACAGAGACGACGGTATGGACATCGGTATGCGAAGTGACGGAAGGGGAAGTCATTACGATTGGTACGCCGATTGCGGGTGCAGGTATGGTCGTATTGAATGCCAAGTTACAGCTGCAACCGATAGGTGTTGTTGGAGAACTATACATTGGTGGTTCAGGCGTAGGGCGTGGATATCTAAGTCATCCTGAATGGAACGAGGGCGTATTTATTCCGAATCCGTTCTGTGTGGGTGAACGAATGTACCGGACAGGAGATCTAGGCAGGAGACTGGCAAACGGCGAATTTGTATATGCAGGTCGTCGGGATCATCAGGTGAAGATACGCGGACACCGAATTGAGATTGGTGAAGTGGAGCAGCAGTTGCTGAGTCATGCACATGTGAAGGAAGTTGTTGTTGTGGCGTTTAAAGAGGGAGATGGCGAGCATGCGTTATGTGCGTATGTTGTCATGGATGCATATCAGAGAATCGAAAATGATAGCCAATCCCTCTCTATCATGACGTCGGAACTACGACAGCATCTTAGCAGCAGGCTACCTGCGTATATGATTCCGGCTCACGTAGTTCCTATGGAGGCGATCCCACTAACCCCAACAGGTAAGGTTGATCGTAAGGTACTACCGAAGCCTGCACGAACTGAGTTAAGTCAGCGACAGTATGTGGCACCAAGAAATGATACGGAGCGCAGATTGGCTGTTCTATGGCAGGAGTTATTGCAAACTGATCATATTGGAGTAACAGACAGCTTCTTTGAACTCGGAGGTCATTCGCTTAAAGCTGCAGCATTAGTGAGTCGTCTACAAGAGCAATTCGGAGTTCATGTGCCACTGAGAGCATTGTTCTTGAATCCAACTGTGGAATCATTGGCGGCTGTTATCGATGGTGAGCATACACAAGTGTATCAAGCAATTCAGCGTCAAGTGGATCAAGAGTATTACACGATGTCACGGGCACAGAGAAGGCAATATGTGCTTCAACTCATATCTGGTGAAGCGACGATGTATCATGTACCATTTGCCCTACAGATTCGTGGTCAGCTTGATGCTGTAAGACTTGAGGGAGCATTCGCTGCATTAATTGCTAGACATGAGAGCCTCAGGACGACGTTCCACTATGTAAATGGTGAGTTCAGGCAACGTGTTCACCCTGCAGTGGATTTTAAGCTGGAAGGAAATGCTTGGGCAAGAATGACAGCTAGACGATTGCTGCCTGAATCAGGGATAGATGAGATTATCACCCGATTAATGGAACGATTTATACGGCCATTTGATCTCGCAAAAGGTCCGATGCTAAAGGTGGGGCTTGTCCCACTAGAGGAGGAACGCTACCTGCTGTTGCTGGATATGCATCATATCGTAACAGATGGTGTTTCTGTGAGTGTACTTCTGAAAGAGTTGACCGCACTATATAGCGGCGATGAGCTGCCTGAGCTACGTGTGCAATATCGGGATTATAGCGCTTGGCAAGAGGAGCGACTCAGCGGAGAAGTGTATGCGGCGCATGAGAGATATTGGTTAGAGACATTCTCGGGTGAGTTACCGGTGCTAGAACTGCCAACGGATAAACCTCGCCAAGTGATTCAGAGCTATAACGGGCAAAACTATGCGTTTAAATTGGACGCTGATCTTGCGCAGCAAGCGCATCGCCTAGCCAGAAAACAAGGAACAACGCTTTATACTGTGCTACTAAGTGCTTATGCGGTGCTACTTAGTAAATACAGCGGACAAGAGGATATTGTGATAGGCACACCAGTGGCAGGACGAAGTCATGTCGATGCGGAAGGTTTGATCGGCATGTTCATTAACACGGTGGTGATTCGTAGCCGTCCTGAAGCAACAAGAACGATTGGCAGCTATGTTAAGGAGCTGCATGATGATGTATTACTTGCGCTGGAACATCAGGAGTATCCATTTGAGGATCTGGTGGAGCGTTTGGGAATTGAACAAGATCGGAGCCGCAACCCGCTGTTTGATACGATGTTTATTTTGCAAAATATGGAACGAACGGCAATTCATACGGGTGGGTTGACCTTCGAGTCGCAGCCGTTTGAGTCAGGTGTCAGTAAGTTTGATCTGACACTAGAGGCAGTGGAGAGCGGGGCGGAAATTGTGCTCAGCCTAGAGTACGCGACAGATTTGTTCCATGAGGAAACCATTATGGCAATGGCACAGCATTACTATGCAATTGTTCGAGAGATGACAGCTTCCGAGGGTATAGAACGTACGATTGGTGAGCTTATAAAGGTAGATGGAAATATTTAAGAGGTTAGAATTATCCCCGATAGGATGACGAATATGTCGTCCATCGGGAAATACTTCGTTTTGAAGATATGCCCAAATATGAAGGAGGATGTAATCAGATGAAATTAACACTCGAGAGAAAGCCATTTAATGAGTTTTGGATGAATTGTATGCTGAACCAAGCGTTCTCGATTGCTGAATCTACACATTCAAGCTACCGATATGCTGCTTATCTGAATATTTATAGCTATTTTCCTTGGGCTGCGGCCACGGATAGTGAGTTCCGTTATCCCACGATTGACAGCTTATATTATTTGGATGATTGGACAAGGTTCCCGTTAACTGGAGTCATTAAATTGATTGAGCCAGGACATTTTAGCAATAAAGAAGCATTTACGGAAGAGATAAAAGAGGTGCTGCGCGGTGGTCGTAATTTGAGTCTGAATGTCGATTTGTATTATTGGCTACCTGATAGCTTAGCATGGAAGAAATTCCATTGGTATCATTATTCGTTGTTCAATGGTTACGATGATGAGCGTTCGTCTTTCTATGTAATAGATGATACACTTGCCGGCTATCTCGAGTACGAGGTGCCGGAAGAACGGCTTAAGAAAGCATTCAATAACGCTGAATATAACATCAACACAAATTATACAGGTCCTGCTTACTACATATATAATTTACACACAAGTATAGAGCCTTATGAGCTTAAGATATCTGAGGTTGTTGAGAATGCTGAAAGGTTAGCTCGAGAGCTAGAGGACTTCTCAATGGAAGGCATGTGGAACGTGGATACAAGGCAGGAGAAATATAGTTCTCATATTACGTATGCGCTAATTGGTATCAATATTATTTGCAATCGGCATATAGCAAACGTAGCGCTTATTCGCACTTTGCAAGAGCAAAAGCTACTAGATGAGAAGCTCTGCGAAGCTCTATCAGAACGAATAGATGTTATCCGTGACGGATGGGACGAGGTAAAACAAGCATTTGTGACTCATAAATTCGATCGTATAAGAGAAATCGAACGTGCTGAAGGGCTCTTGTCCAAGGAGCGAGAATTCTGGAGAATGCTCGTTGATGGAGCGTAAACATGATGAACAGCTACCTACGTAAGGTGCCAACAATAAACCGCATACCGTTGCTCTGTCTACCCTATGCGGGTAGTTCAGCTCAAATCTACAAAAAATGGTCAAAGGGAATAGATCCCTCCATTTCGTTAATCCCAGTTGAAATGGCCGGGAGAGGGAGCAGAATGCGAGAGCAGCTTTACGAGGATATACATGAAGCGACCAAAGATTTGCTTCGTCTGGTTCGTGAATATACATGTGATCAGTACGCCATATTTGGCCATAGTATGGGAAGTATGCTTGCCTACGAGCTTATTCATCTTATCCACGCAGAAGGCCTTCCGCTCCCGATGGCTACTTTCATGTCTGGTAGGGATGCACCTCATTGTGCAGATATAGACCGAATGACATATCAACTCCCGGATGAAGAATTCATTGCTGAAGTGCAGAGTCTAGGTGGAACGCCACTGGAATTATTTCAAGATCAAGGTCTGCGGAATTTATTTATGCCTATTTTGCGTGCAGATTTCAAGCTGGTTGGTACGTATGAACATATACCGAAAGAACCACTTCCATTAAAGCTAATTGTATTAAACGGCATAGGGGATACAAGCTTACGGTGTGACGTTGAGGAATGGAAAACACATACCAATCAGACCTGCGATATCGTACATTTCGAGGGAAGTCATTTCTTCATACACGAGCAGGAACATGAGGTTGTATCTCTGATCAACGATAGACTTCTGAGGATGTCGGCTGACAGTAGAATCACGCATAAATAGTAGGGAGGTTCGAAGGGAATGGATATGGTTGTTCAGCCTACCAAGGAAACGATTCGGAGTACACAAGACTTATGGAATGAAGTGCGAGGTTTTCCTTCTGATCGAAGAGGTGGGATTGATGATTTTCGTATCATGGAGCAACAGATAAGGTTGGATGATGAGCTTACCAGTCATTTGCTACGAAAAGCTACCGGGTCTAATCATCGATTGTATACGACACTCCTTACTGCTGTATATATATTACTGTATAAATATACGCAAGATGATAGGTTAATTGTTGGTATTCCAAGTATAGATATAGGTAGCTCAAACGGCTCTAACGGTCAGGGATGGGTTCCACTGCGTATTGATGTTAGTGAAGAGGATTCACTTGTATCTCTGTTGGGGCAATTGGAGGACACAACAAATGATGTGAGACGGCATGTTGCGTACAATAATGAGCATTTCGATGAGAGAGTTGCACATGAAGCTGACTCTTCCGTTCCACATGCAACAAGTGAATTTTATTTAAGACAGGCCACAGCAGTTGTGCTAGAAAATATACATGGGAAATCATATGATCAACAAGTTGGATTACTCTTTTCATTCCGAATCGTGGAGCAATTGGGGTCAGCTATTGAGCTTACCATTCAATATAATGAAGATGCATACAGCGCTAATATGGTAGAAAATTTAGGGTTGCAGGTTCAGAAGATGGCGAGACTGCTAGTCGGAGAATCGGACTTACGACTGCAGGATATTACACTTCTGGATGTGTATGAAGTTAATGCGTTGCTCTTATCACATTGCGGTGTTGTATACGACTCCTCACAAGACGATTTATTGATTTCGTCAAACAACGAGAACTCATCATCAATGGTACGAAATCCCGCAATAAGTATAGAGATGGAACTGACAAGGGAAAGATCAAGATGGACTTTGGATGGCAGGTTCGAGACGCAGGTCAGACAACATGCTGATGAGACAGCTCTTGTATGTGGACTGGAGTCTTTGACGTACCGCGAGCTAAACGAACGAGCAAATTCACTCGCCTCAAGGCTACGGAAGAACGGCGTAGACACGGGTGTGCTAGTTGGTTTGATGTTGGAGAGGACGTTGGATCTTGTAGTAGGTATTATCGGTATATGGAAAGCGGGAGGCGCTTATGTACCTATTGATTTGGAATACCCGTCGTCACGTGTCGATTATATGTTGGAGGATACCGCAGCCCGGGTGATGCTAACGCAGCAGCATCTACTGCATCGAATGCCCTCTTATACGGGTTCTATTATATGTATTAACGTTGAGGATGAACTGGGAACAACAGGGGATACGTCGGCAATTTCTCCTTTGAAAGAGAGTAGTTCACCAGAAGATCTAGCTTATATCATTTATACTTCCGGCTCGACAGGTAAGCCCAAGGGTGTAGTCATTGAGCATGAAAGTGCAATACGTTTCATTGAAGGAATGGTAGAAGAAGTAGAATGTGTTCCAGGTAAAACTATTGTTGCGTTAGCGAGCGTAGCCTTTGATGTGTCAATCCATGATTTAATCATGCCTTTACTGTATGGCATGAAGGTTGTATTGGCGACGCAAGTCGAGCGCAGAGATCCAGAGCTGCTGGATCGTCTAATTATCAAGCATGACGTTCAGATGATGGTTTCGACTCCGATGAGACTACAAATGTTGCTTTCTGGTAGAGAAGAGCGTTCCTGTATGCGACATTTGACGGATCTGATGATCGGTGGAGAACCTTTCATTCCAACGCTCTGGGATCGATTGAAGCGATATGATCATCTTTGTGTCTATAACGTGTATGGCCCGACCGAAACGACAGTGTGGTCGACAGTACAGCGAATTGTGGATGACCACCCTGGTATTGGTAAAGCTCTTAAAGGTGTTCGGACATATATTCTGGATAAGCGCGGAAATCTCCAGCCTCCGGGTGTTACGGGTGAGTTATGTATAGCCGGTACGAGGCTTGCTCAGGGGTATTGGGGGAAATCGGAACTTACGAATAAACAATTTGTTGCGGACCCTTTCTTTCCAGGGGAGCGGATGTATAGGACGGGTGATCTTGCACGCTTTCTTGCGGATGGAAGTATCGCGTTTCTAGGTAGGAGCGATTTTCAGGTGAAGATACGTGGTTACCGCGTCGAGTTAGAGGAAATTCAGTTGATGCTCTCACGTCATGAACAAATATACGAATCAGTAGCACTTCTGCAAGAGGATCAAAGGGGCGAGAAGTGGTTAAGCGCGTATTATGCCGCGGAGTATGAGTTGCCGTCAACGGAAATTCGTAGCTTCATGGCGAGTCGATTACCAGAATATATGGTGCCTCAGCGATTTGTATGGCTAGCTAGTATGCCTCTGAACGCTAATGGAAAGATCGATAGAAACGCATTGCCTCAACTAAGTGATAACGCTGTTCTAATGGATTACTCGAAATCTACTCTAACGTTCAAGCACCTAGAATCAGAAACGGAACGTGAAGTAGCATGCCTCTGGAAAGAATTACTTCATAGGGAAGATTTGCATGGGGATGACAACTTCTTTGATATTGGAGGGAATTCCATTCTGCTAGTTGCGCTACATCATAGATTAGAAGAACGTTATCCAGAGCGTCTAACGGTTGCAGATCTGTTCGAGAATGCAACGCTTCGGGGCATGGCGGGAATATTGGATACCCCAGTCGGTGAAGAAGGTGAAATGGGCGAATTAACGATGATGAAGGGTATGGAATTCGGGACCCAAGCAGGAGATGCTGAAGCAAGTACAGGAAGTATATCTGACATTAATGAGCTGAATCTGGAGGGATCGATAAGTCGGGAACTAACGTGTATTGCAGAAATGCTTAACGTAGAATGTATTGATATATTGTTAACCGTCTATTTGTATGTACTATCCGATATTGCGATGACGGATGAAGTCGCTGTATTTGTAAAAGGTGGCGTAGGTGATCGTATCGTGCCTGTGACGCTGAACATGTCCCACTATATGGAATTTAACGAGATGATATCAGAAGTGAATCGTCAACGAAATGGTAGCACTTACTATACATTCTCTTCTCTCGCGACCGCTGCAGGATTCCGAGCTGCGGGCAATGGGATTATACCTTGGTTCTCAGCAACCGATATGGGATCAGTGAAAGAATATATGTCGATGATTGGTCTCGCGCTTCAACTTACGACGACTGAGTCTGAGTTGATGGTTTCATGTATTTACGACACTGCTGTATGGGATAAGTTTGGTATAGATGGTTTGCTATCCCTATATAAAGAATCTCTCGAAATCATGATGAAGGATCTTGGGGAAGGGCGTGAAGGGTAATGGTTAAACGGGCGTTATTGTTCCCTGGGCAAGGATCACAGTATGTCGGTATGGGCAAGGACTTATTCGTCAAATATCCAATAGCCAAAGAGACATTCCATGAGGCGAATGACGCGATGAATGTCGATCTCACCAGGCTGATGTTTGAGGGAGGCATAACGGAGCTAACTAGAACGGAGTATGCACAACCAGCTATATTAGCCGTCGGGATGGCTATGTTCAGAATATATAAGGAAGTAGTGGGTTCAGATATTAATTATATGGCCGGTCATAGTCTTGGAGAAATTACTGCATTGACCTGCGCAGGAAGTATCCCATTTGCAAGTGCCATTCGTATTGTTCATCGTCGTGGCGAGCTGATGAGGGAAGCTGCTACAATCGGGGGAGGAGCGATGGCCGCTGTTCATGAGCTTGACATAAGCGAGGTTGAATCCATCTGTACATCGGTAAGCGCAACGCATAAAGGTGGGTCCGAGATTGTTGTTGTATCCAACATTAATTCGGAGAATCAAGTTGTCATTTCTGGGCATAAGGGGGCACTGAGCGAGGCGACTGAACGGTTGACGAAGCGGGGAGGAGTTGTTATCCCTCTTCAAGTGAGCGCCCCATTCCATAGTCCACTTATGGCGCCTGCAGCTGAACAATTTGCGGAAGAACTTAATAAGTATACGTTTTCGCCGCTACAATATCCCGTATTATCGAGTGTGACAGCCAAGTTGTACGCAAGCTCTGATGAAATTACCAAGGTTCTGACTGAGCAGTTGACTGCGCCTGTACAATGGGTGGCAGTACTCCAATATTTACGAGAGAACGGAGTGGCGGAAGCCGTAGAGTTAGGACCGAGGACGGTTTTGAAAAAGCTAGCACAGAATACTACAGGCATGAAGATGTTTGCCTTCGACGATGGTTCGGATGCAGAGCAGTTGCTAAGTAATAGTAAGATTGCTAAAGAAGAATATCCGCTTGATTTCATAATCCAATGCGTGTCGATCGCGACATGTACACGTAACAGGAATTGGGACTCAGAAGCTTATGCACATGGTGTTATTACGCCTTACCGTAACGTTCAGACGATGATATATCAACTTCAGCAATCAGGAGGTCAAGTGACATGGTCGAATATGGAGCAAGCATATAAGATGCTTCTGTCTGTGCTAAGGACGAAGCTGATCCCGGAAGTTGAACAGCTCAGTCGATTGGAGCGTTTGCTGGCAGAGTATAGCTTACAGGACAAATTTGCTCAAGGATTACCTGTAGGCGTACTGAATTCCTGATGGTCATGGAATATGTCCCAGTGATGCGGAAGGGGGAAGAACTGGTGAATGAAGGAAGTCATGATAGTCGTATATACGAATCACCTGAAGTAATACTACAGCAATTAATTCGGTTCAACACTACGAATCCACCGGGTAACGAAGCGGCCTGTGTGCAATTTATTCAGGAGCTGTTGCATCAGGCAGGAATTGAGACGACGATTGTTGCGGAAGTGGAAGACAGACCAAATCTGATCGCTCGTCTAAAGGGGTGCGGTGAAGCGCCCCCTCTTCTGATGTATGGGCATGTCGATGTTGTTGGCGTAGAGAAGCAAGTATGGAGCCACGACCCATTCGGTGGTGAAATCCATGACGGTTGCGTATGGGGCAGAGGAAGTCTTGATATGAAGGGTGGCGTGGCGATGATTCTCGCAGCCTTTCTCCGCGCTCATGCGCAGAGAGTTGAACTACAGGGTGACATTATACTAGCCATCGTGTGTGATGAAGAAGCTGGTGGTGATCGGGGAGCTTCCTATTTGGCAGATTATCATGCGCATCACTTTGAAGGGGTGAGATATGCCATTGGTGAGTTCGGGGGATTCTCATTGCAGGTAAGTCATCGGAAATTCTATCCCATCATGGTTGCTGAGAAGCAAATCTGTTGGCTTAGAGCTTCATTGAGAAGCGAAGGTGGACATGGTTCACTTGAACATAGCGAAGGTTGCATGGCCCAGCTTGGAGATCTTCTTCAAGCGCTGAATAAGATTAAGCTACCCGTTCATGCGACACCAGCAGCGAGCTATATGATTGAATCTATGGCATCGGCATTACCTATGGTGCAGAGATTATTGCTGAGAGGTCTACTTCGACCACGAATGAGCAACAGTATTTTGAAACTGATGGGTGATAAAGGTAGATTATTTCAGCCGCTTCTTCGCAACACAGTGAGTGCTACAATTGTGCGTGGCGGAGAGAAAATTAATGTACATCCAAGTGAGATTATAGTGGAGTTGGATGGGCGCCTACTACCTGGATTTACACCTGCACAACTTATAGAAGAGCTTTACGAACAATCCGTACATCGTAATGTTATGTTTGAGTTGATACGCCATGATGCTTGTCCAACAATCCCGGATATGGGGATGTTTGAACTGTTGTCGGATGTACTCAGAGCAGCAGATCCCGATGCCGTTCCCGTACCTATGCTTCTACCAGGAGGGACGGATGCGAGACATTTCGCAAGATTAGGTATTCAAACGTACGGTTTCCTACCTATGCCGCTACCAGAAGATATGAAATTTACTGAACTGATTCATGCTGCTGATGAACGTGTACCCGTAGATGCTATTCGTTTTGGAGCGGAAGCCATTTATCAAGTCATTAAGAATTATGGTCTATCACATTTTAAGAAAGGATTGACAAGGTGAATCTAAATATACTAGAGTATAAATAGTTACAAAATATTAACCAATTGCCGAATTTTGTTTTTTTGAAAACGGGGGAACCATTCCGGGTGAATTATTCTTGAAAGCAAGAGAATATAGGGAACCTTTTACCGAATCCTCAGCTAACTCCGTAGGCATCGAAAGGAAGACGAGATTCTGAAGAAGTTCATAATATCACTACTTGGAGCTGCAGTATTATTCACCACAGTTGCACCTAGTACATTTGCAGCACGTGAGGCTAGAATGGAAAATGAAGTGAATCAGGTAGTGGGAACGCCATACTTATGGGGTGGAACCACAGCTTCAGGATTTGATTGCTCCGGATTCATCCTGTATATAATGGGTAAGTTTAACGTTGATAATCTTCCACGGACATCAGAGACTCAAGCCAAAGAGGGAATAGCAGTTGCTAAAGAGGATCTGCAATTAGGTGATTTAGTATTTTTTAATACTATTGGTAATAAAATCTCTCATGCAGGAATCTATCTAGGCGACAATCAATTTGCGCATTCCTCCAGTAGTAAGGGAGTAAGAATAAGTAAGTTGTCGGAAACTTACTATAAAGATCGTTATGTTACTGCTCGACGAGTGGTAGATGAGAAAAGTTATCTTAAAATGATTGAATAATACATATCGAAAAAAAGGACAAACCTGTTATTCATATAACGGGTTTGTCCTTTTTTTTGTTCATGTAACAATCTAATCCTGTTGTCTTAATTAGGGGGCTAGTTCCATAGCTGTCTTATTTGATGTTTACAGATACGTGTTTAAAGATCGTCTCAGCAATTACCCGATATCCTCTTGAATTGGGGTGAATCAAATCTTTAGACCATAAGGTATTGTCTTTAGCCATAGGGTGATTCCAACAATCAATATGATATAACTTGTACTCGTTACTAAGTGATTGTAAGATTTCATTTGCTTCTATTAATTGTTCTTTTACTATATGTTGTTGTTCAATAGGCAATGGCAATCGAACTGTAAAGTCCGGAAGATTAGCTATGATAATGGCAGCACCCGACTTATGTATACGACCGACCATAAGTTCCATGTCATTCTTGTATTGATTATGATTCCAACGGCCTTTTAATATATCGTTAGCTCCTGCGATTAGACTGACTAAGTCGGGCTGCAATGCTATAGCTTTTTCTAATTGCGTGACGCGAATCTCTTGGCTTACCAATCCTCTTTTAGCTAAGTTGGTATATTGTAACTCAGGCGTATGCAGGTTAGCGAAGTGATCAACCCAACTATGTAATGCTGCTCCCTCAACTTCATCACCAATTCCTTCTGTGAAACTATCTCCTAGTGTTACAAAATGCTTCCACATATCAGACACCCCTTTGTTGAATCTAAACTTATTCTATACTAGGCGTCGTTCGATTTCTTCTGAAATGGCTAATCCGTGAAATCTTCCATCTTCAATATAAACACGATTAGTAGTTCCCCCTGTTACGACACCTGCAAGAAAAACGTTATCAACGTTGGTTTCATAAGTACTTGGATTAAAGGTAGGCACTAATGTGGAAGGATCTACTTCTATCCCAATACTTTGAAGCATCGTTGTATTCGGTTGATATCCAATCAGTGAAAAGAGGTAGTCATTTGGAATGGAGACTAATCCTTCAGGTGTATGTATACTAATGGATCTGTCCTTTATCTCTTTAACACTAGAATTGGGATAAAATTTAATTTTTTCTTTTTGGATGAAATTACGGATATCTAGAAGTAAAGATGGTTTGATTCCTTCGTAAGCAGAGTCTCCCCGATGGATAAGTGAGACATGAGCCCCGTTACGATAAAGGTCGATTGCTGCTTCGATAGCAGAATTCTTACCTCCTACTACGGCTACTTCTTGTCCATGATAGGAATGTCCTTCTTTGTAATAATGCATTACTTTGGACATGGACTCCCCTTCAACGCCGATTCTTTTTGGGTGATCAAAAATCCCAGTAGCCATAACGATCATCCGTGCTTGATAGACAATGTCTGATCCTGTACGATCTTCGGCATGTACGGTAAAAGAATCCGTTTCTTTCGAAATACGAGTAACCTTATGATAACATTTGATATTAATGGATTGTCGTTCGGTAACAAGGCGATAATACTTTAACAGTTCAGAACGTGTAGGTCGTGCTTCTTGAGATAAGAAGGGGATATTACCGATTTCTAGACGGTCTGAAGTACTATAGAAGCGCATATCTAAAGGACAGTTCACAATTGAATTCACTATCGCTTCTTTTTCAATAATGATATAACGAATTCCTTTTTCTTGAAGTGCAAGTCCAGTGCTTAAGCCACAGGGTCCTCCACCGATAATGATAACATCGTACATTGTTTGACACTCCTTATGTAGTTTCCATGTTTGATTAGTATTTTGTATCATGCCCAGATCATATCACAATATGATTGTGTAATAACTTCTTTTCACTAGAAGATTAAATTCTCGGTATTTATTCGTTTAGGACATATGTCCTTCCCATGATGCACGAATATATCATTTAATGAAGTAAAGAAATTGATTTAAGGAGAGAGACTTTTGAGAGGAATTATATTTGCGTTATTTGGAGGTGCCTTTATTACACTCCAAGGTGTAGTGAATGCACGAATTAGTCAAGATATTGGGACGTGGCAAGCGGCGACGATAACCCAGTTCACGGGATTCATTGCTGCCTTGGTTATCCTGATGTTCGTCCGAGACGGGAAATGGCAGGGATTTAAGCAAGTAAACCCATTATATTTGATGGGCGGAGCCTTTGCGGCGATTATTATTTTCAGTGATGTCACAGCGATTCAGCAGATCGGGGTTACGCTTACGATATCTGCGCTATTGATTGCTCAACTGGGTCTGACCTTTATAATTGATATTAAGGGATGGTTCGGGGTACAGAAGCAGAAAATGAGAGTACCACAGTTCATTGGCATTGGTATGATGATTGCTGGTGTGGTGATTCTAGGATTTTAAAATTTTTAATGTTAGTGGTTAAGGACAGGAGGTAAATTTCGAGTCATGAAAGAAATAAAAGATCATGTGCAACTAGATCATTATTTGCATACACATCACATAGATTCCGTATTTAATGAGCAATTATTGCCGTATTTATCGTTGTATAGCTATGATCAAGGGGAACTGATCTGTTCCCAAGGGGAACATTCGGAGGTTCTTTATGTTCTTGTGAAGGGGAAAGTTAAAATTTATACGACTTCGCCTGAGGGCAAAAAACTTATTCTTTCTTTTAAGAAACCGCTTGAGATCATCGGGGATATTGAATACGTACAGGAAATTAACATTATCAATACGGTTGAGGCAGTATCATCAGTTCATATGATCTGTATTGATTATCGTTGGTTAAGAAAATACGGAAGCGATCATGCGCCATTGCTACAATTTCTACTGAGCATCATTACACGGAAGTTTCATCTTAAAAATAATGCCATGAGCTTCAATTTGATGCATTCGGTGGAAGTTCGATTGGCAAGTTATCTATTGTCTGTTTCATTCAATGGATCCGAATCTCTTAATCAAGGGCAACAAAGTATCGTCAATATAAGGGATGCAGCGAACTTTATTGGAACCAGTTATAGACATCTGAATCGGGTTATCCTACAATTCTGCACAGAAGGTCTGATTGAGCGAAATAAAGGGTTCATTTTTGTTAAAGACAAGGAAGGTTTAAGTAGGCTCTCAAGTCACAATATCTATGAGTAAGCGTAAGATTTCATTAGAATAAATCAGCATATGGGAGAATAAATGGTATGATGCTAGGACTCGTATTGGCAGTTATCGCAGGTTCACTGGTTAGTTTGCAAAATATTTTTAATAGTAAGGTGAATGAACGCGCGGGGTCTTGGGCGACAACGACATTGGTATTAGGTATGGGATTCTTGGCTTCACTAACGTTCGGTCTGATTTTTGAAGGGAAAGAAATGTTTAACTTGCACAATACGCAGCCATGGTACTGGTTCAGTGGCTTGATCGGTGTTGGTGTGGTTATCTGTATGGTACAGGGGATGAAGCTACTGAGTCCTACGTATGCCATCGCTATCGTTCTAACATCGCAGCTTGGGTTCGCTTTATTATGGGACTCACTAGGATGGTTGGGACTAGATAAGGTTCCATTTACAATTAGCAAGTTGGTAGGTGTGTTGGTCATCGTAGGTGGGATCTATGTATTTAAATTAGGCGGTGGAGAGAAACAGAGGGCGTCTTAGTTGACTACTTAAGTAAGTTTACGAAAATGGAGTGATGATTTTGAAGAATTACCAGACGTTATTATTTGATGTAGACGACACACTATTAGATTTCGGTGCAGCGGAGAGATTAGCGTTATGCTTGCTATTTGAGGAACAAGAAATGCCATTAACCAGTGAAATAGAAGCTCATTATAAAAGAATAAATCATGGTCTATGGAGGTCTTTTGAAGAAGGGGAAATGAATCGTTATGAGGTAGTGAATACGCGATTTTCAATTTTATTTAAGGAATACGGTCAAGAAGTTGATGGATCCTTACTGGAAAAGAAGTATCGTAGCTACTTAGAAGAGGGGCATCAGCTTCTTCACGGTGCTTTTGAATTGATAACAGCTCTACAACATCAATATGACTTATATATTGTTACGAATGGTGTTTTCAAGACTCAGGATAGACGTTTACGTGATTCAGGTTTACACACGTTATTTAAAGATGTTTTTGTGTCAGAGGACACAGGCTTTCAAAAACCTATGAGGGAATATTTCGATTATGTCTTTGCAAGAATCCCTAATTTCACTGTGGAAAAGGGATTGATTATTGGAGATTCCTTAAGCGCGGATATTAAAGGTGGGCAGCTAGCAGGGTTAGATACATGTTGGTTCAACCCGAACATGTTACTCAATAACACTGGGATTGTGCCAACTTATGAAATCCAACATCTCGATGAGTTGTATAAGATTTTGAATGTTGAGAAAGAAACGGTGGCTGTCAGCTCGTGATTGTGTCCTGAAGATCGAAGTATCGTTAAAGTAATCCTTACCCTTGGGTAAGGATAATAAATGAGCAGAAATGACATCCTACATGAGATGATTTTTCTGCTCTATTATGTGTTTATTTATTTATTTATTTATTTATTTATTTAATATGTTGTCCTCTAAAACAGCGAACTTATCACCGTATTCTTTAATGATGTGTTGTTCACCCCAATTACATAATAAATTCAAAATACTTTCCAGACTCGTTCCATATTCACTAAGTTCATATTCGACTTTTGGAGGAACCTGATTATAAATAATTCGATTAATGATTCCATCAGATTCTAACTCTCGTAGTTGCTGTGTTAACATTTTTTGTGTAATCCCAGGCATCAACTTTTTTAACTCTGAAGTACGCTTTTTTCCATGGGTTAAATGACATAGAATCACACATTTCCATTTCCCGCCGATGACCTCAAGTGTTGCTTCAACTGAAATGTTATATTTTTTCTTGATCATGATGTTCCTCCGATTTAGATGTTATAGGTACTTTAAAGTACCTATATTACTTTTAAGTACGTACTATTCTTTTTGTCTGATTTCATCTATCATAGCACTTGTAGCCATTGATGACTATAACTCAAATACGTAAGTTGGTTTGATAGGTGGGATATTTCATACTGCATTATATTTTGTTAGTATGTGGATTTATAAAATATTAATTAGATGGAGGAAAATATAATGGTAAAGAATTTGCAAGATACAACAACGTTGCATAATGGTGTGAAGATGCCTTGGTTTGGATTAGGTGTATTTCTAGTGGAGGAAGGTCCTGAACTTGAAAATGCTGTGAAAACGGCAATCAAGAATGGCTATCGAAGTATTGATACAGCTGCTATTTATGGAAATGAAGAAGGTGTTGGTAGAGGGATTCGCCAAGGGATGGAAGAAGCGGGTATTTCTAGAGAAGAACTTTTCATCACATCGAAGGTATGGAATGCTGATCTAGGTTATGAAGCAACTATCGCTGCTTATGAGACAAGTTTAAGTAAATTGGGATTGGAATATTTGGATCTGTATCTGATTCATTGGCCTGTAGCGGGTAAGTTCAAGGATGCTTGGAGAGCTTTGGAGACGATCTATAAAGAGGGGCGCGTAAAATCAATCGGTGTAAGTAACTTCCTTATTCATCAACTCGAAGAACTAATGAAAGATGCGGAGATTAAACCAATGGTGGATCAAATGGAACATCATCCACGTTTGACTCAAAAGGAACTTCAAGCATTTTGTAAAGAAAATGGCATTCAATTTGAAGCATGGTCTCCATTAATGCAAGGTCAGTTATTAGATAATGTGGACTTAAAAGAAATTGGTGATAAATACGGGAAATCCATTGCCCAAGTGATCTTACGTTGGAACTTACAAAATGGCGTCGTAACGATACCGAAATCAACGAAAGAACATCGTATCATTGAAAATGCATCTATTTTTGATTTTGAGTTGACTAGAGAAGATATGGAGCGTATCGATGGATTGGATCAGAATCTTCGAGTGGGTCCAGACCCAGATAATTTCGATTTCTAACCATCTGACAACGCGACATATATAAACAGAACAATCCCTTTTATTTCTTTGCAAATAAAGGGGATTGTTCTATATTATGAACCCCAATAGATCAGAGTAACGTAATAAGAAAACACATCGGGAGGGTATTTCATGGAACTACATTTAAAAGGGAAAACGGCATTGGTTACAGGATCTACAGCTGGTATTGGTAAAGCAATCGCTATATCTTTAGTTGCAGAAGGTGCGACAGTTCTTATTAATGGACGCAATGAACAGAGAGTGAGCCAAACGATTCATGAAATTCAAGAACAATATCCAGAGGCTATTCTTCAATCAGCAGTAGCTGATTTAGGAACAGAACAAGGATGCCAGGAGATGATTAAGAAATATCCGGAAGTAGATATTCTGATAAATAATCTTGGAATATTTGAGCCGGCAGAATATTTCGATATCCCTGATGAAGAATGGTTTAAATTCTTTGAGGTCAATATAATGAGTGGCGTTCGCCTTACAAGGCACTACCTTAAATCAATGATTCATAATCAGGAGGGGAGAATCGTCTTTATTGCCAGTGAGGCAGCTATTATGCCATCTCAGGAAATGGCTCATTATAGTGCAACCAAGACGATGCAACTCTCACTCTCTCGCAGTTTAGCTGAGCTAACCAGAGGGACGAACGTGACTGTGAATACGATTATGCCTGGTTCTACGCTAACGGAAGGGGTGGAGACGATGTTAGATACTCTTTATCCTGGTGATCATTTGACGCTCGAAGAAGCAGAAAAGCGATTTATGAATGAAAATCGTCCAACGTCCATTATTCAAAGGCTTATTAGACCCGAAGAAATAGCAAATCTCGTTGTCTTTTTAAGTAGTCCACTATCATCAGCTATTAATGGTTCTGCATTGCGAATTGATGGGGGACTTGTGCGTAGCGTGTTTTAATAGTGGAGCTAACATTAGCGCTTTGATTATCCGCTGAACTGAGCAAATTTCAGGTATCTATTCCTGTGGTTTACTCGGTTTTTCTTTTGTATTAAAACACGAAAAGAAAATTTCTTGTTCGTGTGTTTTCTTGATAATGCTATGTAATTACATAAGTACTAGGGTTGCATGAATTGAAGTGAAGATATTGAATGTTTATGCGTATAAATGTTATTCAGTATAAGGGATTGTCAATAACATGGTATGAAAGTCAGGGGAATGACACACTTGTTATATCATGCGCATTTATCATACTTTCCTGTAATTCCTAAAGCATTTGGTATTTTTTTAGGGTCTCATCACTTGCTTCAGTGAACTTGGATTTTACAGTTATGGTCGTTTATCTAGTGATGAAATAATTATTCAGTACGATCATTTTTATGTATATATATACTTATGCTTTTACTGACAAATCTATATTTATATACTGAAAGTTTGGCTTTTCTATCAAAGTACAGATACTTAAATTTTGTGCCAATAATGTGTCTCTTAATTATTTATAAGGTCATTTTTAGCTTTATAAGGAAGAAATTGCATGGTACTATCAAAGGATACAAATAGTTTCTTTGTTATTAATTGTCACATGTTTAATAAAGTAGCACCTATCAAGGGGGGGCAGTCATGACTAAAGAAGTGCACAACGAAGCATTCAAAAGAATAGAAAAAGGCTATCAAATTTTAGGGAAGAGGTGGTCGGGGCTAATCATTTATACGTTGGTTGATGAGCCAAAGCGATTTAGTGAAGTGCATGCGCGTATACCTGTATTAAGCAAAAGAATGCTGAATGAGCGGCTGAAGGAACTTGAAGATTGCGGTATTGTAATACGAAATGTGATTTCTGACCGCCCTGTGCGGATAGAATATTCTTTAACTAGAATGGGTACTGAATTAGCAGTTGCTCTAAAGCCAGTTGAAGTATGGTCTAATAAATGGTTATAGTATACATGCGAAAAGCAGTTCTTCTTGATAAAGAGATGAACTGCTTTTTTATATGGACTCTTTAATATGTTTGTGATTAAGATGTGTTATTTTTATGATATCTTTGTGTTATATTTCACATTATTGACACAATAGATTATTGGGGTTACTATGGTTACATAAAGTAACTTAAATAAAAAAAGTTACTTCGATTAATTTAGTTTTAACAGGTACAAACATGCAGTCCGGACTCGTAGAAGTCTATAATGCAACAGGGAACATGTAGTTACTTCAAAATTAATTTAGTCGTTTGATACTTATAAATTATTTTGCTATAAAGGGGATTGAATGATGAAAAAGCTTGAAGGAAAAATCGCCATCCTTACTGGCGCTGCTGGTGGTATTGGTAAAGGAATGGCAACTGCTTTCGTAAAAGAAGGAGCAACCGTTGTTATTATCGACTTGAATGAAGAAGCTGGTAAGCAAACCATTAAGGAATTACAGGAGTATGCACCGGAATCCATTTTCATTCAGGCAAATCTTGCAGAACATGATAAATTAGCTGGTATTGTTAAACAAGTTGCTGATAAGTTCGGCAAATTAGATATCTTAGTAAATAATGCGCATGCATCAAGAATGAATTCAATCGCTGAAACAACACAAGCGGATTTTGATCTATCCTTCAACACAGGATTTTATCCAACATTCTACTTCATGCAAGCAGCACTACCTTACTTAAAAGAAACACAAGGGAAAATCATTAACTTTGCATCTGGTGCTGGAATTAACGGAGATGTAAATCAGATTTCTTATGCTGCAGCAAAAGAAGCTATTCGTGCAGCTACACGTGTAGCTGCAAATGAATTCGGTCCATTTGGTATCAATGTTAACATCATTGCCCCAATTGCTAAATCACCTGGATTGATTGAATGGGCAGAGAAAAACCCAGAGTATTATCAAGGTATGCTAGCTAAGATCCCTATGAGAAGACTTGGTGAACTTGAAAGTGATATCGGACGTGTTGCGGTATTCCTAGCAAGCGAAGATTCTGATTATATTACGGGTCAAACGATTATGGTAGATGGCGGTTCTATTAAATTACGCTAATTTATCTTTAACTAATCATATGAATTATTGAATGGAATGCCCTTTCCTATAAAGGGCATTCATATTGTAATGCAAAGATTAGTAGGAATTATTTCAAAAACAATTATTCAAGCTGTATTTTTTTTTGCAAAAATAGCTCTCAGATACGGATTTAAAGCTATCTGTGAAATATAAAAGACAACAATATAGATAAGTAGAAGAATGGGGATGCAACATGAGTCAAACAAAAAAGAAAATTCATTTCGCATGGTGGGTATTAGTAGGAATCGTTATTATGGTCGGTCTTATGAAGGGCGGTATTAACTCAGCAGGGGGATTATTCTTAACACCTGTTACCGAGGATTTAGGCATTGGGATGGGAAGCTTGTCCCTGTACTTTAGTATCTCGTCAATTGTTACAATGGTATTCTTGCCTATCGCAGGTAAATTGATGGGTAAATATGATATTAGAACGGTACTCATAGCGGGTACTATTTTACAAGCGGGATCATTTGCAATGTTCGGTCTTATGAACTCCGTATGGGGTTGGTACTTGTTCTGTATCCCAATGTCTATTGGTTCGGTATTCGTGTGTCAAATGGCAGGTCCAGTACTGATCAATAACTGGTTTAAAAAGCACAATGGTTTAGCAATGGGTATTATGGCTGCTTCAGGTGGTTTGTTCGGAGCGATCCTTCAACCGATGGCAGGTAACCTTATTTCTAGCGAAGGCTGGAGATATACTTATATCTTCCTAGGTGTATTAGTTGCGGTTATTCTTATTCCGACGATCATTCTAACACTTAGAATGGCTCCACAACAAAAAGGTTTACAACCACTTGGTATGGACGAAGTGAAGAGTGAGGATAAATCTACTGCTCCTAAAGGTATGGTAAATAAAGGTGTTACAGCAGCGATCGCAAGAAAATCATCTGCTTTCTATTTCTTGGTCCTATTCTTCTTCCTAATCACTTCTATCGGAAGTTTTGGTCAATATGTAGCGCCATACGCTATGAGTTTGGGTTATGATATCGCATTTGGTGGTACTGCAATGGGTGGATGGATGGTTGGTTCACTTATTGGATCACTCACGTTCGGATTCTTGACGGATAAAATTGGTGCAAAAAACACGGCAATGTTTGCAATGATTTTAGGATTAGTACCTGTTATCATGCTCGTAACGGTTGGTACTAACAAAACGATGTTTGCATTAGCAATTGCTATTTATGGATTCGTAGTTGCATCTATCGCTACATTAGGGCCCCTACTTACATCAGCATTATTTGGTAATAAAGAATACAGTCAAATTTATTCAACTGCTGTCATGGGACTAGCTGTTGCCGGTATCGTTGCTCTACCAGCATACGGATTCATCTCTGATATCACAGGCAGTTATACTTCTATTCTTTATGCAGTTGGCGTTATGTTGCTTATCAACGTTGTTGCAATTGCCTTTGCTTTCAAAGGTAAAAAGAAATTAGAACAAGCAGGTCACTGGAACTAAAATAATCACTTATATAACAAAAAAAGAGATGCCCCTCTGGGAATTCTCTTTTTTTATGCCAATTAAAGTTATTTATTAGTGCTTAAATATAAAAAAATGAGGCTTTCACAAAATGAGTAAGCAAAAGAGAAAAATTCACTTTGCATGGTGGGTATTACTGGGTATAGCAATAATGGTAGGTCTAGCCAGAGGCGGTGTTATGACAGCAGGTGGCTTATTCTTAAGCCCAGTTACGGAAGACCTAGGTATTGGAATGGGAAGTTTGTCCTTATATTTCAGTATCTCTGCCATTGTTACCATGATCTTTCTACCCTTCGCAGGTAAGTTAATGGCTACATTTAATATTAGAGTGATACTAATCTTAGGTGTTATTTTACAAGCTGGATCATTTGCTATGTTCGGACTTATGAACTCCGTATGGGGCTGGTACTTGTTCTGTATTCCAATGTCTATGGGTTCCGTCTTTGTCTGTCAAATGGCAGGCCCTATCCTGATTAATAACTGGTTTAAAAAGCATAACGGCTTGGCAATGGGTATTATGGTGGCTTCAGGAGGTTTATTCGGAGCGATCCTTCAACCTATGGCGGGTAACTTAATCTCTAGCGAAGGTTGGAGATACACGTATATCTTCCTAGGCTTGTTAGTTATGATCATCGTGATTCCTACCGTATTGTTAACAATTAGAATGGCTCCACAACAAAAAGGTCTACAAGCATTAGGCAGTGAAGAAATAACCACAGATCAGCCTTCCACTACTCAAACAACAGTAGCTAAAGGTGTTACCGCATCTGTTGCACGCAAATCATCCGCATTTTTTGCACTGGTTATCTTCTTCGTCTGTATAACTGCGATTAGTAGTTTTAGTCAATACGTAGCCCCATTTGCCATGAGCGTAGGCTATGATGTATCATTTGCAGGTTCCGCAATGGGTGGATGGCAGATTGGTACTCTGTTTGGCGCTTTATCATTTGGTTTATTGACAGATAGAATTGGTGCCAAGAACACGGCAATCTGTGCGATGATTCTAGGACTAATACCTGTCATTATTCTTATAGCGGTTCCTTCCAACAAAACCATGTTCACGATTGCTATTTGCATCTATGGATTCGTGGTTGCTTCGGTGGGTACTTTAGGTCCGCTACTTACAACGGCTTTATTCGGTAATAAAGAATACGGTCAAATCTATTCAACTGCTGTTATGGGGTTAGCCGTTGCAGCTATGGTTGCTCTTCCTATTTACGGTTTTATTGCTGACACTACAGGTAGCTTTACCGTGATTTTATATGCGATTGCTGCTATGATGCTCATCAACATCTTAGCTGTAACGTATGCCTTTATAGGTAAGAAGAAATTAGAAGCAGCAGGATTATGGAATTAACCCTATCTAAAGCCACTTATAAACAGCGCATGCCGATGGATCATCGACTATGCGCTATTTTTTTCTTCTATTATAAATATGTTATATCATCAATGATTAAATGAATTAAGTTTTGGTATAACACTATACATTGTCAACATTGCTGTATACAATATATACTTATGAGAGTATTTCATAAATGATAATAATAGAATGATATAAAGAAACTGGAGGGCATGCCCGTGATCTTATTTGATGAACTTGGCGGACAGCAAGGCGTACGCAAATTAGTAGAGTCCTTTTACCCCAAGGTGTTGAAGGACCCTTTGTTAGCACCATTATTTCCAAAGGACATTTCGACTACAATGGATAAGCAAGAAATGTTTCTAAGTCAGTTCTTTGGAGGACCTGATCTATATACATCCGAATTTGGACACCCTAGAATGAGAGCGCGCCATATGCCCTTTAAGATTACGCCAATACACGCGGATGCATGGTTATCATGTATGAGCCAAGCACTCGAAGAAACGGTTGATTCTGAACTCATTCGAGAAGCAGTCATTGAACGATTGAGGGTTTCCGCCTACTTTTTCGTTAATTCCTAAGATTTCTTAAGTGAGAGACTAATAAAGAGTGCTGTTCATGGATCACAATAAATAAGTAAAAGAAGGAATATAATGTGGAGTATATTGAAATTACGTCCAAACCCCCAGAAGATTCAACACCTATAGTATTAGTCATAGGCAAATTTGACGGCGTGCATAGAGGTCACTCACAGCTTTTACATACGGCATCTGAATTTCAAGATGGCATGTTAACTGTGATGAGTTTCTCGGAACATCCTTCTTGGATTGTGAAGAAGGACCCAGCGTATGACAAGTCACTTACACCGGTGCATCATAAAATGGAATTATTACAGAACGATGGCGTGAAGAGGTTCTATAACATTCATTTCACTAAAGATTATGCTCAAATTACGGCAAAAGAATTTGTGTTAGATCATTTAAGCAGATTGAACATTAAACACATCGTAGTTGGGGAAGGTTTCCACTTAGGGAAAGCACGAGAATCAGATACGCTTGATCTAATTAGACTTTGTAAACAAATAGGTATTCCAGTTACGGTGATTCCTCTATTAAAAGAAGTTGGAGAAAAGATAGATAGTACCGCGATTCGATCGCTTATTAAGAATGGCGAGGTGGTAGCTGCTCAAGGTCTATTGGGTCGACCTTATACTGTGAGAGGAAACGTAATCCATGGTGAAGCCTTAGGCCGAACATTAGGGTTTCCAACGATCAATCTAGGAGGGGAAGTAGCTCAATATGTCCTCCCTAAACCGGGTGTGTACTTAGGTATTGCCGAGATCGTAAATGGCGATCATGGCCAGGAACGTCGGAATGCACTTATTAGTGCTGGTTACCGTCCTACGGTCGAAGGAGAAACATACTTAATTGAAGCCTACTTATTAGATTATTCTGGTGATTTGTACGAAAAAAAAGTATCGCTATCATTTGTTTCGTTTCTACGTGAAGAGATTAAATTCTCTGACCTTGATGAGTTGGTAGAACAAATGAAGCTAGATGAACGTGATGCATTTGTATTTTTCGAAAATGTATGAAGTCGGGGTGTAAAATATAACGTTTATCGGATGGTGATTATGATTGACAATGTTAGATAAGAGGCAACTTTCGACGAGGGAATGTATTCTTCAACTCCTTAAAACGAAAGGTGAATTAAGTACAAAAGATCTTACAGAAGAGTTAGGAATAACCGTTATGGCTGTCAGACGCCACATTCAATCGTTAGAAAGAGATAATCTGATTTCATCCAAGACGATAAGGCAATCCATGGGTAGACCTACGGCTGTGTATTGTTTGACCGAACATTGTGATCGTTTCTTTCCGCGTAAATATCATACATTAACACTTGAATTATTAGATGAACTCACTGATAGTTTTGGAGAACCAGCTATTGAACAGCTCTTTGAAGGGCGTAAAAATAAAATGGTTAAGAAATATGATACGAGTATGGAAGGTAAGAATCTTGAACATCGGGTCTCGACACTCGCAGAAATTCAGAACGACAACGGTTATATGGTCGAGTGGGAAAAGATTAATGATGAAGAATTTCTGTTAAAAGAACACAATTGCCCCATTGAGCAAGTGGCAACAAAGTATCAACATGCGTGCCTTTGTGAGTTGAAGTTGTTTGAATCTTTGCTAGGCGATGCAGAAGTTGAGAGAACGGAATGTCTTGCCAAGGGCGGACAACGATGCACTTATTTAATTAAAAAGAAAACAGAAAAATAACAGTGAGATGTCGATGACATATCACTGTTTTTAGGTATTAGATTGAAAGGTGGAAATATTGTGGATAAATATCAAATTTTGTTGTTCTATAAGTTCGTAGAGATCACTAATTCCGAGAAGGAAGCCGTGAATCATTTGGCATACTGCAAAAGCCTAGGGGTAAAGGGACGGATATTAATCGCAGATGAAGGCATAAACGGTACGATATCAGGAACTATAGAGCAAACAGAGGCTTATATGCGAGAGATGCATAGTAATCCGCTGTATTCTGATATGGAATTTAAAATAGATCCGGCGGAGGAACATGCATTCAGAAAGATTTTTGTAAGACATAGAAAAGAATTAGTGACTCTGGAGTATAAGAACCCTATAAATCCTGCTGTCACAAGTGGAAAGCGATTGGATCCGATACAATTTCATGAGTATCTACAAAGAGACGATGTCATCGTCGTTGATGGAAGAAATGATTACGAATATGATCTTGGACACTTCCGCAATGCGATCAAACCAGAGGTTGAAACGTTCAAAGAATTTCCTGATTGGATCAATGAGAATTTAAGTGAATTTAAGGATAGACCGATCTTGACGTATTGTACGGGTGGTATTCGTTGTGAGAAATTAACTAGCGTACTTCTTGATCAAGGTTTCACGGATGTCTACCAACTAGATGGCGGCATTGTAACTTATGGGAAAGACCCAGAAGTCGAAGGCAAATTGTTTGATGGTAAATGTTATGTATTTGACGAGCGTATGTCGGTAACGATCAACCATACGGATGAAGATACGCTGATAACGGCGTGTAAACATTGTCACAAACCTTCCGCGCATTATATTAACTGTACGAATAACGACTGTGATGCGCAGTACATTTGTTGCGAGGATTGCGAAGAGGAGATGCAAGGCTTCTGTTCGAGCGAATGTAAAGAGATTGAACACGCACTATAAGTAGATCATTCCATAGCGTGTAATAAGTCCCAAAGGGTGTTCCCTTTGGGGCTTATTTGAGTTCTGATGAATCGTTAATACATCGTCTAATGCGGAAAGTTCAAACACCAATGAAGATGAATTAAACATTATAACGTTATATTTACTTAGCTCATTGCCTGTGTTATTCTGAGTTCATTAGGCAATGAACGCTATGGATATGTGATATAGAAATAGAGTAAGTAGTTATGCCATTAAGGAGTGAGAGCGAGTGACAGACAGATTAGTGCTGCGCAATGCTAAGCTTGTCAATGAACAGCCTGTGGATATTGTCATTGAGAACGATAAGATTGTCGAAGTGACGAACCCGGGCGGAGCAACGGGTGTTGACGGTTATGACTGTTCGGGCTTATATGTTTCTAGCGGATGGATTGATATGCATGTACATGCGTTTCCAGCTTTTGATCCATATGGTGATGAGATTGATGAGATAGGTGTTAAGCAAGGGGTAACAACCATTATAGATGCAGGAAGTTGTGGCGCAGATCGAATAGCACATCTTCGGGCTAGTGGGGTTAAGGCACAGACGAATTTGTTCGCTATGCTGAATATTTCCCACATTGGTCTCCTACAAGTGGATGAATTGTCCCGATTAGAATGGATTGATCTAGAGAAAGCAGCACAAGCCATTCTCGATAATCAGGATATTATCGTAGGATTGAAGGCGCGCATTAGCAAGAGCGTCGTTAAAGACACTGGGATTGAGCCACTTCGACTAGCTAGAATTCTAGCAGAGAAGATGTCACTTCCGATTATGGTTCATATTGGTTCGGGACCCCCAAGAGTCCAAGATGTGTTGGCTTTGCTTGTAGAAGGGGATATCATAACTCATTATTTGAATGGCAAGCCGAATAATCTGTTCGATGTGGATGGGCAGCCGCATCAAGAACTGTTAGATGCAGTTGAACGGGGCGTTCATCTTGATGTTGGACACGGAACGGCCAGTTTCTCATTCAAAGTAGCGGAAGCTGCGAAGCGTGCGGGTATCAGACCAAATACAATCAGTACGGATATTTATCGTGGTAATCGTGTGAATGGTCCGGTGTATAGTCTGTCGAGTGTGCTGACGAAGTTCCTTTACTTGGGCTACAGCTTGAAAGAGGTTATCGATACGGTGACAATTCATGCGGCGGAGTGGCTGAACAAGCCAGAGCTGGGACGCATTCAGCCTGGAGAAGCAGCTAATCTTACACTGTTTGCTGTCAATCAAGGGGCGGTTACGCTAACGGATTCCGAAGGTGAACAACGAATTGCAAATACCTATATTGAAGCAAAAGGAGCGATTGTGAATGGCACATTCATTAAATGCTAAATATGGTCTGAAGCGGGTTATTAATGCAAGTGGACGTATGAGTATTCTGGGTGTCTCGGCACCGACGGATACGGTTATGGAAGCCATGAAGCAAGGTGGCCAACAGTATGTAGAAATTGCCGATTTGGTCGATAAAGCGGGAGATTACATAGCAAATATTCTAGGGTCGGAAGCAGCCGTTGTCGTTAATTCGGCATCCAGCGGAATCGCACTTTCTGTAGCGGCAATTGTGACGCAGGGGAACCGCCGCAGAAGTGAACGGCTTCATCAGGAGCCAATCGTGAAGAACGAGATCATCATGCTCAAGGGCCATAATGTTCAGTATGGAGCTCCTGTGGAAACCATGGTCTATTTGGGTGGTGGAAGAATCACTGAAGTAGGTTACGCCAATGAAGGGCGCAAGGAACATATTGAAGATGCTATTTCTGAGCATACGGCAGCTATTTTATATGTGAAGTCACATCATTGCGTACAGAAGAATATGATTTCCGTTGAAGAAGCATGGGAGATTGCGCAACGTCGTGGCGTTCCTCTTATTGTAGATGCCGCAGCAGAAGAAGATATCCGTAAGTATGTTCAGGTATCCGATCTGGCAATTTACAGTGGATCCAAAGCAATAGAAGGACCAACGTCGGGTATCGTTGGCGGTAAACGCTGTTACATTGACTGGCTAAAGGTACAACTCCATGCGATCGGTCGCAGTATGAAAGTAGGCAAAGAGACTACTTTTGGATTGCTTCAGGCGTTGGATGAATATATGAACAAAGAAGATAAGAGTGAACAAGAAAAAGCATCATTGGAAGCATTAATGTCATTGTCTCAACATCCTGGTATTAAGGTATCTGTCGTGCAAGATGAAGCGGGTAGAGCTATCTACCGTGGTCGAATTCATATTGATTCGCAAGTCGCGGGTAAATCAGCTAAAGAAGTGAATGATCAGCTTCGTGATGGCAGTATTGCGATATATACCCGTGATTACGGTGTTCGGCAAGGATACTTTGACATCGATCCGCGTCCTTTACAAGGTGATGATATTCAGGTTATTGCAACAACAATCCAAGAAATCGTAGGAGGTAATTAATATGACTCAAATGGAAAAACGCCTTTATAAAAATCGTGTGGCACTTAACGTACTGACAAATAGCATCCAGAATGCAAAGGAGATTTTTGATGCGGCAGAAGGGCATGTTGTGGTCGGCGTATTATCTAAGAGTTATCCCAATGCACAAGAAGCCGTCGTAGCGATGAAGGAGTATGGAGCAGCTATTGACGATGCTGTTTCGATCGGTCTTGGAGCAGGCGATAATCGTCAAGCATCAGTGGTTGCTGAAATTGCTAAGAGTTATGGGGGGACGCATATTAATCAAGTGTTCCCTGCTGTTGGAGCAACTCGTGCTAATCTTGAAGGTCGAGATAGCTGGGTTAACAGTCTTGTATCTCCAAGTGGACGTGTAGGTTATGTGAATATCTCTGCGGGACCCATTAGCGCAGCGCACACGGAACAAGCCATAGTTCCAGTGAAAGCAGCAATTGCACTCGTACGCGATATGGGAGGGAATTCGCTAAAGTATTATCCGATGCAAGGTCTGAAGTTCGTAGACGAGTATCGTGCAGTGGCACAAGCTTGCGCAGAAGAGGGATTCGCGCTGGAACCGACGGGTAGCATTGATATGGATAATTTCGAGGAAATCCTGGAGATTGCTCTAGCAGCAGGTGTTCAGCAGGTGATTCCGCACGTCTATTCTTCGATTATTGATAAAGAAACAGGGAGCACGAATATAGATGATGTGCGAGTATTATATGACATTGTGAAGAAACTGGTTGATAGCCATGGCTAAGCGGATCGCGGCATTCGGAGAGGTCATGATGCGGATGCAAGTTCCGGGTTATGAGTCACTTACCCAAGCAAGTACGCTACAATATTCCTTCTCCGGAACAGGGGTAAATATCGCTTCCGCTTTATCCCGGTTCGGTCATTCAGGATATCTCGTCTCTACACTGCCCAACAATTCCATTGGTGAAGCGGCAATAGCCTACTTACGCAAGCTCGGAATTCAAACGCCATTCCTCAGCAGGGCCGGGAAATATGTCGGCATGTACTTTCTAGAGAATGGGTTCGGCGCTCGTCCGAGCCGTGTGACGTATTCGGATAGACTTGGAAGTAGCTTTAACACATCTGCACCGGATACCTATGATTTCAGTAAGATTTCCGAAGAAATCGATATTGCTCATTTTTGTGGCATTACATTGGCTATGAATGATTCAGTACGAGACCAGATGAAGCAATTTGCTAGGGAAGTAAAGAGTAAAGGCAAGTCCGTCGTATTCGATTGCAACTTTCGTCCGTCCCTCTGGGGTACGGATGGCTATACAATAGCAAAGCCGCATTATGATGAGATGCTCGCGTTAGCGGATATTGTGATGATGAACGAGAAGGATGCCATTCTTACCTTAGGAATGGAAACACAGGAAGTGGATTCATTGGAACAACTCAAGGACCTTATACCGAAAGTGGCCGAGAAGTATGGTATAACTGTAATAGCAGGTACACACCGCTTAGTAAATCGTGATAATACACATTCACTCAGAGGTTATATGTATAAAGATGGCGCATTTGAATTTTCAAAAATGTTAACGTTCTCTGTATATGATCGCATTGGAGCAGGAGATGCTTACGCAAGTGGCATCATTCATGGGGAAGCGAGCGGATTTACAACAGAACGTACAATAGCTTTTGCATCAGCTGCCGCCATGCTGGCTCATACGGTAGTTGGTGATACACCAACTTCGACTGAAGCAGAGGTGTTTCAAGCGATGACGGATAAAGCGTTTGATGTGGAAAGGTAGTGACAATGCATGGCTATTACACGCAAAAAAGGTCCTTTATATCTCCAAATAAAGAAGATTATTAAAGATCGTATTTTGCAAGGTGTGTATCCACTCGGAAGCATTATCCCGTCAGAACCACAATTGGAGAACGAATTTAATGTCAGCAAGATGACGGTTCGTAATGCAATTCAAAAGCTTGTGCAAGAGGGATATGTGGACAAGCGAAGCGGGATAGGAACGAAGGTTATTAGCAACACCTCATTCACCAAGTGGTCAAAAGGAAAGAACTTTACGGAAATATTAGTCGGTGAAGGTCATAAAATCGAGAAAAGATTACTGGGATCAGAATTGGTTCGTAATGATGAAGATACGGAATTATTCGAGATGTTTGGAGAGCAGTGCGTAAGAGTGGATCGACTTTATATTTTAGATGGGCAGCCGTACATCCATTACGTTCACTTTCTTACTTCCGATATTCCAAATGTAGATTTGGAAGGGTTAGATATCCAGTCTTTATATGATCTCATCGAAGAACACAATATTGAACTGGAGAACTTTAGGGACCGATTTACTGTTGCAATTGCATCTGTGGAAACAGAGAACCTGCTTGGTACTCCGGAGGGAACACCTCTATTAAAGAGGCTCAGGTACTCTTACGATTCCGAAGGTAGAGTCATTGAATATAGTATTGGACATTATAATACGGAATTGCAGCATTACCTTGTCAGCTACGATTTGTAAGGGATAGATTCATGCGGAGTATCATCAGAGCGGCACATATGATTATGGTTAGGATCAAAGGAGGTCAATGAAATGCTGTTAGAAGTGATTGCTACCACAGTAGGGGATGCCATTATGGCAGAACGCGGAGGCGCTGATCGTATTGAACTGATCACGGCTATACGTGAAGGTGGCTTGACTCCGAGTATCGGACTTATAGAAAGAGTTAGGGAGGCAGTGTCTATCCCCGTACGGGTTATGGTGAGGCCTCATGCCCGCTCATTCTATTATGATAAAGAAGATATCGAAACGATGAGACGTGATATCTTGCAGATTGGTTCTATTGGAGGTTTGGGGATTGTCATAGGGATGCTTAGTCAAGATGCAACGATAGATGAATTGAATCTGCAGTACCTTTTGGATGCAACAGACGATATGGAGGTTACCTTCCACCGTGCATTTGATGAGGTTCGGGATCAAACAGAAGCATTAAATGTACTCCTGCGTTATCCACAGATAACAGATATACTTACATCTGGAGGATGTGATTCTGCACTTGAAGGTGCAGATCAACTTGCGAAGCTTGAGCGTATGACAGTTGGTAAATCCATTTCGATTTTGGCAGGTGCAGGCTTAACTGGACAAAGCCTCGAATCTTTCCTTCAACACTCCGGCGTAAGCCGCGTTCATTTCGGTTCAGCCGTAAGACAAGGTGGCGACCCTATGAAAGCATTTGACGCGGAGAGGTTGCAATATATTCGTACCATTTTAAATCAATCGATAAGGTAATATAACTTCCTCATCATGTGAAGGTGCCTTCAATCCCACTGTTAAACAGGGCATTGAAGGCATCTTTTTTTGTTGTTCTATACAAATGAGTGAGATTACAAGTGTTGTTGTCACGCACCGTCTAATCGAGGGGATATCTATAATATTCCTAATGATCCTCAGGAGGTTTGTATAGAACAAGAAATAAATGGGGAAATTATGGAGGAGATCGGAAGTAGGAAAGGAGTGAAACCTAATGGACGTTACGCTAGGAGCCGATGAGGTTATTGAGCGCATCAGGAAGCTTCAATCCAATGGAGAAACAGTAGGGAAGAAACAAGTGAAGCAAAGTGATCCGGAGTTAATGCGGAATGCATTGTTTTATTTCCCAAGTTGGGACCATGCGCTAAAAAATGCAGAAACATTTTAATTGCACATGAGTACAAAAGAGTCGAGGAAATCCAGGTAATTAACCCTGTATTCCTTGGCTCTTTTTCTTTTTTCTTAATAGATTATAATTTTGGAATTAGATACTGAATGAAAGCAGCTAACGTAATCGTTCTTTGAGTTCGAAATTCATACAAGGTCTGCCAGAAGAAGAAAGAACAGCGGTGCTTGGCATGGTTTTTGTTTTGAATCCGAAAGCTTTACAGCCTTTAGGAAGTTGTGGATCCCAGGTGACGTAATAAAAGGAGCATTTCGTACAATCAATACGTTGTGATTCAGACATATGTACCTCTCTATCATATAAGATGAATTCATTATACTGATTCACATCAAACAAGTGTTAGTATAATTTTATAAAGAACTAATCCCTCTTGTCTCCAAATTGAAAGCACGAGAGATTTCTCTTTATTTTAGAATTAGAGGGTATTATTTGAATCCACAATGTAAGCAATTAATGAAACAGTATGGAGGGAAACCAGTTAAATAGACTCTTGCCTTATGAGCAGAGTCTATTTGCAATCTTATGACTAAGTGTCGTTAATAAATGAAAAAAGCGATTCTATTAATGAGGTTAATGAATATAAGATATATTCGTTAACCTCATTAATGGAGATCGCTTAGGGAGCGAGCATCATGAACGATACTTCCAATAGTCATTGTCGCTCAATGAGTTCTATGAAATAAGTTATTGTTATTGCCCATGAATGGAGTACAGAATAAATATACTGTAAAATGCGGCATAAAATACACCGATACCTACAAAGATAAGAAATATTTGACTGTCACGTTTACTTTTAGGGGTTACCATATAACGTCATCTCCTTAAATTGTTCACAAATTAATTGTGAATATTGTGTGTCTTTTATTAATTATTGAACATTCTGTGACATAAAACAAATACGTAAATTAGATGAATAGAAAGCGGATTCAATATATAACGAAGATATATCAGGAACAGCTCAGGTATCATCTATTTTTATAAATGTTTGAAATGCCTATGAACAAATACATCACGTCGAATACAATAGCGTATCAAATGGGAAAAGGTGATGGATATTGGCCACTTTTTTAGCGGCACATGCAATGAAAGAACGAATGTCTCGTCAAATGTTAGCAAGATCTGAAATACATGGTATTGGTGTGGGTTATCGTGATCCGAGGAATCCTAAGAAAGGCGCAGCTGTCATCATCTATACCAATTCACTGTCTCCCACAATGCTTAGACTTTCATCCACTCTGACCATGACGACAAAAGGGAAAGCAGTAACTGTGCCTGTTAGGTACGTGAAATCAGGAAAGATACAAGCTTATGTTGATTATAAAAAGAGAATACGCCCAATCCCAGCTGGTTATAGTATTGGAACTGTTGTTAGTTCTGGTAGTATAGGTCTGATTGTCACGAATGTACCTAATGCTAGTCAACGTTATATATTTAGCAATAATCATGTCTTGAACCCTACTAATTCCAGTGCGGTAACAGAAACATTACAGCCTGGGGGGGCAGACAATGGACAATTAGGAAGAGATACTGTGGGTAGATTATATCGATATGTAAAGTTACAGAAAAACAAAAGTAACTGGGTAGATATAGCCTTAGCTATTCCACGAACCAACCGTTTGTTGAGTCCTCGATATGCAACGGTGGATGTTCTCCCTGGGTATGTAACGACCTATCGAATAGGTGAGAGGCTTAAGAAAGTAGGTCGTACAACGGGGTTGGTAAGAGGTGTTGTGGATTCTATAAATACTGATATTCAAATTGATTATGGTGAGAGTCTAGGGATTCTTAGCTTTAAGAGCCAGACGGTAGTTAGAGGAAGGAATCCAGTCTCTTTGCCAGGAGACTCGGGATCTGTGTGGCTAAGAGAGCGTGATAATTATGCGGCGGCTGTGAATTTTGCAGGAAGTAACAATGGGCGTGTATCGGTAGCCTTCCCGGTCAATTGGGCGATGAAGATATTCAAGACTCGCGTAGCACGTCCCGATGGAGCTGGATACGTCAAAAGAGTAAAGAAGGATAAATCACCACATTCTTATGCCCGTCAACTTACAGCAAGAGAACTTGCATCATTAAAGGTATTACAGGCTAGAAGCAAGAAGTGGTAAAGAACCTAGCCTTGGGCTAGGTTCTTTTTCCTATAAAGAGGACGAATTGTCATCGTAGTGACATCGTATACTGTTATTCAATCTATACATTGCGTTGTAATCATGGACAGCGACGAAGAGGACACCTATACTAAAAAGATTGAAGTGGACGGGTTGCAAAGTCTTTAACGAAATCAAAGAAATCAAAGGGAGCTTAGAAATGAAAAATCTCCTCGTTACAGGTTATCGGGCACATGAACTGAATATTCATGATCAGAAACATAAAGGTATTCCTTATATCAAAAAAGCCATCATTCGGAAATTGATTCCGCTCATTGAGGAGGGACTCGAATGGGTGATCACGCCGGGTCAATATGGAGTTGATCTATGGGCATGTGAGGCCGTTATCGAGCTGAAGGAACAATATCCTCAATTGAAACTATCCATCATCACAGCGTTCTTGAATCAAGAAGAGAAATGGAAGGACACCAAAAAAGACTACTATAATGGCATCTTACATCATGTAGATTATTTTGCTGCGGTGAGTAAGCAAGCATACGACGGAATTTGGCAATTCACAGCGAGAGATGATTTATTATTCAGAAAAACAGATGGAATCTTACTCTTGTATGACGAAGATGCAGGGGAAGGAAGTCCAAAGTTTTTTAAAGAGAAAGCCTTAAGAAAGCAAGATAAAGATGGATATCGTTATATGAATATCAGTCCAGAGGATATTCAAAGCATTGCGGATGAAGAAAACTTAAGTATGGATTATAATTAATGATTAATTTGGAATAAATAACAAATACTATAGGAATAGAGTCTGATGTATTTGGATCGAACATTCAATTTAGATCATATTAATGGTATGATGAGGTATTGTTCCCCTCTTAAGGGATTTGAAAGGATGACGATATGTTAACAATTACGAATCATACAGTGAAATTGATTAAAGACCCATTTAAGATTTTGACCGGAGATCGCTACGAGTTCATTCTTGAACTGGATGTTCCAGAGGACGATGAATTATATTTCGAGAACGGATTGAATGTAAGAGTGATTTACACAGTTGAAGAGACTCGTACAGGCATCGTGAAATATGAACTTCATGAAAGAACTTCAGAGAAATATGTTGAATTTGATTTGGAAGATGATGAGCTTGAATTGGTTGATACTTTTTGTAAAGAGCACTTATCTTAAAAGGTACATACCGTTAGCTAACTCGCTATAGGAGGTAAAAGCATGAGCCGGAACAATATATCCGTACCATTTGGTCATGAACCGCAAGAGGAGAAACAAAAGGGCACATTAATTTACTATGATACTTTTGAAGACACTACGGATGTTCAACTAGATCTTGCAGTCCAAAGTATGGAGCAATATTCATTTGATAAGCTTGTGCTGTATCCTCTACATGAGGAAACTGTAAGACGGATGATGAAGGGACCGGTAAGTGCTTTTCATAAGCGAGAGAAGCGGTTATTTGAGTGGAAGCATGATCGAGGATACACTAAGACTGTCTCGGTTGAAGGATGGGAAGGAAAGCGGAAGAAATATACACCTATGGATTCTGCTCTTCGGCTCCTATCGGAGAAATATAAAGCGCCGTATTTTCTGTACATAACGCCAGAGATGGCGAATCTAATTGCTTCATTCTCTTCGTTTGATGAATGGATTGTTAAGATTCGGCTTCTATTAACACACGCACCCCATGATGTTCATCCTAAGCTTGAGGAATATCAACATCGATGGGGTTGTATTGTCTCACCATAAGTCTCAATAGGCATATAAACCGTTAGTTGTTAACACGAATGTTAATAACTAGGATAATTATGTGGATAAACGAGGTATATAATGTTAATAAGTAGATATTAATGTTGATAAGACATTCCAAATTGTGGATAACAATTTTGGGATGTCTTTTTATTGTAATGAATAAAAAAGTTGTCCAGAATGATTCTGGGCAACTTTTTCTGTTCAGAGTTATAAAGAATTTCTTGTTCTACCAATAGATTCGAACCTTTTGCAGCTGTCGCCCTCCATATTTGTTCACCTTGGATTAGGGCAAACAAAGTCAATTTAAATAGATTCCTTTTTTACAAAATTAGACCGAAAGTTAACTGACAGCTGAATTCCCTCTATTTAGTGGAGTGACGATTATTCTAATTTTGTACTTATATAATGACATAATTCGTCCGATATCTATTAAAAGTGTGATGATTATCATATCAATTATTATTTTGACACAGCAGAGGGGTTATATCAGATGAAGAAATTTAGTGAATGGAATCAGAGAATAAGGAATACATCATTAAGAATAAAGCTTCCCCTATATGTGAGTATTCTTGTTCTTGTTGTACTAGTTGGAACAAGTACCTTGTTGTATCTGGCGGGGTCTAATTTACTTCTTAATAAAAGTAAAGATGAAATGAATGCAAATGCGGATCGTATTGGGGAGAATTTATACTCAACGGTTAAATTAGAGAAACAGTCAACATACTTGCTAACTCTTCATAATTCTTTTAAAGATTTATTGAAAGCAAGAAATGAAGGAAACCTTCCTGATAAAGAATTCTTATCTGCGCAAAATGAACTGTTCACTAAATCGAATAACATTCTAGCGGAAAGTATAAAAGGAACTGCGGGTATTCAAACCTTAGTAATATTGGATAAACAAGGAATAGCTGTTGCAAGTGATAGTCCGAAGTCGATTGGAATTAACGTCGCAGAACGAGAGTATTTCCAGAAAGCGATGAAGGGGGAATTCTTTGTTAGTGATGCCCTTCTATCGAAATCGACAAATAGTCTAATCGTTGTATTTGCACAACCCATTAAGGATGATGATGGTACGGTATTAGGCGTATTTATTAGTAATATAGACGCATCCCTTTTTGTTGAACAGCTTGATGGAATTAGCATCAATGAAGAAGGTGTTATATATATCATCAGTCGCGGTGGAACTGTTGTATATCATTCTAAAGATGAATCATTGGTTAGTCAGAAGGTGGAAGCAACCGAAATGGCCGACTTAATGAAACAGACAGCAACGGAAACTATATTACGGGATAATATTGATTACCCTGACAAATATATGCGATACTCCAAAATTCCAATTGCAGATTGGACGGTTGTCGTCGAAGATAGTTATCAGGATATTCAAAAACCGTTACAGCAATTGTTCCGACAGATTGCTGTGGTGACTATATTTGCTCTTATCCTTGCTTGTATAGTTGGAATTATCATATCTAGGATCATTACAAAGCCGATCTCAAGACTTACGAACCTATTCAAACAATTAGCTTCTGGTGATTTAACGATTTCAGCAGAGGGAAGGTACACCAGTGAGTTCAAGGAGTTAGCGGATAGTTTTAATGTGATGGTAAATATGAATAGAGAGCTCATTACTAACATGAACAGTACAATTGATGTTCTCAATATGAGCACACAAGAGTTGGAGAGAGCATCGAAGCAAACAGCGAATTCGATTGAAGAGACAGCTACAACAACGATGGAGATTGCCAAAGCCACGGAATCTCAATCTAATGACACTGAGCAAATCGTAGATAGATTTAATGAGATAGGTGACAAGATCAACAATATCAATACGAGATCACAGTCTGTTAAAGATAGCGCAGAGGATATTATTGATGTCTTTGATCGCAACAAAGAGGTTATAGGTCATTTGATTCAGAACAATCAGAAGAATGAAGAAGAAGTACGTAAGATTTCTTCCATTACATCCCGACTTGAAGAGAGTTCAAGGAACATCAATGACATTACAGGTGCGATACAGAACATTGCAGCGCAGACTAATCTACTTGCACTAAATGCTTCGATTGAAGCCGCAAGAGCAGGGGAGTATGGAAGAGGTTTTGCGGTAGTTGCTACAGAAATTCGTAAGCTGGCCGAACAGAGCTCGAAGCAGTCGGGTGAGATAAATGCTATTATCGAACAAACACTTCAGTATGTTGTAGAGAATAATCAGAGTGTGGCAGAAATTAGAGATATCTCAATCAAGCAGAATGAATTTGTTAGTCAAACGGAAACAGCGTTTGATACGATATGGCACAATGTTGTTGAGATAACAGATCAAATAAGACCGATAGCTGATGAAGTGACGGATATTGAGAATAACAAGAATACGGTGTTAGAATCTGCACAAAGTCTATCAGCTTCGGGAGAAGAAGTATCTGCATCCGTAGAAGAAGTAACAGCTACGATCAAGGATCAATCAGCTATGGTGCAAAGTTTGTCGGATATGGTCGTAATCATTGATAAATTGAGCCAAGAGTTGATGGAAGCAGCGTCACGATTTAAAATAAAGTAACTTGCTAAGACAAGTGTAAATGTAAAAAGGTTTACAAAATTATAAGTTTTCTTTATAATTAGAACATAAGCTTAATTATATGTTTGTGTTGATTTACGGAGGAGCCTGTCACCAAGGGCTCCTCCTGTTTATTTTTGGGGGGTCCTGGTTTTAGGGGATCCTCTTTTTTTGTTGTAGTCATTCTCATAAGAAGCAATATTTGAGGGCATTTTAGTTATAGAGAGGGAGATGGAGTATGGAATTTATTTTGTATCTTGTACTTATTTTATTCTTTACGAAAGTAGCGGGAGATCTATCTGTTCGATTAGGTCAACCTGCGGTATTGGGTAAATTAATTATTGGTGTTGTGTTAGGACCAGCGGTATTAGGTTGGATTCCAAATGATAGTAACTTTATTCATTACATGTCTGAAATCGGTGTATTGTTGCTTATGTTTATAGCAGGTTTAGAAACCGATGTGGATCAACTTCGGAAGGATTGGAAATCAGCTCTTGCTGTTGCGGTAGGGGGGATATTCCTTCCCTTTGTCGGAGGGTTTGCTGTCGCTGAACTATTCGGGTTCCCTAGTAGTTACGCTCTCTTTATGGGGGTTATATTTAGTGCTACATCCGTTAGTATTTCAGCCCAAGTGCTTAAAGATATGAATAAGCTGAATTCCCGTGAAGGTACGACAATTCTGGGAGCTGCGGTAGTAGATGATGTGTTGGTTGTTATTCTGTTAGCCGTAATGATGAGTTTACTCGGAACGGGAGCAGATGTGAACCTTGGGTTACTTATCGGTAAGAAAGTATTATTCTTTGTCATTATTATTGTCGTTGGCGCATTCCTTGTACCGAAGATCATGAAGCTACTCTCAAAGTTGAAAGTAACCGAAGCCACGATTACAGCAGCCTTAGTTATTTGTTTTGGTTTTGCTTATTTTGCAGAAATGATGGGTATGGCAGGTATTATAGGTTCATTTGCAGCAGGCATAGCGATTTCACAGACATCATTTAGACACGCTGTGGAACAGAAAATAGAACCGATTGCGTATTCCATATTTGTCCCTGTCTTCTTCGTAAGTGTTGGACTTAACGTATCGTTTGTGGGTGTGGGACAACAAATTGGATTTCTAATTTTACTCACATTGGTAGCCATTATGACCAAATGGATTGGTGGAGGACTTGGGGCACGTATGACTGGATTTAGTAGACAGTCTTCGATTGCCATCGGAGCAGGAATGATCTCGAGAGGTGAAGTTGCTCTAATTATAGCGGCAACAGGACTGGAGGCTGGTCTTCTTTTACCGGAATATTACACTTCAGTCATCATCATGGTTATTCTCACCACGTTGGTAACTCCTCCATTATTGAAATACTTTTTTCGTGAGCCGCTTACTGTAAAAGAGAAATAAGTATCACATATCTTAAATATCGTTCCAGAAACAACCTCAATCTGAATCTTTAGATTGAGGTTGTTTTTTTACAGTTCATCAAGATTGCTTATCGAAATTGAGATGGCATTTTTTACATTCTGATGATGTATTTCACTACAATAGAAACTATAATATTAACGATAGATAATTATGATATATGGGGGTAACGGAGGATGAAGAAGGTAATCAACTATGCGCATCGAGGAGCATCAGCAGTATGTCCTGAGAACACGATGGCCGCCTTTGTTAAGAGTCTTGAACTTGGAGCAACAGGGATTGAAACGGATGTTCAGATGACCAAAGACGGACATTTGGTGTTGATCCATGATGAAGCGGTCAATCGAACTACGAATGGTTCGGGGTATGTGAAAGACATGACTTTTGAACAATTATCTGTATTAGATGCTGGTTCTTGGTTCGGAGATTCCTTCGAGGGCGAACGAATACCTACACTAGAAGAATTGTTGAGATTGCTTCATCAACGTGACACCATACTAAATATTGAATTAAAAAATGGCATTTTCATGTATCCAGGCATGGAGGAAAAGGTAATCGATCTTGTACGGAAATATGAGATGGCTGATCGGGTTGTGTTCTCAAGCTTTAATCATTACTCTTTAGCATTCTGCAAGAGTATTGCAAGTGATATTCGGACTGGAATTCTGTATATGGAAGGGCTCTATCGTCCGTGGGATTATGCTTCAACAATAGGTGCGGATGCCCTTCATGCTAACCATTTTGCCGTACTACCTGAGTTTGTAGCTGAAGCTACTGAACATGGTAAGGAATATTGTCCTTTTACTGTCAATGATCCAGAGCGGATGAAAGCTCTTATAGAATCTGGTGTCGCGGGGATCATAACGGATTATCCTGAGCGACTCGCTGAATTATTATCCAATAGAGGAGAGTGACGTGTGAAGAAGACATGGCTCCTAGGTTTTGGGTTCTTTAGTATTAGCATTACCTGGGCATTATATAATGCCTTTGTTCCTTTTTTTCTTGAACATTATGTACAGAGTGTAGCTGTCGTCGGATTCTTAATGACCATCGATAATTACTTTGCTCTATTTCTACAGCCATGGATAGGTAATAGAAGTGATCGTACGACAACGCGATACGGTAGAAGAATGCCTTATTTACTTATTGGAATGCCCTTGGCTGCGATCTTTACAGCTATTATTCCCTTCCACACGGGGCTCTTCACGCTCTTACTATTTATGATACTGATGAATCTGTCCATGAGTTTGTATCGATCACCTACGGTGGCGTTGATGCCTGATACTACATTAGAGAATAAGCGTACGAAAGCAAATGGGATCATTAATTTCATGGGTGGTGTAGGAGCTGTCATTGCATTTGGAGTAGGCTCTATATTGTATGACTACCATCAATCGTTACCCTTTATTGTTGCCGGACTGTTGACTCTTATCTGTCTTTGGGTTGTCTCACGCACCATACGGGAATCAAGAGATTCTGTGATTACATCTTTGGATACGACCATCCTTGGAAAGAAACCACGTATATCATTGAAGGGACAACTCGACCGCACAACAGTATTGTTATTAGCAGCGATCTTCTTCTGGTTCGTTGCCTATCAAGGTGTTGAGACATTATTTACTCTGTATGGCAAAAATTATTTAGGACTTAGTGAGAAAGCTTCATCGTTCTCTCTGACCTTCTTCTCATTAGCGTTTGTGGCATTTGCTATTCCAAGTGGCTTTCTTGGTAACCGATTTGGTAAATTTAAAATGATTATTACAGGCATATGTGGTCTGTTTGTAGTCTTTGCACTCGTGATCTTTGTGAATGATTTACTTGTGCTTCGTATTCTGTTGCTTATTGGCGGGATGTTCTGGGCATGCATTAATATCAATTCGTATCCTTTCATCATTTCAACTGGAAAAGAAGAGAGTATTGGTACGCGGACGGGGCTGTATTACTTGGTATCCTCTTTGGCAGCTATATCCTCTCCACCACTTCTAGGTATGATGATTGATAGCTTCGGTTACGCTATATTGTTTTACTGTGCATCGTTAAGTATGTTGGTAGCATTAGCGTTTATGCTGATGGTTAGGCAAAGAAATATTTCCTTAAGTGTACCGAACAATGATGTTCCGACAAAGGGTGTTTAACTATTTTGAAATTATTCATTGTAAAGTAATTGGATTAAGAAGGATTTGAAGTTATAATTAATATTAGGACAATCATTCTTGCATATTCTTATATTGACCACGAGAAGGAGAGAGTAATTATTATGACAAAGGTTCTTATTTTTGGACACAAAAACCCTGACACAGATACGATCTGCTCGGCTATTGCCTATGCTGAATTAAAGAATGCATTGGGTATTGATGCAGAACCTGTACGCTTGGGTACAATTAGTGGGGAAACACAATATGCATTGAACCATTTCAATGTGGAAGCACCTCGTCTAGTAGAGACGGTATCTAATGAAGTAGAAGAAGTTATTCTAGTAGATCATAATGAACGTCAGCAAAGTGTTGGTGATATTGATAAGGTTCGTGTTATCGAGGTTATCGATCATCATCGTATTGCGAACTTTGAGACCAGTCATCCTTTGTATTACCGCGCTGAGCCAGTGGGCTGTACGGCAACTATTTTAAATAAAATGTATAAGGAAAAAGGTGTAGAGATCCGCAAGGAAATCGCAGGATTAATGTTATCTGCTATTATTTCGGATTCCCTGCTCTTGAAATCCCCAACTTGCACAGATGAAGACGTAGCAGCAGCGAAGGAATTGGCTGAAATCGCTGGTGTTAACTTGGAAAGCTATGGTCTTGAAATGCTCAAAGCGGGTGCAGATCTTAGTGATAAGACGATCCAAGAATTGATTTCACTTGATGCTAAAGAATTTCAAATGGGCAACTACAAAGTAGAAATTGCTCAAGTGAATGCAGTAGATACGAATGATATATTGGTTCGTCAAGCAGAATTAGAAGTTGCGCTATCAAGTGTAGTGTCTGAGAAGGGCTTGGATCTATTCGTATTTGTTGTTACCGATATTCTAAATAACGATTCGGTAGCCTTAGCAATCGGAAGTGTAGCACATGCGGTTGAACAAGCGTATGATGTTCAGTTAGTTGATAACAAAGCCTTACTTAAAGGCGTAGTATCACGCAAGTTGCAAGTTGTACCTCTGTTAACTGAAGTTTTAAATAAATTGTAAGTTTAGAACAAGAAGCGTAATCATAGCCCAATAGGGCGTGATTACGCTTTTTTATGTGCTCTAAAGATAAGTAGGAAGTGAACGGGGTGGGTTTGGATGTATCATTATGGAGCATACTGAGTTTGCAAAAGAATAAATAATCAGTATGATTAAGAAATAGATTGTGATAATGTGAAGTTTGTTATTGCATAATTCAAAATAAAATGATTCATACTTAGGGGGAACGACAAAATGGAAAGAATCCAAACAGAAGAACAGTACCGTCAGCTGACACAAGGTGATGAATGGACTGTCATTAAATATGATGCAACTTGGTGCCCAGATTGTAAAACGTTGGACAAATTCATGGATGGTATTATTGAGAACAATCCCGACAAAAAGTTCTATGCACTAGATGTTGAACAATTTCCTAATATTTCTGAAGAAAATGATGTTCGTGGAATTCCAAGCTTGTTAGTGTATCGAAATGGAGAGAAGAAGGCGCATCTACATAGCAAATTTGCCAAAACACCGACTCAGATCACAGAATATTTAGATTCAATCGAGTAATGTTATGGTGAAAATACCCTTATCCTATGGATAAAGGGTATTTTCATTTAGTGGTACTTCAATTTCAACTTTGGTACGCGTTCTTGATGTTACTTTTGCGTTTATTAAAGATGGGAACCATAATATAGAGAGCAATTGAAGGACAGAATGATAGTGAGACTAGACTATAGGAGGCAGTATTTATGAACCAACAATCTATTTCAAGAATGATTGACCATACGTTATTAAAGCCTGATGCAAAGAAGGAAGATATTCAAAAGCTAGCTGAGGAGGCCAAAGTTCACAGCTTTGCTTCTGTGTGTGTGAATCCGACGTGGGTTGCAACTGCTCATGCTATATTGAAGGATACTCCTGAAGTGAAAGTATGCACAGTCATTGGGTTTCCACTGGGGGCTTCTACACCTGAGGTTAAAGCGTTCGAAACATCCAACGCGATCACAAATGGCGCAGGTGAAGTGGATATGGTGATTAACATTGGAGCTTTAAAAAGTAACGATGATGCATTAGTGGCACGAGATATTGCGGCCGTAGTTCAAGCGGCAAACGGAAAAGCGCTGACTAAGGTCATCATTGAGACCTGTTTGCTTTCGGATGAAGAGAAGGTACGTGCCTGTAAGTTAGCTGTTAAAGCGGGTGCTGATTATGTCAAAACTTCTACAGGTTTTTCTACAGGTGGAGCGACAAAAGAAGATATCGCATTGATGCGTGCTACGGTAGGCCCTGATATAGGTGTAAAGGCGTCAGGCGGCGTACGTAGTGCCGAAGATGCGCAAATCATGATACTAGCGGGTGCAACGAGAATTGGTACAAGCGGGGGCGTAGCTATCGCTAATGGAGAACAATCTCAAGGAAATTATTAATATTTAGATGAATGATGTGAAAGTGAACTGACTTCCTACTCTTATTTGAGAAGGAAGTCAGTTTTTTTGTTTAATGAATTTGAAGTAACTTATTTTATGGGAATAATCTATTTTTATCTGATGTGTTTAGTGTGAATTTGTCTGTTCAAATCTATATATTTATGAGAAAATGTGGAAGTATACCGTATGGTTATTATACCATCATATCTATGATTGATAAGGGAGGATTCATCATGTCCGAAGAACAAAGCTTATCGTTTGAAACCTTGGCTGTTCATGCTGGCCAACAGATTGACCCTACTACGTTATCGCGTGCAGTTCCATTGTACCAGACGACATCTTATGGATTCCATGATAGTGAACATGCTGCGAATTTATTCGCACTTAAGGAGTTCGGTAATATTTATACTCGAATCATGAATCCTACAACGGATGTATTCGAGAAGAGGATTGCTGCTCTAGAAGGTGGAGCAGGTGCACTGGCTACAGCATCGGGTCAAGCAGCGATTACATTCTCCATACTTAACATTGCTGGAGCTGGTGATGAGATTGTTTCTTCGTCCAGTCTATATGGAGGAACCTATAATCTATTTGCTAATACATTAGCAAAATTGGGAATTAAGGTTCATTTCGTAGATTCAAATGATCCAGAGAACTTTCGGGCAGCGATTACGGATAAGACAAAGGCTATTTATGCGGAGACTATTGGTAATCCCCAAGGAAATATTCTTGATGTAGAAGCGGTTGCGAATATAGCGCATGAGCATGGTCTTCCTCTTATTGTAGATAATACATTCCCAAGTCCGTACTTGCTACGCCCGATCGAACATGGCGCTGATATTGTCGTTCATTCGGCAACGAAGTTTATTGGCGGTCATGGTACATCTATTGGCGGTGTCATTGTTGACGCTGGTAAATTCGATTGGAAAGCTAGTGGTAAATTTCCAGGTCTTACTGAACCAGATCCAAGCTACAATGGCGTAGTCTATACAGAAGCTGTGGGGCCAGTTGCATATATTATCAAAGCTCGCGTTCAATTATTAAGAGATATGGGTTCTTCGATATCCCCATTCAATTCTTGGTTGCTGGTACAGGGTCTGGAGACGCTTCATTTACGTATGGAACGTCATAGTGAGAATGCACTTAAGGTAGCGCAATATTTAGAGAATCATGCAGACGTATCATGGGTCAGCTACGCAGGACTTGAAAGTCATCCTTCACACGAACTTTCTAAGAAGTATTTACCTAAGGGGCATGGCGCAATCCTGACATTTGGAATTAAGGGTGGTACAGAAGTAGGCCGGAGATTAATCGAGAATGTAAAACTATTCTCGCATCTGGCGAACGTAGGAGATTCAAAGTCACTGATCATTCACCCTGCAAGTACGACACACCAACAATTGTCTGAGCAAGAACAAGTATCAGCAGGTGTTAAACCAGAAATGATTCGATTGTCCGTTGGAACAGAAAATATTAATGATATTATAAGTGATTTGGAACAGGCCATTCAAGCTAGCCAGAAATAAGTGAGTGGCATTTAGGCAACACGGGATGTTCATTTAAACAATAATTCATATATCTAGGCACTTTGTCCCTTCGAAAGGAAGGGGAAAGTGCCTTTTTTTGTGTATAAATAGGTAATGGCTGTATATTTTTAATAATGGCTTAATACGCTTATGTATGTTCGTTATTTCGATGAGAAAAGAGGGTGGACAGCGATTATGAACCGTAAAGAGGATCATTATTCTTGCAATGGAACAACAGGAGGTTCAAGTATCAGCAATGTGAAAGCGCTATTCTCCCTTAGTGGGCAGGAGCAAGCTGTGGCTGAGAATGAACAAGGTTGGGTGCAAGATGATTATTTGTTCCGAAGTGAAGGAGACCTCTACAGGACACATGCTGATCATCTAGCTGTCAAAGCAAGTTCATTATCGGAATTGCTCTCACTTGTGGAGCTTGTTGAGATAGGAACAATATCGCGGGAAGAAGCATTAATGAGCATAGATGCCGATTGTTTTCGTAAGATTGTAGGGGATATTGAATATTCTCATCAGGGTTATCATGAAATGCCTTCCCCTCAGAAATTACTCTTATGGAGTGATCAAGTAAGAAATCTGAAGGTATTCACTGGTGGAATAACTCCGAAGGAAGTATGGATAGGAAAATTCATGGGTGTGAGTGGTTTAGGTTTAGTGCGTTGTGAAGAATTGTTGAAGATGGAACCCTTAAAGAGTATTATTCCCACTGAATGGATGAGGGATGAGGAGATTGCTGTACCTATGCAGCGACGACTATTATGTCTGCTTCAAGAACAATGGGAATCGTTATTGTACGCGCTTCAAGGGATGCCTGTGACAATTAGCTTGATGCGGACATCCGATGGCACGACCTGTTCTTACTTTACGGATGGAATTCAAGATATTCAGATTGAGGCTTTGTTTCGTGCGATGCGAGCTTGTGAACAGCAGGGAATAGATTGTATTGTGGATATTGTAGTGAATCATCCAGCAAGTGCAGAACAATTTGAAGATGGAGTTCGTTTCATTGATCAGGTTGCGGAACAGACATTGGGACATTTACGCCGTTCAATTAAATATAGAGTGGGGGCACTAATCCCTTGGAATATCCGATCATCCATTGCATCAGATCTTGCACGAGTTACGAACTTATTGGTAGTGGAATGGGACGAAAGATATGGGACCTCTCTGGTTGATTCAACGATCATAGGAGTCTATCATCATATTAGACTCATCCATCCACGTATTCATATTAGAGCAGTAGGGCATTTAACGAGTGAGGATCTTCCTGTCATTTACGGAATGGGAATGGATCAGATTAGTTGTGATCCACAAGAAGTACCCGTTATGCGTATAGCTGCGGCACAATTGGAATTAATGGAGCAAGTAATTGGAGTTCATTTATAGAACTTATAATAGCGACCTGAATGTGAGAACGTTGTCTGTGACACGTTGGTCACCTTCAGGTTTTTTAGAATATATAAAATTATAAGTTACATGGACGCTACTGCTTGGAAGTGTAGAATGTTGCCTATTTACTTGCCATCAATAAAGGAATATAATACTGCTATAAAGTTGTGATAGGGAAAAATAATTGTATAAGTACAATAAATGATTTTCATTCTCATTTACCATGCTGCTCCGGATACCCGGAGCAGCATGTGCCATTTTTAGGGGCATAATAATGCAAATCATTCTCAAATGAAAGGTGATTAACATGGACAATACTCTGAAAGTTTTATCAAGAAAAGTGCCGTTTGTTGCGCGGAAAATGGATAATCAGCCTAATCCCAACAAAAGGGGAAGATTTGATCTACGTAGTATGCTGCGTAATAAGGAGATGCTTGCTGCGTTAGGAAGTGGAGTACTTACATTTATAGCGTGGTCAGTCGGATATTGGTCCGAGTACCTATCGATCTTAGTGTATGTTGCGGCTTATACAATAGGGGGATGGACTACAGCAAAAGAAGCTGTGTATACGTTAGTTAAAAATCGTGAGCTTGATGTTAATTTGCTTATGATCGCCGCAGCACTGGGCGCAGCTACAATAGGCTACTGGAATGAGGGCGCTTTGCTTATCTTTATTTTTGCTTTAAGTGGCGCATTGGAGAGTTACACCATGGAGCGAAGTAAGAAAGATATCTCGTCTTTAATGGCTCTGAAACCAGAGACGGCTCTAAAGATTGAGGATGGTGAAATGATACAGGTTGGTATTGAACAACTTGAGATTGGAGACCTGTTTCTGGTTAAGCCAGGTGAATTGATTCCAGCAGATGGTTGTATTCAACGGGGATATTCTGCGGTTAATCAAGCCTCCATCACAGGTGAAGGTATCCCTGTCGATCGTACGACTGGAGATACTGTCTATGCCGGTACGCTCAACGGCGAAGGTGTATTGTATGTCGAAGTGAATCAATCAGCTGAATCTACGGTATTTGCCAAAATTATCAGACTTGTCGAGGAAGCGGAGAGTGAAGTACCTCAATCGCAACGCTTCATTAAACGATTTGAATCGGTCTATGCACGTATTGTAGTTACGGTAACACTAGCTATCATCTTCCTACTACCTCTTCTGCTCGGATGGAGCTTTGGAATGGCGTTCTATAAAGCTATGGTATTTCTTGTTGTTGCCTCGCCATGCGCGTTAGTATCATCGATTATGCCTGTTATGCTGTCGGCTATCTCAAATCGTGCACGTAGAGGAATTCTTTTTAAGGGTGGAGCTCATGTGGAGAACATAGCGCTGACATCTGTGGTAGCTTTTGATAAGACGGGGACATTGACGATGGGAACACCACAGGTGACAGATTTTATTGTGGATGAGCGTTACAACCGTGATGAATTACTTGCCATATGTGCCTCTGTAGAACAGTTATCTGAACATCCACTAGCAAAGGCTATACTGCGAAAATCGCAGGGAGAGGGACTCCAATTGAAAGCTGTTGATAACGCTCAGTCAATGACGGGGTGGGGAATGTCTGCCGAGGTAGATGGAACCGTATGGAGAATTGGAAAATGTGATATTCTTGATGGTTCAACAGATGAATTGAAGTCGAGCTGGAAAGATCAGAGAGGTCGCTTCATTGCGGAGGGAAAGACCGTATCTATTATTATGGATGGTGACCAAGTAGCGGGGCTGATTGCATTACAGGATACAATACGACCTCAGGCGGTACGTGCAGTGCGGTCATTACAAGCCTTAGGTATTCGCGTGGCTATGCTTACAGGAGATCATCGGGATACAGCACAGGTGATTGGTGAGCAGATTGGTGTTGATTGGATTTATGCAGATCTTCATCCGGAAGCAAAGGTTAACCATGTCAAAGAATTAAGGGAGAGATATGGGCATGTGGTTATGGTAGGAGACGGTGTTAATGATGCTCCTGCACTGGCTACGGCAACCGTCGGGATCGGTATGGGAATGAACGGAAGCGGTACAGCTTTAGAAGTGGCAGATGTCGTTCTTATGAATGACAATATTGAGGAGATTGCTAGTACAATTAAGCTTGCACGACGTGCCCAAAGGGTAATTAAACAAAATATGGTGTTCTCGATCAGTATCATTCTAATTCTAATTATTAGTAACTTTATAGGAAATATTGCTCTTCCTCTAGGTGTGATAGGGCATGAGGGAAGCACGATATTAGTGATTGTGAATGGGCTACGACTGCTTAGATGATCTGTAACAAATAAGTTGACAAATAGATGGTTTTGAAACATAATATTTACTATATAATAATTATTATAATTAACAATTTCAAATGATATTTATACACACTACTATTTTATTGGGGGAAGCCTATATGTACAAATCTATTATTGTTGGAACAGGTCCAGCAGGATTAACCGCTGCGATTTACTTGGCTCGTGCTAATATGAAACCACTCGTTATTGAAGGACCACAACCAGGTGGACAATTAACTACAACGACTGAAATTGAGAATTTCCCAGGGTTTCCTGATGGTATTATGGGTCCTGAATTGATGGATAACATGCGTAAGCAAGCCGAACGTTTTGGTGCAGAGTTCAGAACAGGATGGGTCAACAGCGTAGAACTAGGAAGTCGTCCATTTAAGTTGAATGTAGAGGGAATCGGAGAATTGGTTACTGAAACGCTTATTCTTTCCACGGGAGCGACAGCTAAGTATCTAGGTATTCCTGGTGAGCAGGATAATATCGGACGTGGTGTAAGTACATGTGCAACGTGCGACGGATTCTTTTTCCGTGGGAAAGAGATTGTAGTTATCGGTGGTGGGGACTCCGCACTTGAGGAAGCTAACTTCTTAACTAGATTTGCTTCAAAGGTTACGCTTGTTAACCGTCGTGAGGAATTACGTGCATCGAAGATTATGCAAGATCGAGTTCGAGCTAATGATAAAGTAGAGTGGTCTCTGAACCGTACACCTCTTGAAGTATCCGCTAATGAGAAGGGTGTTAATGGTCTTAAGGTGATGAATAATCAGACAGGCCAAGAAGAGCTGATTGAGGCAAGTGGCGTGTTTGTAGCAATCGGTCACCACCCGAACACGGCATTTCTAGGTGGGAAAATCACAACAGATGCGAATGGATATATTGTTGTGACACCAGGGACAACTGAGACGAATATCCCAGGCGTATTTGCTTGTGGTGATGTTCAGGATACGAAGTACAGACAAGCGATTACGGCGGCTGGTAGTGGCTGTATGGCAGCAATGGACTGTGAAAAGTATATTGAAAGCCTTGAATATAGCGAAGTTAAGATTTAATATAGCGAATAAGAGTACTCATGTTACGCAGTATAGGGTTGAAGAAGTAAGAATAGTATAAATAAAGGAGAGATTAGTATGGAAAATGTTATCGTGTACACAAGTTCAAACTGTCCTCATTGTCGTCAGGTGAAAGGATATTTAGCTGACAAAGGGATTCAATATGAAGAACGTAATATTGAGACAAATGATGATTTCGCTCAACAAGTATGGGATATGGGACTTAGAGCTGTTCCCGTTACTGTTATTGGTGAACATAAGATCGTAGGTATGAATACGACACAGTTCAATAGAGCATTGAATCCAGAAGCATAATTAATAAATGGAGAAAGGCTTCACCTTCCAATTAGAGGAGGGTGAAGCCTTTTTTGTGTACCATAATAAGATAGGTTAAGATCTCATATGTTATATGACATCACTAGTTGTGAAAGCTAGAATTTTAAGATGACCAACTATTCATTTAGCCTCGTCAAAAAAATATCAGCATGCTGGCTTGGAATACAACATACGTAAGTACACCTGCAAGGATAAGCGTAAATCCGGACTTACGCTTGGCCTGGAAGAATCGCAAGATGGCGAGGCTGAATAATGGAGCAATCACCAGCAGAAATAATAATACAGTGATGAACATTTGTGCCGAGATATTAGAAGTATCAACGTAGGTCAAGGAACCTCTCTCCATTTCATAAATGATATGACTGAAATCACAATCGTTATTTCTATTATAACGAAATTCTTCCGTAGTGACGCTATAAAAGAAGGCGAAAATGCGAATTATAGTTAAATCATTCCTGTAAATGGGCAATGATGGAGAAGTAGAAAATGCTCGGCTCGGGTAGTAAGGGGAATTTTCATATATTCTACGCATATATTTAATTATTAGAGATCGAGAATTATGTTATGGAAGGAGAGAGCACGTATGACAACGTACTTATTCAACTTACATAATAAGGATGTGATACAATATTTGTGTGAATTAAGTAGAGAAAGGCAGGGTGTTCATGAGAGATGGTCGCTATCGACTTGTAAAAGTACTGCTAATCGGAATGTTAATGACGGTTGCAGTTCCAAGGACCGTGAACTTTGAGCAGGCTTATGCTGCTTCTAAATCTACTGTAGTAAGATCCGTAAGTGACATTCAACAGTTATTACTATCAGCTATGAGTAATACGCAAGTGAATGTTACCTTTGAATACAAAGGCAAGACAAAGACGCTCAAATCGCAATTGAAACAAGCATTAGATCAAGCGATGGAGAGCGATCCATATATTAATTATACGATTGCAAGTTATGGTTATTCATATCGTGGTAGCCCAAGTGCGGCGGATGTTACGGTAAAACTCAGTTATCGCGAGACAGCTCAAGAAACGGCATATGTGGAGAATCGGGTAAAGAGTGTACTGAATGAAATTATTGTTCCAGGTATGAATGATCATGAGAAAGTTAAAGTAATCCATGACTGGATTGTTACCCATCTGGAATATGATAAGACGTTGCAGAAATATACTGCATATGAGGGACTTAGTACGGGAAGTGCAGTATGTCAGGGGTATTCCCTTTTAACGTACAAAATGCTGAAGGAATCGGGTATACAGAATAAAATCGTAGAGGGAACTGCTACACCAGAGGGTAGTCGCACAAGTCAGCTTCACGCATGGAATTTAGTTCTTATCTCGGGTAGTTGGTATCACTTGGATACAACGTGGGACGATCCAGTTCCTGATCAGAAGAACGTTGTGGGCATAGCCTATTATCTGCGCAATGATAAGCAGATGCGTAAAGACCATACATGGTCTAAGCCGTATCCTGAGGCAACCACACTATATCGAAATACACTAGCGGCACTTGTTCAAAAGGGAGGAAATAAAACATCCTTTTATAAGAAGTTGGTGAAGGATCTTCAATATCAGCTCTATGAGAGAAGCGAGATTGTATCTTCTTCAACGCAATTGAAAGCGAAAGCTAAGGATACTATACAACAAGGAGACAAGTCGATCGTCTTCCGGTTTCATGGAGATGAAGCCACATTAATCGAAGCACTTCAACAGTTATATACGCTTAATATCAAGGGGATATCCTATAATCACAGCCCTTTTGAAGAGACAGGAGATTTGAAGGTAGTTGTTACTTGGAAGTGAAAAACAGTTATAAGTAAATACACAAATAGAGAAGGGCATAGATTCTGCTCTTCTCTATTTGTGTATTCCTGAAAGAAGGTCATATTAATTATTTGCTCTTCTTAATCCAAGTGGCGATATCATCAATAATATTCGAAGATACGTTGGAAGGTAGGGCATATTCTTGTCCTGTAGAGACACCGCTATATGCGTTAAGAAGATGTGTCACGTTAGGATAAGATTTATATTCCACGTCAGGCCTATTCTTCAACTCACTTTTCCAAGTATTAAATTCAGAGAGAGGGACCTGAACGTCATTCTCACCTTGTAACACGAGCATGTGTCCACTTTGTTTCTTGGCGAGATCAGTTGGTTTATAATCTCTTTGTTCGAACCACCAATAGGCAGGCTGAATTGGGAAATTCTCAGGTAAATGGTCGACTGAATATTGTGGGTCGTTTACGGTTGAAATAACGGATGACCACATAGCAACTTGGGCTTCATAAGGTGCAGTATCTTGGCCTAATCCTTTCATACGACTAATGATTTCTTTAAGTTGAACCGCTAATACATCAACATATGGTGAACTTGGTCCAGCCAAAATAATCGTACCTGCGATATCACCACCCGTGTCGGCAGCAACAATTAGCGGCATCGCGAATCCACCTTGGCTATGACCTGCGACATAGATGTCAGAAGATGCGATCATAGGATTTGACTTCAATAATGCTACAGCAGAGATAGCATGATCTACGGTTTCATTCTTCAAGGTGAATTTAGGGGTGGTTGCGACCTTAAGGGTATGCTCATAGGTAACCTTATCATACCGAAGAACTGCGATCCCCTTCGCGGCAAGGCCGACGGCAAGATCACGTAGTGGCTTGGCACCACCAGCAGACGAATCACGATCGCTAATTCCAGACCCATGCACTAGAACGAGCGCGGGAAAGGGGCCTTTGCCTACTGGCATAGACAGTGTTCCTGGTAGCGCCAACGTACCACTTCCAACAGTGACTTCTTGTTCCGTATAGGATGCTGGATTATCATAGGAAGGCTTCTGATAAGTCGAAGGAGTTGCTGCAGCGATATTCAAATCATCGATTTGTCCTTCTTGGTTTAGGCGTAATGTAATACTGAAGGGAATGATGGTTGACTTGATGTTGTAAGTTACATTTCTATGAATGGCATTTGTCTTCTCTGACTTAAGTGGCTCTCCAATCGCTTCACCATACGCTTTTTCAGAGTTTCCCCATAACGTATCTAGCATTTGTGTAGGTAAGGTCTGTTTCAACGTGGGGCTCAGATATTCAGCAGCTTTGGTACCATTTCCGGCTTTTATCTGATCAAAGAACAGATCTGAGGTATCGGTAGATGCTGCTTCTTTACTAGCGAATACGTTCGTAATGAACTCTACAGGCATAACTGCTTGATTAGAAACTATGCGAAGGGGTCCAGCTAAAGCGATGGATTTACCATTCACGATTGCCTGTGAATTGCCTATGGTAAGTATCAACGTTGTTGTGTCCTTGGTGAGGGTGATTGTGTGAGAAGTTTGATCCCATTTCACTTCAACACCAAGATTCTTCGCTGTTTCACGAACAGGTACGATTGTTTCCTTCTGCAGTGACGCCGCTGAGACCGATGCCATAGGAATTGCTAAACTTAACGCGATAGAGGCAAGTGTGATAGAACGTATTACTTTGTTTTTCATAATCATTCTCCTTGTTATAATATCAAGCTATACCTAGCTAATAAATAAAGAGACAACAATGATGATAGCTGTAATAGCGAGTAAGATGATCCAACTTATCGGTCTAGCGAAATTGACAGTCCAGCCGATACCCATGCGTTTCTCAATCCAGATAGATGGGTCCTGAGGATTATAATAGATACCACCGAGTTTCCAGTGGGAGTCATCGTTGATAGGTTGTGTACTTGAACCTGTGGAAGGTTTGCCGATCCGACTACCTCCTTGACCCGTGGTGAACGCAAGAACCAAAGCACCTATGATAATGATCGCTGTTATGAGAAAACTGACTAAGGAGAGTATTTGCACATTGAGCTCAAACAGCATATTTAACTGGATGAATGAGAATAACAGCACCATAAGCAGTCCAGTGATAATAATAAATAGTGATGATCTACGACGGAATGTTGCGTTTTGTTTAATTGAGTTCTCTGGATGATCAGAACTAATCTGCTGTTTACTCTTCAGAATAGTCATATTAATGAACATAAATAAACACGTCATCACGAATTGCATGAGGTTAAGACCTAGTACGGTTCTGTGGGTTTTAGCTACACTTCTTGTCACATGACCTTGAAAGTCGAACTTCATAGCTAATGTGTCTGGGAATTGGTTGTAATACTTTAAGGCGAGAAGGGCACTAAAGATCGTTATCAAGAAATGAATGATAAACCACTTATTGGAGAAGATTAGTTTGTTGCGTCTAAATCCAGTATCGACAGCGAGGATGGTTGATTTAGGAATAGATACCATGGGATGTTCCGATTTGTATTTCTTCATCTTATAATAAAACATTAGATTAATAACCATAGAAATCACAACAATGGATATGACAGAGATTACGAGGATCAATTCTTGTTGTAAGGCATCGCGGAGGGAAGATCCAATGAGACAGAAGAGAAGTAAAAGTGTGTAAAGGATAGAACTAAGGAAGACATACCTTTTGCGTAACGCACGTAAAGGTTCACTATAGTACATATCTGTACTGACCGATATGCCGAAGCTTACGGTATCTCGAGTGAAATAAGGCATGAAGATGAGAGATGCTGAGATCGGCAGAAACATGAGAATTAGAATAAGATTGGAAATCCAATACATTAGGCATTCCCCTTTCCATTATACATAATTTCTTTGTGAACTTGTTCGATATTTTGAAGGAGTTGTTCTTTGGTCATTCCACGACATATGGCTTCAGCTATGATCGGTCTTAATTGGTTATATTGTTTCAATTCATACTCTGGCGTTACTTCGGGCATACCATCTGGTTGAATAACGACACCTTTTTGACGGTGAATTTGGATGAAACCCTCTTGTTTAAGAAGATTGTAGGCTTTGTTCACCGTATGTAGGTTGACGCCAATATCGGATGCCAGACCACGGACAGAGGGGAGAGCTTCCCCAAGCTTTAGATCTCCACGGGCAATACCTTCAATGATTTGATTCATAAGTTGCGTATAGATTGGAACATCGGACTGCATATCTAGTTGAATAATCATGTAAGTTCCACCTCCTGCATATGTTATACTACAACTATAACAGATAGTACTTATGTTGTAAATAAAGAATGTAATAAATATACAAATAGCACCTCTGTGTAGATACAGAAGTGCTATTTACCCGTTATTGTATGTATATAGATTGAGCTAAAGAAGAACCCCAAATTCTTGATTCTCTTTAGAAATGAAGGACATTATGAATGCATACTTTAGTTCAATCTATGTAGTTAGTGAAGTTTGTTTGGTCATTTGTTGATTAAGAATATCTTCGAAGCTCCTCTTTGAATCGATAGGTTCTTCTTTCTTGAGTTGACTCGTTATTTGTGGACGATGGTACTGAGGATGATAAGGCATAATGTAATTAATGTTCAGCATAGTGATGATTCCTCCTAAATGTTCATGATTATTTAGTGTTAATAACTCTATATCTTTCTATACCCTGTTCAGACCCATCTCAAGCAATACTTTGTTATGATCGGAGGAGGAATCATACGTAACGTATGGCTTATTGTCTGCTAAGGGATGGATGATCACCGGCTACACACGAAAAAAACCATGAAGAGTGAAATCTTCATGGTTTTTACTATGTTATAGATAAAGAGATCTAATGATTACTAAGAAGTTTTCAATTACCCGTTCTTAATCATTTCACGTAGAACGGTTTGAAGGATTCCACCGTTATGGTAGTAATCCACATCTACGGTACTATCAAGGCGTGCTGTAACTGTGAAGTCAAACTTCGTACCATCTTCACGTGTTGCTGTAACAGTCACTTCTTGGTTAGGTTTGATATCATTGTTCACGCCAAGGATATCAAAGGTTTCACGACCGTTTAGACCAAGGCTCTTCCAGCTGGAACCATCTTGGAATTGTAATGGTAGAACACCCATACCCACAAGGTTGCTACGGTGAATACGTTCGTAACTTTCAGCGATGACAGCTTTGACGCCAAGGAGAGTAGTTCCTTTAGCAGCCCAGTCACGTGAGCTTCCAGTTCCATATTCTTTACCCGCGATGACGATCAGGTTCTGTTTATGGTCTTGGTAATCCATGGATGCATCATAGATGGACATGACTTCGTCCGTTAATAGATTTGTAGTTACTCCGCCTTCGGTGCCTGGAGCAACAAGGTTACGAATACGAATGTTAGCGAAGGTTCCTCTCATCATCACTTCATGGTTACCACGACGGGAACCGTATGAGTTGAAATCTTTGCGATCTACGCCATGATCTTTCAAATAAAGACCTGCAGGGCTGGATGGTGAAATATTCCCTGCTGGTGAGATATGGTCAGTTGTAACCGAGTCACCAAGAAGTGCTAATACGCGAGCGGAACGAATATCTTGAATATCCGTTAGATCACTGCCAAGATTCTCGAAGAACGGTGGATTCTGAATGTATGTGGAGTTATCGTCCCATTCATACAGTTCCCCTTCTGGCACTGGAATGTTGTTCCAACGCTCATTGGCAGTAAATACATTCTCATATTTCTGACGGAACATTTCAGGAGTCACTGCCATTGCAATAGCTTCCTTAATCTCAGCAGAAGATGGCCAAATATCTTTCAGATAGACTGGTTCGTTATTCTGATCGTAACCAATAGGATCATTTTGTAGGTCAATGTTAACTGTACCTGCAAGAGCATAAGCTACAACCAATGGTGGAGATGCTAGGTAATTCGCTTTAACTTGAGCATGAACACGACCCTCAAAGTTACGGTTACCTGATAGTACGGCAGCTACAGTCAGATCGTTATCTGAAATTGCTTGGCTCACTTCATCTGGTAGTGGGCCTGAGTTACCGATACATGTTGCACATCCGTATCCCGCAAGGTAGAACCCAAGAGCTTCGAGTGACTCTAGGAGTCCAGCTTTCTTCAAGTACTCGGTTACGACGAGTGAACCTGGTGTTAAGCTGCTCTTAACATAACCTGGTTTCTTCAAACCACGTTCAACGGCTTTCTTAGCAAGGAGTCCAGCACCTAACATAACACTTGGGTTGGAAGTGTTCGTACAACTTGTAATGGCAGCAATAACGACTGCACCCGTTCCAAGTTGGCTTACTGAACCATCCGTATGTTGAATGCTTACGGACTCCTCAATTTTGCTATCACTAAGGCCGTATCCACCTTTATCAACAGGAGTTCGCATGATGTCATTGAAGGAATCCTTCATGTGCGTCAATTCAATACGGTCTTGTGGACGTTTCGGTCCAGCTAAGCTAGGTACGATAGAAGCCAAATCTAGTTCAATAATCTCTGTGAACTCAGGGTCTACGGTATCTACCGTACGGAACATATCTTGTGCTTTATAATAAGCTTCAACGAGCGCAACTTGTTCATCAGGACGTCCTGTAGTTCTTAGGTATGCCAATGTTTCATCGTCTACTGGGAAGTAACCAATGGTTGCTCCATATTCTGGAGCCATATTAGCAACAGTAGCACGGTCAGCTAGACTAATGTTGACTAAACCTGGGCCGAAGAACTCAACGAATTTACCGACAACACCTTTTTTACGTAAAATTTGAGTTACGGTAAGGGCTAAATCTGTCGCAGTTGCACCTTCAGTTAGGCTACCTGTAAGCTTGAATCCTACTACCTCAGGCATAATGAAATACAACGGTTGTCCAAGCATTCCTGCTTCTGCTTCAATTCCACCTACGCCCCAACCAACCACACCAAGTCCGTTAATCATCGTTGTATGTGAATCTGTTCCTACAAGGGAGTCAGGATAGACAACAGTCTCACCATCAATTGTCTTCGTTGCTGCTACAGAAGCAAGATATTCTAGATTGACTTGATGAACAATACCTGTTGCTGGTGGGACAGCACGGAAATTATTGAATGCCGTCTGAGCCCAACGCAAGAAGCGATAGCGTTCCTCATTACGTTCAAATTCAACTTCCATATTATATTCTAGCGCGTCCGGCGTTCCGAATGCATCTACCATAACGGAGTGATCAATGACAAGGTCCACAGGTACAAGTGGGTTGATCTTCTTAGGGTCTCCGCCAGCTTTCTTTACGGTGTCACGCATGGCAGCAAGATCGACCACGACAGGTACACCTGTGAAATCCTGAAGTACAATACGAGCGGGAATGAACGGAATTTCCTTACTCTCGTCACTACCCTTATTCCAATCAGCAAGTTGTTGGATATGCTCTTCTGTAATTGCTCGTCCATCGAACTGGCGGACAGCAGCTTCTAGTAATACTTTAATGGAGTAAGGAAGGGTTGAGACGCTACCTATTCCTTGTTCTTGTAAAGATTGTAGGCTGTAGTAACGATAGTTCTTGTCACCAACCGTTAGATTACGAGCGGTAGAGAAATGATCTTTTCCTGACATACACATGTTCCTCCTTGTTTGTATAAAACGCCTCTTGTTTCACTAGATGAAACGCAATTTCATAATTTAGTATTTGATTTAATTATACCGTTTACATAGAAGCTAGTAAAGAAGTTTTTGACTCTATTTGGAGTTTGATTCCCAAAAATACGCGGTGGTGAACTATGAAGTTCATAACTTATTCTGATACATATTTAATGAAGTAAGATATAAATCCGAATCAAATGCAAAGGGTCTTTTACAACATGAGAATAAATGGATAGAGCAAGGATTACGTTCATATATTGAGATATATAGGTGTGTACAATTTGCAATAAAGGAGAATTGATCTTATGGAGCAGGAATGGAAGCAAGTCCTTTTTACTTTTGTTAATCAATACAATCAGTTTCAGATCGATGACCGAGCAGAGACGAGGCATCAAATCGTAACAGATTTAACATATTTAATGGAGAGATCAGAACGAACGCAGAGACTTGGTGATTGGTATAAGTTACGAGATGCTCAGCCGTTACGAAGTGAGACAAGGGCTACACTGTTACGAACGATTCATGAGACGCCTCAAGAAGTGGTTGTAGACATACAACTGCATTCGCATCTTTTTTATACGAAGGGTGGAATGACTCATCGAGAAGATACAATACAGCGTCAACGTCTTACATTTATTCGCGATGGAGAGGAATGGGTCATTGTTTCGGTAGAACAATTGACTACAGAACATCACCCACTCTCACAAAATGTATTATCTTCAAAGGGGACAGAAGAGATGTATGGCGGAGCTACGGGACCTTATCTAAATGCAAATATACTAGGAGGCGGAGGTGGGCGTCGATCATCTAAATATCGTAGAGATGACGCCGTAGCTTATGCAGATCGCTGGTGGGATTCAGAGAATCCAGAATTCACAGCTTTTGAGGTCAATTGTACGAATTATATCTCGCAATGTCTCTTTGCAGGGGGGGCTCCAATCCACTATACTGGTAACAGAGCTACAGGATGGTGGTATAAAGGATATCTTGGTGGCAAGGAATGGTGGAGTTATAGTTGGGCGGTATCAAACAGTTTAGAACAAATGCTAAGAACGAGTACTTGGGGTTTGAGAGCAGAAGTTGTTGATCGGGCGGAACAACTCATGCTGGGTGATGTCATCGTCTATGATTGGGATGGCAATGGCAACTATGAGCATAGCACCATTGTGACAGCTTATGATGCGGGTGGAATGCCCTTAGTAAATGCTAATACTGTAAGTAGTCGGCACCGTTATTGGGATTACAAAGATTCCTATGCGTGGCAGAAGAATACGAGGTATCAGTTCTTACATATTCCAGATGTGTTCTAAGTATATAGATTGAACAAAATTATGCACTCATAAGTTCAATCATTTCTAAAGCGAATTATAAATATGGGGGCTCGTCATTAGTTCAATCTATATAGATGAGAGAAATTAAATTATATATGAAAGAAAGAGGTTAGGCATGAGTAAATCTACAGTAGGTGTTGTATATGGCGGTAAATCAGGAGAACATGAGGTTTCATTACAATCGGCTTTTGCAGTGATGAATGCTTTTGATTACAATAAATATGAAATTATTCCTTTCTATATTACGAAGCAAGGCGAGTGGCGCAAAGGGGAGCTAAGACAGTCCCCTTTTGAACGAATTGAAGAGCTTAAGCTTGAGAATAATGCTGAAGGAACTGAGGCTGCACTAAGTGTGCTATTCAGTCGATTATATGGTAGTAACGAATCGCAAGTGAAATTGGATCTTATGTTTCCAATCCTTCATGGAACCTTTGGGGAAGATGGTACGATTCAAGGATTATTCGAAATGGCTAATATACCTTATGTTGGTGCAGGGGTATTAGCTTCTGCTGCAGGGATGGATAAGGTTGTTATGAAGAAGCTATTTGGCGAAGCGGGATTACCACAGTGTGGTTATCGATATTTCACTCGTAGCCAATGGAAGCGTGATAGCTATGATCTTGTCATAGGTGTGGAAGATCATTTAGGATATCCATGTTTTGTTAAGCCGGCTAATTTAGGATCTAGCGTAGGAGTTTCTAAGGCGAAAGATCGTGAAGAACTGACAAAAGCTGTTGAATTCGCTTTCCGTTACGACACTAAGGTTATTGTTGAAGAATTTGTAGATGCTAGAGAAGTTGAAGTTAGCGTTCTAGGGAATGATGAACCTATGGCTTCTGTTCCGGGTGAGATTGTATCCTCAAGTGAGTATTATGACTACGCTGCTAAATATACGGATGGTCAATCACAGATGCTGATCCCAGCACCACTGGATTCAGAAATGGCTGATCGGATAAGAGAAGCTGCTATTGTGGCTTTTCAAGCGATCGAAGGATCTGGCATTAGTCGTGCAGACTTTTTCGTTCGTAATTCGGATGGGGCTATCTTTATCAACGAATTGAATACAATGCCTGGATTTACGCCTTACAGTATGTATCCGCTATTGTGGCGGGAGACAGGATTAAGTTATGCTGCTTTGCTAGACAGAATGATTGAATTAGCATTAGAACGTTTCGCCAGCAAACAGGCACTGGATTACAATAACTAATCTGTAGTCTAGACCTTTTATCTTAGAATAGAAAAGAGGAATCTGGTATGGGTTTTCAGACGGAATTCAACTCAGTATGTAAGTTTAAGAGCGAGCAAGAACTATATGAATTAATGGAGTATGGACGCGGTAAAATGGTGAAGAAGGGCTTTCGTGTCTATCCTACAGGACAGAAGGTGATTGCTTACACGCCAGATAATGTAGCAATCGCAATCGTTAAGCTTGTTGGATGCATCGCTGAGATTAATTTTCAGGGAGAAGAAGTAACGGAAGTGGAAATGGAATTCATTCGTAAATTGAATCCAGAAGAATCTCGTATTCAGACGGATCTGGCGTATGAGATGTTCTTCAGCGAACAAGAAGTATGATTGTCCGTTTCGGATATGTAGCTATGTCCATGGTGGTGCAGAATGCATCCCCCTCCAAGACGATGACAATGGCAAGCTTTAATAAGATAGGGGATCGGGACGCGGCGCTTCGGAAGCTGGAACGTATTGCTCAGGAGAATTTACACAATACGTTACGGCTTCTGAAACATTCTGTTGCGCACGACATTAAAGTCTATCGCTTCTCATCCAAGTTAGTTCCTTTAGCGACTCATCCGGATCTTGCGGATTGGAACCCTATGGCTATACTACAGGATTCATTTGCTGAAATAGGAGATTTTGTACACAAACATGGTATGCGTGTTTCCTTTCATCCGGACCATTTCACTGTACTAAGCACACCACGACCAGAAGTATTAATTAACTCTGTGCGTGATCTGCAACATCATGTGGCTATGCTTAAAGCGATGGGACTAAATGCTACTGCTAAGAATAATATTCATATAGGTGGGGCATATGGGGACAAGCTTACTTCGGCAGCACGGTTTGAAGAACATTGTTCACAATTGAGTCAGGATATAAAGGAACGGTTGACGCTAGAAAACGATGATAAGACATTTAATGCGGTTGAAACATTAAGTGTATGTCAGAACTCGGGGCTACCCATGGTACTAGATATTCATCATCAATGGGTTAACAATGAAGGAGAACGTCCTTGGGAATTATGGCCAGATATTCTTAAGACTTGGCAAAGTTCGCTTGCACAAGCAGACACGCTACCAGGTACACCACTTGCACCCAAAATTCATGTATCGAGTCCAAGAAGTGTTACGGATATAAGGAGCCACGCTGATGGTATAGAGATTGGCCCGTTGCTTGATTTCTTGAGACATATCTCCCAGGATACGCAACATTTGGATGTTATGATTGAGGCTAAAAGTAAAGATGTTGCGTTGTTTGACCTGATGAAGGATATGAAACAGAACACATCTGAAGGGATAACGATTCTGGATGATGCAAGCATCGAGATTCTCATCTAACGTGCAAAGGGAATCACTACTTGAAACAATAGGTGAAATAAGGTATTTTGAAATAAAATACAAATCTCGGTAATGATGATTACTTTGGGGTTCTTGAAGGGAGATAACGATAGATGGGCAAGTTATTGGAAGGAAAAAATGTAGTTGTGATGGGTGTAGCTAATGATCGGAGCATCGCCTGGGGAATTGCTCAGAGCTTAGCAGCCGAAGGTGCGCGCCTTGCATTTACATATGAAAGTGAACGGGTAGAAGGACGTGTACGTAAATTAGCGGATACGATTCCGAATTCCTTGGTTCTTCCTTGTGATGTCACAAAAGATTCAGATATCGATCAACTTACAGAGACGCTTAAAGGGGAATTTGGTGTAATCCATGGGATTGCACACTGTATTGCTTTTGCCAAAGGGGAAGACTTGGCAGGTCAATTCTATGAGACTTCCCGAGATGGTTTTGCTCTAGCTCAGGATGTTAGCGTGTATTCGCTCGTTGCTGTCGTACAACGGCTACAGTCCCTTATGACAGAAGGTGGTAGTGTCGTGACACTAACGTATATGGGTGCTGTACGTGTTATGCGTAATTACAACGTAATGGGTGTGGCTAAAGCTGCATTGGAATCTTCTGTTATGTATTTGGCTAATGATCTGGGAGAGCGTAATATTCGAGTCAATGCGATTTCAGCAGGTCCGATTCGTACTTTAGCAGCTAAGGGTATTGGAGACTTCAACGTTATGCTGAAGGTTGTTGAGGAGAAATCTCCATTACGTCGCGGAACAGATACAACAGAAGTAGGAGACACAGCGATGTTCTTAATGAGTCATTTGTCGCGTGGTATAACAGGTGAGGTCATATATGTTGATAGTGGATATCACATTGTTGGGGTATAGACCTTTGACTAAATCGACTATGAACCACGACAGTACTTAAGTGTGAACAATATCAAAGTTCGTTCTTGATCCAAGCCCAAGAAAAGGCGCGGCTAAGGACGAACTTTTTATTTGATATTTAGAATGGATGATATAATAGAATAAGAAAAGGGCTATAATAGCATCATTTAGGCGAAACTTTGAACAAGGAATGGCGTATACTTGTAAAATGAAGATTTGAATTGCTAGATTTATAATAGAAAGTAGATGATTGCTTTGAACCAAGAGGATAAAGTACCTTATGTCGTGACAAGCAAAGGCTATACAGCAGTTGCTATTAATGCGGCAGCAAAAGTTGGGGAATGGATTAAGAGTAGAGTAGGCACGGTGAAAGAATTAGATACTAAATTCTCTCCTCAAGATTTAGTGACGGAAGTCGATAAAGGTGCTGAGCAAATGATTCGTAAGCTTATTCTGACTCATTTCCCGGATCATGCTATTCTTGGTGAAGAGGGTGTGGAGCCTGGACCAGAAGCTTCTGCTCAAGCATTGAAGGAATCATTACAAGAAGAATACTTATGGATTGTAGATCCTTTAGATGGCACAACGAATTATGTACACGGTTATCCATTTTATGCGGTTTCGATTGCACTTGCTCATAAAGGCGAAGTCATTGTTGGTGTCATTTATGACCCTAATAAGGATGAGTTGTTTGTGGCTGAAAAAGGCAAGGGGGCCTATGTACATGGTAAAACCACGAGAGTATCGAATGAAGAAACACTCGCTACAAGTCTTCTAGCAACGGGGTTTCCTGCGGATGAGAAATTTGCATTGCCTATTAATATGGCAGGTCTTCAGCATTTAGCACCGAAGGTTCGTAATATCCGTTCTAGTGGTTCAGCAGCTTTACACTTGGCTTATGTTGCAACAGGAAGAGTCAGCGGATTTTGGGAAATTGGACTGAATGCATGGGATCTAGCGGCAGGTATGCTATTGGTGAAGGAATCTGGAGGGACAGTTACGGATACCCTTGGTCGTCCATATGACTTAAGTGTAAGACATATTGTGGCTAGTAATGGACATATTCATGATGAGATAGTTGGTTCTCTGAAGGAAGCAGGAGCAACCGGATTGTAGAATTATGGTAGTAGGCTAAAGAGTAATTTCCTTGAATTTGGGAATTACTCTTTTTTTATGTGCAATAGCAATGGTAAGATAAATGGATCGGGATCAAATGGGGAATAAAGGGACCGAATTATACGAAAGGGAGTTGAAGATATGCTTCAATGGAAAAAGTTTATTTCGGCTGCGACCGGAATAGTAATGCTATCTACCGTATTGATAGGTTCTGTAAGTGCGTCTACAGTTGCACAGGGACAGGAGGCTCAGGCGAAGTCCTATAGGATTGTGGCATTGGGTGACTCTATTACGGTTGGATATGAACCTAAAATGGATATGAACAGCAAGCCTTATGGTTTCGTGGAGCGATTATATGAACAGGGGCTATTTCATAGCAGAACAACACTATCTAATTATGGAATATTAGGTTTGAAAGGAGCAGGGTTAGAGCATTTCGTTGAAGCAGCGAAGAAGGGGCAAGCTATTTCGGCAGATGCAATTCAGGTAGGGTTGTCTGATCCTAGAGCTGAAGATATAGGTGCTTCTGCAGTCCAACTGAAAGCCGATATTGCCTCAGCCGACCTCATTACGATTACGATCGGTGGTAATGATCTTAGACCTATTATTGAAAGTGCGTTAACACCGGGAAGTGCTGATTTCACTTCAAGCATGGAGAACTTATTCACATCATATATCACTTCAATGACTTCAGTTATTGGGAATTTACATGAATTGAACTCGGATGCTCTTATTGTGGTTGCCGATCAATATCAGCCAGTACCTTCAATTGCTAATCAAGCTATGTATCCCAAGTTGATCGCAGCTTCTGATACATTCTCAGGTATTGTAGATAAAATGGCAGCAGGCTACCAGAGTCAAGGCGTCAATGTTAAGGTTGCTCATGTAGCCAAAGAGTTTGTTGGCGGCGAGGGAACCATGACCCATATCATTGCGGACAGAGATATTCATCCTAATCAATTTGGATATGAGGCAATTGCTAAAGTATTCGCAGAGACGGTCTGGGGAGAATACCGTAAGCCTAGCATTATTGACAAAACCCTTCCTATGACGATTGTGGTGAAGGGAAAAGAACTAAATACATCATATAAGCCTGTCTTACGTAATAATCAGAATTTCGTAGCGATTCAGGATATTGTTACTGCTGTGGGTGCTACCTCTAAATGGGATAGTCGTACTTCCAGTGCTACAATTACCTACGACACACGCACGGTTATTATTAAGATAGGTTCCACTAGCGTATTGGTTAATGGCCAATCCGTGCCTACAGATACACCAGCATTTTTATACAAGGTAGGCAAAGAGAATAAAACGTATGTACCTTTAGCATTATTAGCAACAGGGCTAGGTCTAGAAGTGGAATTTAGTTCTAAATTAAGAACGGCTTTTATTAATCCGTAAATGCTGATTTATTAAATAACAGTAGGCATCAAGGTGAAATTATCCTTGGTCTACTGTTTTTTATTTAGTGCTTCTTTATTTAGCGGATTTAAATAGCTAGACCTCGTTTTTCTGAGGGACTGATTCAGCACGCACCATCTGCTTTCTAGTATCTATAGTACCGCGTTTATTCCCAAGGAAGTTAGTACCGAGCACGCCTAGAATAATCATCAAGGACCCAATGATATGATAGTAACGTAATTGCTCGTTCAGGAATAGGGCGCCTGCTGCCATAGATACAAGTGTAGAGAAATTACTGAATACGCTCATTTTGGAAGCTTCAATTCGTGAGAGTGCGAAGCTTGAGAGTAATGTTGTAATCATCGTTGAGAGTATGCCGAGATATAGTAATGCACCAATATAACGTATGTCTGTTAGTGGCTGGAAGAATTCATTCAAAGATCTATCAACAGTGTGTCTTCCTACAGCCATAATATTAAATAGGATGAAGCCAACTCCGAGCGTGATGTAGGTCAGTTCCATCGGTTTAAAGGTACGAGTTAAAGGTCGTGCAAGTACACTATATCCAGCGAACGAAAGTGCTGAAAGAAGTAGTAAGGACACACCTTGAAAGTTACCCGAACCTAACAGAGAACCGCCTTTCATAGTGAAGATGAAGATGACACCAGCTACGGAGACAAGTAAAGAAACTTTTTGTAGACGGCTGCTCCGTTCTTTGAGGAAGTATGAAGCAAGTAATAATGTGAAGACTGGCACGGATGCCTGAATGATTCCAGCCTCAGATGAAGATGCATTCATAAGCCCGAAAGCTTGGAAGGAGAAGAATAAGACGGGAGACAATAAAGATAGTCGGATAATGGGCCATAAGTCTTTCTGTTCAATTCGTACAGGCATCCAACCTAAGATTACAGGAATACTGGCAGCAAGGAAGGAAAGTGCAAAACGATGCGCTAGCACATCTAAGGGATGGGCTGCTGAGATCGTCATTTTAACAAATAAAAAAGAGAATCCGATAATGATGGCATATAGAAATGCAGCCAGATAGGCGGGGCCATTCTCACGTGTAGTATTCAAGCGTATCCCTCCAGTGTGTTTAACTAATGTATTCAATATACAGGTGCACTGGAATGCGCTACAATAACAACTAAACCTAAGTGTACCGGTACAGATTTGACTATGGGAGGAACTATGAATAAATACTCACGACTGATTCTAGCGCTTGAAGAACGGATTCAAGAAGGTGAATTCTCTCAAGGAAAGAAATTACCTTCGATTAGAAATTTGGCAGACATGTATGACTGTAGCAAAAGCACAGTCATTCGTGCTTATGAGGAAATGGAGAAACGTCATCTCATTTATTCGATTCCTCAGAGTGGATATTACGTGGTACAGAAGCAGAGAGAGAGTAGAAAAAAATTGGTCGAGAGCAGTCAAGAGGATGTATTGGATTTTGCATCATCTGCACCAGATAAACATGTATTCCCGTATATAGATTTTCAACATTGTATAAATAAAGCTATCGATGCTTATCAGGATGATTTGTTCACATACGGTACACTTAAGGGGCTCCCTTCTCTGATTCAGGTTCTGCAGAAACACTTAGACGGATATCAGGTGTTTGCCAAAAGGGATCAAATTGTAGTGACATCGGGTGTTCAGCAAGCGTTAGCTATTCTTGTCTCGATGCCTTTTCCGAATGGTCGGGACACGATTGTAATTGAGCAACCGGGTTATTTTCTACTTATTGAAATGTTAAAAACCTTGAAAGTCCCGGTAATAGGAATACCTAGAAATGAAGAGGGGATAGATCTCGAGAAGTTGGAGGGGATATTCGCCTCTGGAAAGATAAAGTTCTTTTATACGATGCCTCGGTTCCATAACCCTCTTGGAACATCTTTGACGATGAGACAGAAGCAGGAAATCGCACGACTTGCCGATAAGTATGACGTATACATTGTTGAGGATGATTATCTAGCAGATTTAGAGAGCGATTCGAAGGCGGATCCTATTTATACATATGCTCCTTCACCTCATGTAATTTATCTCAAAAGTTATTCTAAAATTCTTTTTCCAGGCCTACGGGTAGGTGTTGCTGTACTCCCTCCAGTATTGATTGACACATTCAGCCGATTCAAAGTGCTTTTGGACATTGATACTTCAACGTTATCTCAAGCAGCACTTGAAATATATATGAAAAGTGGCATGTTCGAACGTCACCGTGAGCGAATTAAGGCTTCATATAATAAAAAAATAAAACAACTGAACGAAGCTCTAACTATGAATTCTGATCATGAGTTATTCGCAGCTGCACCTCGAAACCGGTGTGTTCATACTGTTATGCCCATTCCAAGAAAACTCCCATTTGAAACGCTGAGACATGCATTAATGAAGCGGAACATTATTGTAGACAGTACCGAAAATTATTATCTAGCTGGAGGATATACCGAGAAGACGCTGAGATTGAACGTATCTAATGTTCCACATACCAGTATAGATACAGGAATCAGAATCATTCGTCAGGAAATTGATAGATTGAACATTTCGCGATAAACAAACAATCCGACTCTATAATCTGAGTCGGATTGTTATTATTTTATGATATAAGTTGAATACTATAGTGCCATTTCTCGAAGTGAATCATCTGCAGCTTCAAGAGTCTGGTCAATATCTGCATCTGTATGAGCTGTGGTAAGGAACCAAGCTTCATATTTAGATGGAGCGAGATTAATGCCACGATTCAACATATGGCGGAAGAATGAAGCAAACATTTCACCATCGGTATCCTGCGCTTCTTCATAATTCGTAATCGGATGATCACAGAAATGGGTAGAGAAAGAACCACGAATTTGATTAATCGTTAGTGGGATTCCATGACGATCTGAGGACGCTTGAAGACCATCAGTAAGTTTCACTGCAAGACGATTCATTTCTTCATAGACACCTTCGCCTTGTAATACCTCTAGACAAGCAATACCTGACAGAATGGAGGCTGGGTTACCTGCCATCGTTCCGGCTTGATAAGCAGGTCCGAGCGGTGCGACTTGTTCCATAACATGTTTTCTGCCACCGTAGGCACCGATAGGTAATCCACCACCAATGATTTTACCTAAAGCTGTCAGATCAGGTACGATTGACTCATGATTCTTTAGACCAGCAAATGTCTGTGTTGATCCATAATGGAAACGGAATGCTGTGATGACCTCGTCATAGATCACAAGAGAGCCATTATCATGAGTCATCTTGCATAGACCTTCCAGGAAGCCATCTTGAGGCATTACCATTCCGAAATTACCTACGATTGGTTCAACCATAACAGCAGCAACATCATCACCCCAACGTTCGAGTGCGGATTTAAGTGATTCTAAGTCATTAAATGGTACGGTGATGACTTCTTGTGCGATACTAGCCGGAACCCCAGCACTATCTGGAATACCGAGTGTAGATGGACCTGATCCAGCGGCTACAAGTACCAAGTCTGAATGACCGTGATAACAGCCAGCAAATTTAATGATTTTGCTACGCTTGGTATAAGCCCTTGCGACTCGGATCGTGGTCATAACAGCTTCAGTGCCAGAATTCACAAATCGAACCTTATCCATGGAAGGGATCGCATCTTTTAGCATTTTCGCTAATTGTATTTCCCATTCGGTTGGAGCCCCGTACAATACACCATTCTCAGCTGCTCTAGTTATAGCCGCTGTAATATGGGGATGGGCATGTCCTGTAATGATAGGACCGTATGCTGCAAGATAGTCAATATATTGGTTGTCATCGGCATCGAAGAAATGAGCTCCTTTGGCCCGTTTCATAAAGACGGGCGCCCCGCCACCTACCGCTTTGAATGAGCGAGAAGGGCTATTGACGCCTCCAACAATATGCTGCAATGCTTCTTGATATAAAAGTTCGGATTGTGTACGTTTCATCATCTGTATAAACTTCCTTTCGCTATTTCACGGGGAGCAGGTGTATGTCGCTATGAATTAGCTACGGTTGCTCCCTATAAGTGTGGATAGCTTCATTATTTATAGTATTATTCTTTCATCGGAGTAACGTTTCCATCATCAATCGTAGATGTAGGTGTTTTAAATACATTCTGTACATACTCATGCAATTCATCTAAATCCTTCACTGTAATAACGGATGCAGAACCAACGATTTCCTCTTTGAGAAGGTTCATAGGAGGGATTTGTTCGCTACCTGCCATCGAACTTTGATATCCAATGTTAGCAAGTTTCCACATATCATTCGTAGACAGATTGGTATCAACAAATTCACTAACGCCTTCTAAGATGGAGGGAAGCTTCATGATTGTCGTGGTAGACTTCATTTTATCAGCCACTGTTTTTAGAAAGGCTCTTTGCCTCTCGGTTCGTGTGAAGTCAGATAACGCATCATGTCGAAAACGAACATATTGTAATGCTTTATCGCCATCAAGATGCTGTTGACCCTTTTTAAGATTAATATCGTATTCGTGCTTGTCTGCATTACTGCTATACTTCATGTCTTTTTCCACATAGAAATCAACACCACCCAATGCATCAACAAGTTTAATGAATCCTTGGAAGTCGGTGTATACATAATATTGAACGGGGATACCCAGAAGATCACCGATAGCTTTCATTGCTGTGTTAGGTCCGTGTGTAATAGCTGCATTAATACGGTCTTTCCGGTATTCAGGAATATTGGTGTAAGTATCTCTTAGAATGGAGAAAAGATGAATTTTCTTCTGTAGGGGGTCTAATGTGACTACCATCATACTGTCAGAGCGAGGGATATCTCCTTTGGTTACATCACGACCATCCACACCCATGATCAGAATACTGACTAGCTCGGTCCCTTCCCATTTGGGAGGTTCAGGCACTTTGGCTTCAACTTGTTCTAAATGACTGAACGGAGATGCTTCGCCTTCTTTGTGCAATCCTTCTAGACCATTATAAATGGATGTGAAATAATACACTGTATAACCAATCACTGCAAGTAAGAGTACAGCAAGAACCAACCAGATGGTTCTTTTCTTCTTTCTCGTCATTCAAGCGTCTTCCTTTCATAACTCCGGAAATAGGTACATTTTTCGACATTGAAGGAATAGTGTTCATTACATTATAATTTTTTTTGCAGATACAATCAATTTAATAAGTAGAATAATGACATATAAAGGAGATAATTAATCATGGAATCTTTACAAATAGGTCAGAGCGCTCCACCATTCACACTTATGGCTTCAAATGGAGAAAGGATATCATTAAGTGATTATCTAGGCCGTAAGGTTGTACTTTATTTCTATCCTAAGAATATGACTCCTGGGTGTACAACGGAAGCTTGTAACTTCCGAGATGCTAATTCAGATATTGAGAAGCTAGGTGCATTTATACTCGGAATTAGTCCGGATGAAGTGAAATCACACGGTAAATTTATCGAGCGTAATGATCTACCGTTTCTTCTTTTATCAGATGCAGATCATGTGGTAAGTGAAATGTATGGCGTGTGGCAGCTTAAGAAAATGTATGGAAGAGAATACTTAGGTATTGTGAGATCCACGTTTCTTATAAATGAAGAGGGAATACTTGTGAAGGAATGGCGCAAAGTTAAAGTCGCTGGACACTCAGAAGAAGTATTAACGACACTACAGTTGTTAGAACAATAACTATTACAAATGTATGATAGCAAATCGACGGACATGCCTATAAGGTAAGTTGATTTGCTGTTTCATGACGTTCATTTATGAAAACGTTTTGGAAATAACATATGTAACTTTTATCTTATGTTTATATTGACATGATAAGATAGTAAGGATTACAATAATTCGTATGCGAAATAATATGGGTCATCATACGGAGCAAAGTGTTGAAGATATGGATATTGATTCTAAGGAACAGATTCGTGAAGTATTACATTCTTTTAACCAAGTGAAGCATTCGCTTTTTAATTTGTTACGGAAGAATGCGGATGCTTTGGGCACCACATTTATGCAATATCATGTATTACGAACACTTCATGATCATCCCGATATTGGATTATCCGAACTGGCTGACCTAATCCTGCTTGGGAATAGTACGACCAGCGGAGTAGTAGAACGATTGGTGAAGTCAGGATTAGTGATTCGTAAGCGACTAGAAAGTGATCGGAGATCAGTAACGCTGCGAATAACAGATGAAGGAGATGCATTACAAGATCGAATGGAACGTGCTTATATGCAGTCGTTGTCTCCACTAAATCAGTTATCTGATAAGGATAGACAGGATTTATTGCGGATTCAGCAGCAAGTGAATGAGATACTACAACAACAAGGAGAGATCGTGTAAATTATGAATCTTGATAATATAAAAAAGGGTCCCATCGTAGTGGCACTCATGATTGGGGCATTTGTAGCTTTTCTTAACCAAACGTTATTGAACGTTGCCCTACCTAGCATTATGAATGATTTAAAGATTGATGCTACAACAGGACAATGGTTAACGACAGGATATATGCTGGTCAACGGCGTTCTCATTCCAGTCACAGCCTATCTGATGGCTAGATTTACAACGAGACAGTTATTTATTTCAGCAATGAGTTTATTTACGTTAGGGACATTAATTTGTGGGCTGTCACCTAACTTTGGAATATTAATGGTGGGTAGAGTTGTCCAAGCCGCAGGTGCAGGTATTATTATGCCTCTAATGATGGTTGTATTTTTAACTATTTTCCCGATTGAGAAGCGTGGCGCAGCCATGGGTTTGATGGGAATGTCTATGATTTTGGCTCCAGCTATTGGACCAACACTTTCAGGTTGGATTGTAGAACACTATGATTGGCGCGTCCTTTTCTACATTATTCTACCCTTTTCTGCTATTTCTACATTAATCGGTGTATTTTTCTTGAAGAATGTTACTAAGGTAACGAAGCCTAAGTTTGATATATTATCTGTTGTATTATCTACTATTGGATTCGGTGGACTTTTATACGGATTTAGTGATGCAGGTACTGATGGTTGGGGAAGTACAACGGTTCTTTCTTGTCTAGTGCTGGGAACTTTATCATTGATTCTGTTTGTATGGCGTCAAATGACTTCGAGAAGTCCCATGCTTGAATTTAGAATTTTCAAATATAATATGTTTACATTGACGACTATTATTAACTGTCTTATCACGATTTCAATGTACGCAGGGATGATATTACTCCCAATCTTCTTACAAAATATCAGACAGTTCACACCTATGGAATCAGGGGTAATGATGCTTCCAGGTGCGATCCTAATGGGTATAATGTCTCCGATTACCGGGAAAATATTCGATAAGGTTGGCGCGAGATGGTTGTCTGTGATAGGTCTTCTTATTACCGTCGTTACGACCTTTGAGTTTACTCGTTTAACGGATGCAACCACGTACACACATATGATCATTATCTATACGATACGCATGTTTGGAATGTCACTAATGATGATGCCTATCCAGACGGCTGGTCTTAATCAACTACCACAAAGCATGAATGCACATGGTACAGCGATGTCGAATACACTACGTACCATTGCAGGTTCGATTGGAACGGCAATTCTTGTTACCGTGATGACGACACAAACGAAGAGCCGTGCTACCGAGCTGGCTGTAGAGGGTGGGGTTTCTCCCACAGATAAAGAAGCCATGGCGCATATCGTTACAGAGTCTACTATTCATGGTATTAATCAGGCGTTCTTAATAGCTACATCTTTAGCAGTAGTTGCCCTTGTCTTAGCTTTCTTTATTAAAAGAACGAAACCGGCTGTAGAGATTTCAAATAATGAAGTGAAACAAATGAAGGGTGAGCTTAAGGAAGCTCACTGAATAGTGAAGAGTAAAGTAGGAAGTAGATAAATGAATAGCAACCCGGAAGATGGACACTTGAATTATTTCAAATATGGTGCCTAGCTTTCGGGTTTATCTTGCGCAAAATAATCCAACTTCTAGGAATACAAGAAGTTGGATTATTGATCGGTTTCATGTTATAAGGGTGAACATACGACTTCATCCACAATCCCATAGGACTTGGCTTCTTCAGCTGATAAGAAGTAGTCTCTTTCCATATCCATAGTGACCTTCTCTAAGGATTGACCTGTTTTCTCAGCAAATAGACGATTGAGTTGGTCCTTTATTTTCAGAATACGACGTGCAGATATTTCAATATCTGATGCCTGGCCTTGTGCTCCACCCAAAGGCTGATGAATCATAATTTCACTGTGCTGAAGTGCAAGCCGTTTACCTTTATGACCAGCTAATAGTAGTAGTGAGGCGGCTGAAGCAGCAAGCCCAGTACAAATGGTTCTGACATTCGGTTTGATAAATTGCATCGTATCATACACTGCAAAAGCAGCAGTAACGGATCCTCCAGGGCTATTAATATACAGAGATATATCTTTGTCCGGATCATCGGCTGCTAGAAAAAGGAGCTGTGCGACAATATTGTTAGCCGTAGCATCGTTAATCTCTGACCCTAGAAATACGATGCGATCCTTCAGCAAGCGGGAATAAATATCATAAGACCTCTCACCCTGAGAGGTTTGTTCAACAACATAAGGTATAATGCTCATTTTTGGTTCCTCCTAAAAGTTTTTCGAAGAAAAACTACTTCGAAAGCATGAACTTAAAGTTTTTCGAAGAAAAACTTTATGCAGCCATATTGATTTTCGGTAAGGTTTGACGCATCATGCAGACCGGCGAATGCGATTCCTTGTGAGCATGTTTTTGTGAAGTTGTTTTACCAATTGCAATAATAAGCTCTTCGAGAACAGCAGGATTCTCATATTTAACCGCTTGAAGTAGCCGACTTTTAAACCAATCTTGTGGGATATTGAGCCAGTGCTGGCTAAAGTCTCCGGTATGGTCATGAGATTTCTGACGAGCACGATACAAGAGTGCTTTAACTGCTGTTTCTTTGATCTGTAATGTATTTGCGATCTCAGACAATGAATAGAGGAAAGCTTCCTTCATAACGAACGCTAATAGCTGTTTGGGCGTTAATTTATCAATTAGTTGATCCATTGCTTCATGAAGGTCCTCTGATCTCTTATCTTCATGACCGCATTCATCCATCGGACCCAGCTGCAACTTAGATTTTTTGCGTACTTCGTCAATCCAAGAATTACGTGCAATGGTGCGCAGTAAGGGCATAGTGATACTTGGTTCGCTTTTAGACGCATAGTAGGATAAGGTCTTAGCGAGTGTCTCCTGTGTTAAATCGTCGGCGTCCCAACGATTATTGGTTAGAGAGAGACAGTGTTGTTGCAATACCGTATATAGATCTTCACATTGTTTCTTTAGTTCAATTTGTGTGTCTGTTGTTGTGTGGATTAACATGTTAATCACTCCTTCAAGGCCTATGGTTATATAACGTATGAGCAGGGTTGAAAGATACGCCCTCCATTTAATTAAATTATCACTCGATGTACTTAATGATCAGGATCTTGAGCAAATGATAGATCTTGCAAAGAAGTAGCCTTGGAGAGAGCCGGAATTCCATTCAAAATATAGATTCAAAGAAAAAGGGTGCCCCTAGTCATTTTATAAATGATTCTTGGGGCACCCGATGTTAGCCTATGTAAATTTCATGATGACCGTTTAACTCTTTTCTTGCTAGATTTAGTAGACACCGTAAGCATCGCTTTTTTACGGAAACGATAGGATATGTATATAAGAGCGATGATAAAGATCCCTCCAACGATCCATAGAGAATACATTTCTGCCAAGTGAAATGCAACTTGCCATTGGGGACCGAATATTCTGCCCACGCTTAGAAAGAGAATGACCCAGAATAGTGCTCCGCTATAGGCATACAATGCGAATTTACGGAAGGGAAGAGCATTCAGACCCGAGAAATAACCTGTGAAATGTCGAACACCAGGAATGAAGTAGCCGATAAGGATTAAGTTATGCCCATATTTACTGAACCATTTCCGTGTTTTCTCAAGTTTACGAGGAGATAGAAATATCCATTTGCCAAATCGATTCACAAAGGGGAGACCGGCTCTTAGCCCAATGAAATAAGTAATTGTCATACCGATCGTTGTACCGAGGAAAGCCATAATGAGAAGCCATCCAAAGTCCAACGAACCTAAATAGGAAAGATAGCCTGCATAAGCCATCGTGGTTTCTCCAGGGAAGGGGAGAGCGATGAATTCCAATAGCAGACCTACAAACAATACTAAATAACCGTATTCCTCGAATAGAAGTTGAATCCAGCGTAGTACTTCCATTTTGCTCACTCTCCAGATATAGCTATCATAAAAAACAATTCTAACTCTAGTCTTTTTTTGTAACCCCCACCATATAATCTATCAGAAAAGTTGAATTCATAGAAACGGTGGAGGTAAAATTTATGATTAAATCATTTTTTATCGTTAACAAACAAAAATTCTTATTCGTATTCATGATGTTGGTACTTGCTGTGTTGATCGTACCCATACAGGGAAGAGAAGATATTAACCCACCACTTGATATAACGTATAATCCGTACACGACTTCGCTATCATCCTCTACGGGAACAGCAACACCGATACAAGAATCGAGTCTTGTAAACTATCAAGCAAAGAGTTCACCTACATTAGAGTTACTGTCTTCAAGAAAGACTCAAGCTGACACTACACTCTCACAGAAAACAGTGTATCTTACTTTTGACGATGGACCAAGTAAACTCACAAGTGAGGTACTAGATATTTTAAAAGAGTCCAATATACATGCTACCTTCTTCGTACTAGGTGAGCAAGTAAAACGTTTTCCTGAATTGGTTACTAGGGTGATAGATGAGGGACATGCGCTAGGAAATCACAGTTATAACCACAATTATGAAGAACTATATAAAGGATTCTCCCCATTTTGGAGTCAGATCAAACAGACCGAGCAAGCGATTGCTGCCATTACGGGCTCACATACTTCCTTAGTAAGGGCTCCGGGTGGTACAGCAGGACATTTCGATGATACCTATTTCAAGTTGTTGAAAGAAGGTGGGTATCAGGTTGTCGATTGGAATGTAGATAGTGGAGATTCGAAGCGTCGAGGTGTGCCGGCAAGAGATATTATTAAAGATGCGACAACGCCTATCAACAGCGATCAGGTTGTGGTGTTGATGCATGATGGTAATGGACATGAAGAAACTGTAAAGTCACTTCCCAAGATTATTTCTTATTATAAAGAAAAGGGGTACAAATTTGAAGTTCTAACTCCTGAGTTACCTAATCTTGAGTCCTTCCAGTTCAAAGTGACTAAGAGCGCAAGAGCCCTACAACGCCCCCAACCTAGTGAAGAGTGGATTGTTACAAATGTGCTACCTAACGCTGAACTTTTCTCTCATGGTAAACGGTTAGTTATGGAAATTGGAAGAATGGAGACAGCGTTTAAACAGGGAGAATATCGTATTTCTGATGGAAAGATTATGGTTCCGCTTCGGACAATGATGGATAAGATAGGTGTCAATGTGAGGTGGGATGTCAACAAAAAGTTGGCTATTATAGATACGGGTCTGAAGTCCCTTCAAATTAGTGTAGCTACAGATGATTGGACTATAGTTAACAAGAATACGATTTCACAAACCATGAACATACCCGTTCAAATGAATGGGAATACGCTATGGGTCCCACTTCGTGAAATCTTAAATGCAACTGGACATAATCCTATTTCAATCAAAGTAAGCGATGAAGAGTGGAGAATTAGAACCCTATGATTAGGGCCATTCTATGATAATTAAATAGTCTCATGTCTACTTCTCTTCTTTTATGGGAATAATAGTTGATAGATTTAAACAGAATTAATCCATGAGGAGAAGAGAGGTAATCATGTTGTCTACTCCATCTATGAATCACAAAGAGTTCGCGCCTGAACTGATAGATAGAATGATTTCACGCGTGAGTACAGTTATGGTTGGGAAAGAGTCGGAGATTCGACTTGTACTCATGTCTATGTTAAGCGGTGGGCATGTGCTACTAGAAGATGTACCTGGTGTGGGTAAAACCATGCTTGTTCGAACAATTGCTGCCTGTATGGGGGGATCGTTTGGTCGTATTCAGTTCACTTACGATCTTATGCCTTCTGATATTACAGGTATTTCGGTATATCTTCCGCATACGGGACAATTTGAATTTAGACCAGGACCCATCCTATCAAATGTTGTATTGGCAGACGAGATTAATCGTGCCTCCCCACGTACGCAATCAGCTCTGCTGGAAGCGATGGAAGAGAAGAAGGTTACAATCGATGGTACAACGTATCAATTACCACGTCCTTTTTTACTGTTAGCTACTCAGAATCCACTTCAATTTGAAGGTACTTACAGGTTGCCTGAAGCGCAACTTGATCGTTTCCTTATACGACTTAGTCTAGGTTATCCAAGCCCAGAGCAGGAGATTGATTTGTTATCACGTATGCAAAGTAACCATCCTTTAGATCGCGTGAAACCTGTGATTATGGCTGGAGAAATGGAAGCTATGCAACGAGATGTGAAGAATGTATTTGTAGATGATTCCATCAAACATCTAATGGTATCTGTTGCTGATGAGTCACGTCGTCATCCAAGAATAAAGCTCGGTATCAGTCCGCGTGGAACCTTGTCATGGATGGTAGCCTCGCAAGCGGTAGCCTATATGAATGGGAGAATGTACGTCACACCAGATGATATTAAAGAAACGGCTGTTGCAGTACTTTCTCATCGTGTTGTCATTGATGCACGTAGCTTATTGGAAGGTGTTTCGGGAGAAGAACTAGTGGTAGAACTGATGTCTAGAATCAGTGTACCTCCGTATCGAAGCCGAAGAGGAAGCAGATCATGAGGGCCAGGATATGGGAATGGTTGATTGCTATCGCCTGGTTAGGAGCGCTCATTTCATTATATATGTGGAATGGAGGAGCCTCTGTATGGTTTCTGATGATTGTTACGGTAATCCTTATGTCCGGGGGCTTGATTCTACAATGTTTTGGTGCTCATGATATTGAGATTAAGAGGACAGTCAATCCATCACAGATTACCGTGGGTAAAGAAGTAGAAGTAGAAGTGCATATTGAATTTAGGTCTGTACTTCCCCTTCCTTGGATGAGTATCACCGATTATTTCACAAACAGTAGTTATAGTAAGTTATTATTTCCGGGATTTCGTCGTTCGTTTACCTATACGTACAGTTTAGAGCAACTCCCTAGGGGAATCATTACTTTTCAAGTCTGCCAAGTGGAGTGGGGTGGGCTATTTCGTTGTTTCAAGAATAGTTATTTATTACCTTGTGAAGAAGATATTATCGTGCTGCCGATGCCTGCAATCATCTCCGTAGAACATGGGTGGACAAGTCAGGATATTAGAGATGGAGAACAAGTAGGGCTTCTACCGAAACGAACTACAGGTGCTTGGGGTTTAGAGGTTCGAGACTATAATGTTGGGGAGCCATTGAGTGGTGTTCATTGGAAAAGCTCTGCACGGCGGGGGCGATTACAGACTCGTCTTCTTGAAGAGGAAGAGGATCTTGAAGTATGTATTATACTGGATCATTGTCCAGAGAGTTATACAATACTAACTTCTGATATCGGAAGCCAAAAGAAGCTTAGACATGAGTTATTCGAAGGTGTCGTTTCCACTGCTGCTAGTTTGCTTGAGAAAGCATTAGAAGAAGGGGTTCATGTGGATTTAATTACTGGAGAAGATAGTCTGAAGAAGCACATCGTGTATCCTTCTGATCACACTATCCTTGCCTTTATCGAACCAGATGGAACGAAGAGAATTGCTGAGGTGATGGAGGGCATGGATCATTTACGACAGGGAACAAGGGTTACTGTCATTACAGGGAGCTTACATGATGATCTAACAAGAGCCGTTACTTATCTACAACGTAAAGGCTTGAAGGTAGATATATACTCAGTTGTTTCATTTGTTCCTTCATCATCCAATAGGAATGGTACAGATGTCGAACGAACAAGACAGGATACGATTTCAAATTCACTCTGCTGTTTAGGTGCTAGGTTGTTCAGGTTAAACATAGTACCAACAATTACAAGTAATTCAATAGAAGGAGTCCTTGGTAAGGAGGTGAATAGTTATGACGGTCCCTATGCAGAACGGAGAAATCGCTATATATAATTCGATTGGGCATGCTCCTAAGAGAATAGATGACTCTCTTCATAGATCTAAAAGTGAGGATACCCTGCTGTATCGCTGTATCTTATCCTTGCCTATTATGGGATTATTCGCAGAGTGGCTATATCCACTCTCAACTGGATATTTCAGCTTAAGTGCTTCATTAATCGAAGTTTTGTATGGACTAACGGCCTTACTATTACTCGTGGGGATGTTTCATTCAAAGGTTTGGATTTCCATTCCCTTACATCTGATCTTAACTGTTGGAGCATGGAGCTTCCTCTTTGGGCAAGATAGAGGGTTAGATTGGTTTATTTCTTATGGGGCTATTGCACAGCAAGATTTTACAGTTGTTATGCAGAAATGGAACTTAAACGTCATTGGACCAGAGACCCGTACACTGATCCTTATGATGGGATGGAGTCTACTGGTATCAATGGTACAATCCTTGGCTCTTTATCGAGGGAGTATAGGGCTCTTCGCTATAGCAACCTTAGTCTATTTGCTCTGCCTAGAAAAGCTACTTGGATTAGAGGTATATCCAGATATTATTCGTACGGCTCTATTGCTTGTTATCCTTTATGGGAGCATCTCTTTATCTAGACTCCTTGAACGTTCTTCCTCTTCTTATGGTATAAGCAATCGCCAGTATAGTGCTTGGTTTATCATTGTTTGTGTGGTAAGTACGGTGGTTATTGGTGCAGCGTGGATGAGCGGTAAAGTGATCTCAGTTGAACCTACGAACCAGATTAGTATTAAAGCTACGGTGGAGAAATTAAAAGATTGGTCTGGACTCGAGTTTGAAGAACAAGACTCGCGTGCAGCTGTTACTGGATATGGCTTAGGTGAGCAGGACCTGGGTGGACCTCTTAAGCTTATTAGTAAGACAGAGTTCACAGTGGAATCAGCTGTATCTTCATATTGGCGTGGGGAAACTTTCGGTTATTATGATGGTCGACGTTGGTCGGAACCACAGGCTTATTTCAACGCCGTTGATAATAAGGTTAATTTGAAGAATGATTTGCTATTGAACAAAGATAGTGAACAGAAGCCCATCGTTCAGACAATAAAATTCAATCAACCTATGAAGGGTGAGTTTCCTCTATTTAGTGGTGGGGGTATTGGAAAGGTTACGAATATAACTACGATGGACGGAGAAAGAGCAGTATATTTGTTACATGATGAAATCGCAGGTACGCTCAAATATCCAGGAACCGTAAGTTCTAGTCCTGTCACCAGCTATCAAGTTGAAGTATCGGTTCCAAAGATTAATGATGTGCTATTGCGTACAGCTTCGGATAATGATCCGGAGTCGATCACGAAACGATATTTACAGTTGCCGGAACAACTTCCGGTACGTGTTAAGGAACTAGGTATGCAAATGGCATCTAATACGAATAATCGCTATGATGCTGTACGGGCTGTGCAGACCTATCTACAGGACAATTATAAATATTCTCTTAATACAAGCGTTCCTCCAGCCAATCAGGACTTCGTTGACAACTTTTTATTCGAGACAAGACTGGGATACTGTAACCATTTCTCTACATCTATGGTGGTTCTTCTCCGAAGTCAAGGAATTCCATCTCGTATGGTAAAAGGATACGCACCAGGAACACTCAAGGATGGTAGTAGTACGACTTATGATGTCAAATCGAGTGATGCACATTCTTGGGTAGAGGTCTATTTCCCTCAGATGGGATGGATTTCTATTGATCCAACGCCAGGCATCTTGGGTCCGGAAGAGATTTCAGAATCGGTTGCAATCCCGCAACAGGTGGGGGATAATAAAGGGTCTATTGTGAATTTAATTACCGAACGTATGGTTCAGCTCATGGGCATGGTATCGAAGATACGAATAGCGGCAGTCGAAGCGGGGTATTTTATCCCAGGAATGATTGTTGTGATGGCATTAGTTATTGCTACGATTATGAGCATTTGGAAAAGTCGTCGACATGTTCGTCTGTGGAGGTTGCGTTACATAACGAGGAGCTCTTTTCCTCAAAAGAAACAACTGTTACAGGCTGCTTTTCTTATTTGGGATGAGGTTGCAAGACGTTATGGATCGATTCCCAAGGGCGTTACGATAAGAGAGTATGTCGATTCCCTCGCGATTACGGATGAGAAGCTACGAGGGGAATTAGTTCAATTTGTGGAACAATGGGAAAGCATTGCATACGACAACATGATCCTAAATCGGGTACAAAGTATATCCTTTTTACAACGTTGTACAAAGTTAGCTCATTCACTGTCATAATCATCTAGCTCTAACTTTCTTGACGGTATGATTTACGTTTGCGTATAATTAGCAATAACAATTAAGGGAGGCACGAACAACATAATGAGTAAACCTAATGAAATCATCGTAGTCCTTGACTTTGGAGGACAATATAATCAATTGATCGCACGCCGCATCCGCGACTTGGGTGTATATAGCGAATTGCTGCCATACAACACACCAGTCGAGAAGATTCGGGAACTTTCCCCTAAAGGGATTGTATTCTCTGGAGGTCCATCCAGTGTGTATGCAGAGAACGCGCCACATGTAGATCCAGCTATCTATGATCTGAACCTTCCGATCCTAGGTATTTGTTATGGGATGCAGCTTATGGCACATCAGTTAAATGGAAAAGTAGAACGTTCCTCTAAACGTGAATACGGTAAGGCTGATTTGCAATTTAATAACCAGACTACACTTCTTAAAGGTTTAGAACTGAATCAGACAGTATGGATGAGTCATGGAGACCACGTAGTGGAACTTCCAACGGGATTCGTTCTGGATGCTGGTACAGAATCTGCACCGATTGCAGCGATGAGTAACATTGAGAAGAAGTTGTATGCAGTACAGTTCCATCCAGAAGTTCAGCACTCTGTGAATGGTAACGAAATGATCCGTAACTTCCTTTATGAAATTTGTAAATGTGATGGCAATTGGACGATGGAGTCTTTTGTTGAAGATAAAGTTCGCGAGATTCGTGAACTTGTTGGAACAGATAACGTATTGTGTGCACTCAGCGGAGGTGTAGATTCTTCTGTTGTGGCTAGATTGATCCATAGAGCTATTGGTGACCAGTTAACGTGTATGTTCATTGATCATGGACTATTACGTAAAGGTGAAGCTGAGAGCGTAATGGAGACTTTCGTAGGTAAGTTCGATATGAAAGTTGTTAAAATCGATGCTCGCGATCGATTTATGTCCAAGCTTGCTGGTGTAGATGATCCTGAACAGAAACGTAAAATTATTGGGAATGAATTCATCTATGTATTTGAAGAAGAATCAGGTCAATTCGATGAGTTTAAATACTTGGCACAAGGAACACTCTATACGGATATCGTAGAGAGTGGAACAGCTACAGCTCAAACGATCAAATCACATCACAATGTGGGTGGACTTCCTGAAGATATGAAGTTCAAGTTGATTGAACCTTTGAATACTTTGTTTAAAGATGAAGTCCGTAAAGTCGGAGAAGAATGCGGATTGCCTCCTGAAATCGTATGGCGTCAACCTTTCCCAGGACCGGGTCTTGCAATTCGTGTATTGGGTGAAGTAACAGAAGAGAAGCTTACGATTGTAAGGGATTCTGATTATATTCTGCGTGAAGAAATTGCGAAAGCAGGATTAGATCGTGAAATTTGGCAGTACTTTACCGCTCTTCCTAATATGAAGAGTGTAGGTGTTATGGGCGATGCTCGTACCTATTCTTATACAGTAGGTATTCGTGCAGTTACTTCCATCGATGGTATGACAGCTGATTGGGCTCGTATCCCATGGGATATCTTAGAGAAAATCTCCGTTCGTATCGTAAATGAAGTAGATAATGTTAACCGTATCGTCTATGACGTTACATCTAAGCCACCTGCAACGATCGAGTGGGAATAGATTGGGAATATCGAAGATGTTAATCGCTTGAAAACCCTTGATGCATAAGGGTTTGTGGTGTTTAGATTGGTGATATTTAACGTACACGTGCAACAATTGAGTGCAACAAATTACTCTCTTATATTTGCTTTAATTAGCGAATAGAAGGGAGTTTTTTGTTGCATATATTAAGGGTATTTAAGATAAGTCCATTGTGATTCATGGTTGGGTTCTAAATCTCGTTTAGTACAATATGATGCGAAAGAATATGAGGAAATGTGGAGTTTTAGATTGATGATGTATCTTAAGTTAACTTTAAAATCCCTAATCTAGTTGTTCATCTAATGCAGGTCGTTAAAAAAAGGTATTACTTTGATTTTGTCGAATGTTCTTTTATAGGGGAATTTGTCCGGAAATATAGGGTGGGTTTTACGAGTCATAAACTCACAGAATATGGTGCTGAGGATAAGAGGGATGATTCATGAAACGTATTAGTATGATAAAGGCTCCTTTTAAGAAGAATGCTTTTTTGCTTCAGATTTTTGTTGGGCTTTCACTCATCTCAATAATCATTGTAACTATTATTTCAGTGTTTATGTTTTATTGGATGAAGGATAGAACGCTTGAAGAGATTAATAAGATAAACAGAATATCATTACAGAATACAGATACTGTTTTTTCAAGCTACTTGAAAGATTTTCAGAACTATTCAGTAGAGCTATATCAAAATCCAAATATTCGTAAGATTATGTTTCTTGATACCTTAGAGTGGGATAGCGGAATAGACAATGCGGTTACGCATATTCAGAATATATTATCGATTAACCGCGATACGATGAATTCTGTATATGTATTGAATAATACAAAAACGATTTTGAGTATTTCTGAGAAGTTTGCAGAGTCTAATGCGGATCTTCAATTATTTGAGCTTGTTAGTAGCCATAGAACTGGGGAAAGTCCTATTGTATGGACAATGAAAGACAAGTACAGCGGTAATGAGATTAAAACGATGACTTTTTTCTATCATCAAGGTGCACAGGGGAGTTTAGGTGGTGCAGCTGTTATTAACGTTGATTTGGAAGCGCTTGCCAAAACTATATTTTCTGAGGAACCGAATAAGAATCAAAAAATGTATATTGTAGATCGAGAAGGGGATGTTATTCTCCATAGCGATAAGTCTCTGTTTAAGCCGAATATAATGGATGACCCCTATTTCGCCACAATTCTACATTCAAATAAAAGTTACGATTCCTTTATATTGGAGAGTCAGAATAAAGCAATCTCTTACTCGTACATATCTTCTTCGAATGACCGCTATTTTATCATATCTGAAATGGAAGATACGTATACCTTTTCCGAAATGGTCAATACAAGAAATATAATTTTTACATATGGATTGTTAATGATTATGCTTGCACTATTCATAGCGGGTGTTATTACTTATTTTGTCTATAAACCATTCGGTCATGTAATAAAAAACATCAGAAGCGTATATAAAGAAGAAACCAACGGGTATCAACATGTAGATGAACTTCAATTAGTATCTAATGCATTCACAAACATAGTGGAACGAATCAATTCGTTGGAAAAGGAAAACGACAGCCATACCTTTGTAATGATGTTGAACTCAGAAAGAGATGAAGATGCACAATGGATAGAAAACGTGTTTATGAAAACGGGATCTATTCATACTAACGATACGGCATATGTCTTGTTTGTTGTGACAATAGATGATTTCGATAATTTTAGTGAGATGAGTAACGTTGAGGCTGTTTCTTTCCGTATGGATTCCGTTATCACTATATTAACGGATACAGTCACCTCACGTGCTAAATGCTCTTTGTTTACCATTGCAGCGGATCAAGTGCTTTGTATTATTAGTGACCCTCACAATGAAGTCAAATTAGAGGATGAATTTCTGTTGGAAATAGCTAAAAATGCACAACAATCTGTACTTAATATGTTGAATATGGATATCTCTATTGGTATTAGTTCAATTGTGAATAGGCCTACTGTGATCATCGAGAAATATAAGGAGGCATTCGAACTTACCAGACACAGAATTGTTCAAGGAAATAGATGGATTGCTAATGCAGACCATTTAAAGACTCTTAATGCTGTCGATATTCCTGATAGTGCTGCGAAAGATGTTGTGAATGCTGTTATGCGAGGGGATTTTGAACGATATTGCGAAGAGCTAGACAATGTGGCAGCTTTCAGTCGAGAATATCATTATTCAAGTATAATTCGTTTCTTTTCTAATATGTCTTCCTCCATTATGAAATTGTCTCACGACTTACTTGTCGAGAAAACGGTGAATAATAAAACCACTTTCCTTGAAATTTATAAAAAGGTCTCTGAATTTAAAGAATATAGCGAGCTAAAGGAGTGGTTCGCAGAATTATTCCATCAATCTAGTGATGTGATTCAGGATATACTGAGTAAGAAAACGAAAGATTTCTTGCCGGAGTCGTTAGAATATATTAATCAGCATTATTGCGATCCTTCTATTTCTGTTAACAGTGTGGCGGAGAAGTTAAAGGTCAGTACTTCTTATTTCAGTAAGATGTTTAATGAATCGGTGGGATACACTTTCCCTGAATATGTGAATCACTTACGTATGGAGAAGGCTAAGGAACTGTTACAAGATTATCCAGAAATGAATATTACAGATATTTCAACGAAAGTTGGATACAGCAGCAATTCATATTTTACAACGTCATTCAAGAAAAAATATGGTGTTTCTCCTTCAAAAGTTCGTCTTCTGCATAAAAGTTAAACTACTAGATGAATTTAAAAAAGTGCTTTTTGAACGTCTTGGCTACAGCAAATTCAAGCTGTAACAGGCGTTTTTTTATTTTTTATAAATGAAAATATCGTATTTTCATCATCAATCTACTATCCTGCATGACAAGATCTATAAGTAACAAACGCAGGATAGTACCCGCTTTTATTGTGTATATACTCGAAATTGAAAGTGAAAAGTGAAATTATAATATACAAGTTGAAAGCACTTACAATATGATGGCTGTATCAATATGGGAGGTGCGATTGCAAGATGAATAACATTAGGGTAGACAACATGAAAACAAAGAAAAAATGGAGTAAATCAATTAAAGAGAATTGGCCATTGTACGTATTATCATTGCCAGGTCTAATTGCTTTATTGTTATTTTCTTATCTTCCTATGGCAGGTTTGTATATTGTATTTGAGAGATATACATATCAAGGTGGGTTATTTGGAAGTGAATTTGTAGGTCTTAAAAACTTCGAATTCTTCTTCTCAAATATGGATAACGCCATCAGAGCGACCAGAAATACAATTGTCGTTAACTTCTTCAATATTATTCTTATTACGGTTGTTGCCGTTACAATGGCGGTCATGATGAATGAGATTAGAAGCAAATGGTTCAAAAAAATTACTCAGTCCGTGATGTTTTTCCCGCATTTCATATCATGGGTAGTTGTAGGAACCATTGCGATTACATTCTTGGATGAGAAGAAAGGGATAGTAAACGGAACGATTACATCACTTGGATTAGATCCGATAGCGTGGTACTCCAATCCTTGGTTATGGTGGCCGTTGCTAATTTTCTTTAGCATTTGGAAAGCAGCGGGCTTTAACTCAATCATTTACTTTGCAGCTATTACCGGTTTTGATCCTTCTTATTATGAAGCGGCTACGGTGGATGGAGCATCGAAATGGCAGCAGGTTACCAAAATTACCGTTCCATTGTTGATGCCAACGATAACGATTTTGTTCTTGTTATCCGTCGGTGGAATATTAGCAGGAGATATTACGCAAATCCTAGGTCTTACGAATTTAAATCCGATGTTACTTGAGACAACTGATAATATTACTACTTTTGTATACCGTACAGCTATTCAAAATGGACAATTTGAATCTGCTTCTGCTGTTCAGTTATATCAGTCTTTAGTTGGTTTCATACTGGTTATGTTCTCTAATTGGGTCGTTAAACGCTATGATGAAGAGTATGCACTCTTTTAAAAATAGAAAGGGAGAGGCTAGAAAATGCACATCATAAAAAATGACAAGCTTTTAATTTGGTTCAGCTACATCGTAATTGTATTGTTCTCCCTAGTATGTTTGATACCCTTTATTATGGTAGTGTCGGCATCTTTGTCGAATGACCAAGAGGTGGCATTACATGGGTTCTCTTTAATTCCAAGGAATATCACGTTTTATACTTATGAATTCTTATTTGCAAGTAAGGGTGCTTTGTTACTTAAAGCTTATGGCATAACAATATTTACTGTCGTGGTTGGAACATTATTCTCATTAGCAGTAACCGTCTCATATGCATATGTGGCAGCCAATAGTGATCTTAAGTATGCAAGTGTACTTTCTTTTGTTGCGTGGTTCACGATGGTGTTTAGTGGAGGTCTATTGCCGTGGTATATCCTTACCACGAAATATTATTCACTTCACAATAACTTATGGGCTTTGTTCATTCCATATGCGATCAATGTATTTAATATGTTCCTTATGCGTAATTTCTTCAAAGGCATACCAAAGGAACTCTCGGAATCAGCAAAAATTGATGGGGCAGGTCACTTTAGAATTTACTTCTCCATTATGATTCCATTGGCTCAGGTGGGAATAGTCACCATTGCTTTGTTCTATGCGCTTAGCTATTGGAATGACTTTTTCCTATCATTGATGTTGATCACCGATCGAAATTTATATCCCGTGCAATTGCTACTTTATAATATGATGTCGAATATTTCATACCTCACTAGCGGTGGAGGAGGCGCGGATGCTTATGCTCAGGGGATGAGCCAAGTTATCGTTCCGACGATGACAGCAAGAATGGCATTAACCTGTATAACCATTGGTCCGGTCATTCTCGTATATCCATTTGCTCAAAGATTCTTCGTTAAGGGAATTACGATTGGCGCTGTGAAAGGATAATATCCTTAACAGTACCAATGAAATTGCTTATGATCCCTTTGCCATTTATGCTTAGAGCTGCTTCGGCCAAAGCAAACTCTATTAGAGGGCGATAGGATTTTATAATATATCCACACCTAGGTTGGATATTCATAAGACTTAATGATTTTATACTATTAGGAGGTCTAGATTAATGTTTAAAAGAAGATTGTCCATGTTTATGTTAGTTGCGCTAAGTATGGTTGTAGTGTTCACTGGTTGTTCAAGTAATACAGGCAGTAATAATGAACCTACGAAAAATACAGAATCTACTACTACGCCTGAAGCTTCGAAAGATACAGAGAAGCCACAAGAAGTAGTGAAACTAACGATTGTGAATTTTGGAGATCTGACTCCGAGAAGAACTGAGTTTTTGGAAAAAGAGTTACATGAAAAGGTATTGAAGGAGTTAAACATTGATCTATCCTTTAAATTTCTACCATGGGGTAGTGATCAGCAAGTTGACTTAATGTTTGCTTCCGGTGAGAACTTTGCAACCTATGGAGGAACAGGTGGTTTGGGAGAGAAAGTTAACAAAGGATTCTTGGCTGAAATCTCTCAGGAAAGCCTTGATAAATATGCACCTAACTTTAAAGCTATTGCGCGTCCTGATGCTTGGGAAGCCAAAAAGCTAGATGGCAAGATATATTCATTGCCGTTTGGTAACAAACCTTATGCAGGCGATTTCCAAATGATCACCGTAAGACAAGATCTTCTTGAAGAAGTAGGAATTAATGAACTTAAAACAATGGAAGATGTTGAACAAGCATTCAAGCTAGTTAAAGAAAAGCATCCTGATTACTCTATGATTCCAGAGGCAGCTCATGTGAAGAAGATGTTTAGAGCTGGACTAATGCCGGATCAGTTGTTTACACCAATGGAAGGAAACTCACCTGCATGGACTTATACTTATGTAGATTCCTCCGCTGATGACGACAAGGTATACAGTTTCTACGAATCTGAGTTATTTGAGAAAACATCTAAGGTAATGGCAGATTGGAAGAAGAAGGGGTATATCGATGACTCTATGATCACGAATCCACAATTAGGTATGGCGGATTGGAATGCTGGTAAATCGTTATTAAATCGTGGAACATCTGCATATCCAATGGAGCAACTTCCGAATTTGTTATCTAAAATATCTACTGGAAAACTAACGAATTATCAAATTGGTGAGCAGCCGTTTATGTCCACTGTAAGAGATAATGTAGCATACAGCATTTCTATTGGTGGAGTAAAAGATGTTGATCGTTATTTACAATTGTTCGATTGGATGTTTGGTAGTCAAGAAACGTATGATATGCTTTCCTACGGAATTCTAGACAAAGATTATGAGCTTACGGAGAATGGGAAAGTGAAAAAGCTAGTATCTGATTCATTCTTTGATGAGTGGCAAATTTTCAACTTGGAGTATGGCAGATTCTTTGCTGATGTACCCGATGAATTCATTGAACAGTATAAAAAGAATGATGAAGGATCAATCCAAGCTAAAAACATTGGATTCTCGTTTGATGCGAGACCAGTACAAGCTGAGGTTGCTAAGATTCAAGCAGTGTATACGGAAAAGATTGTACCTATAGAATATGGATTATATGATTATGATAAGTATTTCCCAGCTGCACTAAAAGCCTTGAAGGATGCTGGTCTAGACAAGTATGTAGCAGAAATGCAGAAACAATTCTCAGAGTGGTACAATAATAAATCTAAATAATGGTATGAGCAAGAGAGAACTCTCTCTTGCTTTTTCCAAATTCCTAATGCTAGATTCCAAATTTAGGAATGGGTATAACGGATGATTATGGGGGGATATGTCAACATGCGAATTATATATCTGGACTTAGACTCGCTTCGTCCCGATCATTTGGGATGTTACGGCTATCAACGCAACACATCACCAAACATTGATCGGATCGCAGAAGAAAGTACTATGTTTACAAATTATTATTGCTCTGATGCTCCTTGTTTGCCTTCTCGCTCAGCATTTATGTCAGGCAGATTTGGTATTCATACGGGTGTTGTTGGACATGGTGGAACAGCGGCTGATATGAGAAGAGAAGGGGCAGAACGAGGATTCGCAGATCGCCTGAAGTCAGAAAGCCTTCCATCTGTCATGCGTCAAGCTGGTTATAAAACAGCCACAATCAGTACATTTGCAGATCGTCATTCTGCATGGACTTTCAATGCCGGCTTCAATGAGGTGCATAATATCGGAGAGAATGGTGGCGAATCAGCGCATCAAGTGCTACCGGTTGCTTTGAAATGGCTAGACGACAATAGTAGCTTAGATCATTGGTTTCTCCATTTGAACTTTTGGGATTCTCATACGCCATATCGAGTTCCTGAATCATATGGACACCCTTTCCAGGATGATCCTCTACCAGAATGGTTAACGGAGGAAGTATTCCAGTCTCATCTAAAGAAAGAAGGACAACATAGTATTGAGGATATGAATGCATTAGCGAAGTCGCATTACCAACAGTGGTCGCGACATGACAAGCCTGTGAAGACGTATCAGGATCTGCGACACATCATCGATAATTATGATTGTGCAATTAGGTATATGGATGATCATATTGGTCAAATGTTATTGCAACTTGAAAGGCTTGGCATCCTGGACGATACAGCTATCCTGGTAAGTTCTGATCATGGTGAGAATCTGGGCGAACTTGGAATCTATTCCGAGCATGGTACGGCAGATCAAGGTACTTGCCGGATTCCGATGATTATCCGCTGGCCAGGTGGAGTGAAAGGCAAGGAGAATGACAGACTGCATTATCATTTAGATCTTGCTCCAACATTGGCAGAAATGGTGGGTATCGCAGCGCCCGATCGTTGGGATGGTCAAAGCTTTGCAGATAGCATCACAACAGGTGGAACTACGGGAAGGGAATTCCTTGTGCTTTCGCAATGCGCACATGTGTGCCAAAGAAGTGTGCGATATAAGGATTGGCTTTACATTCGATCCTATCATGACGGCCATCATGGCTTCACGAAGGAAATGTTATTTGACCTGCAGATCGATCCTTACGAACAACATAATTTAGCCGAGGAAAGACGAGATATATGTAAGGAAGCCGTCTATCTGTTAAATGAATGGCATGATGAGATGATGGCAACGATGGATTGCGATATCGATCCATTATGGACCGTAATGAAGGAAGGCGGCCCTATTCATGCCCAAGAATATTTGAAATGGAAGAACATGTAGAAGAACAAGAAATCTTGCGTTATGTCCGCTAGTATCTTAATCCCAAACAAAGGAGGTCATTTCAATGAAACAAAGTAAAGGGTACTCATTCATGTTGTTAATATTGGTATTTATATTGGTGATCGGAGCGGGTTCAATTCCTATAGGATCACAGGTTAAAGCACAGGGTGCAAACCTGCTACTTAACGCAGGTTTTGAACAGGTAGTTAAAGAGGCTGAACCTGTAGGTTGGTCAATCTATACGAATAATCCAACACAAAGACCGGGTATTGTAACCGATGGATCGCTTGTGAAAGATGGGAATAAAGCGGGTTATATTGTTCCAGATAGTTCGTTGACTTTTTCATTAAGTGGTTTGAAAGCGCACACAAAGTATACGTACTCTGCTTATGTGAAGTTAAGTGATGCTATAGGTAATGCAAAAGTGGGTGCAAAGTTCTACGATGGAAATCAGCCGGATATTATGGTAAGCGCTTCAGGTACGGCATATTCTTTATATACGCTGACTTTTACTACAGGAAACCAAACTACTGCACAAGTCTATTTGTGGTCTTCTAATGGATTATCAGGAAATCAAAGAGCTTATATAGATCAAATCAGCGTGGTGGAGACAAATCTACCAGCGGGAACCAACCTTGTTACAAATGCAAGCTTTGAACAAGTCAATAATGATTATGATCTAAGACCTACAAATTGGAGAGTATGGCCAACCCAAGGAAATATGCCAGTAAGCATTTCAGATCCAGTTCATGTGTATGAAGGAAATAGAGCTGGATCTATTGGATCTAGTAGTTCTTTAAATTATGATCTGACAGGATTAATGAAGAATACTTCGTATAAATTTTCAGCTTTTGTGAAATTGAGTGATTCAACTGCAGGTGCGGTGATCGGTGTTAAGGTTGGTAATAATGAAACCAAGAAGTCTGTTGCTGGTACAGAATATACTAAGCATGAAATTATCTTTAATACAGGGAATCTAACTACTGCTACAGTATATTTGTGGGATGGCGGTCTATTAAGTTCAAGTCAGCAGGGATATATTGATCTAGCGAGAGTAGAAGAACATGTAGGAGATGGATCGGTGAGCGCAGCGTTAAATATAAATGAACTATTGCTTGCAAAAGGTTATCAATATCCTTTAAATGTTACGATCTCTCCATCAAATGCTCCTAATAAACTTGTGAACTTCAGTAGCAATAATGTAGCTGTTGCTACAGTAGATGCATCTGGCGTGGTTACTGCAATTGGAGCTGGAACGGCTATAATTGCAGTTACACCACAAGCTGGAGGATCAACGGTAAGTTGTACCGTAACAGTTACAGAGAATAAGGAGCCATGGTATCCTGGGCGAGAGACCAATCAATGGAACCTAAGCAAAGAAGATGACTTTAATGGAACACAACTGGATACCTCTTTGTGGACGATTAGAGGTAAAGAGTATGCAACTTATCATAGAGATGACTTGGTATCCGTTTCAGACGGGAAATTAAAACTGAGAATTGAAAGAGAACCTGATGGTAATGTTGTTTTAGGTAGAGTGGATACGCATGGTGAAGATAGACAGACAGATGAAGTTGTTAAATTTGATCAAAAATACGGATTCTTTGAAGTTAGTGCTAAAATTCCCCCAACGGAGAAAACATACTTTACATTCTGGTTATTTAATTATCCCGGTGTATTTAATGTAGATGGTGCAGCGAAAGAAGGTCTAGAAATAGATGTAACAGAGACGGTGTGGCAAGGGGATTTCACAGAAACAGCTCTACACTGGGATGGATATGATGAGTATCATAAAAGCACAGGCAGCGGTAAAAAAGCAGCACCAAATATTCACAATGGATTTCATGTCTATGGTCTAGAATGGACAGAAGATTATCTGAAGTTTTACTTTGATGGCAAACTAACTTGGACCTATACGAATAAAGCTAACATTCCCTTAGTAAAAGAAGTGTTTATTTTATCTAGTGGTTGGGCAAGATCACCAGGTTGGGGCGAAGGTAATATTGATAATGCTCAATTACCTTATTTCTCCGAAGTGGATTGGTTCAGAACCTATCAGCGTGCGGATGTGGGACAAACACCAGATACAGTAAGCCCTATACTATATGGAGTGGAAAGTTTGCAATTGCCATTAAACAGTACTGTTGATTTGAAGGAAAAGGTATATGCAATTGATAATAGAGATGATAAAAAGGATCTAGCGAACAGAATCACCGTCAATGAATCCAACCTGAATAGGAGTGTGAAAGGAAACTATTCTGTTACTTACACTGTAAGCGATGCTGCAGGCAATACAACGACCAAAGTTAGGAATGTTACAGTCATTGATCCACCCCTTAATCTAATTCAGAATGGACATTTTAATGCGGGCAACTTAGCACAATGGACATATGGAACGGGTAAAGCTAGAATCGCACAAGGTATGTATCAAGGTAAGTATGCTGTTGTTGATAACGTATCGCAAATGAGTCAGACCTTTACTGTGAAGCCGAATAAAGTATATAAAGTTTCATATAATGCTAAATTGGAGAAATGGAACTCAGGAAATCTATTCGTTGGTGTTAACTATGGTAGCAATCCAATCGAGCTACAATTAACAAGTGCTGAATGGATACACTATGAGTTTAATTTCACTACGGGCTCATCAGATAGTGTAGCAACATTCTATATTAACAACACAGCAACAAGCAAAGCGAATGTCGATAATATATCGATAGTAGAAATGTAAAGCATGAATAAGTCCTACTAGAAATATTATAGAACGGGTAATGTTCACAACTAATCTTTAAATTAAAGACTACCTCTCCTTGAAAAGGAAGGTAGTCTTTAATTTAGTGGCGTGAGCGGGCTAATCGTTCAAAGTATACTAGGAAGAACATTTTGTCAGAATACGCACGCTGTATGGCTTCATAGAGAATTGGCCTGCTACTTGCTCATTATTCCATATATCATTCATTTGTGTAGGTATTGTAAGCAGGAGTTCTTCATTTGAACCATTAATCATGAAGTAATAACGGTTACCATCTGAATGTTGTCTCATTGATAATTCAAGATGTTTAGGTGGTGTTATGCCAAGTAAAGGTGCAAGACCTAACCTTTGACTCAAATGTTTAATCAAATCCTTATAAAAGGATGCTTCAGCAAATGTTGCAATAAACCATGCTTCTCCTGGGTCATGGGCTTGTACCGAGATAGCAGTAGTATTCGCAAACCATTGTTTTGTAAAATGACCCATAGGTTGTGCGCTAATGGTCTCAATGGGCTCATGAAATAGTTCGGAGGAATAAAGGGTTCCATTCCATTGAAATTGTACACCGCTAGCTGATCCAGTTGTTATCGTATCGGTTGCCTTGGCGCCTAATAAAGAGATCATTCTAGGGTGATGCCGCTCAGGATAGTAGGATGTTTCTGTATTCTTCACTCCACTAAGTGGATGGAGGATCAGCGTTCCACCAGATTGAGTGAATTCTTGTAGTTTCTCCATAAGTGCGTCATCAACAATGGGCAACATAGGAACTAAGAGTATCTTATAAGCAGAGAAATCCCCTTGAACACCAATGGCATCACAGTTGTATCCTAATTCTCGCACGGTATGATAGAGCTTGTTCGTGTGTTTCATATACAGAGCATTGTCACCCGTCCAGCTTGACTCGTGTTCTATATGCCAGCGGCTTTGGAAATGATAGAGAACAGCGATTTCGCTGACGATATGAGAGCCTGTTATAGATGGGGCAACAAGTTGAAGCTTTGCACCAATCGCTTTACACTCTTCATAGATTCGTGTAGGCCTGCCTGAAAAATCTGTTATGGCACCATGATTTTGCTCCGAGCCAAATGGGAACCTCTTCCATGGGAAGTAAAAGACACCATCGGCGCCATTGGCAATCGTATGAAGAGTTAATCGTTCTAACTCTCCTGGAGCGGGTGTATTGTTCGCAGCTCCAATAATAGAATGTCCCTCATTCCGTAATTCATAGACATGGAAGGGAGATTTTTTGAAGCTCCTGTTGGCAGCTAGTCCGAATGCAACATTGGACCATTGATCTCCATAACCTGGGTAATAATTGGTTCCCGTGATATCCAAATGTTTCGCCATGTCGTAGTTGTCAGTTCGATTATTCCATGGCATCTGATTATTAGTGGAAACATATTGATGGTGTTCGCATAGATGTGGACGAATCGCCTCCGCCAGTAAACCCGCTATGTTCACATTACAGTCACTGCGGAATTGTCGCCATGCTTGTAAGAATGCTGGATTATAATCAGCTTTAGTGACGCGTGGGGTCACAACTTGAGAGAATCGATCATATTCCATTCCCCAGAAGACTGTTCCCCACGCTTCATTAAGAAGATGGATATCCTCGTATTTTTCTTCTAGCCATTGATGCCATTTGGTTTTGCAGATTGTGCAATGGCAATCGGGTTCATCTCCAATTTCGTTATCTAGATGCCAACCAAGAATACGTGAATCATGACCATACCGTTCAGCCATTGCTGTGGCAAGCCTTGTTGATGATTCAATAAGAAGCGGATGATTGATACAGAAGGTATAACGACTGGCATATTCTAGCCGTGTGCCTTCAGCTGTTTCGATAAGAAGTGTATGATCTTTTTCCATAAGCCAAGCTGGAATTGTGCGCATAGGTGTACAGAGCACGATACCAATTGAAGCTTGTCGAGCAATGTCGATAAATTGATCTAACCATAAAAAGGTGTAGCTTCCCGCGACGGGCTCGAATCTTTTCCAAGCGAATTCTCCAATGCGGAGCGCGTTCAATCCAGCTTCTTTCATATATTGTGTATCTGTTAACCACTCAGATGGAGTACGATGTTCTGGGTAATAACAAGCACCAAATAGCATATGGATTCTCCTTTTTCAGTAGTCGTTAGGTAGGCCTATATATATATATATTTCATAAGAAGTTCTAATTATAATGAAGCAGAATATATGTATCCATCATACTAATTACGAGCATCCTCCAGATTAAGCTGAGATTGGTATCCATCCATGAAATCCACAATCACTCTCATTCATATACGAGAAGTCAGGGTTCTCTAACTGCTTCATACCGAAGTGTGGTGGGTTCTTATCATGCTCTTCAGGTACTATCGATGGAATATCTAATTGATAAGGTTCATAGATATGATCACAAGGTTCAGGAACTAGATATGGAGGAGGGGATCAGATATTAGAGGCCATTTATATTTGTGATAATCGAGGATGCAGATTGGATTAAATATTTGGTGTATTTATAAAAGGCAGTCCTCCTCTGATCTATTATAAGTTGTGGGTTACATATTGAGAATAACATTATGTCTGATAGATATATCATTTTGTAAGGTGTAAGAAAATGAGTAATACAGATATAGGAGTAATGGTTTACCAGAGAGCAAAATACGATGGTGTAGTAGATGTAACGGCTACCTTGGGAATGATCAAACATCTAAACGAAAAAAGGGATTGAAACGGAGCATCCCATCGTAATTATTTCATTTACCTGTGAAGAATCCTCTCGTTGTGGTAATTCAATAGTAGGCAGTAAAGTGATAGTGGATTTATTTGAGAAATAGAATACAAAAAAAGGATAGAGATGGAATTACCATGACAAGGCGATTTCTCTATGCGCCCTTATTTATAATAGTATTGATCAAGCGAGTAGAATTAATGAGGAATTTAATGCGATTTGAAATTACAAATAGAGCAAGGCTCCGTATTAATTAATAATAAGCTTGGCATTGTGACTGGAATTGCTGCATCTTTGAGACTTGATATTAAAATATCAGGGAAAGCATCCCATTCAGGAACGCCACCTATGAATATGAGAAAAGATGCATTTCTTGGTGCCTCAGAAATAGTACTAGAGATAGAAAAAGCAGCAAAATGTGAAGAAGAATGTGAAACGGTTAGGTTATTCATACCCTCGATACCTACTCTGTGCTGTAACATCCATCGACGGTATGACGGAGGACTGGGCACGGTCCCGTTCTTGTCGTAAACGAAGTGGACAACGTAAACCGTATTCTTAACGAAGTAATCTCGAAACCTCCTGCAACGATTGAGTGGGGGTGAGTTTAAAATGAAATGATGACAAAGAAGAGTAAGCCCAGATATGAATGATATGCTCCCCTTATAGTAGACAGAAAAAAGCAAGCCGATTAATCTGTCTATTATGGAGGGGATTTTTTTATGGGCGAAATTAGG
>NZ_LVJI01000036.1 GCF_001637225.1 Paenibacillus antarcticus
TCAGGAATGCGCATACGTTAGCAGAAATAAGTGCCATATTGGGTCTAAGTAGATCGGAAGAAGTGATATTAATAAACATCTGTTTTCTAAGAACGTTATGGGGGGAATCAAATGAAAGTACACAAATTAATTTTAAATATTTCGGTCTGGATTGCCTTACTCGCTATACTTTTTATCCCAGGAAATGTCCCCACTGCAGGAGCACATAGAACAGAATATGGGTTTCCCTTAAGGTTTTTCACACAGTATCATTATGAGGTAAACGAGAATAGGTGGTTTCTTCAAGGTGTAAGTATTCAATTGCTCAATTATGTTATAAACGTTGCAATTATCTACGGTGTGATTCTTGGACTAAAACATCTTAATAACAAACTCAAGAAAAATAGGACATTAAAATAAATTCTACAGAACATCAATGCAATATGTTAATTCTTGATGTGAAGCAAGTATTATAGAAATTTTGAATAAAGTTAAACCTATTTTGGAAGTACACTCGAAGAAGGCACTTACATCTGCTAACATAACATTTCTGCTTCGTCGCATTCGCTCCTCGGTCGCCAAGAAGGATATCGAGAAGCAGATTCAGACGACACATCCAATCGGCAAGTCTGACGACCCGGCACTTCGTGCCTTAAGCCGATTGGACGTCAGAAATGCGCGAACGTTATGTGAAACTTCGGAAAGACGGAAAAAGATAAAATCAATAAAGGAGATTACCTCAATGTGTACGAGTTTCGCTGTTCATTTAGACAAGACTTTTATTGGTATGAACTTTGATATTTCACGAAGGCCAATCAAAATTATTTTATTAGGTGAAGATCAACTTCTGGTTCTTCAGAATGATGGCGGACAATTTTATCCAGCATTTGGATTAAATAGTAGCGGAACATTCATGAACTTATTAATGGTTGATCCAATTGAAGAAGTCAATTATAGACGAGGAAAGAATTGCGTACATATTATGATGTTGTTTGATGAACTTCTTTCAGGACGGATTAAGTTGTCCGGATTAAAAGATTATTTAGACAATAACGCAATTGTGAATGTTCCTAATCATAGTGTCCACAGTATGATAGCCGGTAAGAATCGGGAGACTTATATCGTTGAGCCTGGAAGAAATAACCTCAATATTAACTCATCCAATAGGGATTTTATGGTGCTAACTAACTTTCCCTTATCTGATAATATCGACAATGATTATAGGAATGTAAAAGGACCTGGGAATGATAGATATATAAAGGCATATGAATCAATTACAAATGGCAAAGAAATATTTAATATTGCCACGGGCTTTAATTTACTTAAGGAAACTGTTCAGCAAAGTGGGGATTATCCAACGCAATTATCAATGATATTTACTCCAGAAGAAAGTAAAGTGTATTTTACTTTAAATGGATATTTTACAAAGGTATTTGAGTTTTCATTTATTACAAATCAAGTCCAAAGCCTTGAAGGTTTTATAAGTAATAATAGTCTGATGCTATCTAAGAAAGGTGTATTACTTTCAGAACTTGAAGGCTGGGAATGATTCGACGAATAACGAAATAGGAATTCGGGGGTATTTCAATGATGTCCGAAGCATCACATAACAATGTTTTTCAGCATCGTCGCTGACGCTCCTTGGTCGCCAAGAGGAATTTCGGAGAAGTGGAATCAGGCGACACATCCAACCAGCTAAGTGGCGAAGCCACCCGGACCTCCGGTCCTTAAGCCGCTTGGACGTCAGAAATACGCAACGTTATATGAAAGGGATGCAGACTAAAAACCGTGTAATAAGATCATAAAACACATAAATTAAAATCATATAAGAACACTTGTACGCAATTGGAAATAAAGGTAAACTATAGATACAATTGAATCTTGGGTGGGCATGGTTTTCCTTCGAAGGGAGGTGAAGCCATGGAAGTAAAAGATGCAATAACGATTATGTTCCTATTTGGGATGTTTATCCTTGCTCTTTTAACATACATTAATAATAACAACAAGAGAAAGTAAAAACCCACCCATAGATTAAGAGCCTAAGGTGGGTTTTCGTTCCTGAAGGACTTAGAAGGGAATATACCATCCAAGCCAATTGTACTGACCAAGTGTATCAGCACTTGGTCTTTATTAAATATATAATAACACACTTAAAAACATGTATCCAAACAGAAAATGAAAAAAAGTTAAATAATAATATTAAAGAGCGCTATTTAAGTATACTCAAAGAAGGCATCCCCATCATATAACATTACATTTTTGCTTCGTCGCTGGCGCTCCTAGGTCGCCAAGAGGGATATCGGAGAAGTAGATTCAGGCGACACATTCGACCGGCTAAGTCTGACGACCCGGTGCTACGCACCTTAAGCCGCTCGAACGTCAGAAATGTGGGTACGTTATATGAAATCTGTTAAAGAAGATTTAAAGGAGTGAAGACATGAAGGACCAACAAAAAAAGGGTCGGGTAGTGTTCTTTATAACAGTTGTCTGTTTTTTTGTATTTTTTTATAGTACTACAGGTATAGAAAATTATAAGGGAAATAAAAAATAACGCTCCTAGTAAACGGATCCGGACAATTAACTAGAGAGGAGATTCAAAAAACTAAAGTTAATAGTGTTACTTATGGGTTCTGGGATGGAGAATATCGTGATGAGAAGGGAGACTTAAAAACTTATATATTAAGTAAGCAAAGGTCACAAGAAGTGTTATTAAGATCAAATGATATAGAAGACATTGTTGAATACATGAATGAATATTGAAAGTAATTCAAAGGAGTCACAGACTTCATATAACAAAGCATTTCTACTTCGTCGCTTACGCTCCTTGGTCGCCAAGAGTTATATCGAAGATGCTTATTCAGGCGACACATTCAACCGGCTAAGTCTGACGACCCGGACCTACGGTCCTTAAGCCCCTTGAACGTCAGAAATGCCAAACGTTATCTAAAACCGATGTAAGTGCGATAAAGATCAATAAAGGAAGTGATTCAATTGAATTTTTCGGATTTTTTTAATTTAAAGGATATTTACTTCGAGCAGATTTTTGAGCCCGAGGAGAACGCTCTTAGATTACTCTTCAGTCCAAGTGTAACTAGTGAAACTCCTCAAACGATAACTATTGGTGAAATTGAATTTCAAGATACGTATTCAATTGACATAGATGAAACATTACCAATATTACAAATTGATTTTGAAACTTACGTTGGATATTCGATTCGAAATGAAAGTTTCACTTCATGGGATGATTATGAAGAATTTGAAGGTAAGATTTTTAGAATTTACAGTAAATCCAGATATTTAGACTTCATTAAAGTAAGTACATTTGCTTCTGAGGATTACCCAGGACCATTTAAGCATTTTGGCATCGCATGTCTCAACCATGTCGTGGATGTCGTATCAGTTTCAGAACCAATAATTAAAGAAGTTCAACGAACTAAATAAGATTATTGAAAGTTTCTCAAGAAGACATCGGAATCAGATAACAATGTTTTCAAGCTTCGGGCATTCGCCCTTGGTCTGGACGGAAGTGAAAGAAGCAGATTCAAATGAAGTAATTCAGTAGCAGAGAAGCTTATTCAACCAGACACATCCTTCCCCCTAAGATAAGAGCTATCTAAGGGGGAAGGACGTCGTGAACACAGAAACGTTATCGGAAATACCTGCAAAACAAAATATATTACTATGGATGGTGACAGTATTGAAAGTTTCAGATTTTATATTTCGATATCCTATTAATTATAGGAATGATGCTATTTGTAGAACAAGAATTTTTATAAACAGTAAGGGTGAAGCAATTGTCATACTTACTGATCTAGGAACTGAAAATCCCTCATTTTCAGTGACAAATTCAATAGAATATATATACAGTTCTTTAATTGATAAAGGTCTTATTCCTAAAGGATCAATTATAGTTGAACATTATGAGAATGATGATATTAATAGACATGAATTTGATCTTGTTACGTTTGACCAGAACGGCCATCCTGATTGGAGTTCTATCCAACTTGATAAACTGATAAAAATACTAGAATGTGATCAAAATGAAATATGTGAAATGACCTTAACTGTAACAAGACTTGTTAGTGAAATAGAAAAAATTAAATATGAAATGAATCCACAAGATGACTTTCTTTATAGAGAAAGTCCAGAAGTTATTAAACGTAGATTAGATATTGAATCACGTATGATCAATAAGGAGAGTATATTTAATTTAATTCAAAAAGGAACCAAGGAGCTAGATATTCTTAAACTACTGAAAACTGACTTGTCTGTTTTTGGGGAGGTGTATGCTAACCCAAAAGAAGAATATATTTGTTTTTCGGAATTCCCTGTTTCAGATGGGTTTGTAGATTTTGTTTTATTTACAGGGAGATCACGGATGGATGTTTATTTAATTGAAGTTAAAGGTGCTAATTTTAACCTTGTCAACCAAGGAGGTTATGAAAGCTTTTCAAGAAAAATTGAGGAAGCGGCAGGACAACTTAGAAGACGCTTAGGAGATATTTATGATGATTACGAAGGCTTTAGAAAAGAAGTTCACAAAGTTAGAAGCAAAGTCGAGTCTGGTCATACTCTTTATAATTCTTTTATGGGTCCCGAAGGGCATCTAGAAGTAGATCCAAATAAAAAAATAAGTATATATACTGTTTTAATAGCTGGGAGAACTGTGGATGATCTCAAAGAGAGTAGGAAACGACACGAGTATGAGGTTTCATTTACTCCTTCAATAAAATTAGAGTCGTGGGATACATTCTTGAGAAAGTTAAAAAGGAAGTAAATATAGAGTAGTTCGTTGATGACAGGTAAATCCGATAACACAGCATTCCTACTGCGGGCATTCGCCCTTGATCGCTAAGAGGGATTTCCAAGAAGAATATTCAGGCGACACATCCAACCAGCTAAGTGGCAAAGCCACCCGGACCTACCGTCCTTAAGCCGTTCGGACGTCAGAAATGCGCAACGTTATCGGAAATATCTGGAATAGGGACATATAAAGGGCACTAAAGAATTAATGGTAGTGAAATTCAGGAAGAAGTAATAATCAAAAGGTAAAGGCACTAGATTAAAGCGGAAAATCTAAAGAGAATCAGGTTTTAAATCAGCATAGAGGCATTTCGAAGAAGAGGTTGAAATACATAAAGAAAAATAAATCAAAGCCAAGAGACATCAAAGATATGAGAGACATCAAGAACAATAAGTACATGAGAGAAATGAAAGACGTCAAATAACATTAAATGATGTAAGGAATTTGAAAGTGAATTCACAGGAGTCAGATACATCCGATAACACCACATTCCTACTGCGGGCATTCGCCCTTGATCGCGTAGAAGGATTTTCAAGGAGAATATTCAGGCGATACATTCAACCAGCTAAGTCTGACGACCCGTTCCCTATGGTCACTTAAGCTGCTTGAAAGTCAGGAATGCACAAACGTTAGAGGAAATTGAGTCATATCATTAAAAACGTATATAAAGGGGAGTTAATCATATGGAGCTAATTCAATGGTCAGGCGAACAGGATACATACAATCTAAGCGATGAGATTTATTTACAGAAAGCAGATAAGACGGAGTGGGGAATTTTCTGTTCTGTTTACTATAGTTCAGAATATAATGGTTTTTTTAAAGAGGATGTTTATGACTTTCATCTGCAAAGAGAACCCTTTTGGATATATAAAGGAGACAATAAGGTCGGTGGCGTGGTCATAGCTCCCAATATATTATATTTTCTATTCTTTATTCCACCGTTTAATGATGAGGGACGAGTATTGGATTTACTGAAAGGTGCCTTAATTAAGTGGTCAGATCCTTTAAAGCCTATTCATGTTTATGAAATATTGCAAAATCAAGTAGATTTGTTTGCAAGAGCTGGATTTTGGCCGGATGAATTTAGATGTCGTTGGATGCAGCGTCCTACAGAAGTATTTGCATTTGAATGGGATGATAGTTTTATCGTTAGTGAACCGCAAATTCAAGCAGAGAATAACGATAAAGTATTAAAGAATAACAATGAATTGGGGCAATTCTTCTATGAAAGTTATATTGGAGGGATTAGTGCAGTTAGGAGAGAGCAAGAATCACTGGATTTTTATATTTCTTGGATAAGTTCTTTCCCGTATCAGACGAATGATATTTTAACAGATGCTTCATCATTAGTTTATGATAAAGAAACGAATAAGCTAGTTGGTGCTTGCTTAATTTCTCTTGAAGGTGATTTTCCAGCTATATTTAATATAGCAGTTCTGCCAGGCTTTAATGGAAAAGGTATTGCGACCAAGATGTTAAAAAAAGCTTTAAATAGATTGAAAGGCCATTATCCTGTATTAAGATTATATGTTTTACAAGGAAATGCCGCTGAATCAGTTTATTACAAGCTCGGATTTATGCCAGGACCATTAGAAATACAAAAATTCAATCTACCTCATAAACAATCTTAAATTATCTTCAGTATATTCATAGAGGGCCTCAACATCCTCTAACATAACATTCCTGCATCGTCGCTGACGCTCCTTAGTCGCGAAGGTGGATTTCTAAGAAGCAGATTCAGGCGACACATTCAACCAGCTAAGTCTAACGACCCGTTCCCTACGGTCACTTAAGCCGCTTGAACGTCAGGAATGCCAAACGTTAGCTGAAAGAACCGAAACCTAAAAGAAGGTGACCAGTATATGGAGGATATGTTCATAATATATGTTACAAATTATTTAATAAATAAATATAAGTGTCATTCAATTATTTTATATGGATCCTATGTTACAGGAGACTTTACAGATGAAAGTGATTTAGACGTAATCTGTTTTACAGATGAAGTTAGTAATCAAAATGATAATCATATATTGAACAATGTTCAATTAGATGCATGGATTTATAATACAAATGAAATGAACGATCCAGAGAAATTCTTACACATTAGAAATGGAAATCTCTTAATGGATCAAAGAAATTCAGGAAAGCTTCTACTCGAAAGAATTGATGAAATATACAATAAAGGACCAACAAAAACTGATTTACTTGAAATTGCATTTTTGAAGACATGGCTTATCAAGATGCAAAACCGCTCATTAAAGGGAGATATCGAAGGGGATTTTAGATATCATTGGTTGCTAAATGATAGTTTAGAAATTTACTTCAAAATATTAAATCAATGGTATTTAGGCCCGAAGAAGTCACTACAATGGCTTAAAACAAATGACCCAAAGGCGTATGAATTATTCTCTAAGGCATTGAATAGAAGCGCAGAAAATAAGGATGTTGAAAGATTGATAAAGCATATTACAGAGAGTTGATTAGTATATCGAAGATGTCGGTTCCATCAGCTAACAATGTATTCACGCTGCGGGCCATACGGCCCTTGGATCGCCAGAAGGTGAGAAGCTAGGATGCGGAATCAGGCGACCAACTCCTGCGAGGCTAAGTCTTCGACCCGGTCACCTTGTGACCTTAAGCCTCTCGGATTCGTGAAAACAACAACGTTAGGTGAAATCCCCTGAAAGAATAATAGGAAGGGTGATAAATATTAATACAAGACATTTAGTAGCCATATTGCTGCTCTTAGTTATTATTACAGGATGTAACAATAATACAGATTCAAATGTTTCGATTACCTCTATAGGACTTGAATGCCCTAAAACTACTAATGATGAATTATGCGAGAGTAAATATTTGGATGATGCACAATCTATTAAGATATTTGAAGAAGCAATTAATAAGGCAATAAAAATGCAAGGGATCTTAAATTACGTTGCAGAATACAATATGACAATTAGCAACTCTAACAATACAACAAAGAATTATCATTTGTCCCTAGGAACAGATAGATTGATGAATGGATTATTAGTAGATCAATCGAATTCAGGTCAGGGATACGAAATTCCAATGAAATATGCAAATCAATTAAGAGATGTATTAAAAAAGTAGGAATCTGATAGTAATTCAGGAATCAGGGGACATCACCTAACAAAACATTCCTGCATCGTCACGTTCGCTCCTCGATCGCCAAGAGGGATATCAGAGAAGTGGAATCAGGCGACACATTCAACCAGCTAAGTCTGACGACCCGGACCTACGGTCCTTAAGCTGCTTGAACGTCAGGAATGCCAAACGTTAGACGAAACCGCTAGAAGCAAAAAATATAAAAGATATTATAGGAGACATTATGGAAATTAAACTTGTTCCAGTAAAACCAGAAGAAAAGAGTACTTTATCGAATCTGTATCAACTGTATCATTATGATTTCAGCGAATTTACAAACCAAGATATTAATAAAGATGGAAGGTATGAAGTGAACATTGATTTCTTTTGGGAAGGTGACCATAGATGGAAGCCATATTTAATAGAGGTTTCTGGAAGCTTAGCAGGATTCGTAATTGTGCTTCTTGAGAATTTAGATACCGATCCAGATCCGACACATGTGATCTATGATTTTATGATTATTAAGAAATTCAGAAGAAATGGTATTGGTTACGCCGCTGCTATCAAGGCATTTGAATTATATGAAGCGAATTGGAAAATTGCTCAGATGGAGAATAATACTCCTGCAATATCGTTCTGGAGAAAAGTAATAAAAGATTTTACAGAAGATAATTATATTGAAAGATTCAGGGATGATGTAAAGAAGTATGTTCAAGCATTTAGTACAAAGCAATAGAAGATAGCATTTCGTAGGGTTATTCAAGGCCGCATCGTCTAACACTGCATTCCTACTGCGGGCATTCGCCCTTGATCACCTAGAAGGATTTCCAAGAAGTATATTCAGGCGATACATTCAACCAGCTAAGTCTGACGACCCGTTCCCTTCGGTCACTTAAGCTGCTTGAACGTCAGGAATGCCAAACGTTAGCCGAAACTTCCTAGGTCAAGAACATATGGGTAAACCCTCAAAGCCAGAAGCATCTAAGGTCAAGATCGGATAAGGGCATATGAAGGTCCGAAGTTGAGAAGCCAGGTAGCAGATTCAGCCGGACACATCCTACTCCGTCGGACGTCGAGAATTCAAGAACGTTAGCCGAAAGAAGTTCTTACATGTTTAGGAGGAGTCTATATGATATTAGAAAAAGTTATAAATAGAATTGTAATACAAAGTGAATATAAGGATTTTGTTGATAAGTATATAGATAATATACTTACCGAATTTAAAGGTAAGATTCATAGCATTTATATGTGTGGCTCGATTCCAAAAGGAACTGCTAAACCTTTTAAGTCAGATGCAGACTTTACTATTGTATGTGTAAATCCCAAAGATATTGATTACGAAAGATTGTCAAATATTAAAGACAAGCTTTTGGAAGAATATCCAGTAGTAACTAAGATTGATACGATAATTTGCTCGATTGACGATGTATTAAGTAAACCGAATGAGTGGGGTTTTTGGATTAAGATAATTTGTGTTTGCATACATGGTCATGACGTTGGTGAAAAAGTGCCACCGATAATTACTTCTCCAGAGTTCATTTTAGACTTAAATACAGAGACCAAGCAGGAAGTAGATCGTATACATAGTTTACTTTCTAATGCTAGTGATAACACAATGAAAACTAGATATATTAAAGGTTATTCTAAGAGATTAATTCGTGCATTATACTCTTTGGTTTTAGTAGATACAGGTGTATGGCAAGATGACATTATTAAGATGAAGAATGCCATATTAGACTATTGCGAGATTGACTCCGCTTTAGTTGATTATCTGTATGCTTGTTACTTGGATAGTCATGTACTTGTTGAAGAGTTTCTGGGAATTGCAGATGAAGTATATAGCTATTTTGAGAATGCCTTAAATACAATGGCTGCTTCCAGAACTTCCTTTGGCTAACAACATATTGACGCTCGGGATCACTCTGAGAAGCGAGTGACCACATCCAGCCCCCTAAGCCCATCGGGACGTCACTGCATTAGGTGTTCGGCAAGCCTCACAACTATAAGCAGTGGCTCTAAGGGGCCAGGACGTCGTCAATACAAAACGTTAGCCGAAATTTCCTAGGTCAAGAACATATGGGTAAACCCTCAAAGCCAGAAGCATCTAAGGTCAAGATCGGATAAGGGCATAAGAAGATCAAGACATATTCGGTGAGTAACTCGAAGAAGAGGAAGCATCGGCTAACACCGTTTTTCAGCATCGTCGCTGGCGCTCCTTGGTCCCCAAGAGGGATTTCTGAGAAGTGGAATCTGGCGACACATCCAACCGGCTAAGTGGCAGAGCCACCCGGACCTATGGTCCTTAAGCCGATTGGACGTCAGAAATACGCAACGTTAGACGAAATGCTTTTAAGGAGAAGTCAAAATGAATCCAAACACTGTCATCGAACGATTGCGAGCTCATAAAGTTAAATTTGAGGAGCCTTTGACTGACGAAGAGATTTCAAAAATAGAAAACAATTACAAAATACTGTTTCCACCTGACTTACGGGAATTCTACTTATGCGGCTTACCTCAAGGTCATAACTTTATAAATTGGAGGGATACCTCCGAAGCAAATATCGATTCAATAAAGAAAAGGTTAGAATGGCCTCTTGAAGGTATAATTTTTGATGTCGAGCATAATTCATTTTGGTATTCTCATTGGGGAGAAAGGCCATCTGATCTCGGAGAAGCAATTAGGATCTGCATAGATAAATACAAAGATCTACCATTGCTTATACCTATTTATTCTCATCGCTACATACTATCAAGACCTTGTGAAATAAATAATCCTATATTCTCTGTTTACCAAACAGACATTATCTATTATGGCGAGAATCTCGAAGAGTATTTCAAAGTAGAATTTAATGATAAAGAGCACAAAGACATTGATTTTGAATCAATAAAATATATTGATTTCTGGACAGATCTGCTTTAGTAATTCAAAGAAGAAAGCACGTCGTCTAACAAAACATTCCTACATCGTCGCTATCGCTCCTTGATCGCCAAGGGGGAATTCGAAGAAGTAGAATCAGGCGATACATTCAACCAGCTAAGTCTGACGACCCGTTTCCTACGGTCACTTAAGCCGCTTGAACGTCAGGAATGGCAAACGTTATCGGAAATTCTCGAAAGAGGTTAAAAACATGATCATAAGAGCGACAAGAGCTGTTTTTTATATGATACATAAAGGTAATGCAACTACTTTAGATTACTTGAAGTGGGCATGTAGAATGATGGAAGATGACCAAGAATCCAAATCGTTATATATGCTAGCTTCAATGGAAGAGTCAGAAAATATATTTAAGTATCAAGATTATTTCAACAGGTCTTTAAGTGAACTAGGAATTACGATTCCTGATTTTGAAGACTGTGCAAGAGAGATTATAAGAGAACTGTGCTTAGAGATCGTGAATAAGACAAGGGATCCTTTTGAAGTCACAAGGGACATTTTTAAAGTAACAATTGAGATTGACTATCCAGCGGATTTGTCTGTATGGATTAATTTAGATGACGGAATTGATAGGATAACTTATGATGACGAGTATTATAGACCAGATGAAAGAGAATTGAAGGAACAAATTGAATTAGAGGCGAAGAATTATTCAGCTGCTCAAGATGTCGAGAACATCCGATAACATTATATTCGCGCATCGGGCCATTCGGCCCTCGGTCCAGCAGAAGGGTTTCGGAGAAGCAGAAGCAGCCGGACACATCCGACTTCGTCGGACGTCGTGAATACGGGAACGTTAACTGAAATCTCCGATTGCTATAGTGCGAACGAATATGAGAGTGAAATCTTTGAAGCATCATAAGGAGGAAAAGTATGTCTGATATAATTGAGGTCATGGATGAGTTACCAATGGGTATTATGCAGGCAGTTCATGGGGTGAGTTACCGCATTGAAGTACCAGGAGTGATTGGCTTTCGTTCCGATGACATCGCTTCTCCATTTGTAAATGTTCTTGGACAAACGAGAGCATCAAATGAGAATATTGACGAGATAATCGATCAAGTGCTTAAGTCTTTTAATGGAAACCCCTTTAGTTGGCTTATTGGTCCATTGAGTACTCCAACTAACTTACGATTCAAGTTGGAGAGTAAAGGGTTGATTTATTACAATCGTATGATTGGTATGGTTTTGGATGATTTAAATGTTTCGGTTTCAATAAATTCAGAAATAGATATTGTTCAGGTTAGTACTGAAGAAGCGGCTGAATACTCACAAATTTTTGCTTCTTCATTTGGTATGGGGATGTCTCCTGAGGCGATCCAGTTTACATTCATTAGTTCTCGGAATACGCGAATTTACCTCGCCTTTTCAAAACAAAGTGACATTCCTATCGGATTTGCTAGTATGACATATATATCTTCAGAGTACGTACTACTTGGTGGTTCTGCGGTTAGTGAAGCATGGCGCGGTAATAGAGTATATAAGACTCTTGTCAAGAGACGGTTAAATGACGCTAAGCTTTTAGGCAGGACAAAGGTACTGATTCAGGCGTTTGAAGACACTTCCGCACCAATATGTAAAAAGTTGGGGTTTCACCAAATTTGTGATTTTGATATTTATTTGGGAAACGTAAGCAATCAAGTGTGAAAACAAATAGATAAGATGAACCTTAAAAAGGTGAAGATAACTTTGATTGTTACTCAAGGAGTCAGAGACTTCAGTTAACAAAGCATTCCTACTGCGGGCATTCGCCCTTGATCGCCAAGGAGAATCTCGAAGAAGTTTAATCAGGCGATACATTCAACCGGCTAAGTCTGACGACTCGGTGCTACGCACCTTAAGCCGCTTGAACGTCAGGAATGCCAAACGTTATCCGAAAGAACCTATAAATATTATATAGAACCTGAATAAATTACATTAAACAAAGGAGAATATTATGAAGGTATTGATATTAGTCTCAATCACATTATTTTTTTCTTTAATCGTAGTCGGATGTAGTAGTGATGAAAATAATATAGTAAATAAATCAACAACTTGGGAAATAAGAAATACATACAAATCAAATGGAAAAGAATTCTCATTATTAAGTACTAATTTTATTGAAGGTGAAGTTACAAAACATGGTTGGGAATTTCAAGAGCATATGAACAATTTTAAAGGCAAGAAGATGAAAGTAATAGGCATCAGTAAGAATACTCAAAAAGAAGTTGAGATATTGAGTAATATTGATATGTATGTAGAAAACGGAGATAACACACCGGAAAAGACTATAGTACCATCAGGTTTTGCAATTCCCAACAAGGGAATATGGAGATTGAAAGTGTATGTTGATGCTATGTTTTATGGGGATGTTGTTATAGAGGTTGAAGAAAAATAATTAGGAAAGAACGGCTTCGAAGTCGGTTCCATCGGATAACAAAACATTCCTGCATCGTCGCGTACGCTCTTCGGTCGCCGGGAGGGGGATCGAAGAAGCATATTCAGGCGACACATTCAACCAGCTAAGTCTTACGACCCGTTCCCTACGGTCACTTAAGCTGCTTGAACGTCAGGAATGCCAAACGTTATATGAAAGATATGCAGATTTAAATCAGAAGGGAAGTCAAAAATAATGATCAGAGTCGATGTAGCTTACTCCTTAATTACTGATCCAACCAATTCCAAAATATTAATGGTCAGGAATGTAGATGATTCTAGTGACCGATGGTCACTTCCAGGCGGTGCTGTTGAAAGAGAAGAATCATTGGACCAAGCAGCAATAAGGGAAGCTAAAGAAGAAACTGGACTAGATATTAAAGTTCATGGAATAGTGGCAGTAAATGAATGTAAATTTCCGAGAAAAGAAGAACATGTAATATTTATAACATTTAAAGGTGAGGTAATCGGTGGGAATGAAGAAATAGTTAGACCTAATGAAATTTCTGAAATAGCTTGGATTGATATAGAGAAGGCTGAACAATTAATGCCTTACTATAAAGAAGGATTAAGAAGATTAATAGATGGATATGAAATAACATATTTTAACGAAGGCAATAAGTAATTTTGTGAGTTGTTCGAGACGGCATATCCTTCATATAACAAAATATTCGCACTGCGGGCCATTCGTCCCTTGATCTGCCAGGAGCGTTTTCGAGGAAGAAGTATCGGGCAGATACATCCATTCCCCTAAGATAAGAGCTATCTAAGGGGAATGGACGTCGCGAATACACCAACGTTACCTGAAATATCTGGGATAGGGACATATGAAGGGCATTAAAGAATCGATGATAGTGAAAATGAGGAAGCAATAATGAACAAAAGGTAAAGTCAAAAGAATAGAAGCGAAATATCTAAAGAAGAGTAGATTTGAAATCAGCATAGAGGCATTTCGAAGAAGAGAAGAAGTAATAGAGATTTTAAGAACTCAAAAAACAACAAAATATATCATGAAACGTCAAATGACATCAAAAATTATCATTAAATAAAATAAACAGACATCAAACAAAATCTTGATAATTAAAAAAAATCACCAAAAATGTAAGAACATTCTTAGTGAAATAAGGGATTTGAAAGTAAATTCAGAGGAGACAGATACATCAGGTAACACCACATTCCTGCTGCGGGCATTCGCCCTTGATCGCTTAGAGGGATTTTCAAGGAGGTTATTCAGGCGATACATTCAACCAGCTAAGTCTGACGACCCGTTCCCTTCGGACAGTTAAGCTACTTGAACGTCAGGAATGCCAAACGTTAGACGAAACATTAGAGGATATATATGAAACAAAATTTAGCTATATCATCGGAGGGAATATGAAAAAGAGATTATTTATCTATTTAGTTATTATGATCTTCGTCTTAGGTGGTCTTACTTTTTATATTTACTTCAATAATGCAACGGTAAAAACCGTAAACACATTAATAGGGAATGTCAGCAAGGGAAATATAAAAGGAATAGGGTTGAGTAACGAACAGTTGAATTCAATAAAAGAGATGATTAATTTTTCTAATGAAAATAATCTTAGTGAACCTAAAATAAATATACATAAAATTTCTAAAGACGGAAATAAAGAAGAATTGTTAGTGCAATTTGAGCTATTTCAATATAGAAACGATAACCAAATCGAGAATATATATGTAGGCTCATTACTTTTTACATTAGTTAAAAAGTCAATCTTCAAATGGGAAGTATTAGATGTCAAAACTATGAATGTGATTGAAATGCAATTGTGAAAGTTTCTCAGGCACGCTTCGTCTAACAATACATTCCTACTGCGGGCATTCGCCCTTGATCGCTAAGAAGAATCTCAAAGAAGCGTATCAGGCGACACATTCACCCGGCTAAGTCTGACGACCCGTTCCCTTTGGTCACTTAAGCCGCTTGAACGTCAGGAATGCGCAACGTTATAAGAAATCGGGGGAAACATAATTTAAGTTCGTTATTAATAACCAAAGATCATAAAGGGATAGGTGACAAGACATTAAATTACTTTTTATCTGTAGCCGAAATAAATGGCGTAGCTTAACTGCTGAGAAGATTTTTGATGGATACAATTGCTATGAAGTAAGATCGGCAGGGACGGAAGAAGGAGCGAGAATTAAGGTTACTGAAGGACACATTGGTTGGTCGGACTTAATTTTTGTAATGGAGAAGAAGCATACGAGAAGGCTCAAAGATAAATTTCCAATCATTCTAAAGAATAAACGATTAATCTGTCTTGATATCCCAGACGACTATCAATTTATGGATGAAGAATTAATAGAAATATTAAAATCAAGAGTATCAGAACATATTGAAGTGCCCGAATAATTAAGTTCGAAATACTAACAAGACATGAATAGAGAAAGAAGATTTAACTGAATAGAAGGACATTTTGTCAGTAAATCAAGAAGCCCCCGACATCTCATAACATCGTATTTACGCTGCGGGCCGTTCGGCCCTGGGTCTGCGGAAGAAAATTCGGGGAAGTTGAATCAGACAGACAACCCTGCGAGGCTAAGTGGCTACGCCACCCGGCAGCAAGCTGCCTTAAGCCTCTCAGGTTCGTAGATACACAAACGTTATATGCAATCCCTGCAGTGCCTTAAAACACAATAATATGAGGTGAACTTATGGCCGTTAAAATCCGCCCAGTTGATTTTGAAGATTCTAAATTTGTCCAAGAATATGCATCAGATTATAGAATATCTCAAACAAGTAATATTCCCAATCCTTATCCTGAAGGTGGGGGAGCATCTTGGGCTAGAATGGTAATTTCACGTCGAGAACAAGGGATATCATTTGTCTTTTCAATATTTGAAGAAGATCTATTTGCTGGCATTATGTCATTGAACGCAATCAATAATGATGACAGATCTGCCGAATTAGATTATTGGATTGCAGTACCTTATTGGAATAGAGGAATAGGAACAGAAGCTGCGAAGCAAGCAATAAAATATGCTTTTGAAGACATGAAATTAGAGACAATTAGAAGTGCATGTCTTGCAAAGAATAATGGATCTTTCAAAGTACTTGAAAAGAATGGATTTATTAGGGCTAATGAATTTATTTTTGAAGATGGAAAATTTAAAGGCGAAATCGGATACAGATATCAATTAAACAAGGCAATGAATAATTAGCAGATTCGAAGAAGGTAGGAACAGCATATAACAACATATTCACGCATCGGGCCATTCGGCCCTTGGTCCGGCAGAAGTTAGAAGTGGATTCGGGGGTGGATTTTCAGTATCGAGGAAGCGGAATCAGCCGGACACATCCTACCACCTAACCGCATCGCGGCCGCCCTTCGGGCTTAAGGTGGTAGGACGTCGTGAATACACGAACGTTATATGAAACCAGCCGAAATAATATTTTAAAAAAAGGGGTAATTCTAATAGTTAATATAAGGGAAATCAAAGAAGACGATGCAGAAAATCACTTGTCCTTGTGTATCAAACTTGATAATGAAACAAAGTTTATGCTTTATGAACCAGGGGAAAGAACCACGACAGTTGAACGTCAAAGAGAGTTTGTGCATTCTCAAATCACGTCTGAAGACTCGACTATTTTTGTCGTAGAACATGAAAATCAATTAGTTGGCCATCTCATTGTAAATGGCGGAAAAGTTAAAAGAATTAAGCATGTTGGATATTTAGTTGTTGGTATATTAAAGGAATATACAGGTCAAGGGATTGGCACAGGTCTATTTAATGCTCTAGAAAATTGGAGAATAGGAACTGGAATAAAGAGACTTGAATTATCTGTAATGGTCCACAATGAAGCTGCAGTATCTCTTTATAAGAAAATGGGGTTTGAAATTGAAGGAATAAAGAAAAAGTCATTGATCATCGATGGAAAGTACATAGATGAATACTATATGGGAAAGACGTTTGAATGAATGCAACTCAGGAAGCGGCTGGCATCCATATAACAATGCATTTCTGCTTCGTCGCTGGCGCTCCTTGGTCGCCAAGGGGGATTTCGGAGAAGCTTATTTAGGCGACACATTCAACCGGCTAAGTCTGACGACCCGGTGCTACGCACCTTAAGCCGCTTGAACGTCAGAAATGCGCAACGTTATGCGAA
>NZ_LVJI01000037.1 GCF_001637225.1 Paenibacillus antarcticus
CTATACCAGCTAATAGCTTGTCAAGATTACCAGTAAAGTGAAGCTTATTCATATGGTATATTTAAAAACATGTAAGCCAAATAACCCTCCAATTTTATTAAATTTGGAAGGTTATACCACTGCGTTCATATTAAGCAGACCGGAATGTCTTTTTGTTTTTCATGATGGCATATAGCCAATGAACCAATTTATTGGCACATGCGACTAGAGCCACTTTATGTGGTTTTCCTTCTGCTCTCTTACGATCGTAGAACTCCTTGATTCGTGTATTGCGAGCCCGGATTAAGCCACATTGGACAGCCAAAACCAGTGCATATCGAAGCTGCCTGGAACCACGTTTTGTGATCCGATTTCGAGTTGCCGTGAACTTGCCCGAAGCAAAGACACTTGGATCAATGCCTGCAAAAGCGACTAGCTTTTTGGGATGATCAAATCGGTCGACTTCTCCAATTTCAGATAAAATTGTTGCCGCAATTTTATGTCCAATACCGGGAATCGACTGAATTAATTCAAATTCTTCAATTTCTTCAGCCAGAGCATCTATGTTCTGTTCCAATTCTGTAAGATGCTCTTGGTACTGAAGAATAAGGGTAATAAGGACTTTCAAATTAATTAAGTGGCTTGCGTACATGGTTTGCTGAAATGGGTTTTGTTTTGCCGCATCTAGCAGCCGTTGAACGCGTTGGTTAATCCAGTCCTCTGAACGTCCTCGTTTCGAAGTGAGAAGTTCTTTCATTTTAGCTTTGAGTGAATCTTCATCCGTCTGCAATACCGAATATGAGGTTGGGAATTCACTTAAAAACCGTAGTGAAATACCTGAATACATAGATCCAAAGACACCTTTGTAAGCAGGGAAAACCTGATCTAGAACAGCTTGGAATTGCAGTTTAGTCTGTACACACATCTTTGAAAGAGATTCATATTGCCTTGTAAGATAGCGTAGATTGAGCAGTTGCACACCCCTTTTCTTAAAAGGTTCAAACTCTTCTTTGTAGTACAACTCTCCCAAAAGATAAGCGTCAGCAGCATCCGTCTTTACTTTACGAAGCTGAGACTTCCTAAGCCGATTTGAGATGAGCGGATTAATAACAATGTAAATATATTGATGCTGCTCTAGGAACTGAACAACGGGGCTTTGGTAATGTCCGGTTGCTTCTAGAATAAGTAAAGGACGTTGTTTGGATAGAGACTCAACGTCCTTTAAAACTTGATGGAGATTCGCTAGACCATCACGAGTGTGCTGGAAATGGAACGTCCCTCTGAATGGGTTTCCGCGCTCTAAAAAGGCTTGTCCATGGCTTTCTTCTTTAGAAATATCTAGACCGATAACTGGATTCATTTCATCACTCCCTGTATGTCAGATTTACTGGCAGCCCCTACGTTTTCCTCTTGTCGCTCCATAGCATCGCTTGTTATACGGGATCTTACGTCCCAACCAGCCTCAATCATGGTCATGACAAGTAGGGGTGAACATTATAGCGCTCGGGATCAAGTCCCACGGGCAGGTACGTTCGACCAGGCTACCTTAATCCTCTATGCAAATGAAAAAAGGATCAACCAGAAAGAACTGGTTGATCTCATAATACGAACGGGCAGGATAGTTTAACAAAATGTGGAATTAATAAGAATACACTGTTATTTGTGTGAAGAGGTGCTTCTGAGAGAGGGCGCTGCTGGACAATTACCTGGAAAGCGGTCAGCAGTAGGCCTTCCGTCAAGTGGTCGCCGAAATTTTTGATTGGAAAAATTATGCAAATACTTAACTTATGAATGAAAGAAGGTATAGAAAATGATACGAGAAATTAAAGAGCAATTCACTGAAGAGATCCTTACCGAAGCAATAAAGCGATATGACATCAATAATGACACCGTTCGTTTATTGGGCGGTTATGAAAGCTTTGTTTATGAATACCAGAAAAACAATGCATTTTTCATATTAAAAATCTCACATACAATTAGAAGATCAAGAAACAATATAAGGGGTGAAATTGAATTTTTAAATTTTTTGTCGAATAAAGGACTGGCAGTTTCAAATGCTGTTCCATCGACCAGGGGTAATATGGTTGAAGAAATTGCTGCAGAAAATGGTTCGTTCCTAGCCATTTCATACGAAATGTCTCTTGGAAAAGAAGTGTCGGATGAAGATTGGAATGAATCGCTTTACGAAAAATGGGGCGAATTTCTGGGGAAAATCCATCATGCCACAAAGGGCTATGAATGGAGTAATCCGGCGTATAAACGACAAGCCTGGGACCAAGAAGTTCAATTAAAGGCGGAGAAATACCTGCGACCTGATGATGTGATGATTTCAATTTTAAAAGAAAGATTAACAAAACTTACTTCTCTGCCCAAGTCCAAAGATACATACGGTTTGACTCATACTGATTTTCATCAAAGTAATTTTTATCTGCATAACGGAGACATTTATTTGTTCGATTTTGATGATTGCGGTTATACGTATTTCGTAAACGATATTGGGATTACATTGTATTATGCACTTTCTTATCCGTTTAAGGAATTTGAAAATAAAACGGAATATTATAAATTGTTTTTCCGCCATTTTATGAAAGGATATCTGAAGGAAAATACAATCCAAGAAGAAGAAATAGTATATTTACAAGATTCTATTAAACTTCGTCATGCATTGCTGTATCTTTATTTTCATCAAGCAAACGATGTGTCAAATTTGGATGAAGAATCAATGAACTGGTTAAAAGAGCTTCAACGAGTAGCCGCTTCTGATGACCCTATGCTGCCGATTGATTTTGTTCAAGAATTTAAAAGCATTTATAATAGTATTCATTAACCTGGGAGCATCACATTTTACTAATGGCAGCTTCTCCTTGTTTTCATTAAGCTAACGAGCAGATTAACGCTATAAGCCTCTTAGGATTAGTATGCTTAAGTAAAAGAAGTATTCTCATGAATTCTCTAATGTAAACAAATACAAATTCCACTTCAGTTAATCCATTTTCTATACATATTTTTAATAGTATATTGAGGTAAATAAAGTGATTATTCACTTTGATAAATCCGAAATTGCTTTGTCGGTATTATTTTATGGCTTCGTAAGGATTGCAAAACCATCGAAATATGGGAGTTTAAAACAGATGTTGTGCCGTAGTTAGTTTTATGAAAGGAAGGTATAGGGGTGAGTATTTATTACGCTTCAAGCAAAGAGGATATCACTAAGGATGCACTCCAAGAGTTATTTCTTTCGGTAGAATGGGAGTCTGGCAAGTATCCAAACGAGCTTTTACAAGCAATCGGAGGGTCTCATTCAATTGTTACCGCTTGGGAAGGAGGAAAGCTTGTCGGTTTAATAAATGCTTTGTCAGATGGTGTTTTAACGGTATATTTTCATTATATGCTTATTAATCCGAGTTATCAGAGTATAGGTATAGGTAAGGAAATGATGAATATAATGCTTGATAGATATAAAGGGTGTAAAACAAAAGTATTAATTTCTTATCCACATGCAGTGGATTTCTATAATAAATTTGGCTTTAATACAGAGGATGGAGCTACACCAATGTTTATCTCAGAGTTGATATGATTGAACTAACGGGTAACTTTACGTTAGTGCAATAAATTGATTAAACCCTTCCATTTCAAAAGAACCTAGATTTAATAGGTTTATATAATTGGGAGGGTTTCTCTATGTACCTGAGTGAATTATGGAAGCTGTATGAAGTTGATAAACGGATTCAGGGATTCAGTCCGTACATATTAAAAGCCTACTCATTGCAATTAAAAATGCTGGTTGGTGAATTAGGTGATCTTGAGATTGAGGAAATCACTTTGCTAGAGCTTAGGACATCGTATCAGATTTGTGCGCTCCCTTTTTCGCTTTGCCTAAGCAGAAGGTTACCTTACGCAAAATGCCTCTCTTAAATTGAGAGAACCAAAGATGGATAAACGCATTCCGAAGTTTCTTATAGAAGAGGATGTAATTCATCTTAAGATTTCCTGTCTACCACACCGAGAACGAGCTTTGTTGGAATTTCTATATAGTTCTGGCTGCCATGTTAGAGAGGTACAGAGAATAAACATTGAAGATCTTAACTGTGAAAATTGTTCAGCGATTGTAAATGGCAAGTGACCCAAACAAAGAGAAGTTTACTTTACCGCTGAATGCAAGGTGTGGTTAAAAAACACTTAAAGTGTCGCGAAGATTCCTTTAAAGTACTGTTTGTAACGGAAACACATCCTACCCGCCGAATGTCAATACCGCCCATCAGATGGGCGTTAAAGCGGATAGCAAATCGGGGAGAGATTGAAGCTAATGTGTACCCGCACCGTTTTCGTTATACCTATGAATGTTAGCTATTGGATAATGGAGCACCCTTAGAATTCATTCAAGGGATGCTAGGGCATGAAAAAGCATCGACCACTCAGATATATGCTCAGCTCTGTGGAGAGAGAAGACGCGAGCTATATCGACGGTTCTTCTAGTGTCTTCAAGTCTAGGTAGCCAATTTGGATGGCTATCTTGACTAAACTAACGGGCAGTTTAACGTAAAAAGAACTTCACTTCTTGGCTTGCAACCTTTCCCTGTAATAAACGTTTTATTAAAAACTAGGGTGATTGGGAAGGAAGATGAATTATGAATTTTTTTATCTATCTAGGAATTATTCTCATTTTTGTTTCTGGTCTGTGCATTGGAGCATGGACGACTGGTTACCATCAAAGAGGTAATTTTTATTCAGAGCCTAAGGAAGACCGTGAAATAAAGAAGAAAGTTGCTACATGGTCTGCTTTAGCAGGAGTCATTTCGTTTGCAGTTGCTGGATTGATGTATTTATTAAGCTAACGGGCAGTATAACAGAATATTTTCTTGGCACATAAAAC
>NZ_LVJI01000038.1 GCF_001637225.1 Paenibacillus antarcticus
TCTCTCCAGTAACCCCAGTCGCTCCAGTAACTCCAGTAACCCCAGTCGCTCCAGTAACCCCAGTTAATCCAGTAACGCCAGTTGCACCAGTAACGCCAGTTGCACCAGTCGCTCCATTTACGCCAGTAGCTCCCGTGGCACCTCGAATTCCTGAATCTCCGACAGCTCCTTTGGGACCACGTGCTCCATTATAACCTTGAAACCCACGCACTCCTCTAGGCCCTCTTTTACAACATTTATTCTTTACATTCTTCTTATCCTCTTTACAAATACTTTGAATTTCGCTAAACAGCATATACTTTGTATATACTTTTTTCTTTTTCTTCAATTTACTATACTCCAGTACTTTTCTCTTCGCTTGTTTATCCTTTTCCTTAAATTTGACTCTTCGATGTCTGGCTATTTTCGATTTTTGGGATATTTGGTGTTTTACACATTTCTTTTTTTTTAATGAACAGAAATTAGTCAGCACATGTCACCCCCGTACTTATACAATATGAAGACTATCAGTAAAAGGAATAGACTGTTGACTATAAATCAATTCGTATTTGCAAATTCTGACGCACTTCTTAAAGGAGATGGATGATGTAAAATGACTCTGAGAGAAGTGTTAGAAAGGAAGTAATATTAATCACATTGTTCGAAGGGCAAACAAGGTTTTCCATCCCAAAGGTTAAAGTAGAACGTGTGTTCATGAACTTTGATCTCTATCGGCCTCTAACTCCTCTACCACTTTTTAGATTAGATCACAACAAATAAAGCTGTGCTCTCATGACGACGTGCGCAGCTTTATTTGTTGTTTAGAATATTTTACTTTTATCCGCCATAGCTTCGCTTGTGATAGAGAGAACAGTTTTTGTTCCGGGGTTTTCCCCCTAAAAGCCGCTCGTTCTCCCGGATACCGCCATCTTATACCGAACATAAAAAAAGGCCAACCAGATGTTTCTGGCTAACATGATAATACGAAAAGCCGCAATTTATGCGGCTTTCAATTTTACTATGTTCTTGTCACCCGACAGTTGTCAATGTATATAATTCGTTTCAGTTCTTAAATAAATAACTACGCTCCAACAAATGCTGCTGCTGTCGGATGACATGCTGCAGTTAAACGTGCTGAACTGACTGCTCATCATTTCACTTGCAAATCCAGTTTGGGTACCACTTCAAGCCCATTAGATTTGAAACAACTCATACAGCCAATTAGAACACATCTGTACCCAGGATTCCACATTTGTCTTCTTGTTCAGTTCATTGTCACCATAGCTGGATAGATTGTTGAAGACACTCATCCCATGACGTCCAAACTGGAATACATGCAACTCATATTCAAGTCCCAATTCTTGCATTTTAGTGGCCATTCGTAATGGTTGGTCTGAAGGTACCAATAGATCGTTGCGGTTATGCCAGATGAAAAGTGGTGGGGTATGCTGGCCTACATAATTAACAACATCCAATTCGGGAGTGCGATCTGTTGCAATCTTACCAAGACCTTCCCGTTTTCATCAAACGCAACCCAATATGCCCTCCCCTCTTGGGAATAATAATCGGACAGATGACTTAAACTTTCGTCTTCCCATGCTAACCCTGCGCGATTCCCGCCAAACTCGATTAAACAATTCCGAATAATTACTTCTATGGCGCTGTTATCTTCATCTTGAATTATTCTGATATTCATAATGTTGCCTCCATATTGTCCGATGTAAAAATCATTAAACCGCATTAATGCACCGCAATTACTTTACTTTTTTTATATTAGATTGGAAGTATATCATTTTCAAGCTAAACTGCCCGTTACTACAGTAAAGGCAGCCGATCGGACGGCTGCCTCTTGTTGATTGTTTATTGAGCTCTCGTTACCCGTTAGCTTAATGCCCCA
>NZ_LVJI01000039.1 GCF_001637225.1 Paenibacillus antarcticus
CTTTGAGAGAAAGTTGTGAATACATACAAGGCAATATTTCAGGTGCATACGGGTTTGACTATTAAAAATCGAGACATCTATCCGCCTTCAGCGGTTCCGCGGAGTGAATCTCACGGAGTGGATAACGAAACCCACGTTACCCACACCGATCGATTCACTCGGCGGCGATGTGAACAACCTATACTCCAACAGTCATCATATTATCTTTTATAGTGAAAATTTCGTTTGACTATTAAGGTCTTAAACCACTACGCTTTATGGCTTCTGATTAGGAAATGGCATAGGTTTGCCCTATATGTGACCACAAAACATAATTGCTTTGAGATCACACATAGAACAAACCATATACTCCATTACGCCCCGTAGGATCGTCATGAGGTTTCCGTATCCATGCCCGGTCGCAGCTCTTACACTGCCAATATCTTGAACCCATCAGACCTCCCCAATGGTTGCGTCTCCGCTTGATACTGTGCCGCTCCTTCCTCTCGGAATTAGCAAGGTCGTCCTCTCCTGACCGTACACCGTCACCGTTAGTCACACTCGGGCGCGGGCATGGAAGCGCCTTGTTATGAGTGTACGTTAGGATTGTATTGTTTGCGGCGGTCCCCAACTTGACCCTGAGCGGTTTAACGTGTTCTCGCTGCTCTCCACGTTGGCGCGTTTGCTAGCTTTATATACTAAAAATGACAAAGCTTAAGCAAGCCCACGACATCCTACTTTTAAAAAAAAGGAGCCGGAGCAACACCATATATTTGATTAGATATGTAAACGGTCTAGCCGTAGACAACGAAAACGAAAGACAGCCCCCGATCTCCGCAAACTGGAGAATCAGGGGCTGTCTCGTCCGATTATATTAAGCATTTCATTATACCTTGATAAAACTACTATCGAGAGGTTATAATGGGGCTAGATAAGCTCATTGTGAGTGCGTGCCTGTTTCACCGATTTCTAGATCGGATGTGACAGCTGAGGGATTGGTAGTCCCGAGCCGCCGAAACAATTGGGCTTTATTTTTTTGTCGTGGAAATTTTAGGTAAAGTAAATCTCTTACCGCTTATACTATCATACGATTTGATAGATTGAAAGATTTTGTTTCAATAAATCCAGTTCTGGCGCGGTTTAGCTCGGTATATCTGTAATAAAAATTCCAATATACTAGGAATTGATTACCTGTTTTTTGTCTTACAATTGTCTTACAGTTTGTCTTACAGGTTATAGATATATCTTTATCACAAAATTACTAGTTTTTTGAATATATTGCCTTGGTTACCTTGGTGAATAAAAAAAATCAGAAAAAGATTTGTATCATACGCTTGGAGTATAGTGATTCACGCTGTTCTAGCAATTATTTGTTTTTCTTTGTTAATGAAATCCATCCTTTAATTGGTATATTGCTTATAAGTGACGGCGAAGAAAATTAATAGTATTTCATAATATTTTTGATTATAGTTCCTGCAAAGAAGTATGACAAGCATCGATGTTAACCTTCATGCATAGCAAAATCCACCGGATGCATCCGGTGGATTTTTGAGGCCCCTCGAAGGAGTCTGTGATTGTTTTAGAGGTCATTTTTACTAGATTTTTATTTCACTTTAAAAAGGAATATTGGAGTTTCTTACAGCAACATCCCCTGTAAATCTTCTTCCATCAGATGTTGTTACAGTTATTGTATGATCACCAGCAGGAACACCTGCTGCATTCCATGTGTTACTTGAATTAGCAGCTAAAGTATAACTTTTATAATTCCCATGCTCTTCAATAGAAACCTTTACTGCTGTCGCTGTAGTGTTATTAACAGAAAATCTATAATAACTCCATCCTGCTGGTTGATTCCAAGTTCTTTCATATGTACCATTGCTCGCTGAAATTCCATTATCACTAATAACCAAATTGTTTAGTCTTACTTTAAATTCGTCAATATAGCTACCATTAGAAGTAATTGATTCACTAGAAACAGTAGTAGGAGTGGAATAATCGCTGGCAAAAACATTACTTGCACCTATACTTAATGCTGCTCCTAAAAGTAATACAGATAACGCCTTTTTATGTTTCATAAATTGTACCTCCTAGTTTTTTTTGTAAACTATCCCGGAAATAGCATTACATTACTATTATAATACATATAATTACAAAATAAAACATTTTTATAAGGATAAGGATTAATGATCAATAAAAATATTTTCGATAGCTAGACATGTTAATAATAGTTTTGTGAACATATCTGGCTTCCCGATCTCCAAATTCACTGTGACAGCCAATTAGCGTTCCGTGGAACAATGAGAAAAACCGTGTTTTGGCCAACAAGCCAAACATGGTTTTTCTTCGATTCACTTCACTTATCGGGGTCATCAAATTTTCTGCTCCTGAGGATAGTTGGTTAGAGGGCTTATACTTTGATGATCGTCAAGAGTCTTTAAGCGCTATTAGAGTCATCTCTGGTGACTGCATAGCCGCTGTCTTATTTGATTTTGGTTTCAAATCTTCGCCCGAAAACTAACTTGTTAGGTGAAGGCAGGATAAGGGACGGTGTATGTACATACACCGTCGTTGTCACATATACGCGGCAAAGCCGCGTAATAACTGGATTTCTAAAGTGTATAGATGTGAGTAAGTTATACCTCCTACTTTGTTGTCTGACGCATTTGGGGGTGTATGTTGGATCCATTTTAGCCTTCAAAGCATTTATATTACTGAGTTTTTGGCAGGAGTGAATACTTACTTTAGTATGAGACGGTGACTGAACCTTGGCTAGCGTTCTATATGTCTAAAACACATGAAAACGAGATACAATTGATATTATTTCTCTCTAAAATCACCGGAAAATCGTCATGAAGAAGTCGAGTGGGGCTTCAAGGAAGCGAACAGCTTTGATTTACCCAGCCCAGCGTACTTCTTGAATCTATATTTCCTCTAGTGCCAGGGCAGATCCACCAGCTCATGCAGGAGTAAGTATATACTCCTACTAAAAAATCAATAATATCAATGCTTTGAAGGCTAAAATGGATCCAACATACACCCCCAAATGTATCAGCCAACAAAATAGGTGTATACATGTACACCCATCTACACACCTCAAAAAACCAGTTATTACGCGGCTTTGCCGCGTATATGTGACAACGTAGGAGTATGAACATACACCGTCCCTTATCCTGCCTTCTCATTTCACTCGTCGTCTTCCGGTAATTCCTCCAGAAAAAGAAAGGTGGTAAAATTAAGAAATCATCTTGCAATCTACCTTAGGTTTTAATTTTTCACACATTAACGGGACTGGAAAGGAGAATTTTTCATGTCATTAAATATCGACTCAGCCGGTGAAGCAAACCGAAAGATGAATGAATTTGTGAATGCTTATACGCTTGAACATTTTGGAGAACATCCGGAGGATGAGGTACAAGCCCGTTCAGATGCATTGAATGCCTACTACGAATCGGAAGGTTACTCCTTTGGTCCTGACGAAGACTCCTTCATTCTTCCTAAGCTAACAGACGAAGAACAAGAGGCTGAATCCGCATATAGACGTTCCATAGGCTTATCAGAAATAGTTAACCCCTCTGAGGATGAAGGAAGATAGTATTTAATTTTATGAATTAATGACTCATTTAAGAAAATGCTTTGTCTATCGCTGCCGCCTTCTCGGCTTCGGACGGCTTAGAGTATCGCCGGGTCATATTAATATCCGCATGGCCAGCGAGATCCGCCACCGTGGATAAATCATTCCCATCCTTCACCAGCGAGCGCACAAACGTATGACGCAGTGCGTGCGGATGCGTGCCGTATTTCCCCAACAGGTGCTGCACAGCTCGAGCAGAGATTCGCTTCTTCTCATTACTCATGAACAAAGCTGGATCCTCGTCATTCCGGATTTCCATGTAATTTCCCACATGATACCGAACGTCCCCAGATAACGCGATCGATCGCTCCCTGCCGCCTTTACTCGTTCTTACCGTCAAGTGACCACTTCTCTCCTTGATCTGTATGTCTGAACGATCCAGAGCGCACAATTCCGATACACGAACCCCCGTATGTAAGAGAACATATACAATGGCCATATCCCGGATATTCCCTGCCTTCTCAATATCTCGGAACAGCCGCTTTCTATCCAGGTCCTCAAGCGACTTTGGAGCCGTCTCTGTCTTCTTTTGTGGTCGAGTACGTCTAATACGTTCCACAGCATCGAGACGCCCCACAAAACGTGCGTAGACGCTTAGACAGGCAAAGACCTTATCAACCGTTGCTGCACTCTTTCCATCGTTCTCAAGTGCATTTATGTAGGCCTGTACATCGCATCGCAGTAACTCCTGCAGCTCACCGTCGTTATGATCCAACCAATCCGCAAAAGTGTTCATGATCCGCTCATACGTCTTGACCGTATTGTCCGCCTTACCAGCCTGTTTCTGTTCTTCTATAAACCGTTCAACTTCCACGACACATTTATGCATAGTTAAACCTCCGGAATCTTGCACTTCTACGACAGATTATAGTTCTCATGTTGCGTGGAAGTTTACTTCTACGACACATTAGATTTACAGACCCCACCCACCGGGGAGCCACCCCCTTGCCCCCTACACTAAGCGCCAAGAGAATTTACATAATATTTTTTGAGATCCTAGGATCTCCTGGAGCTGTTGACGCTCGATCTGTTCGTACAACTCGCATATATTCATTTCATCCTCTAGCCTTAACAAAATAAAAATCCCGAACCTAAGTCCGAGACTTTTATCTATTAAAGTTTTACGAACGACAATGTTCTGAAACTAGCGATCCGCTACGGACATGAGCTGGAATCCAGCTACGACCACGGAAATGACCTCTTACCCAATGAGAACAACGATCGTGCTCAACTACATGGGTAGACTTTGGAAAAAAACAATAAGTCTGATTCATCCAAGTTTCCTCCTTCCACTCTGGCGAGCTAAAGGAGTCCAGCAAACAGTCACTTTACTATGTTTCCACCCAAATTAAGCTATATCCGAACAGTACACATTATGTAAGGAAAAACATTCATGTTGCAAAGTGTAGTGTTTATTTGATATCATTGTGCTCATAATCATTTTTGAATGTTATACATATTCAATATTCAGATCGGCAAATCAGAATATTGACGTAAGGTTAAAGTTGCCGTATCCTCTAACCTATATATGGATTTGTTACTAATCTAATAGTAACAGGTCTATTTTGCGTTGTCAACATTTTATCATACAAAAACTACAACATGTAGATCTTGACTTTTTTCAAAACACAACATATTGTGTTTTCCTTTGTTGATGTAGATCTTGAAATATGCCCTAACGCAACATATTGTGTTTACCTTTGTTAACCTTAGTAGAAAATACTATATATGGAAACCCCTATTTTATATTGAAATTCAGAATGTAAAGAATCTCTTAATTTTCACTTGATTTCCAAGACACTGATATCGATTTTATCTATTCTCTCGTCCATCCGGTTGGCCAGAAGATTCTCGCCGACATTTCTCAGCTCAGCGATCCGCTCACGATTCCGATCCGTCGTCCTATCATCAATACAATCGTCCTCAACTATTGCAGTAACTAGCTCTAATATGAGTTTCTTCCTTCTTCTTTTCAATCATGGCAGCATAATCATATAAGTTCATTTTCCGAATAACTTCCGCCATACGGATTTATTTTATTTGCCTGTTCCTTCGCTACCGCAGCTGCATTTCAACTATTCGGTGCAGATAGCACCAATATTTACATTGCCGCCCATTCTCATGCTGTAATTATCTCCTTCGCTTATCGTCTGAACCATCCGAATAATCCACGTGGCTGCTTGCCGTATGTCTCAATGCGAGTTAGGATCTCGCCCAGCTGTTCGGTCGTGTCCTGCTGACCTTTTCGTATCTCATTCTTGAGATTCTCATTAGTAGAAGCAGCCTGGTCTCGTGCATCGGTTAACTCCACCGTGAGACGTTCAATCTGTTCGCGGTCCAGAGCACGTTGCCTTTGATTCTCCACGCGCTCATGCTGCATAGCTTCTATGAGCGCATGATTGAAATCCTCCTGCCGCTCAAATCGTTCGATCATGGCAGAATGTAGGCTAGATAAGGCTTCTGGAGATACGTCACTCATTCGATCACTCGTAGCAATCACATCTATGATCGTAGGTGCATTAACCGCTGCAAGCTCGTTCTCTACCTGATCAGCGTTCATCCCTTGTGAATACGACTCACGGATCCGAACGAGATCAGCAAGTGATTTCTCCGCTATCAAATAGCTTTTGTGGTGCTTCCGTATATGCAAGTGGTGTCCATGCCGTTCTATGTATCTCCTAATCGTCGGCTGAGGGATTCCAAACCTCTCCGCCACCTCCGAAACTGTTAGCCATTTCTCATCGCTCACGGTCGATCACTCCCTCGTCAATCACACGCTCATACTATTTACATTCGCGATGAAACAAGGCTTATCCTTCCATCGCTCATGAGCGTACTCACAGATCATTTATGTACGCTCATGATTAAATTACCAGAATTGCGACCGACTCATAAATAAATAACCCTCCACATAGATTCTTTAGAAACGTGAAAGGTGGAATATATAATGGAACTGCTCCAAGATGATGCGCCCATTGATAATTTATTTGATGGCGACAAAACCAAGATTTTACTAATCTACGATAACGCGATATCCAAAAGATTAACAAAAAAAGATATTGGTGATCTTTTCCGGATAACTCAACAAAACTGTAGTTCGTTTACTTCGTTTCAAATCTCATTGATCCTAAGAGTCGCCGAA
>NZ_LVJI01000040.1 GCF_001637225.1 Paenibacillus antarcticus
AACAGGTAGAAGGTGAGTAGTTTTGGAAGAAAAGGAAAAAAATAACTACGAGAGAGTTGCATGGATAAAGCATGCCGCCAGCGTTCGTCCTGAGCCAGGATCAAACTCTCCAAATTGGTATTTAGAAAGAGCGAAATGCTCATTTTGAAACAAACTGGCGAGAATTTACATTCTCTATCAAATGATTTCTCATTTGTTTTGATTTCACTTATCGCAAAATCTACTCACTCGTTGTTCAGTTTTCAAAGACCAATTATTTCGTTTTGTTAGCACCAGTCTGTCTCGGTGACAACTTTTATATCATATCATGTCCGGTTCGTTTGTGCAAGCTTTTTTTTCGATTTAAGTTTCATTCGATATTGGCTTGCCGATTCAATAAATAGTGTTGTTTATTGGCCGGAATAATATATCACGGGCTCAAAAGAATAGCAAGTCTTTTTTAACAATATGTTTGTAGAATTTATAATTACCCAATTAGATATATTTATACACGCATTTTATGTTGTATAGAGGATTTCTGCAAATGCTCTTCCTTCATATATATATATATTCAAAAAAAATAGCATGGCACTTGGCCATGCTATCGAATGAAATTTCCTACAACATCATTTTATTAACCTGCACTACCAAGGAATACATAACGTAGAATAATCAGAACCGCCAACACCCACATCAACCAGTGAATATTATACTTCTTCTTCTCTACAAGATTACCGAAAGTAGCCAGAATAACATAAGTCACGATACCGAATGAAATCCCGTTAGCAATATTGTAAGTGAAAGGCATCATTGTAATTGTTAAGAAAGCTGGAATGGCCACGACCATATCCTGAAAGTCGATTTCTTTAATGGACTGCACCATAAGTACACCTACAATAATAAGTGCCGCTGCAGTAGCAGACCCTGGAATCAGTGCCACAACTGGAGCTAGAAACAATGCCAATAAGAAACATACCCCTGTTGTTACTGCAGTAAGACCTGTACGACCACCTTCAGCTACCCCTGCTGAACTTTCAACAAAAGCAGTTGTAGTGGATGTTCCAAGCATAGCACCACCCGTTACAGCAACTGCATCCACAAACATTGCTTTACCTACACGTTTTTTACCTTCTACCGGATCTTTCATAATACCCGCACGAGTAGCAGTACCAACTAATGTACCGAACGTATCAAACAATTCTACAAAGGTAAACGTCACAATTGCAGAGACAAGACCTGTGTGCATAATACCTTCCCAATCGAAGGACATAAAGTTCATCTGTGTGAAGTCTGGAACCCAATGAATATCATTGCTTCTCAATGTACCAAAGTCCACAGCTCCCATAAGGATAGCCACTAATGTTGTACCCAAGATACCAAACAAAATTGCACCTTTCACACGTAGTACCATTAAGATAGCAATTAAAATCACACCAACAAGTGCTAATTGAACATCCGAATTATTTAGACTACCTAGATGAATCACCGTTTCAAATCCGAGCACATCCGTAAATGTATGTGCTGGAATGTCCTTACCAGCTTCAACACCGATTGTCATCAGTCCACTGTTCTTCAAACCTAGTACAGTAATGAATAAACCAATACCTACTGTAATTGCATGTTTCAAACTATCTGGAATTGCATCAAGTAACATTTGACGCACATGAGTAATCGTCAATAGAATAAAGATCAAACCTGAAATAAATACCGCTGTTAAGCCCATTTGCCAAGTAAACGGATGATCCGTTGATGCTGAAGATAATACAACAGAAGCGAAATAAGCATTTAATCCCATACCAGGCGCCAATGCAACCGGAAAGTTAATGAATAAACCCATTGCAATTGTAAAAATACCTGCTGCTAATGCTGTAGCCAAAAATACAGAATACCATCCCATATCAATTTGACCAAAAGCCGTTAGCGTGTTCGGATTGACAGACAGGATATAAGCCATTGCCATAAATGTCGTCAAACCAGCCATAATTTCTGTGCGTACTGTCGTACCATTCTGTTTCAGTTTAAAAAATCGATTCAACCGATTCATCAGAATACTTCCCCCTTAGATATGTTGAACAGCAACAAAAAGCTGAAGTCATAGTGACTCCAGCCTGAATAAAAAAGAGAATAGCCCGTATGTTCACAGCCTGATGGCTATCGTATACGTCGATTTCTTTTATAATCGTAGCCAGGCCATTATGGTGACCTCGTAGAGACTTCCAAGCCAATCCTCGGAATTATACGAAATATTATGTGTTGTTGTGCTTAATCATTTTATGTCGAAACAACTTAGCTTGTCAATCATAAATCCGTACATTAATATAATTTATTTTATTATTGTTCGTGAATTGTTAAAACGGTTCAATAATCTTATCGTTCCCATGCAATGGATAAACTATTTGCAAAAAAAATGTACTGATTTGCTAGAAGAAGCTTTTCTATTGTTCCAAAAAGAAGAGCAAACCCGTTCTGAAGTGACCCCTGTCAAGT
>NZ_LVJI01000041.1 GCF_001637225.1 Paenibacillus antarcticus
CTGTCCAGTTCACTCTATTGTCGTATGCTCATGTATGTATACCTCATTCGTTAGTCGGTGAATGCTGATTCGCTTTTTATTCAGATGCCTTTGCGTATTTCTCAAAGGCTTGCTGATACAGTTCTTCTGCTTCCTTCCCTTCCTTGCTCTTAGCCAATTTCTTTAAATTAATCCCCCAGTTGTTATACGCTTCGTGCTTGTCCGGTTTGATTTCAACGGCCTTTGCGTATTTCTCAAAGGCTTGCTGATACAGTTTTTCTGCTTCCTCCCCTTCCTTGCCCTTAACCAAATTATTTAAAGCATTTCCCCAGTTGTAATATAATCCTGATAATAACTCATGAAGTGTATTATCATTAGTTCCTTTAACTTTCTCTTCTATACTCATGATCTTTTCTTTGTCATATTCTTTAACAATCGTCAAATTAATTATTTCTTTTTTCAATTTATCTATTTCAATCTCTATTGAGTTTGCATCTGCAATAACGTCCCCTAATTCATACTGCTGTATGGCCTCTGACACTTGTCTTTTTGCGATTTCTAAACGTTCTTTAACCCCTTGAAAATGCTCCTTCTCATCAACATCAACAATCTCTTGAAGCATGTCCTGTAAAGCAGTAAACGGTTTATCCACAATACGTGGTTGGTCTAATCCCAATTCGCTGTTGAGCTTCAACATAAATGAATCAGAGTCGTAACCCTTTATTAAGAAAGCATTAGTATGGGGATCGGAAATGAATCTCTCCACCTGAGGTGTTGGGCTCTCGTCATTATATGTAATCCAATAGAGACTATTGTCAAATCTCCCCAATTTTTTTATATGCTCAAAGACTGGATCTTCACCACTATAACCGATAAAAATCCAAGGTCTTTCATTTTTAATACTATCAAAAATACGAGGAATTATAGTTTTCACTTTACTCATTTCCTCAGGTGTATTAAGTAACCATAGACCATGACTTTGCCCATGAAGATAAACCACTGATTTTTCTTTAAAGGTTGTCGTTGTTAGATCTTTTAAAATCGCCATATCATATGTTGAAGGAAATATATTAAACATTGCTAATGCTCTTAACATCAGATTGTCAAAGTTTACAGTTAGTATATAATCTACAAAACCTTCTTGTAATAATTGGGCCAAATAAATATGCGTAACATTAATTTTTGCCTTATCAATGTATCCTTTCAATAGTTCATTTCGTTCGTGTGGTGTGAGACAATTCATCAAACTGACATACGTTCTTTCTTCTTCTGCTAAATCATTAATAAATGGGTTGTTACAATATTTTTTTTAAATATCACCGATAATTTCTCCTGTAAGTGGTACATTACCAGAACTCGATGCTCCTGCTCCTAAAAAAAATATCGGTTGAGGCTTATTTTTTTCCTTTGCTTCTTTTAATAAGTATGCTAAATGTTCTATTTTAAGCTCTCTCATCTAATGTATTCTCCTTTAGCATGTCACATAATGTTAGTATTTCTGACCGTCAAGAATAGCTTGAATAATCGCAGAAAATAAACTTATTCCCTTTATTTCAGGATATTTCTTTCAATCAATTATTTATTTTTTATAATGCAATGAACAAGTTCATAAAGCTCTGGAAGGCGCAATTGCTTGATTACAAATGAGGCTTCCTCACTCACTATTTCAACAATCTTCCACATCATAAGGGTCAGCAATTCATCATATACATTCGCCTTTACCATTCCATTATAACCCATATCTCCCACCCCGACCTCACAAATTCAGACAATAAAAGACAAATCACTCATAGAGCACGGTATTATCCCCTTACGGTAGACAGTAAAAAAAGAGTTCATGCTATTTATTGACTTAACACTGTTGATCGGAGAGGATTTTTTCATGACTACAGTAGGAAAGAAGTTTACAAAGAATTATATATGATACGCAGATTGTTAATGATAATGCCTGTATTGAGTCTTTCCTTTCACATCTTAAAACGGAAACACTTTATTTGCAGAAGCCAGATAGCGAGGGAAGTGCTCAAAAACTCATTGCCGAACACATCGAATACTACAATAAAGAGCGATTCCAGAAAAAACTAGGCGACCTCTCCCCGGTAGAATACCGTAAAGCGATCGCCGCTTAACACTCTCTTTTATTTACTATCTACTTGACGCGGCTATAACCAGTTCTGCTTAACTTTCAGCACTTTTTTATAAAAAACGGAGAGGCTTAAGTCGCTTTAGCTACAGAGTTGACGGAGTTAGGTGATGAATATCCCCTATGTTTATGTCACTACACATATGTAGAAATAGGAACCATCTTCTTTAAAATATTATATTTCAAACCTAACGTTTGTTGACTATAGTATCAAGTTTGTTGTCTAGAAGCATCTACTGCTTCTCTTATACAATGAACTTAACAAGTGTACTTTAAGCAAAAAATAACCCGAAGGAGTGACAGACATGAGCTCTAAAACCAAACACAAAGATATGCGAAAGCGCTTACTTTTTCGGTGGCACAAGCAGGATACGGAACTAACCCTCTTGGCATTGCCGACGACGATTTGGTACATACTGTTTTGTTTCTTGCCTATGTTCGGGGCCATAATTGCTTTCAAAAATTTCAGAATTAGCGGTGGATTCTTGAGTAATGTGTTTAACAGTCCATGGGTAGGCTTCAAAAACTTCGAGTTCTTATTCAAGTCGAATGACGCTTGGATCATTATTCGAAATACCATTGGATACAATATTATTTTTATTATTCTAGGTATTGTACTGCCCGTTCTATTCGCTATTATGATCGGACTACTCCACAGCCGCAGAGCAAGTAAAGTCTATCAGACGATGATGTTCCTTCCCTATTTCTTATCTTGGGTTGTCGTATCTGCTGTAGGTTGGGCGTTTCTAAGTTTTGATAAAGGGATTGTCAATCAAACGCTCGTCAGTATGGGCAGCGATCCTATCAACTGGTATATGGCGCCGGAGTACTGGCCATACTTTCTGATTTTCTTAAATATCTGGAAAGGATTGGGCTATGGTATGGTCATTTATCTGGCAACCATCACAAGCCTTGACAGCACCTATTATGAAGCAGCTGTTATTGACGGCGCTTCGATTTGGCAACAGACGAGATTTATTACATTGCCAATGCTCAAACTAGTTATCGTCATGATGTTCATTCTAGCAGTAGGACGCATCTTCTACACCGATTTCGGCTTGTTCTACCAAGTCACGCGAGATTCCAATTCTCTGTTTAACGTGTCTACCACCATCGATGTCATGGTCTATAAACAACTGAAAAGCGCTACAGTAGGGATGGCATCTGCTGCCGCATTCGTACAGTCCTTTCTGGGTTGTGCAACGATTCTAACCGCTAACTGGATTGTTCGCAAAATTGATCCGGATAGCGCGATGATGTAAGCAGATGCTTACGAAGTCAGTTTTGCTTCGCAAAACTTTTAGGAGGTAAGACTATGGCAACGCGAACTGCTTACGACTCGGGCCTTGAGAGATTTAACCGCACAAACAAAGTCGTGAACTTCTTTTTCAACCTGATTTTTATCATCTTGGCACTGGTCTGTGTCATACCTGTAGTTGTTGTTCTATCCATTTCATTTTCCAGTGAGGATTCCATACGTGAGACAGGATATCATCTGTTACCGATTGCTTTCTCAGGAGAGGCTTACGGCTATATTGTCAAGCAGGGAACAATGATTCTGCGGGCGTTCGGTGTATCCGCACTCGTTACAGTGGTAGGTACTGTGCTCGGTGTATTCCTAACTACCTCCATGGGCTATGTAATTTCTCGCCCAGCTTACAAGCTGAAGGGCTTTCTGACCTGGGTGGTATTCATCCCAATGGTATTCAATGGCGGATTGGTATCCAGTTACTTCATTAATTCAAATTTATTAGGACTAAAGGACAGCATCTGGGCACTTATTCTACCGCTGGCTGTCTCGTCGTTCAACGTCATCATTTGTAAAACCTTCTTCAAAAGTACGATTCCCGATGGACTGATTGAATCTGCTGAAATAGATGGCGCGAGCCAGCTACGAATCTTTTTCTCAATCATCCTACCGATCTCCTTGCCGGTAATTGCAACAATTGGACTTTTTCTCTGCTTCGCTTACTGGAATGACTGGTTCCAATCGATGTTATATATCGACAACCAGAACCTATATTCTCTGCAAGCGCTACTTAACAGCTTAATGAGCAATGTAGATGCACTCGCCAAGAATGCCGCAAGTATGGGCGTTAGCTACGCCGTACTCGTCGCAACGATGCCGAAGGAATCTGCACGCATGGCTGTAGCCATCCTCATTGTTCTGCCTGTAGCTTTCGCCTACCCTTTCTTCCAAAAGTACTTTATTTCTGGATTAACGATCGGCGCTGTCAAAGGATAATGACGAAATAAGCCAAGCAAGCTTGGTTTATGATAGATCACTGTATGAATCGTAGTGTGATGTAATTTCAAAAAGGGGGAAATGAAATGAAAAAATCTTGGAAGTTCATCTCTACACTTTGTGTTCTAACACTAATGGTAACTGCTTTAGCAGCCTGTAGCGGCTCGAATTCTGCCTCTACAACAGATGGATCTACGAACACAAAGGACACACCAAAGGACACCACAACAACCAGTAAGGAGATTCCTACTTTAGTCTGGTGGACCATCGGCGGCCAAGTGCCTAATAACTTCAACAAAGCTGTTGATGCCATGAATGCATACACAGCTGAGAAGATTGGTGTGAAAATTGACATCAAGGTAGCTAGCTGGGGTGAATGGGACACCAAAATAAATACGATCGTGAATACTGGCGAACCATTCGACATTATGTTCACAAACAGCGGTAAATACAGCAAGCAAGTGGCTATGGGTGCTCTAGCCGATATCACTGATCTGGTTCAAAGTGAAACCCCTGACTTATACAAAACTATTCCTACAAAGGTATGGGAAGGCACAAAGATTGGCGGAAAATATTATTCCGTTCCTACCTATAAGGATTCAGCACTAACGCAGTATTGGGTATTCGATGATAAATATGTGCAGAAGTACAATATTGATATCAACAGTATCAAAACACTACAGGATCTTGATAAGCCTCTGCGCGCTATGAAGGCTGAAGGCAAGAACTTCTACCCAATGCCAATGACGCAAGGTGATGGCTTAAATGGTTTCTTTAACGAATATGACGATTTAACACTAGGCTTCCCTCCAATTGGTGTAAAAGCTGATGATACGTCACGTACTGTTGTCTCTGTTCTCGAGCAGCCTGGTATTCTGAACGATCTCAAGCTCCTTCATGGATGGTATCAAGAGGGCATCATTAACCCCGATGCTCCGACTAAAACGGAGAAAGACAAAGGCCAACCATTCTTTGCAGCTCAGGCATTTCCAGGTGCAGAAGTAAGCTGGCAAATCAATGATGCTGTTCAGAAGTATACTATGTTCCAGCACTATGGACCTATTTATACAACGAGTACCATCCAAGGCTCCCTTAACGCGATTTCTGCGAATTCGAAATATAAGAAGGAAGCATTGAAATACCTCGAATTAGTCAACACAGATCCAAAGCTACGCAATATGCTCGCATTCGGTGAGTTAGGCGTAGACTACAAGAATGTCGATGGTGAAAAGGTAATCGAGCGTACTTCTGATACTTGGCCGCTGGCTGCCTACTCACAAGGTACCTTCTTTAATCTAGCAGTGACAAAAGGTGCTCCTGAAGATCAATGGGAACAGGTTGAAAAGCTGAATGATGCAGCGACATCCTCCACTATACTAGGTTTCGCACTGGACATTGCCAATCTTCAGACAGAAGTGGCGAATTGCCAAGCTGTATGGGATAAATACAAATATGAGGTAATTACAGGCGCATCCGATCCGGAGAAAACGATTCCGAAGATTGTAGCTGAATTAAAGTCTGCTGGTATGGACACGATTATGAAAGCTGCTCAAGAGCAAATTAATAGTTACTTCAAGTAAAATTACATTCATGCGCATCCCTTATGGAGACACTCTATATGGGATGCTTTTTTTGCTATCTATGAAGCGTTGCACAAATCTGGTAAAGTGGAATGGTAAGCGCTTACTTTAAGGTGACCTACTGTAATTGAGGTGTCGTATGAACTCTTTTTTACAAATCAAAATTTATCGTCACAAGTTTATTTCCTATGTCGTATTCGTTATGACTATTGGACTCACGCTTGGTATTCTGACCTGTGCAATGTTGCTGAATCAATGGGTCGGTGATGCCCGTATAGAGGCTGCTAATGCTTTCGCTGGTGTAGAAAATGAGCTGCAGTATGATGCTGACCGAATTGAGGCTTACATGCAACGTATATACTCCAATCATAGTCTGATGGATGATACTCGTAGCTTTCTAAGCAGGAGTGTTGAAGGTTACTTAACCAGTAGACTGCATAATAGCCAATTCTCACAGCCGTTAATCTCCTTTCCAGAAGATATAAAAACCTACCTATACAGCTGGGCGCAAGGTGAAATTACACAGATTAGTCTGCATACCCATCAGTATGGCAATGCTGTACGCTTTACCGATAATGGAATTGAAAGTTTCATGTTCGGTCTGCCAAATACAGATGAAGCTTTTAACGATACAATTCTAAAGGGATTCGTATATCGTAAGAAACTATCGGATCCAGCACTGGGCTCTAAGGAACTCGGGGAGCTACGTTTCTTGGTTAGCAGTGATCAAATCTTTAAATCTATACAAAATTATCGATTTGGTAAGGCTGCTGCAGTCAGCGCTTCCGGTGACATATACCTTATCGGTAATGGACAGGACCAAGACTTGAAGGAACTATTCCGTCTGGCGGCGGAGAATGGACGCAGTCATGGTTTTATTTCGAAGGGTCTTTTTAAGCATATATTTTTTGTAACCTTTCCATCCACCAAGTTCAATTTCAAATTCGTTAGCATCGTTGATTTATCTATGCTGATTCGTCAGCATGCCAGGATGCTACTCACCATCTTTCTGATCATAATTACGACCATGATTAGCGTACTACTCCTCATTGTGTACAATATGCGGGATGACGCCCGCTTCCTGCACCGCATTATTCAATCGATTGGACGCGTGAAAACAGCCAATTTCACACCTAATCGCCCTGCCCGTTATCGTCGAAATGAATATGGGATGATCGCAAGGGAATTAGACGATATGATTCAGCAATTAGATAAGCATATACGTAACGAATATTTGCTTAAGCTGAAACAGCAAGAAACCGAAATGAAAGCACTTCAGAATCAAATTAATCCTCATTTTCTTTACAATACATTAGAGGTTATCCGCTCCACCGCTCTTGTTAACCAGGACAGAGACACAGCTGACGCAATTGCTACCTTAGGGGCGCTCTATCGTGAAATTGTCAAAAAGGAAAATATCATTTCGATTGCAAGTGAACTGGAATTGCTACAGAAGTACTTAGAGATTATGGAGTTTAAGTATCCGGAGCGTTTTTATTATCAAGTCAATGTAGAGACAACGTTACTCTCCATCCCTACCGTGAAATTCTGGATGCAGCCTTTGGCTGAGAATTTTTTCATCCATGGCTTTAATGCTAATCATGAGTTTAATCTATATGTAGTTAATGGCTGGGAAGCTGAGGACCACTATGTATTAGAATTCATGGATAATGGGTGTGGTATTCATGCAGAACGTTTAGAAACAGTTCGAAGCACACTATCCAACAATGATGATACTTCATCCAAGAGTATCGGTTTACGGAACGTAAACACGCGACTTCACTTCTTCTACGGAAACAGCTATTCAATGGAGATTGAGAATAATGAGGAAGCTGGAGTAAAGATTACTGTAAGGATTTCAAAAGAGGTGACTGAGAATGTACAAACTGCTGATTATGGATGACGAACCTCAGATTTTGGAGGGGATGAAGCGAATCCTAGACTGGGAACAATACGGATTTAGTCAGATTGAAACCTGTGAATCTACGGAGGTAGCCATATCCAAGGTTGTAGAACTGCTGCCAGATGTCGCAATTTTTGATGTCTGTGTTGGCAATAATCTTAGCTATGAAGCTATCCACAAACTCAATGAGCTCCATATCTCTACGAAATATGTTATTATGAGCGGCTATAGTGAATTCAAGTATGCCCAAGAAGCCCTTCGTTGTGGTGTCAAAGACTATCTACTCAAGCCTGTAGAACGCACAAAGCTACAGCAAGTTATTGAGAAGATTATTATTGAAGATCTGGGAGGTACGATAGGTAATATTAACAACGAGCGTCTGAACAAGGATCCGGTACTGGGCGTTAGCTATGATAGCTTATCCAAGCTGGTCAACCGCATTCTACTGATGATCAAAACGGAGTCTACTCAGAATATTACCTTGAAATCTGTGGCAGAGCGCTTCCAAATGAACAGTACCTACCTTGGACAATTATTTCTTAAGGAAACCAAAATGAAATTCTCCGAATACCTGATGGCTCATCGAATGCTCCTTGCACAAGAACGAATTCAATCGAGTCATGAGAAGATTTCTAATATCGCGCTATCCGTTGGCTACAACAATCTCAATTATTTCTATACACACTTTCATAGCTTCTTCGGCAAATCCCCCTCTGATCTTCGGGGGAAAAAATAACACGAACTCGGCAGAAAGGAGAATATATCGATGCTAAAGCTCTCTAGACACAGATATATCTTCATGACAATTAGTCTTATACTGCTGCTCACAGCGTATATGACCGGTTGTTCCCGGGCATCTAGCCAGAACGACAATATTAAATTTGTTGGTGATCCTGTTAATCTAATTTATTACACGATCGGAGAGCCCGATAAAGATCTGCAGCTCGTAAACGATACAATCAATGAAATCATGGCTCGAAAAATTGGTGTTACGATCACCTATATCAAGGTAGGTTGGCAAGAGTATGAAGATCGTCTGAACACGCTCATATCCTCAGGAAGCTCTTTCGACATTGCTTTTGCACCCAATTATGCAAACACCGCTATGCGTGGGTCATGGCTGAGGCTTGATGATTACCTTACAAGTCTGGGTAAAGATTTGTACGATAATGTTGACCCAACCTTTTGGCAAGGGGTCCGAATGAACGATGGAGGCATTTACGGGGTACCAACCAATAAAGAGTTAGCCGTACGTGATTATTGGATGTACCCTGCTTCAATAGTGAACAAGTACAATATCGACATCACCAAGTACAATACGCTAGAATCGCTCGATCCGTTGCTCCGGATGATTCAACAGGAAGAGCCTTCATACATACCTATGGAATTGGATCGGGATTCACATAATTTCTTCGCTCTCTATGGCTATGAATATATTGTGAACAATAAAGTTCCCTTGATGGTGAAATCAATGGACCCAAGTGCTCAGGTCGTGAATATCTTTGAAACAAAGGAAGCACGGCAAGTATTAGACACTTTACGAAGTTATTACAAGGAGGACTTCATTAATATGGACGCAGCGCTACGAGAGCCTGGAGGACTTAAGCGTGGGGCTAAAGTATTCTGGAAGTCCTCAGGTGGTGGCCCAGTCCCGGATACTTCTTGGAGTAAGGATCGCGGCTACAAGGTTGTATCGTATCCCGTAACCCCCACCGTCGTCACCACGGAATCCGTCCGTGGAGGAATCATGGCTATTAATGCCAACACCAAGCATCCATTGGAGTCTATCAGGTTTCTGAATCTACTTAATACCGACTCTGAAATACGTAACTTATTTAATTACGGAATTGAAGGAGTGCACTACACACTGGATGAACAAGGGCAAGTAGCCCTAATTCCTAGCAAAGATAGCCACGGCGACCTGATTCCAGATGCACCAGCTAGCTATACAGGAGTACAATACACACAGGGTAACTGGTTTATCCTGAAAACCATGGGCGGTGATAACCCAGATCCCCTCGATAAATGGGATCAGTTCCGCAATTACAACGCTGAAGTAATCAAGTCCACCGTGCTCAGCTTTACTCCTGATCTATCCAAGTTGACCACCCAAACCGATAACTTCGAGATGATTTGGAAGAAATACTATCCTAGCCTCATGACAGGCTCTGTCGATGTTGACACGATCCTCCCCAAGTTTAACGAGGAGCTAAAGCAAGCAGGCATCGACAAGGTAAGGAAAGAAGTGCAAAAGCAGTTGGACACGTGGCGGGGCGTAAAGAGGTAAATGCTATAGCGGCGCTCACTTCCGCCGACGGATATGCCCTAAGATCAATTCCAAATCTGTCTTTGTACCACAAATGAACTTTTGCTTGATTTTTTACATCTACTCTAATTGGCAGCTTACAATATACTTCTTTACATAAATTTATTATTCTATTTTCTTTTCCGTAACATCGGTAAAGAATTGATTATCTCAATTACTTTTTTCATAAGTTGATGCGTTGATGGATATATAGCCATAGTAAATGCTCCTATTATTAGGTTTTAAGGACTTTCGCATAACGTTTGGCATTCCTGACGTTCAAGCGGCTTAAGTGACCACAGGGAACGGGTCGTCAGACTTAGCTGGTTGAATGTATGGCCTGAATTCACTTCTCAGAAATTCCTCTTGGCGATCAAGGGCGATTGCCCATAGTAGGAAAGCTGTGTTATCTGTGTTATGGGGTGTCAGCGTCTTCTTTGAAATATCCCTCAACTTTAGTTATCTTTAACTATCATGTCCCGTTAGTTCAATATCGTCATCTATTATCGGATTAGTTCAATTCTCTATACTCTTTGCAAAGGTTATATTATCTTTTGATACTCGATCCAGTCCAACGATGATGTTTCTCCAGACATCGCTACCAAAAAAATCTTTTCTATTATCATTCAGTACATTACTAATCACTTCATTTTGATTCTGATAGGTTATTCCATCGTATTCTACATCGATAACATCTACCCATTGGTTCAGCAATACAAGTATGTCTTTTAATTTCTCTTTGTCTTCCTTCGTTAGCGTCGTTGGGTCAAAATCTCTAAAATAATACTCTAAATGCATGGCAACTTCTGAAGTGCTATTTTGGATCTGATGAGGATCAATAAGGTCAAAGTATTTGGCGAAATAATCAAAATCTTGAGAATTCATCGATATTCTATTCACAGAATATATCAAGCCATTCTTCGTTTCCGGACTGAATTTGGCACTTAGAATATTATTGACTTCTTCTCGTGAGTAAAGTATTGACCCGATCAACTCACTTTGATCATTACTGAGACTCTGAGAAAAATATCTTTCGTAGTCTTGATTCTGGCTGTTTTCTTTATACAACATGATTCCTAACGAACAAATTATCACAGCGATTATAATTTTTGGTAGTTTAGTATTTATTACGATATTCCTCCCCTGTGAAATATATTGCAACCATTATACGTAGTAACAATATAATGAATAAAATCGTTAACCATATGTATTAACGTATGTGCCACGCTATTAGTTGCGTTATTCTGCCCGTTAGATGAATATCTTCTAATCAATGGATTATTGAGGGCTTTTATGTGTTCGCTGATTCCCGATAACGTTAGGCATTCCTGACATTCAAGCAGCTTAAGTGACCAAGGAAACGGGTCGTCCAAACTTAGCTGGTTGTATGCGTCGCCTGAATCTACTTCCCCGACTTATCTTCTGGCGAAAGAATCAGTCTGTCTAATGTTACGTGAACACATTGTTAGATAATGTTTTCAGACTTCTCTGAATTAACCCACATTCTATTTCTTAGCAACAAAAGTTATACAATCAGTTGTCAGTTTTACGGGTTGTCCATTTCTATCAATTTCATATTCTAATTGTTTTACAAATCGATTCTTAACTTCCCATCCAATATACTGATGGTCTAATAATTCCAACATTCTTTCTGTAGACATGTTCACTTCAAACATTGGATCCAATTCTTGTCCATTCTCTAGGTTCGTCTCTTTTATGTTCGACCCAATAATAATGCAATTGGATCCATTTGATTTGGTTCCAACAGTCATCTCTCTTAGTTTTCTTTCCAGTGCTCTTTCGGAATTTACATGTTCCAAGGCTGACACTGCTATAATAACGTCATATTCTTCGTGTTCAATATTGAATTGTTCGATATCTGATAGTCTTGTCTCAATAAGTTGTTCGACCCCACATTTCTGGCTATAAAATCGCAATTTATCTATAGCGGACTCCAACAAATCAACGCAAACTACTTTTCCATTTCCATTCTTTAGTGATTCAGCAATAGGAATACTATTCCTACCAATCCCCGCTCCTAAATCTAATACACATAAGTATTCTTGATCTTTATAATCTTCTAAAAGATCGATTACCGTTTTTACTGGTCTATGTAGCCAGGAACCTGGCTCAAATAAATTGTAATTATCGTAACAGAAGTCATGATATTTCTTTTCTTCTGATCTTATACTCGCTACCCTGTCCATACCCTCACCTCAAGCTTTCTGCAAGTTTAATATAACGTTCTTGTATTACGAACCCAAGAGGCTTAAGGCGTATCGTGCCGGGACCAACGGACTTTGCCTCACAGTTATGTTCACTATCGTTACCCTTTAGTTTAACAATCGTAGACCATTTTATCTAAAAAAAAACACGTTATCTTTGACAAGGCAAAATAAACGTGTTTTTATATTGATTTTATGCGAAAAAGGGAATGATGCCTAAAATCGGATAAACTATCGCATAGTATTGTAGGGGTATAAAAAATAGAGTATGGCGATTTCCTAACTTAAACCGCTCTCCTGTTCTTTCGTTCGTAAAAATTTCATCTTTATCTCTATTCAAACGCTTACCAATAAACCATACAGGTATAGCCGATAAGGTTAGACCGATAAAGTAAAACCAATGTGAATTTTCATCACTAAATCCTAATGAAGCAAGTAGAGCAGTTATTAGTATAGGGAAAATAATACCGATAATTCCCCATCCTCTCCAAAAAATCATTACGATCATCCTTTTCTAAATAAATTTCACTATTATGTATCTAATTTCCACATCAAGTATAATTTCTGTACAAGATATAAATCAAGGGTTTATTCCGCCCGATAGTTCAACATCTACGCGAATAGATCTTGATATTATCTTAAAGAGTATTTATTATTTGCGCTGATTTCCTATAACGTTTCGTAAATTCATGACGCCCGACCAAATCCGGTGTGTCCGGCTGCTCCAGCTTCCCTGTCAATTTCTCCTGCCGGTCCGAGGGCGTATGCCCGATACGTGAGTATGGTGTTATATGCCGCGCCCGACTTCTTCGAGATACTTTCACACAGCTTTTTTTTATTTTTACTCTATTAACGTATATTTTAATAAGGCTTTTTTTAAACCGTCACTTACTTATTTGTTTCCGAGTTGTTCCGCCAAACCGTTTACGGGTGGCTCTGCCACTTAGCCGGTTAGATGTGTCACCTGAATTAACTTCTTCGGAAATGCCTCTTGGTTACCAAGGGAACATAGTAACCGATGTGGTAATGCAATGTTATCAGATGCTGCCACTACTTCGAAAATACTTAAAAAGCGTTATTTATTTCTAACAATTCATCGACAGATATTAAATAATCTTCTTTCTGTTCTCTTACATATATGTAAAATAAATTCTCTCCATTATCCTCATCAATCCAGTGAATATGCATAACTTCTGCAATCATATTATTGAATGATATTTCAGGGTCATTAAATTTAAATTTATATTTTCTTCCTTCTATTAAGTAGATTTTCTTATTATTAACTTTGACGTTGATTATGAAATCAGAAACAATTATCTGCTTCGCAATCTTTAAGCATTCTTCTAGTGATTTTGTAAAATCATCCCCGAATTGCTCAAAAAAAACTTGTTTGATCCTCTCTGATAAATCCTCTTCACTTTCTACAAAAATCATACAATTTTCAATTCTCTTGGCCTCATAATCATATTCATCATCGGGTGCATGTGTCATCAAATTCTGTGGGTCCCACGTAGTAATTATTTGTATTATTGACATACAGCATCACCCTCAATATAGTATTTGGCAGTTTCTGATAACGTTCGCGCATTACCGACGTCCAAACGTCTTAAGGACCATAGGTCCGGGTGGCTTCGCCACTTAGACGGTTGGATGTGTCACCTGAATTAAACTTCTACGAAACTTCCTCATGGTGACCTAGGGAGCTTAGCGACCGCTGTGGTAATGCAATGTTATCAGATGTCAGATGACATCTTTGAATACTCATTCAATAAATACTCTTCTAACGCGTGTTCTAATTGTGTGTTTTTTGTTAATCCTGTGATCTTTATGATTTCGATCGTGGTTGCACCTTTAGAGTTATTTAAATCTTGTAATATTCTGCTTCTATTTATCTTTTGAATATCAGTTGAGGTCTTTAAGATGTTCAAATTATACTTTCGCTTGAGAATCGATAACAGTGAATTAATCTTACTATTATCGAGGCGTTCCCCTTTATAGGTTAGTACGGGTGTAGTAATCGTAATAAAGTTTGTCTTTTGTCTTTGTTCGATTAACATTTGACACAAGGCATCATCAATATTAATCCATTCATAAGCTAGACTGTCTTTCCGTAGGTTTCTTATTCTTTTTTTGTCCAAATCAACATCAGACCAATTAAGTTTGATTAAGTGATCTTGTTCGAATATTAACTGTGAAGATAAAATTAGAAGTAGTGGAAGGAGTGTTCTTGCTTCCTCGCTATCTTTCTTACTATAAAATATTCGGTTATTTAATAAAAATGATAGCTGTTCATCAGTGAAGAATTGCATTTGTTTCTCAATTATGGTTGGTCTTAACGATTTAAGGTAATCAGTCAGTTCAAGATATTTTATGCTAGTTAGATGTCCGTACTCCTTAAGAAAACTGATAAAGTTCATTACTGTAGCTCGTGCAGTTGAGCTTTTTCTTTTGTTTAGGAATGATAATATATCTCTTGTAACGAAAAATTTATCAAGTCCATTGATAACATTCGAATTAATTATGTAATGTTCTACATAGTAATTAATGTCACTTAGATACCTTTGTTTAGTCCGTAGAGATATTGGATTTTCTTTATTGTCTAGATATTTTATAAAATCTATCTTTATAATATTTTCAATTGAAGGAATGCTCATCTTTTTATCTCCTATCATCTGATTTCTGATAACGTTTGGCATTCCTGACGTTCAAGCAGCTTACGGACCGTTGGTCCGGGTCGTCAGACTTAGCTGGTTGAATGTATCGCTTGAATAATCTCCTTGAAAACTCTTCTTAACGATCAAGGGCGAATGCCCGCAGTAGGAATGCCGTGTTATCGGATGGATGAGTCTTCGAAGGTAACCTAACCAAATTCACTGCTTGTTAAGTTAAGATCTTATGATTTTCAATATAAATTCCTAAATCTATATTCAATTCATGATAGTTACAGGATTTTTGTAAATCTTTTTCAAGAATAAAGCCTAATCTTCTTAGTATCAGCATCTCTGAGTCAATATAATATTTTGCATCAATGTTAAATTTCTTACATGTTTCACTAATTGAATGAATACGTCCTTCTTTAACACCCCAACGAAATCTTAAAGCATTCATTTTTTTCTTAACTTGTATAAATGATTCTTCACTTGTTAACAACTCCACTACTTGTAAAACTAAGAAAAACATAAATTTATCCGTCTCAATATCTTCAGTTTCTATTATTTCACAGTATTGCTCTTCTGTAGGAGCCAACCCTCGATTATGTTTAATATAAAACCATAATGACACTAATCTTAATAAGTCTTCTAACATATCAAGATCAATAGGTTGAGGTTCATAAAATATTTCTTGAAAAACAGGAGTTAAAAATTCATCCTCATATCTACTTCCTCTTTTTTTATTGCACGATTCACAAAGAAGCCTAATATTTTTTTCGTCTGATGAACCACCTTTGGACCAAGGAATAATATGATCAAAATTCATTTCTTCATCAAGTACATTTTTCTTACATTCTTGACAAACTTGATTATCTCTTCTCAATACTTTAAATTTAACTACTTGAGGAATATTCCTTGTTATACTCCTAAGTTTTTTAGTTTCAGTAAAGGGTTCAGCAACAATAAAAACGGGACATACGTGACCAAAAATTCTACATAGTTGCTCATCGTTTTCTGTAATAGGAAAGTTTTCTACAAGAGTACCATAAGGACAATAGTTAAGCTCCCAACATGGTTTACAAATTGCGTTAATTCTATTTTTTTTATTTTTTTGCTTCCACTGTGTGAATGCTTTGTCCATTCTATTTTCCAATAGGCTCTCTCCTTATGAATAGTTGTTGAATGAATTGTATATTTTACTCATCTTTCCGATAACGTTTATGTATCTACGAACCCTGCGAGGCTTAAGGCGCATCGCGCCCGGTCCTACGGACTTAGCCTCGCAGGGTTGTTTGCTGATTCTACTTCTCTGTTTATACTTCTTGCGAACCCAGGGCAAAGCCCGCAGCGTAGATACTGTGTTATATGATGGATCCGCCATCTTCGAAATAACTATCAAATTCGTCTTGCAATTCGTCTTGCAATTCATATTCCAACTTATTAATTTTCATAATTTTACTAGTCTAATTAACGAACGCATGATTGAGAACACAAAACTAATACCCTATTATTACAGCCACCAAGGAGATCACCCAAAGTAATGGAATTGCACTAATAAGAAAAGTATTTAATGGTTTTACCTTTTCCTTTAATAACCAAGACAAAATCGAACAAATTACAACAGCAATAGGATACAAAGAAACTATAGTCATTATTGATATTCCCCATACTGAGATTCCATTGTCAAATACCATAAAGGATAATCCCCAAATTAAAAACCAAGGAAGTAGAGTTAATAAATAAAAGCCTTGAATAATAATTAATTTTGATTTCATCGATTAACTCCTTTGTTATTATTTCTTATTTAGTCAAGCTTTTAAATTGCCGATCTTTCATATAACGTTTGGCATTACCGACGTCCAAACGTCTTAAGGACCGTAGGTCCGGGTGGCTACGCCACTTAGCTGGTTGGATGTGTCACCTGAAATCACTTCGACGAGACTCCTCTTGGGACCAAGGGAGCGTAGCGACCGCTGTGGTAATGTAATGTTAGATGAAGTTATTGACTTCTGTGAATTTCCCCGCAATTATCTCTAATTCTTTAGTTATACGATATATATAGATAATCTGTATCTGTATCTTTATTGATCACGACATCAATTCTCATTCCTACTTTTTTATCACTTTATGCTGAAACTGAAGTCCATAAATGATAAACCTTCAATCTCAATCGCTCTTAAATTAATAAATTAACCAACAACAAAAACAATAATAGTAAATAAAATTGAAGCTATTAATAAAGCTAATTAAACGATATAACCTTTTGACTCTTTATTATATTTCCATTCCATGAAGGCACGATAAGCAGAAATGAATGTGATCAAAAGAGCAAAAATTAGATTTGGCTCATCCATTGGTGTTAAAAATATAGAAGCTATCAAAGGTATTACTAAAATAATTAAAATCCAATTATAGACTTTACCAACTTCAGTATCGCTAATTTTACGTTCAGACTTTAATATTACTTTGTCCAATGCGAACTGAAGTCCAATGAGTATGAACACAAATATAGGGATTGCATTCATGATTCTCCCCCCTTTCTTTTGAATTTTATTATTCTATAGTAAATTATTAGATCAAATCTCTCAGTTCTCTTTCACTACCTTTCTCTGAACGAAAGACCATTCGATTGGAATAGCACTCTATCTCAACTAATATGGTTTTATTTTTAAGATTTACCATCCCCAATAATTTCATCTAACGTTGCGCATTCCTGACGTTCGAGTGGCTTAAGGACCAAAGATCCGGGACGTCAGACTTAGCCGGTCGAATGTGTCGCCTGAATCTACTTCTCCGATATTCCTCTTGGCGACCGAGGAGCGTCAGCGACGATGTAGGAATGTATTGTTAGCTGATGTTGCTGTCCTCTTCGAGTTTACTACAAAATCATTTTTTTCTTCTATCTAGTAGATCTACATACATATTATTTAAACTGTCTTTCATTGAATCAATATTCCAAGTGAAATCGAAAAACATATTATATTGTTTTTCCTGGTTTTTCCAATATGTTAGATCGGATTTCCAAGTTGTATTAGAAATTATTTTTAGAATTTGTTCTGTTGATTCAGTATAAAATTGTATCGCAATATAATAATCAGATTTATGAAAAAATGATCCCCAATCATGTAACAAATCATGCTTTGGAGAACCATCATCATTAGTCAATACATAATCACTTGGATGATAGTCCTTACCTGTAAATAGCTTTAATAACGTTGGAATAATATAATGAGCTGATTTATTCCTGAGTTTACTGGCTACTTCTTTCCACCACTCCCGATCTTTGGGTTCTGGAATAATTAAGTTAATATTAGGTGCTTTTAATAATTATGAGATTGATTGATATTTATTTAATTGAGAATTAGATAATTTTCTTTCCAATCCATTGTTCACTGGATCTAAAACAGCTAATCTAAGCGTATGTTCCAACAAAGTGCTACAACAAATAATTGAAGCATAGAAGTTTCCGAAAATGAGTGACGAAGCAGAATTCAAATACAACATATTAATTGATGGTTCAATCCATGGTAGAGGCTTAGGCAATTCTCTAAAAACATCCTTTGCAATATCTGCAGTAATATTAAAGTAATCTTGATTGGTTCTTACCTTTATACTCACAGTTAATACCTCCAAGTTAGTTTCATAGTTTTACAGTAATTTCAGCTAACGTTGTCGTATTCGCGACGTCCATTCCCCTTAGATAGCTCTTATCTTAGGGGAATGGATGTATCTGCCTGATTATTCTTTCTGGAAAATGCTTCTGCAGATCAAGGGCTGCATGGCCCACAGCGTGAATATTTTGTTAGGTGAAGTTCGATCAGTTTAACCTCCAAGCTTTATTTGCCTTTTAAATAGTCTTCCAATTTCTTGTATAAACAAAGTATATGCCTCTTTGGTTATTCTGTTATTTTCTATTACCGTTAATATTTCCTGTGTGTTTACTGGCTGGTTATGTGCATTCAAATTTCTGAATTTGATTAAATCCGTTTTTCCGATTTTATAATTTGCAAAAGCATCTAGTAATTCAGTTAATTGAGAATAATGGTCGTCCTCTATCAAAAGAATACTCTTCTCTACAGTTGTTATTGTGTTATTTAATTGTTTAGAAAAATCCCTTAACTTATTATAATCTGCAATTTCCCAAAGCTTATCAGCTGCTATCTTCAGATCATAAAGTGATCTATAGAGTTCTGTATATAAACTAAATTGGTGTTCTGAATACCTACTAAATAATGTTTTGGCTTTATCAATCTCTCCCTTTTTCTCTTCTAGATCTGTTAAGTACTCCGATTTTATTTTTTCTAGCTTTTCATTATAATTAAGCCTATCCTTTTCAAGTATTCTATTGGCCCAAATTTTACCTAACCAACTCGAAAGGCCAATAATTACTAAACTCACTCCTCCAATAGAAGTTATTATCCCAGTGATGACTTTAAGTATATCTTGATATGTCACTTTTCTTCTTCCTTTCAATACTAGGGTTTCACCTAACGTTTGGCATTCCTGACGTTCAAGCAGCTTAAGTGAACGAAGGGAACGGGTCGTCAGACTTAGCTGGTTGAATGTGTCGCCTGAATTAACTTCTCTGAAATCCCTCTTGGCGATCAAGGGCGAATGCCCGCAGTAGGAATGTGTTGTTATCTGCTGTTCCTCACTTCTTCGACTAAACCATCAAAATATCTTTCATTAACCAATCATTATAATTCCCATCTCTTGAAACGCACCAAACATTTTTATAAATGCTCGGTTTGTATATCAGTTCCTTATCTCTTAAGAGGTCACTCATACCAAAGATAGGGGACGCATTTCTAATCACTAATGATGTTGGATATGTACTTTCATACTTCAATATCTTTGTTTCTTTTTGTTTTAGTAATCTGTTAAAAGCATTCAACAGATCATCAAATTTATCTGTTCCATGCATCTTATTATCAGATCTGCCTAGAAGCATTTTTGCTTCTTCAGGATCATAAAATAAATGTGCTACTTCAAGTCCGAGTAATTCACCTTTCAAGTCTCTTAAGACGAAATCTGGGCTTTCTCGTCTTTCTACTAATTCGTACTGATCTTTGTGATTAATATTAAAAAGGTTTGAAAATATTTCTACTGCTGCATTCTCCAGAGCGAATTTCTCTTCATTATGATTTTTCATCTTGTTTCCTTCTTTTTCATTATTTGAGGAATTGCAGATAACGTATGCGCATTCCTGA
>NZ_LVJI01000042.1 GCF_001637225.1 Paenibacillus antarcticus
CAACGTTATGCGAAAGATCACTATAGCAATATTAATGAAGAATCGAGGATGTCATATGAAAAGAGCATCAATCATAAGTCGAATTGTTGCTAGTCTCATAGATATATATCTAATAGTTTTCATAACAATGATGCTAATCTTTTTATTATTAAATTGGACAGAAAATAATTTGGTTCTGTCTATGATAATATCCTTAGTTTTCATTTTACTTGGAGTAACATCAGTGTTATTCAAGGATGTTTTTGACGGGAGAAGTTTAGGCAAGAGAATTTTCAACCTTGGTGTTCGAGAGCTGGATAGTACGATTCCCAGTACCAAAAAATTAATAAATAGAAATCTTTCATTTTTGTTTTGGCCTAAAGATGTATACAAACTTATATTTAGTGAGGACAAGCGTAGGCAAGGTGATATTAATAATAGAACTGATGTATATCAACTAGAGAATACAAATAGTATGTCAAGTAAAGTATTGAAAATATTAATTTCTATTAGCATAATTGTTGTTCTAATTATTAGTGGTTTTATAACTATAATTAAACAAGATGCTTCATATAAGACAGCACTAACTTATATTGAGAACAATGAAAGGATTCAAGAAAAAGTTGGAGACAATATGAATTTTAGTTTTTTTCCATCAGCTAGTATTAATAGGAGTAATGGGTATGGTGAAGCCACATTCAACATTAAGGTCACTGGGGATAAAGATAGTCTGTTGGTTTTTATCATGTTAGTTAAAGTACCAAACGAAGAATGGATAGTCGAGAATATTAATTACAAGCAGCAAACTCAGTGAAGAGTGATCCTTCGCATAACAGAACATTCCTACACCGTCACATACGCTCCTCGGTCGCCAAGGGGGATATCGGAGAAGTGGATTCAGGCGACACATTCAACCGGCTAAGTCTGACGATCCGGTAGCTACGTGCCTTAAGCCGCTAGAACGTCAGGAATGCGCATACGTTATCCGAAATATCACTATAGCAATATTAATGAAGAATCGAGGATGTCATATGAAAAGAGCATCAATCATAAGTCGAATTGT
>NZ_LVJI01000043.1 GCF_001637225.1 Paenibacillus antarcticus
TGCCTACACCGTCACATACGCTCCTCGGTCGCCAAGGGGGATATCGGAGAAGTGGATTCAGGCGACACATTCAACCGGCTAAGTCTGACGACCCGGTAGCTACGCTACCTTAAGCCGCTTGAACGTCAGGAATTCCAAACGTTATCGGAAATATCTGGGATAGTAACATATGAAGGGCATTTAAGAATTAATGATCAAAAGGAAAAGGCACTAGATTGAAATGAAAGATGTAAAGAAAACCATATTTAAGACCAGCATAGGAGAATTTTCAAGAAGGTTAAAACACATAACTAAAATTAAAACAAAACTAAGTGAGATTAAATACGTTAATAACATTAAGAACCTCAAAGATATGCAAGACAAGTAAGACATCAAGTAACATTAAATGAAACAAGAAATATGAAGGTGAATTCATAGTAGCCAGATACATCCGATAACACCACATTCCTACTGCGGGCATTCGCCCTTGATCGCTTAGAAGAGTTTCATAGAAGTAGATTCAGGCGATACATTCAACCAGCTAAGTCTAACGACCCGTTCCCTATGGTCACTTAAGCTGCTTGAACGTCAGGAATGCACAAACGTTATCGGAAATTCAGGTGAGATGGACCAAATAAATAATATGTAACACTTTAAGATTTCACGAATAATAAATAGTATTTTTGAGGTGAAATATGAGTCCCTTATTGTTAATTGGCTTGATAGGTTTGATAAGCGCTATATTGCAATTGAAATATCCAGAAATTATATTCAAACTCAAGCTACTTGGAATAAGATCCTTAGAAGCTGTAAAGATTGGAGGTTATGTTGGGATTTTTATTAGTCTATTGATTATTATATGCGATATTTTTATAGTGAGATAATGGTACAAAAACAAAAAAAGTAATTAGCGTTAGACAGATATAAAAAATAATAGGTTACAGTCATGAACAAATTTAGAATGTAATTCGAAGTTGACCTGAACATCCGATAACAGAGCATTCCTGCTGCGTCGCTTTCGCTCCTTGGTCGCCAAGAGGAATTTCAGAGAAGTTAATTCAGGCGACACATCCAACCGGCTAAGTCTGACGACCCGGCACTTTGTGCCTTAAGCCGCTTGAACGTCAGGAATGCGGTAACGTTATAAGAAATTGGCGTAAGAGCGGATTTGTGGAGGCTAATACTTCGATGTAGTATAAAATAAGCAATTTCTGGAGCATCCTTATATATTGGCGTATAATAAAAGTGATTAAATAAAAGGGGGTACAGTTGATGAGCGTCCCGAATGATGAACTGGAAAACATATTAGGTAACTTAAATGATAAGAATAAGGTGGTCGCAAAGAGTTTTTTATCATGGTTACTTGAGAAACAGTTTGATGAGGACGATGACTGTTTGACGCCAGAAGATATTCAGGCAATAGAACAGGGACGACTTGAGTTTCAAAATGGTCAGACTAAATCCTTGGAGGACCTAAAACGTGAACTTGAAATATAAAACCACATTTTCAAGTGAAGCAGAAAAGAGCCTAAGGAAAATAGATCGAACTATAGCAAGAAGAATCTTTATAGCCCTTGAGCAATTATGTAATGATCCATTTGATAACCCAAATACGAAGAAAATGAAAGGTAAAGAAGGCAATATCTATAGATTACGGGTGGGGAATTATCGAATAATCTATGAGGTTCTCAATAATGAATTAATCATTTTTGTAGTTCGTATAGGACCTAGAGGAGACATATATAAATGACATCAGAGCCCTGGCAATAAAGTTGGGGCTATTTTTGTTTGAAGAAGATTATGTGAGATGCTCAAGAAGACGCCAACATCTTATAACATTACATTTCTGCTGCGTCGCTAACGCTCCTTGGTCGACAAGAGGTATGCCATAGAAGTGGAATCAGGCGACACATTCAACCGGCTAAGTCTGACGACCCGTTCCCTTCGGTCACTTAAGCCGCTTGAACGTCAGAAATACGGATACGTTATAGGAAATCAGCGAACACCATGAAAACCCTCAATAATCCATTGATTATCTAGTGTCTAGAAAATAATTGCGTAACAGGCAAGTTAGGTGAAGTTCAATTAAAAAAATGAAGTAAGGAGAAAGAATTAGGGGGGAATAAATTGAAATCGATTGGATATTTGCTTATTTTTTTTTTAGTAACAATAATTTTTGGTGGTTGCAATAACACAAGTTCAAAGGATTTCATCGCGGAATTAAAACCCCAACACAGTAATTATAAATTACATTTATTTTATGTTAATGGATCAACTTCGAATGAAATGAAAGAAGTACAAGACTTCATACATTCAAACCCTACAATACTGGATAATACAGAAATGAACGCTCATGATTCCTCTGATGGTCTGAAGAGAAAACTAAAGAAAATAGGAGTAGAAACATTGCCGATGTACGTCCTTTTGAACAAAGAAGGGATTGTTTATACATCACCCTTCTTGAGTGAGATGAAATCACTTATCAAAGAGGAACTGGAAGTGAAGTGACACAAGATTGAACGATTAAGCTAACGGGACACGATAGTTAAAGACAACTAAAGTTGAGGGATATTTCAAAGAAGACGCTGACATCCTATAACACCACATTCCTACTGCGGGCATACGCCCTTGATCGCTAAGTAGAATTTTCTAGAAGGTTATTCAAGCGATACATTCAACCAGCTAAGTCTGACGACCCGTTCCCTACGGTCACTTAAGCTGCTTGAACGTCAGGAATGCACAACGTTATGCGAAAGATCA
>NZ_LVJI01000044.1 GCF_001637225.1 Paenibacillus antarcticus
TTGAAACAAACTGGCGAGAACATAAATGTTCTCTATTTTTAAAAAATCACATCATCCATTTGTTCAGTTTTCAAAGAACTTATTAACTTCTGCAAGCAAACACTTTCGTTTGTCACAAGAAATTTATTATATCATCCATTCGCTATCGATGTCAACTATTTTTTCGAGTTGATATGAAGCTTAGAATTGTGTAAGTCACTTGCTTGAAGCGACATTTAATAATTTAACATGATATTCGACATATTGCAAGCTTTTTTTCAAAAAAATATCTTCTACTTTTACACTTCATAATAGAGCCTTTGTCTATCCATTCCCTATCACTCCCCTTATAATGAAACAATATCGAACCTAACCTATAAAAGGAGGAGAATTCTTGAAAGACTGGCTAACCAGATTAACTAAGGGCTATGGGCGCAAGCTAGCTTCTATCCATTATTGGAACGCTTGGATTGTTGTTGTGTTATCACTTAGCGGTGTGATATTGCTTGGTGGATTCTGGAGAGAGCTGCTCGGCGAAGGTCGCGTGTGGCTTAAATGGCTTCATGTAGGTGTCGGCCTAATTCTCCTGATCCCCGTATTCTACTACCTTCTACTTATAAAGAAACATTGGAAACAACTCAAAGGAAAACCCTGGCAAAAATTCAATGTTGTATTTGTTCTTACACTACTAATCGGCTGGATTGGTTCAGGCGTCGTACTTTGGCAAATTAGAATGTTCGGACCTACATGGGCCAATTCCGCTCTTATTGTACATGATTTACTCACGTGGATTGGGTTACCGTATATTATCTATCACGCTATTACACGTACTGGGTGGCTCAAACAATCCGGAAAAAGATCTGTGAAAATTGGTGATGAACAGCACCATCAGACTCCTGGTTCCTATCAACCTCTTTACACACGCCGTGAATTCATTCGTTCCGCTATTGGAATTGGAATCGCTGTAACCGTTGGTCCTTCATTCTTAAAATGGGTAGGTCGCGGTCTAGGTGTAGGTCAAACTATGAATGATGTCATTAGCGCTAATCCCAATGAACTAGTTCCTGCACCACAGCCTGCCGTATCCTCTTTGCCTCCTATAGGTGGTGGTGCCAAAGGTGATTTCAGAGTATATAGTGTTACACCTATTCCGTCTTTCAATAACAGCAACTGGTCGTTTACGATTGATGGCTTAGTCGATCGTCCTATGACTTGGAATTGGGAGCAATTTGTTGCATTAAGTCGTACTGTCCAAGTTAGTGATTTCCATTGCGTTACCGGATGGTCCGTATACAACAATACTTGGGAAGGTATTCCCCTCAAGACTTTTTTGAAAGAAGCTGGCGTTAAGCCTGAAACTACCACAATGAAATTCTATTCTGGTGATGGCATATATACAGATTCACTCACCCTAAAACAAGCTCAGATGGATGATGTACTTGTCGCGGTTCTTCATGACGGTGAAGTTATTACAGCTGATTTAGGAGGACCTATTCGCCTGATCGTACCTCGCATGTATGCATATAAATCAGTTAAATGGTTGAATCGAATTGAGCTGATCCAAGGAGATCATATAGGGTATTGGGAAGAACGAGGTTACGACAAGGATGCTTGGGTGTCCAAATCGAATAGAACAGCCTATTGATACGTTCGTCATTATGTTATTAAAAAATGCAGTAGCCTCGTCTTCCAGAGGCTACTGCATTTATATTGTAAGATCAAATCTCCAATAATCGGATAAACTCATCCTCATCTTCGATGACTTGAATACCAAGCTTCTGTGCTTTGGCAAGTTTACTGCCTGCTTTCTCTCCGGCAATGACAATATCCGTCTTGGCAGATACACTACCTGTGACTTTTGCACCAAGTGCTACTAACTTGTCTGCTGCTTCATCACGACTTAACTTGTGTAATGTTCCTGTCAATACGATCGTCTTACCACTGAAGAAGGAGTCTGTACTCACAACTCGCGGAGCTTCCGGTGCTTTCGCTTGAACGCCCAACGTCAGCATTCGCTCAATCCCCGCTTGCATACGAGGATCTGCAAAGAAACTCACAATACTCTCAGCTACGATTCCACCAACGTCCGGTAAACCCACTAACTCCTCTACCGTCGCGGCCATAACAGCATTAAGATCACGATAATGATCGGCCAACATTCGGGTTGTCGCTTTGCCCGTATTCGGAATACCTAATGCAAAGAGGAATGAAGCAAGATCACGTTCTTTACTCTTCTCTAATGCTTGCAAGAGATTATTCGCCTTTTTCTCTCCGAAACGATCTAACTTAACGAGATCCTCAAAAGTTAAGGAGTACAGATCCGCAGGCTCGCGCACATCTAATTCTGTGTTCAATAGTTCAGCTGTCATCCCACTAAATGTATCAATATCCATCGCGTCTCTTGAGGCAAAATGAGTAATGCGTCCAATTAATTGCGGTTTACAATTAAGGCTATCATAACAGAATAAATGCGCACCCTTCTGTTCTAATGGAAATCCACATGAGGGACAGTGGGTTGGGAACACTATCTCTTCCCCGTCATTCTCATCGGGCACCTTGCCGAGAATCTCCGGAATAACGTCATTAGACCTGCGGATAAATACCCGCGCACCTAACGCGTGCTTCAAGTTCTTACGTTCAATATCTCCGATATTATTCAATGTGCAGTTCTGTACCGTCACGCCTGCAAGCTCAACAGCTTCTACCCGAGCTACAGGTGTGATTTTACCCGATAAACATATTTTTAATTGCAGACTTTTGTTTAAAACAGACATCTAGATTAAGGTTTTTTATTATACACGCAATTAAATATTTCGGCGTAGCAGAGCCGCGGGGTTAATGAGTGAGTGCCATAACTTTAGAGAGCTATCAATTGAAGGATGATACTCCGTCTACCAGTTTTACTATTGTTTCCGTCTGTACAGCGATGTGACAGCAAACTCCTATGCTCTTTAGAATTTTCATCTGTCCTAGCATTCACACTAACTTGATGTTTCCATCGGTCTTAAAGCCACGCATGTAGTTTTGGCGATTTGGCTAAGGTGCCCCTAACATTGTATCAACGCTCAGGAGATGTTTTTGCAAAAATAACCTGTCTGGATCCATGTCTGTCCCATTTCATTGTGTTGGATATAAATTTGGCGGTGATTACTTTTCCTCCGCCGATCTGAATATCGTAGTCGTTACGTTTGAACGATACGTCCATGCTCGCCATGAACAGTATGCTTCCTTCTTTCTTAATCGACTTTTTAACAACGCCTTTTGCAGTCGTCACATCTTTTTGAACGACCTTCCCCGGGTTATAGTCCATAACTTTAACGATGGCGGTTGATTCCGGCGTTAATATGGCGGTAGCTTGAAACATATTGACCCCTCCACTTTTTTATATGTTGATTCATTATATCTGTCTTGTGTTACCGTAGACTCTTGTACGTCTGTAATCTCTAAATTCGATTTGAAATCTCTAAACGATTGATTAACCCTCGCCATGAAGTACCCACCTCTATACAGAAATAACTTTAGGAGCCGTGTATGAATAAAATCCTCGTGAGAAGTTTTCCAACAAGGACTTTGCCGATGCTTTCGGATAACTTAATCTACGAATTTTATCTCACAGTGAACCCCACAGTGTACTCTTGTACAAATGTCGAAGCTTTTAGCGAGTATGTGTCCAATAATTCATCAATTTTCTTGGTGTCACTGAACGAGCCATGAGCTGCTAGTGCCTTAGCAAAACCGTGTACTTTTGACTTCAGCAACTCTAACTTTTCAGTGTTAATAATTCTAATATAGCGATTAGGAGATGAAGCGTACTCGAAAACTATATGTGGATGAATCATGACTGGTGTAAACCGACAAGAACTATCATACTTCTCTTCAAACCATTCAATTGAGCCATTCAACTGGTTACAGTCATGCTTATTTATAGTTGGAGCTGTAGCCCCATTCTTACATTCAATAACAAGGTACTCAAGGTTACCGACTTCCCATAATACATCTGGACCTTTTTTGAACTCAGCTTCTGGTCTTTGTGCAGAAAAGCCCAGATAGAATGCAAGTTCTTTACATGCTTCTTCAAATACTGGTGCCGATTCAGGCTTGAAAATCAGCTGCTCTAGCAACTTATTTATACCTAAGATGTACTTGTTCGAATTGTTGTTATACTTTTGCGTAAGGAAGCCTGATGCCTGTACAGCCTGACTACCAATGAATCGTTGTAATTTGGAATATTGGATGCCCTCCAAAGGATGAAGAACAAGGTGATTATCATTAACTGCGGATTTCAAGGTTACATGTGATTCTTGCTGATCATAGAAGTACAGATATTCAGCTAATTGTTGCTTCAGATAACCCCTGCTCTTTAATTCTGTAGTGGCATTTACCGTTTCGTTAATTAGTTGAACTGACTTGTGGTAGTCCCGTATTAGCGCAGCATTAAATGCCTCGCGCTGCTTCTTGATCACTGGGTTAACCTTAAAGGAAGCATCATATTTAAGATGCACTAGTACCCCTTTGCTTTTGGAGATCCAAGATGTGTTTCTCATTAAGCTATAATTTATTACATCTTTAAGATCCCCAATATTTACTCCCCTGACTTGTGCAGCTATCTGGTCGGAAAGCTTGATTTGAGCTTTAGTCGCAGGAGTAAATTTATCCATTGCTCCATCCACATAAAGATGATTAATAAGTGTTCGTCCCATTAAGAATACAACACAATAATCGTCCTTAGAACGAATACCTCTGCCCATTCCTTGTTCAATTCTCTGGATAACTTTTGATAGGCTATCATCTGTTCCAAATAGAATTCCTTGCTCAATTTTATCGATCTTCCTACGAACATCTGGTAACCCATCGATGACCAAAATCTCGCAGGCTTCCTTGGCTAAATCAATTCCATCATATTTATTTACCATAACAACAAGACCTACATGACCATTTTTCAGCTTAGTTATACCTTCTTGTAGGTTTGAAGCCGTGAGGAGTAAATCACAACTGTCTCTCCAGAAATTCGATCGGTATTTGGAAGGAACAATTACCACTACATTATGTTTTTTGGATTCTTCCTTCAAAAAGTCTTTGATATCCTCATCCTTAATATCAGGGTTTAATTCCTGAGGAATCAAAATCATTCTGTCGCCAATATCGTCTGAAGATTGAGGTGTGATTGCAGCCTTTATCTCATCAGCATTGATATTAAAATGAGAAACTAATATGCTGTCATCAGCCAGTGTAGCGCTCATAAAAATTTTCCTTTTACAATCTACAAAACTAGGTATTGAGTTGATAGGCACACACTTAGGAGAGATTTCTATTTTATCGCTCCCGAAAATACAACTGCACTGAGATAAGCAGTTTTTCAGTAACTGCCACGAAAATCTCAGTGAATCATAATTCTTGTCCGCTTTTCCTTTTCTAGAATTTTCCTCCTCAATTCTAAATGCCTCATACAAAATTCCTGTCACATCTTTGATGTTGTCTTGCCAAGACCAGAATGGAACTAACATATTAACAGTAGGGCTCTCGGCTTCTAATTCCAAAATACCTGTATCAGACTGCTCAGCTAAAGCGCTTTTGAAGGTTGTAAATAGTTTTTCATAGACTTCAGTTGAATAAGGTATTTCCATTGTGAACTGTGACTCAGTGATATCTAAGCAAGCATGGGCATCATCGATAATAATACTGCCGATCGGTATCTTGTTTTCGAGAACCCCAAATGCCGATTTGCCGTTAAAGAGCTTGTAAACATTAATAACTAATATTGCTTGCCCCTTCTTAAAACGAATACTTTCTTGATCATTCGTGACTTCAATACCCAATTTTTTTGCCTCATCAAAAACCTGAGATACTAAATAAGGGTCGGGTACAATATAAACAGCAGGACCTTTCCCTTCATTCAGACAACTTTTCAAGATTAGTAGACCAACAACGGTCTTTCCGCTTCCAGTGTTCATTTTGATTACGTTGTACTGATTAGTCCTGGCATCAAACCATTTATTCCATACTTCTGTCTGAACATCTCGTGGATAATTATAGATCGGGTCTTTTTTTGGCAGCACACTGAAAATCTCACGAGGATTTAGGACTGTATCGGCAGAGTTATCTCCGTCAAGCATATCGAAATTAATCTTCATTTTATTGACCTCCAAGTAAGTAATTTATCAAATTCAAGTGACATTACAACTAGAAACAATAGTAGCCAATAAAATAACTGCGGAAATCATCTGTATCAGTGTGTCATTTCTACATCGATCCTAACTGACTCTTCCGAACCTCTATTTCATGCTTACGCTCAGCCAATATCTGTTCAACAGTGGCATCCTTCTGAACAAGAGACAGCCCCTTTTGCTGTTTACGCTTTTTAGTTCCATCGATATCGAACAACTTGTACTGTTGTCTTTGCTCTGGATAGAGGACAAAGGCGACATGCTCTCCTGTTGATGCAAGTCCCATGCGGCTTAAGCGACTTTGTGTGAATAAATGGTCGGGAACCTCTTCAGGCAAATAGCGCTTTATAGATTCATCGGTCATAATTCTCCATTCCTTTCTGAACCGCATTGATATTCATCTTATCCAATATAGAATTGCACTTTATACTTTCCATATTACGAGGGAGCAATTTTATACTGACCTAAACTGAACTCTCGAACCTCAATCGCTGGATACCTTGCCGTCAATATACTGTAGGAATACCCTTGAGAGGTTAATCACAAGTCTCGCTTCACCTTCACCTAAAATCTCATCATTAGGGTGGGAATATGTCTTATTATTTCTAAGGTCATTGATTTTATCTATAACCTTTCCAATAGTACCTACTACTTGATTTATTGGAGTATGGTACTCTTTAACATCGACATTAAATTTAGGGTGATGCAACTTAATTTCACTCCAGTAATCTTGAATCTTAGGGTGCGACCCCAAGACTTCTAATTCAAAAGCCGTGCAGATCTCTTTCATGTACCCATGGAGTGCGGTATGCGCTCTATCCACTGCGCTCCCTAGAGAGTGATTTGAAATCAACGTCTGACATTGATCAAGACATTCTTCGACAAACTTAAAATTATAGATCAAACCTGGACTTTCAATTAGTCCGTTATCTCGTAGTAATTGATAATCAACAATGGTAAACCCGTCTTTACGCAATGACTCATATAATTTTGGATATTTGACTTGAAATGATTCAGATTCATCTGAATACTCACTAGCCCACTGCACCTTTTTTAACTCTTGATTTATTAAGTCAGTGATAACCTCTTTTACTAAAATGACACTAGTAGTGTGCTTAATTAAATACTCTGTGATGTTATTAATACGATCTCTAATTGAAGCTCCCGTAGCAACATCTTCAAGTTCATGTGTGAGGGCAAATTGATGAATCTCCTTATGCATTGTAAATGGGGCTAAATTCATCGTCTCTACTATAGTCGTTCTTGAAATCTGATATTGTGGATTCATAGAGCCTCCTGACACATTTGGTAACATTATCCTACAATCTTATCCCATTAGGTCAAAAGGCTCAATAGGAACTATGCGAATAGGTATTCACATATTCTACGGCAATAAAAAAGATTCGACTCTACGAAAGAGATCGAACCCTTTAATAATGGCTAAGCTTGCGGTCTTTGCGGGAACTTACTTACTTACTTACTGATGATACTTGCCGATTATTTTTGAGCGATACTGTCACATCTCATTTATTCTTTCAACACCATCAATATTAAGCACTCCACACGCATCAAGTACGTATACTTAACCTCCTACATAAATATTCAACATCTACGTATCAACCCTTAACACATACTTCTGCTTTACCGCTAGTTGTGGTACCGTTCAGCACGACTAATATAGATCTATTTTTCTTGTTCATACTAGTCCTTCAAGGAACTCAACAACATGGTTCTGTTTTATTAACAAGGTGGCCTCAAAGATTATTCCAATGCTCTCCGCCGCCGAAAAATTCACAAGATTATCATATAGAATAAATCGACTTTTTTCCGGAGCAATATGGACATTTTGAACCTTTCACCCTTCGTTCCATTGGAGCAAGCCAACTATGTCCTTTTTTGCATTTCCACCAGATTGTTTTACTGGAACCTTCTGAAATTGAATTTATATTTATCCCACCGTTTTTATCATGATCATATTCGATTAATAGTATTGGATACTTGTTGAATACTGAGTCTTCTTCTGATATTCTTACCCCTGAACAGTAAGGGCATAATTTTCTTATAGTCATTTTTCCAATAGCTTCTTCCCATTCATGCTTTCCGCAATTCCAATTAACCTCTATATTGCTATGTGGGAAAAAATTTTCCGGCTTTAAATTGCCATTCGCCTCATAATCCCAATAACTTGCCGCTCCCGGCTCTAATGCTTTAAAACTATTCTTATCAGGGATGACAGCAGTGTTATTACAGAATGGACACTTTCTTTTATAACTAACCCTTTCACATATACTGTTATTCCATTCATGTCCTTCTTTACATTGCCACCAGACTTTTTTGTTACTCTTTTCTTTAAATTCATAAGGTTTTAATTTACCATTATTTATAAGGTGCCATTCAGAAGCTAGGTCCTTATGTAAAGTTTCAAAGTCGTTTTCGCCCCTAATCGGTAATCTACCAGAACAGTATGGGCATCCACATCCGCTAGCCCTTGAGTATATTATGGCTTCCCATTCATGACCCTTGTCACATTTCCACCATACTTTTTTAGAAGATCCTCGCTTAGTCATCTGCGGTTTAAAATGCCCATTTTTTGTAGGATGCCATTCCTTTGCCAAAAGAAGGTCTGTGGTTGCAAAATCGTTTTCACCAACTATCGCTACATGGCCAGTACAATAGATACAACCACGATCACGAACTGTCCTATTTCTAACCAATTCTTGCCATTCGTGGCCTTTTTTGCATTTCCACCAAACGGGAACCGGATACCTTACATATATTTCTTTCAAAGGAACTGCATTCTTCTCTTTATTATACTCGTTGGATATATTCGGGTAATCATTTACTATATATTTTCTTGAACTCATGTTAGACTCCTATATACTTTTAATTCTGTTTATTAACTCATAACTTATTTTATCATCTTCAATATTAGGGAAGGTATCTTTTACTACCTCTATGATGTCAGCATCGATATCTGAAATCACCCTATCCTCAGTTAGTTCAACGCCATTATCTACAAAAACACCATTTTTCTTTAATATATTTTCAGCTTCCCTATCCCACAAAATATGTGTCAGATCGTCTTGCTGCTTCATTTTTATGGTTAATTCCTGTATCTTTTGTTTTTGTTCAACCAACATTTCTTTAGAAGCATCCATGCCTTTTTGATAATCAGTATATTTTTCTATAACTTCTTTATTCACTCTTCTTATTTCTGTATCTTTTTCTTGAACCCGAGTTTTTAATTTTAAATTTTCTTTAATAAGCTCTGTATTTGCATTTGACATATCTTCAAGCAAAACATTAAGGTTATATAACGCAACCTTCAAATCATCCTTTTTCATAGATAGATAACTGTTTATATCAATTTGCGTAAAAACAGATTTTGTAAATGATATTTTTTTATCAGACACCCCTGTTATTCTCGCATTCAGACCCTCTAAGTATTTTTTTGCTTCTGGATCCCTATTAATAACATAGTACTTGAAATTGGGTAATTCCAATTCATCATTCACGTATTTAGCTATTTTAGAGGCGTTTAATAAAATTGTTCCTCCCGTATAAGCCAAATAAGAATCAATTATGTTCTTTATTTCTTCGGTCACATAAGCTTTAGGTCTTCCCATTTTATTTATCATGTAGTGCCCCTCTCTACCAGTTCTTCAACATACGCATTTAGTAGATTTTCAACACTCGCCTTTAATTGATTTTTTAAAATCACATATTCATCCGTATTTCTATATTCCTTTTCAGAAGATATCCATCTTTTAAGCCTTTTCAATTTTTCTTCCACTTTTAGTTCCTGTTTTTTTATCAATTCTTTTCGGTTCTTATTACCTTGAAAATAATTGCAAATCTCACAAATGCCCGCAACCGCATAGCAATCTTCCATATTACCTTGAGTAAATAATGGTGAAAAGCATTTCCCTTGGTCAACTTCAACGGATTTTGTTAATTCGCCTCCACGTAGTATAAAATCCTGGCCGTTACCAGTTACTGATTCAAGAATAATTTCTTTTCTTTTTGACAACTCAAATAAGCTGTACGCCTTACATCTTATAAGGTTTTTCATGTTACCTGAATAGTGAAATATCATATCTACATTTTCGTGACCTGTAATTTCTTTTGCCATAAGAATATTTGCTCCGTTAAGAAGCATATTCTGCATTGCTATATGTCTAGAATCACCTAATGAAATTTTTACTATTTCATTGACTTTTAATTTATATACCTCTCCAACAAAATTTGTCTCTTTTAATTTATCTTTTGGAATTACTCTGTAGTTATAGTCTTTCTCGATAACATCACAATAAAAAACATCTAACAGTCTAGAAAAATGTTTTGTGTGAAAGAAACCATAATCTTTAAGCTTGTTATTTGCATTTACATATACTTCATTTACAAACAATGAATCTATGTTTGATTCTTTATAACCTTTTACCAGCTTTTTGTAATCCAAAATCATTGCTGCTATTTCATTCGAAACAGCATAATCATAAATCTTATAATCTTCATTTATCTTATAGGTTATATTTCTATTTCTACTAGCGTTACCTTTCATTTTTGATCTTCTTATTTTAAAATACTGGACCCCATTTTCGCCCACTACACATTCTTTTGGTGTTAAGGTAAACTCAGTCACTCGCACCGGAAGTATCATGGTGATATTCCACCATAAATAAATCGGGTAAAAGAATACTTTGTTATCGTTAGTCGCATTGCTCTTCCAATACTCTTCCAGTAATCTTCCAAATAAAAAATAACTCTGATACTCTGCTAATTCTCTTCTTTTTACATAATTATATTTATATCTTTCTTCCTCAAGGAGGATATCTTCCGAGGCAAAAGGCATTAATTCAATAAAATCTTGAATTCCTGTTTTAAATAGTAAATTGCGCTTTTTAGGGATTTTTGTTAAACATTCTGTATTGTATAACAACTCTTTAATGTTAAACACCAGTTCTTGCAAAGTGCCTATAATGTACTGCCCTAAACAAAAACTAATATAGCATTTAAAAACTTCTTTAAATTCTGTTACAGAATAATGATTCATATACTTTTTGACATACACTTCATCGAAACTAAAATCTAAAGTAACCAAATCCTTTTCATCAGATAGAATCCATGCATCATCGTTAAACTCAGTTTGTATAACACCATCATTTTGATAGATTTTAAATTTTTCCAAAGCTATATTCTTTTCTTCAGTGCCTATTGTCGAAACCACTTTATGCCGGTTAATATTTTTATTTTTAGTGATTAATGCTAACATCGCTTTTAATCCTCTCCCAAGAAAAGTCTTTGATATTCAGTTATATCCTGTTTATAGATATACTTCATTGACGCTAAAATTTCATAGGCAGCAGGATACAACTTGTTTTCCAGAATCGCCTTCCATTTCAATCTTTCAGCTTTTGTCTTCGCATTTCCAAATTTCATTCTATCCACTTTTATTTCATTATGAAGATCACTCAGGAATGTTTTTAAATACATTTCCGAACCACAACCTATACAATGTTCCCTATTAGGCATGTTACACTCTTCTCCAAATGCCTTCCTAATGCAATATACATCTTCATTCTTCCCTACGCATTTACCGTCAGCAATTTCCTTCAATGCATTTTCCACAATCTCTGTTGCATTTTCATCATTTATGTACATAATTATTTCCGATATTGTCTGTTTTGCTTTAAATTCGACTTTTTCGTCTGTTTGCAGAAGCAACTCTATTTCATGTGGTATCATCCCAAGCTCTTTTATGGTTTCTGTTTGTTTGTCTATATGTTTTTTTTCGAATTCATTATTATACAAAGCACTACAAAGTAAATAAGGGACAAAACTACAAACACCCCGTTCAAAAAGAATTCTCGTAATATCGTCAACAGAATACCCGTCCATCTTTGCTTTGAGATATTTTGATGTTACTTCTGGTAATGAGCGTAAGCCTCCCTTATGGCTTCTAGCATATGATGCTAATAAATAACCATTGTTATTATTTTTGTCTCCGCTTTCCATGATTCTTTCCATATATGCCTTATTTGCTTTTCTGTTTGATATTAATCTTCCGGCAAATAAACTATTATATTCTATTCCAAACAAGGCAACAGCGTACTTGACATTATTAGGGTGCCGGCATATTTGATTTCCCTTTCCTTCTAATATCGAATGTGCTTCGCATAATGCTAGAAGCATACCAATTGTTGATTTTAAACCTTCAGGAATATACATCTTTAAATTAGGTGAGTTCTGATACCTTTTTGTTTTTCGTGGTTTTTGATTTTCAAACCCCACTCTTACTACTAATTCATTAACATACGGAAACCAAGTTGTTTCATTATAATCATGATCTTTGACCATTCTAATTATTTCTTCCGGCTCAACGTTTAAAGTTATATGAGGAATGTTATTTACAATATCTGCTGAACGCCAAGCGCAAACATAATGCATCGCATGATATAACCACGTTGTTGCTACAGGTTTACTATCTGATGCTTTAATCAACATATCTTTTTCTTTCCAATATTCTTCGTTAAAAACTATATATGCTAATTTTAAATAAACAGCATCATCATATGCACTATTATCTCTTTTTACTGCACCTACATGTCCATCGAACTGGTTAATAATAGAGAAAGAGCATGTTTCCGTTTGGCTAATATTAAATATAAGTTTTGAGAATAATATGTTTGCATTCTTTGTAATATTATCTGCTGCAAACTCCATATATGTAGTGATTTCATCATCGTTAAATTGACTTATTTCTTTTTTACAAGTTAATCTTAAAAAATTTGCTAATTCATTAATGCCGTTCTCCATGTTGGCTGAGATATTCTTCGCAAGTTTGATCAATGCTGTCTTAGTTTTATGATTACTACAAAAGAAATCATCTTCTAGAGTAATTCTTAATTTCTCATCTTTTGTTTTATTATATAATTTTAATTTTAAAACTATGTTGCTTTTGAATTGTTCTTTATCGTCCTTATTTATATAAAATACTATTGGACTATATGTTTTTGAAATTAGTCTGTGTCTTACCTTAATCCCGAAATAATTCAACCCTGTAAAAAACGAATGAAGTTCACTGTATTTCGCTTGACTCTCTTCACTTGTAAAATCAACCGTTATGTCATCATTTTCGCTGATACATTCTGCTATAACATCCTTTAAGCCAATCATTGATTTATCTAATCTGTCGGCTTCTTCAAAATCCACTTTAGACATATAAGCCACATTCTGATACTTGATAATACTGATTCGCATTGCCTTCATATTACGCTTTAATGTTGCTGCAGAAATCCCAAAATGTGCCGATGACATATTTATTGAAATACAACCAGTTCCATCAATCATTTTATAATCCATAGAATTCTTCCTTATTAATAGCGTTTATAATATCATTTCCAACCTCTTCACTTGCTTTTTCATAAAGACGCATTACTTCCCCCTTATTTTGTAAATATGCATAAGCCGTTTCAAGAGAAGAATCACCACGCCAGAAAGCAATTCCGTTTATATCTTCACCATTTAATACGAGCTGTACTGTAAACCAATGCCTAAATGCGTGTAACCCCCAATTGCTCTCATTAAGCATCATGCCAAATACTTTTAGTTCAATATCGTCGGATCTAAGTAGTTCAGGAAGAACAATTTCTCGCATTATATTAACAATCTTTTTACAGTATGACTGTTTAGAAATAGCCATTCTTTTCCCTGTTTTTGCATTTATGCTATTATTAACAAACAACGGAGCTTCTGGCTCTAAGTATTTTCCATTTATCATTTTTAAGTGCTCTTCATATGCTTCTTGTATTACTTCAAGGAAAATCGGATAGATAGTTTGTTTGCGTTTAATTTTAATTTTACCAGTTTTCTTCCCATCACTTCTTAATACATATTCCTTACTTAAATCAACTTCATAACTTATAAATTCTCCATTTTCTTTTACATAGCGGATTCCATTAGGGTAAATACTATTCGCTCTACGAATATTTACTATTTCACCTTCTCTAATCCCTGCACAAAGCTGAAACAAAACGGCTAATACCAACTCCGGCTCTTCTCGTTTTACAGCTCTTAGAAGGATAGGTATCGCTTTCTGTGGAATATCTCTTAATAAACCTTTACTCGAATTCCCTAAATATTTTGCCGGTATCTCATATTCCCAAACAGCTCTGCTTCTCTTTTTACCTATCAATTTATTTGCATTAGTAGATTCTACTAAAACCTTTTTAACATAAAAGTGCTCATCATAATCAGATCTTTTTTCTTTTAGATTCTTCATGAAATGACAAATAGCATATCTCTCTTTTTCAACAGATTGTCTACTTGGGTAATCCCCCATGGAATTTTTCGTCTTAGAATATTCATTCAAATAATCTACAGCGGATTGAAACGTTATATCTGTAATCCTATTTGCGTTATATCTGCCATAATGTTTAAAAAGAGCATATGTAAGAAAATTGCATACTCTTCTGACAGAATCATTATCAATATAATAAGCGTGTTTAGACCCATTAACCGCACCAACATACTTATGATAATCGGTCAATCTAATCATTCTTCTATTAAGTTGTATTGAAATTAAGGACCATTCATATTTTGCTCCGTCTTCTTCTATCCAAGTGTATTGATAAGGAGTAAACTTCAAATGATCTGATATTTGGATCTTTTTCATCATATAAATCACTTTCCTCCCTCTATATACAGGGTTCCAAGCAGAATCACCTATTGATTGCCTTCCCTTATGGCCTACCTGCTTTGCAATGGCAGGATATCTTGAATGATCATTTCATCAAAAGCTTGTCTTCAACTCTTCTCCCCGTTTATTGAACAATCCTCCTATTCCCAACAGCTGAATCAAAATATTGGCATGCTTAACCACTTCATAGCAATCAATATAGCATTTATAATATCTCAAGGTAGTCTATTTCCATTCTGACAAATCTACAAAACAGTTGCAAGTATTTCCAGATGGAAATGACCTCTTCAAACAATTCAAACCCACGTCGCTGATACCTTTCCATAAGTACAAGTTCTATAATCATAACTTGATTTCGATTCTATCGTTTCATTAAAAGATAATCTTCTTATAGCATTTCTGATTAATTTGCGTTCCATAATTACTGTCCCTTTCGATAATTCGTTTTGTAGATCCCCTTGCAGTTCGGCTTCCGGCTCTTCCAAGTAACCTTTCAAAATATTATAGAGTCAATTTCGGAAATACTGCGTTCTAGGTTTTCAAAGAACAGAATAAGTTGAACGTGAAGTCTACACCATAATTCATAATTACTGAACTTGTTCTAAATGCATATAACATATTGGCTAATGTTTATGATAAAAAGAAGGAATGTAATACAAAGCAAGAACGTTACCTGTCATCGGAAAAACTCTTGATAGAAAAATAACTATAATAATTAAAAACAAAAAAGAGCCTACCCTATCATTAGAAAACCCATCCCAACTAGGACAAATATCAACAAAATAAACAATAAAGCATTCCACAGTCTTCCAAACTGTACCTTTCACGACTATCCTTCACGGAAAAGTTTGCGGCTATACAGGTAACACACTCCTACAGGATGATATAAGGGGTTCCGTTTATATTGTGGGAGTTGTTTAGCAGAAGTTGAAGAATATGCTCTAAGCAAAGAGTGACTAGACATAAAGACGCACCGCTGGGAGTAGCTCCTGCCGGTGCGTCTTTATCATAAAATTATACTAAATCAGTCATTTAACATCTGGGCTTTCAGGTCAATAGATAAACTTCTGGAGCCACCCATCCCCTTCAGGTATTTAAATGGGCCGTTAGCTGACCAGTCCATAGATACGCGTGTGACAAATTTATTAATAGCACTTAAATCAATTTGTTTCGTATTCTTAGAGATACATTTTAATAAGACCTCAGAACCTGCGATAGACAGCGCATCTAAACATACGATGTGTGTCAAACGATAGTTCTTGTAATCATCCCACTCCTGTTGAAATGAGTTCTTAATACTGTCAAAGTAGGTTATTGCGATCGCAAGTTTTTGTTCCTTTGACATACTCGATAACCGATAATCCGTCGTCAAAAGGTGAAGTGTTTTGTAGACATTTTGTAAGGTCACATGACGACCTTTAGTACGTTTTCCGATAATACTCCCTATACTGTAGAACGGGCTCTCTTTGCGGACCATAAGCTCTGTAGCGACCCAACTAATGTCATCTGAATCGCGACGTAAATACTTGCTCAGTGACGTCCCAATACCTTTAGCCTTAGTATTGATTGTGTCGAATAGCTTAATTTCTTCGTCTTCGTCTAAGTTATGAAAAGCTAGAAAAGGCACATTCAACTCAGAATTTGTTTCTTTAATATATTTTTCAATACCTCCCATACGGTGCTGGCCATCCATCAACGAGGCCCTTCTTTTACACAGAAGTCTACCAAATGAAGATCGTTCACGATCATAACTAATGAATTCCCAATTAGATCCGGCATTTAATAATATCGGTGTGAAGAGAGCATTCTCTCCATTGGATAAATACCTCGCAAAGTCATCACATCGTTTCATATCAACTGGCCTTTGGTATCCCTTTCCTAGCGGCAAATCATATGGTTTGACATAGATTAATTGAAGCCCTACAGAGGCAGGAAAATGACTTTGATATATCACTTTACCACGCATTTTGCATTGGATAACATTTTCAATTACCATCTGACTGGGAAGTGTATTCATGGTACCAACTCCTTAATTAGTGAATGCGACTAGAATAATATATATCTTATAAGATATATATTCAAATGGTTATATATGCTATGAGTATATGTAACTCTTCCAACCACTTACCTATTCTAAGTATAAGGTGGTGGTTTCTTGCTTAGTTTGGCATCTCATGTTGGAAGAAATATTAGTAGAGCACGTAAATTACGAGGAATAACTCAAGAACAATTAGGGGAGATGGTAGGACAGCCACAATCATATATCAGCAGAATCGAACGTGGAGAAAAAAACCTCTCTCTTGAGACACTTGAGAAAATTAGTAACTCTCTCGGTGTCGATCCAGATAGATTATTGATTCGATTTCAGCGAGAACCGAGCAAATTACAAGCCGAAAGAGAGGCACTTGTTGATAAGATTGTTGCTTCGCTTCGAGATCGAAAAACTAAAGAGTTAAAGATCATTGCTAATTTAGTGACCGATGTGCTTAAAGCAATTGATAGCAAAGACTAAAAGATCTATCTTTATTTGTTCTTAAGGACGTTTTCATCCATTCTACTCGTGTGCTAAGATTCGGGCACAGTAAATCAAATGCTCTTACAGTTGAAGATTTCCTTGTTGTTTTCAACACAAAAATCCCCGCCTAATGGACTGGCGGGGCAGGTATGGTATGGAGATCTAAATTTATTTCATCGCTTCAAATACGAGAGCACCTCGTCAAATGCGGTAAATACAATCTGATTATCCCCTTCTTCGATTATTAATTGATCCTGGTCAGAATTATACACAACTTCCATTCCCTCATTATTTTTGTTGACTTTCATTTAGTTATAGATATCAATGTAGAAAGAAAATAAAGTACTAGACTGGATATCTCAGTCCTAAGCGGATTTTTGAATTATAAAACCGTTAGTTCTCGTGAAAAAAGTATTAGACTTGCCCCAACTATAAAAACAGCGGTAGCCGTGGACGAGAACATAAAGTCCTAGACTACCACTGTTTTATTGTGCTAACGTGTCCCGTTAGTCTAATAAGTTTATTTTCTATCATTTACAAAACAACCTACTATTGAAATGATTAAACCAACAAATGAAATTCCAAGATCAAGCGCTATTTCTTCACTCAATATCATTGCAATGCCAAAAAGGATGATTGCAATTCCTAAAAGAATAATTTTCATAAACTGCCTCCTCTTTCATCAATCAAAACCGTTTTATTTTTATACTACTATATCAATTTGAATAATATTTGTAGAGTTTTATTTGTTAAATTATTCTGCCCGTTTGTTGAGCAAACGGCAGCCGATATTCGACTGCCGTTAAGTTCCTTTATATTGAGCTATCGTGTCCCGTTTGCTTAATCATCCGATCTCTCATCAAGTTATTTAACTATAATCTTCGCGTCATTGTACACGACCGTTTCCATCAGTGCAAAAGAGCTATCAGGTCCCGTATAGGTTGCTACGTGTACGAGTCACTTTTCTTATACTTCATATCTGTAAATCTTGGTCCTGCAACAAACCCAAGCCTTTGGTATAAGTGTTCTGCTGGATTTCCAATTAAAATATGTAGTTTTATAACCGGCGTAATCGAATATGCCGCTGTTATAGAGTATTTTATCATAGCTTGCGCAAGTCCTTTTCCACGGTATTCCGGTAGTACAAACACATCATTTATACCTGAAAAATTGTTAACTATCTCCGGATATACACCTGCAATACAGCCGCCTATAATTCTGCCTGTGCTTTTTTCCTTTGCTACCACTACTTGATTAAGTGTATTAGTTGCTGTGTACCATTCGAAACAATTTCTTATTGTTTTATTAATTTCTTCAATACTTTCTTCCCCAAAGACTTCATATGCTATTCCACCAAGAAATGAATTCCTGAGGGCTCTAGCCATTTCTGCTATATCGCTTTCTTTTGGCGTTTCGAGGAAATAGCAATCATCAAGTGAGTAGCTTAATTTGTCGGTCGGTCGGCACATAATTTGTCTCGGTCGCCAAATTTCTGCACCGAGACTCATTAATATATCAACATTTTCTGTAAGTATACCTTTTAATAGGATTTCCCCTTCTGAGCTCATAGCTTCTCCTTGCAGCAATAACAACTTCCAAAATAATCTTCTGTCACAAAAAGGTGCAATTAGAAAAGGAAACATGATTACATTAGGAGCAATAATCGCACCACCCACTTTTTCTCCATCACAATACAAAAAATAACAATCTTCAGACCATTTTGTATCATTTAGCCGAGCATTCCAGTCGTACCACATCTCGATATCTGCTTGTGAATATATGGTTTGATATACAGCAAACAAGTTCTTGTTTGCTTTTACAAAATAATGATTTTTCATTTACGATCCTCATTTCAAAAATATTTTTGCAAGTACATTATTCCATAAAAAAACAACCTCAGTATAATCTTTATCTGCAATTTCTCGTATCTTAATTTCCATACTCGCCCCCCCATTAATAGAAACATTCGAACAAAGGATTCGACAATTGATGAAGCAATCCTGCCTTAGCGCAACGCGGCTGCCGATCTATGCCGGCAGCCGCGTTTTAGTTATTTATTAAGCTATAGTTGCCCGTTAGTTGAAAGACAGGTGAAACAGGTTCATTGATACATGAATAATATATATATTTAATAAATAGGAGGCTCCTATTCTGTAGTATTGGAGCCTCCTATTGTTATACATTTGTTAAACCTATATACAATATTTGAAATAGAAAAAATGTTAAAAAATAGTCGGCACCATTCCCCCATCCATACGGATCGGAGAACCTTTAAATGCGGATGCATAAGGACTACATACAAATGTAGTTAGTCTACCTACTTCAATAGGCTTGATAAATCGCTGTATTTCAGATTGAGGTAGGTTTGTAGTCATAAATTCTTTCTCTTTTTCTGAAAAAGTCATATCTTCATTAGGATACAAACCCTCAATTATTTGATGTACATTTTCAGAGAGTGTTGGTCCTGGCATGATCGTATTAACTGTAACTTCTGTTCCTATTGTTAATTTAGATAAGCTTTTTGACAATGATAATAGCATTGATTTTGTCATACAATACTGAGGCATTTGTCCTGAAGGCATAATTGCTTCTTCACTCGCAATAAAGATAATGCGGCCATAATCATTTTTCAACATTTTAGGTAAATAAAATTTAGATAATCCATTTGCAGCAAGAACATTAGTACGGAAGTATTTTTCCCATACTTCATCGTCAACGTCCTCATATTTCATAATTTCATAGATACCCATATTGTTAACTAAAATATCAATATTGGGGTATTTTTCAAATAAAGCTTCTCTTTGCCCAATATCCACAATATCGGCTGTAGCATTTTGAGGAGAGGTAGCCGGGAAATCTGACTTAATCTCATTTACAATTCGTTCTACCTCTCCATAATTTCGTCCATTAATTAGTACATTAACACCTTCTTTAGCAAGTTCTATGGCGATTGCTTTACCTATACCTTTCGTTGATCCTGTAACTAAAGCTGTTTTATTGTTTAATCCCATATCCATAATAAATTTCTCCTTTTAATTTACTTATTCATTCATGGCAAGCTGATTAGGAGTCATTTTTAAAACAGTCTTGTGCTCCGGATAGTGATTATGTTACCTTATCTGGATTGTTCAGTAACTAGTACATTACGCCAAATCTCTTGTTTAACACGCCAAATAATAAAACTAAAGTCAAATACTAACTCTCTGTAGAATTGATTAGGTTGAGAAATCTATTAATGAAAAGTCGGCATTCCTAACCGTCCTTCGGATATCGAGTTTGTACCTAAATGTTCATTACGCCAATTTGAAGGAGTATCACCTTCCCAAAGGCGGAAGGCGCGGTAGAACGAGTTCTGGTCTTCATATCCAATCAAGAAAGCCACTTCTTTAATATCGAGCGAGGGGTCTGCCAAGTACTCTCGTGCCTGCTCATGTCTAGATTGTGTCAACAGATGATTGAAGCTCGTCTTCTCGTCAGTAAGCCGGCGCTGCAAGGTACGATCGCTCATACCCAACTCCTTCGCGACAGCCTGAATGTCGGGGCGCCCTCCTGTGAGGCTCCGTTTTATGATCCATTTGACCATCTCGGTATTTGAGCAGCTGCACTGCTGTTCATCCAACGATCGGTCCAGAACGGGAGTCAGGATCTCCAGCAACTCTTCGTTGTACGAGACAAAGGGACGGTCCAGATCTTTTCGATGTAGCGTCAACCGGTTACACTTTGCACCAATCCGGATACGGCAGCCGAAATATGCTTCAAGGGCTTGTACATCGCCCATTGAGTGCGAAAATTCGACTAACCGCGCCGTCAAAGGTTGACCTGTGCCCCGGCGCCCAAGCTCCAGAAGACATGCCAGCGTGATACCAACCAGCATCGGCGGACCGGATTGCTCGGTATCCAGCCATTCCAGTTCGATTGTACAGTGCTCGCCATCCTCGGTGATACGTAAGCTTTCGGGGGGGCACAATTGTTTGTACCGAGCCATTCGGCTTAGAGCGTCCCGGTAGTCCCGAGCGTGGTAAGTCGCTAAGATGGTCGGTGGGTACTGCGCTGTTTCAAAGACGGTCACAAGATTGATGATCCCTTTGGCAGTGTCACCAATGAGATCGGAATAAGCCTGCCAGATCGCGAAATATTGGGCGGTGGTGACTACTGGTTCAGTAATAATGGTGAGCGGCAGTTGTGCTTTACGAGCTACGTCGTGGGCGGCAATCCCTAATTGACGTAATCCTGCCCAAAATCCTGGCGGGATTTTAATACGGTTAGAGGTATGAGACTTCATACATATGGACCTCCTTTAGCTACTTACATATTCATTTGGTTGTGATTGGCTGCCCTTCCTTGTTGATGGGACAGCTATTATAATACCTCTCCAATGTCGCTCTGTAACTAGCAGAAGGTGACATTTCACTTGCCATTTACACCGAATCTTAAGTACACATAAGAATACACTTAAGTTCGTTAAGGTGTCTACATTAACGTAATAAGCTGCGAAGCATCATTAAAAAAATCATAACTAAAACTAAGTTTTTTGATCGTCCGTTCAGCCTAATCTGCCCATTAGTTATAACAAACAAACAGCCACAATAGCCGGCTGCCTCTATGTCAATATTAAGTTATTGTTTCTCGTTTGTATCGGAGTCCGAAAATTGAAAGCACTGTTACAAATAAGCAGACAATTAAGAATAATATCCGTAAGTCGTAAGCACTCATTATAAAAATTCCTAATTGTTCGAAGGTCCTGAATTAGGGCCCCTACTGTATGGGGGTAGACAGATAGTATGCGGTATCGGCAATTAAGATTGTTCCGATTAGTAGAGAGGAATTTAAAGTGGCACTTTCTTCATTTCGTATCTCCTCTATCAGTGCTTACTTCCTTAAGGCTAAAACAACTTACAATTCTTAGTCAGTGTTGCGTTATCCTGCCCGTTAGCTCAATCGAAGTCGAATTAGCATTCCATTATTTTTTTTCATATCCCTGAACTTTGCCTATAACATTACCAAAGGGAAGTAGACCATATATCTGACTGTCAATACTTCTCCACCAAGTATCACCCATGACAAATAGATGACTATCTGGTACTTTGAACTTCTCCATATCCATATTAAAGTAATCCTTCATGGTTTTCTGACATGATTCGTTGCATTCAGCTGCTCCTGGCTGATTGACTGTCTTAAAATACTCTTCTTCATCCTGTCCCCAACTTAAAGCCTTTCCATAAAACGTATTTAACTTTTTTTCATTCACAAAAATCTGACCTTTTTTTATTTGCACAACTTCACCAGCGAGAGCAATCACCCGCGAGATGTTTTGTTCAGGCGGATTTAAACGCGGATATTTACTCTTATCAATTGCGGGTGTTTTGTAATAAACCACTTCACCACGTTTAAATTCATTTTGAATGAAATAGTTGGGATCAACCACAAGCTTCCCTTTCTCCTGCGAGTCGTATTCTAGGTTACGACGGGACATTCCGTCGTTATTGTTCTGAACAAGAATTGAGTCCTGAATTTTTTCTACTATCGCTGGAGACTCCTGAGTAGAATGGTCAGTAATATTTTGCTCTTCGCAACCAACAATCAACAAAATGAAGAACACACTAAATATCATTTTTAACCACATTACTAATCCCCCTTCAAGTGTTCTTCTGCCATGATACTTGTTGTAGATATAAACGGATTAAACCCCACATAGTTGCACTAAACTGCCCGTTAGCTCAATGCTCCCCCAGTACAATCCCTTATTGTTTCACTTCCATTCTTTATATTTCCTTTGGAACTCAAATCTCTTTAGCACAATGATTCAGCGTACGCGGATTCTTGGTGCTACTCTTCGCTTATAAACATGATGAAGAGTAGCTTAGTGAATTAGTCTTGATGTTTATAAGCCAACTTCGAGCGACCTACACTTCTTCAAATACGTCCCGTTAAAAATCTTGGGGCCTTTCCCGGGTTCGCTTTAGATCTAGGGATGATGAACCGAGGGATTATATTCAATACGTTGTTTAAACCATCTAACTCAAGCCAAGCTTACATGTCTCATGTATGCTTGGCTAAAAAGGCAACCTACAGGGTCACCTGTACTTTTAGTACTATTATGTATTCAAACTAGTTATTGTAGTGTTATCAACCGATTTACATTCACAATATCCTCAAAGGGAACCCATACCAATCCATCTACAGTTCGAATTTTCACTCGAGTCGAATCAATGGACAGTTCAGCTACGCCTGTTAGCGTATCTCCATCCTGGAATGTTAAGACAACTCTCTGAGATACAATGCAGCTATATAATTCTTCGATCATGATCAGATCCACTCCTTAATTCCATTTAGTTTAAGAACCCTAAATCACTATGAATTTCTAAATGATTATCCTGTTATATTTGACACAGCTGCACACTATTCCTACTCTTTAAAAACGACTAATACATGTAGCCATCGTCTAGATATAATAAGAGCCACCGTTATATTACTTCTCTAATGAAACTACTTAGACGATTTCTTCCCTTTAATACTATAGTCATATACCGAATTGGTTACTTCATTGAAAAATTCTATGATCATCTTGCAAGATGCCTCCAATGTTTCTTTCATGGCTTTCTCTTCATGATCAGTTGTATCTTTTTTGAATGCCGGATTGCTAAATATTTGTTCTCCCGTCTCAAAACTAAGTTCACTAATTGGATTAATATGTTTACTGTGCTTATTCATATTATTTATGTCTCTAATATATGGGTAGATTGCTCTTTTATTCTTCCCTATCGTTCTCGTTATATTTTTCATGAAATGATTTGATACTATTTTTTTCCTAACCACTGCAAAATTCAAATTGTTAGGAAGGTGATCAGGAAATAAAGCTGTATGTAGAAAATGTGCATAGGTATCAAAGAAACTGTGAACTGTTCCATAGAAGTTTAACGTTATTTTGCTCATAAATAATTCCGCCGGTAGCTCCGTATAATAATAGTCTATTTTTAATACACTTGAAGGAATTTCAAATGGATTTCCCTCCTCGAATTCCTTTCGCCATATTCTATTTTTATGATTGAGTTCATTTTGTACATAGTAATAAGAATTTAAATCCATAATAGAAAAAAATACTTTTTCCTGTGCAGTTTTTAAATACTCGATTGTTTCAGAGGTCCATATTTGTTGCCACTCATCTAAAACTTTAAGAGAGAAACTGTATTGTTCATTCAATTTCTACATGCCCCTTTCTAGTTGGGTGTAAACTCAAATCGCCATTTGTTCCTACGATGTCAATGAAGAATTGTATCCAATGGCTTTTTACCGTAGCGAGCTTTCCGCAAGATTTCACAGCTGATAATCTCACGATCGTCTTCCATCCATAAATTCCTAGTTTTATTTCACCATAGAACGTAACTACCCTTAACTTCAACAAAAACAGCAGCCGTTTACAAACTATCCTGCACGTTAGCTTAATCAAGCAGCGGCAGTCTACTATTTTGTTTCCGAGTCTACTACTTTATTTTTGAGTCTAGAATTATATTTTATTCTGACACTCAACGCCCCAATTTTTAATATAATAAACCTTAATGCCAGGAGTTTTCTGGATCAGTATTTTATGATACAGAGCGCAAGTGTTATACTCCTTACAGTAGCCCGCTGTTGTCGTGGTGTTAAGCAATAATAATCCTCTCGTTTCTCCATCGATTGAATTTTTGCGTTCCGCATCCCTTATTTATTAAATTCGAACATTAAAATATTTTCGCCAATCTTGAATCGAAAAGAACCAGACAGCAAGAAAAATAAGTTCCCAACTAACTGGTTCTATTTTGTTATACTGCTTTTGCTTCATTATCGAGATTTTCTAAATTCTCATAGATTTTTTTCACTATTAAAGAATCAAATTCATACATCTCTTCCTCTTCATGAGTACCTTTATTGAGGTAATTCCATGCAGTTTGATTTGTTGTTTCAAGGCCAGTTAAGTAGTCGTATATTTCTATAATCCGATCAAACTTAACGCTCCCTTCCTTTTTCTTCAGATTTTTAATGAACTTCGAGAGCCCCTGAGAGGTGGACATAGTATCCGGCAAACCTTTAGGTTTTCGAATTTGTACTGTGATTTGTGCATTGTATGTCCTTCCCAGTCTACTCCATAATAAACTGTTAATATTCTCAAGTGCACCTCTACAATAGCGTAGACAGTCTCGTCTCTGTGACCGATCAAGAAAATGCTTCGCATTAGTCAAATAATGTGATGTTGAGATATTATCAGTCCTAAGTATTCTCTTCTCTGGAGGTAGAAACGTGATTCTTGTTATTAATTTATCATACTGCCGTTTTCCTACTTGGTTTTCCAAATCCTTAATAAATTCTTCGGCATGTGATGTAAGAATTATCTGTTTATTATTTAAAAGTTGACTATTTACAAGGACCTCTCTTATACCACCGCGATGGTCATCATCTATTGCATTGACTACATCATCAAAAATAATAATATTAATATTATCCCTTACGATCTTAGACAAAAGTAAAGACAACCCAAGACATCTTACATGCCCTTCACTTAATACGTGTAATGCATCAACAGCTTTGGTCGGATTATCTTTGAAATATGCTGTAATTCTATCCTCCGGTTTCGTTGGTAACTCAATCTTCTCAAGTAATTCAAAATCAGAATCATGCTTGTTGATTTCATTATAAAAATCTCTAGTAAGCTCATTCATGTTAGATATTAACTTACCTGGTAGTTCAAGGTTATATCTTTTAAGTTTAGCTAAAAGTGATTTATAAGCATCAACAAACTCCTTATTAATTGCAACCTGTTGTTTTTCTATTTCCACTTCGCGCAACAATGTTTCATTGCTCTTATCAAATTCCTGTAGCTTTACTTGTGCATCACTTATTAATTTCTTGTATGTACTTTCTTGAGTTTGTATGTTTTTAATTTTATCAGAAAGACCTTTTAAGTGTTTCTTTTCTTCATGAAGTGTATTTTTCTTCTCGGAAGAGTTTTTATACTCTAAATTTTTAAAATTGAGCAACTGCTCCAATACTTCGAGCGATTCATTATTTCGCTTCACTTCATTAATTAGTGCCTCTATATCAATGACTTTGTTCTTTATATTACTTTGCTTCAATTCTTGATATAGTAAATGTTGGGTAAAATCAAACTGCACTGACGCACTAAGCTCTTTTGCAAATTTAATCTTAACCCCAATATCACTTATAAGCCTTGTTGTTTTGGACACAATTTCCTCTGAAATTAATTCTATCCTTTCCTCCAATTGTGCTAATTTACCTAATTCAGATAGCTTTTCTGCTGCATGATTAAATGGATTTTTTACAACTAGATCAATGGGAGTTAGGCATGCTGGACATTTGTCTTCGGATATACTTTTCAGTTCTTTTAAAGCTGAGAATAGTTGCTTAAAGCTAATCTGATCTTTTGATTTATCCAAAACCTCTTTGAGTTGGTTGTACTCCTTTAAAGCAAGTAAAATCTCTTCATAATTTTCTGTAATATATTTCAGTCCATTACTTTCATAATGAACATGACTAATGTTTTGAATTTCTTCATCAATTTCGAATAACCGTCCATTTTTTTCGGAGGTACCATGAAGATACACATCAATTTCTTCAAAAGTCATTTCTAACTTACTTTCTTTTATAAAAAGATCTCTTTCACTTTGTAGTTTGATGACATTATTATTGTTTGTGTCAATACTTGCTCTATCTGCATCTATTTCTTTAGTTTTTTGAGCCAGCTCTTTATATTTAACCCCTTCTAATACGTTCGTATTAATATAATTTTCGATGTTTTCTGTAAATCCAGAGACATACTGATTAAGATCTTCTAGCCCTAGTAAAGTCGACAACATCTGCGTTTGATTTGAAGGTGTATTTGCAGATATTCTAGCGAATCCATCGATTCTGTTTTTTTCAATAAAGCAAAAATGATAGGAGTTTGGCGATGCTGATACTTCAATTTCGGCATCATTTTTATCTATTACTGTAAGCTTAGGTTTTTGCCCTTTACCAGTAGCAACGTTAACGATATATTTGTTTGAGTCATATCTTTTTGATTCCGCCTCACTTATATATCCTAACAATGAATATTCTAATGCCTCACAAAAACTAGTCTTTCCAGATCCGTTAGTTCCATAAATAAGTGTGTACTGTTTAGTAAAATCATGAAAAAATTGATTAGAAAAACCTCTAAAGTTTTCGATTTCAATTTTCTTTAGCTGCTTAATTGGAAAAGTTGCCCCCTCCCAGTTATTGCCTGTTATAACAAGCTCAGGCGATATATTTCCCCAGTAATTTGTGAGAAGGTCTTTAAACAACTTTGCTCGTCTATTCCCACCTGCTGTACCAACTTCAGCAATACTATCGAAATTCTTAATGATCAAATTTATTAATTTAATTTCATCAGGTGTATAAAGCTTGGAGTCATTACTAAGAGTGAAATTTTGAAAATCATTCTTTAGCTTAAGATTTTTACTCAACTGGTTCACGCTCCAATTCGGAAAATATTGTATTTATTTGTCATGCTTTCATTATACAACTGCTTTTAAGAAACATCTATCAATAAGAGAACAGGGAATCACGATGTTTAGTCCGGTCTGCACTTATCCCGTGCAGGATAATGCCCTTCGCTCTTAACAGCGTCTAACGCCCTTCCTATGGCTTTGTAGGCGCTGTTTGATTCTGGACTTCCCTCGACATCTGAATCTGCAAGGGAATACGCCCATCTGGGATTCACTGAAACTCTACTGCTTGTTTAGCGGCCATTGCCACTTGTAAAGCGTGAGGATTCGCCATACCAATGTCTTCTGCAGAATAGACAACACATGACTTACAATATACTTTATGTATACACCGCTATCCAGTAGCCTTGCTATATAAAGAAAATAAAGTACTAGACTGGTGCTATTGATTTAACACGGTTTATTGATTACAGAATCCCAGGTATTGAGTAATAAATACTAGACTGAATGTATAACTAATCAATTTTGGACATAGGAATCAGAAACAAGTGTTAGACTGTTCGAATCGGTGTCCCGATAGTAAAAAGCCCAGCTTTATCTGTAAGCACACCAAAAACGTGATCTCTAGCTGTTCAAGCCGTCCGCCGTCACGAGTGGCGGCGATCGATATAAGCTAAGCCAAGCAAGCTTGAGCTGCAGCTGCTAAAGCCGGCTGTTGTCACATGCCCGATCATTTTCGTGCCCGCTCATAATATTTGATGAAACTTATGCCACCTAATATAAAAGCAGCGACCCTTAGGGATTTCCCTTTAAGATCGCTGTCTATTCATTGCCATTAGTCGTAGTATGAACTCCACTTGTTAAATGCAAACATGATTTTATCCTCAAGTGACATTACCTTATTACAATCAATACCATCTGTATAGTTTCTTGCACCTTCAAATACAGGATGTAGATTAACCTTATCCCTATATATAGTAATATCTACATAATCGCAAGAAAATTCATCTTGATTTAAGTTACCGAAACTTAGCCTCTGTTCTGGTTTCTTTCCTATACTTCTGTCCTTATCATCCTTGTAAACAGAAACCCGATATGCGAACCTAGCTAAGTTTTTATTTCTACCACCAGTGATGTAGTCTATTACCCTTGACATTTCATAAATTTGCGAGAAATCCATGTTATACTCCTTCCGTATGGTTCATTTTCTTGTTTCATTACAGAGAAACATAAGCGGCATTTCAAGCATAATGTCTATTATAGAATTAAGATTTTTATACTTGTAAATACCCATAAAATTCTAAGGGGATGTGTTGTAAGTAGAACTTCAAAATGACTTTATCTCAACTCATCGTTTAAAGGTACAATGACTTCATCTAACATTTTTCTCCACTGACGCTTCATTTCCGGTCCATATTTTAATGGTTTAACATCTGGATGTAATGCTTTAAACTTATCGAATTGCTTGCTGTCAATGATTCCCCCGATATTCGGAATAGGCTCTGCTCCGATCACATATTGAATAGCAGATGAATGTAGCTCTCTTTCATCTACAAACCAAGTATTCGCAAATTCTTCAATCGCTTGATTATAGGATTCAGTGAAAAAGCGCCGTTTCACTACAAAAGTATCTTCCTCTGAATCTATTTCTTTGGTATCAATAGCGTTCAGGATCGCACGGTATACTTCTTTAACAATTTCCGACTTTTTTAGCTTTTGAAGTGCTTTTTCGATCTCGTCACGGATATTCTGATTATTGGCAGAGTATGTTTCTAATAATCGGTCAATATAGGTGGAGTCAATATCATAGATCTTAATTGCATTTTCTCCATAGAATTCAATATCCGAGAAATTTGGTCCTTCTGGATTGTCTCCTTCATCGACTAGCGATCCCTTGACCGTGTTGTACACGCCAATATATTCTTCTAAGATTTTCACCTGTTCCTGAAGTACTTTTGATTTCTCCATTTCATCGTTGTAATCATCATATGTAACTAATGCTTCATAGGAATTATTTAACTCTTGAAAGGCTTTCACAAATTCAATCCGAGTTTCGAGCGGAGAGTGCTCGTTAATGTCGGTTGGATTTGACAGCAGTTTTTCCAATGTTTTGTGAGCCTTTTGGAAGCGTTTCTTCGATTTATCATACGTTGGATACACAAGGTTGGATTCCTCTTGTGCTTGAGAATATAACTTTGTTGCTTTCTCTACATTTTGCTCTATTGTTAAAGGTTTTCGGAACGTTACAATTAATCCTTTTGTCTTTCCGGGATAGGTACGATTGGTCCGAGAAAAGGCTTGAATCAAATTGGCATAACTTAAATTCCGATCCACAAATAATGTTTGAATCGTGGGTGCATCGAATCCCGTCAATAAGCGATCTACGACAATGACCAGATCAATTTGTTTCCCGAATACTTTAAATTCAGCTTTTTTACGAGCTAAACGATTGTTGATATCACCATTATATCGTTCAATATCTTCTATCGACCAGGCCGTGTGATAATAATTGTTATAATCCTTGATAATGCCTTTCATCTCATCTTCAATTTGTGTGGAATTCTCTACGTTTTCTTGCATCGAATAGGTGACGGCAATCCGAGGGAAGTGCGGATCTTTAATCGTACGTCCCGTTCGAATCGGATGTCCAGCGAACACTCTCGCCAGCCATTCTGGATCTTTGGTCATTTCCTTAATTGCCTGATAGTAGCGTTTTGCCATATCAATGGAACTTGTTGTTAAGATAGCAGACTTTTGCGGGCGACCGTTTTGAAAATCAAATTTGATATAGGCGTTATCCGGTCGAAATATCTTATGGATGACTTTTTGAATATGATTATCACTTTCGAAAGTAGAGGGTTCAAGATAGGCTTCCTTCTTTATTCCATCCATTTGATCGATCATATCGTTAATTTCATCTGCAGTACAATTGGTGTATTTGTCATCTAGAAGAAGTTGATTGTGAATGTGATTATTTAATGATATGGTTTCAATCGTATTCTCATGCTCTACTTGGAATCCCAATACCGCCCCATCATCCAAGGCATTCTTAATGGTATAAGTATGCAAAGCTTCTCCATATTGATCACGAGTGGTGCGAGCTAATTGGCCTTTAGCTTGTTTCTTATTCTCATCACATATCGGAGTGCCTGTAAATCCAAACCATGTAGATTTCGGAAAAAAACCCTTGATCTCTTTCATTCCTTCAGCACTTAACGCTCGATGGCACTCATCTACAACAAAGACAATATGTTGGCCCAATAATTTCTTGAAACGTTGGGTGCCTTTTTGTCCCTCTTGCTTTTGGGCATAGCGCAAGGCAGCTTCTAATTTTTGACGAGTGGTAATAATCACTGTGTTGGAATTGGCTTCAGATAATAGAGTATTACTCAGCTCCTTTGCACTTCCGGTTCCGATAATCAAGCTGTTAGACTTGGCATTACCAGAAGAAATACCTGTATTAAACTCGGAAGCAAATTTGGTGAATTCTGTCGTGGTTTGATTATCTAAGTCTTTTCGGTCAATGATCATAATGGTACGATCTACACCTGGTTTGCGAGCCAATAACTTAGTAGAGACAAAGCTTGTCAAAGTTTTCCCTGAACCCGTCGCATGCCACACATGTCCGGATTCATGTTTCATGGCAGATGTAAACAAGGCTTCAATTGCATGAATTTGATAAGGCTGTAATACCATTAGGGTTCTGTTGTCCTGATCCTCACTAACGATCGTATAATTAGCAATCAAGCGATGTGCATCTGGAATATTTAAAACCTGTTTCACAAATTCATAAAGATTTTCTACTTTTCGATTGTCCGTTGTCCGCCAACTAAAGACAAGTTTCTTATGCATGTCTTTGGGCATCGTATTAGCAAAATAGCGTGTCGTTTGTTCGTTGGAAATGACAAATACCTGAAGAGCAGAAAAAATATTATTTCTGAACATCCCTTCTTCTGCATATTTCTTAATTTGATTGTAGGCTTGGAATACACCGTCTTTGGCACGGACTTGCTTCAATTCAATTTGAACAATGGGTAACCCATTGATTAAGAGTGTCACGTCGAAGCGGCGATCACGATCATCAACGTTTGCCTTTTTTTTCGCAATCTGATGAACAACTTCATATGTAGAGATTCCGCCACCAATGTCCTGATTGGAATATAGCACTAAAGATATCGAACCTAAAGATACATCTTCACGTTCAATCGTAATCCGGGCAATTCCATTCTCCCCTTTGAGCCATCGGGCGGCATCAAAGGGGGTCTTTGTTTTTAATAATAATTCTGTTTTAATCGTGTCAAACTCTTTATCAGAAATAGGAAGATCTCCGATTTCTGATAAGTTATTTTGCGTAATTTTTTGACGTAAGTTCTTCCATAGGTCTTCTTCTGATTTTAAATCCGGACGATAATTCCACTGATTACGACCTTCTCCTAACACTTCAATTAAGCGACGTTCCATTTCAGCTTCATCATCATGTGGTATCTTTGTCATGTTTCCACCTCTCTTCTATTCGCTTATACAAACATCTTTTGTAGGAATGCTTTTTTCGTTTCTTTTAAGGCTTCTAATTCGCGTTGATGAAGAGCTATAATGTCATCTAGTTGTTTGAGAAATCCTCCTATCTTCACTTGTTCATCTTTATTAGTAGGCAAAGATATAATTAAATCTTTTACTATAGAACCCGATAGATTTCCTTGTCCACCTTGTAAATAGGTATTAACAATTGTATTTTTTTGTTTCTTAAGCCATTGGGCAATAAAGAATGAATCATGACCGAATTTAGGTTTTATTACTAATATCGCTTGATTGATAGCACCATCGATTTTTGATATACCAATTTCTCCACTAGTAGCACCATACAATGCATACAGAATATCACCTTTTTTCACCATTTTTGCTGATGAGTTATTAAAGCCATCTTCTGTTATGCATAGTTCTGTGTGTTCTGAATTAATCTCTGCTGACCTGATAAAAGGAATGTTTCCATTATAATATAATTTATTTCCTACACTTGGTGTTCCACCTGAATAAGATTCAGTGATATCTCCCAACTTTTGCCGCTCCCATTCTCCGGTAAATTCCGGGAAACGAATCTCGGGCAAGAAATCCCCTTCTATTGGGAACATTTTTTGTAAGAATCCCAGTTTTGTTTGTTTGAGGATGGTTAGTTCTTGCTGATGAAGAGTGATCGTTTCGTCTAGTTTTTTGAAAAAGTTACTGATTTTTTCTTGTTCCACTTGTTGTTTGGGCAATGATGTTGGAGTATCTTTCGCTTGCTCAATGGTATAATGAGAGATTGTTCCAATATGCGTAATACTTGAAATATATTTACGTAATTGAGGTGTCACAAAATAAGAGTATAGGAAGTACCCATCAATTTTATTAGCACTTTTAAGCCATATCAAATCAGCATCTTTAAAATATAATGGCTCTAGATCTGCTACAAGGTAAGGAATCCCGATAGATCCTCCACCTGTTATTAAAATATCCCCTGGTTGCACAGTTCCAGATTTTTTAGAAAGCTCGTCGTATAAACTATATGAAATAAATGCTGGTGTATTTTTCTTTCCATTAAAGTTAGACACTACATCACTTGATCTAAAAAAACGTACACCAGATGTTGTCCATTCATTTTTGTGAACTCGAGCTGCAGAAGATATTTCAATTAGTTCTCCCAACTTACGCTCTTCCCAATCTCCAGTAAATCCCGCAAATCGAATCTCTGGTGTACGTTTATTTCCCACGATTAAACACCTCTAATGCACCAATAATCCATTCTGCGTTTTCTTCATCAAATTGCAGTGAAGACATCATCTCATATATGCTAGATTCTAGTTCTTCTTTTTCTTTTCGAATATCTTGAATGGTTGAGCCAATATCAGCCATATCCACAGTCGCCTCTTCCGCAAAGTTATCCACATATCGAGGGATGTTCAAATTGAATTCATTTTCTTTGATTTCATCAAAGGAAGCCAAATGGGCATATTTCTCAACTTTTTCACGCTTCATATACGTTTCGACTGTCTTATCAATATTTTCTTTGGAAAGTTTATTTTGGTTTTTTCCTTTAGTAAACTCCTTACTTGCATCAATAAATAACACATCACGAGTGGTACGATTCTTTTTCAAGATGATGACTGTTGTTGGAATGGATGTCCCAAAGAATAAGTTTGCTGGCATGCCAATTACGGCATATATACTGCCATCTTCTAATAATTTCTTCCGAATCACACCTTCAGCTGCTCCACGGAACAGCACTCCGTGCGGTAAGACGATCGCCATCGTTCCCGAATCCTTCAAATGATAGAACCCGTGTAAAAGAAAAGCAAAGTCTGCTTTGGATTGTGGCGCTAACCTCCCGTAACGATTGAACCGAGAATCATCTAAGAATGTATCGTCTGCAGACCATTTTGCAGAGTATGGTGGATTCATCAGAACCGAATCAAAGGTATAAGGCTCATCTGTCGGCCAATCTTTGTTCAAGGTATCCCCGTTGCGCAAACGTATATCTTCTTTATTAACACCATGCAAGATCAGGTTCATCTTCGCCAAATTATAGGTTGTTGTATTCAGTTCTTGTCCGTGATACTTTACACTATCTGGATGGTTAATATAGTTTCGAATATTCAACATCAAGGAACCTGAACCCATAGTGGAGTCAAATACGCTAAACAATTTTTTGTCTTCTTGACCGATTGCGGCAATACGCGCCATCATGTCAGAAACTTCATGAGGTGTATAGAATTCACCAGCTTTCTTCCCAGCCTCTGAAGCAAATTGACCAATCAAGAATTCGTAGGCATCTCCAATGATATCGCCATTATGACCAATGACATCGATATCATTTAATTTCTTCAGGACTTCTGTAATGGTAATGTTCCTCTGTGGGTCATCCGAACCCAATTTTTTGGATGTCAAATCTACATCATCAAATAATCCGTTAAATTGATCATATTTGGTAGATAAATAGTTAAAGGCTCTTATCAAGTCATTCAACTGAAACGTATTTTGTTTGGCTTGATTGGTTAATTCATTGAATAAATACTCTGGTCTAATATCATAGCCCAATGTATCCACTAACGTTTCAATTAAGTCTTTTTCCACATCTTTATCATCCAATAAATCCTTATATAATTGATTTTGTTTTTCTTGTGTGTTGTATTCTTCCAACGATTCATCGGCTATTTCAACTACTTTTTCTAATAACTTATCAGATAAATACTTGTAAAAGATCAATCCCAACAAGTAGTTTTTGTATTCCGATGCATCCATCTTGCTTCGTAAGTTGTCTGCGGCACTAAATAATTTCAAGTTTAATTCAGCCATGTTTCGTTCCTCACTCTTTCTATAATTGGTCTAATTGCTTCAATACCTCTAAGTAAAGTTGCTCTTCAAGTTCTGCTTGTTTCTTCGCCAAAGATTGACGCTTTCTCAAAAAGAAATACGCCTTTCCAATCATCCGTTGTTTTTCAATGCCTGGTAGCATGATTTCCAACTCTTTCAAAAGAGCCGGAGTTAATTTGGGTATAGTACTTCCCTGCATGGAAATTGCCATTTGTTTTTTCATTGAGTATGATTCATTTAGTGCATAGCATAAATATCTTCTATCCAATTGATCATGTTCAATAACGAGTTTCGCAAAATTTTGATTTATGATCTTTCCTTGGTTTGAGTCACTTACGATCCCAGCCTTAGAACTAACAAAGCTGAACACAACATCTCCAACACTGCTCAAATAGCCTTCTTGATGATTTGAATTTCCAATATAAGAGCTAGCTTGTGAGTCCAGAAATGAGCCATCCAAATCATTTATTAAATCCTCATATGAATAGGCAAGTAAAGTTAGATCATTTTTCTTACTTCCTCTGGACAGGTTTCTTCCGATTTTAACCGTTATAATATCTTCAAGTTTCATACACTGTCCTCTTCAAAGTATTTATTAAAATTCACTTCTATTCACCTGCTGTTGAAGCATATCACTCTGAAAAAAACCAGTCAATAATTCATATGTAATTTTCACGAATTACACGTAATGATATTAGATGACTATTATGTCCCGTTAATTTTAGGGCGTGTACTCAAATCCTACTTGAGCCAGACTCGATAGTTATAATGTATCAATTATTCACTAAATCCCACTTATATCCACTTGTATCCCCTTGCCCTTATATTCATTCTGTATCACAAATCAACTCGCATAATCCTCATTACGTATCATTCCGACCGGAGTGTGACCTACCCAGCTCTATGGCTCGAACGATGTAAATGCAGGCTCCTGTAAACTCTTCTGCAAAAAAGTAGCCTCTGCTTGTGATACGGTTCAGCTTATTACAATTAAACTAATCTACCCGTTAGTTTGAAACCCTCATTGCGCATATGTACGAAAAAGGACCGGGGATGCTTTCCCTCGGTCCTCACTTGCACGGTGCTTCCGCTACAGATCAATATTATAACTTTGTGGTAATGTTTTTCAACAACAATACTCACATTCCCACCAAGACTTTATTTCCGGCTTCGGTGCCAGCCCCGTTAGCATATTACTGTTGATCACTTATGCGCGCTTGAACGTCGGATCCCACTCAACATACCTCTTATCCGACAGGCTGCGGAGAGCGTGCCGTACTTGTCTGTCCCTCCCGCCTGCCGACCACCCTCGTAAGTATCGCCATGTCCAAGATCGCCGCATTCTCCCGGTTGTGTTCCATAGGATCCACAGCACCTTACGCCCATTATCATCTAGCACGAATGATCACCAGTTCCAGGGCCAGAACATTATCTATCAGGAAAGTAGGAAGCGTAGCAGTGCGCTTTGATCAGATTACCCTGGATGGATAGAACTCGGATAATGCGCTTGGTAATCTTCTTATCCGATCTACATATATCATGTTGATGGTGCGGCCGATGCATTTTTCGATTTGGTTCATCTAACCAACCCCAAAAAGGAACATCCATTCTCATTATAAACTTGAACAGGTTTGTTCCGACGGTCGTTCGCAATCGCATGCATCCTAGAAATTTTCGACCCGAATTCGCTGAATGCCATTGCCTGCAGGATGAATGCAGTCTATTGCGATTGTCCGCAGAAATTAAAGGCTGCCCTTTAAGGATGGTAGCCGTTGTTATCTCGCCGGCTAAGCACTTATTCAAGTAACGTTCCCTATATCACCAAAAAAGGTGTGTTTCCTTATGCAAACACACCAAGCTCTTGATTCCCGTATTTATTTACTGTACCATCTTGTTGAATTCTTCTTCGTCAATTATTTTAACGCCTAAATCCTCTGCTTTTGTTAATTTACTTCCTGCTTCTTCTCCCGCAAGGACAAATGACGTTTTCTTGGAAACGCTACCCGATACTTTGCCACCGTGCATTTGTATTAATCGCGCAGCTTCGTCTCTCTTTAGATTTGGCAGCGTTCCGGTAATAACAAATGTTTTCCCAGTAAATCTGTCGTCTTTGCTTTTATCTGATACTTTTGATTTGGTATTAACACCAGCCTTTTTCAGTTTATCAATTAAGGCTCCCGTGCTGTTAAGACTAAAGAAATTCAAAACACTATTGGCAACCGTCTCACCAAAATCCGGTAACATAATTAATTGATCGTAGGTAGCGTTATTAATTTCGTCTATATCTGCAAAATTAGAAGTCAACGCCCTTGCTGTTTGCTTTCCTACATTCTTTATTCCGAATCCTGTAATTAGCTGGTCCAAATCATTTTCTTTTGATTTATCAATAGCATTTAGAAGGTTATCAACCGACTTTTCCCGTCCAACTATCCCTTTCTCAATTAGCACATCCCGATATTCCTTGAGGTGATAAATATCTGCGATATTTTTTATATATCCTTCAGACATGAGAGAATCGACTGAACTTGGCCCAAACCCTTCTATATCCATCGCAACTTTGGAAGCAAAATATGTGATACCCCTGATCAATTGGGCTAAGCATTCGTTCCCACCACAACGAGTATCCGCACCATTGTCATCTCTCACGGTTGGAGAATTACATATTGGACATGTGTCGGGGATCATGTACTTGATTGCATTGGTTGGTCTTTTTTCAGGAACACTTCTGATTACCTCGGGAATGATGTCACCGGCCTTTTGAATGACAACGGTGTCACCAATTCTTATATCCTTAGCATCTATATAGTCTTGATTATGCAAGGATGCTTTTGAAACAGTAGTACCTGCCAATTTGACAGGCGTTAATATGGCTAAAGGAGCTAATCTGCCAGTACGCCCTACTTGTACTTTGATGTCTTCTACAACGGTCTCCTTTTGTTCTGGAGGATATTTAAAGGCAATTGCCCATCTGGGAACTTTGCTAGTGCTGCCTAATACTCTTCTATCGTCTAAATTATCAACCTTTACAACCGCTCCATCTATGCCAAATGGCAATTTCCATCTTTTTTCTCCAATTGCTGAAATACTTTCCCAAACCTCATCTGCATTTGAGCAAATTTCATAGTCAGGTACAACTGGGAACCCTAGTGAATTTAACCATTCAAATGATTCGGCATGGGAGGCAAACTCTCTACCTTCTGATATTTCAAGATTAAAGACAAAAATATCAAGGTTTCGTTCCCTAACAATATATGGGTCTAATTGCCTTAGGGATCCTGCCGCTAAATTCCTCGCTGTTTTGTAAGTTTTCCCGCCGATCTCTTGTTGATTTTGCATTATCTTTTCAAATGCTTCATTTGACATGTAGACCTCCCCTCGAACTTCTACATAGGGTAAGGCCGTAGGGATTGTTTCAGGTATGGATTTAATTTCCAATAAATTTTCATAAACCGATTCGCCTTCTTCACCATTGCCTCTGGTAATACCTTCTACTAACTTTCCTTCTCGGTATCTTATCAAAACCGACAAACCGTCAATTTTCAACTCAACTACAAATTTTGGATTAGGAATTTGGGACTTGACCTTCTCCACAAAGGCATAAATTTCATCTTTGGTAAATGCGTCCTGAAGACTTATAACCGGAACATCATGTCTTACTTTTCTAAGCTCACGCTTTACCGCGCCCCCCACTTTTTTTGTAGGGGAATCAGAACTATTGATTTCCGGATATTGTGCTTCAAGTTTTTTTAATTCATTAGAAAGTTGGTCATATTCATAATCAGTAATTTCTTGCTGATCCAAATCATAGTACTTTTCATTGTGGTATTTTACCTGTGATCTTAAATTCTCAATCTGTTCTTTCACATTCATAATAATCACACCCCCACTTTCTTAAACAAAAGTCATCGTAGAAAAGGTATATATTTCGTTCATTTCGTTTACTTCCACATTGTATTAAACAAAAGTATCAACTGCCTTTATTAACTATATTATTTCAATAATTACACGGTTAATAACTTTTGTTTGTTAAAATATACTTATTGCCGGTACGTCCTACTTCCCAAGAGACAGATTCCAACACCGTAGTTGTCTCTTCAGCTTCAAACTTGTATGCAACGGCCCAACGAGGAAATTTATCAGTGTACCCAAGCACACCTCTTGTTTCCATATCGACAACCTTGATAACCGCTCCATCAATGAGATAATCCAGACCCGAACGACTTTCCACAATCTTGGCCAACTCTTCCGTTACATCATCGAAATTCTCGAAATACGTAATAAATGGGTTGACCTTAAATTGATTCTTTCGTAAAAAGTCCATCATCTCCCGATGATTTGCAAACATGTTCGCATCGCTATAACCTACATTGTAGAAATACGCACTTAATCGACGTGAGGCAGTAGCCTTCGGGTTCAAGTTACGAAGCGCACCCGCTGCTGCGTTACGTGCATTCTTAAGCGGCTCTGCTGCCGTTAGATTGTAGTTACTCAAAACAGATAAATTCATAATCCCTTCACCTTGGACTTCAATCGTGCCTTCAGAGAATGGAATCGTAAGTGGTACAGACTTGATCGTCTTGACTTGAGCAAGGATACCTTCACCAACAACACCATTACCACGGGTCGCTGCCTGAACTAATCTTCCGTCCTGATAAGTCAGATTAAGCGTTAATCCGTCGAACTTCAGTTCAACCGCGTAACATGGATTAGGTAACGGATTATCTGGATTCTTACTGTTATAATCCGTAACTAATTTGATCACACGGTTATTCCAATTACGAAGTTGGTCGATATTCTGAGCTTTATCCAGACTCCAGAGCGGTGAGAGGTGACGATGAGGCTCAAAGCCTCGTAGCAACTCCCCTCCTACTCGCTGTGTTGGAGAATCAGGAAGCATTATGCCACTATCCTTCTCAAGTTGAACCAACTGATCGTACAGAAGGTCATACTCCTTATCGCTTACGAGAGGTGTGTCCATCGTATAGTAATGATAATTATACTTGTTAAGCTCAGCTACGAGCTGCTCCATGGTATGCATTGAATCCATGCGGGCGTATCCCTCCGTCATTCAATTGAAATTCGCTCTATTCTATTTACTCTACTTTGGTAATCGGTGCAAATCCCGCTAACAGGCGCTTCACTCCAACAGGTGCCGGGAAAGCTATTTGTAACTCCGTATCATTCCCACTACCTTTTATTGAAACGATGACACCAACGCCCCATTTACCATGGGAGACCTTATCCCCTGCTTTGAGAGAAGCTGGATCAGCAGCACTTCCTGCTGCTACGGTATTGGCCTTCATCGAAGTGGTTACTGTTACGCGACTCTGTGGAGATGACGCCGAAGCAGTAGATCCACCTTTGCCGAAATTACTACCTCCACTGCTACCTAAACTACGGCCTCCATACGAACCACCACTATTGCCATTTCGCTGATAGCGGTCACGATCGCGAGTCATCACGGTGTCTTCCTTAAGCTCGTCTGGAATCTCTTCTAGAAAACGAGATGGTTTATTCGCTGTCGTCCGTCCGAACAAGGTACGCATTTGAGCACAAGAAAGGAATAACTGTTTCTCTGCTCGTGTGATACCCACATAAGCAAGGCGACGTTCCTCTTCAAGTTCATCATTATCAGTAAACGAACGGCTATGCGGGAACACTCCTTCTTCCATCCCGATAATGAAAACAACTGGGAACTCCAATCCCTTGGCACTATGCATCGTCATGAGGATGACGTTATCCTCTTCTTCCTCTGGATCATCATTCACACTATCGATGTCAGCAATTAATGCTAGATCTGTTAAGAACGAAACTAATGTTTTATCTTCATTATTCTTCTCAAACTCCTGCGTTACAGACAAGAACTCATCTATATTCTCTAGACGGGAACGCGACTCAAGGGTCTTCTCATTGTCGAGTTCAATACGGTATTTAGATAATTCAAGGATTTGTTCCGTTAGTTCAGTTACGGATAAGTATTCCACCATGCGGTGTAAAGATTCGATCATATCGTAGAATCCTACAAGTGCATCACGTGTACGTCCCGCAAATCCTAGGTCATCCACGTACTGCAATACACGGAAGATCGAAGTGCCACGCTCTGAAGCAGCAGCTGCAAGCTTCGCAACCGTCGTATCACCAATAGCTCTCTTCGGTACGTTAATAATTCTAGTTAAACTGATATCATCATCAGGATTGGATAAGAGCTTCAAGTATCCCAGTAGATCTTTAATTTCTTTACGATCATAGAACTTAATACCGCCCACAATCTGATATGGAATATCTGATTTGATCAGAATTTCCTCTATGACCCGAGACTGTGCGTTCGTACGGTACAGGATGGCATGATTCTGGTAAGATTGACCTTCTTTTATATTCTTACTAATCTCTGAAGTAACAAAATAACCTTCATCATGTTCTGAATTCGCACGATATACTTTAATCTTCGCGCCTTCCCCTTTATCCGTCCACAACTTCTTAGGTTTACGTCCTGTATTCAGGTTAATCACTTCGTTCGCAGCATTCAGAATGTTCGACGTTGAGCGATAGTTCTGCTCTAGGAATATCGTCTGTGCTTCCGGATAATCCTTCTCAAAGTTCAAGATATTGCTGATATCCGCACCGCGCCAGCGATAGATCGATTGATCACTATCTCCAACTACACAAATACGCTGATGCCCCTCTGCCAACATGCGACATAACATATACTGTGCACGGTTGGTATCTTGATATTCGTCAACGTGGATATACTGGAACTTTTTCTGATAGAAATCAAGCACTTCAGGTACATCCCTAAACAATTGAATGGTAGTCATAATAAGATCATCGAAATCTAGTGAGTTATTGAACTTGAGACGTCTTTGGTACATTTTATAAACCTTGGCTGCCAACTCTTCGAAATAATCCGAGGCCTTCTGTTCGAATTGGTCCGGTAATAGAAGTTCGTTCTTAGCAGAACTAATGATTGCCTGGATGGCTTTCGGTTCAAATTTCTTCGTATCCATGTTCAATTCCTTCATACAACCACGGATAACCGACAATTGATCTGTAGAATCAAGAATAGAGAAGCTTGATGAGAATCCAATCCGTTCAATATCTTTACGTAAAATACGAACACACATGGAGTGGAAAGTTGATACCCAAATGTCTCGTCCTTCTCGCCCAACAAGCTTCGATACCCGCTCCTGCATCTCACGTGCTGCTTTGTTGGTAAAAGTAATCGCCAGAATAGCCCATGGTGGTGCTTTACGCTCAGCAATAAGGTATGCGATCCGATGCGTTAACACACGCGTCTTTCCACTCCCCGCTCCTGCCATAATCAATAGCGGTTTCTCTGTAGCCAGAACCGCTTGTTGTTGCGGTGGATTAAGTCGTTTGATTCCTTCATGTATGTCAATAGGTTGCATGCGCACATGCTCCTTTCAAATATCTATATTGTGGTGGTGATTCAGGTCAAGACATTATTAAGTCGTTCACTTCACAGCTAATACAGTCTGTAATGCTTGCTCCAAATCCTCATAAATAATATTGCCTACAACAATCGTATCACTAACCGATGCTGCTTGCTTAGCTGTATTAAGGTCTTTAATTCCTCCGCCGTAGATCAATTGAGCGCTCGTTAGCTTCTGGTGTACGCCTCTAACCGTCTCCATATCACCGAAAGTACCACTGTATTCCAAGTACACGACTGGCAATGACATTAACCTGTCCGCAACTTGCGCATATGCAATCGTGCCTGATGTATCAAGTAATGTATTCGCCCCCGTAAGACGCGCCACTGCGGAGTCTGGATTCAGCACGATATAACCTTCGGTAACGAGTAGTTCCCAAGGAATCATATAGCCATAACGGTCAATCGCCTGCTGTTGGTGCCCTACAATCCAAGAAGGATCAGAACTATTAAGTACCATCGGTATCATATAGAGATCGAATCCTGGCACAATAGCTTCCATATCAGATACTTCTTGCACACAGGGCAATTCATAACTTCTTATACGAGACAATAGATCTACCGTATTCTCATAAGTTACTCCTGTAGAGCCTCCCACCATTATAGCATCCGTACCAGACAGACATACCCTATTTAGACTCTGATCATCTAAATTACGATCTGGATCGAGCTTAAATATATGCCTCCAAGACTTCAACATTTCCTTCAACCTTCATACCTCCACGCATCATCTTAAAGCTATAAATCTAGTCTATGATAGTGAGGGGGTAGTGTCAATCTGTTCGCATTGAATACGAACAATATATTTATGTTCAATAAACACAAGAAATATGCCAAAACTCCTGAAAGAGTAGGCATATTTCTTCTAACATCTTGAATCATGTTTATTTCGAACCCAGTAGATACCACTTATTCGCAGAGTTCAGGACTAGCTCAGATAGATCGTCCGTATAGAAACCATAGATGCCCATCTTCTCATACTTCTTCATGTCTGCGATGTCGTTAATCGTATGTACATACGTAACTACGCCTACTTTGTTAAGTTCTGAGACGAAACTTTTGCTCGTGCGATTCTCTGGCATCGTAACACCGGTAATCTTCTTATTCTTCGCAACGAAATCAATCACTTCTTGATCCGTATCTTTGGACGCATATAAAGTATAAATAATAGACGGGAACTCATATACTCCCTGCACTGTCTTTAGCATCGGCTGATCGTAAATTTGTGGAATAATTCTCTGGAGTAGCTTAGGGTTACGACGTTGCTCTGCTTCTTTTACCATTAAATTCAATATCTCCACCTGTTGCTGTTCTTTCGTATCTGTCACGATATAGATATCTGGATATTCCTCCATGAGATCTAGGATGTCACCCCAATCTAGCGGTTTCAATTTCCCTAAGATATCACTTTCTTTGAATTCCTTATGAGTCAGCGGAACTGCTTGACGATCTTCAGGAAGTTCCTCCTCTTGCTGAAGCTCCTTGGTCATAGATTGTGTCCATTCATGTCGAGCTACCACTTGATTATCCTCTGTCAAAAGAAGGTCGACTTCAAATACTCTATTCCCTTGCTCATAATTCGCTACAAAAGCCTCGTATGAATTCGTATACGCTTGATTCTGAATGCTGCCCATGGCATGTGAGATGAGTTTATAATCTGTGAAGTTGGAATGACTACTATCAGTACTAATATTTCTGCTACTTCCACTAGAATCTTCCGTAAAGGCAAAATACATAAGTAGCGTGGCCATTCCTATTAATATGACTACTGCAATTATTTTCCTCAAGAATATCAACAACCTTTGTAGTTATTAGCTTGCTGTGTGCTACATACTAAATACCCCGTTTTGTCTAAGATAAAACGGGGTATTGGTCATTTTGAGATATAACAAAGAGGGGTGTCCCCAAAGCCAATAAAGAATAGCTAGATATATCCTTTTTCTGTAGGAGAAAAATAGATGGTGTGGGCGGACGCTCCGAGGATGGATCGTTCCTCCAATCGCTGCGGTCTCCACATTTCTGGAATGAAACCGCATGGCGGTTGAAATTCAGAAATTCAAAATAGCAGGTCAAGGATAACCTCCTCGACCTGCTATTTTAAGAGAATATTTCTCTTTTTAGAAAATGAGGTGTCTCATTAGAAGATTAATCTACTTTTGGGTCAGCCCTTTCTGTTCTATTCGTTTTGTTGTATTACGATTAGTTGTGTGTGACAACCGCACCAGAACCGCCATACATGTCCAATTCACCCTCAAGCTCTAGCTTAAGAACGGTAACCTGTTCATGTGCATCTTCAGCTGTCATATGAATCCATGTGGTTCCAGGAATATTGAACCATGGTACGCCGCCATGAATTTCATGTGTCAGTTTTTTACCGGAATGAAGCACTGTAATGTCTTTAATGTTGTTCGATAATCCTTTGAGGCATAGACACTCCTTAGGATCATCATATACGAAGAGGTACAACGTTTTCTTGTCTTTAGAGATCGTGCTCCCGCCTAAGAAATATCGTGGCAATATCCCTTCATCCGTTTCGAACACTGCTTCTTCATGCGTTCCAATCCATTTGCCTAGTCCTAACAGAATAGCTTCTTCTCTAGGATCTACGGTCCCATCTTCCATAGGTCCGATATCGAGCAACATATTGCCCCCCATGGTGATACAATCACAGAACATCCGGATGATCTGATTCAATGATTTGAATTTCGTGTCTGTTGGTACATATCCCCAAGAGCTATTGATGGTTGTACAGAATTCCCACGGACCCTCGGGTCTTGTGATTGGAATACCTTGCTCAGGTGTTTTGTAATCACCATGACCTTGGAGACGTGAGTTAATGATAATGTCTGGATTGAATGATTGTAAGTATTGCTTGAACTCCGGAAGATTCCACTGCTTCGCACTTCTCTCCCAATCCCCGTCGAACCATAAGAGATCTACTTTACCGTAATCGGTTAAAATCTCTTGTAATTGATTGTTGTTGAATTCCAGGAATCTATTCCATTTCTCTTCATCTTGAACACCGTCTGTAGGCTCAGAGAATTTGTTAACTTTGCTTAAATCGTCAGGGACAATGCCATCTTGATAGACACTTGGATAGTCTGGATGAGACCAGTCGATTAGAGAGTAGTACATGCCAAGGTGAATGCCTTTTTTCGTAATCGCTTCGGCATATTCTTTAATGATATCCCGTTTAACCGGGGTACTCTTCACGACATTTAAATCGCTAAATTGTGTATCCCACAGGGCTACACCATCATGATGTTTGGTTGTAAGAACAGCATATTTCGCACCAGACTTTTCAATGAGATCTGCCCATTTGTCTGCATCGAATTTCGAGGCTGTAAAGCCGTCTAATTGTTTCATATAATCTTCGTAAGAGATCCCGCCATTATAGAACGACCACGATTCAGATATCCCGTTCACTGCATAAATACCATAGTGAATAAAAATCCCCAACTTCGCTTTTTCAAACCACTTGTCCATTGTCATCCTTCTCCCTTACTATTAAAGTCCTTTATGCATGGTATCAAGCAACTGATGCGTCTTGTCGCAACCGTATTCCCAGAACATCATTCCGGCCAAATTGTGATTCTTCACATACTCACATTTGTGCTCAAGCGATTCTTCGTCATCATAAGATATGAAGCTAGTCCCATTAAAAAGGAACGGTGCCTTCGCTTCTTCATCCCAATAACGGGTATACCCGTTTTTATTGATGTAATTGGCACTAAGGTCCGTGAAGTCCGGTCCATATCCTCCTGTACTTCCAGCCATTTGATGGAGACCATGATTAATATCAGGAACCTGCTGCCATACACGGGAGTAGAATGCTACGCCGATCACGATTTTCTCTCTAGGAACGCCAGCACGGACAAACATATTGATGGACGATTCCGTACTAATACGGAATAGATCCCCTGGTGATGTATGCAAGTTCGTATGGTGTCCCGTCAGAACCTGAAAACCTCCACGCATGTCGTATGTCATCAATTGCACAAAATCCAAATACTGCTGTACTTGATCCATCTCCGTGCCGTCTACATAATACTGATCGGCTCCTGCAGCGATCGTAAGTAAGTAATGACGTTCGTCCTGTGCGCCTTGAAGATCCAGCGCCTCCCGCATGGTCTTCAATAGTAATGTGAAGTTCTTCTTATCATCAGGGCTTGATTCAATGCCCGCTTCACCATAACAAGGATATTCCCAATCCAGATCAATTCCGTCGAATGGATAGTCGATCAGTACACGAACAGCCGAATTAGCCATTGCGACTCTGCCCTCCTCGGAAGAAGCAGCTTCGGAGAATCCGCCAGCACTCCATCCCCCAACGGACAATATTAAGTTAAGTTCGGGATGTTCATCTTTTATCTTTTGCAGCATATCCATATGCTTTATATGATCCGTAATGATCACATCATCCTTGACATGTCCAAATGCAACATTCAGATGGGTCAATTTCTTCAGGTCCTCCTGAGTCAAATCGGGAATCTTAGCGTCTACGACATAACCCGCTACAATATATGTTTGTTTCATTGTATTATTTCACTCCTGTTCATATTATGGTTTCGTACGCCGGAAAGGACCTGAAGAGCTTCCTTAGCAATACCCAGCTTATACCCGGACTCTGTATATCGGATGCGATCTTGTTCGTCTAGCACATAGACGTGTGGGAAACTAACTTCCCTCTCCTCGAAGTGTGGCATAAAGCCCTGTAGTGACTCATAAACGGAATCCTTAATGATCATGCTACCGGACGGCAGACTCGGATAACCCGAAGGATCAAACGATGCGTTCCATTTATCATCACCGACCACAAGAATGATTGGGGCGCCAATTTCTGAGTACCGCTCAGCGAGCTCGCAGATTTCGCGGATCAAATGTTTAGATGGCTCTCGCTCTGGTTCGATCCAAGCGATCAAAGCTCCCTTGCCCTTCGTACCCACTAGTTCTCCTAGTGTCTTATCGGTTCCGTCCGAAAGGGAGAATTTACTGTTCCTATCAACTGAACCAAGCACTGGAATATCAAGTTGAACATTGCGGAATGTCAGAGTCACATTTGTTTGTTCTCCGGCATTCACCTTAAAATAAGTACTGCGAATCTGCACCGTTCCATCCTTCAGACGTATAGCCGTTATCATTCGGTAAGACCCCTGCATAACTTCGAATGGCTCATCGTACACATCCAATTTACCGCTCGGGTAGATCAACGTTGTGTAGATGCCATTGTCTAATCGTGCAAAGGTGAAATTCACCGAATACGAAGCAACTGGGGCTCCTGATCCCGCTTCGGCATCCCGAATCAATTGCACTGTCCCATTATTCTTCTTCTCCGTATCATGATCCAACGCTTGCCCCAATAACGCATCCGCCCAACTGTCGCCAGTCAGATATTGCGGCTTCTGTTCACTCGGATGCAATCGTGCTGGGATTCCTAGGCTGCGACAGATGCTCACAAACATGATAGCAATAGAAGAATGATCACCCTTCTTCAACTGATAGGTACCAAGAGGTGTTGTTCTGCCTTTTAAATGGGACAAATCTTCTCTGAACTCCCATTCTTCATTAATTCGACGAACCAACTCAGACGGGTTGGCTCTATATATAACCGATTCAGATATGGTGAATTCACCTTGGAATACCCGCTTATAGGGTCCAATCATTTCAAATTGTACGCGCGGACAAAGGATATACTGAATAAAGATATCTTTCTGGAACTCTCCTTGTTGAGAGATGGATCCAATCAGATGATCATCCAATGTAACACGGAAAGTATCTATTAAATCTTTCTCTCTCAAGCTTTCTAGTAGAAGGAGCGGCCACTCACCATATTCAAGAGAGCGTTCCTCTAGGAAAGCAGCAATTTCGCGACTATTGCCGCGCGCTTTACGAATAACATCCCATACGCGCTCCGGTTCTAGTTCTAATTTACTGGCAAGCTCACACGCTTCTGACTCATTTAGAAATGTGTCTTCGTAGTTTTTACGGATCAACATTCCATTCTCAAGGCGGTCGTTATGCCGTTGCATCTCTTCCTCAGAGATCGGATCTGTTGCTTCACCCTCTCGTTCCGGCGGAGGGACCAGATCATAGTCTACTGATCCTTCTAGCTGCTGTGTCTGGTTAAGAACAACCTCGAAATTAGTACTATCTGCAACTGTTATTTTCTTTTCTCCCCATCGACCTGCATATACCGCACGAATAACCAAGTCACCAAATCCTGTCTTGAATGAGACCTCGCCCTGTTCATTGGTTGGCAGCACGACAATCGGTGATAATTCTGCCATATTGTACAGCTCAAAGTATACTTTGGCGCCTATAATCGGCTGTCCGATCTCATCCTTTACAAGAATCGTGATTATCTTCGTAGGTGCATAACCATCCAGGAGATTGATTTCTGTGTACCACTCGTCGGCAAGCGTGATATCCTCCGGACCAGGATAGTTCGAAGGAACGCGCGTATTGATCAACATCGCTCTACGCGTAGGTGGACTAAACCATCCTTGATTCAGTCTAACTTCCGGTTCACATGCACCGATGTATTCCCATTGTCCGTCAGCCCATGCCTCCACCCATGCATGATTATCATCACAATGCGCCCAGCGTGGGGTATAACACTGGCGGGCAGGAATGCCAATGCTTCGTAACGCAGAGACTGCAAGTGTCGATTCTTCGCCGCAGCGCCCTCGCGCGTTCCTCATCAGCGTTAGCGGTGAGATCGTACGAAAATCACTTCCGATATATGTTGCTTTCTCATGGCACCAATAATTCGTCTCTAGAATAGCCTCGGCCATCGACAAATTCGCCGTACGTTCTGCCAATTCATTAAATAAGATGCGCCGACAATCGTCGATACTCTCACTATTCACCCGGTACGGTAACACAAAATGGAGAAATAGATGGTCAGGAACCCGGTCTCCCCAAGGAACCTCATTGCGGATTTCCAACGTCTGGCGGACATGACTCAAGAATAATGAACCCTCATAATCGGCCATATCATTAATAGGCATATACGCATATAAGAATTTGAGTGCCCACGTCTCTTCTTCGGTTAGTTCCTGCTGAAATATATTGAACAACTGGACACTTTTAGATTGAGCAATAAGCTCCTTCTCGCGGAACTTACGCTCGATAAGCTCCATAGTTGTAACGTCCAATGAGAACACACTGGTTTGAATAGTCATTAGTCATTACTCCTTCCATAACTTTCCGTCTTCTCTGATATATAGAGTTGCAGTACCGTCGGATGACGGCGCTGAAATCTGAAATAATCTGCTAGTTAACTCGATTGTTGGTGTTATAATCCACGACTCGTCTCCCATCAACATCTTCACATCTGTAGTAAATTCACCATGCTCTGCGAAGAAATTCCGCTCGCGATAATAAAGTCTGCGTAACTCCCACTTCATTCGCTCATCCGGTGAAGGCACAAACTGTTCAGGACCTTCCTTATCGGCAAACACGACATAACCCCATAACTCTGGGTAATGCATATTAATAATCCCCATTGGAGACCACACCCAGTTATCCTCTGGGAAAGGCTTACCCGTGTCTGGATTCAGAATCTTTGTGTATTCGCCGTCCTTAACTTCTGTGCGCCACTGAACGCGGGAGAAATTCACGCGCCAGAATTCATCTTTTACCGGTCGACGTCCATCGGGAGAACACTCTCTCAAGCTAGTCCATGGCATAGCCACCTCAACACTCCATTTTCGATTATCCGCATCTGGACGATTCAACTCACCATCAATATGTACTGCCGTCTTAAGTCCATTAATATCCCAAGCGTTAACTGGTGGCCCACCATCGCGATATGGCTTAACTAGCATTAAATCCCATACCGTGTTCAACGCATTGACTTCGAATTCGTAATATTGGTGCGTATCCCCATCAGGATCAATGAAAATTTCAAAATCGTTATCATAAAAAATAACCGATTCTCGTTCCGTCAACGTAGCCCAAATCTGATCTTCTACCAATTCCGCTGCAAAGTAAAAATACTCATCGTCCCACATCATTTTCACCCGAGTTTGCTTCGTAGGCCTAGGCCGAAGATCCCCTTCAATATCAACGAAATCGTCAGTCCAATCAGCTTCAGTCCAGAACGACTTATCCACACGACCATCCAGAACAAGCGACTCGGTGGCACGTCTACAAATATAATGTTTCGGTGCATATTCAATGTTCGGTTCCATTACACTACTTAAATTCACGTAATTCCCTCCGGTGGCAAAAGAGTTATGATTGTAAACTATTAGTCATCCTACTCGTATTTGGTTAATTTTCTTGTTATCATATACTTAAGAAATTCAACATTTATTGGAAACTTCAGGAGGCTACATAGATGAAAATGAATTACTTCAAGTCCAAACTATTCTTAAAATACATCTTGTCCTACTTGTTCATTCTATTAATTCCTTTAGTCCTTATAACCGTATTCATCTATGAAAACGCTGTCAGCAATCTCAGAGCAGAAATTGAAAACTCTCATCTCAATCAATTAACACAAACTAAAAATATCATTGACGCCCGGATGAATGAAATGAGTGACGTCGCTACACGTATCTCTTACGACGAGAGACTTACTTCATATCGCGTACACGATCCCTATTTTGGTAGAGAAGCTATTCAAGCACTGGATCAATATAAAGCACCAAATTCCATCATCAGTGAAATATTCTTATACTTTCATAACAATGAGCAGATTTACTCTTCACAAGGTATGTCGAGTCTAGACGTGTTTACAGATAAGTACCGTTTCGATAATTGGACTGATAAAGATCTCAACCAAGATTTGAACAACGCCAAATTCCCAACGATGCGCCCAGCCGATCTCCTTAACCGTAACTCTTTTGAACAAACAATTCTGGCTTATCTTGTTCCGATTACACCCAACAGCCCTACCCCACATGCAACAGTCATGTACTTCATCAAAGAAGCTGAGTTGACAGGTTTAATCGATTCGATTCTAGGAAATTACCAAGGGCTCTCTTATATTTTTGATAATAATGGTCAAATTCTAACTGATAACCGTAATGGTGAATCGCTAACGAAGGCCGATGCTAACTCCTTATTTGGGCTATCACCAGGAATCCATAGCAAAACGTTAAACGGTAAGCGGCATTCCATCGTATCTGTTAAATCTGAAAATAACGGATGGACATATGTGACATTGATGCCTAGCTCTCAATTCTTCAGCAGTGTTCTACATGTTCGTAGTTTCATTATCATGTTGTTCTCTATCATTGTGCTCGTCGGTGCCGCTATTGCGATCATGTTCGCACGAATCCAATACCAACCGATATCCACTTTAGCGGAGTTCGCTTATGCTAACGCCAAACCAAACCGATCAGCTAACGAAGCTAGCCTGCAAGGCAACGAGCTTGAGCGAATTCGAACAGCGCTTCTAGATTACAGCTCGCGAGTAGACCTTCAAGAGCCCTATGCACGAAATCACTTTCTCTTTATGCTGTTGAAATACGGTAACGCTCAGAGTCAGACGCCAGAACTCTTAGAAACATTCGACCTTAAATTTGATAGAAATCACCACTTTGTAATGGTGATCATGTGGGGTTCACTTGAAGACGACCACAACAATAAACAAGACAGACTAGAAATCTTACAACTTCTTGCCCAGATGGAGATCCCTGACCTGGATGCCTATGCCTACAGCGTTGAACTCCCTCAACCGGATCAGCTCGCTCTCATTATCAGCTTCAACCTACATAGCGAGCTACAGGAATTCGTCCATGTCCAACATATTGTCGAAGCGATACGTGAAAATATCCTCGAAATGGTCAATGTCATTCCATCGATTGGTGTTGGGACCTGTTATTTGAGTCCTGATCATATTAATCAGTCCTTTATTGAGGCCTGTTCAGCATCCGAATTACGCATGTCAACCGATCATGGCACCGTCACTTTTTTCGAGAAGCTATCCTATACGTCTGACCAAACATTCTGGATCCCGGATAGTGAACTACTGAAGCTCTCGCAAAGCTTGAAACAAGGAAGTTATGATGTTGCGGCGCAAATTATCAGTCCTGCATTCCGTAATTTACATACACTTTCTGCACTACTTATACGCTGTATCTGCTTTGATATTCTGAATACGATGCTGAAGACCGCATCTGAACTCGGCAACGATAATGCGATGCAGGAAATGGCCCCTAATCTAATGTTCAATTCATTGGATGAATTAGAGCATAGTTTCTTAAATCTTGCTTCTCGGATCTGCGCTCAGGTTGAGCGTAATCAAACAAAGAAGGATCATTCCCTGATGGATCAGGTTATTGTATATATTGACAATCACTATATGGACCAAACGCTCAGCCTAGAGTCGATCTCCTTCGAGTTCGACATCTCACCTTCGCATGTCAGTCGTTCTTTCAAGGATAAGATGGGCGTAAACTTCATCCCATACATTTGGCAAAAAAGAATGGAAGAAGTTATGCACCAACTAACGATGACAAATGACCCGTTAAAAGACATTATTATGCGTGTTGGTTATCTCGATACACCTAACTTCATCCGTAAATTCAAAAAGGAAACCGGGTATACGCCTGGCCAATACCGTAAACTTCACAAAGAGAATGAACTTATTGAATCGACACCTGACCTTATTGAAGAATAACCGTGATGCAATCTAACCGGTCATCATGTGAGATGATCCGGTTAGAATTACTAATTGCATCTCATGGTTGGAGAGGTTTATGGGTTACTTCTCATTCCAACGGTCGTATGCAGCCTGATAAATTTCTACAATACGCTTACCGCCCATTTTTTCAACTTGTGCCTTGTATTTATCCCAATTAGCGACAGATTCTTGGCCTGTTACAAATTTCGCTTCCATTTGTTTAACATACGCATCCAGATCGGATCGCAAAGCAGAAGTCTCCTCTTGCTCTTCATTTGTTAAATAAACACTTGGGAATGGCGATTTGGCGATTGGAACTAACTTCTCTGCATTTTCCTTATCAAGCCATAGATCGAAATCACTTCTTAATCCGTTATAAATATCGATTCGATTCATACCTGGAGGAACGATACCATTATTCGGTGTGATTTTCCCACGATATTCATCACGATCCCCGCCGTCTGGAACCGGAAGCCATTCTTTTACGTGGTTCTCTTTGTCTGTATATTTCCAAAGAATGTTCTCTGGACCTTGTCCGAACATAGAAGCACCATCGTAACTGTATTGGTAATCCACCCAACGCATCGAAGCTTCTGGAGCCGGATTACTGCTAGTAATGGCAAAAGTTCCGTTCGTAGAAAGACCTGGATGTTTACCGTAAACAGGAGAATCAGCGACTTCACTCTTCACAAGTGTCATCAATGGATGGCTATCATTAGGCTCGCCTCCCAATGTAAAGCTAGGAAACCAATCGTTGAACAGTGCCAGTTGATTATCTTTCCCTTTAGCCTTCTTCTGGTCATTCGTCTGTGAGAACGTCTCGTGGTCGAGTAGATCCTCATTCCACAAACGATTCAAGAATGTTACATAACCTTTATATCCCTCTTCCATATATGGGTAGTGCACTTTGTCTTGTTTATCGACGTAAATATCCTCGTTATACATCCCCCAGAAACCGAAGAAGTACATGCGTAAATCGTCTAGCTTCACGGATGAAAGCGGAATTTCATCTTGCTTACCATTACCGTTTGGATCCTCTTCCTTAACACGCTTCAAATAGGTATATAACTCTTCTGTTGTCTTAGGTTCTGTTACATTAAGTGCTTTCAAGAACTTTCCGTTATACCACATCGGACCGCGATACCATACGGCAGACAAGTCGATGTTCGGCAACGCATAGATATGACCATCAGGCGTCGTAATTGACTTACGGATATCCGGATTTTCATCGAGAATTTTTTTGAGGTTAGGCGCGTAATTATCAATCAAATCTTCGAGTGGAACAAGTACACCCTGACCTCCGTATGTCACTTGTTCTGAAGGTTTAAGATCCGCTGCATAGAATATGTCTGGCAAATTACCACTAGCAAACACGAGGTTCTTCTTCGTTAAGAAACTGTCTTGTGTCGCATTATTGAATTCCATCTTGATACCTGATAATTTCTCCATTTCTTGAAGCGCAGGCATTTGCGTCCAATCTTGAATACCTAAGTCCTGCGACATCATCTTCAAGGTAAGAGGTTTGCTAACAATCGGGAAGCCCTCTTTACTCACGTCTGCAGCTGTGTTGGAAGTACCCGCTTCTTTTGAACCCTCATTCGATGCGCCACAAGCTGCTAATACGGACATGGACAAGCTGAGACATAACAACATAGCTGACGCTTTACGGATTTTTTTCATAACCTAATTCTCCCCTTTTAATATCATTAGTAGATAAGTTTAAGATTAGCCCTTAACGGAACCAATCATGACACCTTGTACAAAATAACGTTGAAGGAACGGATAAATTGCGATAATTGGTACCGTTGCTACGATAATGACTGCATATTTAACTAGTGCTGCGACTTCTGCCTTATTATTAAGTGCTAACGCCGTCGTAGCATCCATGGATCCTCCTGGTTGTGCAGACATTTCTTGCAGAACTAGAATTTGTCGCAAGATCAATTGTAGTGGGAATTTAGATTCGTCGTTCAAATAAATTAGAGCCGAGAAATAGCTATTCCAATTCCCTACACCGTAGAACAATCCCATAACGGCAATGATCGGCATCGACAACGGAAGAACGATCTGGAAGAACAGGCGCATATTCGTACATCCGTCGATCTGTGCGGCCTCTTGTAATTCATTTGGAATCGTAGACTGAAAGAACGTCCGAGATACAATGATATTCCAGATCGAAGCTGCCGATGGGATCACGATCGCCCATATGGTATCTACCATACCTAGATTTTTAATAAGTAGATAGCTCGGTACAAGACCTCCTCCAAAGAACATGGTGACCATGAACATACCCATGAAAAAGTTACGTCCAACAAAGTCCTTGCGACTCAAAGCATATGCCGCTGGCAACGTAACGATCAGATTGATCAACGTCCCTAACACGGTATACAGGATGGTATTCCCGTATCCTCTCCATATACTTGCGTTCTCGAATACTCTCTTGTAACCATCAAATGTAATACCTTTCGGCCATAGCCACATTTCACCGGAACTAACAAGTTTAGGATCACTAATGGAAGCACTAAGCATGTACACCACAGGATAAGCTACGATAATAAAAGCTAGAAACACATAAATATAGATACCAATAGCGAATAGCTTGTCTCGCCCTGTTTCTTTAACGGTGACAACCATTTACCCCACCCCCTTCTCTACCATAGACTGTTCTCATTGGTACGACGCACGATCTGGTTCACTGTAATTAATAGGAACGCGTTAACAACGGAGTTAAACAATCCTACTGCAGTAGAGAAACTATATTGTGCATCCACTAGTCCCGAGCGATATACGAATGTTGAAATAACGTCCGATGCTCCCATGTTTAGCGGATTCTGCAATAGTAGTATTTTTTCAAAGCCTACGCCTAGCAAACTACCCACATTCAGAATCAATAGTATCGTCATCGTTGGAACAATTACTGGAATGTTGATATATCTGATGCGCTGAAAGCGCGATGCTCCATCAATTATAGCTGCTTCATGTTGCTGAGGATCCACGCCGGACAAAGCTGCTAAATAAATAATCGTCCCCCAACCTGCACTCTGCCAAACACCAGAGAATACATACATCGTCTTAAACCATTTGGGGTCCGTCAAGAACTGAGGTGCGTCAAATCCCAACCATTCAATCAAGTGAACGACCATACCTGATGAAGGAGATAAGAATGTTATGATCATACCGCCCATGACAACGACGGAAATAAAGTGAGGCGCGTATGTAACGGTCTGAGCCAACTTCTTAAATGACCCGTTCTTCACCTCATTAAATGCTAGCGCCAGGATAATCGGAATTGGAAACCCGACAGCCAATTCGTACAGACTAATACTAAGCGTGTTCCATAGTAAATCCCAAAAATAATAAGAGTTAAAAAAGCGAGTGAAGTGACCAAATCCAATCCACGAACTTTCCGTAATACCTTTGGTAGGAACAAAGTTCTTAAAAGCAATCTGGATACCATACATCGGTCCATAATGAAAAATAAGGAAATACAAGAACGCTGGTGCAATGAATATATATAGTTCCCAGTTCTGAACTATCTTGTTCCAGCTCTTCTTCTTTTCCTTCTTCCCCTTAACTTTCGGGATCACGCTACTCGTGATGTTACTTTTTGTTTCCTGCATAGTATCACCCCTTCCTGATTCGGTAAGTGTTCCTCTGGCTATGTTACCGACGCTAATCATTAATTGATGTTAGCGCTTTCATATACAATACCTAGCAACAGCTACATTCGTAAATATGTCATTTTATATTACCTAAAAACCTTATAGGACGGGCATTATACGCTTATTGGTAGTTCTATAAACTATAGAAAACATGTGTAATTCTTGCTAAAAAGATGCGATTTATTCCTCTGCGCAAGTTTCACCTATCGTCCTCAACACAATCTGACGGGTCATTTACTACAGATTATTACTGAGAGATCAATATTGACATGTAAACGCTTTTAAAAAAGCGACTTAGAAATGAAGTTGAGACGTTTGAATGACTCAGAGGCGGTCAAGTTGATGGCACGTGATGCACGTGAGTCAGATTAGGCATCCCTATGTGAAAATGAAACAGCCAACCTTTCTGTTGTCTATTTGTACTAACGCACAAAAAAAATGCTCCTCAAGCAATAAGCTCGAGGAACATTCTCATAATTTCAACTTAGTAGGCATTGTTATTCTTAAATCCATTCTTAATTGTCTTCATGATGATTTTGACATCTAAAAGGATAGTCCAGTTCTCAATATAGAAAATATCGTGGTTAATCCGTTCTACGATAGAAGTATCTCCACGTAATCCCTCACTCTGCGCCAGACCCGTAATACCTGGACGAACATGATGTTTAACCATATATTTGGGAATCTCATCACGAAACTGTTCTACATAATAAGGACGTTCCGGTCTTGGCCCTACAACACTCATATGTCCCATCAACACATTAAAAAATTGGGGAAGCTCATCTAAGCTAGTCGAGCGTAGAAACGTACCGAATCGGGTTCGTCTCGGATCATTCTCAGTTGTCCATCCTGTATCCACTGTGCCCTCAGACTGGAACTTCATCGAACGGAATTTATACATCATGAAGTTACGGCGATTGAGTCCGACTCTTTCTTGCTTGAATATAATAGGACCTGAGGAGGTACACTTCACACCTATAGCAACGGCCAGCAAGACTGGCGAAGCCACAATAATAGCAAATAGCGCGAATATAATATCAAATAATCTCTTGAATAATCGATTACCCGCTACATCAAGTGGAATATCCCTAACATTAATCATAGGCATGCCTGCAAAATTATCAAAATAAGGTCTTGCTGGTAGGTAATCGAAAAAGTCCGGTATGATAAGTGTTCTTACACCTGCCCTCTCACAAAGGACGATGATATTCGTATACATAGAATGCGCGTCAAGTGGTAGAGCTAGTATGACTTCGTCTATGAGTTCTTGGCTCAATATGCCTTCAAGATCATCCAAATTTCCGAGAATGGGCTTATAATGTGCTCCATCGATATTATCCCAAACCTGATGATCATCTAAGAATCCTACAACCTCATAACCTAATTCTGGATACTGCTTCAGATTATTATAGAAGCGTTTGCCTAACGTACCCGCGCCCACGATCAATACGAATTGCCTATTGTAGCCCTTCTCACGAAAATGCTTAAGGGATGCTTTAAGAAAATACCGGTAAAGTATAATGAGCACAATATTAAATCCCAAATTGAATGCTAGATATACACGCGAAATATCAATTTCCTTAATAACAAATAAAATACTAATCAACATGAATAAACTGATGAAATGTATCTGTATGACCTTAATAAATTCATCTGCAAATCTTTTCTTCCTCTTAGGGGAATAAAGTGACAACACAATACCCGTTATGATAGCAATCACACCATAGGTTAAACTCCAGAGCAAATACGTCTCTATTGGGAGCGGTCTCTCATATGGAACCCAGCCGCTTTCGAATTTAAGCCACCATGCGAGTAGAAATGCTACTTGCACCATAACAAAGTCCGTTAAAATATATAACTGAGTTAGTAATCCCTGACTTCTACGAATCATAAGTTCACCTCCACCTGATTGTCTGTGGACTCCAAAACAGGCTTCGATCTAGTCAGCTTGTTCTTTAGTAACTCCATCGTAAATTTCAATCCAATCCCAGTATATATAACCATATTGATACCCCAAAAGTATTGGTCCTTGTAATGTTTACGGTGAAAAACAAACATAGCACGATGAAACTCATAAATAATGCGAGTTGGTCTGCGGCGAGCACTTCCACCTTTGTAATGGACAATAGAAGTACGAGGGTAATAATAAATTCCCCAACCTGCTTGCTTGATGCGATAACACCAATCAATATCTTCGCCATACATGAAGAATGTCTCATCTAGACCCCCGACCTGCTCGATCGTCTCACTTCTAACCATCATAAAGGCACCCACCAAACAATCCACAGGATACTCCTCATCAGGATCTAGATGCCCTAGTTGGTACTGATTGAACTTCGGATAATCCGGGAACAGTCTTGATATCCCGAATGCATAGTAAAAAGACGCCGATGGCGTTGGAAACCCACGTTTACATGCCTTATCGAGCGTTCCATCGGGTAGAATAACCTTACAACCCGATGCTCCTATGATGGGATTGTCATCCATAAATGAGACCATCGTCTGAAACGTATCCTCACGTATAATCGTATCGGAGTTAAGCAGCAAAACATATCGTCCTTTAGCTATAGCCAACCCTTGATTATTTGCCTTAGCAAATCCAGTATTATCATCATTAGCTATCATTGTAACTTGGGGATATTCTATGGAGATACTCTCAACTGATGAATCAACAGAGTGATTATCTATAATAATCACTTCAAAGGTGTAGCCCATCTTCGAAGCAAATACGGACTGCAGGCAGTCCAACGTCAGCTTGCATGTATTGTAATTTACAATCAAAATACTTAAATCCATAGAAATAGCACTTCCTGACAAATATAGAATCTCTCAGCATTATTATAACCTATCTAGGATAAAGGGGGAGATTTAGATTGTTATAACTTACCCGCTATATATACCATTTTAAAAACGATATTATCTATTGTGGATTGCCTATAAAAAGGTGTTTTCAGCGTATAGGCAACTCGTTTAAAAAGGCTTTGTTGTTGTGTTTTTAAAATTTCATCAATGTCATCGCACTGTTTATTCGTCATAAAATGTATATATACTGACATAAATTCCTTAGCTTGGTTACTAAGAATATAATGATTCTGTCCATTCAAAAATCTCAGCGATCGCTTTCTCCATTTACTGATCCACCCATCTGATAATCCGCCCAGTGCATTGGATTGGTGCTGACGATAAAGGATGCTAGGTTCCGGATCAAATACAATTTCTCCAAAAGCCGACACGACTAAATAAATCCACCAATCGTGCATAATTACGTTTTTCAAATTGTACGGAAGATTACTCTTCACAAGATTCATAGCTTCTTGATTTATAAGCATTGTACAACCCACACATACATTTTCTATTAATGCGTTATAGGGAGATAATAAATGCTGAGGTGGGCTTGGCCATATGCTTAAGGGAGCTAAATGCTCATCAACCATCTGTGTCGTTGAACAATACATTAAAGGCTGACCTTGCTGCATCTGATTAATAAGGAGTATCCCACTGATTAACTTGTTATTATTCCATACATCATCTTGGTCACAAAATGCATAATAATCGTATCCTGCTGAGGATCTGCTTATCAAATCAAAAAAACTTCCAACAACTCCAATATTCTCTTTCTCATATATACAAATTAGATTTGGATACTCCTCTTTGTATTTCTTTAATTTCATCATTGTACCATCGGTTGATCCATCATCACGGATTACAATATGGAGTTCAATGTCTACCTGTGAAAGCAAGCTCTTCATTTGTTCATCTATATATTTCTCACCATTAAATGTAGATAATAACACTTGGACTTTGAAGCGTTCCAACGTTATACCTCCTTCGTATTCAAAGCAGCAATCAATGTCTTATTATACCATTACCCCCAAGGAGAATTAGATGATTCCATACAAAGAAACTCCCGATCAATTCGACAATTGATCGGGAAACTCTAATCATCGTATTTATTTGGCAGTAGTTTCTATGAGGAAATGCTTCAACCCTTCTCGCCAAGGCTGTAAATCCTGAAACCCATTCGTTCGGATGGATAGATGATCCATGACCGAATTAGTAGGGCGGTGAGCTGGACGAGGGAATTCATCTGTCGAACAAGGTTCGGGCTCAGCAATAATGCTGATTCCTAACTTACGAGCCTCTTCAAAGATAGCCTGCGTGAACTCATACCATGTACATGCACCACTGTTGGAAGCATGGTACACACCGTACTTTTCAGTTGGCATAAGTTCTAATAAGAAGTTAGTCAGATCAACCGTATAGGTTGGAGAGCCTTTCTGATCGTGCACAACTTTTAGAGAACTCTTGTCTTGACCGAGACGCAACATTGTTTTGACAAAATTATTCCCATGCGCACCATATACCCAAGATGTCCTAACGATAAAATACCTCGAAGATAAGCTCTGTACTAACACCTCTCCTGCACGTTTTGACTTCCCATAAATGCTCTTGGGATTCGTATTATCATACTCTTGATATGAATCTTCACTAGTGCCATCAAATACATAATCCGTACTAATATAGATCAGTTTTGATCCATTACTTTCTGCAGCTACCGCTATATTCCTTGTGCCTACGGTATTTACTTTATAAGCTCCATCTATATCTGTCTCGGCCGCATCGACTGCTGTATAAGCTGCACAGTGAATGACCACATCGGGTTGAAACTGACCAATCAATTGATGGCATTGTGCTATATCCGTAATATCTAACTCTTTACGACCACATGCAAGCACATCGTGACCCTTGCTACACAATATAGTAACGACATCCGTTCCTAATTGACCTGTCGCTCCTGTTACAAGTGCCTTCATAGAGAATCTCCCAACCGTTCTCCATACTGAGTGATCTGATATTGTTGGTACTCACCCGATTGAATACGAGTCCACCATTCTTTGTTATTCAAATACCATTGAATTGTCTCTTTAATGCCCGTCTCGAAATTATGCTTTGGCTTCCAGCCCAACTCTTGTGCAAGCTTCGTTGGATCTATCCCATAGCGGCGATCATGTCCTAAGCGATCTTCAACATAAGTAATAAGAGATTCAGGTTTATTCAACTCATGTAGAATGGTCTTCACAATATGAAGATTCGTACGTTCATTGTTACCACCGATATTGTATACTTCACCAACACGTCCTTGATGAATGACAAGATCAATCGCACTACAATGATCTTCAACATAAAGCCAGTCGCGAATATTTAAACCATCACCGTATATAGGTAAGGCCTGATCACTCAATGCACGAGATATAATTAATGGAATCAGCTTCTCAGGGAATTGATAGGGTCCATAGTTATTAGAACATCGAGTAATATTCACAGGCAGACCGAATGTTTCATGATAAGCACGAACTAACAGATCCCCACCAGCCTTACTAGCGGAATATGGACTATTTGGTTCTAATGGCGTACTCTCCATAAATAGACCCGTCTCTCCAAGTGAACCATATACCTCATCCGTTGATACTTGTACATATTTCGTCACACCATATCTCTTAGAAGCATCAAGCAGCACTTGTGTACCCAACACATTGGTCTTCACAAATACTTCCGGCTCAAGGATACTTCGATCCACATGCGATTCCGCTGCAAAGTTCACAACCATATCAATACCTTGTTGGAATATTTGATCGATGGCCTGACTATCTGTAATGTCCGTTTTAACAAAAGAGTAGTTCGGATGATTCTCGATAGACTTAAGATTCTCTAAATTGCCTGCGTAGGTCAACGAATCAATGTTCACAACTTGGTAACTAGGATGTTCTCGCAACATATATATAACGAAATTACTTCCGATAAATCCGGCACCGCCAGTAACTAGTAGTTTCATAAAAAGATATACCCCCTACTCAAAATTAAGTTCCGCATCTTGAAGTAGCGGATGCCGTTGATCTTTGTCCGATAGGATCGGACTTGCTGTAGGCCAATCTATAGCAAGAGCAGGGTCGTTCCATAGTATGCCACGATCATTCTCCGGTGAGTAATACTCGTCTACTTTGTAGAGAACCTGTGTGTTGGGAACAAGCGTACAGAATCCATGGGCAAAGCCTTTGGGAACTAAGAGCTGTCGATGATTGTGTTCACTCAAGATGACACCGACCCATTGGCCGAAAGTGGGTGAGTTACGCCGAATATCTACGATCACGTCATAAATCGCACCGGTAAGCACACGGATCAGCTTAGTCTGAGCTTTGGGATTGAGCTGATAGTGAAGTCCGCGTAGAACACCAGGTTCTGCTGAGAGGGATTGGTTATCTTGAATAAAAGCGTAGTTAATCCCCTGTTCATGTAGGCTGGCCTCATTATAGCTCTCCATAAAAAAGCCCCGAGTGTCGCCATGGACAATCGGTTCAAGCAAGCTCGCACCTGATAATATTAGAGAAGTGACTTTCATAGCTTAGAGTTCCTCCCTATGTTCACAATTTTAATTTGCCGAATGCTTCTTCAAATATCAAACCCTGAGATAACTCGTTGGCTCGTGCTAATGAAGCGTGTGTTCCTGCATCCGTCCACCAACCTTGAAGGATATCAAATGAAAGTTCATTACGATTAATATAGGCATTATTAACATCTGTGATTTCCAATTCACCTCGACTAGAAGGTTTCAAGGTCTTAACGATATCAAACACCTTATGATCGAACATATAAATACCTGTAACTGCATAATCAGACTTCGGCTGTTCCGGCTTCTCTTCAATAGAAAGAATTCGCTCTCCTGCAATTTCAGCTACTCCAAATCGATTAGGATCTTGAACTTCTTGTATTAAGATCTTGGCGCCCTTCTTCTGCTCTTGAAATTTATGCACGTACGGAGTGATATCATCTTCAAAAACATTATCTCCTAGAATAACTACCATTTGATCTTCCCCAACAAAATGTTCTGCTAAATCCAGTGCTTGGGCAATACCTCCAGCTTCATCCTGCACTTTATAGGTAAAAGAAACGCCCATATCTCGACCACTACCAAGTAAGTTAACGACGTCACCCATATGTTCTTTACCAGTAACAATGAGAATGTCCTTAATGCTAGCTTGCTTAAGCTTATAGATTGAGTGAAAGATCATTGGATATTTACCGACGGGAAGAAGATGCTTATTAGTAACTTTGGTTAAAGGATAAAGGCGAGAGCCTGTACCACCTGCTAGGATTATACCTTTCATTATGACACCTCCATATCTTATTTGAATAACCTTTTTACTAATTGCCTAATTAAATATTATAACAAGTATATTCGTGATTACTTTTGCAACTATGAGATCAGTGAGTGTAGAAATAACAAGACCTCTACTCAGTACATGAGCCTTTAAATTAAGAGTTGAATTTTTATATTTGTCCACTCTTTGAATATGTTTCTTACATGGAGTTAAGCATATTTTGATGTGCTTTTTATCGATTAGGCATTCCGGTTTTCATGATAAGAGCAACCGGCACTACTATGCCTTACAGATACAAATATAGTTTCTGAAATCGTTCATTTGTACATTCGATTATCAGAAATTACCCATCGCATATTATGAAATATTCTGATTTACTTTTCCCAAAGTTTTTGTTCTGTTAATCCCCATATTATTTCCGTATATATTTGAAGATTCTCCAAGAGAGAAGTCTTCCCGTTCTTTCGTTAGATTCGGATTATACGCAGGGTCATTATTAAGAATGCTTGTCCAACGTCGTTTTACCCAATCGATTTCCTTCATGAAACGTTCCTGCTTCTCTGGAGTATCCTCATACCCTCTACTCTTCGATTCATGGTGATAAAGCTTTACATGAGGGAGCCAAACATTGTTATATCCTCTACTCCATACTTTAAGACAAAAATCAACATCATTAAATGCCACTTGTAACTCTTCTTCCAAACCACCAACCTCAATAAATACCTCTTTGCGAATCATTAAACATGCAGCAGTGACTGCTGTATAGTTAGAGACCACCTTTAACCTTCGGAAGTATCCCGGGTTTTCTCTTGGAAAATGTTTGTGGCTATGACCTGCAACACCCCCGAGGCCTAATACAACTCCACCATGCTGTAAAGAATTATCAGGGTAATACAAGCAAGCTCCTACTGCTCCGACCTCTGGACGAGTAGCTTGACCAACCATATCAGTCAACCAATTTTCAGATATTACTTCTACATCGTTGTTAAGAAGTAATAATAATTCACCATCCGCTTTAGTAACACCAAAGTTATTCAACTTAGAATAATTAAAAGGGATGTTTAAAGAGAATACTTTAAACCTTGTCTTCTCCATCTTCTCCCAATAACGATAAGCATCAAATGTGGCAGGATCATCACTATCGTTATCAATAATTATTATTTCAAAATTTCCATATGTTGTTTTTTCGAAGATTGATTTTAAACACTTTTGTAGAATCGACACCATATTTTTTGTTGGTATTATAATTGAAACCTTAGGATTCCCTACTGGTAAATACCTTGTTAAATAAATATTAGAATGGTCTTCTATCGATTCCACTGAAGCATTATTCCCCCTTCTTTCAATAGCATCCTTCAAAGCCTTAAGGCCCGAAACATGTGTATAATCTTTCGATGCCGTATCAGATGCGGTAGAGTTAGGAATTGCTCTCCAGTGATACAGTATTTTAGGAATATGATAAATATTATTAGTTAATTCAGAAACCCTTAACATTAAGTCATAATCCTGACTACCTTCGTAACCTATACGAAATCCCCCGAGTTGATCTACTATCGTTTTACGATACACTGTTAAGTGACATATGTACATTTGAGACATCAATAAATCCGGAGACCAATCCGGTTTGAAAAACGGAGAAAAACGCTCGCCCTCAATAGAGATTTTATCTTCATCACTATAAATAACATCAGCATCGGGACTTTTGTTTAACAAAAGTACATTTTCATATAAAGCATAACTTGTTAACTCGTCATCGTGATCTAATAGTGCAATAAATTCTCCGTTTGCAATTTCTATTGCAGAATTTGAGTTTTCAGAAATATGACCATTCGTTTTTCTGAAAACAACCTTTATACGAGAGTCGCTTTCAGCATACTCTATTAACACCTTGCTAATATGAGGTTTAGTTGAAGCATCATCAGATATACAAAGTTCCCAATTCCAATAAACCTGTGTTATAACTGAATCGATGCATTTCCTTAACCATACTTCATCGACATTATAAACAGGGAGGATAACTGATATTAACGGTTTATATTCAAATGACTCCATACTTTCCTTAGCTACTCTTATACTATTACTATTAATTCCATTTCGGGTCAGCCATTCATCATAACTATGAATAATATTTGTGTTTGTGGTTCCGCCCTGGACAGCCTCTATTTTTTGTCTCAACCCTTTTAAACCTTGAGATTTGTAAACACTAATAGCTTTGCGCATAAGTGTTCTTAATGTTCGGAAGTTAAATCCACGTTGTTTAACTGTATTTAGGAGTGATTCTAATAAAATATAATGTTTTGTAGTTTTCTTCATTTTTACATTTTCCAGTCTAAATTCAGCTTCCATTTCCCCAGGATCTAATCGCAGCTTCTTAATACCCACTGGGATATGAAATGTTGTTGAATACTTACTTTCTCCAGTAGAAATCGAAGCTAGATTCATACTTCTCTCTTCAGAAAACCCAGCGCCCTCGTCCCAATATAATTTAACTGGAATATTATTTGTACTATTTGAGTCCCATGATATCGTGTTCCATCCACCAAAAAATCTTCCTTCCAATACAAATGCGGGATCGACTCCAGTTGAAATCCATTTACCCTTCGCCTTCGTCAGATCTGATACTGGGATAATGTTCAGATTTGATTTAAAACCAAATAAACCAGCGAGCGCTGTATTAATTCGAATAAGTATGTCTACGATCTTCAATAGAATCCTCCTCACGGCTTATCTAGTTAGAGTTACTTACCTAGCATCTTCCTCATTCTAACGACAAATTTCCAAGCTTTTGAATCATAAATTTCTTTTATCTCAAGTTCTTTCGCCAACAACACAGTAGTTAACCTTTGCTGTTCATTTTCAGCAACTTTAATTCTTTCAGTTAAATACTCTACTGTAGCTTCCATTCCATTATTTATTACTCTTAAATGTTCCATCTCACTATGCAATTCTTCTAACCTCATTAATTGTTTCTTATAATCTTGATCAATAGCAATATTCTCATTTTCCTTACTTAATAACATATTAATAACCTGCTTAACAACCTCATCTTCAGAAAATTTAGATACGTCCAACTCTAATCTTGATATATATAATTCAGAACCTAGATTTAATATAATATTAGGGTCATCCTTCTCAAATAGATAAATATTAGATGCCTCATAATTGAAATTTCCTATTACTTCATATTCAATCAATTCATTACTAGTAGCTTCGAATAACTTAAGGTTTTCCACTTTATAGATACCACTATAATTAGAAGGATCTATTCTAATATTTTGAATTCCATTAATATTACGGAGGTCAATTGAAATATGCGTCGTTAATTCTTTATCTTTGAATTTATAACTCTGACTCTCCGATTCATTAAAACCTTGCCCAGAATCTAAAAATATTTGAATTTGGTCTTCACTAATTAAATTTCCCTCAATAATCTTATCCATCATTGAATATAAATTATAAAAAGTGCGTTCCATCATTTCGAGCTTTTTCAATATCGTTATAGGAACTTCTTTTGATACTTTTTCTTCTAACACATTGAGATTCCCGTTTTTATGCAATATAACTATTTTCCTATAAGATTCTTCCATGTAATCATAATCAAATAGATAAGAATTATAGAATTTGTCTATTTCTTGACGATAAAGCCCAAGCCTTGGATTATTTGCTGCAAAGAAGTGTATCCCCATTAACCTTTCCCAAATATCTAAACTCCCATGACCGATCATCTTATAACTTATATTTTTTGAATCAAGATAACTTGTAAGAATATCAGGTTTGGGGAGACCATTATCCATATGCTCTTCAAGCCATATAAAATTCTTATTAAATAGACTTTTATAGACTGTATTCACTCTTGATTCCGCATCTACCGTTTGTTGAGAATGAAATGGTGCAGTTATCACACAGATTTGAGAGCTTACACGGTATAACTCATCAATAAACTGATTTCTCTTCTCCTCTGGAATGTGTTCAAATACATCCAAGGCAACAATTACATCATACTCGTTATCTGAGAAACTCATATTAGTAGCGTCACCTAGAATATAATTTGGATCATCTATTAACTCTTCTGGTAGTTGAATATCTAAATAAGTAATGTTATCCAGAGGTAAGAACTTCTCTAAATTACGATGTTCATTTGCTCCTACCTCCAGAATACGAAATGTTTCACCATCTACTCTTAACTCATTGATAATATTCCGGACATTGTTATACCTTTGATATTGATCAAAGAGCGTATTAATCATTCCAGCACTTCCCATCTATGTTTCATATATACTAATCCTTCTGATATATATTTATTCGTAATATTAAAGTCCACAACATTCTCTTTGTAGTGAAGACATACTATGCCTTCATTATTAAATAAACCCACATCGATGCAGAAAGTTCCACTAAGCAATGGTAGGCTAGAAATAATATACTTCATTCTATGTCTACCTAATCTATTAGGAATATCAATCTTCTCTAAGTGAGTATTAGGTCCAAATATATATTTGCGGTCTGGCGTATAAATTGCGACACCTAATAATAAATCATCTATTAGATCATCATAAACTTCATATTCCACCTCAACTTCTAGTTCATCAAAGGTCCTAAAGCTATTCTTATTTAGTTTCACCTTTGTAATTGATGCTACTGTTTCGGGGTTACTTGGTTTCACAAAATCAGCTGATTGTGAGATTTCCGGTAGGTCTAGTTTAGTAGAAATATCAGTATTCACAGTATGCTCAGTATTATATTTCATGAAATCCTCATATAAATCAGCAATTTCAGATGATTCACCCGAGGCTTGCACTACACCATCCTTAAGCCATACTGCCTTATTACAGAACCTCTTCACCTGTTCAGTTGCATGGGATACAAACAATATTGTGGTTCCTTTACTTTTTAATTCCTTCATTTTATCAATACATTTTGTTTGAAAGCGTACATCTCCAACAGCGAGAGCCTCATCTACAATCAATATTTCTGGCTCTACATTAATAGAAACGGCAAAAGCCAACCTAGCAAACATACCACTAGAGTAAATTTTGACAGGTTGCTCAATAAATTCACCAATATCGGCAAATTCAATAATATTGTTCATTTTATTATCGATTTCTTCACGTGTAAATCCCATCATCAGACCATTTAGGTACACATTCTCTTTGCCACTATACTCCGGATTAAACCCTGCACCTAGTTCCAATATAGCTGATATTTTACCCTTAACTTGTATGCTTCCGCTTGAGGGAGATAAGACTCCTGTTATCAATTTTAATAATGTTGATTTCCCTGATCCATTCTTCCCTAGAATGCCAAGTGCATCACCTTTCTCAACATTAAATGAAATGCCATTTAGAGCTATAAACTCCTTATGATACATTTTATGAGTAGGAGAGATTGCTTCTTTTAGACGGTCTAAGGGTTTATCGTACAATTTATAGGATTTTACAACATCTTTTATTTCAATTATATCAACCAAGCTCTACCCCCCCTTTTTTCACCTCTTAAATGACATCTGCAAAATGAGGCTTCAACTTCTTAAAGCTTTTCACTCCAATTACAAGTGCAGTCGCACAAAACATCCAAAAGTAGAGCGTATAATAAGGATGATTCACAAAAGTCACCTGTTTAATGAAGGTATCTCTATACCCTTCCACAATATAGAACATTGGATTGAGTTTGAAAATATTAATCCAGAATCCAGAAATCATAGTGTATGACCACCCAATCGGTGTGAACCAAAATCCTATTTGCAATATTATTATTATTATTTGATTTAAATCTTTGAAAAATAGCACAACAGAAGATGTTAATAACGATACTGAAAAAACAAGCGCAATTGTACAAATCAAATAATAAATCAGTTGAACATTATAAATGTTCGGATAGTATCCGTACCCCGTATACATTACAAATATAAATACGATAAAGAACAAATGTACGAATAAGACCGATGTAATCTTAACCACAGGTAACAACTCAATCTTAAATACTACCTTCTTCACAAGATAACTATATTCTGAATACACATTTGTAGCACCCGATAAGGCTTCCGAAAAGAAAAACCATGGGATAATAGCAACTATAAACCATAAAATAAATGGAACTTCCGATACATTACCACTGCGTAATCCGATCTGAAATACAAACCAGTATGTAATAATAGTAAGCAAAGGCTGAATAAAACCCCAGACTACCCCCAAGTAGGAAGAAGCATATTTGGTTTTGAAATCATTTTTAGCTAGGCTGACAATCAGACTTCTTCCTCTATATATCTCTTTCAAAAATTTGTATACATCTTTGATCGAATTGATAATATACAAACTTACTAAAGTAGTTATAATACTAGAAAATGAAATCCAGATCGTATTAAACAAGCTATTACCCTGTATTGCTACTTTTAGATCGGGTTGAATATTTAAGATAACATATGGATCTTTATCAGCTACTCCTAACTCCAGTTCATCTTCTACCAGACTAATTGTCTTCACTTCATGTTGTTTAGTCATGATTTCATGGAGAGAAATGCCTACAGTGGAGTTTCCTATTAATTGTCCATCCCGGACTTTAACTATCGCATTCTGACTACCCAGATCCAACCTAAGAGAATATACGTCCTTAGGTAAATTATATTTAAAGGTTTTCCAAGTTCCGGACATATCATAAGCTTGGTGAATCGATTGCTCCTCTGTCCACTCCTGACCTTCCCCCGTAATATAAAATAACTGGTAGTCATCTAATTGATCCGAAATTAATTTGAATTGAAAACTTAAATTGGATTCACTCTTTTGATAGGACATAAAAATGTTAAAAAATAAACATACTAACATGAGTCCTATTACAGTAAGTATTGCTTTTTTAAATTTCATTACACGTACTCCTTCAATCCTAGTAACTTCATTTGGAGCTTCCATATACGTATTAGTGTTCTGTCTTATTTTGGTTCACTATGATAAAATATTGTTCATAATTACATATAAAGGAGATTATAAACTTGTCTAAACAAGTATACGGGAAACATTCCAAAGGGTCGAGTGTCGGCGTGAAGACACCTGTAATTTATTGGGTGTTAGTAGTCTCTATCATTCTATATTTAGCTTGGTCTCCATTTCAAGTGGCGTTATTCAATGGACAGATGCTTCAATTTGAGAAACCCTTGTTCTGGGCTGCTGCAATGGCGGCTGTAATTCTACTAATCTGTGGTACCAACTACTATAAGACTATCACATTGGAAGATCAAAGAGATTGGCTTGCTGTGTGGGTATTATTATTACCTATTACTTATATACTCGCACTCTTTGGTGCCGCTTCTCATTCAATGGCAATGAATATGGTCATTATTCAGTCGACTTATGCCGTGATGTTCATTGTAGGTTTATTCCTACTGAGAGATAAGTTTGCAAATGGAGTGATTCAGCTAGCAATTATGGCTATAGCCTATATTATTGTTGGTTTTGGACTACTGAATTGGTTCGGACAATGGAAATTCGCAGGAAAATTAATAGCCTGGTTCTCTAGCGGAATTGTGAATGGTAAGTATATAGATGCGGTAATGTCAGACTCTAACGGTCTACGTCTGACTTCAGTGTTTCAATATGCCAATACATACGCAGCATTTCTAATGGCATTCTTGTTCGCAGCAGTGTTCTTTCTCATTAAATCTCATAAGTGGTATGGCCAAATCATACACGGATTCATGTTAGTCCCCATTATCCTATCCATTCTCTTGACACTTTCACGTGGAGGATTGGTTATGCTTCCCGTGGTATTTGTTCTTCTACTATTATTCTTAAAACCTGCTAAACAGATTCTCTGGGTGGCCTACATCGGCATAGCCGGGATAGCTTCTCTAGCTATTTCGAAGAACGTGACTGATCTCGGATTACAATTGAATACGACATATGAAGGTGCGGCTGCTGCTAAGGGATGGGGATATTTACTTATTACATCTGCCATTGTTGCGTTACTATTATGGGCTATTCAAAAATTTATCGCTTCTCATCTAGAACGAGGTCTTACTTCTTGGTCTACTCGTAAAATGGCTAGCCTATGGATTCCAGTAGGATCCGTCGTTGTTGTCGGTTTGATTGCATTTCTCTTCATCGGAACCAGTGCTCGTAATATTCTCCCCGATAATGTAAGTACACGTCTAGGAAATATCAACTTCCAACAGCATAGTGTACTGGAACGTTTAACTTTTTATAAAGATGCTATGAAAGTTGTTAAAGATTATCCCGTCATGGGTGCAGGTGGTGGTGCTTGGGCAGTACTCTATGAGAAATATCAGAATAACCCGTATACTAGCCGTCAAGCGCATAACTTCTTCCTTCAATACCTGGTAGAGGTCGGTATCCTTGGATTTATCATCTTCATGTCATTTCTCATCTTTATATTCTATAAATATATTCGTGGTTATATAAGAGAGAATGAAGAAGGACGCGAATCTCATTTCTTATATCTTATTCTGACCTTATCTATTCTGTTGCATAGTATCTTGGATTTCAATATGAGTTATGTATTCATGGGTATTCTCGTATATCTTGGTCTTGGAGGTATGGCCGCTGTTATGGAGAGTAAGCCACTACGTTTCCAACATCTCCGCTTACGTGGGAGTGGCGTTAGTGCTCTTTATAGCTTAGTAGTCGGCATAGGTGCCATTGTAGTCTTGATTACTTCCATCCGATATGTTCAGGCAAGTGATGCTGGACTTGAGGCAAGAAAATTAGTCCAGACTAGTACATCCTTCGAAGAGATTAAGGAACCACTTGATAAAGACCTTAGCATCCGTAAGAGTCATCCAGATTCGACACTCCTGCTATCTTCTCTCTATCAACAAGTCTACTCGCAGACACAGAATGAGGACTTCTATCTTACAGGATACCAAATGATTGTTAAAGCACATGAAGATGAACCCTATAACAAGAATATCATCAACCATTTAATCAAGTTCCATTCATTAAAAGGCGAACAAGCACAAGCCTTCGATCTATTAGTAAATAATTCCAAGAACTTTAACTGGGATATAGAATGGTATGAACGGATTATCTCACAAGGGTTTGAATTGGGTACCGAGGCCCTAGGAAAAAAGGATATCGCCTCTAAAGACAAATTTTTCAATGCAGGTATTGAAGCATTCGATAAGGTACAAGCTGGACTTGTACATATAGCTACTCTACCGGAAGGGCAAATGGCTGGACGAGCATTCGCTAATACCCCTGCAATGATTCTAGACACGGGTAAAATGCAATATCTACTAAATCAACCAGATAAGGCCGCTGAAACACTGAAAATTGGACTACTGGAAGACTTAAGTGACCCCGTTAACCGTGAAATTGCAAGATGGTATATTGCTGCTCTCATAAAACAAGGCACAACGGATCAAGCCGTTTTTGATCGTCTAATCCTCCTTGATCCAACGGAGAAACAACAAGTCGATGCAATCGTACAAATGAACTTTTAAATATCATATTATTGAATTAAAACGGCTCCCCCCTTTACTGGATGGTAGCCGTTTTATGTAAATTCGAAAGAAGACGATCTCTCCCATGAGAGATCGTCTTCTTTGTGTAAGAATAATTAATCCTATGAATGTTCAATTTGATGAATCGTTTGCTTCATATACTGAAGTAATTTCTCTCTTAAATCATGATGCTGCAATGCATAATGGATCGTAGTCTCGATATACCCTAACTTCTCCCCTACGTCATGCCTTTGACCTTCAAAGTGATATGCGAGTACTCTTTCAATCTCACCTAGTCTAGCAATAGCATCCGTCAGCTGAATCTCACCGTTCACACCAGCATGTTGTTCGCCAAGCAATTCAAATATATGTGGTGTTAGTATATATCTCCCCATGATCGCTAAATTAGAGGGAGCATTGTCTTCTGTCGGTTTCTCTACCAATCTATTAGCTTGATATACCCGTTCTTCTATGGAAACTCCATCTACAATCCCGTATCTAGATACTTCATTCCATGGAACAGGTTGCACACCAACAACTGAGGACTGGTACTGTTCATATATATCAATCATTTGCTTAAGACAAGGTTGTCTCGATTCTACAATATCATCCCCAAGCAGGACAGCAAAAGGTTCATTTCCAATAAACTTACGGGCACACCAGATAGCATGGCCCAATCCCTTTGGTTCTTTCTGGCGAATATAGTGAATATCAGCTATTTCTGAAGACTTACGGACTTCACTTAGTAAATCCCACTTTTCCTGTGATTCGAGATTGTGCTCCAGTTCGAATGAATAGTCGAAATGATCCTCGATCGCCCGTTTCCCTTTCCCAGTGACGATAATGATATCCTCAATTCCGGAGGCAACTGCTTCCTCAACAATATACTGAATTGTCGGTTTATCCACAATCGGTAACATTTCTTTGGGCATCGCTTTCGTTGCAGGAAGGAATCTTGTTCCTAATCCCGCTGCTGGAATAATTGCTTTTCGGATTTTCATTAGCTCGAGTCTCCTAATCTAGCATTTATTAGAATGTCTATTATATTCCACTCACTTTGCAATAATTGTAACAAATAACGACATTGTCAGATAGTCTCTCATTTACGTTGTTAAGATCATCACATTATGATATGAATCGGCCAGATACTAAATTTAATAGTATTTCTGTACATTATCCTTATATTCCGTAAAAAAAGACAGCCCACCGTAGATAAACCTCGGTAAGCTGTCCTATTTTATAATGTCATCGTCTAATGAACGATTATCTATTTAACTAACTGTCCACGTGTTACGCCAAGTTGATTGGTTGCTTTCAGCGTACGCCATACTTGCGATCCGCTGATGTCTCCACGGAGTGCACGCTTATAGAGGTCAATGACTTCATGCACTTGCTCTGGCGTCTCTTCAAGAAACTCGATACGATACTGCGATACACCAAGCTCCATAAAGTTATCTAGATACTCAGCACCGGATTGCTCAACAGCATTGTAGACTGTATTGCGGCATCCTTCATCTACACGCACCGGATGAGACATTCCAATTCGATCTTGTAGCGATACGCTGTGATCTTCGCATGGACGTCCACAGTTCGTGAAGTCTGTCCCTTCACTTAGGAAGGTACAATACACACAGTGTTCCGTATGGAACATTGGCATATGCTGATGGATAACAATCTCCATCTTAGACGTGTTAGCACGTCCAAGCATGTCGACCATTTGCTGAATGTTCAGATCATACGATGGTGTGATGATATCACATCCAGCTTCGATGAACAGGTCAGCTGCCTTATGGTTGGCGATATTCAATGAGAAGTCACCAATAAGCTTCGGATGCACAGCATCAGGATGTTCTTGACGATAACGTAGATAGAAGTATAACGCACCTGTGTTGCGCACTAGCACAGCATCAGGCTGTAGGCGCAAAATGTTGTTGTGATAGCCATTCTCGCCAGGCATATGAATACGTGGCGTTGCTAGCGCAATCTTTTTACCTGCTGCACGAACAGCTTCCACTGCTGCTGGGAACTGCTTAATGAACTCAAAGTCCGCATAGATCATGCCAACGCCTGCATCTAGAGCAGCCTGAACCTGCGGCAGGCTGCGGCATAACGCTGTGAGCTCTGCTTCATCACGAGCCACAGGCTTCGATGCGCTTCGCGAAGCATCGCCGTACACCTCAATCGCCCGTTTCACGTATACGGGCGGCTTAGGACGTTCGCCAGCGAGCAATTCCACCGCACGGCGGCGGATGCTGTTCAGCTCACGCATAGGTACGATGACGTCGCCTTGTAGCTCGACATCAAGCTTCTCAAGCTGGAACACGGTTCCGCCTAGGCGTCCGAATTGTTCTTCCAGCAGAGCATAATCCATAGGACGCTTCTTCGCCGTTTCCAATTCCATCTCAGAATCGACCTGAACGATTGTCCCCTTCTGTACATCTGTCCACCATGTTGTGAGCAATCCACCTACATGACCTACGACCTTCACTTCTACAGGAAATACTCTGTATGGTTTCTCTGTCTCGTACGTCTGACGTAAACGCTTGTCGAGTGCAGGGTCATTCGTCTTCCAAATACGGTCTCCAACATTTAATCTTTGTAGATTAACGTCGTTACGTCCGGCTACGATATCGATAACCCAACCTTCTCCTGCTTCGCCTTCGATCTTCACACCTTTACGGCGGATATCATAGACGCGTCCGCCTTCTTCCTTCTTCGTCGGATCTCCAGCGTCGAACACAATCCCGTCACCACGCTTCAGCGGTGCATCAATTCGGCAGACTACGCCATCACGTAGAATTTGTTCCACTTTACCAAGATATACCCCACGGCTCTTAGGATACGTACCTTCCACTAGCTTCTTATTGTTCGTTCCATCTAAGAAACCATGTGTAAGACCACGCGAGAAACTTTGAGCAAGTTCACGAATTTCTTCCTTACTTGGTGGCGTAGAATCGCCTTCGAAGTAACGATCAATTGCTTTACGGTACTTACTAACTACGTTAGCTACATATTCAGGAGTCTTAAGACGTCCTTCTATTTTAAATGAAGTCACGCCCGCTTCGATCAATTCCGGCATGATATCAATAGCAGCTAGATCCTTAGGTGATAACAAGTAAGAAATATCCCCCATTGGCTTCTGGACACCATCAACCATCAAGTCATATGGTAGACGACAAGCTTGCGCACATTCCCCACGGTTCGCCGAACGTCCTCCCCACACTTCAGAAGTTAGACATTGTCCAGAATAAGAAACACAAAGTGCTCCATGCACGAATACTTCCATAGGTAGCTTCGCTTGCTCCCCAATCTTCTTAATCTGCTTCAGGTTATTTTCACGGCCTAATACAACACGTTCCATATCCCAAGGCTTCGTAAATTCAACCGCTTCTGGTGATGTAATCGTCATCTGAGTGGATCCATGAATCGGAAAGTCAGGTGATATCTCACGAATCATCTTCACTAGACCTAAATCTTGCACGATCGTGGCATCCACACCTGCATCCACACAAGCATCTATAAGTTCCTTAGCATCTGCTAACTCATTCTCAAATACTAGAATATTAAACGTTAGAAATCCCTTAACCCCATAACTGTGTAGAAACGCCATAATCTCCGGTAGCTCTTCCATACGGAAATTATTTGCGCGTGCACGTGCATTAAACTTTTCCACTCCGAAAAAGACTGCATCTGCTCCATTGGCTACCGCTGCTCTCATACAATCCCAATCACCGGCTGGCGCTAGTAACTCAACGTCTCCTCTTTGTATCCCTTGATTCTGCATCTATATCCTCCTAAACTGGCCTTAACGCCAGTTAACTTCTTCATTATGACTATGATGAAATGACCTTCAACTACAATACCTTAACAGCTATTATATCTTTAACTTATCTATTGTACCAAATATCACACTAACCTTCTACCTTTCCCATTCATTTCAAAAAAAAGAGCACCTCTTAAGGTTGCTCTCTTTCATAACTATTAATTTAGCTTCGTGAATGCGAAAGACTTCAATGCTTTCTCCAGTGCATCTTTCTGCACCTGTGTAGCATTAGCATCATTCAATGCGGTTGTCACCGTATACGTTATACCACTATTACTAAATAGTATCTGGGTACCCTCGTATGGGATACCATTTTTAACCTGATGCAACTTAAACACGGTTGCATTTACGCCTGCAAATGTCGTGTTCTCAATGCCTCGAATAATTAAATCTTTAGATTTCTTAGTGGCCTCATTATAATAGGCTCTTAACTGACTGACCGCCTCTTCGACAGAAGTATCTGGTTCAGCTGTTATCATAAAACGCCCACCGGTATATTGGTACTCTATTGGGGAACTCTCGAATCGATCTTTAATAGGTGTCCAGAATTGTGGTACATTCAATTTGAATTTATAAGCCTTTGAGGACTTCGTAATGATCTTTGATTTATCGATCAGATAAGTGTCTTCTTCCATTCTTCCGAATGTGTCGGAGACCACTTCATACTCAATATCAATGGACTTCATAATATCCTTGAAGTGAGCTAAGTCCGCCTTCTGATCCTCTGGCACTCCATACTCTGCATAGTATCGGAATCCATTCTTCTCTAACATCACTTCATATTCCGTTGTCCATCCATCACCATAATTGTATTGAACTTCATTAACGAGTGCCGAACTACCCGATATTATGATCGAATATGTATCCACTACTTTGTACGATTCGTTGACAAAAGATTCTCCTAGCCATTTCTTCATTTGTCCGCTCCATTGTTCCAAGCTTGATCCTTTAGGAGCTGAAGTTACATTTAGCTTAAGATAACTTCCATCTTCACTTTCGTAATACATATTCTCATTATCCATATCCCATCCAGCCGGTACATCTAGGGAAATACCATAATCCCCGTTATAGACGTTTCGCATACCATTTACTACACTAGACAAATCCTTGACTGCCTTGTCTTGCTTGTTGAAGTTTGTTCTAAATGAATTTAACAACGTTGAATATTTACTTACGTCTTTATAATTCTCCGCCATGAAGTCGGCAAGATATACTTCGTACAACTGTTCGTGATCATAATACCCCCGAACCTCCCAGATCGTACCATCGGAATCTTTTGTTACAATACGGGCATAAGGAACGGAAACTAATGCAAAAGATTCACGATCTAATACAACTTCCCCTGAATCCTTTGCATCTTCCACCAATTGTTGTAGGATATCATCTGCTTGAAGCTCCACTTCTTGTTTATTAGCATGAACTTCGATGTAATAGGATTCCTCAGCATCGTTGAACGCAGCGATGCTCTCATACCCTCCACCTTCCCCAATGATTAGACCCGCTGGGTAGTTCATCGTCCAATTGTAGTAACTATTCCCAAGCTTGGTCTTGCCTACATCACTATCAATATTCGTGTCATCCTCTACTACCTTATCCTCAGAAGATACTAATGAAATTACGATTTCTCCAACAGAACCCGTGCTAATCTTAGCCCCTATACCCTGGGCTACAAACCGTAACGGAACCATTAATGTATCTGATTTCATCGTAGGTGCTACATCTAATTTCACCTTTTTACCATCCACCCAAGCCAAATGACTATCCATAGTCATACTTAACGTGTGTGCCCCATACGTCACCTTCACTTGGTTTGATTTCTCAAGGCGAACTTGACTTTCAAAAGCCTTCTTAAACACACCTAATGGCACCATTGTCGTCAAATGATCTATGTAAGGTTTAGCAATAGCCACTTGTTGTCCATTAATGACCGCAACCGTACTCCCTACTTTGAGCTTTAATTCCAATGTAGTTGTATTCTCAGTATCTGCGAACACAGGAATTGTACCTGTTAGAAACATGAACAAACACATTGAGATGCACGCCCAGTAGCGGATTCGCATCTTCTTCATCTCTATCAAATCTCTTATCCCAAATATCATAGTTCGTAAGCCTCGCTTTCCTCATCAAGGATTAGACCTTGGCGACTCAGTACTAACTTACGGATAACAATATCCCCATCACTTTGCATTAATAGTTTAACAGTCTGACCGGGTAAGTACGCCTTGAACAACTCGTTAATATCCACTACAGAAGTCACCTTTATCCCGTTAATACTGTAGAGCACATCATTCTCATGTATGCCAGCTTTTTCAGCTTCTTTAGAAAGGATCTTAGTTACCGTCAATGGATCATCTGTAGGAAGACCGACAATAGCTGACCAACTTTCCTCAAGCGTAAGTCCGAGGCTTGGACGTTTCACTTCTCCATACTTCATCAATTGATTAATCACATATTGCACCGTATCCGCTGGAATAGAGAATCCCATATTCTCGACTCCAACTGCAGCGAATTTCATCGTATTAATACCCAATACTTCACCTTTCATATTGACTAGCGGTCCACCACTATTCCCGGGATTAATTGCAGTATCACTCTGGATTAAGCGGTACGATGCATTTACGCCTCGATTAAGTCCACTCACAACGCCTACCGTTGCCGAATTACGTAACGAGAACGAGACCGGAGTCCCGATTGCGATAACCTTCTCCCCAACTTCTGTATCTTGAATAGATTTAGCGAACTTCACCGGTACTAGACCGTTTGCCGTAATCTTCACTAGCGCGAGATCGCTTGTCTCATCCGTAAATATTTCTTTTATTTTGTAACTGTTTCCATCTGTTGTAACGACCGTAGCATTCTTTAGACCTTTAACGACATGAGCATTCGTTACAATCCATCCATTCGAACGAATGATTACACCTGTTCCATGTACTAGGTTATATCGGTCTGAATTACTATTCACCTGACTGACATCGCCTTTACCAATAATTCCAACGACCGATGGTGATACTTCCTTTACGATTTGAGGAACCAGATCTGTGCTTACTTTATTCGATACCTTGGCCGTACCTTGCTTGGCACTATGGGTTATCCCCTTTTGTTGCGCCTGGGCAGTGCCCACACCACTCATCAGTATAAGGCCACATAACAGCGCTATTGCACCGTTCTTCCCCACCCTATTCATGCTCTCCTCACCTAACCCTCTCATATCTATATAGATAGAACTAAAAACGAACCCTCATATACATGATTTTCTTTAGAAATGATCGAACTTGCAAGCGCAAGCTTTAGTTCAATCTATCTAGCTCTCTGTCTCCCCTAAAGGTCTCTCTAGTTGTTATATCATCATATTCATTTATGTAAGGAATATCCCAAATGTATCATACTATTTCAGCCCTAACAATTGCTAGAAGTCCTATATTTATTCAGTACTGTCCCCTTTAACTATAACAACACTTCACTAAATATACTGTCTTGGAAAATAGATTACACCTCCTCTTGAACACTACAAAAAAAGACGCCTTGATCCTGCATCGCAGTAAGGTGTCTTCGTTGGTGTTGCTTTCTTCTAAGTATTCTTGTGATCCTAGCCAATCCATCCTAATACCATAGCATAATCCGAGTATAGGAAGACCAATAAACTAACTACGCTAAACCCAATAGCGAATAGATTCTTTACAGGCTGTGTTACCAAACGGATAACCCCAATTAAAATTAAGATTGTAAAAATAATCATAAATATATCGAACGTATGGAACTTGGATACCACCTCAGCACCTTCTGCCAACAACATACAGTGTACCTCCCTCTATGAAACATAACGTCAATTTTTACCTATAATTATATGTTATCCTGCCGATCTATCTTATGCAAGCCCCGATTTAAGAAAAAAATGAATTTGTCACGGAATATTCTCTAAAAAGGAGGATTACTACCCTCCCTATATGATTTTATTCATTGTTTAGATGAACTCAAATTCATTTTCCCCACACAGGCTCCCGTAATCGTCAAATAGTCTCCACCTTGTTATAAGGCGGAGACTATTTAACACTTTAACACTTACCAAGCTTCTAGAGCATCGTGATCAACTACCTAAATATTTAATCGCTAGGCTTTATTCCTGCGCTAGGATAAATCAACATTAACTATATACTTCCATAGCTTTACTACGTGCTATATCACGTTCAAGCACAGGCTTTAAATACTTACCGGTATAAGATCCCTCTACTTTTATAAGCTGCTCTGGTGTACCTGTAGCTAGAATCGTACCCCCACCGCTACCGCCTTCCGGTCCTAGATCAATGAGGTAATCTGCCGTCTTAATGACGTCGAGATTGTGTTCAATGACAAGCACGGTCTCTCCAGAGTCAACTAATCGATGAAGAACAGTCAACAGTCGAGCGATATCATCTACATGAAGACCCGTCGTTGGTTCATCAAGAATATACAAAGTCTTACCCGTACTTCGACGGTATAGTTCTGAAGCTAGCTTGACACGTTGTGCCTCACCACCCGACAGTGTCGTTGCTGGTTGCCCCATCTTCACATAGCCAAGTCCAACGTCCAATATCGTCTGTAACTTGCGGTGAATACGTGGAATGTTCTTAAAGAATTCAGTAGCATCTTCAATGGTCATATCTAGCACTTCAGCAATGCTCTTATTCTTATATTTAACTTCCAAGGTTTCGCGGTTATAACGTTTACCCTTACATACCTCACAAGGTACATATACATCAGGTAGAAAGTGCATCTCTATCTTGATAATTCCATCACCACGACACGCTTCGCAGCGCCCGCCCTTCACATTAAAGCTGAATCGGCCTTTCTTATAGCCACGCATCTTCGCTTCGTTGGTCTGAGCATAAATATCACGGATGTCATCAAATACGCCCGTATACGTAGCTGGGTTAGATCTTGGTGTACGCCCGATAGGAGATTGGTCAATATCAACAACCTTCTCCAGATGTTCTAACCCCTTGATCTCCTTATGCTGACCAGGACGTACTTTGACCGCCCGATTCAATTCACGAGCTAGCTTCTTATAGAGAATTTCGTTGATAAGCGTAGACTTACCTGAACCTGATACACCCGTTACAGCAGTGAACACCCCTAGAGGTATCTTCACATTAAGGTTCTTCAGATTATTCTCTTTGGCACCCTTAATTTCCAACCAGCGGTCTTCAGGCTTACGCCGATTACTACTCACCGGTATAAATTTACGTCCACTTAAGTATTGTCCCGTCAGCGAGTCTGGATGGTCCATAATCTCTTGTGGTGTACCTTGAGCAATCACTTGACCCCCGTGAATTCCTGCACCTGGTCCGATATCAATAATATGATCTGCTGCCATCATCGTATCTTCATCATGCTCAACCACAATAAGTGTATTTCCCAAATCTCTCATATGCAAAAGCGTCGTTATTAATCGATCGTTATCACGTTGATGCAGACCTATACTTGGCTCATCTAGAATATAGAGGACACCCATCAAGCTAGAGCCAATCTGAGTAGCTAGACGAATACGCTGCGCTTCACCACCAGATAATGTTCCTGCTGCACGGCTCAAGGACAAATAGTCTAAGCCGACATTGACGAGGAACCCAAGTCTACTATCGATCTCCTTCAAGATCATCGTAGCAATGGCCGTCTCCTTTTCACTCAATACTAGACTATCGAATAGCTTCATCGCATCCCCGATCGAGAGACTGGTTACATCTGCGATGTTATGACTGTCTACTGTCACTGCCAATATTTCTTTCTTCAATCGATGACCTTTGCATACCTCACATGGCTTGGCACTCATGAATCCTTCAATGAACTCACGAATTCCTTCCGATGCTGTCTCACGATATCGACGTTCCAGATTCGGAATGATTCCTTCAAAGATCACTAGTGCTTCTTTACGATGTCCAAAGTCATTCTCGTATTTGAAGCGAACCTTTTGCTCTCCTGTCCCATGTAACAACTTGTCCATCTGATCTGGCTTCAGTTCACTGACTGGTACATCCTGTGGGATAGTGAAGTGTTCACACACCGATTTCAGAAATTGTGGATAATAGTTAGATGTACTTCCTGTCCAAGCTAAGAAGGCGCCATCCTCAATCGATTTATTCATATCTGGAATCAATAAGTCCTGATCGACAATCATCTTCACGCCAAGGCCATCACACTCCGTACAAGCCCCAAATGGACTATTGAACGAGAACATTCTTGGGGACAGCTCTTCCATACTGAATCCACAAATAGGACATGCGAAGTTCGAACTGAATCGCAGTTCTTCCTCGCCCATAACATCAACTAATAATTGTCCCCCTGATAATTTCAGTGCTGTCTCAATGGAATCCGCAAGTCTCGACTCCACATCCTCCTTGATGACAATACGGTCAACCACGACTTCAATCGTATGCTTCTTATTCTTCTCAAGTTCGATATCCTCCGACAAGTCTCGGAGTTCTCCATTCACACGCACGCGAACGAATCCCTGCTTACTAATGTCCGTAAACAGCGATTTATGTTCGCCTTTACGCCCAGAAATAACAGGTGCTAGAAGTTGTAACCTCGTCTTCTCAGGATATTGCATGATCCGATCCACCATCTGCTCCACAGTCTGAGATGTTATCTCAATGCCGTGAGTTGGGCAGTGAGGATGACCCACACGTGCAAATAACAACCGCAAATAATCATAAATCTCAGTCACTGTTCCCACGGTAGATCGAGGATTGCGACTCGTCGTCTTCTGATCGATCGAAATGGCAGGCGATAGACCTTCAATAGAATCTACATCTGGTTTCTCCATCTGACCTAGAAATTGACGTGCGTAAGCAGAAAGGGACTCTACATAACGCCGTTGGCCTTCCGCATAGATCGTGTCGAACGCCAAAGATGACTTTCCTGAGCCACTTAGTCCTGTCAACACGACAAAACGATTCCTCGGAATCGTAATATCAATATTCTTCAGATTATGGGCTCTAGCGCCCTTTATAATAATGTTCTCATTTGCCAACGGTTATCATCTCCTTATACTCTTACACATTTGAAAAGTGAACGATCATTATTACATCATTCATCTTATATCTATTTACTCTGCTTTCAGTTCTAATAAAGCATCACGCAGCTCCGCAGCTCTTTCGAACTGTAAGTTCTTCGCTGCTTCTTTCATCTCTATTTCAAGCCGCTGAATAACCGATTGACGGTCCTTCTTCGACATCTTCGATACATTTCCTGTGAGATAATCCGCTTTGGAGTCAGCTACCTTCGTAGCTTCAATGACATCTCTTACTCTCTTAACGATTGTCTGAGGTGTAATGCCATGTTGCTCATTATAAGCGATCTGAATCGTACGTCGACGCGACGTCTCATCAATGGCCTTACGCATGGAATCCGTAATCTTATCGCCATACATAATAACATAACCTTCTGAGTTACGCGCAGCTCTACCACTCGTCTGTATAAGCGATCTCTCCGAACGAAGGAACCCTTCTTTATCTGCATCCAATATCGCCACAAGCGATACCTCTGGTAAATCTAGACCTTCTCGTAATAAGTTAATACCTATTAATACATGAAAAGTACCTAGACGTAAATCTCGAAGAATAGACAAACGTTCCAACGTCTTTATATCGGAATGTAGATACCTGACCTTGATACCAATCTCCTTCAAATAATCCGTTAAATCCTCAGACATCTTCTTCGTAAGTGTCGTTACTAGCACTCGTTCATTACGTTCTATACGAAGTCTGATCTCCTCAATGAGGTTATCGATCTGCCCCTTGGTTGGTCTCACTTCAATAATAGGGTCTAGAAGACCTGTTGGACGAATAATTTGCTGTACCATCGTCGGGCAATGTTCAAGCTCATAAGGTCCCGGTGTAGCCGATACATATACGATCTGGCTAATCTTTTCTTCGAACTCCTCGAAGCGTAGCGGACGATTATCCAAAGCTGAAGGTAGTCGGAATCCGTGATCTACAAGCATGGTCTTCCGCGCACGGTCACCGTTATACATCCCCCGGATTTGAGGCAATGTGACATGCGACTCATCAATAACGACCAGCATATCTTCAGGGAAGTAATCCATTAATGTATACGGCGTAGCACCTGGTTCACGGAATGTTAGTGGTCCCGAATAGTTCTCAATCCCAGAACAGAAACCTACTTCATTCATCATCTCTATATCATAACGCGTGCGTTGCTCTAGTCGTTGTGCCTCCAATAGCTTTCCTTCCGACTTCAACACTGTCAGACGTTCTTCAAGCTCCCGTTCAATGTTAACGAGGGCAATCTTCATCGTTTCTTCTTTGGTTACAAAGTGAGAAGCTGGGAAGATTGCAATGTGATCTCTCTCGCCAACCAATTCACCTGTCAGCACATCAATCTCCGTTATACGTTCAATCTCATCGCCGAATAATTCAACTCGAAGCGCTTGCTCCCCTTTAGAAGCCGGGAAGATCTCGATGACATCCCCCCGTACACGGAAAGTACCACGCACAAAGTTCAGATCATTACGTTGATACTGAATATCCACAAGTCGACTCAAAATCTCTTGGCGAGACTTCTCCATTCCAACACGTAAGGAGAGCAGTAAGTCAGAATACTCACGTGGTGATCCAAGACCATAAATACACGAGACACTCGCTACAATAATCACATCGCGACGTTCGAACAATGAGCTCGTCGCTGAATGTCGAAGCTTATCAATTTCTTCATTTATGCTTGAATCCTTCTCAATGTACGTATCCGTTGAAGGTATATAGGCTTCAGGTTGAAAGTAATCGTAATAACTAACGAAATAATCAACCGAATTATTAGGGAAGAACTCCTTGAACTCAGCCGCAAGCTGTGCAGCCAAAGTCTTATTATGTGCAATCACAAGCGTTGGGCGGTTTACTTTATTGATCATCTGAGCAATGGTAAATGTCTTGCCGGTACCCGTTGCACCTAGCAAAGTTTGTTCTTTCTTACCATTCCTGATCCCCTCTACCAATTCCTTTATGGCTGTGGGCTGATCGCCTTGCGGAGAGTATTCCGATTCAAGCTCGAACTGCTTGTTACTAATCACAATATCACTCATTGCCCAATACCACCCTTATCATCTAAAATAGTTAAAGAATATGTCGAGAATTCCCGATATATAATACAAGGAATATTAACCTATATAAGAATATCTGTTCCCATTATTATACTCGGATCAGATAGGGTATGCAAATCCTAACATTTAGATCGGAGAGGAACACATCAATGGATATCGTTACAATATTAGGTATACTAGCCGGTCTTGCTGCACTCGTTGGAGGCTTCCTATGGGAAGGCGGACAAATCACAGGATTATTCCAATCGACCGCAGCACTTATCGTATTCGGTGGAACAGTTGCAGCTGTAGTCGTTAGTTATCCAGCTGCAAGGCTGAAGACAGTTCCCCAAGCCATACGTTATGCCTTTGTTCGACCAGACAATGACATGGAAGAATTAGTCGACGATATTGTCCAGATGGCAAATACTGCGCGGCGTAGTGGGGTACTCGCTCTCGAGCGAAAGGCACAACACCACTCCAATCTATTCCTCAGCGAAGGTATGCAGATGGTCGTAGATGGAACAGAACCTGCTCTTGTCAGACAAATTATGGAGATTGAAATAGATCGAGCTGAAATGAAACATGATGGGTATGCCAAAATATTCGAGTCTGCTGGTGGTTATGCACCTACGATGGGAATTATCGGTACAGTCATGGGACTCGTTCATGTCCTTGGTAGCCTATCAGATCCAACTGAATTGGGTCCTGCTATTGCTGTCGCTTTTATCGCTACACTTTACGGTGTCGCTAGTGCTAATCTTATCTTTTTGCCCATTGCATCCAAAATTAAATCGCGAAGTGCCGACGAAATTCAGAATATGGAACTTCTACTCCAAGGCATTCTTGCGATTCAGAACGGAGAACATCCTCACATTGTCCGCAAAAAGATTTCTTTCGACATGATGAGGACAACGGATATAATGCCTACTCCTTCCAAGAAGAAGGGGGTTCTTGATGAGACAACTGACTAGGAGGCCATCTCAGCGTCGAGGAAATAAGGCTGAACATAGCAGTCGGGATCGTTGGCTCATAACCTATGCAGATTTAATTACACTACTGCTAATATTCTTCGTTATGATGTATGCGATGAGCACCCTTGATAAGAATAAATATGATGATGTTACCGAGTCACTTCAACTTACATTCAAATCTGGTAATTCTATTCTAGAAGAAGGTTCTGGAATAACAGGTACCGCTGATAAATATACACATAAGAATCCTGACACTACAACCACGCTACCTGAGAAGGAATTAGCGCCTGATACACAGGTACAGACACAAGAACCACAAGCATTAACGGAACGTGAACTAGCCTTCAGACAGCAAGAACAAGAGCTGCAGGGTTTGATGTCGGTCATCTCGAAATATGTATCTGATAATCAATTGGATGATCAAATTTTCGTGGCAGATAAACCACAAGGAATCTCTATTACGCTTAGTGATCAATTCGTGTTCGATGCTGGTAGAGCAGACCTAAAGTCAGCTTCAGGTCCTGTACTAGCTAAGCTCGCAAGTCTTTTCAAGAATCTAGGCACTACGGTCAGTATCGAAGGTCACACGGATAATGTTCCAATTACGAACTCCTCTAAATATCAAGATAACTGGGAATTATCTGGGGCTCGCGCCTTATCTATTCTTCGATTCTTCCTAGAAAAAGAGAACCTTAATCCGGATGGATTCCAATATGCGGGTTATGCTGATACTCGTCCTGCAGGAGATAACTCAACAGCTCTGGGCCGTCAGAGTAATCGTCGTGTGCAAATTATTGTTCTTCGTCAACTGCAAGAGTAGTAAACAAAAATAGGGACAGCCATTAAATGGCTGTCCTTATCTTTATTCATGCAAACCTCCTTACACCCCAACCCCCGTATCACTTGGCCGTAGGATCGCAGATCCAATCGCGAGCAGGATGACTGCCATCAACCCTAAGATAGACAACGGTAGCCAGATATCCGCCAACTGCCCGCCCGAAGCTATTCTCTCAACGGATTCAATCACCCACTTTTGCGGTACGAAATTAGCTGCCTTTTGCATGTAATCCGGCATGAAGGATATTGGCCAGAAACATCCCCCTATCATGCAAGTTGGCGTAATAATCATATTATTAATCATACTGGCATTATTAGGATTGCGTACTATACCGGCCACAGTGCTGGCAATACCCATAGCCACCAACATGAAGGATCCTAAGATCAGGAAGTGTGTAAGGAATGGAATATTATATTCATATCCCAATACCCAACGACTCAAGGTCAGAATAATAATGATTTGTATAATCCCCACAATGAAACTTCCTATCATATGACCCATTGTGATTTGGTAAGACCTCACAGGTGCACTATATATACGGGCCATGGTTCTATTACGACGATCATCCAATATCATCCGAACGACACTCGTTACTAGTCCCATCATAAACATGATTGTAAATCCAGTCACATTCGTGAGTCCCGGCTTAGCATACAGATTATAATCTGTTTTCTCTGACTCAATAAGATGTTTACTTGCTTCTTGCAGACTCTTGCTAAAGACATCTAATTGAACGCCGGAGTCTAGCTTCATTACGCCTAGTCTCTCAGTTGTTCGTAACATTCTTTCAACGATAGTATTCATATTCATTGTGACCATAATCCCGGTTTCACCAGCCATTAGTTCATACATACGAATATCTTTCACATTTCCTTGAAGTAATTGTTCACTGAATCCTGACGGAATTAATATCCCCAGTGTTCCTTTTTTATTTAAAATAGCGTCCCTAAGTTCTTCCTCACCATTCAATGGTTTCAGAGCATAATTATCATTTCTAGATAATTCTTCGATAATATGTTGACCTGCAGGACCTGTATCTTGATTCACGTAAGGAATATTCACCTTAGCGTTACTATTCTGACCTAATAATGCTATCGCAGCCGTAACTACAACACATGGTAGAATGATAAACGCTATGAATCCTTTTCGGGTACCAATAATTCTTCTGACCATATTCAAAGCAATCGTTAAGCTATGCATGATATCCCACCTTTCGATAAACAATAGCTGTAAGCGCTAAAAGAGTAGCACAGATACCTGCCAACATACCGATACTTGAGATGATCTCAGATATATTCCCATGTAACATGATTTGAAGAATACTCTTCATTCCCCAATGATTCAACGTAAACTCTCCGATATTCTGAATAAATCCAACGGGAATAGGTATAAATCCTCCACTAAAAAAGGTCATGGTCACAATTAACACCTGCATGAAGTTATTAGCACTTGAACTCGATTTAGAAAGCAAGGATACGATTGCTGCGAAAGTCATAGAAGCAAATATCATTAACATGCAAGTTACCGCTAACAAGACTGGCTGTTGACCCCAATTTGTTCCGTATAGTACATAGGATACCGTAATAATAACAAGCGTCTGAGCCATAGCTACAATGCTACTTCCGATCATCTTACCTATTAGTATCTGAACGTGTGATATAGGCATAGACTGTAAGCGGTATAATGTGTGATTATCCCTCTCACTCAATAGACTATCACTAGCCGTGCCACCCGAATATAACAAGAACATGATCAACATCGCCACTGCAAAATACTGTGCCGCAGAATATGAAGTTGCTGTATCATTCAACTTACCTACTGAGACATATGAATGGGGATCGCTAGGTGAAGCAGAACTCACTGACACATCTTGCCTTAATCCCATCGAACTCGCGACAAACGTAACCGCTCGCCCGTGATTGATGTCATCTAGAAAGCTATCAAATACCGTTCCTGCAACCATATTAGCCGTTCTGTTACTCCCCAGCATCAACTGGAGCTTCGCTTCCTTTCCGCTCATCACTTGATGATCGAAATCAACAGGAACTGTAACGACAAAATCCACCTTTTGGGAACGCAACAGCCTCTCTGCTTCTTTCGATGTAGGTACATCTTGCACGATAATCATTTTCGCAATATCTGGGCTTTCTAAGAAGGTGTATAACTGAGAGGTCACCACCCCTCTATTCCCAACACTTTCTACCATCGCGACCTTCACAGGATCAAGCTCGGGAATCTTATCTCCGGAATTGAAGAAGGACGACAGAGCTGTGCCTAATATAAAGATCAATATCAGCGGCAACAAAAATAGGCTTATTATAACTGTACGTGCTCGAAGCATTCTCCTAAGTTCAAAGCACGCAATGATCCAAACGTTCATCTACTTTCACCCCCTAATCACGTAACTTGCGACCCGTTAGATTTAGAAACAGAGACTCAAGATCAGGCTCTTCACAAGCTAGCGACTGTAAAATCACATTATGCTTGGCACAGATGAATAGGATATCTTGCAATTCTTGCTGAGAAGAATCTACATACAACTCCATTACATCTTCATTAGACGATACTCTAGAAATTCTCGGATGAAGTCTCAACTCATCGATAACCGCATCAGTAATCTGGGTTGCTTTAATCACAATTTTCTCCACACTTGATACCCTTTCACGAAGTTCCTGCTGGGAACCACAAGCAATCACATGTCCTTGATCCATTATGGCGACCCGATCACTGATGGCAGCCACTTCTTCCATGTAATGACTCGTATAAATAATCGTCGATCCCATTTTATTCAGGGTTCTTACGGATTCAAGAATATGATTTCTCGATTGTGGATCAATACCTACCGTTGGTTCATCCATAATAATTAACTTCGGGTGATGCATGATCGCGCACGCAATGTTCAACCTTCTTTTCATCCCACCAGAGAATTTAGAAGGCATTTCCTTAGCACGATCTTGTAAGCCGACGAACTCCAATGCCTCCTCCACTCGCTCCTTCAACAACCTTCCTCGTAGTCCGTGTAACTTAGCAAAGAAAGCCACATTATCTGCCGCAGGCATCGTCTCATATAACGCTAGGTCTTGTGGAACAAGACCTATACGCTTCTTCACTTCGAGTGGTCGATCATTTACTGATATCCCGTCGACAGAAATACTACCGTGGTCTAATTTCATTAATCCACACATCATATTGATTGTTGTACTCTTCCCAGCCCCGTTAGGACCTAACAGACCAAATATTTCGCCTTCATGGATACTTAGATTTAAATGATCAACCGAAAGATTAGAACCGTATCGTTTCACTACATCTTTTATTTCTACAAATGCCATATGCATCACTCCCTCTAACTGCTTCTTGTTCCCTATTGTACTGAAGTCCAGCATACTTGAGAGGTACTAAAGGTCATAAGGTATAGGTGACAAAAGTCATCTCCTTCAGCCTCCTAGTCCTATGCTATAATTAATCCATATTATCCCATCAAACCTCTTAAAGGATGTTGTGTATCTTGTTCTCCTATCTAACTATTCTTCGCTATGGATTCATCTTCATCGCCAGTTTCAGCTCCATTTACATATACCGTTATGATAATTACGCTCAATTTATTGTAACTCTGTTACTCTATATGTTCCTTGTTGTATTAGATCGATTCATTCATAACCTCTCGGCCAAAAAGTTATTATTATGTATAGACATCATCTTCTCTGTCTGGCTCTGCTACACCTATGGTTATTTGATGTTATTTGTCTCGCTCTCTTCCCTGTTCGTTTATGTTTTCTTACCTCATCGTGGGACCCGTTGGCTCATGTTAAGTATCCATTTAATACTTCTAAATGCCTCGTTTCACCACGAGCAAGCTTTATGGATTATCTGCATCAATTCCACATTCATTCTAACTGCAGTTTTGTTATCATTACTGCAGTATTCTACGAAAAGTCATGGGGATCTCATCACACTCTATGACGAGCTTCGTAAGGAGCATTACGAACTAGATGAAACACGTAAACGGCTAGTAGAGTTTACTCATCAAGTCGAAGCTACTGCGCAATCAGGCGAGCGTGAGCGAATAGCTCGACACCTTCATGATCATATTGGTCATCGTCTAATTCGAGTCAAAATGATGATGGAGGCAGCCATTCAGATCATGCCTTCTAATTATCCAAGAGGCATGGACTTGATGAACCAAATTCGAGACCAACTGTCAGGTAGCATGGATGATATGCGTAACACTGTGAACAAGATGCGCCCTGCCACTTCTTTAACAGAAGAATACGCCATCGATCGTTTACTCGAGGAAACAGGACGTACAACAGGAATTCACACCAATCTTAAGATCAGAGGCATCCCAATTCCGTTGTATCCGAGCTTACAGATTGTATTATTCAAAAATGCCAAAGAAGCGGTTACGAATGCTCTACGGCATGGTAACGCTACATCTGTGGAAGTCATCCTCACCTATGACGATGGGGAAGTATGTATGGATGTAAGTAATACCGGCGAAATATCTCCGCTTTCGTCTGTGAATACGAGACAACAAGGAATGGGGCTAAGTGGCATGGAGGAACGTGTTAAGCTAGTTGGAGGACATATGCGTATTCAGTGGGAGTATCCATTTACTATTGTAACCACGCTCCCAGTGTACAATAAGAACGAAGTAGTATAGACCAAGGGGGATTTCAAAATTGATTTCTTTACTAATTGTTGATGATGATGAATTCATACGTGAAAGTCTAAGAGTATTGATGGCCATGGATGCTGAAATCGAAGTTGTAGGTTGTGCAACGCATGGTGCGGATGCAGTATATTTAATGCAATCGGGGTTACATGTCGACGTCGTGCTCATGGATATACGAATGCCAGTATGTGATGGTGTAGAAGGAACTAAACGGATTAAGGAGCAATTTCCTGATACTCGAGTGCTCATGCTGACGACCTTCGATGATGACGAATTTATTATTCAAGCGTTACAGAATGGAGCAAGTGGGTACTTACTCAAGAACATCCCTCCCGATCGTATTATTCATGGAATCAAAACCGTATACGATGGTGATATATTAATCCATCCAGATATCGCACGTAAACTCACAACTCTCCTTCGACCTGCGGCTCCTTCTCCTATACAGCGGTCCGAGAAGTCGTGTATTCATAAGTTAGAACAATACGGGCTAACCCCTATGGAACTAACGATTATCCGTCATATTTCAGAAGGTCTATCAAATAAAGAAATCGCCCAGACATGTTTCCTGAGCGAAGGTACGGTAAAGAATTATATTACAGACATCTTAAGTAAGTTGCAACTACGCGATAGAACACAAATTGCGATTCTATATCTTACTGATTCCATGAAATAAGAATATAAAAGATCAATACGCTATTTATCCCATGGATAACGTATAACTGGATCAGGAATATCCATATCTGTTGTTGCAGCTGTTTCAGCTAATGCAATCACTGCCTGCTTCGCCGGTTCAGGAGAAGCTACTTCGTTCCTTAATGAAGTCCGTTTAGTTGTGTTGAGTCTCATACGAATAATTTGATAAATGCTAATAGATCTCATGCTCGCCGTTACGGTAACTTTCTGATCAGGCGCTAGAATAACACCTAGTTGATGATGATCTCCGGCATAAATAGGACGTTGAAAATACTTACTCTCACCTGCTAAGTTCTGTACTTCTAACTTACAAAATGCAGGGTTCATACGTAAGCAGCTATGTAGCTGTTCTGTACTATTGATGAAGATTCCATTCACCTTCAACAAAGTCTCTCCAGGTACAATACCAAGTTCCTCCGCTGGGCTGTTAGGCACAACAGCAAGTACACGCATTCCTTTAGAAGGATGCACAAACACCGCATTTCGCTGTTGCTCTTCTAAGCGACTGAACCAGATCAATCCCTCATGCAACAAGCAGCTCGCAAGTGCTGCGACAATCATAAGTGGACTCCACCAAGCAGATACCAAGCTGAGTGCAAGAAGTACCACACTGTACAATAGGAGTCTCTTACATGTAATACTTGCTTTCTGATGTGGTAATAAGCTCTGCGTCATTTCACCAAATCCAATGACGACAGGGAGGGCTAACAGACTGAATCCTCCGCTCCAACCAGCGCCTCCTAGTAATGGCGTCCAAGGCAATACACTACCAGTCGTCTGGGCTGGGATGAGTAAGAACAGTGGTAGCACCCAGAAGGCTTGCATCTGATATCCGCCGACTATTTTCCCACGTTTACTTTCCACGAACAGTGGCATCGCAAATGAGGCTCCTTGCTTCTTCACCAGAATAGCCTCTGCTACATGTAGCACAGCTACCAGCGCAAGAAGAGATGGAATATCCATATCCCTTACAGTTCCAACAATGGTCCCCATGAACGATCCCGGCTGCCATTTTGGAAAGAAATCTACGATAAATTGTACTACACCTAATAACCCAATCGCATAAGCGAAACAAAAGTATCTCACGCGTAAGAATAGCAATGCCAGCGTCACAACCCAGATACATACAATCGCTTCTCGTGTTAATGATATCCCTAGAAAAGCAATCACTAGTGAAACACCAACGCCTGCCACTAGCCCTCCTATAAATGTACGCCAAGCTTGAAGTCCCCAACTATGTAACCTTACACTGAATAACTTCCGCTCCATAAGCACTTGTTGGCGATAAAATAACATAATAAACAGGATTGAAATATAATAAAAGGGCTGAATCAACAGCTGTAATAAACCATCAGTCACATTCCACAACAATTCTAAAGCTACATCCAAAGTTTCTTCACACTCCTCCAAGGCTAGACACAATATATACCGACCAATGCCTTAATGCCCAACTTCATTGATATATACATAGACAGAACCAGTTGGTGTCCTTTATGAAGCATACGCTTCTCCATATTCAGAAAAAAAAGAAGGCTAACGTTCAGCCTTCTACTTCTTCGACGCCATTGCCTTTATTTCCTTCTGTACTTCCGCAATCCCTTGTTTCAATTGCGTATCATTTAACGGATCTTGGATGTGTTTAATGAGCTCACTTTCCAAAGCTACCGCTGTCTTAGCATCAATAATCCCATTTGCCTTAAGCTTATTACTTGTCTGGAAGCTCTTGACGGATTTCTCAGTCGCTTGGTCAAAATACCCATCCGTTCGTCCCGGATTAAATCCAAGTCCGTTCAGCATGACTTGAGCACTCTTAACATCTTCACTGTTCATATTGTATTGTAGACTTTTTTCTTTGTTAATCGGAGCTACAGAGAAGAAAGCGGGCTGAGATACAGCAATATCTGGCTTAATGCCCTTCTCATGAATCCAAGTACCCTTAGGTGTAAGCCACTTAGCAATTGTAATCTTCAGTAAACTGCCATCACCCAATTGTTTATCAAAGCTCGTCTGAACTGTTCCCTTACCGAATGAATTCTCACCCATTAAGATCACACCAGCCGATTCCTGTAACGCTCCTGCCAATATCTCAGATGCGCTAGCAGACCCTTTATTCATTAGTAGCGTTATCGGATACGACTTACTCGATCCTTTGGATAAGCTCTTATCTCGCTTACCTTCTTTATTCTCCACCTGAACGATGAGTTCGCCTTGGGGTACGAATTGTTGCGCAATATCAATAACGACGGAGAGCACACCACCTGGATTATTCCGAACGTCTATAACAAGACCCTTCATCCCTTGCTTCTCCAATTTAGACAATTCCGCTTTGAAACGGTCGGCTGTATTTAAGGAGAATTGAGTGATCTCAATAATACCTACGCCATCTTTGTCCATACGAGCATTTACCGTTTCTAAATCTACATCATCTCGAACAATAGCGAATTCAATTGGCTCGGCCACACCTTCACGTTTGACTTTCACTTTAGCTGTTGTCCCTTTGACACCTCTAATCTTAGAAACAGCAACATTCAAGTCAAGACCTTCAAGAGACTCCCCATTTACGGAAAGGATCATATCCTGAGACCGGATACCAGCTTTCTCTGCAGGAGAACCCTTAATCGGTGATACGACGGTAACATTTCCTTCTTTCAAAGAGACTTCTGCACCAATCCCACTAAAAGACCCTTCAATCGACTCTTCAAATTGCTGAGCTGATTCTTGTCCCATATAAGTGGAATAAGGATCCGAAAGTGATTGCATCATTCCGTTAATCGCACCATCTACTAAGACGCTACGATCAATATCCTTATAATAATTCCCTTTGATAAGGTCGAGTGCCGTCCCAATTTTCTGAGCTTCTTCTTTCTTCAGACCTGCACTGGTTGTTATGCTTGCAAGTAAGCCTTCGCCGCTCACTGCCTGTCCTGCATAACTATTCCCATTACTCAAGAAAAACGTCAGTAGACTGCCACAAATCATGGCAGCGACCATCAGTAGTACGGCCGTACGTTTCTTTAACATCGCTAATGCTCACCGCCTTATTCTTGTCAGACTATTAGAAGCCTACCCAACCTAGTATATGTACGAATGGGTTGGAATATTTATAATCATAGCATGATTTAGATGTTATAGGTAAGGCATAGGATCAACCCTACTGCCATTGATACGCACTTCAAAATGTAAATGGGGTCCTGTGCTCTGGCCTGTGCTTCCAGACTCTGCAATTTTTTCCCCTTTGCTAACTCGGTCACCTACTTTTACATTGGTACCTCCATTACGAAGATGTCCATATAACGTCCACATGCCACCCCCATGATCAACGATAACAGCATTCCCATAACCACTGTACCACTCTGCCAAAATCACGGTTCCTGCTTCCGCTGAATGAACTGATGTTCCCTGCCCTACGGCAAAATCAACACCTGTATGCATCTTACCTACTTCACCCGTCACTGGATGTGTTCGTCTACCGAAACCTGAAGAAATACGTGCACTTCCTACTGGCATCAATAACGGACCTCCACTACCACTAAAGGATGCTACTGCATTACTAGTTACATTGGAAGACTTCTTAGCTGCCGCTGCCGCTTTTGCCGCCGCTGCTGCACGCTTCTTAGCAGCAGCCTTCGCTGCCTTAACGCGTGCCGTTTCCTCAGCTACTAACTTGTTCTTCTGCTGTAGTAGAGCTGATCGATTGCTCGCAAGCGCCACGAGCTTCTGCTCCTGATCTTCTGTTAACTCATCGGAGTGCTGAATTTCTTCATCATACATAGCAATCAAAGATTTCTTCTCCGCTTCTTTCGCGCTCAATATGCTCTTCTGTGACTCCATTTCAGAATAGAGACTTTCAGCCTTCGCATATTGTAATTCTAATTCACTCTGCTTCTCAACGACAGTCTCTTTGTCCTTCTTGTGTTCAACAAGTAAGTTCTGATCCTGATCAACAATCATCTTTAGAGAATCAGCTCGAACAAGGAAGTCACTAAAGCTACTGGAAGACATCAACACCTCAAGATAAGAAATAGACCCGTCCGTGTACATAAGTCTTACGCGAGATCCCAGCATAACTTCCCGAGAGGCAATCCGTTCTTCCGCAGCATCTAGTTCTGTCGCCGCTAATGTTAAACTTTCCTTGGTGTTGTGAAGTTGCTTCGAAATATCCGAAAGCTTACTCTTAACGGTATCTACTTGCATCATTACAGTCTGCAAATATTCTGTTGTTTTATTCTTATAGTGCTCCGCTTCCTTCTTGTCTGAAGAGGCTTTTTCCTGTTCTACTCTAGCAGCTTTCGCCTGTTGTTGTAACACTTTCAATTCATGTTCGATATCACTCACTGTTTTCTTCTTGGCATAACCATCCACAGGTTGAAATATGAAGGTCGCTACCATAATAACAGCTATTATAAGACTAAATTTTTTCAAATTGGGTTCGCCATCCTTTACTAAACTCTATTACGTATATATGTCGTCAACGTAGGCCATCAAAGAAGCTCGTGATTCTCAGCTATACCTTCAAAAATTTACGAATGGAAACGGTACTTCCCCAGATGCCAATCAAAATACCGATGGCTAATAACAAAACACTTAGATACATCCATATATCTGATAACGGAAGCAATACTATACCTAGTGTAATATCCCCGCTAAATGCCTTGAATAACTGATCGTAACCAAAGAGCAATAGCCCCACAGTGGTTAATGACCCAATCCCTCCGATAAGTGCACCTTCTATAAAGAAAGGCCAGCGGATGAAATAATTCGTCGCCCCCACTAATTTCATAATTCCAATCTCACGACGGCGCGCCAATATGGTGACTCTAATCGTATTCGATATTAAGAACATCGACATGATTCCAAGACCTATAACAAATATAAATCCTATGTTCCGTACAGCACGCGTAATCTTGAATAACTTCTCAACAGCGCCCTCACCGTACTTCACCTTCATGATCGGCTTTTCAGGATGACTCTCGTTAAGTCCAGTGACTTTGTCCGCAACATGGGCTACTGTTGTTGCCTCGACAACTTCCACCGACAATGTATCTGGTAGCGGATTATGATCTTTATCGAAACCTTCCAGTAATGCCTTACCATCTTCACCTAGGCTCTCACTGAATTCTTTCAATCCTTGCTCTTTAGATATAAAGGTAATCTTGCTAACCTCAGGCATAAGTCCAATCTCTGTCTGGATCTTTCCACGCATTTGCTCATTTACATCGAGATTCAAATATACCTTAATCTCAACTTGACTATCCACTTCATCCGCTAACTGATTCACATTTACAACCAACAAAATAAATACACCTAGCACGAAAAGAGAGACCACAATGGATGTAATGGAAGCAATGGACATCCAACCATTACGGAATACGTTCTTGCACCCTTCGCGCAGATGCCGCAAGAAGGTGTTAAAACTCATATCCATATTCCCCTCTCAACTGGTCTCTCACAATGTTCCCTTGCTCGATTGCAATAACACGTTTACGCATTTTATTCACGATATCTTTGTTATGAGTAGCCATCACGATGGTAGTCCCACGAAAGTTAATCTCGTCAAGTAACTGCATAATGCCCCATGAAGTCTCAGGATCTAAATTACCTGTAGGCTCGTCCGCAATAATAACAGCAGGGTTATTCACAATGGCTCTAGCGATCGCTATCCGTTGCTGTTCCCCACCTGAGAGTTGATCTGGCTCACGTCCAGCTTTATTCTTGAGTCCCACGAGATCCAATACTTCCATTACCCGCTTCTTGATTACTTTCTTCGGCGTTTCAATAACTTCCATAGCGAACGCAACATTCTCATAAGCTGTCATACGAGGAAGGAGTCTGAAATCCTGAAAAATAACACCGATATTACGGCGAACATAAGGAATTTTACGTGGCTTAAGCTTACCAATGTTAAATCCGTTTACTGATATTTGGCCTTTGGTGGGAACTTCTTCTCTATAGATAAGCTTCATAAACGTCGATTTACCTGCCCCAGAGGGACCAACAACATATACAAACTCATTACGGTCAATCTTTACGGTGACACCCTGTAGGGCATTCGTTCCATTCTTATATGTCTTCCATACATCTTGCATTTCTATCACATTATCACTTCCCAATTCCATAATCAGACAATATTATTTCGACATGTTCTAGCCATTTCCTTTAAAAAACTTTAAATTTCACCACTAATATTTATTGTAACAAATTTGTTACCTTTTGAGTACCCGAAATTATTCCATTTCCCTTACATATACATAGACAAGTGTAGTAATAACGACTAATAAGAAGTTAGAAAAGGTGTGACCTATGAAAAAAAATCAACTTAAACTAATCTTATCCATTATTCTACTGACTGTGTCCGTTTTATTTGGCTTATGTCATCTATATGTGAGCCAAAACACACTACCCCAAGGAGTAAAAATATCCGGTTGGGCTGTTGGAGGTATGAAAACGGATGTCGTACTGAAAGAACTCGAACTTAAGTTTCAACAGCTTGAACAGACACCACTTTATATCTCCGTGGAGAATCAAAAGTTATTAGATAAGGGATGGACACTCACTAACGCTGGTGTGCGATACGAGGCAGATACATTTCGTCTTGCTATCAGCAATTTAAAAGAAGGCAACTTATTTGCGCGTGTATCCTACCGTTGGCATTTCGAAAAGAGTTTTGCTATCACTCCACACTGGAATCCTACTCCTATGAAATTAAAATTTAATAAGTTGTGGGAGAAAGAGCGATTCGGTGTCCCTATCAATGCGACACGGCGAATTACAGCCGATGATCAAATTGTATATACACCTGAAGTGTCAGCATTGCGTCTAGACTGGGAGACCCTTACCAAACGTATGGTTTCTTTGATACCACAAGATTTCAAAGAAATAGTACATCCTGCAAGCCTTCCTCTTAAGATACAACTTCCTGTGATGATGGCGCATCCTGAAATTAGTGTTATCGATTTGAAAGCGGAAGGCATAGAACGCAAAATCATGGAATTCTCGACTTCTCTAGATTCCAGTAGTGAGGGCAGACTATTTAATGTGACTTCAGCAGCACAAGCGACCGATGGATTACTATTGAAACCTGGAGATGTGTTTGATTACGGCAAAATCATTGCCTTAGCGGAGGACAAATACGGATTCAAAGAAGCCCCTGTCATTCTTAATGGCAAACTGGTGCCAGGGATTGGCGGAGGTATATGCCAAGTATCCAGCACAATTTATAGTGCAGCGATTCGTACGGGGATGGATATTGTGGAACGCCGAAACCATTCTCTACCTGTTCGTTATTTGCCAAAAGGCCAAGATGCGACTTTCGCTACAGGATCGATCAATTTCCGTTTCAAGAATAATACCGGTAAATATCTGTTGATTCATGTTGCTGTTCAAGGCAGGATCCTCACAGTAAAGTTCTTTGGTACTTTCCCTGATCATATTACATATGACATTGAATCAATCACGGTAGAGACACTTACGCCCTCTCAGAAATATGTTCATAATTCAACACTTCCGGTTGGAAATCAAGAAGTCATCCAAATCGGAAAATCAGGTTATATCGTTGATACTTATCGGATTAAAAAAGTTGATGGTGTCGTCAAAGAACGTAAGCGAATCTCTCATGACACCTATCTCCCACAGAAGACGCTAATTGGCATCCATCCCGATAACCAGATGGATCAAGACACACCCCTCGTTCCTAAGGAAAAGTCTATTATTGAGGATGGTGTGAGTGGACCGAATTTTTAAACGATGTGGGAGATGCGTTGTATCCCCTTCCACCGCTGTTAAAACCGGGAAATAGGATTCGATTGGAGATGAAGGGAATTTCCCGGTTTTAAAGGCGTTCGCCTATCGGCGCTCCAGTGGACACAACACACCTTGGTAAGAGAAAAAATAAAAGGCAAGGTCAAGGGCAAGGTCAATGTCAAAGTAAAGAACAAATCCTATATAATGGTCGTTAATTGCACTGGAAAGACAAAAAACGGCGCTCCTACTCGGATCGTCGTCGTTTATCTTTATATGAGAGTATGAACATCTCTTAGCAAATGATTCCGAGCTGCTTGGCTTGCTGTTCGGTCAATATGAACTCCTCCGTAGGCCAAAATTCAGCCTCCTTATCTAAACCGAATAGGATGATGATATCATCCCAGATGCCTTTTTCTATAGCTTCCATTTGGGATATGATTACTTTCATAGCGTAAGCCTCTCCTTCGCTTGTTAATAACATCTTCACACAACTAAGTTATCTCACAACTCAGATGATCTATACATAATATGAAATTAACTTATTTCCGGTTTATCGACCCAATGGGTTCGGGCAAGTAGTACTCTATATTCTATTATATTGAACGACTACCGCTCCTTGATCTTGTTTGTATTCGTTCTTGTATTCAACAAGGCCAATCTCACAACCAGAACCAATATAGACATTACGTCCACGAACCACTGCAGCTTTTGTATTCTCTAAGTGAATCTCATCGCCTTCAATACTATCTGCCTGCATAGCACCATATGCACCAGGAGAGTATTTTCCGATAAAGGGAATTGTCATTGCTTTGGTAATTGTGATCTTGCCTCCACCAATCTCACGTGCACGACTAGGTCCGTACAGCTTTATTTCAACAACTTCCCCGTTCAACATGTTTGCAACATCTAATGAGCCGCGTATAATTACTTCTTCTCCCTGACAATCGCCTGATATGTTCAAGCTACCTTGTCCTTTTAACTTCTCAGCATTCAGATGACCTTCTACTCGGATTTCCCCATTCACCTTCAATGTCTGGACAGACACATCCCCTATCACGTCTAACTCTCCTTGAATTGAAACTTCTTGCCCCTGCAACCCTTGAAGGACCTTCATATTCCCTTGACAGCCAACGTTACCTGACTCGAGAAATCCCTCTACAGACACCGTGCCCGTACATTTGAAAAGATTACATTTAACATCTCCATGAATAACGCTATCTCCTAATATTTTAACCTTGTCGTACTGACCTCCACCTGAACTCCCATTCCCTGTGATTCTTAGATCTTTCAATTGTGTTGAATCCGATCTAAATCCGCTCATCTTCACTTAACTTCCCCCTTATCCAAGTTTGTCGTTATATTTGTATTTATACACATTCCATGTTGGAGATTATATTCGTACACAAGACCCTACTTTTGATTCAGGATCTAGATGAATGGTATTCTTATATTCCACTAGCCGAATGGTGCAACCTGGACCAATACTCACATCGTTACCGCGAACGGTATCTACCTCCGCGTACTCCAGATCGATATGATTTCCTTCAATATTATGTGCTTTTAGTCGAATTGAGAAACCGTGCTGAATTTGTTCCCAGAACCTTGGGCTCTTCCATTTCCTCACGACGATGTGTTCTCCTCCAATCTCTTGTGCGGAACACGGCAAATTCAGCTTAATATCTACATGATCAGCATTCAATAATCCACCGATCGTGAAATGTCCTTTAACCGAAAAGGTCTCACACTGCACATCCCCTTTCGCCTTCAATATGCCTCCCACTTCCACCTTATCGCTCTTCAGACTCTCTCCAAAGGTCACTCTTCCATTAATGACGACAGAGCGACAATAGACGTTATCATCAAATGTAGACATTCCACCAATGACCATCTTATCCAAAGTAGCCGTTCCTTCCACTTTAGCCGTCCCATTAATGTTCATCGATTCTGCTTGTAACGAGCCTTCGACCCCTACGGTACCGTTACTTGTGAACGCTAAGCAATCGATGTCTCCACCAATCTTACCCATGCCATCAATCTTAACGTCCTTAAATACCCCGCCGCCCATTCGTCCAATACCAGATATGTTCAGATCATTCCTAGGTTGCTGTTTCTGCTCCATCTACTATTCCTCTCTTTCATTCATTTTTAATTTCAATTCTTCAATACTAGTAGCAAGTGGTAACCGAATAACCCACTTCACGCCTGTATCGAAATACATTTGATCCGCTGATTCCGTAAGAAACAATGTCGATACGCCCATTTTACGTATAAGTACCAATTCACCGTTCTTTCCAGCCAATTTACCGTAGTGTTCTTCCATCGTTCTAACGAGCATTACGCCCTCATCACGTGATAGTTCCCCACTCTTAAGTAATTTCTCTAGTATGTATATACAAAGAATGTTATCGAATGTGAAGTCATCCTGCTTCCCTTGAATTTCAACGTATAAATCCAACGTCATTGACGACACAATGTTACGTTCTATTAGTTCTGTTGAGCGAAGTGACGTCTCTCCTGCGTTGGGTGAGAAGACATCTGCAAGTTCATCTAAGGAAAGATCATCTTTCATGTTAATAATTTTATCTACACGGGCAATGATTTTATGCCTTGGAAAAAATGTTTCCTGTCCTGTATAAGAAGATTTACGGATAAACCAATCCTCTGGGATAAGGATTTTACGTTTCCAGCGATACAGTTGCCCATAAGAGATTCCGGTGATTTCTAACAGTTCTTTTTTAGATATTAAATCGTCGTCCATAGTCATCTCCTCCTTCACTCGTAGTGTAACATAACATTGTTACGTTGTAAATTCGTTTTAGTAGCATTGATCTTTACTCATATCTATATGCACATATCAAAGAACCTTCAAAAGCACGATACATCCGTGAAATTGAAGGCTCTTGGGTAATCCCTTATTAAGCTTAAAGTACAACAACCTGATGTGTATTAAAATGTTATTTCATTAGGCTAGATACGACTCTTCGTCGTGTTGCTCTACCCATTTCTTCGCAGACTGAAGTGCTGCTTCACTACGTTCAATAGCAGCTACAACTTGTACCGTTGCTGTGCCACCATATACGTTACGGGCGTTCACTACCGCTTCCGGTTGAAGCACATCGTAGATTCGGTCATCGAACAATTCTGAGAATTGTTGGAATTCCTCAAGTGTGAGATCTAACAAATACTTACTGTTCTGAATACAGTAAAGTACTGTCTTACCAATAACCTCATGCGCTTGACGGAATGGTAACCCTTTGTTAACCAAGAAATCAGCGATATCTGTTGCATTAGAGAAGTCCTTGTTCACAGCTTCACGCATACGACCTTTGTTTACTTTCATAGTCGCAATCATTGGGGCAAACAATTGAAGTGCACCCTCAAGTGTAGCCACCGTATCGAACATACCCTCTTTGTCTTCTTGCATATCTTTGTTATAAGCCAAAGGAAGTGACTTCAATACTGTAAGAAGTCCGATCAAATTCCCGTATACACGACCCGTCTTACCGCGCACTAATTCTGGCACGTCTGGATTCTTCTTCTGTGGCATAATGCTACTACCTGTACAGAATGCATCATCCAACTCAACGAAGCTGAACTCTGTGCTACTCCACAGAACAAGTTCCTCACTTAGTCGGGACAGATGCGTCATGATAAGTGAAGCATTCGCGAGAAATTCAACGATGAAATCGCGATCACTTACTGCATCTAGACTGTTCTCGTACACACCATCGAACCCAAGTTGCTCTGCTACGAAATGGCGATCAATTGGAAACGTCGTGCCTGCTAGTGCACCCGCTCCGAGTGGAAGAATGTTAATCCGTTTATAGCTATCCATTAGTCGTTCTGCATCGCGTCCGAACATCGATACATACGCCATTAGATGATGAGCGAATAGAATAGGCTGTGCCCGTTGCAAATGCGTATATCCAGGAACGATAGTATCCACGTTGTCTTTCGCCTGTGTAATCAGCGAAGCTTGTAGTTCCTGTAGCATTGCCGTAAGCGCTACAACACGCTTGCGTAAGTACAAGTGCATATCTGTAGCCACTTGGTCATTACGGCTGCGTCCTGTATGTAACTTTCCACCTACAGGTCCGATCTCATCAATAAGATTCTTCTCAATATTCATATGAATATCTTCATCCGAGACAGAGAACTCGATCTCACCCGAACGAATTCTATCTAATACTTTCTTCAGCCCCTGACGAATTGTCTCTGCATCTTCCTCTGGAACGATACCACACTTACCTAGCATCGTTACATGAGCTAAGCTACCTTGAATATCTTCTTCTGCAAGCGCCTTGTCGAACCCGATGGAAGCTGTATATTCCTCTACCAAATGGTTGGTCTGCTTCGTAAAGCGCCCTCCCCATAATTTACTCATGATCATGCTCTCCCTTCTTATGACAACAGAGGGCCGCTCCTTCTCGTGAACGGACAAGGAACGGCCAATTACTGCCTAATAGCTCAATTTATTATTGCATTTTTAATTATTTGTTTTGTTGTACGCCAGCTGCTACTTTAAGGCGCAAAGCATTCAGGTGAATGAATCCTGTTGCATCCCCTTGATCATATGCTTGCGTTGGATCAGCTTCCATCGTTGCGATTTCTGGGTTATATAAACTCACTGGGCTCTTCACACCAGCACTAATCACATTTCCTTTGTACAGCTTAACTCGTACAGTACCGGTTACGTTGTTCTGGCTCTCTTTTACAAGCGCCTGAAGTGTAAGACGTTCTGGTGCGAACCAGAAACCATTATAGACAAGTGTACTATAACGAGTGATCAAGCTATCACGTAGGTTCATCACTTCACGGTCCATCGTGATGGACTCCATTTTGCGATGAGCAGTGAATAGAATGGTTCCACCTGGTGTCTCATAGATCCCGCGGCTCTTCATCCCTACGAAACGGTTCTCTACCATATCTACACGACCAATACCATGCTTACCACCAAGCTCATTTAATTGCTCCATCACTTGAAGTGGTGTTAATTTATTACCATTCAGAGCCACACAATCTCCCTGTACAAATTCAAGCTCTAAGTATTCTGCCTCATCCGGTGCATCCTCAGGGGATGCGCTGAGTAAGAACATGTCTTTATTCTCAGGTGTGCTAGCATCGAACCAAGGATCTTCAAGCACGCCACTCTCATAACTAATATGTAGCAAGTTACGATCCATGGAATAGGACTTCGCCGCAGAAGCGGTTACTGGAATACCATGTTTCTCCGCATAAGCGATCATTTCAGCACGTCCTGGGAACTCATTACGGAACTCTTCTAGGCGCCATGGCGCGATCACGTTGATCTCTGGTGCAAGTGCAGCCACGCCAAGTTCGAAGCGAACTTGGTCATTCCCTTTACCTGTTGCTCCGTGAGCAATCATAGTTGCGCCTTCTGCACGTGCGATATCCACCATACGTTTAGCGATCAACGGACGAGCAATACTCGTACCTAATAGGTATTGACCTTCGTATAGAGCGCCCGATTGGAACATCGGATAGATGAAGTCATTAGCGAACTCATCACGCAAATCATCAATATATACTTTGGAAGCGCCAGTAGCTAGAGCTTTTTCCTCCAAGCCATCTAACTCTTCTTTTTGACCAATATCCGCTGTGAAAGCGATAATCTCTGCATCGTATGTTTCTTTAAGCCACTTCAGAATGATTGATGTATCAAGTCCTCCGGAGTATGCGAGTACTATTTTTTCTTTTGCCATAACCTATAACTTCCTTCCCCTAAATCCTTATATGAACTTCTATACTGAATATTAATTCAATCTATGAATTAATCATACTATGAATCATTTATCCCATCAATGCAGCCATCAAGGCCTTTTGTGCATGTAGACGGTTCTCTGCTTGATCAAAGATAACTGAATTGCTTCCGTCAATGACGCCTTCACTCACTTCTTCACCACGATGTGCTGGTAGACAGTGCATGAAGAGATAGTCACTCTTAGCCCCTTGAACAAGCTGTTCATCCACTTGATAGTCTTTAAAAGCAGCTTCACGAATCTTCTGTTCTTCCTCAAAGCCCATACTTGCCCAAACATCTGTATAAATAACATCTGCGTCTTTAACAGCTTCCTGGGGACTGCGTGTTACTACGATCTGAGAACCTGTCTCACGAGCAATCTCAAGGCATTCTTTCACAACAGATGCATCAGGCTCGTAGCCTTCTGGTGTTGCTACCGATACATGAACGCCAAGCTTAGCGCCACCAATCATAAGGGAGTGTGCCATGTTATTACCATCGCCGATATAGGCAAGCTTCAATCCTTTTAACTTCCCTTTGTGTTCATACACCGTCTGATAATCAGCCAACACTTGGCAAGGATGCGCTAGATCACTGAGTCCATTAATTACAGGTACCGTAGCATAACGCGCTAAGTCAATGACATTCTCATGTCCGAACGTTCGGATCATCATACCGTCCAAATAACGAGATAACACTTGTGCTGTATCACTAATGATCTCTCCACGACCCAGCTGTATATCATTCTTGCTCAGGAAGAGTGCATGAGCCCCCAATTGAAAGGCTCCCACTTCAAAAGATACACGCGTACGTGTTGAGGATTTCTCAAAAATAAGTCCAATCGTCTTGCCTTTAAGAGGTTGATATACCTCTCCACTCTTCTGTTTGTGCTTTATTTCAATCGCCAAATCGATTAAATATTGAATCTCATCTGGTGTGAAATCATCCAACTCGATGAAATCCCGCCCTTTTAAGTTATTCGCGTGGTTCTGCTCAATCTGCGTCTGTGTCATTCTTCGTATCCTCCTTTAATGCGTAATATCTAATTAGACATTCTTAGCTGCTATATGATCGTGAATCAGGTCTACTACAATCGCTACGGCTTGATCAATCTCTTGCTCAGTTACATATAAGTTCGGCAACAGGCGAATCACGTTCGGACCTGCATTTACAAATAACAGTCCCCGTTTCTGCCCTTCTAACACGATGTTGCCTACGGATTCCTCGCACTCAATACCTACCAGTAACCCTAATCCTCTTATTCCTTTGACAAAAGAAAGTCCCGCCAGCTTCTCATTCAACTGCTTAAATAAGTACTCACTCATCTTCGCCGCACGCTCAGGAATATTATCTTCTATCATCGTCTCAATTGTTGCAATGATCGCTGCTGTTGCTAGTGGCGTTCCACCAAACGTTGTTGCATGACTACCCGCTGTAAATGTATCACGCAAGAATTCCTTACCCAACATCGCACCCGCTGGGAATCCGCTCGCTAGCCCCTTGGCAACTGTGAATATATCAGGTTCAACACCGTAATGTTCATGAGCAAACCATTTACCCGTACGTCCCATTCCTGTCTGAACTTCATCAAAGATAAGCAATAATCCTTCTTGCTTACATAATTCAGCAACGGCCTTCAAGAATTCAGGTTCAACAGGATGAACGCCGCCTTCGGCAAGTACCATTTCTATCATTACCGCTGCGGTCTGATCACTTATAGCTGCCTTCAACGCTTCTAGATCATGTAATGGAACCGTCTTGAATCCGGCTGGAAGGGGTAGATAACCTTCCTTCACTTTATCCTGACCTGTTGCCGTTAGTGTAGCCAACGTCCGTCCATGAAAGGATTGATTGAACGTAATCACTTCATAACGTCCAGTTCCTTTGGTCTTCTGATGATAACGACGGGCCAGCTTAATTGCAGCTTCATTCGCTTCTGCACCACTGTTACAAAAGAAAACCGCATCTCCGCATGAAATGGATGTCAACAAAGAAGCTGCCTTCTCCTGATTCGGAATCTGGAACAAGTTAGATACATGCCATAACTCATCAAGTTGTTGCTTCAACTTTTCTTTTACTTTTATCGGCGCATGACCCAGATTCGTGACCGCTAATCCGCTCATGAAATCTAAATATTTGTTGCCCTGATCATCCCACAACCAGCTACCTTCGCCTTTAACCAAGCTAATTGGGTATCGAGCATATGTCGGAAATAACGAACTCGTCGTTTGACTCTTTGCTCCTACTGTTGCTGAATCGACTACTCCTGTATTCCCAACATCACTCTGTTTCTCCTGTATTCCCATCACTCATCTTCACTCCAATCTATTTATATGTTTAAAGTTTAACGTCTCTATCCTCGAGCAATGCGAGTCCCGATGATCTCACCTTGCATAACGCGGCTAAGCACCTGCGGTTCGCTTCCGTCTACAATTACGACTTCTTGAACCTCGCCATGAATACAACTCATCGCCGCCCGTACTTTCGGAATCATTCCACCATAGATTTCGCCAGTCTCAATCATGTCATCAATTTCTTGCACGGTAACGGAGGACAGTACTACTTTCTCGCCATTCACTGACTTCATAATCCCTGGAACGTCTGTTACGACAATCATACGTCTAACGCCTAAATGCGAAGCCACTGCTCCTGCCGCCGTATCCGCATTAATGTTATAGCGTTGACCGGATAGATCAATACCGATCGGTGCGATCACTGGGATATACCCCATGTCTTGCACGCCTTGTATTATGTTCGCTTCAACATGAGTAACTTCTCCAACAAAGCCAACCTCTGCGCTATTGGCAACTGGCTTAGCTTGAATGAGAGACCCATCTACACCGGAAAGACCCCATGCACGACCACCCACGTTCTGAATTCGACGAACAATCTGTTTGTTGATGCTACCCGATAGCACCATCTCCACGACATCAAGAACATCTTCCGTCGTCTTACGTAATCCATGAACAAATTCACTCTCAATACCAAGTTTCGCAAGATTATCCGAGATAGCTGGCCCACCACCATGAACGATGACAGGTTGCATCCCACTCTGCTGCAATTGTCTTAAGTCATGGAAGAAGGAATCCGGCAAAGCCGCAAGCGTACTCCCACCACATTTCATCACAAAACTCTCTTGGACAGTATCCGCTTGAAGCTCCCCTGCCTCATGACTCTCCAGTATCGTTCTCATAATAAGTATGATTTCCCCTCTCATACCAACAAGTTGAGACGACATTACTGTGTCGCCCTTTCAACTTTGTTGAACATTCACTCTTTAAGTCCGATATGCCGCATTAATTCGTACATAATCATATGTTAAATCGCAGCCCCATGCGGTTGCTTGCCCAGTACCACCATGCAGGTCTACAAATATACGTACAGTATCACCTTTCAAATATATCAATGCTTCTTCTTCATCAAATGCTACAGGAGCCGATCCCTTGAGCACCGTAATATGTCCTAATTGAATGTCTACTTGCTCTGGGTTTACAGGTTCTCCCGCACGCCCTATGGCAGCGATAATGCGTCCCCAGTTGGCATCCGCGCCAAATATCGCAGTCTTCACTAGACTTGAACCAACTATCGTCTTAGCAATAGCTCTTGCGGAGTTGTCACTCACTGCTCCTTGGACAACGACTTCAACCAATCTTGTCGCGCCTTCACCATCACGCGCAATCGCCATAGCAAGCTTCTGACATACATAAGTAAAAGCATCAGCAAATGCAGACCAGTCTGGGTGAGCACTATTCATCGCCTCATTGCCAGCCAACCCGCTTGCCATCGTAATGAGCATATCATTCGTACTCGTGTCACCATCTACGGTAATCATGTTGAATGTAAGATCTGTAGCTTGACGCATCAATTGTTGCAATGCATCTTGATCGATACGGACATCTGTCGTCATGAAAGCCAACATCGTAGCCATATTCGGATGAATCATCCCTGACCCCTTCGCCGCTCCAGCAATGATAACTTCCTTGCCATCGACTAAGACAGATACACAAGCTTCCTTCTTCACCAAATCTGTGGTGAGGATCGCTTGTGAGAAGTCCTCCGCGCCGACCGCTTCATTACTAAGACGTGATGGTAATACTTCGATGCCTGCGTGTACGCAGTCCATCTTAAGTAGCTCCCCGATTACGCCTGTCGAAGCGACAGCCACATCTTGCTCCGCTACGCCAAGTTGCTTCGCCATCGCTGCGCGCATCGCATAGGCATCTGCTTCGCCCTGCTGCCCTGTGCAAGCATTGGCGTTGCCGCTATTGACCACGACGGCCTTCAGCTTGCCGTCTACAAGACTCTCGCGCGTCACCTTCAGTGGCGCCGCTTGGAACACGCTTGTGGTGTACACAGCCGCTGCTGTGGCCACTACCTCACATACAATCACGCCGATATCATGGCGCTCTGTCTTCTTCAATCCGCAGTGCACGCCGCCTGCGGAGAAACCCTTCGGCGATATAATAGAACCGCCATCTATGATATTAAAGTTCTCTTTTCCCATAATTGATTGCCCCAACTTATGGATACACAGGTGTGTAACCTAAACCGAGATCTTCCTCCCATCCCATCATCAGGTTCAAATTCTGAATCGCTTGGCCAGATGCACCCTTCACGATGTTATCAATGACTGAAATAATCGTAATTCTACCCGTTCTATCATCTACCAAAAGTCCCATGTCACAGAAATTAGAACCCGTTACTTCTTTCGTTGCTGGCCATTCACCCGTGTCTCTTACTCTCACAAAAGGACGACCCTCATAATACTGACGGTATAAGTCAACAAAATCAGCCTGACTATGTCCCCCTATTACTTTGGCATACATTGTACTCATAATGCCTCGTGTCATCGGTGTAAGATGCGTCGTGAACGTTACTGTAACCTTCTCACCTGTCAGTTCAGTTAACACTTGTTCAATCTCAGGTATATGTTGATGCCTATTTACTTTATATGCTCGTAGATTCTCATTAATCTCTGCATAATGTACCGTCAAGCTCGTTCCACGTCCCGAACCAGATACACCAGATTTAGCGTCAATAATAATGGTAGATGGATCGATCCATCCTGCTATGATTGCTGGTACAAGTCCAAGGAGTGTAGCTGTTGGGAAACACCCCGGATTTGATATAAAATCCTTGCCTACTACGTCTTCACCGAATACTTCACTAAGCCCGTATACTGCCTGTTCAATATAGACAGGATCAGCTGCTGGATGTTTATACCACTGTTCGTATGTTGCGCCGTCTTTTATACGGAAATCGCCTGATAGATCAATCACCTTAAGACCTGCCTGAAGTAACTGAGGAACAAGCGGCGTACTAATGCCAGATGGTGTAGCTGTAAATACAACGTCTGCCTTCTGCGCAATACTATGAATATCGAGACCATCCAAATCCTGAGTAATAATATTTGTTAAATGTGGGAACCCCTTAGAAATCGGTACTCCTGCACTTGAAGTTGAAATGACTGAGGTAATCTCCACACGAGGATGCCCCTGTAACAAGCGAATTAATTCCACACCACCATATCCTGTAGAACCCACAATGGCTACTCTAATCTTAGAATCTACTGTCATTATCCCCTGTTCCCCTCTCAGACCTTACTTGATCAACACCCTTTTATAATTATGTATTATTATACGTCCGAGTTAATATAAATACAATGGTTTCTGACTATTTATTGAATTAAAATTTACCCTCACAAGCTCAATCATTCATGAAAAAATGATGAATCGGAGGGTTGGTCATTACCTTAATCTAGCTATTAATACGACTCTTCTGCTCTCTTCCCACATTCTACCGGTGTAACTTGAATCCTTCCCCAAGAACTTCATGTGCATTACTAATGATGACAAAAGCACCCGGATCAACCGATTGAACCAACGTCTTCAATCGTGTCACTTCATTCTGCCCTACTACAACCATCAGCACTGTCCGCTCATCGCCTGTATATCCACCCTGAGCATGAAGCTTAGTCAATCCCCGATCTAGATCTCTCAGAATGACATCGGTAAGAGAATCCGTATGATCCGAAATAATATATGCGACCTTCGTATAATTAAATCCTAATTCTACGGTATCTATTACTTTTCCAGTCACGTAAAGAGCCACTAGCGCATACAAAGCTTGTTCCATAGACATGACGAACGCCGCTAGAATAATAACCGTACCATCTAGTAATACCACGCATAGCGAGAAGCTCAGACCACTTAACTTCTGAATCACCTGTGCGAGTATCGTCAGCCCTCCCGTTGATCCCCTTCCACGAAATACAAGCCCAATACCGAGACCAACACATATCCCCCCATAAATAGAAGCAAGCAACGGATTAGCTGTTGGGATCGGCCAGTCTTTCGTCATAAGAACAAATAACGGTAAGATCATACTCCCGAGTAATGACCGAATACCATAGTTCGTACCTAACAACAGGAACCCCAATACAAATAAGGGGATATTCAAAGCCCATTGCGTAAATGCAGGTTCTAATCCAAGCCACGATTTGGCTAGAACCGATAGTCCCGATACGCCGCCAGAAGCAATCCCATTAGGTAGAAAAAATAGATTAAATCCTATGGAGATAATCAAGGAACCAATAATAATAAATATGCTGTCTAAAATATGCCTCACAGGGCCATTCAAAGGTATCGGTTTGCGAAATCTCCGATCACGAGTTAATTGCGCCATTCTATGTTGTTCCCCTCTCATTCTTAACATCTACTTTGCTATGTTACTTAATATTTCTCTTCTTTTCCAGAAAAAATTCCCACACGCATATACCGTGTAGGAATTCTAAATTCATTATTCTTCACTATCTGCAACTTTAAGTTGACTACGTAAATATCCATCGATAAAAGCATTCACATCGCCGTCCATCACTGCACCAATGTTCCCCGTCTCCACGGAAGTACGGTGATCCTTTACCATACTATAGGGATGGAACACATAGGAGCGAATCTGGCTTCCCCATGCAATTTCCGATTGTTCTCCTCGGATTTCCGCCAACTCTTTGCGTTGTTCTTCGAGCTTCTGCTCTACTAACTTGGAACGCAGTGCGGTCATCGCCCAGTTCCTATTCTTAATCTGCGAACGTTCGGCCTGACTCGTCACGACTACACCTGAGGGAATGTGCGTAATACGTACCGCGGAATCTGTTGTATTGATATGCTGTCCCCCCGCACCTGTTGCACGGTAAGTATCAATTTTCAAATCTTCTGTACGAATTTCCACTTCAGCATCTTCTGTAATCTCAGGTACCACATCACAAGAGACGAATGAGGTGTGTCTTCTACCTGATGAGTCAAAGGGTGATATGCGCACCAGACGGTGAACACCTTTCTCAGCCTTCAGGTACCCATAAGCATTGAATCCTTTGATGAGCAAAGTAACACTCTTAATACCTGCCTCATCACCGGCTTGATAATCCATCGTTTCGACTTTGAAGCCACGCTTCTCTGCCCAACGCGTATACATTCTAAGTAGCATTTCTCCCCAGTCCTGCGACTCGGTACCACCCGCACCCGGGTGAAGCTCTAGAATGGCATTCATTTTATCGTAAGGTTCACTAAGAAGTAACCCTAATTCAAAATCATCTAACTTCTTCTTCAGACTCATCGTAGACGCCACGATCTCTGCGAATAACTCTTCATCTTCTTCTTCATCAGCAAGTTCAGCCATCATTTCAACATCATCGAACTCACGTTGAAGTTTCTCGTATTCATCTATGGAAGACTTCACACCATTAAGCTCGGCAATCAGGCTCTGTGCCTTCTCGCTGTCATCCCAGAAATCAGGTGCAGACATCTTTTCCTCAAAGTTCGAAATCATCTCTTGCTTAAGATCTAAGTCAAAGAGACCCCCTAAGGTTGGTAAGTTTCGTACTCATTTCACGTAAATCATGTCTTATACTTGGATCGATCATAATTTTCTCGTCACCTCTTCATCAAGTAGAACAACTCTATTTCAGCTTATAATATCACAAACTCCCTCAAACCAGAAAGAACTTCAGTTCATAAGATCCACCTCTCACACGGAGAGTGACTTTAACTGTAGAACCTCCTTAGCTTAAGGGAGTTACTTGTGCACATTACCCATTACATTGGGTAAGTCCACCTATCTTATGCTTCTTGTCCGTGACACTGTTTGAACTTCTTACCACTACCACATGGGCATGGATCATTTCGCCCAATCTGTTGGCCAACGTGGATCGGATTGTGTACAGCAGGCTCACCATTCGTTGATACCTTATTCTCTTCAACGACAGCTTGACGCTCCTGATTACCTTCAATTTGTGCCTTCATCACGTAAGTTGCGACTTCTTCTTGGATATTAGCCGTCATCTCATTAAACATTTCGAAGCCTTCAAATTGATATTCACGCAACGGATCGGTACCGCCATATGCTCGTAAATGAATCCCTTGACGAAGCTGATCCATTGCGTCAATATGACCCATCCATTTGCTATCCACGGAGCGGAGTACGATAACCTTCTCGAATTCACGTACTAACTCTTCTCCAATACGCTCTTCACGTTCGTTATATTTCGCCTCAACGCGATTGAATATATATTCAACGAGATCTTCTACTTCCTTGCCCCATAGATCATCACGAGTGATAGCATCTACGTCTAGCAACTTACTATTCACATAATCCGCTACTTCTTGAAGCTCCCAGTTCTCTGGAATGTCATCCACACAATGTGCAGCAACTACCCGGTCTACAACGTTTCTAAGCATTTCCATAACAACCTCTTTAATATTCTCAGACTCAAGAATTTCACGACGTTGCTTGTAAATGATTCCCCGTTGTTGGTTCATAACATCATCATATTGTAGTACGTTCTTACGCGCATCGAAGTTATTTCCTTCGACACGTTTCTGAGCAGATTCCACAGCACGAGATATCATCTTGCTCTCGATGGGTTGATCTTCTTCAAATCCGAGACGATCCATCATATTCAGTACATTATCAGCACCGAAACGTTTCATCAATTCATCACCAAGTGATAAGTAGAACTGTGTAGATCCAGGGTCACCTTGACGACCCGCACGTCCACGGAGCTGATTATCAATACGACGAGATTCATGACGTTCTGTACCCATAATATGCAATCCACCGAGTTCTGATACACCATCGCCTAACACGATATCCGTACCACGACCTGCCATATTCGTAGCAATCGTAACCGTACCTGCTTGACCTGCTTGGGAGACGATTTCCGCTTCTTCCGCATGGTATTTAGCATTCAGAACGCGATGCTTAACCCCTTTACGCTTCAACATTTCAGAGACAAGCTCTGAATTCTCGATAGATATCGTACCTACCAATACAGGTTGGTTCTTCGCATGACGTACAGCAATTTCCTCAACAACCGCCTTGAACTTGCCCTTCTCGCTCTTATACACCACATCAGGCATATCTTCACGTCTATTCGGCTTATTCGTTGGCACTTGAAGAACTTCCAAGCCATAAATCTTCTTGAATTCTTCTTCCTCGGTCTTCGCTGTCCCTGTCATACCTGCTAACTTGAGGTACATCCGGAAGTAGTTCTGGAAAGTAATCGTAGCTAGCGTCATACTTTCATTCTGTACCTCTTGGCCTTCCTTCGCTTCGATCGCTTGATGCAGTCCATCACTATAACGACGACCCGCCATCAGACGGCCTGTGAATTCATCTACGATCATTACTTCTTCTTCAGCAACAACATAATCCACGTCTAGACGCATGATTACATTGGCCTTCAGAGCTTGTACGATATGATGATTCAACGTTACGTTAGCGTGATCGTATAGGTTCTCAATACCGAACGCCTTCTCCGCTTTACCTGCCCCGGTTTCCGTAAGTGCAACGGACTTAACCTTAATATCCACTGTGTAGTCTTCTTCAGCTACTAGACGCTTCACAAAGCGATCTGCTGTATAATACAGCTCCGTTGACTTCTCCGCTTGTCCTGAGATAATCAGCGGCGTACGAGCTTCATCGACAAGGATAGAATCCACTTCATCTATGATGCAGAAATACAATGGACGTTGTACCATTTGCTCTTTGTAAAGCACCATGTTATCACGTAGGTAATCGAAGCCGAACTCATTGTTCGTACCATACGTTATGTCACACGCATAAGCTAATTGTTTATCTGCATGGTCCATACCGTTCAAATTGACCCCAACAGACATTCCCAAAAATTCATATATAAGTCCCATTTGCTGGCTATCACGTTGTGCTAGATAATCATTAACCGTGACCACATGCACACCTTTTCCCGACAATGCATTCAAATACACAGGAAGCGTTCCTACGAGAGTCTTACCTTCACCGGTCTTCATCTCCGCAATTCTGCCTTCATGGAGTGCCATACCTCCAACTAACTGTACATCGAAATGACGCATGTTAAGAACACGCTTAGCAGCTTCACGTATGGTTGCAAATGCTTCTGGTAACAGTTCTTCTACCGTTTCACCCTTCTCAATACGAGCACGGAATTCATCCGTCTTCGCTTTCAATTGTTCATCTGAGAGTGCAACATATTGTGGTTCCATTTGGTTGATTAGTTCGACCGTCTTCATAAGACGTTTGACATCACGTTCGTTGGTGTCGCCGAAGATTTTTTTGACTAGTCCTAGCATGGTTAACCCCTTTCGTCCGAAACAGATGGTAGAACCAACTTCATAACTTCGAGGGTTAATAATGAAATTGATTCTTAAATGATTGGTTTGCATAAATTGTAACAGTTTGCAACAGATGCCGCAACACAGGCTGTCTCTTATTTACAGCCAAAAGACATAACTCTACCTATAATACAATGAACTATGGGCAACTTTGCCTACATATTATTCCAAGATATCCTGCTAGTTTCTTTAGATCATTCTATATATACGCATAAAGAACCCTATCCGTTGCGCAGATAGGGTTTCTATTTCATTAATATTTAGTAATAGATGGAAAATTTCACTTTAACACTAATCTTGCTCAATCAGACCATACTTGCCATCATCGCGTTTGTACACAACATTTACAGTTTGGCTATCAATATTAGAGAATACAAAGAAATTATGTCCAACCATGTTCATTTGCAATATAGCTTCTTCAACATCCATAGGCTTCAGGAAAAAGCGCTTCGTACGAACTACTTCTAATTCGTCTTCTGGATCGCCACTTACGATTGAACCCGCCGCACCCGAACTTTCAGTGAATAGCGTCTTCAGACTTCCTTCTTGACGGAACTTACGGTTAAGCTTCGTCTTATGCTTACGAATCTGACGTTCTAGCTTGTCCACGACCGCATCAATGGATGAATACATATCATCGCTACGATCTTCTGCACGAAGCATCACGCCTGGCAATGGGATGGTTACCTCTACAGTGTGTAATCCTCGAATGACACCCAGCGTAACATATCCTTCTGAAGTAGGTGCATCGAAATACTTCTCAAGTCTATTGAACTTCTTATCAACGTACTCCTTCAAAGCATCTGTCACTTCAATTTGTTGACCTCGAATACTGAAATTCATAAGGCACTCCTCCTTTGCAACACCATTATATCATAATTGTTAACGCCAAGTAAAAAGGTAATTCTGTGTCTTAAATTAACCATGTAAACACTTATTATTTTATATACGTGAACCTAATAAACCAACGTATATGGGTAGATCAATCTAGAAATTAACTACATTAATAACCTGATGGTTACTCTTCATTAACCCCAATCAAGAAGGAAGAAACATGGTTAATATATCCACAATAATAATGTACTAGATGAATAGACAAATAAAGACCCTGGAATCGTCCAGGGTCTGAAATTATTATTCAATTGATCCAACTCTATTGAGTTGGTTTAAGCCAGAGGGATTATAATTTGATTACGTTAGAAGCTTGTGGTCCACGAGCGCCGTCAACAACGTCAAACTCAACAGCTTGACCTTCGTCTAAGCTTTTGAAACCGTCTGTTTGAATTGCGGAGAAATGTACGAATACATCGCCACCATCTTCTGTTTCAATGAATCCGAAACCTTTTTCAGCGTTAAACCATTTCACTTTTCCTTGCATAAATAAACATTCCCTTCGTTTTTAAAGATAAAGTAAGCAAGCGCTTACTTTAGGAATATAACACCTGTTGATATTCAATGTCAATAAATTCATGTTAACGCACTATGTATCATAGAATAGCCTATCTCATTAGTAGATAGGCTATTCTTACTATATTACTAATACCCCTTTATTTAAAGCGATCCATTAATATGCTTTCAGACGAATATGCAGAGTCATAAACATTACGCTGCGCTTTTGCAATATTACGTTGTTGCAACCACTCCCGCGCTTCATCCATCAAAATTTGCATACGATTAACAATAGAAGAATCATGTTGCAAGAGATTTTGGATTCTCACTTTCTGATGATTGCTCATTGTACTACTCTGAAGCAAAATTTCTATCATTGTAATAAATTCCTGTCGCTCCTCAACAAATTGTTCCACTTCTTCAAATGATACCGTATCCAGTCGGTCTATTATGGTATTGGTTAACTGCTCCAACTGATCGATCAACTTATCCATTGTGATTCCCACCCACACTGCTTGTAGCCCCATTCACCAGCTTACTTGCCTCTAACCAAGTCTCACGCAGATTCAATAAGTAGCTTAGTGCCTCTTCTGCAGGCTCTATCACCTTTTTGATATTAGATTGAATCAGTAAAAAATTCATATAATCATATAGAGAGTACAAATTTTTAGAAATATCATATGAATGATCCAATGTAGACATTAACTCACTAATGATCGTCTGAGCCTTACCCAAATTATCATTTGCCTTCTGTAAATCACTATTACGTATCCCCTCAACTCCAGCTTTCACAAAACGTATGGCTCCATCATACAGCATAAGAACAAGTTGCGCCGGATTAGATGTCTGAACTGAGGACTGTCTATATTTATCATAAGGAGATGTAATCAATATACTCATCCCTCACTTTCTATTGTGAATAATTTGTTAAACTGGATGACTGTGATTGATATTTATTCATTGCTTTTTCCATTGCCGTGAATTGCTTGTAGTATCTAGTCTCCATATCTACAAGACGAACTTCTAGACTGGAAATCCGCTTATTATAATCTTTTAACTTTCTACCCATCACGCTTTCTTCTTTATAAACACTATTTATATCCGAAGAGTATTTAGAAGTACCTGCTTTAGTTACCATCTTGGTAAGAGCTTCATCCATGGTATTTCCTATCTTTTCGAATATCCCCTTCGTAGAACCATCCGTTGTACCTTTGAATATGTTAGTAACCTTTTGGGGATCACTCTGAAGCGCTGCTTTTAGCTTCTCTTCATTAATATAAATTTTACCATTTTCATAATACTGACCCGTAGTTATTCCTACCGAGCTCAATTCCTTTAGTTGTTCCATAATGGCTGAACGCATGGATGAAGTGGTAGCTTTCAAGATCTCATCATTTTTCAAGAGACCACTTTTTGCCTTTGCTTCCCAAGCTATAACATCACTATCTTTCATTTCTTTCTTTTCTTCGTTTGTAAGTGGTTGATAAGTCCTATATTTCTCCTCATTTACCTTAGTACTAAATGTATTAATGAAATCATTATAATTATCGACAAAAGCCTTAATCGTGTCCAGTGCCTTCGTGCTATCCGTCGTAGTTGTAATGTTAACGGGATTAGCTGCTGTATTGGTTGCAAGTAAACTTAGTTGAATTCCATTTACAGTGAGTGAATTGCTATCAGAATAAAAGGTTTTAGTTGATGTATTTGATGGGTCTAAAGGGTTTACTTTCACATTAACTACTGCCTGTTTAGCAGTCTCCACTCCCCCAAAACTAAATGCATTAAAATTGCTGGTATCGACCGTAATGTCCTTACCATACTCTTTGGATATAACGGAGAATTTACCGCTCACTTCATCAAATGCGGCAATAACATTGGCATTTGGTAACGAATTGATCTTCCTAATCGCACTCGCGATAGTGTCGTCTTTACTCAAAGATAAGAGCTTACCGTTGATAACTAAATCAAAATTTGAAGCGGTTATCTCGCCACCTAAATCTTCAAGCTTAGTGCTTAATTGAGCAGTTTTTGTATCACCAGTTGTCAAAGCTTCCGATTGAATGTTAGACTTCTTCGCAAGACTTACTACTTCTATTGACATAGCCGTACCATTAGCATCAGCAGTAGCTTCTGCCTTTACGGCGGTTGTATTCCCCGTTAACACCGCTTGTTGGGTATTCATACCCGCTGAAAGCTTATATGATTTAAGTTTATTATCTTTAAAATCTACAATTTTGCTATTCAATTCACGATAGCTATCACGGGTCCATTGCAGAATAGTTTTTTGCTGATTCAGTTTATTAAGAGGGGCTCGCTTTGCTGTCATTAGTTGTGATACCATACTATCTACATCCATACCCGAAAAACCATTGATTCTCATTTCTCTTTCCCCCTATACCTTTTCGTCTACGAGTATCCCCGCAATTTCCATCATCTTAGCCACTAAGTCCAGTGTCTTCTCCGCTGGAATTTCCCGAATAAGCTCTCCACTATCCTTGTTAAGGACCTTCACCATGATAGCATGTGTTTTCTCATGCACACTGACTTCAAGAGTGGTCGACGGACCTTGAAGTGCCTTTACAGCACGTTCAATTGTACGAATCAAATGCTCTTCACCTAGAGAAACCTGAACACCTTCTTTTTCGAGTTTCGCTAACTCAGTCCCACTTTTCACAACATTCCTTATATTCTTATCCTGATTAGAAGCAGCATTATCACTTAGTTGTCTTAAATCGGCTGTTTTGCTGCTCATGGTGTTGGTCGTTAGTGAAAATTGTAGATTCAATTCGACAACCTCCAATGGCATATTAACATATTTATCTTATTTATCGGTTACTTGCCTTAGTTTATGAATAGAAAAGAGTGAAATTTGGACTTCTATAAAGAAAGTAGACGCCGTGTTAAACATTTTTTTGTAAACTTATCTTCTCTTCCTTTCGAAGAGTGCAGTAACACGAACTGAAGATAAATAACCTATTGATCTATCCGTTAGTTTGTGGTCATAAAAGAACAAGGTTCTAGTTCAATCAATAGACAATAATGAATCAGCGCTTTGTTGTAATACCGCTTCTTAGAACAAAAAAACTGGTTTCTGCAACTAAGCAGAAACCAGACATGCAATTATTATTTATTATGATTACTCTGCAATATAATCTTTAACTACACGGGTACTTTCTTGCTTGTTCTCTTTGGTAATTGTTACATATACCTTGCCTGCTTTTACCGAAAGCTGATCAATAGTTACATTTACAGATGTCTTACCATCTGCAACTGTTGCCATTCCAACCGAGCCTCCTCCAGTTGCAACATCGTATACGTTTACGACGTCACCAGCTTCCAAGCCTGTAACTCTCACGATATCTGCGGTACCATCGTTGTTTAACACTACGATATTAGCTGCAACCGCTGAATTTGTAATTTCCGAGTCATACGCTTTTACAGTTCT
>NZ_LVJI01000045.1 GCF_001637225.1 Paenibacillus antarcticus
TGCAAATTCATTCGTATCTAGTTTTCAAGGATTAAACCTTGAATAACAGCATAAAGCTGAAACCGTTTGGTGGCGATAGCGGAGGGGTTCCACACGTACCCATCCCGAACACGACCGTTAAGCCCTCCAGCGCCGATGGTACTTGGACCGCAGGGTCCTGGGAGAGTAGGACGTCGCCAAGCACACATAAGAACTACCGTTGAGTTCGATCAACGGTAGTTCTTTTTTTGTTTTTTAAATCTATTCTGAAATAGGTGTGACAGAAGTTATTAATCAGAACACGTTCACCAAAAGTTAGTTATGATAATGATCAGCAAATAACGAAAGCTACAGAGAAATTGTAAGATTAAGCTAAAATATTTACTATTATTAATTATTAAATGGAGGTACTTTATAGAATTTGAAGTAAATATAATTGAGTATTGAAAGATTATTTTTATAAGATGCAACGTTCTAGCTGCATTTCGTCTAAGGTGATACTGCAAAGGGTAGTAACGAGTACCAATAGAGGTTGCTTGTAGAATGACCTTCTGTCTATAGCAAGATAATAAAAAGAGGAGGCTAATATTACTAGCTTCCTCTTTTTATTTACACAGAAGTCTGAATTTCAATCCTAGAGATGACGAAATAATGTTGTTATCGAGCCTTACTAAGTGGGTTTTGAAACCGTACCATCTACCCCTATTTAATAAATATTTCCAGAAGCTTAAATATAACATTTACTCCTAATTCACCAATGAATCGGTCACCTTCAGCTATGTAGCTCTAGCTCTTTTCTGAATACCATCTCAATTGAATTGTATAAGTTTACGCATGCTTTTCTATGACTTGTTAACTATAGTTTTCTCAGAAAGAACGTTGTTTTGATATTGAATGAGGGAGGTCGTTTCTTTAGTACTGAATGACTTATTATTTGTACTAGTTACATTTAGTAGTTATCACAAATTAGTGTTGTCAAAAAAGAAATATCCACCATTACGTAAATATTCTTATTTAATTAAATTGCAGTTTTACCGGACTGTTTTGCTTCATTCGTTACATTAGAGAGTCGAAAGGTATTTAGGCAATGGCACATCGCGGTATCGTTGTTTGCAGCTGCGGGAAGAGGAAAGAATGTGTTGTAACCCTTATTGTTTAAAAACAATTGGGTATGTATTAAATAAAATTTCTATAGTATTGCTACATCTTAGTATCCGTTGGGTACTATTCAAATCGTAACGACTGCATAAGACAGAGTTTTCTGTTATAACTATTTTGAGTTTACTCATAATTGCCAAGTCTTTTTTAGATTTCTATTCATACTGGTAGCGCGGACCCATGAGAATGAAAGTAGAAAAGAAATCTCTGAGGTGACAACTGATGATCGAGAGACAGCCTTCGTTTTCATTGAAAACTGAATTAGGAAGTGTGTTGATTGAAGACCTTTTATGAATGATTTATAGATACTACGTCCCAATTTGTTGGATAATCGCTTCAATATAAGAGAGTTTAAAATTAATCAAAAAAAGACTTGCATTCATTTGCAAGCCGTGATATATTATTATTCCGGCCAACAAATAACACATTTGTTGAATCGGCAAGCCATTATCGAATGAAACTTAAATCGAAAAAAAAGCTTGCATAAACGAACCGGACATGATATGATATAGAAGTTGTCGCCGAGAACATGCGGTGCTAACAAAACGAAATAATTGGTCTTTGAAAACTGAACAACGAGTGAGTAGATTTTGCGATAAGTGAAATCAAAACAAATGAGAAATCATTTGATAGAGAATGTAAATTCTAGCCAGTTTGTTTCAAAATGAGCATTTCGATCTTTCTAA
>NZ_LVJI01000046.1 GCF_001637225.1 Paenibacillus antarcticus
ACTGGAGTTACTGGCGTTACTGGTGCAACTGGTGCTACTGGTGCTACTGGGGTTACTGGTGCTACTGGAGCTACTGGTGCAACAGCTACAATACAAAATGGTCTATTTAATGTCAGTGTAGGATCTGTAGTAAATGGGACAGCAATTTCGTATACAACCTCATTCATTAATGGTACTAACATTTTGCATCCATCAAGTACAACCTTTGTACTAGCATCAGGGCACGTTTATTTGGTCTCGTATACGTTCAGAGCAACTAGTTCTGTAGTTGGAAACGTTACGGTTACACCAAGATTTAATACCGTATTTCAGAGTCGTTTTTCAGGTAGATCAGTTACTGGAACTTTAGATGCAAATGTAAGCGTATCGGGAACATTCTTAGCTGATGCCACCTCAAATGCAATCACAATGGATTTTCTTTATAATGGGTCGGCAACAACCACATTTGCAGATGGTTCTGTTTCGATTATTCAGGTTCAGTAAAAGTTAATAAAATGTACTCTATAAATTAGACTTTTTTTAAAGTGTCTATTCTATAGGGTACATTTTATATAGAGAAGGTAGTCTTTTTTTAGTTTAAATGAACCCATGATTAAACGCAGATTAAAAGTCACGACTCTAGTACTATTCTGTGGATTTCTATCGAATCATCTTGCTTAGAGTTGTTGAACTCGTATTCTGTTTATTATAAATAAAATTATTCAATATACACAATTATTTTTTTGGGGTTCTTTGAACCTTTTATCCCTCATTAGAATAGTGTGATAACACCTATAGATTAGATTATTTAAGTTTTCATAAGAATTAAGGAAGAAAGAAATAAGGAGGATATAGAGACAAATGACCGATTATAGACATACTAGAATGAAGAATTGCATAGCTTTTTTGAAAATAGTAATTGGACTTACTAAAGTAGTTCCTCCAGCACTCACTTCACCTACAATACTTCATGTTTTAAATCTGCAAAAAGTATTGAGAGAATTAATGAAGTACTTAAAAAAATCAAATTTATGTGATCCTGATAGAGTTGAACTTCAATCAAGTTTGGAATTAACTATAGTATCAACTGAGGTAATCCCTTTCTCAGTAATAAGTGTGGGAACCAATCTGCAACAAATGTTGGCAGATTTATTGGCATTTGTTCTTGTTTCGGATATAGATCCTTGTTGTAAGGATAAATTGGTTATCCAAATCAGAAGTGTTCAGGTATCTATCTCATTAGCTCTTGGGTTATTGATTAAAGGTACAACAGGTGCTACGGGGGTAACAGGAGCCACTGGTGCCACTGGTGCCACTGGTGCCACTGGTGCTACTGGAGTTACTGGAGTTACTGGAGCTACAGGTGCCACAGGTGCCACTGGAGTTACTGGCGCAATAGGAGTTACAGGAGCTACAGGAGTTACTGGCGTAACAGGAGTAACAGGAGCATTGGGAGCCACGGGAAATACTGGAGTTACTGGCGTAACAGGAGCTACAGGTGCTACAGGAGCCACGGGAGCTACAGGAGCAACAGGTGAAACGGGAGTAACGGGAGCCACTGGTGCTACGGGAGCCACGGGAGCCACAGGAGTTACTGGCGTAACAGGAGTAGCAGGAGCATTGGGAGCTACAGGAGCCACGGGAGTTACTGGCGTAACAGCAG
>NZ_LVJI01000047.1 GCF_001637225.1 Paenibacillus antarcticus
AAGAAAGCGTGTATGTCAGCGTGAAGAGTACGGACAAGCTTGAGAGTGGAAGAACTGTAAAAGCGTATGATGCAGAAATCACTGTAGCGCCAGTGGCGACTACGATTAAAGTGACCAATGGTGGAACGGGCGACGAAGATACGGTGGAAGTAACTGGCCTAGTGGCAGGCGACATCGTGAACGTATACGACGTGGCAACAGGCGGAAGCGTGTTGGCAACAGCAACGGTAGCAGAGGAAGCAACAACAGCAACCGTATCCAAAGTAGATTTCTTGAAAGCAGCAGGCGGAACCGCGTATGTAGCGGTAACAAGAGTCAATAAATTGGAAAGCGTACGTACAGCGAAGACGTATGTAACTGAGCCAGTATCTGCAGCACCAGTAGCAGCGAACATTACGGCTTCGAACAACAAAGCGGGCGTAGCAGATACAGTCATCGTAACTGGCTTGGTAACAGGCGATGTAGTGAACGTGTACAAAGCAGCAACAGGTGGCGTAGCCATCGGAACAGCAACCGTAGCAGCTGATGAAACGAGCGCAACGGTTACGATCGACCAGCTAACAGCAACAGCAGGAAGCGTGTATGTCAGCGTGAAGAGCACGGACAAGCTTGAGAGTGGAAGAACTGTAAAAGCGTATGATGCAGAAATCACTGTAGCGCCAGTGGCGACTACGATTAAAGTGACCAATGGTGGAACGGGCGACGAAGATACGGTGGAAGTAACTGGCCTAGTGGCAGGCGACATCGTGAACGTATACGACGTGGCAACAGGCGGAAGCGTGTTGGCAACAGCAACGGTAGCAGAGATGGCTACTACAGCAATCGCCTAGCCCACAGGACTGCTGCAAGCATCAGGCGCAGCCTCCTACGTGGAGATAACAAAAGTCAATAAATTGGAAAGCGTCCGT
>NZ_LVJI01000048.1 GCF_001637225.1 Paenibacillus antarcticus
AACTAAACAACCTGAGCCCCTACGAATACAGGACTCAGGCTGCTTAAATATTGCTTTTTGTTAATTGTCTACTTGACAGGGGTCACTTCATAATAAGGGTTCTCCTGTTAAATACTTATATATTTAATTCTTCTTTTTGGTGTCGCCTTCAACATCTAGAATGTCTTGAAGTTGAATCTTAGTTAGATCTGCTTCAGCAAACTCTTTAGTCTGTGGAAGTTGTACTTCGAATTCACTAATTGAATCTATTTGAACAATGGCTTCATCAAACGCAAGGTTAAGGATATGTCCACCTAGCGTCTTATCATCACTTACAAAGTGAAAATGGAAACCGGGAACGTTAATTGTTGCTGCATAGTTTGGTGTGTAGAAACCAACAAATGTTCCTTTTACATTCTTATATTCAAACTCTACTTGCTCTTCAGTAAGTACATCTTTTAGTAGACGATAAGGTTTTTCTTGTTTAGGCTCTGAACGAGTCTTCAAATACTTCAAAGTTACTGGCATTTTAAATGCATAGAAATTATTCTTATTATCCATTTGTGCTAATAGTTTTGTAGTTAAATCCTCTGTGTTTTTCACACTAGAAATGTATGCAGTCTTATCCTTATTGAAATTAGTAGCTACAACAAAAGGCGTTTTTGAAGCGCCAGGAACTTGAGTCATTTTTCCTTTGTTATCGAAACGGTAGAATTTAGAATCAAGAATTGTCAATTCTCCATCCGCACCATTAAGTGTACCCAGTCCGAAATCTCCGAATTTCTTAACTTCGTCAAGCGTGATATCCCCATCATATTGACCGCTCATAAGAGCATTGATTGTAGAGTATTGGAACAACTTATCACTCTTCACTTCTTTGCTTGGTGCAATTGTTGTACTTGGTGCCACTTTTTTTGGAACTTCATTAGCTTTAGCAAATACCGTGGCTCCTAATGAACCTAATAGAACTACTGATGCGATTGATGCTACTACTGTCTTCTTCATGTGCAAAAAACCTCCGATGATATATTTATAGTAAAGGCTAAACGCCATACTAACTAGATTTTAAACTTCTCAACATCACATTTAACTTTCTCAGCCGTCTGAAGAACAATATTAACTTGTTCATTGATCCGTGTGATAGAAGTCTTCTGAGTCTGAGTATCCTCAAGTGCATTTTGTGAATTTGCTGAATTCGAATTTGATATACTCGACAACTCTTCCGCTGACGAACTAATTTCTTCTGAACTAGCCGCAATTTCTTCAGATGTTGCACTTAAGCTCTGAATCTCACTATTAAGTTTGGACATATTATCCATGATACCTGAGAATAATGTGTTAACAGTTGTGCTGAGTGTGATACCATCACTTACTTCTGTTTTCACTTCTACAAGAGCATCTACTGACTTTTTGGTTTTATCATTAATTTCAGAAATCAATGCACTAATTTGTTTGGCCGCCTCTGAAGATTGAGCAGACAGCTTCTTAACTTCATTGGCTACAACTGAGAATCCTTTTCCTGCGTCTCCTGCTCTAGCAGCTTCAATACTCGCATTTAAGGAGAGTAAATTAGTCTCAGTGGCAATACTATTAATAATAGTAGCGATAGCACCAATTTCTTTGACCTTGTCCATTAAGGACTGTACGGCATCAGAAGAGTTGGTAAGTGCTACATCAATAGAATTCATTTGATACATCGTTTGTAAGACGCTTGAACTTCCTTCATCTGCCGTTTTAAACGTTTGATCAGATATATCACTGATCTCAGATGCACTACTAGCTATGCTATTTATTCCAATAGCACTCTCTTGTACCGCACGGGAGATTTCACGAGTGCTTTGTGCTTGAATTATTGAACTATCGGTTACTTGCTTATTCACATCGTATATGCGGGATGCTGCACCGGCTGTAGAAGTGATTTCTTCATTTAATACATCAGCGGCTTGATAGAGTCCTTGAGTACTGTTCGTTAAATTACCAACCAGATGTCTGAACTGTATAGTCATCGTTTTGAAAGCTCTAGATAATTCACCAATTTCATCTTTCGTTTGTAGAGGGACAATATCCTCTGAAAGATCTCCAGTAGCCATCTTCTCTGCTATTTGTGTTATCTTTTTGATCGGTTTTACAAAGACTTTGTTTACAAAATATAGAATGATAGCTAGCAGTATTAATGACGCTAGAATCGTTAACAGCGTATTGATAATGATAGGACCCTTTAAATCATCCAATTCACTGTCGTACAGAACACCTATGATTTTCCATCCAGTTAATGGATTAGTCGTATAGATTAGTTTGGCACCTTCACCTTTTACTGTAGTCTGTAATGTACCAGATTTAGAGTTATGCATCGACTCAAGTGTTGATTCTTTTGATAAATCAGTTCCAGCCTCCATCGATGGATGTGCAAGAACCTTCTGTGTTCCATCCAATACGAATGCATATCCCTTTGATCCTATTTTTTGAGTATTTATCGTATCCGTTAAATATTGCTTAAGTGATAAATTGACAGCTGCAACGCTGCGATTATCAGTTGTCGTTTTTGCAATTGTAATCACGACATTTCCAGATCCTGCAGAAACATATGGATCAGAAATAATGACTTTCCCTTTATTCTCCATAGCTTTCGTATACCAGACTCTAGTACGTGCGTCGAACCCATCTTTCATCTTAGACTGTGGTTCTATTGCAAAAAGACCAGTAGTCGTTGCAAAACCTATCAATTCTGTATCATCGGTATGTACTGCTTTAAAAATGCTTAATGTTGATTGTACTTCTGGATTACTAGAAATGTTCATATCTACAATAGGTGTCATATTGCCTGAACTTGGTGTAGATAAACTTCTAGCTAGTACATCCGTATCTTTCATAACGGGTAATACAACTCTGTCAATAATCGTGTTTAAATTTGATATTTGGCTGTTGGATGAATCTAATAACTGCTTTTCTAAAGAACTTACAGAAGTCTGGTATGAGAAATACCCTCCCCCTACGCTAGTTATCAGTACTAGTAATAGAAATACTGAGAATAGCTTTAACCCAATCTTAAATTTCAACAAACTTTTGATCTTCATCTAGTTATTTCTCCTCTGTGTATAAAAAATAGAGCTTTCCCTATGTAATAGAGCAGCTCTTTGAAACGCAAAGTAAATTGAGGTTCTCGTGCTAGTCTAGTAGTCTTAAAGTACTATCGACATATTGTGACATTTTATTTAGCTTTTTTTTAAAATAAATTTATTCGGATCATTTATCTTGTACACATTCGACGTGTATTTCCTTTGAAATCCCACGCGATAAGCTTTACTAATTATTCCACTCTTCTATCTCATTCTCAAAAAAAAGAACCTCTACGTATAGAAGTTCAAATATAACTACGCTCTAATAAAACCGCATTACAAATCAAGCTTCAGTGATGTCTAACAACGAGTTAGCAACCTCACGTCCATTCACTAATAATGTCAATCGGTGCTCTCCAGGATAGTGACGGCGGGTGGTTAAGTCCCTCCAACTGTGCTTACGAATTCCTTGAAGACGTGTGCCTCCTAGAACTGTCTTATCTGACAGGAGGAAAGATTTACGCGATGTCTTCCCCTGGCCTTCACAAAATCTATTGCGTATTCGACGCGGATATGTGCTGGTTCTCCATCCCGAACGTGAAGCTCGTATCGTAGTTCACATGTACCCCCAATAGATAGTCCATTTGGCTCAATCGATAAAGAGGCATAGGTTGCAATAGAGTGGTTACCCTCCGTAGGTTCTGCATATCCGAACAACGACATAATTTCAGGATCTGCATTACGAATTAAGGTGCGGCAGCCGTGACGTACAATCCAGTCCGTATGTGGATTCAATCCTTTCCAACGTCTTGCGATATCTATCACGACGGAAGGATGATCCTTCACAATGTCATTTAGATTATTGGCAACACTTTTACGTACATATAGTGATGGATCTGCCTTTAATAGCTCAAGTACTGGCAGAATAGGTGATGGTTCATGCTTGAACATCGGTAGTGCCTGTCCCCATGGTAGACGCGGCCGACAACCTTCGCTTGCAAGACGACGAACATGCTCCTGTGGATGTTCAGCCCATTTCAACATTTGGGACATCATCCGGACGGGATCACGAAGTAGGAATGGTCTCACCGCAAATTCCGCGGATGACTTCGATGTAAATCGCTCTAATGCTTTCATCGAAAGCTCCCAATGCTCCTCAGCCTGGCCATACACCTCAATGAAATCAGGGAAGAACAAATATGGGAATCCGATACATGACTGATCAATCTTGAATAATACTTCTAGTGCATCTTCGTACATAGAAGGAAAATATATCCTGAGTGATGTTGTAATCCGTCTCATGCGAGCCTTCAATTCTAGTGCTTCCCATGTGTCATCCATCGTTGTAGCCATAAATCCATCTATATCAAAAGCATCATAAACATCGTGTAACTTTTCGCTAAAACCTCTTAAAAAAGGTTCGTTATACATGTGTTTCAAAGGTTCTGCCATGATGTTGCTCCTTTATTTTGCGGACTGTTATACTTCAAGAGCATAACATAGTTAACTAGACACCTATATGTCTTGTTAGAATGTATAAGATGCTCCACATCAACAGTCCGCAGACTGCAGTCTGCAATAATATTTGAACATGTCAGATTATTAACTCTAACCTAGAGATCAATTATTTCAGTTGCAACAGTGTTACAAAATTCTTTATCATGCTCCACAAAAAGAATGGTTGGTTCGTATTCTAGTAGTAACTCTTCAATTTGCATGCGAGAAATAACATCAATAAAATTAAGCGGCTCATCCCAAATATGCAAATGAACATTCTCACTAAGACTTTTTGCAATCAATACTTTCTTTTTTTGTCCTCCGCTGAAATCTGAAATGTCTTTCTCGAATTGAACTCTGGAGAAATCAAGCTTTCTTAAAATCGATTTAAATAAACTTTCATCAATCCCGTTGTCTATCGCATAGTCAGATAAAGTTCCTTGAAGATGGGATGTGTCCTGTGATACATAGGATATCTTCAACTGACTATCCTTCACAAAGTTACCTGTATAATCTAGATCCTCACCGCAAATAAGTTTGATAATACTTGATTTTCCTGATCCGTTTTTACCCGTAAGTGCTATTCGCATTCCTTGAGTTTAGACTTTTCATCAATGGCGGATAGTTGTCTTTGTTCAATTGATTTAGAACGTTTCATCATTTTAGCAGCCTTATGGCCAATATAACCTTTATCCACTTTTGAACCGGAGTTTCTTGTTCCATTTTTGGTTTTCTCCACTTCGTGTGACCAGCTACCCGTCCTTTTAGCAGAACCAGACAAGCGGTTTATATCTCTTCTAAGCTTTTCGTTCTCTGCGAGTTCAAAGTTATCTTGTCTCATTTTGTTTTCCCACCAAGCGGAGAAATTACCTTTTTGAATTTCGATGTTGGTCTTATTGATGGAAAGAATGTGGTCTACACAGTTATCAAGGAATGATCTGTCATGAGACACTAGAATATAGCCACTTTTAGTCTTGAGATAATCACTAACAAGTTTTCTTGCAGTCATGTCAAGATGGTTGGTTGGTTCGTCGATCAACAGAAAGCTATTGTCCTTTATAAATAATGCAGCCAGTAATACTTTCGTTTGCTCTCCGTTAGACAATGAATCAAAAGATCGATATAGCACATCTTCAGTAACCATTAGCAAGGAAAGCTCACGCATGAGCTTCCAGTGTATATAATCCGGGAAAATATCGTTGATTACTTCAATCGTATTTGCTTGCTTCTTCTCTACATGGAAAGGGAAGTATTCAAAACTAACATGAGCCGATATATTTCCGCTGTATTCATATTTACCTAGCAATAAATTGAGAAATGATGTCTTACCTCTACCGTTTCTTCCCGTAAAACCTAATTTCCAATCGGTATCGATTGGAAAACTTACATTTTCAAATATATTATCGTAACTGCCCTCATGGGCAAACGTCAGGTTTGTAACATTAATTAATGACATACAAATATCCTCCTGTATAAAAAAATAAGAGCTACAAGAAAGTTACTTTCTTGTAGCTCAAATAAATACTTAATCCAATCCTCCCCAATGTATATGAGGATAGAGTTAGATTAGGATATATTGTTTGAGTGAAAAGATATAGTAACTTTCTTGCATATAAAAAATAAAACATGCGAAAAATCGCAGTCCTTGTTTTATTCATTTACATTTGCAAGAAATCCTACATATACTTTTCACTCCAATCATCAATTTGAAAGTATGATATCATACCCTTTATTAAATTTCAATAAATACAGCCTAATTACAGACGTACATTTTCCGGAATATGACTTTATGTTTACAACATCTTATTGTTTAAGATTCAGGATTGCTCACATCAATTTGTTTAATGAATCGCGCTGGATTGCCTCCAACGACAACATCATTAGGGACATCTTTCGTGACCACTGAACCAGAAGCTATAACGACGTTATCACCAATGGTAACACCAGGATTTATAATAGATCCTCCACCAATCCAGACATTATTTCCAATCGTCACAGGTTTACCATACTCTGCCCCACTTATTCGCTCAAATGGATTTAATGGATGTGTCGCAGTATAGATATGTACGCCTGGTGCAATGAAACAATTATCGCCGATACGAACTTCACATACGTCTAGAATAACACACTCAAAATTGACGTAGAAATTATCCCCTACATGAATATTATAGCCATAGTCGCAACGGAATGTCGGTTCAATATACAGGTTTGGACCTGTCGATCCGAATAATTCTTTGATTAGCTCGACACGTGTATCATGCTCTGTTTCTAGGGTTTGATTGTACAAACGTGTTAATCTTCTAGCATGATCACGGTCTTGTATTAATTGTGGGTCTCCAGCAATATATAATTCCCCATCAATCATTTTCTCTTTTTCTGTTTTTGGATGCATATTCAGTCTTCCTCTCTCTATTCAGATTAATTTATTTTAGCAGAATCTGATACCCATTATCCACTCTTCTTCTGCCCAATAGCATTTCAATCCATTTTGGATATTGCCTTTTCCATCATTTCATCATTAATTGCACCTTTAAATATCTCTCGAATGATCCCTTGAGAATCAATGAAATACGACGTCGGATACGCGGATATTTGATAGGTACTAGCGACGTCACCATCTGTATCCATCACGACTGGAAACGTAAGTCCGAAATCTTCAACAAACGCTTTTACATCACTCTCGCTTTTTTCTGTTTGCGTTAAATTGACCGATAATACCACCACATTGTCCCCATCATGGTTATACATCTTCTCCATATGTGGCATTTCAACTCTGCAAGGAGGACACCATGTGCCCCAGAAGTTCAAAATCACTTTCTTACCTGTGAAATCCGAAAGTTTCACATTCTTTTCATCCAGTGAGAGCAAATTGAAATCTGGTGCCATATTTCCTTTTGCAATGCCAACTTTCACTCCAGAAGTACTCACTTGCTTATTTTGTTGTCCATTATTGTTGGTGTAATCGTAAACTCCCCATACGACTAGAATCAGTAGTATGATGATCGCAATTCCATTTTTCCTCATCGTATCGTGTACTCCTTTTTAATAACTAAATGTGCTGAATTGAGCCAAGTAGGCGCTTATCTTTTGTAAATTCCCTGTGAACAGTAACAATCCCATAACAACCAATATCCAACCATTGAGGATAGAAAGTGTAGGCAGCCATCGATTTATCTTTTTCAAAATCCCTAAGGAACGTGTAATCATAAAAGACAATATCAGAAAAGGAAGCCCTAATCCTATTGAATAGACAAATAGTAGGAACATGCCGCTATATAACGTGTCAGTAGAACCAGCAAGCAACAAGATAGAGGATAACGCTAACCCGACACAGGGTGTCCATCCGGAACCAAAAGCCAACCCTAATATAAAGGAACTTGCATTTCCTTTTTTAGAATGATCAGTAGTAACCCATTTTTTCTCAAACATAAGAAAACGCAATGTTAGCACTCCAGCCATTTGTAGACCAAATACGATGATCAATAGCCCACTGATTTTGCCAACAAGATCTCTATTACCATTAAACAATTGACCGATATAACTAGCCGATGCACCCATCGCTACGAATATCACACTAAATCCCAGAATAAAGCTTATTGAACGCATCATAAGTAACTTTTTCTCGACATTCACTCGATTATCTTGTACGAAGGAACCTGTTAAATGTGATACATAAGCAGGAATTAACGGAAATACACAAGGTGAAAGGAAAGATAGAATGCCGGCAATCAGTGCTACAATAACCGAAGTATTCTCCATCAATGTCTCCCCTTTCTCTTCTGCTTATCCAATGCGGTATCAATCCATAAGAATAGAATAAACACAAATACATAGATTAGTTGTTCCATCGTGAATCCGAATATGAACAATGTTCTACCCTTCTGGAGGAAAGAGACCCCGATCATAATCAAGCTATACCAGATCATCACTCGGGTAAGTACATTTGAATCCCCAAGAGCTACTTTTCTAGTGTAAAAGTATAAAGCGAGCATAATATTTAGAATTATAAAGATTACATGGTACAATACATTTTCCTTGTGCGAAGCTAAGAGTAAGAGATGATACATGCTGCTGCTCGTAGTCCATCCAATCAATAAGACATCCAGATTCAACATGATACCAGTGCCATCTTTCCGTGTACGAAACCATACATATATAACTGAAATAGCGATGGCCAACATTAACCCTCGATCCCCACCACTAAAGTAAATCAGAGACATTGGATAGTGGATCACTGACATAGGATCAAATAAGATTAAGCTACATTTCCATATCACAAAACCAATAATGAGAGCGTTCACAAATTTATCGCTAATATTCCCTTCAACGACTACTGTTACTTTCTTTAATCGGTATTTCAAAGCCATATAGCCGATACAAGCAGACAATATAAACATCAGCAATTCTAGATTCAGTACGAATGGCCCTAACTGTATGACATTCAAACGTTTATCTCCCTTCGCTTCATAATAACTTCATTGATTTGCTACTTTCTAACATAAAAAAACAAATATTTATCCTACAAACAATAGTTTTAGTATATCATGAACACACATAGAGACCACAATCCAGAGGTACAACAGGAGATATATACGATTATAAAATATGAGTTATTCAACGCAAAATAAACCGACTGGATTTACCCAATCGGCATTTCATTAATTCATACCTTACATTTATTTAACCTTCTGCGCTGCAAATGTAATCGACTGACTACGAAACTGGGTTGGTGTATCGTATTTCTCCTCATCAACCGAATGAATTACCGTTGTGTGTTCAAGGACATTCCAACTATAATAGACTTTCTCAAGAATCGTAAACGCCTTATCTTTGGGGAGATTGAGCTCGATCAATGTATCTAACTCACGACCGGTATCTCGTTCCACTTCTTGGATATCCGTATTCATGATAATACAGTGAATCCCCCCCATACGGGTACCTTGCTTCATTCGTTCGAGCACTTGTACGAACGCCTCCTCTGAGGAGACGTGTTCAAGGCATCCGCACGCTACAATATAGTCGTAATGGTCTTTCGTTATATCCGCGTGCTCAACATCACCTTCTTTTGCTTGAATGACATCCGTAACACCGTATTTATTAGTATTGTCACGTAGCTTATTAATGGCTTCATATAGTAAATCCAACCCGACGACCTTGCTATCCGTGTGTTGAAGTCGTAGTGCAATGGGAATCGTATTGCGACCAGCCCCACAACCAAGATCAAGCACATTTACATGATCCTTATGCACTAACAGCCGATCTAGAAGTTCCATGATCACATGGTTGGGCTTAGACAACCACGTTCCGGGTTCTAAAATCTCATGATCACTGTACAGCTCATTATGATAGATGGCTTCTGCTTTACGAGCCTCTTCGAAATCCGCTTGGTTCATTTCATCACCTCTTCTTAGATTCCAACGTCTTCACAAATATTCCATAATCATATTATTGTTCTATGTAACCCCTTCTTATTCTAAGAACAAGATACTCTTACTTACACATATAAAAAACCTATGAAACAGATGATAGCGGGATGACACTCACGCTTTCATTTATTCCATAGGTTCGTTTTCATTAATTTCATATCTTATGAGAAATTTAAATCTTCTTTACCCCAATAAACCTGCAAATTCATGATTTTACCGAATTCATCAAATGACATAATCTCAATCGCCTGAATGACTACCTTTTCTCCCTTGGCGTTCGTTTCAATCTCTATTGCCATGGCACCGGAATGGCTGTGAGATCCACAGATCGGGGTCATTAGCTTGATCTTCGTATCTCCATTGACTACCTTACTGTAAAATTGCCTTATTGGCTCCGTTCCTTCTATTGGAATTGAACCGACGGGATCTTCAAGAGAAGCTGTTTCTGAAAAAAGTCCCAATAAAGATTCCAAATCATTTGCATTAAAATGGTCTATATATTGTTGCATAGCTTGTTTAATTTCGGGTTGTTCTAACATAAAAAACGCCTCCTCTATAATGTCTATAGTATTTATATAAACAAAATAGAGGCATACTACGCAACTTATAAAAACTATTTGAATTATGCCATGTAAATTTATGCTTGATCAATCACTGTGATTAGATCGGTTGCTGGAATTCTTGGTTGAGCATTTGGTACTTGACTAGCATAACCAACGTGAAGACTACCCACGACTCTTTCACCAGGTTGAATGCCTAGAGCATTTCGGTAAGCTGCTTCATGCATGTGTCCATAACTTTTCCATATCATACCTAAGCCCTGTTCCCAAGCAAGTAAGCTCAAATTCTGAATGATACAACTTGCAGAAGAATAATCCTCTTCCCGAATGCCAATAACAGGGTTTTCCTGAATGACTACAGCAATGAACATCGGAACACCCATCATTTTATTGTAGTAATTCACATTAAATGAAGCATCACCAGGTTTTCCTTTTAATTCGGCAATACGTTTACGTGCTTCCCCATGGACGATGACAAATCTCCAAGGTTGAGTCATTCTATGGTTAGGGACCCAGACAGCGGTGTCCAATAGTTCTTTTACAAGATCTAGTGAAACCTCCCGTTCCTCAAAAATTTGAATAGATCTTCTTTCTTTTATCAATTGTGTTAATTCCATGGAATGTTCCTCCTCTTAATTTAAGATGCTATGTAAAAAATGATGAATGTTATGACTAATGTCGTTGAAAATGATAATCTTTATCAATAACTATTAGTTTAAATTGTGTATACCTCCTTGTCAACAGTCTTGTGGTGAAATTTAAATCATTGATGAATAACCCTTTGATTAGACCGCTAGTGAACATTGAGATAATATCTGATATTAACGTCTGGATGCATCAAAATCTACAGACACACCGTGACAAAAAAGAAATAAGACTGCACATCGGCAGTCTTATTTCTTTTTTGTCACACCAACCTTAGAATAACCATCTAAGCAACATCATACATACCAATCCTACGATCACTGTTCCAAGTAGACTACGAGTAAATATAGCAACTGCGAACGTAGGAAGCGCAGCTAACCATTCGAGTTGATTGAATGCGAATTGCCCCTCTGTAATAAATAGTTCTTGAGCAATTAGCGCGGCCATGACTGCAACTGGGATATGTTGTAACCAACGAATTAGACCATTAGGTAGTTGGAATCTGCTGAGTACGACTAATGGGAGCACACGAGGAATTAACGTTACGAGGGCAGAACCCATAATTATGATTAAAATGTTCCATCTGATGTCCATTTCTGAATGACAGCTCCTATCGTTGAACTAAGAACGGCGGCTATAATAACGCCCATACTTCCGGTAAATATATAACTGGCACCAATCACGATCAATACAGAACTCAATGCCACGATCATAGGAACCAGTAGTTTTTTACTACTATGAAGTTGGAGTACAAGTAAGCCAATAAACATCGCAGGCAAAGCAAAATCAAGTCCATATATTTCCGGGTGAGGAATCCACTTTCCAAGTAAGCCTCCTGCAATCGTTGCTAGTAACCAGTTCAGATACGCAGTCATGTTAAGTCCTAGCATCCAACGATATCCTAAGGTCTTCCCACTCGCTACACGGTTCATGGCGACTCCAAATGACTCATCCGTTAATTGAGAACCGATCACAAGATTCTTCCAGGAAGATAATCCTTTGAAATGTGGGGCGATGGCAGCGCTTAGTAAAAGATGTCGTAGATTAATAAAAAAGATCGTAAAAATAATAGCAGATATAGGTGAACTGGCAGCGATCATACCCGCGGCAATAAATTGACCTGATCCCGCGTAGAGTAAAGCACTCATTAACGCAATTTCACTTACGCTCATTCCCGAGGTGTTTCCAACTACACCAGCAGCAAACCCAATGCTCAAGTAACCGAGAAGCGTAGGAACACAATCTTTAACACCTTGAATAAATCTATCTTCTTGTATGGCTGTTCTTTGATGATTTAATTCCATTGATCTCAACCTCTGCCTTGTACTTTTTACATAGTTTACGGGTTAATAGTCATTCTGACAACATAAAAAAAAAGCTTGCACAAGGCAAGCTTCTTATAATAACGAACTTTTAATTTTATCGATGGTCAGCGTAATGATATGCTTTGCTAAAATCACGAATGATGGCTATTTCTTCTTCTGTTAGTGGTGTTACATCTCCAGCAGCAATATTGTGCAGAAGTTGATCTAGTGAACTCGCCCCAGGAATTGTAACAGCGACGCTTGGGTCAGACAATACATATCTAATCGCAATCTGAGCCATGCTTCTATTCTCATGAACAAGTGTTTGTAATTCAGCACGTATCTTTTGTAATTCTGCAGCTTTGTGTTCTAGATAACCATTATCAGTTTTCTGATCGCCTCGCGCGGATAGAATTCCTTTGGCTACAGGTCCACGTACAATCATACTGATATCATTAGCAGCTAATGTTGGTAGTATCTCTTCTTCTGGACGACGATCTAGTATGCTATATTGGCTCATGACACTGACGATATTGGAGCGTGAGACATATTCTCTGACCACATTTTGACGAATAGATGATATACCATAATGACGGATAAGACCTTCTTGTTTCAACATTTCAAAAGCTTCTATCGTCTCATCCATAGGATCTTCTAGTGTTCCGCCATGAAGTTGATACAGATCTATATAATCTGTTCTAAGACGAGTTAAGCTCTCTTTCACAGCCGAAATAATGTACTTCTTCGAAGGATCCCATGTCGTACCCTCTTGACCAGGGGTTCGACGATTTCCAACCTTTGTAGCTAGAATCACATCATGACGGCGGCCTTTGATGGCTTTTCCAACGATTGCCTCATTGCGTCCATCATCATATAGATCGGCAGTATCCAGGAAGTTAACATCTCGCTCCAATGCTTCATGAATGAGTCGGATGGCTGATACTTCCTCTGTCCCAAGTGACATACATCCAAGTCCAATTTCACTGACCAATAAATCAGATGAACCTAATTTTGATCTTTTCATTGATAGTCCCTCCTCTTAATTCATATTCAATATGATTTAAACAAGCATATGTAGCACGGTAAGTAGAATACCGATAATAAATCCGCATAACGCACCATTAACTCGGATCCATTGTAAATCATTACCCACTTTATCCTCTAACATTCTTACAAGCGTTTGGTCATCCATTTGATCCAAGTTATCTTTGACCAACAGACCCAATCTATAGTAATTGTTCTCCACGATATTTACGATGAGTGACAATATGCCTTGTTCCCACTTCTGAACCAATGATTCATGCTTATTTAGTGTGGAAGTCATCCACCGGAATCCGGTCAAGATGAGTCGACCCCCATTGTCATATTCACTACTTAATCTATTGAGCAATTGACCTCGCAGCTCTTCTAATTGATTCAATATGAATACTTGTGTACTTGGATTGGTTAGCTTCGTATCCAGCCATGATTTAAGTTGGAGTGTAATGCTCGGGTTCAAGGCAGCCGTAGTTAATTGCATTCTTATTTCATGTAGAATTCGTTCTCTGTATTCACTATCTGGTTTCGCTAGATCATCAAATGAAGAAATCATCATGCCAGTAAGTAATGAACCCAACTTCTCCTCACTCATAAATCCTAGAAAAGCTTGAACTGCGAACCCTTTCATACCCCCAAGCTGTATCTCTTGTAATTTACTGTGTACCAAATTGCCAAGTAATGCTTCACTGTCTGGTTTCGTCGCCCACTGCTTACCATACGCCAAGGCATAATCTAATACTTTCTCATCATATTTACTTTCCACAATGGATACAGCTGTCTGAGCTACGATTGGCTCTAATTCTTTGTTTCTGACATATCCTACAAGAATCGTTTGAAGTGATGCGGATACTTTATCGAGAGGAATCGTCTCTACGACCGATTTAACAGACGTAATCATCGTCTTTCTTAGCTCACGTTTACGAATGAGTTTGAAAATACCGTTAGCAAGCGCCTTAAAAATTTTAGTCTGACTGAGTTTACGTTTAATACTCTCTTTATTTAAAAGTTCGGTTTCCATGGCGGAAATTAATGAATTAATGATTTTGTCTCGGTTATTCAGTAGTAAAGATGTGTGAGGAATTGGAATACCCATAGGATGGCGGAATAAAGCCGTTACAGCGAACCAATCGGCAAAACCACCAACTAGCCCTGCTTCAAATCCGCCCTGAAGTAATCGAACAGCAATATTTTGTGGCATAAATAACGTTAATAAAAAACCAATCCCCATTACAATCAAGGAAGAGCTTGCTATGTACTTAGTTCTCATGGTTGATCATCCCCTTATAGTAAATGTATAGCATATAGAAATAAAAAACAGGAGGTCAGTAGACTCCTGCTCTTCTCAAGTTGAACTTCCACTTAATTGATTATTCACACCATTTATTATTAATGTGATTAACGACTTTTAATTAGCAACTGCACAGCTGATTGAATCCTTTCCCGAGAATCCGTTCCCTTATCCATATCTTCTAGTATACAATGCTCAAGGTTTGTCGCAACAATATAAGCGATGGCTGTATCAGACGCGTTACGAACTGCAGATAATTGGGATACGACTTCTTTACAGTCTTTCCCTTCATCCATCATTTTTAACACACCACGAATTTGTCCTTCTAATCTTTTCAAGCGACGTGTAATGTTCTCATCATAGTTCATTTGTTCTTCCTCCTATCGCTACTACGAGCACATTGAATGTTTATTGTCGTAGCAAGGTGTGACTGGGTTAATACAGATATATATATTTTGAAATCCTTTTTTCTTTAAAATACGAGCAGCTTTTTTACTTCTTCTATCATTATTACCCATTATTATAACGGAATGAGCATGTTCTAAATCTAAATTAGCTACATAAGGCAGTCTTCCAAGCGAAATATTGACACTTCCAGGTACATGACCTGCTTGGTAATCTAGGGCATCCCTTATATCAAGTAACTTAAAGGTAGAATTCTCGTTCGTTACGGTGTCGCAAGAAATTTCTTGTAAATCTTCTGTAGACCAGACATTTCGAATGACCACCACGATTGCGATAAAAATAACACTAATGACCCACCACATTTTTCTAGCCTCCATCTAACTAGTATTTCACAATAGGGATACCCCAATAGGTATTATAAGGTGAGTATCAGCTAACTGTCAAACAAAACAACCGTGCATATACACGGTTGTTTTGTGGTGTCTGGTTTATTTATGAATCAATACGAATCAATGTGTTCTGTATCGTCTTGTTCTGAACCAGCTGGATACATCGTATCAAGTGCTGCATCTAACAATTGGTCGAATAATGTTTCGTCTTCGATAAGAAGCGTATCTATTCTAAACAATTCTTCTTCGTTTCCGGGTTCCTTGGCGAAATTTATGCTGTAGTCCCAATTCGTCCCTCTCTTACTGTGGAATGTAACTTCGAATAAATCCTTAGTATCCTCTAGGCGAAATGACGCATGACCAATATAATGATCATCCTCATCTTTTTTCATATCGACATGTTCAATATGTACGTTCATTCATTGTGATCTCCTTTGACCTTAAATATATTTATAGTATACCACCTTCTGGACCTATATAGAATGAACTATAGATGGGCATATAAACTTTTGTTCAATCAATCGCTACATGTTCATTTTCATTATGTTATCCAATTTAGTACAATATAAAAGAAACTAATTACATTTGGAGGAATACATATGACAGATTTTCAACAACAGTTGATCAAATATGCCGATTTGGCAGTTAGAATTGGAGTTAACGTACACCCGGGACAGACACTCGTTGTAAATGCACCTATTTCTTCAGCTGAATTCGTTAGATTAATTGTAAAACAAGCTTATGAAGCGGGAGCCAAACTCGTGAAAGTGAACTGGAGCGATGAAATTGTTACTCGTCTTCAATATGAATTGGCCGCTGATGAGGCTTTTACAATTGTTCCGAAATGGTATGCAGGTGAAATTGTTGAACTCGTAGAAAATGGCGCAGCTGTATTGAGCGTAATAGCAGAGAATCCAGATCTTCTAAAAGGGATTCCTCAAGAAAGAATCGCAACGGCTCAAAAAACTAGAGGTCAAGCATTAAAGAAATATCGTGAATATGTGCAATCAGATAAATTTAGTTGGAGTATAGTCGCTGTTCCATCGGTAGAATGGGCAGCAGCAGTATTTCCAGACCTCCCTCCGAATGAACAAGTTCAAAAACTATGGGAAGCCATATTCCATACTGTTCGTGTGGATCAAGAGAATCCTGTGGAAGCATGGCAGACACACTTGGAGAACTTATCCACTAAATCCTCCTATCTCAATGCTAAGAAGTACAAGAAACTTCATTATATAGCACCGGGAACAGACCTCACTATTGAACTACCCTTAGGCCATATCTGGGCAGCGGGTGAAAGTACAGATGAGCAAGGACATCATTTCGTGGCTAACATGCCAACAGAAGAAGTATTCACAGCTCCTTTAAAAACAGGTGTGAATGGTATGGTAAGCAGCACGAAACCTCTTAGTTATGGAGGTAATATTATTGATAACTTCTCGATCACTTTTGAGAACGGCCGCATTATTAGTGTATCCGCTGAACAGGGTCAAGAGACACTTGAACATCTCGTCGCAATGGATGAAGGTTCTCATTATCTAGGCGAGGTTGCACTTGTTCCTCATCAATCGCCAATCTCGGAATCGAACATTCTCTACTACAATACGTTGTTTGATGAGAATGCATCGAACCATTTAGCCATCGGGAGTGCTTATGCATTCTGTCTTGAGGGCGGTAAAGAGATGACACAAGAGGAACTCTTAGAACGCGGTTTAAATACTAGCGTAACGCATGTGGACTTTATGATTGGATCCGCACAAATGGATATTAACGGAATTACCGAAGATGGACAGGAAGAACCTTTATTCCGAAATGGGAATTGGGCCATTTAGAAAGATCATTATACACATTGGAGGAATAACATCATGCTTAGTTTTGAACAGAAATTAGATAATTATGCTACTTTAGCCATCCAAATTGGTGTCAATGTTCAACCGGGACAGACGCTTGTAATCAACGCTATGATTGATTCAGGCCAACTTGTACAACTTCTTGTACGTAAAGCCTATGAAGCAGGTGCTAAGCTCGTAAAAGTGAATTATACAGATGAAGCTGTGTCACGAATGCGTTACGACCATGCATCAGAGGAATCTTTTCTTGAAGCTCCAACATGGTTCGCTGGAGAAATGATTGAACTCGCTGAGAATGGTGCCGCATTCCTTACGGTTATTTCTTCAAGTCCGGATCTCTTAAAAGGTGTAGCTCCTGAACGTATCGCAAATCATCAGCGTACTTACGGTCAAGCGATGGCCAAGTACCGTCAATACCAACAAGCCGATAAAGTGAGCTGGAATGGCTTAGCTGCACCCTCTCCTGATTGGGCAGCTAAAGTATTCCCTGATGCATTACCTGAAAATCAAGTAAACATGCTTTGGGATGCTATTTTTGCAGCAGTACGTGCGGATCAACCAGACCCTATTCAAGCTTGGCATGACCACATCGACAAGCTTCAAGTTAAATCAGATGAACTCAATAACAAGAAATTCCAAAGTCTTCATTTTGTTGCACCAGGTACAGATCTAACTGTTGAGTTACCTGAGGGTCACATTTGGGCACAAGCAGGAAGCGTGAATGAACAAGGAACCACTTTCGTAGCTAACATTCCTACTGAAGAAGTATTCACGGCTCCACTTAAAAATGGTGTTAATGGTAAAGTGACTAGTACCAAACCTCTTAGCTATGGCGGAAATATTATTGACCGTTTCTCAATATCTTTCGAGAATGGGCGTATCGTCGATTTCAGTGCAGAGGAAGGTTATGAAACACTCGAGCGGTTAGTGAACATGGATGAAGGTTCGCATTATTTAGGAGAAGTTGCTCTAGTACCCTTCCACTCTCCTATTTCACAGAGTAATATTTTGTATTACACGACGTTATTCGATGAGAATGCTTCTTGCCATTTAGCTATTGGTAGTTCTTATGCGTTCAACATTGATGGTGGAAAAACGATGTCTTCTGAAGATCTCGCAGCTAAAGGAATGAATCAGAGCATTACTCATGTTGACTTTATGATGGGATCGTCAGAGATGAACATATACGGGATAACACATGATGGAGCTAAAGTACAAATCTTCACTGATGGAAACTGGGCATTCTAATAGAGTGACCCATTGATTTGCTACTTGGAGAGGAGCAACGGGTATGTTAAATGTCGATTTAACTGGAAAAACAGCTCTAATCACAGGTGCAACAGGACAGCTAGGAAGAGTGATGGCACGAACGCTTGCTGATTGTGGTGCAAATATCATTATTCATTATCATGGTAATGAAGGTAAAGCTAACGAACTGAAACAAGAGATTGAGTCTATAGGTAGACGGTCTATGATCGTTCGAGCCGATGTCACCCAATTCGATGACGTAATGAGCATGAAGGATCGTATACTCGAACATTTCGATGCTGTTGACATTATTGTAGCTAATGCTGTTGTTCAATATGAATGGAAGTCTATCCTTGAGCAACCCATTGAAGACTATACGAGTCAGATCAATTCTTGTCTTATGCAAAGTGTCTATTTAGCAAAAGCCTTCGTTCCCTCAATGATCGATCGTAAGGCCGGACGTGTTATTGGGATTAATACAGAGTGCTCCATGCAAAATGCTCCCGGTCAATCAGCCTATGTTGCTGGTAAAAGAGGCATGGATGGGGTATATCGTGTGCTTGCTAAAGAAATCGGAGAGCATCAAATTACCGTAAATCAAATAGCTCCGGGTTGGACCGTAAGTGAGAATGACAGACTAAACCATACCGAGATCAGTGAAGGTTATTCACAGACCGTTCCTTTGAGACGTCGAGGTAGTGATCAAGAAATAGCAAATGTCGTAGCATTTATTGCATCTGATCTAGCAAGCTTTATTACAGGAGCATATATCCCCGTTAATGGTGGAAATGTGATGCCTGCGATTTAATCGTATGTTAGATAGATGCAATCTGACTCATCTATCTGTTTGAATTAAACAAGCTGAGTTCTCCCAATTGGGGAACTCAGCTTGTTTAATTGTTTGTATGTGTCTTGTTATTCTCTAAGTTTCAGAGTTTATTTAGGATGAACTTGTTCAGTTAGTATCATCACTCCCCGTCCGGGAAGAACGGCATTTAGAGAAATCGTTTCTCCAGTAAGTAAATCTTCGAGGGTGACCTCTCCGATATCAACGGTTACAGGATCTGCATTGTGATTCAGTAGGAATAGGAAGGACCTTCCTTCCTTAACCCGTTGAGAAGCTTCTACACCCGCTGGAATATTCGGTATGAGAGGATTAACGCCTTTGTCTTGACATAGATTGGACAAGAACCCCTGTAGGAATTCACTGCTAGCGCTTGTCGCCACATAATATGCCTGACCTTTACCAAATGAATTTACCGTTAGTGCAGGCATGCCTTTGTAAAATTCAGATCCATACTCCGCCAACACTTCGGCACTTTCGGCATGAATAAGATCAAATAGAAGTTCACATGGATATGAGCCTTCTAATTTACCAATGGGCTTATTCATCACGAGTTGATTGAATTGCCCAGCCGGAAGCACATCAATCTCCTCAGCCCAAATGCCTAGCAATTTACGAAGCTCTCCCGGGTAACCGCCAACGGTAACCAAATCGTTCTCGTTCACAATACCACTGAAGAAGGTTGTCACAAACGTACCTCCTTCAGATACAAATGATTCAGTCTTCTGCGCAAATCCTTTCTTCACCATATACATAACGGGAGCGATAACGATTTCATACTTGCTGAAATCTGCATCTACGCTTACTATATCCGCTTGAATGCCTAGCTTGAAGAGCGCATCATAATATTTATGAACCTCACTCGGATACTGTAGATCGACAGTCGGTCCGCTAGACATCTCAATCGCCCATCGATTCTCCCAATCATACACAATAGCCACTTTAGCCTCTGTACGCGCATCTAGAAGTGTATCTCCAAGACGCATTAACTCTTCGCCAAGATCTGCACATTCGCGGAACACCCGTGTTTGTTCATGCCCTACATGTTCAATGACAGCACCATGGAATTTCTCGCAAGCGCCAATTGAACGGCGCATTTGAAAGAATAACACGGTATCCGCACCCCGTGCTACAGCTTGATAACTCCACAGTCGCATCACACCAGGTCGTTTCAAAGAGTTATACGCTTGCCAGTTCTGCTGACTTGGTGTTTGCTCCATCAGCATGAACGGATCCCCATCCTTCAAACCGCGCATCAAATCATGTACCATCGCCGTTTCACTTACGGGTGTCGTCAGTGACGGATAATTATCCCATGAGATAATATCCATATGCTTTGCCCAGTCAAAATAATTAAGCTGTCCGAAGTTACCCATTAAATTGGTTGTAATCGGAACATTACTCGAATGCGTACGGATTTCCTCAGCTTCTATGATGTAACATTCCAGAAGGCTGTCAGACATAAACCTTCGGTAATCTAGTGAGATCCCTTGAAAAGCACTGACATTTCCTTCTCCTTCCTCGCTGAGTCCATTCGGTAGTACAATTTCATCCCAATCATAGAATGTATGACCCCAAAAGCGTGTATTCCAAGCTTTGTTCACCGAATCTATGCTATTATACCGACTTTGCACCCATACTCGGAATTCAGCAGTGCAATTATCGCAATAACAATATCCACCGTATTCATTCGATACATGCCACAGAAGCAACGCAGGATGATCTTTATAACGCTCCGCTAGCTTCCCTGCTATGAGGCGCGAATATTTACGATAGGTGGGACTATTTGGACAAGAGTTATGTCTTCCACCAAATGTTCTCTTTCGTCCATAGAAATCAGTTCGTGTAACATCAGGATAACGTTTGGCCATCCATGCCGGGTGAGCTGCTGTACTGGTTGCAAGTACAACACCTACACCATTGCGATGCAAACGATCCATCGTTTCATCTAACCAGTTGAAGTCATAGGTATTCTCTTCTGGTTGATTTAGTGCCCAAGAAAACACATTTATGGTAACCACATCGATCCCAGCTAGCTTGAACATCCGCTGATCTTCTTCCCACACCTCTGGCCCCCACTGTTCGGGGTTGTAATCTCCGCCGTACCATATTTTTGGTAGTTTATCATTAATCAAGATAGGCACTTCCTTTCCTCTATCTACTTATCGAGTAATATTGGCTTTGTGAGTTAATAGAAAGCTTGGTTGCTAGGTCTTTCTTAATCGATAACAAGGAAGTTGTTTTTTGCAATCTTTTGATACCAATAGTAACTTTCTTTAGGTGTCCTCTTCTGGGTTCGGAAATCCACATGGATTAGGCCAAAACGCATGCCGTAACCTTCAGCCCATTCAAAATTATCCAGTAGTGACCATTCCATATATCCTTTTACAGGTACACCGTCAGCGATCGCTCGATGCATGGCAATGATATGCTGACGAAGGTAGTTAATACGTCGTGTATCATGGACTTTACCATTGATAGGATCATCATTGATACATGCACCATTCTCTGTAATATAAATCGGAATATCGCCATATTTGTCATGTGTATATCTTAGAGAGTCATAAAGACCTACCGCATCCATTGGCCAATCAATATCTGTACGCTCGTAGCCCATATTCATATCCTCTTCTTCAAATATCCCATGACCCGGTGCATGTCGACGCACACTTGCAGAGTAATAGTTACCTCCAATGAAATCTATCGACTGACGGATGATATCCATATCTCCTGGTAAAACGTCAGGTTTAGCCCCCGCTTTCTCAAACGTCTTCAACAGACCATCGGGATACTTCCCAAAAAATATGGGGTCAAGGAACCAATCCCAAGTCCACTCTATGGCACGAAAGCACACTTCTTGATCTTCTTTACTCTTCGTATATGGATAAGCCCATGTAATATTCGGAGCGATACCAATCTCACCATTAAAACCTAGTTCACGGTAACTGCGAACGGCCTCTCCGTGAGCGAGCAATAAATGATGAGCGACATCAACAGCAAGTTTAAGATCTTGGTAACCTGGTGCATGCACACCTAAATAATTAGATAAGAACGAACTGCACCAAGGTTCATTTAATGTGATCCATTTATTGATTTTTCCAGAGAACGATTTAAACATCGTTTCAGCATAAAGCTTGAAAGCTGTCGCCGTATTGCGGTTATCCCAACCACCTTCATCTTGAAGAGCCTGCGGTAAATCCCAATGATAGAGCGTGCAGAAAGGTTCAATGCCATTGCTTAGAAGTTCATCTACGAATCTGTGATAGAAATCTAAACCCGCTTGATTCACTACTCCACGTCCATTTGGAAAAATGCGAGACCATGATACTGAGAAACGGTATGTTGTTATCCCTAATTCTTTCATGAAGGCAATATCCTCTTTGTAACGATGATAGCTATCGCAAGCCACATCCCCATTATCACCATTTTTAACTTTACCAGGTGTATGCGAGAACGTATCCCAAATGGATAGACCTCTTCCATCTTCTGCATAAGCTCCTTCAATCTGATAGGCTGCTGTTGCCGTACCCCAACAGAAATCTTTCGGAAATTGGTATATAGTCATGAATATCCTCCTATTTGGAAGTAATAATATAAATATCACCTATACGTGTGTCAAAAGGTCCTTCCGCATCCATAATCATTCCATCTGGTTTGATGATGAGAATTTGATGCTCATAATAGATTGTACAACGCTGTCCATGCGTTGAAGTTACCCGTGCTTGCATTAGCAAACCATCTTGCCAGGTGATATCTACGATAAAACCTCCACGAGCTACAAGTCCTTGTACTTTTCCTTCGCTCCAACGATTGGGGAGTGCAGGTAACAGATGTATCTCCCCGTGATGACTCTGTAGCAACATCTCAGCAATACCTGCCGTTACCCCGAAATTACCGTCAATTTGGAATGGAGGGTGGTTACCCAATAAATTCGGTAAAGTTGAATGCGTTAGAATACGGCGAACATAACTGTAAGCCTGCTCATGCTCGCATAATCGAGCATATAGATTGATGAGCCACGCAGCGCTCCAACCTGTATGACCGCTCCCTCCCTCCAATCTTACTTGGAGTGATTTCTTCGCAGCCTCAATCAAGTCAGGTGTTTTACTGCTGTTATATCGGCTACCAGGATACACATCATATAGATGCGAGATATGCCTATGCCCTTGCTCAGACTCTATGAAATCTTCATGCCATTCTCTCAGCCTTCCATCACTTCCAATTCCCGGATGAGATAGACGTTCCCTCATGTTTATAAGCTGTTCGCGGAAGTCGGTATCCTCATTCAAAATGTTCTCTGCTAGAATACAATGGCTGAATAATTCATCGATGAGTGACATATCCATCGCTGATCCAGTTGAAAGACTACAAGCTTGACCTTCAGAGTATAGAAAGACATTCTCAGGCGAGGTAGACAGTCCCGTTGTTAACGTACCTTCAGGTAATTGAACAAGCCAATCGATACAAAATAGTGCTGCGCCCTTTAGGATTGGATAGGCCGTATCACGTAAGTACGTTTCATCCGGACGAAAGGCATAACGCTCCCATAAATGACGTGATAACCATACACCGCCCATTGGCCAAAACGCCCACATAGCTCTTCCATCTGATGGCGAAGACATACGCCATAAATCAGTATTATGATGTGCAACCCAGCCCCGGCAACCGTAATGCAACGCAGCTGTACGACTACCGGTTACGCTCAGATCACGAATAAGCTCAAGTAAAGGTTCATGGCACTCACCAAGTCTACATATTTCAGATGGCCAATAATTCATTTCTGTATTGATATTCGTTGTATAATTGCTGTTCCAAGGCGGTTGAATATGTGGGTTCCATATGCCTTGAAGATTCAATGCTTGTGAACCTGGTCTGGAACCCGCAATCATCAGGTAACGTCCGTAGTGAAATAACAACGTCTCTAATCCTGTATCATCACCTTCAATACGATAACGTTGGAGGCGTTCATTCGTAGGAAGATCTACCATATGGTATACATTCTTCGATCCAAGACTGAGCTTTACCCGCTCGTATAATTCTAAATAATCACGAATATGACGATTTCTTAGGTCGTCATACTTAGTTGGAGCATCATGAAGTATTTGCACACATGTGGCAATGGACTGTAATTCGTCAACTCCTGGCATGACATCATAACCTGCAAAATTAGTAGCTGCTGTCATGAATATCGTGACTGATTTAGCTCCTCGTGCGATGAACCCATTACTGTTCCGTTCAACTTCTCCGCCATCCGTACGTACCTCCATGCAAGTAGCAAATCGGAGTCCCAGCCCTTCTTCATATAAGACGGGTTGGGGATGGTCACCCATGTAATTGTCAGCTACATGTGAAGGAGCAGAGCCATGTAGAATAATGGCTCCTGCTTCCTGTCTTACATTGAAGGGATGAGGTGAGAACAGTTCTGCTGAAATATCTGGAAGCAGAGCTCTCCATTCTTGAGTATTACCGCCTTCTACCTCTTCTGCCCGAATGTGTATCACGATTAGATTGTCTGGATTACTTGCAAATACTTCACGTACAATCCGTACACCTTCTTGAATATATGATACAGATGCGATGGCACTATCAAGATCTAATTCTCGACGATATGCTATAGTTGAGGCTTTGGAATGCATATTAATACGTAGCTCTCCTAAAGGCTGATAAGACTCCGTGCGTCTTCCGACCATATGGTCCTCAACTATTGCCTCGGCTTCCGTATACTTTCCATTCATAGCCAAATTTCTAGCAGCTTCTAAGTATCTAAGTGCCTCATAATTTGCAGTATCACGTGGAAATCCGGACCATAATGTATCCTCATTCAGTTGAATGACTTCTTGTTCTATCCCTCCAAATACCATCCCGCCTAGTCGGCCATTACCTATAGGTAGTGCTTCTTCCCATATTGTAGCGGGTTCCCTATACCACAGATGATTAAGGCTGCCTTGTTTGCTGTGCTCCATGCAACTCCCCCAATCGAAGTCAGGCTTATAAGCTTAAACCATAGTTAATACAGAACACTTCATTATGTTAATTATCCAATAAACCATAATTTCTACATCGTATACTGGTACTTTATGCGTATTTGATTACTATCGAAGTTACACCGATATCAGGCCTGATGCGCATTCCTAGTTCTACTGCCTCTCCTATACCACCGATGATACTTTCTACCTCAGTAACGCCACGTAATAACAAGCTCCAAGCCTTACTATCAACCGATATCAATTCTACCGTGAGCTGAGTCTCATTTAGAATCGCATTCATCTTAAAGCTAGAATTGCCCTTTAGATCTGGTATTTCTAAATGCATTTCAACACCTTCTACAGGTGCAAACACGTGAACTTCCACACCATCTACGTAATCATAATCTGGTTTTGTATTTACTGCACCTACAGGAACTAAACTGCCCTGACGTGCATATAGAGGAAGACTCATGAAACCGTGTTGCTCCGAACGCCAACTGCCACCTTCTACGGACTCACCCGTAACGAAAGATGTCCATCTACCTGAAGGTAAGTAAAATTCAGCAATTCCTTCTTCGTTAAATATCGGAGCAACAAGCAGTGAATCTCCAAGCATATACTGACGATCGAGCGTCCGACATCCCGGATCTTCGGGAAATTCGAGTACCATTGCACGCATCATAGGTAAACCAATCACATGTGCATCTACAGCACTACCATATAGATACGGCATAAGACTACATTTTAGTTTCGTGAAGAAACGCATCACATCCACAGCTTCCTCGCCAAACATCCATGGTACCCGGTACGACTGATTACCATGTAGTCTGCTATGGCTGGATAATAGTCCAAATGCAGCCCAACGCATATATACATCTGCAGGCGCTGTATTCTCAAAGCCTCCAATATCATGACTCCAGAATCCAAACCCTGATAATCCTAGTGATAACCCACCTCGTAGACTCTCCGCCATCGATTCGAAATTAGCAGAGCAATCGCCGCCCCAGTGGACTGGGAACTGTTGCCCACCAGCGGTTGCTGATCTAGCAAACAAAGCAGCTTCTCCTTTACCTAGCTTCTCTTCTAATACTTCAAACACAACCTTGTTATAGAGCTGTGTATAATAATTATGCATACGATGCGGATCAGATCCGTCAAAGTAAACAGCATCTGTCGGGATCCGTTCACCGAAGTCTGTTTTAAATGAATCTACACCGATATCAATCAATTCACGTAAATAATCACCATACCATTGGCATGCATCAGGATTTGTGAAATCGACAATAGCCATTCCCGGTTGCCACCGGTCCCATTGCCATACGCCTCCATCTATCCGTTTAAGGAAGTAGCCACGCTCAGCACCTTCATCGAATAGACGTGATTGTTCACTAATGTAGGGATTAATCCACACGCATATTTTCAGACCTGTCTCCTTCAAGCGCTGGAGCATTCCTTCGGGATCTGGGAATACCTTCTCATCCCATTCAAAGTCCGTCCAGTGGAGTGCCTTCATCCAAAAACAATCAAAATGGAACACATGCAGCGGTAAATCTCTCTCCTTCATACCATCAACAAAACTCATGACTGTCGCTTCATCGTAATTGGTTGTAAAAGAAGTCGTTAGCCATAACCCGAACGTCCATGCCGGAGGTAATGCTGGTTTACCGGTCAATGTAGTATAGTTTCTTAACACATCACGTAGCGTTTTCCCACCAACGATGAAATACTCTAGCTTCTCACCCTCAACACTGAACTGTACCTTCGATACGCGTTCCGAACCAACCTCAAATGAGACTAACCCCGGATTGTTAACGAATACACCATATCCATGACTAGAAAGATAGAACGGGATGTTCTTATATGCCTGCTCCGTACCGGTGCCTCCGTCCCGATTCCATATATCGAAAGACTGGCCATTTTTAACAAAAGCTGTGAATCGCTCACCTAAACCATATACTTGTTCTCCTACACCCAGATCCAATTGCTCGCGCATGTATGTCTGCCCATCTTCCCTTGTTACATGGGCTAAGGACTTAATTCCGCTACCTGTAATACGGCGTTCATTTTGGAAGAATGAAATGCCCCAATCACCTTCGGTATGCACACACGCTTTGAGTCCACCACTCTGAAGCCACAGTTCACCCGTTTCCATACCTGTCTCAATCTGTATGCCTTCTTGTTCCGTGATTTCAAACTCAGGTCTCTGAACAATTCCACCTTTATGGCGATGAACAGATACACGAATAACGTCCGCCATAGGGGACGATAGTTTGACCGTCATTAAAGGTAAATCAAGTAAAGCCCAACGTGGCTTCAAATCTCTTGGAGATGCATAGACACTAATTGATTTCTCTTGGGCTTTAGGATCATAGGCTTGTACCGGACTCATTACTTCATATCCTGGAAGTGTCAACCAGTTACCATCACTAAATTTCATTATAAGGTCACCTCAGTAGTTTAGGGGGAAGCCTGAACTCATGGTACAGACTCCCCGCCATATGTTTTGTGTTTGTTCATCTAACGTTTGTCAAATCAATGATTCATGTTAATCGTTCCACAGTTTGACACGTTGTTTCACAAGTTCCTCACGTAGTGTTTCTGCCTTATCAACACCTGCTTTATCCAGGTCCTGCATGTAGGACTCCCAAACCTTATCAAAATTATCTGGTTTAGCTAGAATCGCTTCAGGAATACGTTTCCACGTAATATCTCTCAGTTTGTTATCAAGGATTAAAACTTCACTATCGCCTGGAATTGCAATATTCCATGCAGCTCCCCAAGGTTTAACTTTGAATTCATCATCTTTAGGGAATAACTCTCTCCAAGTTGTCACTTTGTACGCAGCTAACGTTTCTTTCTCAACAGCGTTGTAATCTGCAACAATTTGTTCAGGGAAGCTTGTTGTGTAATAGTTGTCTGTTGAATCTTTCACACCATCGCCATAGTGAACGCTAAGATTGTTATATAAGCCAATACCTGTTTCTTTAGTAAAATTGGTAGCATCATTGATTTTACGTGAAGCTACATCTGCAGGAATCACACGTTTACCATCTTCTATCTTGTAATCTTTACCTTCAACGCCCCAGTTCAATAACACTTGACCTTCGTCTGAAGCTAGGTAATCGAGGAATTTGATTGCACGGACAGGATCTTTACAATCGACACTGATACCTATACCGTATCCAGCCATAAATCCTGTAGGCCAGAATGATGTTTCTTTATACTCGGAAGATAGGGTTACTGGATAGTGACCGTAGCCTTGATCTAGCTTATTTGCCGTTTTAAGTGCCTTCTCCGCATCCCCATAAGCCCAGTCTTGGTCAATCATACCTATAACACGACCCGTTGCAATCTTCGCTTTATACTGGTCATATTTCTGTACGAAACTTTCCGGATCCAATAATCCAATGTCGTTCATATGGTTTAACCAACGGAAGTATTCTTTCTCTGCTGGACGTTTGTAGTGATAGGTAACTTCCTGCGTATCGATATCAATCGCATATTCTCCATCATCGGAGGAACCTGTTGTGTAGAAGGCTGGATTTGTAACAGTGATATACATATACCAGTCATCCGCATTCAGTGTCAGACCAATGTTTTTGTTACCATTCTCATCTGTAGGATGTTTATCAATGTATGATTTGATAACGTTCTCATAATCTTGAACAGTTTTGATTTCAGGATATCCTGCTTCTTTAACGGCACGGTGCTGCAATTCAAACCCACCCGTTGCTCTCAACGATTGATTATCTACCCCTGCATAGGAAGGAATCGCATAAATAGCCTTATCATCATCACTATAACGAGCGCGTTTTGTATATTCACCTAATACTTTTTTAATATTCGGCGCATGTTCTTCAATTAAATCTGTCAAATCTAACATCGCACCAGCATCGACGAGTTTACTGATATCGTTCTTCGCACTGATTAGATCTGGGTATTCACCACTAGCAGCAATCAAGCCCACTTTCTGCTGTGGATCACCTACGGCGAATTCTGCATCTAACGTAATACCCGTTTTTTCTGTAATAATTTTACCTGTCTCATCTTTCATCCCCGTCCAGTTCGGACTTGGATCAGCACTAAAGAGGGATAACGTCATTGGTGTTATATCTTCTGTTTTTGTCGTAGGTGTTGTGCTTTCTGTTCCTTTGTCTACCGGAGCAACCGTCTCTACATTCTTGGTCCCACTACATCCAGCTAGCAAGCCAATGAGCATTGTAGAAGCAAGTAATAGAGCGGATGCTTTCGTCTTTGTTTTTCGTTTGCTATCCATTTATCGAACCCTCCTAAGTTAGTTGTATCTATCGTATAACAGGATTACCCCTGATCATACCTTTTTTACAAACCTATCTAGCCGTTAGCTTTTAACCGCACCAAGTGTCATACCTTTAACAAAGTACTTTTGCAGGAATGGATATACAATCAAAATGGGTACAGTAACTACGATCGTAATAGCCATTTTGATAGATTCTGGCGAGACCTGATTCGTCGCATTGGATGGAATATTGGAACGATAATCTCCACCATTGCCTGATGTCGTACTTTGGAGTACTTTCATCAACTCATATTGAAGTGTAGTCAACGCTTCATTCGATCCATTGTATAAATACGTATCGAACCATGCATTCCACTGTCCTACTGCCAGGAATAGGGCTATCGTAGCTAGAGCCGGCTTAGCAAGCGGTAGAATAATGCGCCAGTAAATCGTAAAGTCATTGGCTCCGTCAAGTTTGGCGGATTCTTGCAAAGCGTAAGGAATACTGTCAATAAAAGAACGGACAACGAATACGTTGAAAGCACTTACAACACCAGGAAGAACATAAACTGCGAAAGAATTCATTAGACCCAAATCACGCATTAGTATATAGGTAGGAATGAGTCCTCCAGAGATATACATCGTTAGTGCTAGGAAAGTTGAGATCCATTTACGTGCTTGAAACTCTACGCGGCTAATAGCAAAGGCCAACATCGAAGCACTAATCAAGCCTAATATTGTACCAATGATAGTCCGAAGCGCAGAAATCTTAAAACCTGTAATAAGTCCAGAGAATGTAAAAATCTTAATATAGTTGTCTAACGTAAACTCCCTAGGGAAAATTGTAATTCCGCCGCGGACACTATCAATGGAATCATTGAACGAGATCGCGAGTACATTCAGAAATGGATAAGTTGTGACTATAACGACGAATGAGATAATAACGTATACGAATATATCAAAAATCCGATCTGACCAACTTTTGCGGCTAGCAAACGATGTATTAGACACAGTAGGCCCTCCTTTTTCATGATTAATAACTTGGAAGTCAGTTTGCTATAGAAGGCTTTCCTTCGTCGTACGTTTGAAAATACCATTTATCGTAAATAGCAACACTACACTGATGACTGAGTTAAAAATGTTGATAGCGGTACCGAATGAATATCTTGCCATGCCAAGTCCATATTTCAGTGAGTACAAATCAAGTACCTGCGAATAATCAGTTACTAAGTTATTGCTTAATAGGAACTGCTTCTCAAATCCGATATTCAACAAATTACCAACGGACATGATGAGGAGTACTATGATTGTTGGACGAATACTTGGAATGGTGATATGCCGAATCTGCCGTAACCGAGTTGCACCATCCACGCGTGCTGCCTCGTAAAGCTCAGGACCAATGCCTGATATCGCAGCGAGATAAATAATGGCGTTCCATCCCGTTTCCTTCCAAACATCAGATAAGGTGACAATTCCCCAGAACAGATGACCTTGTGCCATGAACTGTATAGGTTCGTGTATGATTCCTAAACCGACTAGAATAGCATTTATCATGCCGTTTTCTGTAGACAACATCTTTGTAACGATACCTGCTGCAACGACCCAAGATACAAAGTGAGGCAAGTAAGATATCGTCTGTGCGAATCTTTTGAATATACCTAAGCGTAATTCGTTCAAAAGAAGAGCAAAGGTAATTGGAAAAATAAAACCTGCTATCAATCCCATACTACTCATGGCGAGTGTATTTCGGAGCGACAATAGAAACTGATCATCTTGGAATAACGTTTTAAAGTGTTCCAAGCCTACCCATTCTTGTTCAAAAAAACTTCGTGCTGGCTTGTATTTTTGAAAGGCCATCGTCCAACCCCATAATGGAAGGTAACTGAATACGAACACCCAAATTACAAAAGGAATCGTCATGAAATATAAATACTTTTGATTTTTGAACGTCTTCCAAAAATTTGATGACTTAGGCTTTCTCACGGGTTCTGGCTGATTAACTGAACTTTCCGTCTCTAGGGCTGTTGCCGTCTTCATATAACGCCCTCCTCTCTATATCGTAATTTTAATAAAATGTAAGCGATTACAGTACCCTGATAATTCGATATAAAATCATATGAAAATTAGAGATTTCACCCCAAAATTACACATAAAAAAAAGACCTCTCATATAGAAAGGACTCCATCACGAAATATCACACACCTTTACGATATGAGGAAGGAGACACCCCCTCATATTTACGGAATTTGGCGTTGAAATAATCCGCATTCATATAACCAACCTTTTCAGCTACTTCGTATACTTTCATACCTTTTTCTAGAAATCGTTTGGCGTTTTCAATGCGAACCTTGTCTAGATACGTATTGAAATATTCACCCGTCGTATTCTTAAACATTTTCCCCAGATAGGCTGTATTATAGTTAAATAATTCCGATAGTGTTTCCAGCTTCAAATTTTCGTTGTAGCGTACATGAATAAGTTCCGTAATTTGTTTAATTTCATTGCCACGTCCCTCGCTGCTAATCTGACTAGCCATCCCTTGTAAATAAGATACCGCATGTTCTAACAAATCACTCAGATAATGACTATGATATATTTCTCCTACAGGGACAGAATGTTCTGCAGCGAACAGGCGAATACTTGGGTAAACCGACTCTAACCTTGCAAGGATGCCGCTCAACAAAAGAACAAAGCTTTCCTTTATTCCAGTCTCATCCATTTGACTTATATCTAGTTCATCACTTATTTGTAATACGAGTGGCTCAATCATCATGCTGTTCCCTGTTTCTACCGCGAGCTGTAACCGGGTCTGGACTTCACCAGGAACGGATAGCTCTTTGAAAGCCTTCAATTCCATATTAGGGAGTGCGGAACTCGTGCTCATCAGTCTATTTTTGGGAGAAAAAAAGCTTAATTCTAGTAACTCACGTGCAGCGTTGAATGAGATTGTAGCAACTTCCGGCCCTTCGACACCACCACCCGCTACTGCACTGAAATCAAGCCCAACATTACGAAAGATTTCAACAAGCGGTCTGAACCACATCTCATAACTTTCCATGTCTTGTAGCGGCTTGTATAAAAGTATGCCTACATAAGGAGGAATGTTAAAGAACACACCCACCCCAGTCAATTGAACCTGTTTCGAAAGTTTAGCTCTGAGTAAATCCAACGCTTCCGGCGATGCTTCCGTGATGTCACTGAACTTGAATAGGACAACCTCACACGGCTCTTGCCCAAGACCTAGATCCTGAGCATGCTTTATTCTGAGCATTATAGAAGCTTCCTCAGCCTGAGGTTCTAACAATGCATGAAATAAGGTCTCTTTGTTACGATCTGGCTCTGCTTTACTCCACTGACGAAATTGATTCTCTAGCTTCAACGTATTCCGAAGATTATCCAAATAAGTAATCAGCTCATCGTCATCAACAGGCTTAAGTAAATAACCATCGACCTGGTGTGCCATTGCTCGCTTCGCATATTCGAAATCGGCATATCCACTCAAGATCAAAATATGAGAACTGGAGCCCTGTGTTCGAAGTTCAGCAATTAGCTCCAGTCCATCCATCCCTGGCATTCGGATATCTATAATCATAAGATCAGGTTTTAGACTATGATATTTATCAAGCGCTTCAAATCCATTAGATGCCGTGTCTACAACCTGATACCCTGTTTCTTCCCACGGGATGAAGGTTCTCATTCCTTCTCGGATCTTAGGTTCATCGTCTACAATTAGCACTTTTATCATCTGATTGTCTCCTCCATTGGAATGCTAAAGGATATGGTAGTCCCCTCTTCTGGATAGCTCTCAATAATCAATCCATGTGTTTCTTCTTTATAGGTAAGTTTCAATCTCAAATGCACATTCCGAAGTCCAATTCTCTCGCCTGCTTGTTCTTCATGCATTTCTAGCATGTTACGAACTTGCACCAGTCGCTGGGAAGAAATTCCGATCCCGTTATCTCGAATCATGAATACCGCTTTGTCTCCTACCCTTTTTATCTCCACTATTACGAGAGCTCCCCCCATTTTATTATCCAAGCCATGGATGACTGCATTCTCTACCAGGGGCTGAATAATCAACGGCGGCATATGTAAATTCTCAGTTCCAGGATCCACGATAAATTGATACTGTAACCGTTCTTCATACCGAAACTGTTGTATTTCCAAATAACATCGAACCATTTCAAGCTCTTGTTTCAATGGGATTGTACTGTTTCCAACTTCCAAATTACTTCGCATCATCTTCCCAAGCAAACGAACCACTCTAGCAATTTCCGCTTGTCCTTTCATATGTGCATCCATTCGAATAGCTTCGAGCGCATTGAATAGGAAATGGGGATTAATCTGGCTAGCCAGCATTTTAAATCGGATATCGTGCTGCATCTGCTCTAATTGAATATTCTGTTCATTCGATTGTTGTACCTCAATCATCAGATCATGAATACTTCTTACCATAGAGTTAAATTGGCGTGCCAGCAGTCCAATCTCATCCTTCCCTTCCATCTGTAGGGTCGTATCGAAATGCCCTGTTCCTACCTTATTGATATGACGGCTAAGCTGTAATAATCTTCGAGAGAATAGGGACGAGAAGCTATAAATAAATAAAAAGGCTAGTACTAGACTAATTACGATAACCGTAAGTGCGAGCTTAATAATCTGATTAGGCTCCTTCACAATGCTAGCTACTGAAAATACAGATATAATCCTTAGCCCATTCCAACTGGATTGTGGGTTTAAATTCTCCACAATAATTTTGGATGCTTCACCATCCATAATGGCTTCGTAGCTACCACTTTCCTGCCCAAGTACACTTGTATCCAACCCTATATCTGATAGCTCTTTATTCGTTCGCTCACTGCGATTAGATGCGATAATATGGTTCTTCTCATCGACAATCATCGTTTCGAATGATTCCTGATTCAGGATGGAGCTTATTTGAGAGCTATTTACATTAATGACAAGCATACCGTAATTCTTCTGACCCTCTAGTTCTATTTTGCGCACAAGACTTAAATATTTCTTATGGTCCCGTTCGTCCTCGAGATATTCCCAACCTACCAATCCTACATTATGTAGTGCCTTCTGATACCACTCGCTACTCCTTATTTCTTCCGAGACATTTATAAGCTCCCAATTGTTAAGCAATGTCTGGTTGTCTGTGTACAAGCGGATATTGGATATTTCCTTATATAATCGTATATACTCACGAAAATCGGGATAATCACGGTAAGCTTCAACCACATCATATACGCTTTCATATTGACGATTTGCAAGTCTTTTTAGTCGGGCATCATTCGACAATCGATATGAGATATCCAACGAAACATTAAGAACTTCCTCAGTTCTCTTATTAACCCGATCCACGTTGATCGACGCCTGTTCACTGGCATTCTGAAATGCCATGGTCCTCATTTCGAATGTTAAATAACCACCAACAAGCACAACAGGTATCAGGGCTACAACTAAAAAGGATAGAAGAAGTTTATTACGGATTTTCATATCATTTAGTAGCTTCACCAACCGGTGCCACATAGGGGGATGCCTCCAACTCTTTTTCGGATTTCACGACCCTCTCAATCTACTGGTGTGAATATCCATACCTTACATAAGAAAAGAACATTCTGCAATATGTAATAAATAATAGATGCCTTCCGCGAGTCATGCGAAAGACATCTATTATTTCAAATTTATCAAGGCTCATCGCTTTATCTGCGATATACCGTAAGCTGTCGATTCAGTTCATAGGTTAACCCATAGACCTGCTGATAGAGTGAGAATAGACCTTGATATTCTTCAACTTGCTGGGGATTGGGACTATACACTCGTGCTGGTCGAATGAAGGCTTCGGCACAGGCACGAAGTGATGAGAACCAACCACAACCGTAGGCTGCTAACATCGCTGCTCCCATCGCGGGCCCCTGTTCATTCTCTAGCTTTACAACAGGTGCTTCGAAGATATCCGCTTGCATTTGCAGCCATGTCTCGTTAAGTGACCCACCGCCAATAGCTACAATTTCAGTAATCTCCTTACCTGATTGACGCATGATTTCAAGTGATTCACGAAGTGAAAAAGTAATACCCTCAAGCACAGCTCTAGCAGCATGCGATAACGTATGCCCAGCATCCAAACCAATCAAGCTACCGCGAATATCTGCATCAGGATGCGGTGTACGTTCTCCGCTAATGTACGGCGTGAACAATATCCCTCCGCTACCTGCTGGGATCAAATGAATGTCTTGAAGTAATTCATCGAAGCTGAGATCCTTCGCGAATGTCTCCTTAAACCATGTCAGGCTGTGTCCCGCAGCCAAGGTCACACCCATCGTATAAAAAGCATCTTGTTCTCCGTGGTTAAAAAAATGAACACGGCCGTCAAGCTTAAGCTCCTTGCGCTGTTCGTAAGAGAGAATAACACCTGAAGTTCCTATACTACACATAGTTTTGCCCTCACTCAGAATTCCTGCACCAATCGCACCACAAGCGTTATCAGCACCCCCAGCAAATACCTTTGTCTCAGGTAGAAGCTTCGTGAATTCCGCTACCGTTGGTAACAGTGTCCCCGTCTGTTCGAAAGCTTCGACCAATGTGGGACACAGAGACATTGGTAAATCAAAGGCTTCTGCAATTTCTGAGCTCCAACATTTATTCCGTACGTCGAGAAGCAGTGTTCCTGCAGCATCCGAATAATCCATCGCTAGATTTCCTGTCAGACGGTAGCGCAAGAAATCTTTAGGTAGTAGGAATAGACTCGCTTGCTCTAACAACTCAGGTTCATGTTCCTTCACCCATAATAATTTGGGAAGCGTGAACCCCTCTAGCGCACGGTTACATGCAATAGTTAGAAGCTTATCTCCAAGTGTCTTCTCGATCCTACGACACTGCTCAGTTGTTCGTGTGTCGTTCCAGAGTATCGCTGGCCGAATCACACGTCCATTAGCATCAATGAGCACGAGTCCGTGCATTTGTCCAGAGAAGCTAATACCTTCAACATCTTCAGGATTCACATTGGATGTTTCCATAAGTTGACACAAACTACTTAGCGTTTGCTGAACCCAATCTTCTGGATTTTGCTCACTCCATCCCGCTTCCGGTCTACTCAGGGGGTAAGGCTGTGCTTGCTCACAGACGATATTCCCTTCCTTACTTAGCAGTACTGTCTTCACGGCACTTGTGCCTAGATCAATCCCAATGACGTATTTCATAGCGCACTCCTACTCAGCTAGAATGTATTGATTCAGTATACCCTTCAACATTTCCTGACGACCTGATTCATTTCTGCGAGGATTAGCATTATTCATTGCATATTCAGCAAGTGAAGCGAGCGTTGCTTTCCCATTGATCACATCTGCACCAATGCCTTCATTAAAGCTACTATAACGCTGATCGATGAAATCATCGAACACACGATCTTCGATCAATCTTGCTGCGACTTTCAACCCTTTGGCATACGTATCCATACCCGCAATATGAGCTAAGAACAAATCCTCAGGTTCGAAAGATTGACGACGTACTTTAGCATCAAAGTTAATACCACCTCGACCCATACCGCCGTTCTTCAGCACTTCATAGAGTGTTAGTGTTGAATCGTAAATATTGAGAGGGAACTCATCGGTATCCCATCCAAGAAGCATATCTCCCTGATTAGCATCAAGTGATCCCAACATGCCGTTTATACGGGCAACGCGCAGTTCATGTTCAAAGGTATGTCCTGCAAGTGTAGCGTGGTTTGCTTCTAGATTAAGCTTGAAATGACCGTCCAATTTGTATTTCTGCAAGAAAGAAATCGTTGTTGCCGCATCGAAATCATATTGATGTTTGGTCGGCTCCTTCGGCTTCGGTTCGATTAAGAACTGTGCATCAAATCCGATTTTCTTCGCATAATCTACAGCCATCGAGAACAGACGTGCCATATTGTCCATCTCAAGCTCTAGATTGGTATTAAGTAATGTCTCGTATCCTTCACGCCCACCCCAGAACACATAATTCTCTGCCCCAAGTTGTTTACCGACTTCAAGGCCCTTCTTAATCTGCGCAGCGGCATGTGCGTATACATCAGCATTACAGGTTGACCCTGCACCATGCATGTAACGTGGATTGGAGAACATATTGGCCGTATTCCAGAGCAGTTTCTTACCTGTTGATTTCATACCCTCTGAGATTTGATCCACAATGATATCTATGTTGCTATAAAATTCACGTAGACTACTTCCTTCTGGTGCAATATCTATATCATGAAAACAGAAATAAGGAAGGTTCATTTTTTCTAAAAATTCAAATGCCGCTTCCACGCGTGCCTTCGCCAAATCAAGTCCAGTCCATGAATCCCAAGCACGTACCGCCGTCTCTTGACCAAACGGATCTGATCCGCCAGCTGTTAGGGTATGCCAATACGCCATAGCGAAACGCAGATGTTCTTCCATCGACTTACCGGCTACCATTTCTTGCGGATTATAAAATTTAAATGCATAAGGATTAGTGGAACGACTACCTTCATAAGCAATCTTACCAACGGAATTAAAATAGGCCATGTGATGTATCCTCCTCAAATTTAGAACATTCGCAAGCGTTTACAACGGTATCGTATCATAACTTTTCCACTTTGTATATTGGTTAAACAAAGTATTTTATTTAGTGTATACTAGTCTTACGATATAATGTTAGAAGCTTATTAACCGAATGTTTAAAAAGGATGTGTGGTTTGTGAAAGTTACCGGGGATCAAGCATTGGTTAAAAAAATCAACAAATCGCTAGTGCTGCATACCGTTCGTAAGCACTTCCCCCTATCAAGATCTAGCGTATCAGTCATGACAGGTTTAAATAAAGCCACCGTGTCTACGCTTGTTGCAGAACTATGCGAGCAACAGCTCGTCATTGAGGTCGGACCTGGACAATCTAGTGGTGGTCGTAAACCGCTTATGCTACATTTCAACAATATGGCAGGCACTGTGATTGGGATTGAACTGCATGTTAAACAGTTATCTGCTGTTCTATGCGATTTGAAAGGCGATATCATACTCGTACGTGATTTCACATTGGAGCACCATGGACTAGCCTATGTGTTAGATACAATGAAAGAACTCATTGCTGACTTAATATCCGTTGCCCCTTCTACTCCTTATGGAACAGTAGGGATTGGCATCGGTGTGCCTGGTATGGTCGATGAACAAGGAATCCTATTATTTGCGCCCAATCTTGGTTGGGAGATGGTTGAACTTCAACAGATACTAGAGACTTATTTTGCTATTCCCGTGACCCTTGATAATGAAGCGAATGCCGGTGCGGTTGGTGAATTGAACTTTGGAGCGGCACAAGATGTGAGTCATCTACTATACGTCAGTGCAGGTTCAGGAATCGGTTCAGGCATCATCATTGACGGAAAGTTATACAAGGGTGCTCGAGGATATGCTGGTGAGACAGGACATATGTGTATTGAGGCAGATGGCAAACCCTGCAGTTGTGGCAGCCGTGGATGTTGGGAATTGTATGCCTCCGAGAAAACATATGACACGTCCTTGTTTAAGCTACCCGCACACAATACACAGGATCTGATACGCTGTGCTAAACAAGGGGACATTGAGGCCATTCGACATTTCGAGCAAATGGGTAAATACCTTGGTGTTGGCGTTACCAATTTAATTAACAGCTTTAATCCGGAATTGATTATTATTGGTGGAGCTCTGTCAGAGGCTGAGCCATGGCTAGCAACATCCATGAATGCAGTTGTAGCAGAACGTACACTTCCCTACCACAAGCAGCAGCTTCAAATTACATTCTCCAAACTAGGTAGCCGCGGCACGATGATTGGTGCAGCCTTCTCTTCTGTGATGAGTTTTCTCGGAAGTATAAGAATCACACTTTAAACCAAAAGATCGATTCGAGATAGGGTTCTTTAGCAATATTCCTGCTCCGACGTGCATGCACAAGAAAAGGCTGAGTTCTCCCACATGGAGTAACTCAGCCTTTTCCCTTTTTTATTATTCACGTTATTAACTTGGGTCTGAACGTAACTATCACTTGTATTATCAGAACAATTAGAGGGAACTTATCGAATGGTTTGCCGAATCAACCTTCCCGATACGCTGTTTAGCTGACTTACGGAAATAGAATAGTTCATAAATGACGGGTATCACGATTAGAGTCAGAATCGTTGCGGCGGTCAACCCTCCGATAACGACAATCGCTAAACTTTGTGAGACGATACTACCCTCTTCTGAATGCCCGAATACAAGTGGCAGCATAGCACAGATTGTCGCAATTGCGGTCATTAATATCGGACGCATCCGTGTTAATGCTGCTTCGATAATCGCTTCACGAATCGTCATATATTGCTCATTATGTTTAATCCGGTCAATGAGGACTATCGCATTTGTGACTACGATACCGATGAGCATCAATGCACCGAACAAGGCTGTGAAGTCTGGTGTTACGCCTGAGACGAGGAGTCCAACAATCGCGCCAATCGCTGCTAACGGGAGTGAGAACATAATCGCAAGCGGAGCCCGTAACGTCTTGAACGTAAGCACCATGATTAGGTAAACCAAACCGATCGATATCAATGCTGTCATCCCCAAGTCTCCAAAATCATCAGATTGGTCGACAGATGCACCACCCGCTAATATCAGTACACCGTCAGGAGCCTTGATTGTGTCTATTTCCTTTTGAATGTTAGCACCAATCTTCGATACCAACTTCGGATCTATTTCTGCCGTTATACGAAGGTATTTCTTACCTTCTTTGTGATAAATCATAGCTGGCTCATTCCGAACTTCAAGTGTCGCAAGCTTGGATAGAGGTACCGGTCCTCCAGCAGTCATTAACGCCAGGCTAGTTAGTTCCTTCTCAGTTGTAGGTTGAACCGTTGGTTCCAATACCACTGACGTTGAGACATGATCTAGTTCAATTTGACCTATGGGCATGGGATTAAGCATCGCGCTAATTTGCATCGCAATTTCTTGACCATTAGCTGCAAGTGGATCAACATTGAAAGCAAATACTGGCTTTGTATCATCACCGCTGCTAGTGACCTTTTCTACACCATCCACTGTTTGTAATTTAGCCGTTAGTTCTTTGGCTACCGACGAAATTGCTGTGAATTCATCACCCACAATATCAACGTATTCGGTTGTGGAACCTGAACTCATGACGCCTGTTTCATTAGCTGTCAAAGTCGCTCCGTCATAATTTTTCTTTTGTGCTCGAACTGCTTCCATGAACGCCTGCGCATCAGCGTTTTCCTTCATCATAATCGTGTAGTTAACCTCTGCGAGCGAGGAAACATTCCCCCACTGTGCTTCTTCAGCACTATTTCCATATTGAAGTAGTACGGTATCGGCTTGATCTTGTTTCATCATATAATCTTCAAGCTTTTTACCATTTTCAAGAACTTCTTTAACCGGTACATCATTCGCATATTTCAATTTCACCACGACATAACCTGCATCGGATGCATCAAGAGCACCCTTTGGCATATATACATAAGCTGCAATCGAAGCAGCAAATACGAAAAATGCAAGGGATAGCGTTATCCATTTATGACGAAGGTTCCATGCTAGAAACAATCCGAACTTTTTCGATGATTTCTCTTCTTTAAGGCGAGAACTCCGTAGTAACCATGAACTAAGTAATGGAACTACCGTCAGTGCTACGACCAGAGATGTAATGAGTGAATACGTTATCGTTAAGGCAAAAGGTAAAAGGAAAGCCTGTAATCCGCCTCTTAACAGCCCCATCGGAAGGAATACAGCAACCGTGGCAATCGTAGATGCTGTAATGGCTTGAGCCACTTCTTTCGTTGCACTAATCACCATCTCAACGGAGAAGGATTCTTTTTGCATTCGACGGTAAATATTCTCGATAACGACTATGCTATCATCCACTAGACGCCCTACCGCAACAGCGACACCCCCTAACGTAATAATGTTCAAGGTCACACCAGATACTTTCAACAGATACAAGGTGACTGCTAGAGATAGAGGTATTGAAATCACCGTAACTAACGTCGCTCGTATATTACGAAGGAACAATAAAATGATGATCGTCGCGAACAGTGCGCCCATGAGAACTTCACGCATCATACTGTTAACCGAGTCAACTACCATGTCTGAAGTACTAAATACGACGGCTACATCTGCATTTTTCACTGTATTATTAATATCATTAACGACTTCCTGCACTTTATTACCGACATCTACTGCATTTGCATTGGCTTCTTTAGTCACCACTGCGAATAGTACATCTTTACCGTTGGCTCGACTAATACTTTCATGATCCTGTCTCAGCTCAATCGTTGCTATATCTTGGAGTGTCACACCTTCCATTACCGGTAGCTTATTCAACGTATCTATGCTGTCAATTTGTGATATAACATTCACGTTGCCACTTTGTCCGCCAATCGTTTGTGCCCCTACGGAAGCTTCTACGTTACGACCTTTAAGTACACTCATCAGTTGCGTGAAGGAGACTCCCTTTTGAGCCATCTTAGTCTGGTCTGCACTAACACTGATCTGTGAGGCAGGTCTACCATAAAGTCCAACATTTGAGACCCCTTTAATATTTTGCAACTCATGGAGGATCGTTGTCTCTGCAACGGCCAGATTACTTTCCGTCAAACCTTCATCAAATGATACTGTGATTTGAGAAATTGGGATCATAGAAGTGTTTAATTGAAGTACGAATGGTTTCATCACACCTTCAGGTAACTGCAATGGATCCAATGCTTTTTGAACCTCTTGTGAGGCCTCTTTCATATTCGTACTGGAATCAAAGTAGATATCAATCTTCGCATACCCTTCTCCGGAAGTAGAAAGTATCTCCTTCTTTCCCTTCACTAAACCGACGGCACTTTCAATCGGTTTAGTAACCTTATTCTCCATGGAACCGGCATTCTGACCAGGTCCCATTACCATAACACTCACCTGTGGGTTATCCGCCTCCGGCATGAATTCCATCGGAAGTGTCGTGTAGCTAATCCCTCCAACTACAAGCGCCATAACGACCAGTAATCCTACAGCTGCTTTATTTGCAAATGACCACTTTGTTAACCATCCCATTCCATTTAATCCCCTCTCAAAATATGGTATATCCTATGTACTTTGTTAAATATAGATGGTTTAGAAAGTGGACACAACGGCCATGCGACGGGTTATGAAATCCGACTTCTGACGGAGCATCTCCCCGCCTTAAGTCGTGGGAATACCAGAAATTCATGATGAGGAGGATCACTTCGTATCCTCCTGATGCAGTATGAAATATGAAGAATGTAGTGACTATTCACTCGCTTAGCACAAGAAGAGACCAAGTTACCCTATGTGGGATAACTTGGTCTCTTCTTGTATTCTCGTTATTATTCTCGTAGTGTAAGCAATCGATCAACCGTTATGGAACCTCTCCACTCTGCTTCATTACCAGGGCTGAGAGCAGGCCATCTGATCGGCCAACCACCGTCTTCGCGTTGCTCATTAACCAGTGCAGTCAAATGCTGCGTCAAGATTTCTGGAGATACCCATTTACGACAGTAACTTCTTGATCTTGGCGCAAAGTCCAATACCTTATGGACATACCCACCCGCTTCGGGATCCAATTCAATGGTTCCATGTTGCTGAAGTTGTTCATCTAGCCAGCGTAACATAGGAACTGCTCGATCTCGATCAGGTGTATTTTCCAAGAACGTAATACATTGAATCAGATCATGATAGTCTTTGGTATCGATCTTAGCCATATTATCCCAAACTAATTGAACAGATTGTTCGAACCATTGTTCCTTATAAAATGAAGTTAATACCGACTGTTTATATAGTAATCCTAGTATGGAACCTGTTGGATTCATAGAACCTATATGATCTTCCTCTGTAGTCCACCATGGGGCATGAGGATCTGCATTCAGACTACAGAATGCTCGTGGAAATCCACCTGTTATAGGAATAGTAATCTGCTTAAGATACGATACGATCCCCTCAAGTATTTCAGGATCAAATGCATCCACTTCATCCATAATCAGAAGCGCCATTTCAGTCGGAATAGGCTGACTGATCGCTGTCCGAATATCAGGTTCCAATGCGTTTCCAAATCCACCATCTGGATTTTGATACATACGTAATATTGTAACAACAGCCTCCGAAGATCCGCCTTCGAAGTGATACTCATATCTTTTGCGATCCAGTAATCTAGCATTCGAATAGACGAATGTTCTTGCACGATTCATTTGTTCTGATGTCAACAATGAATTCAACCCCTTTTCAAATTATTTTAAATGAAATTGTTTCTGAAGATATGTAAAGGCCTCAGGACTACATACGCTCGCAAGTTTAACTTGTAATATAGAAGCTGCTACTTCACGACTTATTGATAGTTCTTTAACCCTTGAAGATGCGATCCAATGTTCTACCGTTTCATAAGAGGTGCTATTCCAACCATTTATTTCGCCTAGCTCATTTACTCTTTCCTTAACCCCTGAGATAACGATATCTAGACTCCCTTGTAATTCAATTAGCGCATTATCGAATGTCGATTTCATTTCTTTTGCTTTCATGCCAGCTTGAGATCGCAATTCGCGCGTATCAATACCTTCTTTATGCTGGATACATTGGTATACATCTAATGCCGCTTTCGATAATAACCCTTCCCTATAACGAGTATCTGGCACGTCTGGAAGTCCCAGAACTTTATGAACATACGGAAACCACTCCCGTGACACGAGAATTGCTTTCTTTTTGATCATTTTCCCATATGCGGCTGAACCATCCCAGGGAATCGAACTCTCCACGACCAAGGATCCTGGTCTGTACCTGAATGCCATTGTCTAGACTCAGTCACACTTGAAAGAGAAGGGTGTTCAGGTATCAGTGATGCAAGAGGAAGAATACCAACACGCTCAATAAGTTGTATTACCTCCTCATAAGTATGGATGATTTCATATTTATTATCTGTATCCATCTTCAACTATTTCCATCTCCTTATTCATTAGACTATTGGTTATAGCGATCATACACTTCTCTTGATTTAGAACGGATCTCGTCTCTAAGTGACGTAGGCTCCATGACTTCTGCATCCATTCCAAGCGTATAGAACAATTGAATAGCCCAGGGAATCTCTGAAGCTGGTAGATCACATTCAACCAACCATTCATCTTCACCTATAGATCTAATAGACTCTCCGATATGCTCGTCCCGCTCGACATGAAGCATGCCTTTGTAAGTCAATTTTGCACGAATATGTACGGATACCGGGTCTTTCTTATGTTCTGGATCATGTCGGGATTTATATCGTAGATTCTCTTGAGGTTGTTCTTCTTTAACCTCCTCCATTCGATCTACTCTAAACACCCTTATTTCACCGTGTGTAGGAGAATAAGCCTCACAGTACCAGAACCCGTGTGCAGCATATATTTTATGTGGTTGAAGGATGAGTCTTCTATGATGATTCATGGATTTGTAAAGTGTAGAGATCCACTTAGATTCTGCTGTTAGCAGTATTAATGGTGACAAGTATGGTGTTACATAATTCCGATTAGGCACATTCATTTCCAATGTTTGAAGCAGAGGCTGAATCTGATCGATCATATTCATCGGAAGGATGTTCTTGATCTTGTCTCTTACTGTCCAACGTTCACTGTTAAATGGTGTGTCTGAGTATTCCATTAAACCTTGCAGCGCAAACAATACGGTTAGAGCCTCTTGTGAATTAAGCTGAAGCGGTGGAAGGTGGTATCCCTCCATCAGTCTAAATCCACCCTGAGGACCACTTATCGCATACAATGGAACGCCCATCTCAGATAAAGATTGAATATCTCGTAAAATAGTCCGACGAGACACCTCCATTTTATTCGCCAAAGATGAAGCCGTTTCCCCTTGTAGCTGTAATGCCATAATGACCGCCATTAACCGGTCTACTCTTTTCATTATTGCCCCTCCTCTCAAGAAGGTATGCCATGATTATAGCAAAGGATTAGTGACAACTTATATGTCACCTATAATCCAGTCATACAAAGAAAATTCAAGAAAGCCTCGAAGGTCATACAAGACAAACATATACCATACAATATAATTATGAACCGTGTATTTAAGTTGTTCAAGGGGATTCCAAACACATCATCCCTAAAAGGAGGAACAGGATGTCACATTTCTTCAATAAAATGAAACAAGGTGTAACCGATGTTAGCAAAAAAGCACAAAATACCGTTGAAGCGGCTACTTTGAAAATTCAAATTACATCGAAGGAAAAAGAAATAGATAAGAATTATTCCGCAATTGGTCGTATCATTCACCAATCCGTAGCACGTAAAGAAAGTACCATTCCCATTGCTGATATTCAGAAATTCCAAAAAATCATCCTAAATCTTGAACAAGAAATGGAACTAATGCAGCGAAAAATACAACAGATTCAAAGTCAGAAGGAATGTGGATGCGGTAAAATGTTGCCAGCCGATGCCACCTATTGCCCTTTTTGCGGACAACAGTTTCATGTAGTCAAGGTAAGAACGGTACCTACTAGTGGACAGGGATCTTCTTCAAATACACAACACGTAAATTCAAGCCGACATTGTACACAATGTGGAAGCTCCGTTATGTCAACAGATCATTTCTGTAAAACTTGTGGGCATCAATTATAGGCATGATGAGTGTGTATAGTTCCATGGAACTACAATCCAAATCAACGGATCAAGGGTCTTAAATTATAATAAAAAGATAGGTAGCTGTTACGCTACCTATCTTTTTATGTCATTACCCCTGTATGTAATACAAGCGACTCGTCTCTTCCCAACTCTCACCAGGTTTGATACTAATTAACCCAATTTCTTCAGCATCTCTGCCCTGAATGTTAGGGGCATTCACAAGGTTCATTTGTGGCTCGGGACAGAAGAACTCTCCACACGCTCCGTTATTCCAAATCATCCAGTACTTATAGGATGTACCTACATCATAAATGAGCTTATCACCTGTTCTTATATCGTTAAGTTCCATCATATTACGTCCATTCTGAGGACGTGATGTATAGTGGTTATCCAAGCCATCAAAGTAAGGATTAACACCTTCACCCTTCATGAGCTCTTCATCAGTGCTTAATGGAAGGATATGACCTGTAGGCAAGGTACGATTATCCAGTTCTATTCGCTCACCAATCGTGAGCTTCACACGATAGTCGGCTGCAACGCTATCAGGAACAAATGGCGCATTAATGGCTGTGTGAAAGGCAACTAAATTAGGCATCCGTTCTTTACCGTCATTCTTCACGTTCACTTGTTGTTGAAGTCCAGCCTCACTAAGGGTATATGTTAGTGTAATGGTAAATTCAAAAGGAAAATACTTCTTATATAAATGACCTTCACGCACTGTTTGTGATAGTACGACCTTACTTTCATAGGAATTTGAAGAAAAATGAACCACATCCCACGGAAGTGTATGCATATATCCATGTAAATGGTTATTATTCGCTTCCTCGTTGATAGGTAATTGGTATATCTTCCCTTCCCACGGGAATTTTCCATCTTCGAAGCGGTTGGGTGGGAACAATATAGGAATCCCATATATGCCTGGATTAGCTTTAAAATGTTCCATTTCATCCGCTTTCGGTTCACGTAGGAATTGGTAGCCCTTATTAGTATCTCGGAATAAAATTAGATTTCCACCTAATTCAGGTAACACAGCTGCTTCCAAATCTCCATGCTTAAGCCATATTGCCTTTTCTCCCTGAAAGTTGGTTTCGTATGCCGAATATTGAGTGTTCATAAGTTCCTCCTAAAAAATTATATTATACGCACTTTATAAAGTCCTAGATGATTTATAAAATAATAGGTATATCATACCATGTATTATTACGTTATCCAAAGAAGTAACCTCATATTCTAACTATGAAATAAGATAGGCACACCCATATAAATGATGTAATATGTAGTAGTTAAGAAAATATTACCACTTTTACCTTTAGAAAGGTCTTTGTTAGAGAGGAGAGTATCATGTCGAACAATTTGAATCTTTTAGTAGCAGCTGACTTCAGTCAAATTAGTGAAGAACTACAAGAAAAAATCTATTATGAGTATTATGAATACGTCTATGGCATGATCTATTATATAGTTAAAGACCATGCGACTACAGAAGACATTATTCAAGATGCTTTTATAAAAATAATTACGAAAAAGCCTATCTTTGAGAACGAGATCAAACTTAAAGCTTGGTTAAAAGTAGTTACCCGGAATACTTCCATAAATTTTTTAAGAAAAAACAAAAAACACCGTAACCAACTAGATATTGACAGCGTTTATACATATATAGATGAAGTATTACAGTCACCAGTCTCAGTTGAACACTCTGTGGAGAGTAAAATGATGGAGGATTCTATACTTTCGTATATTAATTCTTTGAAACCAGAGTTCCGCGTATTAATTGAATACCGTTGGAAACAAGGATTATCGTATAAAGAAATGTCAGAACTTCTGGATCTTCGTGAAGATATCATTAAGCAAAGACTATTCCGAGCGCGGGAGAACATTAAAAAAATGATGCATAAAGAATGGGGTGTACTAGATGAACGACGAAAGATTTGATCAATGGTTTGATGATGCCTTTGATAACTCAGTTTCATCATCTAGCCTCTCTTCGGAGGAATCTAAAAAGGAATCTTGGAAAAAGGTTCAGGTAAAGATTGAAAAAATAAATATGCTCAAAAAGAGAAAGCGCCATTTCCAGCTTGCTGCTGTCGTCGCTGCCTCTGTTGCTGCGGGCGCAATTATCTTCAATCCTCCAGCTATAACACAGGCTGGTTCTCCTGTATATTCTTCCATTAAAGACTGGGGCGACGGCGTTATCAATATCGTTTTTGGTACAACTGACCAATCCAATTCGGAAGATGCTAAGACTTCAGCACCACCTGATTATTTTAATGAAACCGAGGAAAACCCTTCAGCGACATTGGAAAGTGTGACTGAGTATCAGTCCAAAGTATTATCCGTTGAAGAAGTACAGAAATATATATCCTTTGCGTATCCCAACATACACAATATACCTGAACGATTTAAGTTGAAAAGTTCTGAGTTACCCACGACAACTCCCGTAGAGAAGTCAGATGATGTTACCATGACTTATAAAACGGACAATAATGAAACGATGAGAATAATAATGCATTATTTCGCTTATCCAACAGTATCCTCTTCTACTGGTTCAGAGGATACAGAAATATTAATATTAGAGAATGAAATTGAAGCATACTACACTCCTGGCCGTTTTAATGATATTAAATTTCTATATAATGGAATGAAAATTTGGATATATGGAAATGTAACAAAGGAAGAGCTTGTAAAGATGGCAGAGAGCCTTCCAAGATAGGTAATTCATAAGAACTTTATCAATAAAGCAACCGCCCTACTCATCATGGGGCGGTTGCTTTATTGTAAGAACAATTAAGGTCTTAACACATGATAGATATTGACTGCAAAATTTATTGTGCTTCTGACTCTTAAATAAAAGAAAAACTTCTAGTGAAATAAATAAAGGGGAGTATCAGTTCACTGATACTCCCCTTTATTGTATTCTATTGTGTAACTAAAACGGAACCCGTGGAATACGTGACTTCTTCAAGTGTAGTCCCTTTTTTCGCCCAAAGAACACCTCTACCACGGTAATAATAACCTGCCGTTACCGTATATTCAACATTTCCACTATAATAATCCGTTGAGACAGAAGATAGTGAACTACCCGTACCTGAAACAGCCACCCAAATAGATCCATTATAGCGCTCTAAGGAGACATTAGCACCTATAGAGTTCACAATCTCATAAGCTGAAATAGTGGCATTGAGTCTTACTTTTAAGCTACTCGGATTCGATATTCCAAGATCAGTATAATAAATGTACTTAAAACTAGAATTAACAGCAAAGGGCAGTAGGCTCTCTGTTACAGGCGGAGCTGTCGTTAACGCACCTGGCTCTAGCGTTTGTTGCGAATCTGCTGCGCTCACTTGAATAGAGAACAACATACTTACTAAGGCCATTAACAATGTTAATGTGAGAAACTTCTTTGGCTTGATTCTTTTCATAGATAAAACTTCCTCTCGTATATGGATATTATCCTGGGATATAATAGAAACGCCTATAGAGAGAGAAAGTTTCATGTTTATACAAAATAATTTATTATTACTTATCTAACTATGACTTTCTACGCGCCTTCTTCCAAATGAAGCTTCTTAATCAATTGAATTCGGGAGATACGTTTGTTATCCGTTTCATCTACGATATATATATGATTGTCGAATTCCAAGGATTGACCTTTCTGAGGTGGAATCGTTTCAAGTCTTGAATAGAGCCAGCCACCGATCGTGTCATAATCATTTGTGTCCATCTCCAGACCGAAACGTTCATTGATCTCATCGATTAACATCAATCCATCAATAGAGTATTCGTCATCTCTTATCTTCTCAATCCCTGGTCTTTCTTCGTCGAATTCATCTTGAATTTCGCCTACGATTTCCTCCATTATGTCTTCCATCGTTACAAGTCCCGAAGTTCCACCATACTCATCAATTAATATGGCGATTTGTGACTTACTTCTTTGCATCAATTTGAGCAATGCACTGATGTGGATAGACTCTGGTACCGTAATCATTGGGCGAACAATGTTCGGATATTCACTGTCGTTCGCTCTTAACAAGTCTTTAATATGAATAAATCCGATAATATTATCTTTATCTCCATCACAAAGGGGATAACGCGTTCTCATCCCTTCATATGCTATTTCAATGTTCTCTTCTCTAGGAACATGTTTGTATAGACAGATCATTTCCGTTCGAGGGATCATGATCTCACGTGCGGTCGTCTCCGCAAATCCGAAGATATTATTTACAAGTGCGAGTTCTGTATTATTGATCAATCCACTTTTATTACTTTCTTTCATCAAGATCCGTATTTCTTCCTCCGAATGAGCGGAATCTTGTTCGGATTCAGGTGCTATGTGTAGAAATTTCAATATTTGATGAGCTAATCCATTAAGTAACCAGATAAAAGGCGACATTATTTTATAGAATAATGTGATTGGTGCAGCAGACAATAATGTGACTGAATTCGACTTTCGAAGTGCTAATGTCTTGGGTGCTAATTCACCTAATACGATATGGAGTACTGTAATAATGATGAATGCAATGGTAACAGAAATACCATGTACAACGGCTTCACTATAACCAAGTAAGTTAACTAGTGGGTATAATAATCGTCCGATGGCCGGTGCACCAATCCACCCTAGTCCTAATGAAGCTAATGTAATTCCAAGTTGGCATGCTGATAAGTATGATTCAAGATTATTCGTAATGTTTCTAGCTAATATTGCACCTCTACGTCCGTCTGCTACAAGTGTATCAATTCGACTACTTCTTGCTTTCACCATAGCATATTCTGCTGAGACGAAAAAACCATTTAATAATATTAAAGCAACAACCCAAAATAAACTTATACTACTCGGTAATGGGTCCAATCTTTAACCTATTCATCGTAAACCTTCACTGACGAATAGGTACACCTCCTTCGTTTTTCAAAAATATGATGCGGTTGAATTATCAAGCCTACGCAATAGAGCATCAATTTCCCAAGCGACTCATCTCCCAGTTATCTTGAATTTAAACCTTATAATTAATTATATAGTTATACATTACACAGTCAAACGCTAGGGTATGACTGTATTTCACAGAAACACTGACTTTTAATGTGTAAACAGCCATTTATAACGCTAAAAGGGATGCCTTCGTCAATTGCGACGATAAGCACCCCTTTTGGATGTTTCTATACGATATTAACGTCTTGGTTGAATTTGATTTCCTTGTGTACCTGGGTATTGATAATTGATTGGCTCATCAAACGTAATGTAATCCAAATAAATCGTTAATAAGATGACTCTTTTACCCGACGGTTCACTGATAATGATGTGATCGCGTCCTGCTGCTTCAACTATACCTTTGAATATCTTAGCATTCCATTCTTTATTGTTCTCATATGTCATATAGAAGGTTCCTGTTTTCCCACGATTTAAGCGCAAGATATTCTCAACATATGACTGCTCATATACAGGCGCATTTGTTGGAATAACACTACCTTGCGGCGTCATTGGGTTTCCAGATGCTACTTGAGGAGGCATCATATATGATCCTCCCATACCTGGGTTCATTTGACCGCCAAAACCTCCACGTTCATTACCAATTTGATAAGATACCGGTTGAAAAGGTTGCATTGACATAATAATAATTCCTCCTTATGTTATAAAACAATAATTTATTTTGTTAATACACTGTCGGACAATCCTCGGACGTTGGAGTAAAGAAACAATGTGCCTTAAATCTTCCTGTATTCTGTTGGTTGTACCAGGTCGCTGGACAATCGCCTGTCGGTCTGAAGAACCACAGTGCATTGCTCGCAGGCCAAGTGCGTTCTCCACGTATAGCTCTTTCGGCAAGTCTGATGTCTTTTTCACGAGCTCTTTGATAGAAGTATCCTTTTTGTGGAGCTTCGAACCCACCTGGACTTTGATATACCATATCCGAAATGTTACGAACATTATTGAAATCCAAACAATCTCCTAAGATCCGATTCACCCCAACATTACCTACCATCAGCATACCTAGTTCTCCATCTTCTTCGGCTTCTGCTCGCATTAAACGTGCGAGTACCTTAATATCTTCCGAAGTCGCTTTAACAGCTGGCATTTAATACACCTCCTTGTTTACGATCTTGCTAACTTCACAGTATCTTATGTACATTCGCCCAGTTGGTGACAAATAAAATAAAGACACCACCCTTTGACCACACATACGTCAAATGGGGAAGTGTCTTTGTTACTCCTTATTGATGACCAGTAATGCTTATCTATTCTTCATAGATCATTTTGCGTGTCATGCCTCCATCCAGTACAATATTTGTTCCTGTAATGAAGCTGTTATCTGGATCAGTTAAATATAGACAAGTACGTGCGACATCCTCAGGAGTCCCAACTCGTCCTGCAGGATGCTGCTCGTGATCTCTTGCGCTTAATGCGGTATAGTCATGGGTCTGAATCCAACCAGGACTAATACTATTCACTCTAATGCCATCTTTCCCAAGTGAGATCGCCATTGCATGGGATAAAGCGAGAATAGCGCCCTTTGATGCTGCATAGGCCTCAGAATGTGGCTCAGACATCGTAGAGCGGGTTGAGGAGATATTCACTACTGAACCTACTCTACCTTGGCTCTTCATGATCTTCGCTGCTTCACGCGTCGCTAGGAAGCAGCTGCGAGCATTTGTGTTTAAACAATCGTCCCATTCCTCTACAGTTAATTCAAAAGGTGATTTGAAGCGGGATACTCCCGCATTATTAATCAGAATATCGATGGTTCCGAATTCCTCAACGGTTAGAGCCATTAACTTCTGTATCTCTTCCTCTGACCTTACATCACAGGCCACAAATAGAGCCCTACCACCCGCTTCGCGAATACACGCTACGGTTAATTCACCTTTGATTGTATCGACATCACCGATCGTGACGCATGCGCCTCTAGATGCATACATCTGGGCAATACCTTGTCCGATTCCTTGAGCTGCTCCTGTAATGACAACTACCTTATTCTTATATGACATGATGGACCTCCTTATTATCTAATAAAAAACCGCCTTATCTAAAGGCGGCATACTTATTAATCATATCCTCTTCGCTGTGAATGTGCATTTTCTTGCCTAGTGAAGCGGGGATTACGCTGGAATCCCATATAGCGAGTCCCCTGAAACGTTAATTGACCCGTATCTCCTTCTGCACAAAGTCCATATTCCTCCCCATTGACGACGAACTCTATCCGATCACCACTGTCTACCTCAAAAGTTATATAATAACAAGTCCTTGTGTAACTTGATATCTGATCATTCTGATAATTCTGATGTTGTTTAACTTCATTTCGCTTACTTACTATAGAAGATCCTACAGTAAGTTGCGGTTGTTTATTGTTACTACTCCAACGTAATATACCTTTTCCAGCACTCAATAACAATATACCAATGATCACAATGATAAATATCGGCATAACCGTACCTATGAAATCGAACATCCAAAATGAGTCTGTCCCCATACTTCTCCTCCCTTCATATTACGCCAACCTTTGATTATATTTCTCGTTGAAATGGCTCTCTCAAGGTTATGTATTTCTTAGTAAGCTTCGAAAGTATTGGCTTGGAGAGGAAGTCGATGTCATTTCTTTTGTCAAATAAAATCCTCGTGCGCATTTCTATTGGGCTCTCCATTATCAAGTATATGCATCCCATTTCAGAAATTGATCATTTATTCGTAGGTTTATATAACATACATGTCTACACACAAAAAAGATGAGTATTACAAAGCTTAATCACACTTTGCGTTACTCATCTTTTTAACACGCTATTCCTATATACGTTATGCATGGATCAGTTGCAATAATACTTGCGTCTCGTTCATTTCATCTTCTTCTACTAGCATTCCTTGTTCTGTCCAACAAGCTTTGCATTTCTCTTCGGAATTACATAAATGAGCATCTTCACATGTATAGCAGAACTGGAGTAATTTTTTACTAGTTAGGTCCGTTTCATAATTGAATGTTGTCATCTTTCCCACTCCTATCGTCTTTTCAATCTTGTTTACAAATTAAAGATACCATAAAAATAAGTTATTTATTGTGATATATTTCACAATGTTGGCTAAAAGCTAAAATTTAATTAGCTTTATTAAAGAAATCTTATATTACAACACTTTCCAACTCACTCCGCCATCTAAGGTTTGTAATAACAGTGAACGTTTGTTTTCCGTATTCTCTAAGAGTATCCAGCCTAATTTAGAAGAAATGAATTCCATTTTGACAACACTCGGGTATGTCTCAATATATTCTTGTAAAGTACTACTAACAGGTAAAGCATCCCAATTATTCCCTTGATTTATCGTATGATAAATCGTTGATTCTTGAAGATACCAACCTTCATTACGATTTAAAAAGATTGGACTCAACATTTGATTCAATCCCGTTGACCAATTGAGATCAAATGGAGTGAATTTCCACGTTACACCTTTATCCGATGTAAAGTAACCATTTAATTTCGTACGATCACCATCTGTGCAAGCCAAAGGAATAAACCCCTGATTAGTCGATTCACCGCTAAACTCCGAATTCCCTAGAGTCACTGTACGACATACAGCCATTTTTTTACGATCAATGAGATTAGGTACAGTTACCCATGAATTACCCGCATCCTTTGTCGTATATAATGTTCCGGTCCCCTCATCTTGAAGGGTGACAAAACCATTCAGAGAATCTACAAAAGACATATCCATTACGTAACCTTGATTGGAAATAGCAAATGGCGTATCTTTTGAAGCGTTTCGTGATCCTGTGTTCTGCATGACTTTCGTCCAATTTGCTCCACCATCATCTGTTCTGTATAGGTACTTCTCTTCTTGCCCCATAGAAGAATCTGATGTAGTTAGAATCCACCCTCGTTTAACAGAACTAAAAGAAATCCCTTTGATATCATCCGATTTAGGCAAAGAGGATATCTTCCAATGAAGACCACCATTATTGGTCCGAAGTACAACCGTTTCTTGCGTTCCTTGCCCATTACGAACAATCCAGCCGTTATTCTTATCTATAAAGAACACATTTGTTCCATACTCCGGATTAGAAGTGAATTGTACATTTTCTGCAGGGGACATATTAACCCAACTCCCACCGCGATCTTCAGTAGAATATATCCTAATCGAGTTTCGCGTTAATCCCCATGCTAGTCCAGTTGTCTCATTTAGAAGATGAAAATCAACTAAGCGAGTCTGAATCTGATATTGTTCTTGTTCTTGTTTCTGGTCTTCAGATGGTGTGGATACTGTAACTACATTCAATGTCTGCCCCAGTTCACCTGGATCCTCTTGTGCTTGTTGTAACGGCTGAGCATCTAACGATACGTTATTAGTCTTCGAGCAAGCCGTAAGTAGTAATCCTAATATAATAGCAATGGTTAGACATATATGTTTATGTGACTTCATAATTTCTACCTCCGTCATACGGGCTTCCTAAAAGTTCTTAAGAGTAAATACTCTATGAATAACCCTCGTCTGTGTTAGCCTCTATTAGATGAAGTATAATCTAAGTAAACATTATATCACAATATGTAAAATGGATTATTAATAACAAATTAAACGAGACATCATAGATTAATGTTTAACTATATTAAATATTAATAGGATATCACTTTCACGTTCGATTTGGATAAAAGGGATCCTATGTTGATTTATATCCTTCCAGGCCTTCATTTTGGGAATAAATTAAGTTCTGATTAATCACATGAAGGATTTGTTTCTTTGTCGAAGTAATTCTCCCCATTGTTACCATTCTGTAAATAATTCTTATCTCTACAATATAAAAAAACCATGAACGTTAAAGTTCATGGCCTACCCTGCGTTAACTATTCATTTACTTATTTAACTTACTATGTCGGTAACCATAAGCGAAGTAAATCACGATTCCGATCAATAACCATAACAGAAACCCTTGCCATGTTTCTTTACTTAAATTGAACATTAAATAAAAGCATGCTCCCGCACTTAATAGTGGAATAAAGGGTACCCAAGGTACTCTAAATCCTCTTGGAAGATCTGGACTTGTAATCCTCATAACAATGATCCCTAAGGAGACGACAGCAAATGCGAACAGTGTTCCAATACTTGTAAGACTCGCAAGCTTATCTAGTGGAATTAACCCAGCTAGTATAGCAATGATGATACCTGTGGTCCATGTGCCCACGACAGGTACCTGTGTCTTTTTATGAATTTTAGACAAGACCTTGGGCAGCATCCCATCCCGGGATATCGCAAATAACAAGCGTGACTGTCCGTATATTAACACTAAAAGAACCGTGGTCATACCCGCTATTGCACCTACCGAGATGAGACCGGCTACCAAGTTCTGGTCAACAAAACGTAGCGCGAATGCCACTGGATCTGTCACATTAAGAAGTCCATAAGGAACAATCCCTGTAATAACCAAGGCCACGATAATATACAGAACAGTACATATAGCAAGAGAAGATATAATCCCAATAGGTAAATCTCTTTGTGGATTTTTCACTTCTTCAGCTGCAGTCGATAGGGCATCAAACCCAATATAGGCGAAAAACACAGCTGCTGCACCATTAAACACGCCAGTCATTCCATAGGGTAGAAATGGTGACCAATTTGAAGGTTTTACATAAAAAATACCGACAACTACAAATAATAATATGACCGCAATCTTAACGACAACCATAATGGTATTAAATCGTGCTGTTTCTTGAATTCCTCTAGTTAGCATAAAGCTTATTAAGAGGACGATTATAACGGCAGGGAGATCTATGTAGGTTCCTTCTGACATATTAAAGGCTCCAGAAATCGCAGTTGGCAGTTGGATGCCGAAACCATCTAATAACCCTTTTAAATAACCTGACCAACCACTGGCTACAGCTGAAGCAGCAACACCATACTCTAGCGCAAGATCCCAACCTAGAATCCAGGCAAACATCTCACCGAAAGCAGTATAACTATACGCATAAGCGCTACCCGATACAGGAACAGATGATGCGAATTCAGAGTAACAAAGAGCTGCTAACACACACGCTATAGCTGCAATAACAAACGAAAGTACCAAACTTGGTCCTGCAAGTTCAGCCGCTGCAACACCTGTTAGCACAAAAATCCCCGTGCCTATAATGGCTCCAACGCCTAGAATGGTCAAATCCATAGCGCCTAATGTCTTTTTTAGTTTTGTTGACTGATCTCCAGCAAGTCCCTCTTGAATGTAACTTTCTGCTGATTTTTTACGAAATAAATCCATGATCTCTCTCCTTATTGCATCTTAAAAGCCGCTTGTTATTATCATCTTTTATCATGTGCTATGTCAATTGAGAATATCAGGTAATTATAAATTTGTTCGTTCTATATAGAGTCAATATATTATCTTGTCCAATGGCTATTCAACTTATACAGCTATACGCAGAAAAAAAGCAGCCACGAGGGCTGCTTTCGTATCCATACTATTAAGATACAACCATGAGTTCAACTTTACAGTAACGATGTTTATCTTTCTCTAGAAGGGTAAAGGTTACATTCTCATGTTGCCATTGATCTCCTTCTTCTAGTTCCGATTGATGACCATATAGCCATCCACCAATGGAATCCCACTCTTCGGTTTCAAACTCTGTTGGAAGTAAATTATTGATAAGTGTTAAGGAAGCCTTACCGTCAGCAATAATATGATTGTCACCGACTTTTGTGATTTCCTGTTCTTCTTCACTATCGAATTCATCTCGAATTTCGCCGACAATCTGTTCCAATATATCTTCAATGGTAACCATACCTGATGTACCACCATATTCATCCACTAGAATCGCAATATGTGTGCTTTCTCTTTGCATTTTCTTTAACAATGCATCTACAGAAGCCGTCTCTGGAACAGACATAACAGGTTGCATTAACGTTGATACTTCAACGTCCGGATTATCATCATAGGCTAAGAAGAATCGCTTTGTATTGATAATACCAATAATGTTATCCTTGTTCTCATGTGCTACAGGAAAGCGAGTATATTGCTCTCTCTTAATGATCTCCATATTTTCCTGCTGAGACATATCTGTATATAAGCACACCATATCTGTACGAGGAACAAGAATATCCTTCGCAAGCATGTTGTCAAAAGCGAAAATACGATTCACATAACCTAATTCATTCTTGTTAATTTTACCACTTTCGTAACTTTCATTTATTATAATCTGAAGCTCTTCCTCAGAATGTGCTTCTTCATGTTCTGATGCCGGCTTGATACCGATCATTTTAACTAATTGATTGGCAGAGCCATTTAATGTCCATATAAAAGGTCTCATCATTTTGTCAAACCAAATGATAGGATGGGCAGTTAATAATGCAATAAACTCCGTCTTTCGAATAGCAATCGTCTTAGGTGCCAATTCACCTACTACGACATGCAAGTACGTAATAGCAACGAATGCAATAATGAACGAAATGATATCATTTAAACCCTGAGAAAGCTGCATTTTTGCGAATAAAGGATGTAGAAGACTCTCTACCGTCGGTTCACCCAACCAACCTAATCCGAGTGACGTAATCGTAATACCCAATTGACAAGCGGATAAGTATCCGTCCAAATTGTTTAATACTTTCTTTACAGCACCTGCATTCTTTCGGCCTTCACTGATCATTTGATCCACTCGACTAGAACGAAGACGTACCATTGCGAATTCTACCGCTACGAAAAAAGCTGTTAATGCGATTAATATAGCGATTAATATTAGATTTAACCCCGGCCTGCCACTTTCCACTACTTCATCTTCTCCTTTAAAAAATTACGATTTTAATAGATACAAGAAACAATTATACATGTATTCTAGCATTTTTACAAAATTATCTTAAACCTACTAGGGTTGCGTTGTCAGTAATTTCAAACCTAAACCTATATATATGATAGCGGCTGTCACATTTGCATATTCCGCAAATTTTGGTTTTTCTAATAAGCGTTGACTGAATGTTCCTGCAAAATAGGCAAGAAGAGCGAAAATAATACCAGATAAAATGAGAAAGATAAGACCTAAAATAATCATTTGAAGAGGTACATATCCATGCTTGTATTGAACAAATTGCGGTAAAAATGTAAGAAAGAATATAGCGACCTTCGGATTCAGAATATTCATCGTAAGTCCTTTAAGCAATAAGCTTCGTTGACTCTTAGGCTCTGCCACATTTATCTGAATTGGATTCTTCCGGTATTTAATGGCCTTATATGATAAATAGAATAAATACAGTGCTCCAGCCCATTTGAATATCGAGAAAGCCGTTACTGATGTCGTTATTATAATTGAAAGCCCAAGTGCTGCAGCTAACGTATGAACGATATTCCCAAGACTTAGTCCAATTGCTGTATAAAATCCCGCTTTCCTTCCATTCGTCATGCCTTGTGTGATCGCAAATATTAAATCTGGACCTGGAATAAGAATTAATACGATGGATGTCCCAATAAATAACAAGAAAGATGATAAGGTAAACATATAACGTCCTTTCTTCTGTAACGACATAGGATGAACTAAAGAATTACCCTGTAGTTCATCCTATATAATTAATGTAATTAAATGTATGCTAAATGTGCTCTCATTATTCCTCTTCCATATCATCTGGTAGTTCATTCTGAGATTGTAGCAACCGATCTGCCACCGCCCGGAAGCTTTCGGGTTGAAGTAATTCAACTGGCGAATAACTTTTATCAAAAGTAAACGCGTCCCCTTCAATAATAACTGCATACCCCTCACGCAACTTCGTCAGATGGATTTTATCACCATAATCAGCGAGGAAACCTTTAATAAAAGTCTCTCCAAGTTTGAATTTAATCTCTATCTCTGGCTTGATCTCGATAATACTTTTCGCGGCTTCCACCACTTGCTCTGGTTCCCACTTCTCTTGTAAATTACGCTTATCACTTGCAGCCCAAAGTTCCAACTCCCGCTCTTCCTGATGACGTTCCTCGTGGCTTGAATCAGGCCATTTGTTCTCTACATAGGTTTGAACAAATTCCATAACATGTTCATTCACGATTTCAGGGATAGATTGCTCATAGGTTACGAACTTCAAGAAGTCTTCGAAATATCGAGCATGTGAAGATTGATGGATTTTGAGTTCCCAATCTTCCACAATGCCCTCTTCTGGCATATATGGGTATTGAATTGATTTCATGTTCTTGGCATTAATAGCCATTTCCACTTGACTTACCAAGCTTTTCTCATCGGAAATTCGAGCGATTTTCTGTTCGAAATCACATTTGAAGACGAAAATAAATGGATCATCCAAATGTGTCGCAAGTACAGCCTGAACGATAATTAAGGCCCCACCACGAACTGCGCTGGTATCCAAGTAGCTACGAAGAAGATCATCACAGGCATTTTTGTAATCTTCTTTATTATCTGTAGTACGAAGTCTTAGGAACAAATTAAAATTGGGATTACTATCTAGATCATGTCCTGGTTCTACAATAAAACGTCCGATTTTGGTAGGTGGTTGCTCACTATTCGGGTTCTTCTCCACCTTACGTTTGGCAGTTCGAGCAAATTCTCCATCGAGAAACTTACTGATTTCACTATCGACATACTCTTGTTCATCTAGTGTTTGAAAGTGTTTATAACTTTTTACAGCTTGTCCTTCACGACTTTCTACCTGTATGACAAAAAAAGATAAGTACTGTACATTAAATCGCATGATGAACTCCTTTTTAGTATGAATGTTATTGTCTATTCGAATGATCATATTGGGTAATCTGGTAATCTGATAAAAGTGATAGCTATTACATATAATAGGTAAGGACATAATATCGAAAGCTACTTATACTGAAAAAATTCGTCCAAGACTAAGCCAATTTAGTTCCGTCAGAGCAGATGCGGCATCCGTATTGCCTTCACGGCAAGCAGCAATAATGTCCTTATGCTCACTAACTGAGTTCAATTCACTCTGTGAACCTAATTTAGCTAATTCAAGTCGACGTAGCTTAGGTGTAATGCGTTCCAAAACAGCTTCAATCTCCGGATTAGCTGCTACTTTTACAAAAATGGCATGAAATGCGTCATCCTCTTGGATGACTTGTTCTAAATTCTGCGTTTCTAAAGCTTGTTGAAGTCGTAAATTAGTCTCTTCTAGTCTCGAAATATGCTCATTTGTAAGACTGAGAACTGATGATCTCACAGTCAATACATGTAATGAAGCAACTACTACAAGTGCTTGTGCAGCTTGTGTCTCATTTAGCGGCGCCACACGGGTAATTGAACCCGGAAATGACTGAATAAGCCCTTCATCTTCTAACCGTTTGAGAGCCTCCCGAACTGGCGTTCTACTCACGCCAAATTGCACTGCTAATTCTGCGTCACTGAGTTTCTGACCTGGAGAGAATTGCAACGTCACGATCCCACTCTTGAGTGAATCATAAATCTGATCACGTAGCGTAGATCTTTTTAATTTTTGAATATGAGTGTTGTTATCCATCAAACCAATATATTGCATATCAGTCATCATGGCAAGACAATTTTATTGGTATATTACTTCTCCATTTCATAAAGGTTAACATAATATATTTTATGTTAACCTTTGTGATTTCAAATCTATCACACATACAAGTCCAATTTATGAGGTATCAAGACCCTCTGAAAATTCTGTTCAGAGTGGATACAATAATGCGTCGTATTTTCACGATATACTTCAGATAAATAAACAAGGTTAACATAATTATTATTATGTTAACCTTGTTCTAATTAAAATCTATCAACCACCTATACTAGGCAATTCCAATGTCAACCTCGACATCGCTTCCTCTTTCTCACGACTCGTAATATGCGTGTAGACTGTAGTCGTCTGAATCGAAGAATGTCCCAATAGCTCCTGAACAGTACGTAGATCTGCGCCTTTACGTAATATCATAGTTGCAAATGAATGGCGTAACTTGTGGCTAGAGTATGGAATTCGCTGCAATGGAGGGACATCCATTTGAAAACGATCAAACGTTTCAGATGCAGCCTGTTGAATCGAACGTATCGATAAACGACGCCCTTTTTGTGAGATGAACATCGCTTCCTCTTTATTGCGTTTAGGCTCAAGGCGTCCGTTCACCGCTCGCTCCAACATAGGGCATACCGCTTCAGGGACGGGAACAGTTCGCCACTTACGGCCTTTCCCGAATACGCTGAGTGATCGTCGTTCTGCATTGAAATCACTTAAATTCAGCGTGTGAACTTCTCCTACCCGCAGTCCCATATAAGCCATTAATAAGAAAATAGCAAGATTTCGGTCTCGATGTTTCCCTTCCACTGCACTAAAGAACCGTATCATTTCAGATTCCTCTAAATATACCGGTGCTCGGTTCTTATCTGTCTTGGACTTCTTTATATCTATTGCCGGATTTATGTTATGTAGTTCCAATTCGATTAAAGCTTTAAAAAAACAAGATACCGAAGCATGCTTGCGGTTACGTGTAGCATCGCTAACACCGCGTTCGCGAACAGATGATAAATAAGACACAACATGGAACTTCTTCACACTCTCCAATGACTTACCTCCAAGTGCCTCCAAGAATTCGTTCACATCTCCTAGATATGACCTCTGTGTATAGGTTGTGTAACCGGCGTCCTTCATCCAAATTAAAAAGGCATCCAGCGCTTCTTCGTAGTCTTCACTATATTCATTCACGCCTTCTCCACCTCCCATATCATTACAACAACCTATTCTAACATAGATCAACTTCTGAGGAGGTAATCTTTTTATAAAAGCTGAATCCCTGAATGAAATGTTGATCCACCTTATAACTTCTTTCTTTTCTAGCTTCTTTAGCGCTCGTTCAAACCCATTTTCTAACTTAGTAATCGTTTCAGAAAGGTGTTAGATGGTTAAGCTTTTAAGAGTATGAACTTGACTATGAGATGAAAAAAAGAGGAGACGATAGCTCATGAGCGAAGCAAAAAAAGTAATCCTTGAACCCGCTGCACAGAAATTTGCTGACGATAATGCTAAGCCTCCATTCCTTTCTGACCTCGGTCCAGAAAAAGGACGCGATACTGTAGATGATGTTCAATCAGGGGAAGTTGAGAAACCAGAAGTACTTATAACGGATCTGGATATTCCTGGCGGTCCCAATGGTCCAGTATCTGTTAGAGTAATACGACCTGTACATGCTCCTGCGACATTACCCGTCATCGTGTACATTCACGGCGCTGGCTGGGTGTTCGGTAACAAACATACACACGACAGACTAATCAGAGAAATATCCATCGGAGCACAGGCAGCAGTTGTATTCCCGAATTATAGCCTATCTCCAGAATCCAAATATCCGACCGCAATCGAAGAAATTTATGCCGTTGTGAAATGGGTGGCTGAAGAAGGTACCGAACAAGGCTTCGATATTAATTCATTAGTTGTAGCTGGTGACAGCGTGGGCGGTAATATGACCGCGGCCATTACACTAATGTGCAAAGAACGCAAAGGACCGAAAATTAACAAACAGTTGTTATTCTATCCTGTTACCGATGCTTCCTTTAATACGGACTCCTATCATCAATTTGCGGAAGGTTACTTCCTACAACGCGACGGTATGAAATGGTTCTGGGAACAATATACGGACGACCCTAAAGATCGCGAGCAAATTACAGCCTCCCCTCTTCGTGCAACGATTGAACAACTACGCGATCTGCCCGAAGCTCTGATTATTACAGGCGAAGCCGATGTGCTACGCGATGAGGGCGAAGCATATGCCAACAAGTTACGGGAAGCAGGAGTCACTGTCACAGCAGTTCGCTTCCAGGGCATTATTCATGATTTCGTCATGCTGAACGCCCTCGCAGATACTAATGCAAAAAAAGCTGCACTCAAACTAACGACAACGTGGATTAGAGAAGGATTCTAATAAGAAACCTTTAACATTCGATAGAGCAAGATTCCATTAAATGCATATCGCAAGACGCTTAGGAAATAATCGGACACCCTTACTAAATCGGTGTCCGATTATTTTTATTTTTATAGTAATCTTTTTCGAGAACGACCCTTTACAATTTAAACCAAATATTCTCTTTAGTGATTTATGAATCATGAGAGATAATTATTACATTAACTGAGACGAGCATCGAGAGAATCATTTACATTAAGATTCATTAAAAGTGGGGCCTGACAACTAAATGTCATTTAATATAAAGATATTATAGTTTTTGTTAATTAATTCACCCTCTCCTTACCCATTATTAATTTATAAAGTCCGTTAAAAACAAAACAGCGTATAATTTGTGTTATACGCTGTTTTTTAGAGGCTATTTTAGAGTGATTTCATCTACTCACGAAGTTATTATGTAATGAATCAAAACCACGTTGAATGATGGCTTGATACGGTTTCCCTTATGTTTTCACGCATTTCCCTAACAACAACCCCCACAATCGATTAGTCATTGTGGGGGTTGTTGTTAGGGAATATTCAATTGCTTCCATATAATTCTTCACTTTTAAAAGTCCTAGCAAGACGAAATCCAAGATCATCAATACCAAACGTTGGATGGCTGCGCCGCCGACACGTTGCCCCACAACCTCTTTCCTCTTCGGCCCAACTACCCCCTCGAAAAATTCGGTATGTTCCATATACGTTCTCATCATATACATCCCAACACCATTCCCACACATTTCCTAACATATCATACAAGCCCCACGCATTCGGTTCCTTTCCTCCGACTTCATGGCTATTCCCACCAGAATTCTCATTATACCAAGCAACCTTATCTATCTCTCCATATCTATATCCTGTCGTACCCGCTTTACACGCATATTGCCATTCCGCTTCTGAAGGAAGGCGATAGCCATCTGATTCCCAATCACAGATGATATCTTCACCATCAACACTCAATGAATAACATTCTTTCAAGCCTGCCTGTTGAGAAAATAGATTACAAAAAGCAATAGCATCATGCCAAGATATATTCACGACGGGCTTGAGATTTCCATCATCAGATATAGGAGAATTCTTTGTGATAGCATAATATAGTTCCGCAGTCACAGCATAAGGTGCAAGAATGAAGGGGTTTATATCAGCCTTCCATTTCCTCTGTGTTCTATCGTCTCTCAACTCTAATTCTCCACCTGGGATGTTTACCATTGGATAATAAATATTTCGCTCAGACACTTGATTCCCCCTCCTTTTCTATATAACTTGTTTATCGGATTTGCTCAGGCTATGTATGTAAGAGTATATATAATTATTTTGTTTCATTCCACATCATTCTATATACTTCGTGACAAACTAAATCAAATTGAGCATAATAATGTAATAATGAAAATCGCTAAATAATTTTCAGAAAAACAGCACGATACATAGGAGGTTATTATTTTTGGCAAGTTCTAAGTCACAATCGTCACCCATAGCATCAACCGCAAATACAGTATATCCAATACTTTTTGCGATCAGCATTGTTCACCTCTTGAATGACACGATGCAGTCAACCGTCTCTGCTCTATTCCCAATTCTTAAAGATTCCATGAACTTAACCTTCAGCCAGATCGGTCTGATTGCTTTTGCTATGAACATTACGGCGTCTCTTCTTCAACCTTTGGTTGGCAGGTTCTCCGACATTAAACCCCGACCTTACATACTGCCATTAGGTGTTTGTTTCACTTTGTTGGGTGTTGTTATGTTGTCAATAGCTCCGAATTTCGCATTTGTATTACTGTCCGTGATCTCGATCGGCATAGGATCAGCGGTATTTCATCCCGAATCATCACGTGTTGCTTTCCTTGCTAGTGGAGGTAAACGAGGTCTTTCACAATCGATTTTCCAAGTTGGTGGAAATATTGGGAGTGCACTTGGTCCGATCATGACGGCACTCATATTCGTAAGAATTGGTCAGTTTGGCGTCATCTGGTTCTCAATAGCGGCTGTCATTGCGATTGCCATTCAATACAGAGTAGCACAGTGGTACGGTAAGCTCCCACTTCATGTACGACCTGTTAAGAAGAACAAGGCGTCGGCGGAAGTTCGTAGTCACGGATTAAGTCGTACCCATGTCATATGGACGATTGTTATATTGGTATTTCTCGTATTTTCGAAAAATGTTTACATGTCCAGCATCACGTCTTATTACACATTCTTTTTAATCGAAACGCATGGCGTAACAGTACAGCAAGCACAGTACTTTCTATTTGCTTTCCTTGCTGCTGCGGCTGTAGGTACCTTCTTTGGAGGTCCTTTATCTGACCGATTTGGACGGAGAAATATCATATGGTTGTCTATCTTAGGTACAGCCCCATTCTCTATCCTCCTCCCTCATGTTTCATTGGGATTAGCGGCTGTTCTAAGTATATGTGCAGGTTTCATACTATCCTCAGCCTTCTCCATCATTGTTGTGTATGCACAAGAGCTTGTACCAGGTAAAATTGGATTAATATCTGGATTATTCTTCGGTCTAGCCTTTGGTCTAGGTGGATTAGGTTCAGCTGTTATGGGTAATATTGCGGATTTCACAAGCATCCCTTTCATAATGAATATTTCTTCTTACTTACCTTTACTCGGGATTTTAGCTATCTTTCTACCCAAAGATAAGGAACTTAGCGGATAAGAAGATGACCGCAAGTATCAATATATATAGAAGCAGCCAGCGTATTCCGATAAAGTTTCGGTAACACGCTGGCTGCTTTTTTTTGTATCTAAATGACTATTGTAAAGAACATATGAGCATCCTAGCCATTAATGCATTATTCAATCGATTATACTGCATCCTGTGACGCCCATACTTTGCCTGTGATCATGGTTCAATGTATTTAATTTGATGGTTTCTCCATCCAAAATAGCTAATTTTTTATGAATTGGTTGCTTAAGTGCTTTGCCAGCCTTTTTCATAAGAATATTGTAAAATACTCTTTTAAGAGTCACTATCACCCATTTAAAAAGAAAAAATACTAAATAAACAAATACATATAATTAATACAAATGTTTCTATTAATTAAGGTTACATAACTTTTATTATGTAACCTTAATGTCACTATCTTTACTCAAACTACTAATTATTTCTTATTTTATTGAATATTTTTACACAGCGTTTACATTTATATTGTAAGCTTATAGAGAACAAAGACGATTATAACAAAGTATGGTGGAGGAATTATGATCTCAGAAGAAAAAGCAGTATTAAATCGCACCTTACCATCCGTATATCTAAACCGTGATCTCAGTTGGATTGAATTTAACTGGCGGGTCCTTCAGGAAGCTCAAGATACTGATAATCTACTCTTAGAACGGGCGCACTTTCTAGCCATTGTTTCTACTAATCTAGAGGAATTCATGAGTGTTCGTGTAGCAGGTATTCAAGACCAGATTAGAGCCGGTTATACTAAGAAAGATTTCACTGGCTACACCCCATTAGGACTGTACAAACGTCTGTTAAAAAAAGTTTCCAAAATGATCAGTGAACAGTATCGTACATTTCGAGATATCTCTAAATTACTCGCTAAAGAGGGAATCGTCTTTTCCACGTATGACGAATTGAATACTGTTCAACAAGAAGTGATGGATCAGTATTATCAAGATATTATTTTCCCTGTATTAACACCTATGGCCGTGGATCAAAGCCGCCCTTTCCCACTTGTTCATAGCCAATATGTTTATTTGTCTGTAGTGCTAAGTCGAGTAGGAAACGAGGGGGAGGAGCCTTATTTCGCTATTTTACAAATACCTTCTAATCTAGCCCGTTGTATCGCTCTTCCTCATCGCAGTAACAGTAAGAAACGTCAATTTATATTTATTGAGGATCTGATCAAACAGCATATTCATACGCTATTTAGCGGATATTCGCCCATTGCAGTTCATGAATTCCGCATCACGCGTAACTCAGATCTAACGATTAATGAAGAAGGCGCCGAAGATTTATTGGAAGAGATTGAGAAGGAATTGCGTAAACGCAGATGGGGAGCTCCTGTTTGTTTAGAAGTTGAGAAAGGTATTCACCCGTATGCCCTAAGTCAGCTACAATCGGAATTTGAAATTACCGACTTCATCTTTGAAATTGACGGACCACTTGACCTTAGCTTTCTACATAGATTCGCAGGGTCATTGAAGGGGTTCTCTCATTTAAGTCACGGTCCTATAGAACCTGTATACCCTATGGAATTCGATGAAAATGAGGACTTTTTCGAGGTCTTAAGAGAACGCGATGTACTAGTGTATCATCCTTACGAGTCTTTCGAGGCTGTGACAGACTTTATCATTCAAGCCTCTGAAGATGAACATGTCATGGCGATTAAGATGACGTTATATCGCGTGAGTGGTAACTCTCCGCTTATTCAAGCTTTAGCTACAGCCGCAGAGTCGGGTAAACAGGTTACCGTTGTGGTGGAATTAAAGGCGAGATTTGATGAGGAACGTAATATTGCATGGGCACGTAAACTCGAGAAATCAGGTTGCCACGTGGTGTATGGTCTTATTGGTTTAAAAACACACGCCAAAATCACACTCGTCGTAAGACAAGAAGATCATGGCTTACAGCGTTACGTTCACGTAGGTACAGGGAATTACAATGATAGCACCGCCAAAGTATATACGGATTTGAGTCTATTCACTTCCAACCACGACATTGGTATAGATGCTTCAGAGTTATTCAACCAGATGACAGGTTACTCTAACAATTATGAATGGGATGCGATTACCGTTGCTCCGTCCAATATGAGCCAGTCCCTCTTCAAACTTATACGTCGAGAAGCTGAACACGCAATCGCTGGCAGACCTGCACGCATTATTGCGAAGATGAATTCCTTATCGAATAAGGAAATGATAGACGAATTATATACCGCGTCCCAAGCGGGAGTTCAAATAGACCTGATTGTGCGGGGCGTATGTTGCCTAAGACCAGGAGTACCTGGTTTAAGTGAGCATATTACAGTACGAAGTATTGTTGACCGTTTCTTGGAACATTCACGTATCTATTATTTCGAAAATGGGGGTACACCTGAGGTATGGATCTCCAGTGCGGATTGGATGACTCGGAACCTAAACAGACGTATCGAACTCATGTGTCCTGTATATGATCCTAATATCTTGAATCTAGTCTCCAAAATATTGCAATTAACACTTAAAGATAATGTTAAATCTAGATTCCTTCAGTCGAGTGGCAGTTATGAATTCTCAAACGACAAAGAGGCCCCATTTAGGAGCCAGTATGAAGCGATGCAGGTTAAGAAATGGAAGCGAAGTTAATCTTCAACTTGAGGTCCCAAGCACTCTTGAATACTTTAGCCACACTGTCCATTTCTTCTTGTTCGATCCATGTCTCAACATCGCTCAGGACGGTAAGATGCAGCGTCTTATTAGCAGTCTCTGTGTCAATAGCTTTAACAGCCTGCGTCTCACTTTGATCAAGAGCGATACACAACTGTACCAACGATCCTAACTTATGAATCCATTCTTCGTCGGAAGCAAAGATAATATCCTGATGTTCTTGGGATAATTTCTGCTTCCGGCTTTTTGTATTATAGGAGGCTATTAAGGCACACAGAATGATCTCCCTATGCGTAAGTCCCCGAATAGATGAATTCATGATCCAATAATGAGTATGTCGATTATATTGATAGTAATTAATATGACTCCCGATATGATACAACATGATTGACACGTATAAAAGCTTCTTGTGCTCCTCGCTATCTCCATCACTTCTCAACGTTTCGTATAATGTATCAGATAGTTTGTAAACATGATCTAAATGCGCTCGTGAACCTTCAGCTTCAAAGGTAAGTAATGTATTGATACTATAATCAAGCGTACTTGGTTTAACCGACTGTGCCGGATTGATGAGATCATGCAACATCCCTTCTCGTAAACCTTCACCACTGATAAGACAATGTTTAGCTTGGATATAATGATAGACCGTATGGACAATAATGAGTCCAGAAACAATAATATCGGCCCGACTCTTCGATAGTCCATTAATCTGTTTACGCTTCTCTAAAGGAAGGCTTGGGAGTATATTATAGAGCTGATCTACACTATCTGTCGTCAGAGTGTATCCATGTGAGATTGGCATGGAGTACCGTGTGTCTTTCTGATCTATTTTACCGAGAGAACGTATCGTTCCACCTAGACCAAATAAAGGTAACTGAGGTCTTGATTGCATCCATTCATGCTCTTCAAGCATGCTAAGCACATATTGACGTAAATTGAGTATTTCTTCTTCATTCCAATTCCCATCGTTGCCAAACTCGACGTTCGTGTTCACAGCGCCAAAGGGTAAGGATACACTTTTCTTAAAATTACGGTTCTCAAATAGTGTGATCTCAGTACTTCCTCCGCCGATGTCGACAATGAACCCATCCTCGATATCAAAGGAATTAATGACACCTAGAAATCCGAAATAAGCCTCTTCTTCTCCTGAAACAAGTGTAATATCTATAGAAGATTCCTTAGACAAGAACTCGATAATTTCTTGAGAATTAGTAGCATTACGAATCGCCGCAGTCGCTCCTGCACGGATCGTATCCACTCCAAAGGTGTTACAAACCTGTCTGAATTGTTTAAGAATGGGTACAATCCTGTACATCTCGTTCTTGTCCAGACTTCCCTGTTCATTAATCTTCGCACTCAAACGGGCGGAATGTTTATATTCCTTAATAATCTTGTATCCTCCATCGGGGGTTGTATCATAAATGACCAACCGAATGGAATTGGAACCTATGTCGACAATGCCAATCCGATATGGTTTAACTTTCATCATATATACTCCTCTTTCTTGCTGAGTGGTCACTGCTACCTAAGTCATTAATATAACATATTCTTGGCTGCACATGAAAAACAATACGGCAGGAGTTCGATATTCCATTTGCTATAACTTGATTTCTCCTCTGTGATTGTTGCTTCGTTTCAGCCCTACGCCAATAACCAAAATCCAGAAACACGTTCGCACCTATGGATATTAGTTCTTCTGCAAGATGATATAATAAGTAGTACTTTTACGATATAATGTTGTTGATCGCCCAAATGTTCATCAAACAATGAAAGCATTAAATCATCATAGTATAATATCATCGCTTGATGAAGTTCTTTTAATTTCTTAGCATACGCACTCTTCCCGCTTCCTACTATGCCACACCTATCTATAATCTGACTTAGATGATTATAAATACTATCATAAACGAGTATGACCGCATCACCATCAACCTAAACGAATGAAGGTACCTTCAACGAAAAAAGAGCTTACAATGCTAGCTTCCCAGCATTATAAACTCTTTTTCAAATATTAAATTTCAAACCCCATTAATTCTTTAACACGGTTGACATTTGTTTCTGATGTTAACTGTTCAAGTAAGAGAAAAGCAACCTCAAATCCAGTCGCTGGATTCGATGAAGTTATAATATGTCCATCAATTACAATAAGTTCATTCTGAACATTTGCACCATATAATCTTAATTGATCTTGTCGATGACTTGTTGGATGGTTATAGGTCGTTGCCTTTCTATCTTGTAATATCCCACTTTTGCCCAAGGCTAAAGAGGCTACGCAAATACTAGCAATTGGTTTTTGCTTAGCATGAAAGTACCTAATAACGCCAAGAAACCTTTCATCAAAAGCGTCATTGTAAAAGCCAGCTTCTTCAAATCCGCCAGGGATAGCTAGGGCATCATATTCTTCTAAAACTATATCTGAAATCACTTTTTCAGGAATGATTGTGAAGTTCCAAGTGCACTTTATTTGTTCTCGCAATCCAACAGTAACTAATTCTGTATTCCCATCACCTTCCCACCTATTCCAACCAAAAACGTCTGTGAAAACACTAGCTTCCGCTGCTTCGAAGCCATCTGCTAATAATAACAATATTTTTTTCATTGTTCATCCTCCTTTGTTATTATATTAGACAGAAATAAAGGCTAATAATATAAGCTAGGAACGATTAAACTACCATATATCTTTACTAACTCAGGAGAATGATCTAGTATTCTTAATAAAAAAAGGTTGTGTATAGATGGATATGATTGATGAGAGAATTCTAACCGAATTACAGAAAAATGCTAAGATTTCAATGAAAGATTTGGCTGAGATTGTTCATTTGTCTTCACCGGCTGTCATTGAACGAGTAAGAAAGTTAGAAGATAATGATACGATTGAAGGATATCATGCGAGTGTCTCCCTACAACAATTAGGTCGGAACATCGTAGCACTTATATTATTTGAATCAAAGGACTGCAAAGCTCTTGCACACTTTTGTAATCATCATCCTGACGTATTGGAATGTTATCGGGTGGCTGGGGAAATTAGCTATATTGCAAAAGTAGCTACGCATTCAGTGGAGAGTTTAGAAATATTTATCGATGAATCCATGAAATATGGTACACCTTCAACTAATATTGTATTGTCATCTAATGAGAAGAAAGTAAGAACTACTTATAATACATCCGACAGAAGCTAGAACCATCTACCAAACTTCTTTTTATGAATTACAGGAATGTGATTATACTGCGCCCACCTCGTAAGTTCTTCCATTCCCTTGTCTTCATTGACATGAAATTGAAAACACCAGTGGATCGGCACCATTATTTTATTCGTCGGTTTAATTCCAAGAATGTATTTCTTTCCTCTTATGCTCTTCATCACCATCAAGCTCTTAATCTGGTTAGGTTCAAGTGTTCGACCGCGAATAGATACGGATTCCGAATGGATGAAGAGATCCCATGGCTTCTTCAATGACCTAAATATGATGATCCCTAACAAGAATATGAAAATTAACAGTAATCCAGTTTCTATATAAAATAAGATCCAATCTATATCAAACCTTCCGATATGTCGAAGGAAACCATTCAATATCAAACCTGTGTAGAAGCTAATGACTATGAAATCAAAGATACCTGATGGATTTTCGATCTTGAAGGAACTATCTTGGAGTATCTTCTGTTCCATCTTGTTATGCCATCTCCTATCATAAACTATCTAAACTAGGATTCGCCGTTATATCCATCTTGTGAACCCTTTTTGGCGAAAAGGAATTTGATTCTGCTCTGCCCAGTTCTTCAATTCTTTCATCCCCTTATCTTCTTCCTCAAGAAACCGAAAACACAAATCGGTAGGAACGTATTTCTTATCATTTGGTTTAATTCCTAGAATGGGTCTGAAATAACCCGTGACCAATAGCATCTTGATTTCATTAGCTTCAACAATGCGATCATTAATGAATAAGGTATCCTGACTAATCAATAAGACAGTTGGTTTCATAGATTTCCTATAGATAAAGATTACAAGAAAGATGGTATATATAAGTATCTGGGCACCACCCAGATACAGAATGCTCTGAGGCGTATAGTCGCTCTGAATCTTTCTTATTAACCACGTCATTGATATGATTAGTATCATACTAATACCTAATATTGGTGAATTCCCGGAAGGGTGTTGGATCTTAAATTTACTGTTCTGTAACATCATGTGCTGCATTCTAATGAACTCACTCCTTGCACCTTGAATTACCCAAAACGGGCTTACATTTCGTTATTCACATATGCGCTGGAACTCATCCTCGAGAATAGACATCATAATCAAGTCATGAAATTCCCCTTCTGAATAGAGCGAATCTCTTTGAATGCCCTCATGCTGAAATCCAATTTTCTCATAAACATGGATAGCTCTCGGATTAAATGCATACACTTCTAGGGCAATACGGTGTAGGTTCAATGTTTCAAACCCATATCCAAGCAAAAGATTCATAGCTTCCGTGCCATAACCTTTCCCGCTATGCTGTGTTCCAATAGCAATACGAATATGTGCATTTCGGTTTATAGAATCAATTTCACTTAACACAACTTCTCCTATAAATTCATCCGTATCTTTCGATATGATCATGAAGTCAACACGATCCTCATGTATGTTACTAATCTTCTTAATCCAATCAGTTATTTCATCTTGTGTGAAATCTCTTTGTGTCCCGGTTAAGCGATTGCTCTCAGGGTCCAACAGAAAAGCATAATATGACTGAAAATCCGACTCACGCGCGAGGCGTAAGTTTATTATAGTACCTTCTATTTGAAGCTCTCTAACTAGCTTTGTCATGATGTAATCCTTTCTAATCTCAAGTTGTGGAACTCAATAGCCGTTCCCTTGAACAATTGATAACCCTTATATTAAAAAATTGATAATCGTATCATTAACAATCTCTTGTTTCTCGATCGCTAGTGCATGACCCGCATCGTGTATAACACTCGTATGTACGTTAGGTAGAAGTCGTGTTGCTTTAGATAACATTTGGCCATAATCATAGATGACTTCCTTATCACCAACTATTAGTAAAATTTCCATAGTAAGACTTTGTAACTCTTGATCTCTGAATACAATAGGTGTCACTCGCAACTGCGGTACACAATTCATTCCTGAAATGATGAACTGACGTATAAGCACCTCAGCTTTAGCATCTGGTTGATAGGATCTGCTCATGAACCACGATAGCTCCTTGCGAATACGAGACACTGTCGGTAACATGATGGCAGGGTATACTTTTAATAAGAATTTGGGAGTGATTTTGTGAATTCCAGCAGCAGGTGCTAATAAGATCATTTTCTGTACCTTCTCAGGAAATTGAAGCGCGAAATTTAAAGTGAGCCAGCCACCCATAGAATGTCCCATGAATATCGCTGATTGAAGTTGAAGTCCAATAAGAACATCGGAAATCCAAAGAGCTGCTTCTTCTCGTGTTCCTATAAGAGATGTAATCGTGCTTTTACCTAAGTCACCTAATGTATCCACCGCATACACTCTATAATGTTTAGACAGGGATTCAATATTCGGATACCACATCGTCGCGCTGAACGTCATCCCATGAAACAGAAGTATCGCGGGAGCCTCAATCGAACCCGATGCAATAATGTGTGTCTCACCGAATTGCGTAGATATCATTAAATCCTCAAATGGAACAGGCCATAACTGCATGGTTTCATCATATGCTTGAATGAACTGTTCTCTATTCCCTTTTTTACGAACAATAGAATAGCCTTGAGCCATCTTCAATCACCTCTTTCTGATCATCAAGTCAGTATTACACCCACCTTCCAAACCGTTTATGGACAAATGGAACTTGATTCTGCTCTGCCCAGTTCTTCAATTCTTTCATTCCCTTATCTTCTTCCTCCATGAACCGAAAACACAAATGGAACGGTACATTTATTTTGTTAATTGGTTTAATTCCTAGAACTGGTTTGAAGTATCCCATGACCATCACAATCTTAATCTGAATAATACAAGTATAATGCACTCGAAATAAAAAAAGATCCAAGGAAGATTGTCGCTATGCATAAAAAAGACTAACATCCTAACGTGTAATATCGTCAAAATGATCATCGATATGATGGGTCCAATCACTGAAGGATATCTGATATTGAATTTACTGTTAGGAAACATTATTTGTTGCATCGTAATTATTTCACCCCATATGTTTAAATCCATCATCCATATAATAACATGCGATCCAATATAATGTTATCTATTCATCAAGAATTCCAATCTCCTATTAAATAACTATACTTCTTGTTTACTGATCTTTCGATGCATTACATTTGCTAGAGACAAGAAAGAGGCATGGAATGAAGATAGTTCACCCAAAGCCTCTATCATATGGCACTAGAAACAAACATAATTATATTTCATGGTACAGATTTATTGTGCTCGATTAACGTATCCATCTTCTGTTCTAAGTTTCTCAATGTCTCAAGAGTTGATTGTTGCTGAATATTCCTATTTCTTATAAAGCGGATAAGGCTATAAATGAATAGTATTAAGAGTCCCACAACTAGCCCAAACACAACTATCGAAATCAATATCGTTTCCGAATGAATATCCATCTCCAACCCCTATTCAAGATTATTTCACATCAATTATTGTTCTTCCTCAGCACAATCGAAACATATTAATGATTTATCCTCTAATACTATACCGTTAATAAATCCATCATTACAGTACATTTTTCGTTTACATGTTTTACAGTAGCCAACAAGTTCTTGCATACGAATCGTCTCCCAATGATATCTATCAAGCACGTATAGGAATATCCTCGGTTCGAACAATATCCCCTACTTCATCACGATTGCGGGTCTGGTATTCTTTTAAAATTTGCTGAACTTCTGTCTTATGGTCAACACCTGCAATGAACACAATGTCCCCTGTTGTAGCCAGTTCAATCGCTCTTGTTGCTGCTTGATGCCCATTTGGCATCAATTCGAAAGTTATATTATTCGAAGAAGTGTATATACCTTGCCCGTTTGCTATTTCCTGTATCATGCTATTCATAGCTTCATTAGATAAATGTTCCGCAGAAAGGATAACGACATCACTATGCTTAGCTGCGATATCCCTTATCCGTGAAAATGTGGTTCCCTCATTATGATCATCCTCACAACTAAACACCGTAATCACTCTCTGATTGGTAAGTTCACATAACATTGACAACGCGTTGTTAACTGCATCAGGTGTGTGAGCGTAATCAACAATGACAATAAAGTCCTGAGACCCTTCCATAATCTCCATTCTCCCACTCGTATTCTTGAATTCAGACAATGCTTGTTGTATGAGTTGAAGCGGGATTTGTTCGGCTAGAGCCGTTGCTATAGAAGCAAGCGCATTATAGACATTAAAGGCGCCCACCATGCTACATTCAATTGTTATCGTTCCTACAAATGTGACGAGTCTAAACGTTGTTCCACTTACCGTAAGTTGAATATCTTCAGCCATCACATCTGCTGGATTGTTAATACCGTATGTAATCACTTCTGCGGTTGTTAGACCATGAAATAATTCAGATGCTGGATCATCTGCGTTAAGAATAGCGAATTTGTGTTTGGAATGTTCATACGAGTATGAATTTCCCATTCTTGAGAACAAAGTTCCTTTTGCCATCAGATACTTGTCCATTGTCCCATGATAATCGAGGTGATCATCTGTTAAATTTGTGAAGACAGCTGTACGAAAATCACATCCTATAACACGTCCCATATCTAAACCTTGCGAAGTCACTTCCATCACACAGTAGTCTGTTGAACAATTCTTCATTTTCGCCAAATTCGCTTGAAGCTTATGTGGTTCTTGTGTATTAATATTACTTTTGACGATCTTGTTACCTATCTTTGTACCGATATTACCCATAAGTCCTGTCTGATAATTAGCATGAGCTAGAATCGCTTCAATCATGTGACTCGTCGTTGTCTTTCCGTTGGTCCCGGTCACGCCTATTAACTTCAGATCATGACTTGGGTAACCGAAGAAATGCGTAGATAACATGGCTAAAGCGAATCTAGCATTCGGCACTTTTATAGTAGGTACTTGTGCGACGATATCCCGTTCAACAATTAATGCCACAGCTCCCGCTTCTATCGCATGATCAATATATAGGTGACGATCTTCTTGAAGTCCTGGAATACCTGCTATACATACAAATAAATTCCCTTGTTTCACTTCGCGAGAATTTATTGTGATCCCCGTGATATCAACGTCTAACTCTCCTTGAACGGATACAACCGTTAACTGCTCAACAAGTTCTTTTAACTTCAAGTAAGAAACCTCCAATATAATAGATTATCAGCTTTTACATATATATTCGTTAAAAGTTATATTTTCCCTGTATTGAGTTAGTTGGAACCATCAAAAAACCTCTGGAGTTGCGCTCCAAAGGCTTTGATTCAAGTATCATCCAATGTTGCTCTCTATGCGCTTAGGACTTCGTATTTGAGCAATATGGATTGTTTAATAATCTTTTTTTTCATCAAATCACGTTGTACAGCTACGGGTAGATTATAGAGTGTGTCTTCCTGTGCTAAGGCTAACAGGACTATTTTCGTTGCATCCATCGCTAGATCTTCATCTTGAAGGATATAATACGCCACTTGATAGCCATACGTTTCCAACCGTCTTAATACTTCTACTGTTCTATTAAAATAATCTGATGATCTCACAATATCTACCTCGCCTGTACGTTGTGACGTTGATTTAACCATTTACAATATATATAGGAGCTTTAGTCAGCAATTTGCATATACAGTCTTCCACCGTAATTCATGGTCCACTTACTTTCTGATGGCTCTCCTTCATACACAACCTGGCCTGTATATAGAATCGCTCCATTCGTGGCATCTAATACAGCAACCTTGGGAATGTCACTTTTGTAATATAGAATATATAACTTATTATTCTTCGTTGTGCCCATTATGATGGTATCAGCATCCAGTTGCTTGTCAGTTAAGGAGATGATTTCATTTTCCATCTTCTCTGTTTCTATGTTGTAATGTGATAATTTAATAGAGTCTTCCTCATAATTCAGGATAGAAAGAACATTACCGTCTAACCGAAGTTCTCCATTATCATCGATACCTGCGCTCTTCAGGTTATCTGACATATCTGTTAATACACCAGTCTTATACGCATAGGAGTAGAGATGCTGATCAATTATGCCCATGTAGTCGTTTACTCGTTTTTGTTCATCCGTAACAATTAATACAGCATGATCACTAGGAGCAGAATGAATTGCGTTCAAAATACTCCGATCAAATAGCTCAACATTGTCCTTCGTGTTATCTCCTAAGACAAGTCTTTCTTTATTGATTAATGTTCCATTGTTCATATCCACAACATAATCATGATACTCGACCGCTGCACCATTCAAATTCCCCTTACTACGTTGATTGATTAGCATGTGAACCTGCTCACCAATCAACTGCACATCCTCTACATAAATATAAGAATAGCCCAATGAATCATCCACAATGGTTTCAAAATGCTTAACTGCACCGGTTGTCTGATTTAGAGAGTCTATACTTAGAACAATCTCCGGCTTGACACCAAGAGCATTATTGAGAACAGCATCCGCATATATAATCCATTCATCATCTTTATAGAAGCTACTAATAGTACCTTTGCCCCTCATAAAAGAGCGATGATCGTTGAGCATCTGACGGATATCAATTTGGTCGTTCATCCATGAACGTGAACCCGAGAACAATTGGCTAATTATAGAGCGCCTATTTGGATATTCGCCACCCTCAGAAGTCGCAATTAATAACTGATTTCCTCCCCCATTCGAAAAGTTTCCTTGAACACTAATCTTGCTTCCCTCGTTAACATCTCCCGATACTTTCAATATCTTATATTCCGGAAAATCTACCACTGCACCATATACATAATACGTACCCAATCCAACAATAATGAAAACACTAAATACGATAGAAATCCAATAACGTCTCATGATCATCCTCCTTACACTGTTATCTTTTTGGAAATAAGTCGACAACCAATCCATACCGACACAGTCATAACCACAACACACATGACGAGTTCGATAGCAAATATTTCATTAGGATATAAATATCCATTCACATTATCCAATCCTAGACCGGCCATAGGAAATAAGAGTAAGAACACACTTATCCCTAAATATAGAATGGCATATAGAATGCCTAGACGACCATAACTTCGTTCGATCAGAATGGCCGCAAATATTACTAGCACCGCTATTATTCCTATTACGTAATAGACGAGAAATGAATCGAACTGCCATGGTATGAGCATCTCTAACGCTGGATTTGCATAAATAATATTGGAGATATTAGAAGGATCTCTCATGTCGGATGGGACAATCAGATTGAAAATCAATTTTTCAACTGGTAATAATGCCAACTGAAAAGATACAAGCCCAAATATGAATATTAGAATGGCCGTTAATTTAGCGAAATAAATATGCCGTCTTGCAGTAGGTAGTGTCAACAAACGATATATAAATGTATTTCGACCCAACCAATCCCGGTACCAGATTAGAAATACATATATCGCAATTACACCAATACTCATCAGAATGGGAATCATAAATATGAATTGTGTATTAAATAGCACATGCGTAAACGACAGGTTGCCGCTAGTTGAAGAATTCAAGATATAACCCATTGAACCTCCATTCATCCAAGCTCCACTTTCTCGATTGGATACAGCACTTTTAGTCCACCAGATTACGCCTCCAAACTGACAAATAAGCGTTAGACTCATTAAGCCAGCCAATATGTATTTAAAGCGATCGACTTCCATATGTACAAGCTTTAAATATCTATTCACCCTTGGTATACCTCCCTCATAACGTCAACGATGGATTTACCTTCCTCGCTACGAATTTGTTCACATTGAAAGTCCCGACAGATGGCTCCATCTTTCATGAGTAAAGCTCGATCGATCAAATGCTCTACCTCACCTATTTCGTGTGTAGTTAGAAGTACGCCGCGATCTTCGATCAAGTGGCTAGAGAATACCTCTGCAATCAGACCTCGACTGAACATATCTATGCCCGAGAATGGTTCATCCATTAAGACATACGCTGTATCCTGTGAAAGACCAAGCACTAGATTAAATTTAGCTGCTGTTCCCTTTGAAAGATTGCCAATTCTCTCTGTCCGATCCAAGCTAAAGAATGTCATGAGCTCCTCGGCTCTATTCGCATTCCAGCTCTGATAAAAGTCTTGCATGAACTGTAGTCCCTCAGACAGCTTCATTCCAGGAGGCATAGTTAAATGATCGGGGACAAATGCTACCTGCTCATATAGGTTCTTATCTATGGGTTGACCGTCAATCAGGATCGATCCTGATTTCAGAGGTGTTAAGCCCATAATTGCCTTTAGAACCGTTGACTTACCCGCTCCGTTAATGCCAATAAGACATGTTATTTGTCCTTTTTCCACCGTGAAGGAGGCGCCGTTTAACACGGACCGACCACGATATCGCTTATGAATGTCTACAACCTTAATCATGCATGGTCTCCTCCTTCCTGTACTTGTCTTTCTATCTCATTTCTTTCAAGATACTTCTGTTTTACGATATCCAATAGTTCTTCTACGGGAACGTCAATTTTACGGACCGATACCACAAAGGCATCAACAGCTTCGCTAATTAATTCAGAACGAATACTACGTAGTAAATTGTCATCAAGCGTGATTCGACTTGGTGAATTACCTTCGGTTACGATCAATTGTTGTTCCTCCATTTCCTTATAAGCCTTCTGTGCCGTGTTAGGGTTTATCTTTAGCATAGCGCCCAATTCCCTCCGTGAAGGTATGATTTGCCCGGCTTCCAGCCGACCGGTTGCAAGTTGTTCTTTGAAATGTCGGACAACCTGCAAATATACCGGATCCCGGCCGTTGAAAGTGACGTCCGTCCAGCCTTCATTCATTTTCATCCTGCACCTCGCATTCTGTTGTAGTGTGTGTACTAAGTAGTTCATACGTTATAGATGTATTATGCTTGTAATACAGTTTGTTTGTCAATACATTCCAATTAAATGTTGTAAAATATTACTTCACTAATTTCATTGTTCTGACCCTGAAATCAGCTTCCATCATTTATTCACAATCCCATGATACACGTTCATCTACAATATCAAAAAACACTGCACTCACCTACATGGGTGAGCGCAGTGTTTCTATAGAGCTATAACTATGAGTCGTTTATTTCATACGTATTGTTTCTAATGGCTGTGCATTCCCATAGACCGGACGTATGCGATCTACTGGCTGCGCCCATTTCACGGCATTCACAATGACACGCTGAATGTCTTTATTATAATATGTTGGATACGTTTCATGTCCCGGTCTGAAATAAAACACCTTACCGTTTCCACGTGTAAAGGTACACCCGCTTCTGAACACTTCTCCGCCTTCAAACCAACTTGTAAAGATAAGCTCATCTGGTGCAGGGATATCAAAATGCTCGCCATACATCTCTTCTTTATCAAGTTCGATGAATTCCCCAATGCCTTCTACGATCGGATGACTTGGCGCTACAACCCAAAGACGTTCCGTTTCACCCACTTCACGCCATTTCAAATCACAACTGGTACCCATTAATACTTTGAAAATCTTAGAGAAATGACCCGAGTGAAGGACAATCAAGCCCATGCCATCAAGGACACGCTGCTGTACTTTTTGAACAACTTCATCTGTTACTTCCCCGTGGGCTAGGTGTCCCCACCAAATGAGCACATCCGTATTATGTAATATATCATCTGTTAAACCATGTTCTGGTTCATCAAGCGTAGCAGTTCCTACTTCATACCCTGCTTCTGTTAAAAAACCTGCAATAGCACCGTGAATTCCATCCGGATATATTTCAGCAACAAGCGGGTTCTTTTTCTCATGACGGTTTTCATTCCATACTGTTACTCTTACCATTTGTATGAACACTCCTTCTTGTATTAACACTGTTCTCAGTATAGATAATTCATTGTGTTAATGAAATACTTAATCATGCCAATTTTATATTCAAAAGTGTTATACTCCAAAAAGGAGGGAATGCACATGTCCTTATTTGAAACCAATTTCGATACGCATTCCGATGCTATCAATGAAGAAGTCATTTATCAGAATCCACTACTGTTTCTAAAAATATGGGAGATTTCCTTAGAGCCTCACTATTGCAACGCCGTGGAAAAATACCCATGGCATTACCATAAAGAGGTAGAGTTTATTGCTGTCATTCAAGGCCACTTAGGTGTACAAACTAAGCACGATTATGTTGTTCTCGGACCGGGTGATGTTATGGTATTAGGGGCCTCGCAACCGCATCGTTCTCATAAACCTCTTACAGACGTATTACACTATGTGGTACTTCAAATCGATCTGAGTAAACATTTCGACCAGAGCACCATGCCATATTTATATTGCTTCTCTGAATTGACTCAACCGCTCGATATCTTAAATTATATTTTCAACGACAACGAGTCAGCGAAACGTGAAACCCATTCTTTTATTATGGATATCTTTAAAGAATCTCAAACACGCACGAGAGGCTACGAAATCGCTGTGAGCTCTACAATCAAGAGAATGATCCTATTACTATTGAGAAACGATAGTCGTAACGTCTTGAACTATGCAAGGGAATCCGAATTAAGTCGGTTAAGACCCGTTCTGGATTATATCGATGAACATTTGAATGATAAACTCTGCGTCGAAGATGCATGTAATTTACTTAATTTGAGTTATCATTATTTTATTAAATATTTCAAGAAAACGATGGGCATTTCTTTTGTGGAATACATCAACTACAAACGAATCAAAAGATCTGAGCTGTTATTACTAACGAGTGAACTTACCATTATGGAAGTTAGCTATGAGGTCGGTATCTCGAACATGGCTCAGTTCTATAAACTGTTCAAACGACATAATCAATGCTCACCTAGGGAATTCAAACTGCGCATGCGAAGTGAGTCCAAAGGTACGATGGAAGCTATGCAACATATTAGAATATAGGGGGATATGGTTACGCGAAAATCAAAAAAAACACTGCCCTCAAGTTTAAGGAGAGAGCAGTTTTTTTTAATGAAAAACGATTTATCTTAATGATAACTACATTTACTTTTTCACAACCAACTTAAGAGGTGCCGGAATTGACTTTTCCACCGTTTTCCCTTGAAGAACATCTTTAGCCGCTTTAACGGAGAGTTGTCCTATTAATTCAGGCTGTTGAGCAACGGTCGCAGTTAACTTACCTGCTGTAATTGAATTCAGTGCATCTATATTTCCATCGAACCCAATAACAGCTATTCTTTTACCTGAACTTTGAATCGCTTCAATCGCACCCAGTGCCATTTCATCATTGTGAGCGAAGACAGCTTGGACACCAGGGTTTCCTTGCAACAGGTTTTCCATTACGGTTAGTCCTTTGGTTCGATCGAAATCTGCTGATTGTTTCGCAATCACCTTAAGCTGAGCGTCCGCTATTTCGTGGAATCCTTTACCGCGTTCACGAGTCGCTGAAGCACCAGGCACTCCTTCTAGCTCGATGACTTTAGCATCTTTACCCAGTTGTTCTACGATATACTCTGCTGCCAATATACCACCTTTTACATTATCTGAGGCAACGAGTGATTCAACTTTCCCTTTTTCTGCTGAACGATCTAATGCGATGACAGGAATACCTAAACTATTAGCTGTCTGAACCGCCGTAGAGATGGCAGATGAATCGGTTGGATTGATTAACAGGGCATTCACACCTTGTTGCATTAAATCCTCCACGTCATTACTTTGTTTGGCAGAATCATTCTGCGCATCGATTACGATAACTTCCATACCTTGTTTCTTCGCTTCTGCCACAACGCCATCTTTCAATGAGACAAAGAAGGGATTGTTCAACGTTGATATCGATAGTCCAATTTTTATATTATTCAAATCACCACTTTTGTTCGGCTTAGCCCACTCGGGTGGCTCTAATGAACATCCTGTCATCAGTACTAAAACCATGGATATAAGAATTAAGTTAACTTTTTTCATGTTGGAATCCCCCTCTTATGCAGCTTTCTTACGATCTATTAAGACAGCAATCGCGATAACGACACCTTTAACTACCATTTGATAGAAAGACGATACACCGAGCAAATTCAATCCGTTGTTCAATATTCCGATAATCAAGGCACCTATTAATGTACCTATAATACGTCCACGTCCACCCGTTAAGCTCGTGCCGCCTAATACAACTGCTGCAATGGCATCTAATTCATACGATGTACCGGCAGTTGGTTGTGCGGAGTTCAGTCTTGATGTCAAGATTGCTCCAGCCAGCGCAGATAACATACCTATTAGGGAATAAATCATGATTTTGACACGATCTACTTTGATACCTGAAATGATGGATGCTTTCTCATTACCACCAATGGCATACGTTTTACGACCAAATGGTGTTTTGTGTAATACTACCCATAAGACGAAGAATACGATAATCATCGTGATTGCTGGAACTGGAATACCCAAGAAATACCCACGACCAAACAACTGGAACATCATGCTGTCGCCTAGACCTGTGATTGGATTACCGTTCGTATAGACAAGCGTTAATCCTCTGAAAATAGTCATCGTCGCTAACGTTGCGATAAATGGAGCCATTTTACCCTTGGTTATCATGAGTCCGTTGACCATCCCCATAACACCACCAAGCAAACAACCAATTACAATTGCTAATATTGGATCTAACCCCGAGAGCATAAGGTTTGCCATAATCGCACTAGAAAGAGCAAGAATAGAACCTACTGATAAATCGATCCCCCCTGTCAAAATAACAAAGGTCATACCGAACGCGATCAATGCATTAATGGCTACCTGTCTTAACAGGTTCAATATATTAAGCGGTTCCAAAAAACTTGGATTTAATATGGTTACGATAATAATCAAGATTAGAAGCCCTAGTAAAGGACCGAGTTTCTGTGTGATTTGTCCGATCTGAAATCCCTTTTTTACTTGTTCGTCTTTAATAGTCGTCATAACTATTGCCCCCCTGTAGCTAACGTCATAATGTTCTCTTGCGTAGCTTCTTGTTGCGAAACTTCTCCAGTGATGTTCCCTTCATGAACGACGATGATTCGGTCACTCATCCCTAACACTTCAGGTAGCTCGGAAGATACCATAATAATCGCAACACCACGTTCCGTTAATTCGTTCATGAGTTGATATATTTCCCGCTTAGCCCCAACATCAACCCCACGCGTGGGTTCATCTAAGATCAGGACACTTAGACCAATGCCAATCCATTTAGCAATAACTACTTTCTGTTGGTTACCCCCAGATAGATTACGAACTAAAGTTGCGGAAGACTGTGTCTTGATCTGTAACCGCTGAATAAGCACGTCTACAAATTCTTGTTCTTTCTTAGCGTTAATTAATCCTTTGGATGCAAAACTGTATAAGTTCGTAAGAACCATATTGTCTCGAATGGAGAAATCTAGCACTAACCCTTCGTCTTTCCGGTCTTCCGTTACGAATCCAATTCCAGCTTTCATCGCATCATCGGGGTTGCGGATCGAAACTTGCTTGCCTCGCACCCAAATGTCACCCTTGTCTAATGTATCTAGTCCGAATAAAGTTCTCATAATTTCGGTACGTCCTGATCCCATTAGGCCAGAGAAACCAACAATTTCACCCGATCGTACTGAGAAATTAACATCTTTGAATTGGCCCTTCTTCGAAGCGTTCTTGACTTCAAGTACGACTTCTCCAGGATTTGAATTGCGTTCAGGGTAACGATCCGTGATTTCTCGACCAACCATTTTTCTAACCACATCATCAAAATTCGTATCCGGTATAGCCTTCGTGTCTACTGTCTTCCCATCACGCATCACGGTAATACGGTCACATATCGCAAAGATCTCTTCCATCCGATGTGAAATATAGACGATTGAGACACCTTCTTTTTTTAATGAGGCGATGACTTCGAATAACTTCTGTATTTCTCGTTCTGTTAATGCAGCTGTCGGCTCGTCCATTACAATTACTTTGGCATGGGTCATTAATGCTTTGGCAATCTCAATCATTTGTTTCTCACCGACAGAACATTCGCCTGCATCACGGTTCAAGGGAATCGTGACCGAGAGTTTACGAAATTGCTCATTTGCTAATGCTTTCATCTCACTCATATTCAATATTCCAAATTTAGATGTGCGTTCCTTACCAATGAACAGATTGTCGAGAACCGTCATATCTGGCCATACATTCAGTTCTTGATGGATAAAAGCAATGCCGCTTCGTTCCGCCTCTTTCGGATTCGCGAAGTAAGTTTCCTGACCATCTATCACTATCGTTCCTTGATCACGTTGGTGAAGCCCAATTAGAATGTTCATCAGCGTTGATTTACCAGCACCATTCTCACCCATCAGGGCATGAACCTCACCCGCTTGAAGATCGAAATCCACACCTGTCAGTACACGGTTCGCACCGAAAGATTTATGAATACCTTGCATTGTAATGTGCATAATTGTAGAACCCCCTCATTAACCGAAAAAGACACCGGCTTGTAATATGCAGTTCGCGTATGGTTTAGCCTCGCCCGTACGAATGATAACTTTAGCATTGTGGGTTAGTAACTTGAATCGCTCGTGTGAAACCTCATCTATAGGTATTTCCTTAAATTTATCATTTATATATCGCGCTGTTTCTTCATTGGCAGAAGCTAACTCCTTCGCCACAATTATTTGTTCAATAACCATGTCTTCTGCCAACATATCCACGACATCCTGAAAACTAGGAACGCCGAGCCTAATTGATAGATCAATCTTGAGAACACCTGTTGGAACAGGAAGTCCAACATCGGCAATGACAATAGTGTCAGTATGACCTAAGTCAGCTAGGATTTTGGTGATATGACTATTTAATGTTCCGAATTTCTTCATAACTAGAGGCTCCCCTCTACTTCTGCCCGTGTTGGCATACCGCCTTGAGCACCAAATTTGGTTACGGATAAAGAAGCTGCTCGATTACCGAACTTCACACTATCTTGCATTGACTTCCCTTCAGCCAGTGCGACGGCAAATGCTGCATTAAAAGTATCACCTGCTCCAGTAGTATCTATAGCATTTACTTTATAAGCAGGAACTAGTACTTCTGTCTCTCCATCATAAAAGCGTACGCCATTGCTGCCTTCCGTAATAAATAGCTTGTTAGGGTATTTCCGTAACGCCTCTGTTGTACTCATTCCAGTAAAAAGAACGGAACATTCATGTTCATTTGGAGTTAAATAGCTAGCATTCTCTATAATTGAATCACTGATTGGACGTGCAGGAGCGGGATTAAGCAACATAGGCACATTGAATTCACGACAAATGTCACTTACATAGGATACTGTTTCTTCAGGTATCTCTTGTTGGATGAGTACCATATCCGCACTACGGATCGTATCAAGCGCCTTCTCTACAAAAGCAGGAGTAACATGATCATTTGCGCCTTTTACGACGATAATACTGTTATCGCCTTCGGCTAAAATGATATGCGCCGTGCCACTTTCAACACCTGTAACCGGTTCCACATATTCAATAAGAACGCCATTTGATCTGAAATTATCCATCATAGCTTTACCATAATAATCGTCGCCTATGCAACCGATCATGGTCACTTCAGCACCGAGACGAGCAGCTGCAACCGCTTGATTGGCTCCCTTACCTCCAGGAACTGTTGCAAAGTTTTCTCCAAGCACTGTCTCGCCAGCGGAAGGGCGCTTCGATGAAGTCACCACTAAATCCATTGAAGTACTTCCAATTACACAAATCTTAGCCATCATTATCAACCTTTCATCACATAATATTTATACTATTCATCTAGATAGAATGAACTAAAGACGAAACCGATTATACAGGTGAGCGCATACTTTAGTTCAATCTTTCCACTACTTTCTTCTAGTCGTTTCCCGCTCTACGAAGCTAACAGGTAGTTGAATAATCTTCTCGTCTACCTTATCTTGTTCAATTAGCTTAATAAGTAACCCACCTGCTTCTCGACCCATATCATACGCTGGTTGGCGAATCGTAGATAATGAAGGTGATAATAGGCTACTTAGCGGGATATCATCATATCCTATAATTTGCACATCTTGTGGAACTGACTTACCTAGACGATGTGCTTCTTGAAGTACTGCCGTCGCCACAATATCATTACTTGCAATAACGCCATCTGTTTCTAAATGTTGTTCGAACAATATTTTGGCCCAATATCCAGCTTCTATATAGGAAAAGGATGAGGTCTGAATCACATGGTATGTCATACCCAACTCTTCAAATACTTCTACCGCTCCCTGAAAACGATCTTGAGCAGGTTTGATGTGTGCCGGTCCCTGTAAAATCGTAATATGTTTACTTCCACGCGCTATGATCTCTTGCGCAGCGATACGTCCGCCTTCTCTACCATCAGCATATACTGAAGGACTTTCATTAGAAGTACGATCTAGGAACACGATCGGGATGTTCAAATTAAGGTAAGTATCACTATCTGGGAAATTGGTCGATGAAATGACACCGATTACATTATTTTGTACAAAAGTTCGAATGTAATCCAATTCTTTATCTTCATTCTCATCACTATTCCCAAATATCAATCGATAGCCATGTTCTTGTAACCGATCTTCTACGCCTCGTGCTAATTGGGGAAAGAATGGATTCGTTATATCTGGCAATAGCAAGCCGATTAATTTAGATTTTTTTTTGTATAAAGAACGAGCTACTTCATTAGGTGAATAATTCATCAACTTAATCGCTTCTTCTACCTTTTTCCGCGTATCGGTGTTGACATAACCTGACTCATTAATAACTCGTGACACAGTAGCCACGGATACGCCAGCTATTCTTGCGATATCTTTAATCGTTGTCATTAGATTTATCATCTCCATGTGTAACCGGTTACATTCGTTACTTTATTAAATTATCACATATCCAATTCTTTTACAAGTTTATTTATTGGAGCATATTAAATTCATGATATTAGTTATGGGGTATCTTCTACTATTCATTCAATTCATGATTATAACTGATTAACCATAGACACTACCAATTGTCCCTGATAAAATAGAACAAGTTACAGAACGGAGGCACCATTGTGGATTATGTTATTTTGGATATTGAATTCAATGGTCGAAAGTTTGCAAGCGACCTACCCATGGAAGTGATCGAGATCGGTGCTGTTCGATTGGACTCACAATTGCGATATGTGGATGAATTCTCTGCATTAATAAAACCCGTATATTTCTCTAAATTAAATTCCTTTATTAAGAAGAAAACTGGAATTCCTCAAGAAGATATTGATCAAGCTGCTGGATTCCGAAAAGTTATCACTGACTTTATGAACTGGTTAAATCGGAGCGAATCCTTCCTACTCTTCACATGGGGTGGCGAGGATTTAAAAAGAATCATATATGATACGCGTATGCACAAGATGGACGACGCTTTCTGGATGTCAGCCAACTACTTCGATTTATTGAAGGGATTCGTACGCTATAAGAATATCACAAATGATGTTAGTGTCGAAGGAGCTCTGCTAGATCTTAATATTGCTCCCTCAGGGTCTGCACATCGTGCGTTAGATGACGCCAAGATGACTTCTGAGGTATTCCGAGCTATATTCGATAAGTTAGACTTCGCACACACGCAACAGTTCGTAGATGTATACTCCAATGCGAAAGAACGGAGATTGGTTAAGAACTCCATTCGTTCGATGACATTGCAAAAGATACCTCTTACATGGGATAACCTCTTTGAACGTTTTCTTTTGAATAAGGCCTCTCTTGAAGATCCAAGAAAACTCACGGAATTACAAGAGTATTTCAACGTAGAGATTAATAAGGTGAAGAAGTCGGTAGCGGGATCGGCGAAATAGTATCATTCAAAAACCACTATGGAGAACTTACCATAGTGGTTTTTGAATATTATCTATTTCGTGCCGCATGTAACTCTGAGTTCTCCTGTCTTGAGGTTGTTTATAAGAAAATGATCTAAGAGTACCACTTTCATTAGATTTGCCGACAGAGAACTATTTGATTTAAAGACGAAGTAGCTAAGGTTGTTATACTCATGGGTTCCATTTTTATTAATCTATATAAAATCGGGTCTGCCTCTTGTTATTTGGAAGTGGATCTAAGATGATTTTCTTTGTTCAAATAGATACCAGAATATGATGGATATATGAAGATGACCTAGATAATATTTTTTTCAATTTACTGTTGTGAATTTTTCATATGATGAAATTATATTGTTAGTTCCATAAAAAACCAAGATCAGCTGACAGCTGAATCTAGAGATTTCACCTTCGAATACACGTCTATTTAGGTTCATTTTATAGAGTTTGGTTCTCTTTAGGATATTTCGATTGGTATTTCGATTGGTTCAAATCAGTTAATTGATCGAAAATACATAGCTACATTAATCCCTCTTATACACGACAGTCTCATCTATTATGGTCATAGCTATTCCCTCTTCTAACCACTTAGCTGACGTATTCATAAAAGGATCCATTGTCATAACAGTGAAATCCGCACAATACCCTGCTCGTATTAACCCCCGGTCATGTTCATGAGCGCTCGCATAAGCACTCCCTGTCGTATACAAGGAAATAGCGTCATACACACTTAAACGCTCATCTGGTTGATAGATCGTCTGCGTTGGATCTTCTGAACTCGTCCTAGTTACAGCTGTATACATTCCTAGAAGCGGTGAGATATGTTCAATCGGTGCATCAGATCCCCCTGCACAGTGCAGACCATTATCAAGCATCGATTGCCATGCGTATATATGTAGGTCCGTCCCTACCCCTACACGATCCATCACCCATGGGTAATCCGATGCGACGAATGTGGGTTGAATATCGATCACGATAGGTAAAGTCTTAATTCGTTCAATCGAATTCTGACTTAATACTTGTCCATGAATTAATCGATCTCTTGTACCTTCTGATGTTGGATAGCGCTCCATAACATCTAGCACCTTCTCCGCAGCTAAATCGCCAATGGCATGAACTGCAATCGGCAATCCATATATTCGTGCTTGTTGAACCAATGCACTAAGTTCCTCGTCAGTATGAATGGCTATTCCATTGGTGTTAGGGTCATCCGCATAGTTACGGCTAAGTAGGGCGGTCCGACCTCCTAGTGAGCCATCCGCAAAAATCTTCATCGCTCCAAATTCCAACAATGACGATTTCATGCTTACTGCTAATTCATCCTTCCTCCACTCGTCTATAATCATATGATGTATAAGTAAATGTGCTCTGAATTTCATAGACCTCTCATGTATAACGTGATTGAATGCACGTATCGTTCTTGTGCAACTCCCATAGTAACTTAAATCTTCGGTATGACCTCCGACTAATCCCTGACTCCAGGCATGTTGAATGGCCAAAATCAATGCTTCTTGGAGATATGCTTCCGTTACGGTGGGAACAGCATGAAGGATAAGATCTTGATCATTCTCTTTATAAATCCCATCGTGCTCTGTTCCTAATTCCGTATCATCCAAAGAAGCATCCACTACATCTATAAACTGCATTCCCTCTATTTGTACCGCTTCCATGGTCCGTGTATTCACTACTAATACATGTCGACAAATTCGTCTTAACATGACTGGATGATCGGGGGCAACTTTATCTAGTAGTTTTCTCGTTATAAGGCTCTTATCTGTCCAACGGTTCTCATTCCATCCTTCAGCTATAATCCAAGAACCTTTTGGCGTCACTGCAACCCGCTTCGCGACAGCTTGAAGCACCTCAACTCTACTATTCATTGTGGATAGGTCAAGCTTAAGAAAGGTTTCTCCATGTCCGATTAGATGCATATGACTATCCACAAAACCTGGGAACATCGTGCCCCCTTGTAGATCAACGACTTCATCTATTTGATCTTGAAATATCACGTCGATTTCTTCTTTACTGCCTGTAGCTACGACTAAGCCATGCTCAGTATATACCGCTTCTACCGTATGACCTTCGTATTCCATCGTATAGATGGTTCCGTTCCACCAGCACTTCCCCATGATCTGTCTCCTTTACTTGTTGTATGTGGTATTTAATATAGAGTTCTTACCTTCAAGTGTCAATTAATGTCATATCAGAACCTCGGATGAGAGACTACTTTTCTATTGACCAGAATGACTGGCGAATTTAGCATACCTTTTTTCTAATTAGGTTGCGATAGATATATGTGAAAGATAATCTCTGTGAATGAGTTACTAAATATATAACTTTGTACTATTGTTGTGAATTTTTCATATGCTGTATTTTTATTAACAAAGTCGTTAAAAAGGTTGGTATTTGAGATTTACAATCCAGCGTTTAATAAGAGCTATCCTTTAAAATGTAGTATACATTGTCGAATTCCATCATGGATATATTTCCCTAATTCTGATAGACTAGTTTTTGTCAAAATACGTTTTACGGAGGGCTATATGATATCTTATACTAAAGTAGCATCATCTATATTTATCGCAATACTATTGATAACCGGTTGTTCTTCTAACAAGGCAGAGGAAACAATGACCCAAGTTAACAATACTAAGGTTGAAGACACATCTAAAGTGGACAAGCCAACGACTACGATTCCAGCAACACAAACAGAAAAAGAATTCAAAGAGACAAAACAGCCCATCAAAGAGGAAAAGAAAAAGACAAAGAAATTAAATTCAGATGAAACATTAGCCTTGAAGTATGTAACGGTCTATTTGAATGGGACAGATATTGAGAAAAAGAAAAAGTTCGTACAAGAAGACATCTATGCTGATATGCAACCCTTATTTCAAATGGCACAGTCCCTCATTACCGAAGAAAAAAACCGTTTTGTGAATCCAGAAGTCGTTGAGTCTATTCCTTTCGAAGATAAGGGTCAAAAAGGATCCTATGTTCTAATCCAGTCCAAGGAAAACACTGGGAAGACCAAAGATATTATTATCTTAACAGCCGAAGGAAAAGTTACTTTCGGATTCACCGATTCTACTAACCAAGATCAAAAGAAGAATTTCGATAAAGCTAGGACGCTATTCAAAACATCGAAACAATAAAAAAATCATCCTAATTCAATTTTTTCATATGATGATTTTTATCTACATAATCGTTAAAAAGGTTGGCCTCAGAAACTTAAAGGCCAACCTTTTCTTTATTCGTATTAAGTTACGTTCTCCCAACCCAATCTTCATGTTCTACCTCTTTCCAACGCGCACGAATCTCTTCGTATACATCTTGAGCGAGAGGTCCACTCTTAAGAATTTCTGCATTCTGTGCCCAGCGATCCGGTTGATTCGTTCCTACTATTGCTGTAGCTACACCAGGAGTGCTTAGGGCGAAACGAAGCGCGATGTCTATGCTTTCCTCCATATTGTCAAGGAAATCATAATTCAATTCACGAAGGCGTTCCCAATATACATAAGGATACGCTGTTTCAGGTAATGTATCATACCTCCATGCTACGTTGGCAATGGGTCTTTTTGCGATAATCCCCATGTTACGTCGCTGTGCCTCAGGTAAGATGAGATCAATCGCCTCTTGATCTGCTATATTCACAGAAATCATGAGGCTATCGAAAACCTCCATTTGCACTGCGTATAATGCGTCCGTGGTGTCCCCGCTATAACCAATAAATCTTGTTTTACCTTGAGCCTTAGCACGTTCTAGGACTTCAATGACAACCCCTTGACGTAATACTTCCTCCGAACAACTATGTAAGTGGATAACATCGACATATTCCGTATTTAATCTCTTTAAGCTTCTATCAATACTTTTCTCAAGAAGCACAGGGTCCCAATCAGGATAATCCAACCCCGCTGCATGTCCACATTTCGTAAATAAATAGAAATCATCTCGACGGGAAGCCAAGGCTTTGCCAATGAATTCTTCACTTTGTGCGTAACATTCGGCGGTATCAATCACATTCAGACCTACATCTAATGCATTGTGCAACATCTTTTCTATTCTCTTGAAATCTTGTTCCTGACCAAATGCTGCTCCACCCAACCCAAGCGTACTTACATTCATTCCTGTCTGTCCAAATAACCTTTGTTCCATCTAGTAACCTCCTTAGCATGATTCGTCTAGTATCCCATGACCCACATATTAAGCTTCTTGTAGGTTATGCGACCAAAATCCAAATATGCTCCTACCTCTATTTAACCACTCCAATGCTATGCTAAATTTCAGAACGCTATATCTCATTCATGCGGACTAAGATTTGAAATACTGACTGATTTGCCCATTGTCTGAACGTGTCTTTTGTCTAAAGTCACCACCGGTGTAAGCACGAATCACATTTTGCCAAAACACTTGCGCCGCGATGTTATTACTTACTTGAGTTACTTTCCAATTTCCTCTGTGACGTGAGAACAACTCATTTGCTGCCCACGTACCTAATCCACTTCGACGATATTTTTTCATAATGAAAAATTCCGTCATATAATAATCCCCCTCAAGAGAATTCTGAAGTTGTTCAATTAATGCGAATCCAGCCGGTACATTGGTAACCGTAATCAGATAGGCATATCTGCCATCCCTGTTATTCCAATACGAATTCAAATCCGGATAATTATGAAATTTCCCATTGGGTGCTACATCCATATCCAAGTAGCTCGTGAAGTCATATAGATAGAACTGCATTAAGTGGTCGATAACTTCCTTTCGGTCTGGTGGCACCAATTCCAACTTCATTTCCATAGGTTCACTCCATTGGCATATACTTGTATATCTACACTATATAACTTTCTACTCCCTCCTCGCAATATGCCCTTGAACCTACACTTTATACGACTAAGACTTCTCTCTTTTCCTATGGTAAAATAGTAACTAGAGTTCTAACCAGCAAGGGGGAATGTCAGTGAATGTTCAAAAGATAAGCGATCGCAAACGACTAGATGAAAAGGTTCTTGACATGCCTTGGTTTGTGCAGCAATTCATGGATTATAAGTTGCCTGATCTGTCGCCATCAACGTTACTAGAATATATTCGAGATTACGAAACATTCTTCAATTGGTTAAGAGGGGAACTCCTCTCCGAAGCCGATCATAATAGAAAGATAACTCTAACGGAATTGGAAATGTTACGTATGGAGAATATCGTGAGTTACAGACTTTATCTGACAACTCGTCGTGAAGGTGCCAATGCTAAAGTCACCATCTCTCGTAAGCTATCTTCCCTACGTTCGCTATTTCATTACTTAAGCCAGATTGCGGAGGATGAGGAATTCTACCCACTATTGAAACGAAATATCATGGCCAAAGTAGAAGTGAAACGGATTCACAAACCCAAAGATACAGCTGCCAAGCTAAAAGGTAAAATTCTTGAAGATGAAGAGCTCCTTGAATTCATAGGATATATTCTTGAAGGGTATGGGTTAGACGTAGCTAAGAACAAACAAGCTTTGTACTCTTATGCGCTGAATAAAGAACGAGATGCTTGTATTGCTAGCCTTATCCTAAATTCAGGTCTACGTGTCTCTGAGGTCATTAATCTGAACATGGATGATCTAGATTTCAATAACAAAATGATATACATATTCCGTAAAGGTAATAATGATGAGACTTACAAAACACCCGTCTATTTCCGTGAACAAGCGAAGGATGATTTAGCCCTTTACCTTAGTCTTAGACATGTTAGATATCATGCACCTAAGAAAGAAAAGGCTCTCTTTCTCACTGTACCGAATGGACAACAAGATGGTAAACGAATGACCAAACGTGCCGTTCAGGCTATGATTATCAAATATGCTACACGATTTGGTAAGCCCTTTCTGACCGTTCATAAACTACGCCATTCTTTTGCAACCGACTATTATCTTCAGAATGATATCTATAAGACGAAAGAACAATTAGGTCATGCGTCCACTGAGACGACCGAAGTATATGCGCATCTAACCGATAAGACGATGTCTGAAGCGATTGAGCGTCGGGCCGAGTCAACATAAAGCTAATCTATACAGAAATCATATATTAAGTACAAAATGGATAGAGTCGTCAGAAATGTTCTGATGCTCTATCCATTTTTATATTTGCTACATCATCGTTACCTATATTTTGAACTACTTAGTGCTAGGATTGGCGAATGGAGAGCTGTGCAGCGACACCCGCTGGGTTATCTATCGTTCTACGTCCACCAAAGTTAAAGGCAATAATAACGATATTATTCTCCCCTCTTCGCAAGAGACGCCGTACGTCAAAAGTACGTCCAGGATTAAAGAAAGACACCGTAGCCTGCGGAGTATCATATACAACGAATTGTCCATTGATAAGCACGATGGCGTAATTATCTACAGACAGTAACAGGTTAGCATTTCGAACTCTTCTTCTTGATGAGAGTGTGAACTGTTTGGAGATCACAGCAACTTCAGCGCCCTGATCACGCGAACTCCAAACATACCTTGCATCAGGCACCTCAACCCAACTCGGATTTCTATCTATTTGCACTGCATTAAACCAAGTATCATCTGTCCCAATAACGACATTACGCTGAGTGATGATAATGTTATTACCCGCTTTATTCTTATGGAACCGGGATACTTGCTTTCTATACATACCCATTGCAGTGGATCTTGTAATTCTCTTAACACTACGCACCACTTTTTTGATGGTTGAAGATTGTAGTACTCTCATTTAATCCTCTCCTAGCGATCTTTAGATTTAATAACAATCTTATCCTATGTCCGTTTAAAGATAATGATAGTACATCAGCCTTTCGTTAGCTGAACTGATTGAAACTGCGCTGAAATCCATACATAAATGCAACTTCCTCATATGTTGGAACGTCTTACTATAGCCTAGAAAGTAATATCTAGGTTGTTACCTGAACTATTGTGCAACATCGACAACTACCTCAATTTATTAACATAGGTAACCACCAATATGACATTACATAACAAATTTAAGAAAGAAGGTCTCATTTTTGAAAAAATGGATCATGGTTCTACTTTCCTCTTTGTACCTGTTAGGTACAGACACAAGTTTCGTTAATGCAGCTGACAAGCCACTCATCACTGTCGCGGTAAATGACCATATGATCACATTCGATGTAAAGCCAATGAATGATCATGGGACAGTTCTTGTTCCTCTAAGATATGTAGTAGATGAACTCGGAGTCACAATAGCCACAAGGAATAATAACCAGTTGATCTTATCAAAGGGCAGCACCAAGATTACATTAACTATAGGCTCTAAGATAGTTCAGAAGAATCAAGAACAATTCACACTTACATCCGCACCCATTGTAAAAGACAACAGGACGTTGGTGCCCCTTCGATTTATCTCCGAAGCATTTGGTGCAAGCATTAATTACAGCAATAATAACGTATCCATTGTTACGAATGAGTCTCCGATTCTATCCCCTGCTATCCTTGGTAACTCTATCGGAAATCTTAATAATGGGGGCTGGTATACAGGTTACGAAGATTGGATATTTTTCAACAATCCACTTGACCAAGGAACCCTTTATAAGGAAAAGTTAGATGGAACTGATCGGCACAAAATAAACGATGATGTATTTGTTACTAACCTAAATATAATTAACGGAAAGTTATACTACATAAGTGGAAACACCATTTATAAATCAGATATAGACGGGACTAACCGTGTACATCTGTTAGACATGGGATTGGGAGGTCCACGCTTGATGTCTGTTGTTGGCGACTGGATATACTACATAAAAGGCACTTCTATGTTTATGCCACTCTACCGCATGAAGACAGACGGAACATCTAACCAATTACTTGAGAAGAATGAAGTATCTAGTATCGCAGTGGTAGATGGGAAAATCTATTACACGATCTATTTCAGCAAACTATTTGTCATGGACATTGATGGAAACAACAGAAAGAAAATACTGGAGGGTCCTATCTCCACTGCAGTAGATGTTAAAGATAATACGTTATACTTCAATTATAATAAAAAGCTATACACACTTGGCACAAACGGAAAGTCACTTACTAGTATCTCAGATCACGATGCTCGAGATATTAATGTGCACGGCGATTGGTTATATTACAGCAATTATTCCGAATACAGCAAGAAGTTATATCGAATTAACCTTAATGACTTTACAACAGAAAAGCTGGGCGATGATAAAACATTTAATCAACACATCGTAGGTAACCAGATTTTTTATGCCAATCCTTTTGAAAGAAAAATGATAGAACTCGATATCGATTGATCTACGAAATAGACGGATCTCCTAGTGAATAAGGATACCGTCTGTTCTCCCTTTATATAAAAGTCTAATTATTATTATAGCTTTTGATCTGATCATATATTGACCTATCCAATATCCAATGATCCACATGCCTACTGCCTACATACACAATTACGTAGACGAATGCTGAACTATTTAGGAATATGAACGTAATGATTATCTACATTGCTTATTCATTCGTGCCATTATCATGTACTCTTTCAAATCAGACTATTGAGCCAAATCGATATAAGAAACCAACACCACTCCTACTATAAATGCATATATTACAGTAATTCAGAGATAGGGAGATGATGGAGTGCTAAGTAGAAATAATAGAATGAATAGGTTAATAAAGCGTAAAGCACTACCCAAAATCACTCAAGTACAAAATCCAGGTTTTGAAGATAGTAGTTTTTCCCCTTGGCATGATGTTGGCGATGTATTTCTATCAACCATTCAACCTAACTTCGGTAAACAACATGCTCGATATGAAGTTCCACCAGGTAGAAGTGCTTCATTATCACAACTTGTTTTTCTTTCAAAACCAGGCTCAACCAATTCGTACAAATTAATATTCTCTGTTAATTCTCAAAGTAATTCAGGTATTCTTCAGATTAGTCTATTAGGTACCTTAGTATCTGGTATTACAATTCCTCTAAAGGACATTCCCAAATCTAAGTATAAATACTATACACTAACTTTCCCTAGTTCAGCGTTAAGGGGTAGTTCAAGCTTCGTGCTCGAATTTCGAGTTAACGGTACAGGATCACGAACTGCTATATTAAATCTTGATACCGCTGTTGTCATCCCAGTATAAGCTTAGATATTCCCTTTTCAAATAGAAGAAGGCTACCTATCAATATGATTGAAGGTAGCCCCCTTTCATGATCAATTGTAACTACGAGAATTCAAGGAAATAGCTTATTTCAACATTAACATTCGAACTTTAGCGCCACTCTTCAATCCTTCTTGGGCTGGAGGAACAACAATGAGGCAATCACTATCCTTAATGGTTATCATCACACCTGATTCATCTACACCTTTTGGGATCGCATATATGACGCCGTCTCTGATCTCAACTTTCGCACGAACGTAACGAGTGAAGCTGTTGATCTTAGGATAATCTGCTCCGAGCGTCCCGCTCCACTCCGGTAAATAAGGGTTCTGATCGCCCATCATTCCTCTTATGCTTGGTCGAACGAATAATTCACAACCAACGAAACACGCACCTGGATTACCCGAAAGAGCGAATAATAACTTACCCTCTTTGACCGCTGCTGTCGTCACACTACCTGGACGCATAGCCACTTTGTTATACAACATCTCAACACTGTCACCACGTACGAGGTCACCCATAATATCATAATCACCTACCGATACACCGCCACTTGTAACGACCATATCATACTGATTCAGTGCATATTCCACTTTCTCTCGTGCTAAAGATAAATCATCCATAATGGCATCTAGAATAACGGGTTCTCCACCTGCCTCGATGACCTGAGAAGCTAACATCCATGTATTGCTGTTACGAATTTTACCTGGTTGAAGCGGTTCCTCTACCGATAAAAGCTCTGATCCTGTTGAGAAAATGGCTACCCGAGGTCTCCGATATACAGCCACATGATGAATACCAAACGTTGCTAACACCGATATTTCACCTGCTGATATCTTAATTCCTGGACTAAGAATTAATTCTCCTGCCTGAAGTTCCAGTCCAATGGGTGTTATATTCTTCCCGACTTCAATACTACGTTTCAGTCCTACAATAGATTTACCCTTTTCTTCCCGTACCTCTGTCATTTCAAACATAACGACCGCGTCAGCGCCTTCCGGAACTTGAGCGCCTGTCATAATACGTGAGGCTGTACCTGAAATAATTATTTTGTCAGATACCTTACCACAAGGAATTTCATCGATCACTTCGAGCCATATCGGTTGATCACTGTTACATCCATCTGTATCTGCAGATCGAATCGCATACCCATCCATACCAGAGCGGCGAAAATGCGGATACGGATGAGGTGCTGATATTTCTTGCGCTAACGTTCTTCCGTGGCTCTCTTGCAGTCTAACTGTTTCGATGTCACCTGCATTTATATATTGCGAAATCATGGATTGAGCGACACTTACCTGAAGTGCTTTTCGCTTAAATTTAGAAGAGTCATATATAGAATCTGTCATGTCGTAACCTCCGATAAGTATATAAGTCTTTAATAACATATCATTTTACGAAAAGATAAAAAAGACAGTATACGAAAACGCACTTCGTATACTGTCTATAGAATAATTGATAACGTCTTCACGCTTTACCTTCTTTTACTTCGCCTACTTATCTTACCTGAACCAGACCTTGTCTTAGGCTTACTGATAGACTTCTTGGAAGTATTAGAGCTGCTGGAAGATCCGAAGATACTTGAGCCTCCATCACTACCTCTCTTTATTGTACCCTTACTCGTCGTTGAATCGTTCGTACCTCTACTAAAAATGGTGTCGTCTTTACCATTAGAAGTGGTACTATTGCTCGTTCCACGTCGAGTAATAGCTCCTTTTTTCTCAACGGTAAGTGGAGGCGAGATTTTCTTATCATCCACCGTTGCTTGACGGTACGAACCCTGTTTCGGCTGATACACATCTTTACTGGAATATCCGCGATAAGAACCGCCACTTCTACCTATGGAATCGAAAAGATTGCCAATGATACTTGCTGCGATATAACCTTGCAAGAAGCTCGAATCATAGTTTTTCTGCACATATTCTTTGGAATCCACTTCGATGAGCGTATCTTCTTTTTTATCCGGGTCCTGTTGTAAGTGATACCACTCTTTATCGTAAACAAGGAACATTCGCTCAGGATCTTCAGGTGAGATCTGATCCGGCTTACGATCATCCGAAAGTTCTTTCGCCACTTCGGGTACCGTCTGACCTACAGCTCTATATACGTATGAGGTTGCTGTACCCTCTTTATTCACAGATTCAAGCGGATAGGATTTCGATAGATCGCCCGATGATCCACAACCACTCAATAAAGATATAAGTAAACTAAGAACAATCAATAATTTCATCGAAAGAACTGAACGTTTCTTCACATGATCCACTCCTAGCTTGCGCGGATGACTTTAACATCTGCTGATATTATACTTTCTCCATCATACATCATGAATCGCCCATTCTGCCATTCAATGCGAAGCAGAAAATTATCATCAGATTGATACTGCCATACATGCTGCTCCCCGCCCTGCATAAATGGCGCTCGTCCAGTCACTAACACATTTCCTTCGTATTCTTCCTCAAGATGAAAAGATCTTTCATCCAAATCAATAATACTTGGAACCTCATTTGGATTATCTAACCGTCCATCAATGGGTTTATACAACGCATACTGTAAATTCTCTCTTTCTTCAATATGAAGATAAGCGAGGTCCTGACCATCCTGTAACGTAAGTACAACAGCATTACGACTTCGATTGTGGACTCTACCTACGACTTCATATGTCACAAGAGATACTTCACATATATCACCAGGTGCAAGCCCTAACATGCTTTTCTCCTTCATAGGAGGTTCTGTTTTATTAAATAAGTTTCCAATACGTTTAAACATACTCATCTTTTATGACTCCTCACCTATATTATTCTTTTACAAACAAGCAGTAATAATTAAAGCACCTACAACGTGAAGCATCCCACCAAATAGACCATACCCTAGTTTACCTTGCTGTGTCCCTAGATCTAGATCGAGTTTAGCCCATACTCTTAAGCCTACACGTACGATGCTCTCCAATACGAGAAGAACAAGGAAAGAGATAATGGACACTACAATCGCTTCTAATAGTACATTAGAGGTAGAGATGGATACGGATAAGATATATCCTTGTGCTAGTAGCTTCATCATCATCCGTGAAGTAACTGCCATATTTCCTGCCTTAACCTCTTCGAAATCTTTGTATTTCGTAAATAAGGAGTCTACATAGAGTAGTACAAACAATAAGACCGATCCTACACCTGTCCAGACTAATACTCTTAGAACATACTCAAAATCCATTAAACTCCCACTCCATTCGCATCAAATTACACATCAGACCTATTTTAATCATATAAAAGCGAAGGAGGCCTATTTGATAAATTGGCTCCTTCGCCTGTTGAAACCTCATATTCACACAATGGATTAGAAGATTATTTCTTTTCGAATTGTTTCATAAGAGCAGCTAATTCATCTTCTACCGCTTGATCTTTATTTAAGCTTTCGAACTCAGCATCCAATGATTTCTCACTTGAAGCTAATTCATTACTTGCTTCAGCTTGTGCTTCCATTTGCATCATCTTATCTTCCATACGTTTAAGTCCACTTGCTGCAGAATCGGTACTGAATCCTGTCATTGCTTTGTTAATTTCATTCTGTGCCTTAGCAGCATTATAACGTGCTACTAACGTTTCACGCTTATTTTTCATTTCTGTTAATTGCTTGCGCATTTCATCTAGCTTACCACGCAAGTTATCAGCAGCTGCTTTATTCTGATCATAGTTCGTCTTGTATTCGCCCATTTTCACTTCGGCTGCTTTCTTCTCTTCCAAAGCACGACGAGCAAGATCGATGTTCTGAGCTTGCGCTGCCGTAGCTGCTTGTTGACCACGCTTAGCCACTAGTGCTTCTTGTTCTTCATAAAGTGATTTGAATTTCTTCTCAATCGCAATTTGTGCTGCTACAGCCTTCTCAGCATCCTCAAGATCTTCATGCATATCTCTAATGTACTGGTCTGTCATTTTAATTGGATCTTCTGCTTTATCGATAATACTATTAATATTTGACATCGTTAAATCACGTAATCTTTTGAACATAGACATAATTTGTTTCCTCCTAGGAAAATGTTGTTTTTATAATAAGGTTTACGCATCAAAAAAAATAATGTTTCATTTTTTTAAATATTTTCCCTTATTTAAGTTCAAAGTTTGGATTTCATTCTTAAAAAATCATCCATCTTACCGTGCACGATTGCAATGATATCTATGATTTCTTCTTTAGAAATATCATCATAATGAATTCCCATAGCCACGGTTACAGTTCGATCGAGTATTCGTGCAGCTTTGAGAGCTAACTCTTCGCTTATGGTATGCTCTTTGTGCCCTGGTACCTCTGATGTTTGTACCTCAAACTCACCGCTCGGACCTACATATGCCGTAGATACAGCACCAATATGTGCAGCTCCTCCTGTGACAATTAGCATCACATCCCGTCCGATTGGAACAGCAGATATTACAATATCTTCAGGATTGTATTCGTGCATCCTTCTTCAGCCTTTCTTATACGGCAAGATCTATATTATATTCTATAATATTCCACGTATTTCGTCCAAAGATTTTATATTCTCTTCAAGCATGAATTGCTCAAGTCCCTCAATGAGATCTTGGCCAGCTCGAAGATTCATGAAATTATACGTTCCAACTTGAACTACGGATGCGCCAGCCATGATGAATTCAATGACATCCGTTGCGCAGACTATCCCACCCATGCCCATAATGGGGATATTCACATGTTGAGCCACTTGATGTACCATTCGTAATGCGATCGGTTTAATCGCCGGACCAGACAGTCCTGCATAGAGGTTACGAAACACACTAGAACGACGATGTACATCTATTTTCATACCTGAAATGGTATTGATAAGAGAAAGCGCATTTGCCCCTTCATCTTCACACATCATGGCCATTTCTACGAGATTCTCAGCTCCCGGGGATAACTTAACCGTTAGGGGAAGAGTCGTTGCTTGTCTCACTTGCCGAACCACTTCGCGTGCAGCGCATGTCTTTACACCATAAGCAATACCGCCTTCTTTTACGTTAGGACAGGAAATATTCAATTCAATCATATCCACCGCTTGGCGTCCTATTGCTTGTCGTCTATCATAATCTTCTTGAATCAATATAGCTCCCTGCACATATTCATCTATACTGTTTCCACCTAGGTTAACGATTCTTACCGTGTCTAACGTCTCCCAATTCTCACATTCATGTTCTAAGAAATAAGGGATTCCTGGATTCTCTAACCCTACACTGTTTAACATGCCAGATGGCGTCTCAAATACTCTAAGGCCTTCGTTACCCGACTTGGGATGTAAGGTGAGTCCTTTCCCACTAATACCACCAAGCCTTGAAATATCATATAACTGACCGTATTCTCTTCCGAACCCAAACGTACCGGATGCCATCACGATCGGATTCTTAAAATCAATATTCCCTACTCGACACGTTAAATCAAACATGGAACAAAACCTCCTCTGCCGCGAACACAGGCCCATCTGTACAAGCTTTTTTACGACGGTCAATACAAGATACGCTACATACTAGACAGGCCCCGATGCCACAAGCCATGCGATTCTCTAATGAAACATAGACTCGTGCGGAGCAATCTGTTAATTGTTGTTTCGTTTGGACTGCTCTCATCATGCCATGGGGCCCACAAGTGAGAATCGTATCGTACTGATGGAAATCAACATCGTCCACGATATACCCCCCCACATTCGTATGAAGGTTACCCGCTACAGAACTGAATCGATCTAATAAATACGGCTCCTTACTGAACCCTAGATAGATATCCGCATTCGGGATTTGTTGCGCGCAGTAATATAGTGGTGCGATACCGATTCCCCCACCAATCAAAGCCACTCTACCTTCTGTTTCAGGAAATCCATTCCCAAATGGGCCTTCCACAGAAACCTGATCTCCCGGACGAAGTGCAGCCAGAAGAGCTGTCCCTTCCCCTACCACTTGAATAAGAAACTCTAAGCCTTCATCACTCTTGTTGAATATACTTATTGGACGTGAGAGTAACGGATAGTTCCCCCACGCACGTAACATATAGAATTGTCCCATACGACATTTATCGTTGCTCTCTACCTTCATCAAATACACTTGATCGCTTACACGTTCATTAGATATTACTTTCCCCATGGGAATACGCCTCCTCTATCAACCACAATCCAGTTACTTAAAGATAGCTTATGAATTTATGAAAATAAGTGATCTATTTCACAGCACAACAAAAAAAACGTAACGGATGTGGTTTTCTATACCGTGACGTTTCATTTATTGGATGTATTAAGGTGGACGATAAATAGTTATCAGTTCCACAAAGCGTTAATGAGTAAGTATTCTGGCTGAGTCTTTAACGAGTAATTGTGACTATAACTTATACTGATTTCTTACGTTTAATATAAAGATGAAGATGAAGATGCATAACATGTAATTTATATTTGGGAGGTTATTATATGAGACAAATAATACTAATAATGCTGTGTCTTATCTTACTTTGCGGATGTAGTCAATACTCACTGGATAAGGCGAAGAAGAATGGAGATGTAGTTGAAGGTCCTGGAGGACCATTAAACATAGATAAACTAGATATATTTAAGAAAGACATAGATACAAATATTAAAAGTACACTACGTATTGTTAGTTATTCTGATGAAGGCGATCCTAACATTGCTAATCTTGAGTTCCAAGGGAAAAGAATAAGTTATACTTACTCAACGCACGAGGTATATGGTTCAAACAAGACTAAACAATCAAATACGCACTGTGATGCACTTGAAATCTTAGATGATCAAGAAGTTGATGTTAATATTAAGACAAGATATATACTCTCAGGGTGTGATAAAGTCATTGGACTTGAGGGTCCCAAAGAAGGAGAAATACTAATATATACTATCTTCAAATAGCTATAAATTTTCAATCCCGTTAATAGTTAATTTGAAAAAGAGCCTTTAGAATCTCTTCTAAGGCTCTTTTTGGCGTCTAGGTGTTCTATCGCAAACTTTATATTATGTTAGCTCAGCAACAGAGTGGAAGGCGAGACTTTAAGCCATTCCGTCAACCCTATTTCTTTTAAAATTAGCTCATTTTTAGTCGGATCATACGCATCCACATCAGTAATATGTTTATTTACCATTTCTTTAATCGGATCGGTAACTTATCGACTTAATTGTACCCACCTCAGCATTCGAATAACTAGAATCCTCTTAGATACGGCTTAGGAATCTGTCCTGAGATATTTAATGCCTGTGCAGCATGTAATGCCCAGTAAGGATCTTTCAGCATCCCTCTGCCAATTCCGACGAGTTCCGCTCTATGATCTTCAATCACTTGATTAGCATCTTCGAAAGAATCCAATCTTCCAACCGCAATGACAGGAACATAAAGTAATGAGCGCAACTCTTCAGCTAAATCGACTTGATATCCTTGAACTGCATTAGGCCCACCATTTGATCCGATAGGTCCCTCTCCACCTGATGATACATGAAATATGTCCACTCCCGCGTCACGATATCGCTCACATACTTTAGCGCAGTACGCTAGATCATAGCCACCTTCAACATACTCGATTGCAGATACACGCATAATAATAGGCATATCTCCCGGTGTTACTTCCTTCACAGCCCTTATAACTTCCTCACCGAACAAAGCCAGATCGTCTCCATATTCGTCTTCTCTCTGATTTGTAAGTGGTGAATGAAATTGATGGATCAAATACCCGTGTGCACCGTGAATTTCTATCGTGTCATACCCTGCTTCAACAGCACGTCTAGCAGCATCTTGGAAAAGTTGAACTTGTTCTTTCACTTCTAATGTCGTAAGTGCTCTTGGGGTTTTTGAGCGTTCGTCAAAGGGAATAGACGAAGGAGCAACTGGTGGAAGTGCATCTTGCGCTTTCCTGCCCGCATGACCTAACTGAATTCCAATCTTGGTGCCATAATGATGAACATCTTGAACCAACTCTTGATGTGCAGGGATTTGTTCATCATTCCACAACCCTGTATCTTGAAATGTAATACGACCTTCGGCATCTACCCCTGTCATTTCAACAATTATTAGACCTACGCCTCCAACAGCACGACTAACATAATGGACTTTGTGCCACGAATTCGGAATTCCATCCTCCGCGTGAACCGAGTATTGGCACATCGGCGGCATTACAATTCTATTTTTCAACGTCATTCCTTTAAGTTCGTAAGGTGTAAATAAATCCGTCATTATCAATCTTCTCCTTTCACACTCTCTAGTGTAAATTATAAACTTTGCAAGCATAATTTCAACACGCTACGGAAATAACAACAAGGATTGTTTATCGCAGTTTCGATTCGAAGGGAGCCCCTCTTACATGCTTAAAAAAATTGCCCTATGTTTCATGTTCTATCTTCTATTGGGAGGAATCCCCCAAGCTCATACTGAAATACTGGGAACGTCCATTCCCACATTAACGAAGTTATGCGTTGCGTCCGATCCTGTACTACATAAACAACAATCTAAACAGCACACTAAAGAAGTGAACTCTACCCATCGAAATCAACAAAAGAACAAAGGTCTATCCTTATCACAGCTTTATCGTAAATTCCCGGAGACGATTGTTACCAAAGGACCCAGAAGTAAGAAAATCGCACTCACGTTCGATGACGTCCCAGATCCACGCTTCACTCCAGCTGTGTTAAATGTGCTCTCTAAATATCACATAAAAGCTACTTTTTTTGTCGTTGGTAAACGTGCAGAGGAATATCCTGGTCTCGTCTCTCGTATGAAGCGAGAAGGGCATGCCATTGGTAACCATTCCTATGATCACCCCCTATTCACAAAGATACCTTTATCCCAATTTCAGAAGCAGATTGTAACAACAGATACGATCATACATAATATCGTTGGTTACAACCCGAGGCTCATACGACCACCTTATGGAGATATTACCGAAGAACAGCTGAAATGGGCCAAGAAACAAGGCTACAAAATCGTTAACTGGAATGTAGATTCACTCGATTGGAAAGGACTTCGTAAAAATGAAGTGAAAAAGAATATTCTTTCCTCTGTCGGACGAGGTTCAATCATTCTTCAACATGCAGGGGGAGGCGTTGGATCAGATCTGACTGGTACCATCCAAGCGCTACCTGAAGTTATTCAGATTCTAAGAAGTAGAGGTTATATCTTCGTGACCGTTCCAGAATTATTACATATACCAGTTAACATACAATAAGCTGGGTTATGATAACCCACTTTATTAATTTGATTCCAAGTTGCGTTCAACCACTCAGCGAATTTCTCCTCTTCCTCGAACTGAGGATAATGAGCCGATTTCTCAAACAAAACAAACTCTTTCACGGGAGCTTCCAGTACATCAAAGTAAGCTTTTGCCGCATTTACAGGGGTCATATAATCATATTTCCCCATAACAACATAACTAGGAATCTCCAAACGTTCTACAATGCTTGTAATATTATTTGCAAATAGTTCCGCTAGTAGGATATCTTGCGATATACTAACCCCTTTGAAAAAGCGTATAACATCAAGTAATTTATACTCCCGATTTAAGAGAAACCCTAACAAATAATCCTTATTATCATCAATTAATCTTGCCCGAATTTATCTGCAACATAATCTGTTAGAGCCAATAAGTCATCTACAAGCAGACCAGTTGACAGATTAGAGTAATCCTCAAAAAAATGATATGACTTCCCGCTCCCGCGTTGATCATAATGAACAATTGTAAAATTCTTCTCAAGCAAGTCCTGGTATTCCCTCACATATGGAATTTCCGAACAACCTGGACCGCCATGCACAAAGATCACAATCGGATTGCGTGTCATAGTAAAAGATTAAACAAGTCACGATTTGCTTTTATGCCATAATAAACAAAAAAAACACGTCCAATGACGTGGTAATAACCCGAACTTGATCGGTTCAGAATCGACTACATGAGAGCCAGATTTCGTATCTAATTGATTCGTTCACTAACCCTGTACACACAGTTTCTTCCGCCCACCAAAATATGCTCAACCCGTTCGACAAGAACACTATTTCCAAGCACGGTTTGAAAGAGATTCAACTCATTCTTACATAACCCAGCACAGGTAACAGCAGCTTCACATATCGGACAATGTTTCTCAATAAACAACAGGCTTCCATCACCTTGATCCGTTACCTCAGCCATATAACCTTCATTTGTTCGAATATCTGCTAGTTTCTCAAGTTGCTCTCTTAAGTCCGATGCGTCACTAGTGTGCAGAAGATATTGGTCTAGCATATTCTTATTCCGAACAGCCAGCAGCTTGTCCAGCCCCTCGGTACCGAAAGCCTCTTTCATTGAATTAATCAGACTGACTGACAATTCCGAATACCCACTTGGAAAGTAACGATTAGCCTCAGGAGTTAATCTCCATAGCTTTGCTGGCCGCCCCATAGGGCGAGCTTCTTGTTCATAAGTAACTAATCCTTCTTCTTTCAATGCATTTAAATGCTGACGAATAGCCATTCCAGATAGCATAAACTCTGAGGAAAGTGCGTTAACATCCATTCGCCCCTGCTGCTTTAGTAGATCAATGATCCCTCTTCGTGTTTTTGTTGAGGTATCCTTATTCGTTTGATTTCCGCTCATGGGGTCCCTCCTTTTACAACAACATCTATACAGCACTCTCTACATTTTAAATAAAAAAGTTGACAAAGTCAAAGCCAAGCTGTAGTTTGAACTTTATAAAGAAATATGTTTACTAAGTATCCGGATATGGAGTATACATAAAAAACAATCTTGGAGGTTACATCCGATGTCTAACAATCAAAGCATTTTTAGTCCGCGTTATGTTGCACTATCGATTGGCATTATTCTGTCAGTGATGGCGGTAGGGTTCGAAGGTTTAGCAGTAACTACGATCGCCCCTTCCATCGCAGGTGATTTGAGTGGTATTCAACTATTTGGATGGATATTTAGCACTTACCTGCTTGCTCAGATTGTTGGCACTTTGGTAGTGGGTCGTATCATTGATAAATTAGGACCTGCAGCTCCCTTTACTTACGCACTTGTTTTGTTTATCGTGGGGCTGATCGTGGCTGCGACTGCAAGCGACATGTATATGATGATATTCGCACGAGCGATGCAGGGCCTTGGCGCTGGTGCCATGATGACTTGCGTGTACACTGCCATTTCCTTAAGTTACCCCGATGAATTACGTGCCAAAATACTCGGTGCATTCGGGACAGCCTATGTTCTTCCATCCATGCTTGGTCCATATGTTGCCGGATTGATTGCTGAACAGTGGTCTTGGAGGTTTGTTTTCTGGGGCATATTACCAATCGTAGTTATATCAGCACTACTTAGCCTACCAGCTTTCAGGAAATTAAAGGTACATAGCACGCAAGAGGGAAAGGGAACCACCTCTACATGGTTAGCCTTGTTGTTAACAATGGGTACAGGGATTTTCTTGGTTGGCCTTGGTATGCTACCTAAGATTACAGGTGTTGTATTAAGCATTGTTGGTTTAACGATAATGTCTTACCCACTACGCATGCTACTACCTAAGGGAACTCTTACATTCCAAAGAGGTATGCCAGCTATTCTAGCAACTAGGGGACTGTTCTTCGCAGCATATGTCAGCACGCAGAATTTCCTAGTATTAGCTCTAATAAATGTAAAAGGAATTAGTCCAGCAAATGCCGGATTAATTGTGGCCAGTGCCGCACTCAGTTGGTGTCTCTTTGCTTATCTACAAGGACGTTGGGATTCGTCAGATCAGGGTATTGGACGTAATAAAAGAATTGTCCTAGGTGTGCTGCTACTTACATTGGGATCTTCAGTTGTATTTTGGATTCCAACCGTAACGTCTACCATTGCGGTTATTGGGCAAATCATTGCGGGGATCGGAATGGGATTAGCACATCCAACGAGCGGTGCGGTGGCTTTTGCTCATACTCGTGAAGAAGGAGCTGGCGAGACTTCTGCAAATCTACAATTTGCGGATTCTTTTACACCAGGTGTGGTTATAGGTATAGGCGGTGCCATCCTAGTTGTTAGTCAAGCTTCTGGAATGACGATGCAATCAGCATTAATTGTAACCATGGGATTTAACCTTGTGTTAATACTCATGAGTTTATTCGCGAGTATTCGCATTACTTCTGAAAACTCAATAAGTAAACAAAGCGCAACCAAGTAACCTCTGGCTCCGCCAAAACAATAAAAACCACTTCATTAGGAAGTGGTTTTTATTGTTTATCTGATGAATCCTATGTCTTATAGAGTTTCATCTGCAATAACGAATGGTAATAGACTTACATTTCCAATACTCATGTGGCATATTGTTCTCTAATGATCGATCTTCGCTTGAGTTTCCTCCACAAACAGCCTACGTTTCCTTGCTGGAATACGTATATTGACAGAAGTACCTACGCCCTTACGGCTAAATATAGACACACCGTATTCCTCACCATATTGAAGTTGTACGCGCAGATGGATATTTCGTATGCCAAATCCGGTCTCGCTTTCACTAGAAGTATTTAGAATCTCTATAATACGTTCCTGCCTCATACCCATACCGTCGTCAATCACGCGATAAAGGATATCGTTCCCTTCAAGCAAAGCAACAATTCGAATATGGATACGATCACCGCCACTCCAAGCATGATTAAGTACATTCTCGATAAAGGGTTGGAGAATAAGCTTGATCGTCTCATACTTCCATACTTCAACATCAACATCTAAGGTCACTTCAAGCCGGTGTCCGTATTTAACCTTTTGTATATTCAGATACGCATTGGCTTGCTCAACCTCTGACGAGACGGGAATTACTGTTCTACCGGAATTCAGGGTTAATCGATAGAACTTCGCAAGCTCTACGACCATCTTCTGCAGCTTCTCATTTTCTCCGAACTTGGCCAACTGATTGATGGATGAGAGTGTGTTGTAGAGAAAGTGAGGATTAATTTGCGTCTGCAACATCTCAAGCTCCGCTTCCTTCTTCTCTAGCTGGGTTAAATATACTTTATTGATCAAAGCTTCAAAATCTTCCCCCATACTATTTAGCGCCGTGGAAATTTGCGAGAATTCATCTTTTCCTTTATACGATATGCGTTTATGCAAATCTCCTTCCCGGAAAGCGTTCAGAACAGAAATGAATTTCGAAATCCTTTTGGAGAAATAACCCGACATAAATATGCCCATAAAAGTAAACAAAATAGAACACAAGATACATATACCTATAATGTATGCTCGCACACGTAGAGCTTCTTGTTGAATCGTCGTTAAAGGAACATACGCGACAATGGTCCAATCTTGCTGTGGTAAATACTCTTTTAGCGTCAAGTATTCCCCCTCTGGGTGGAAATCCTCTTGGGATAAAGTAGCATTCTGTTCGAAATCATTCCTAGCATCATGCCGCTCTTCGTCTGAGGCATAGATGACACGTCCCGTGCGGTCTTTAACGATCAGCATCGCTCCTTCGCCAAGCTTTTGATAATCCACACTTTCAAAAAACTCATCTCTACGCACGCTGAACCTCATCACACCCACTTCCGTTACGTTTAGCGGGTTCTGTAAATCTACAATTCGGCGAATCATAGAAATACGGTTACTATGTTCATCATCCTCCACTTCGGCCCATAACTTCGTAATGCCGTATTCCTCATCTGGAAGCAAATCGTACCACGTCTGCTGTTCAATACGGGTCATATGATAAATATTATATGTTTGTTGACTAGTGTAAGAAGATTCCCGTTCGTAGATATAATTATTTCGTTCATAATTATAATAATGCTCAGGTATCGTCTCATTCTTCACATACAAGAAAAGCCTTAAATCAATGCCGATCGACTTCGATGCGCTCGCTATCTTCGGTATGATCACGTTTTTGAAGCGCAAATTGGTATCCATGCGATTATCGGTTTTCAACATCAAGTTCTCTATAAAATTTTCATCGTCATATAGAGTTGATGAAATGCGTACCATATCATCGCTTTTATAGGCTACATTGTCTCGAATTTGGACCAATGTGCTTTGAATATTGCTACTTGTCTGCTTACGCATAGAAGAATCGTACATGGAGTGGGAAACATATCCATTAACAGTTACAAGTACAATAATAAATACTAGATAGGACATCATCAACTTATATCCAATTGGAATATAACCAAGATGTTTTCCTTTTCTCCAGCCCAGTCTCATCTTTACCTCCACTGCTACTTCTCTTTCTTCCGATATTCAAGTGGCGTCATGCCGAACTTCTCTTTGAATTGCCTGCTGAAATAAGGCAAGTAACGGTAGCCTACCTGATCCGAAATCTCGTAAATTTTCATCCCTGGTAATTCAAGAAGTTCACAGGCTTTCTCCATGCGCAGCTGCACAAGTAGTTCGTTGAACGTATGTCCTGATTTCTCCCGAACTAGAAATCCAAAATAGCTAGGTGAGAATGAAAAATGCTGAGCGATATCCTTGACCGTAATATTTTCACTCATCCGTTCTTTGATCGTCTTCACCACATTGCGGATAAATTGACTGTCATTCGTACTATTCTTCTGATGGAGCTTCTCTGATATTTGAAATACGTGATACAACAACCATTTACGGATATCATTGATCGTCTCAAATTGTAACAACATATCGAGTTTGCGGATGTCGATATCGAGCAGTTGGAAGAGATCCTCGTTCATCGCGCTTAAATATTGATCTAACTTCCATATCATATAACTGCTCAAGTTGTGAACCGTGAATTTAGAACGTAAGCTCTTAACAGCACAGAATAAATTATCAAGTTCGTCATAGATTTGAACAAGTTCATAGTCTTTAAGAGCTTTCATCAATGCATTCATATGTTTATCGAGCAAACGATAATCCACCATGGCTGGTTCAACACTCACTTCTTCAAAGTTAATGATGCCGCCCTTCCCAAGGAACATCTTGCCTTCAACAGCCTGAATTGCCTGCCGATATGATTCATACAGATGTTCCGAAGTATGTACAGGTGATCCCAATCCAGTCGTGATCGTAACGGACAGTTTCCGCTGTACGGAATCGATCAGCTGTGTGATCTTATCTTCAATCCCATTCGCTTCCAGAAGTAATGCGATTCGCTGAGGACTCAGCTTACAATAGGGAACGCCCCCCCCTCGATTCGCAGCTTCATGAAGCTGCTTCAGAAATATTCTGGATCCTTCAAGCCTGGATGTAGCATTATCATCTACTCTCGACAACAGATCCAATTCCATGACAGCAACGCGAACGGGCCAGTTCAAGCGGTTCAGTTCATGGGTTTTCATTAATTTATCCATAAATTCACGATCTGTCGTATCTTCTCCTTCGAAGAGCCGCAGAAGCATATCGCTTTTGGCAATTGGAATCATATCCTGATACGCTTCTTCTACTTCACGATATTTAAGTTCCTCGTCTAAGTCTCGCTTGACTTTCATTAGAGATGCGATAAGCTCGCGATCCTCCAAAGGCTTCAGCACATAGCTATAGGCCTTAAGCGATAGCGCTTGTTGGACGTAACTGAACTCTTGGAAACCGCTTACAAATATGATTCTTATCTTTGGCTTGCGCTGCAATGCGACCCGTGCCAACTCGAGTCCTGACATATAAGGCATATTTACATCACTTACAAGAATATCAATGGCAAGCTGATCAAGTATTTCACAAGCTGACAACGCGTTATTCACACAACCCTTCACTTCCATACCAAGTTCAGACCACGGAATAAATCTCTTCATTCCTTCCAAATCAAGTTCATCATCATCCACCAACAACACATTATACATAGACCTTTCCCTCCGCAATCCTATCAATGTGAAATGTTCGTTGCTACTCGTTATTCAGAACCCTAATATTGTCATGCCATCTCTTCGTAATATACTCTAAATATTTCTGAAAACCGACTTCCATAGAAGCATGGTGCGCTTGATCCAAAATGCTTAGCACCTCCTCGTCGTTCTGACCGAAAAGTGCGCCCTCTCGTGCATCGAGCCATATTTCTTCCAAGTTACGCATAATATGTCCTTCTTCCGAGTTCGATGCTGGCCGAACATTAATGAACGGCGTGGCGTCCCCTTGGGACTTCCAAGTCACATTTTGCTGCCAGTAGGTCGCCCAGTTGCGCTGTTCCTTCGGTAACATTCGCTCATAATTGCTTTTGGTTTGGTCCAAATAGAGCGTATTTCCCACCCATATCATTTGGTTCGAGACCGCTTGGATCTCCGTTAATTCATCCATGTCAGAACCATATCTGGTTGTGAAATTTGGTGTGATACCATCTTCCATAAATCCGTTCCAATAACCTTCGGGTCCCGGAGGTCCCCACATCTGTACGGCTGAGCCTTCCGGCCCCGTCATCCAATCCAGCATTGCGAAGATAGCTTCCGGATTTTTCGCACTTTTCGTGATTGCGGTGACGTTCCAGCCTAGATTGTTGTACGTACCCGGATAAATCTTCGACCGATCCAAGCCTTGTTTATAAATCGGGTCGATGAACATATAGCCATTATCTGAGTTCAACTTACGCAGTTCAGCATCGGCCCGCATCGCATCTAACATTGGATTTGCGCTAGCGTAAATTGCCACCTTGCCTTTCATTAACTTCTCGGTGACCTGATCCCCTGTCTGGATCATAGCTCCCGACGGCATAAGCCCTTCACGCATTAACTTTGCCACAAATAACGCAGATTCTCGAAACCCCTTATCCAAATAAATGGAAGTCATTTTTCCCCCTTCCGCAACAGCATATAAACGTGTAAAACCCAAATTATCTTCCTTAAATGCGGAGAAAAGCTGATCGATCCCATGCCCTTCCTTTGCTTGCCCTGTCTCGAAGGGAACAACATCCGGATATCTTTCTTTCACCTTGATTAAATACTGATATAGGTCATCCGTCGTCTCTAGTTTCGGAGAACCGAGTTCCCTATAAATCTTTTTGTTTAATACATAACCAGCATTACCATAAGCTCTATTCGAATAATAATTCGGGAAATAGTATATTCTCCCATTCGAAGCTCGGAGCAAATTCAGTACTTTTTCGCCTGCCCAATGCTTTAAATTTGGATACTTCTCTATATAAGCATCTAGAGGAACGAGCAGGTCCTCCTCACGCATCTGTTCTAGATCTAAATCCCTCTCTCCCCATACGATGTCTGGCAGCTTCTTGCTTGCGATCATCTTACGCAAAGTCAACTTCGCATTTCCATCCGCGCTTATTCCACTGATATGTATATTCAAGTTGTCTTGAATCCACTTCGATGAAGGATCTGTACCCCACTGTGGCATAGTATAGTAACTATAATGACCATAGAAACTAATGTTAAGGGGTTCATGTCCTAAGGGATACAATGTCTTCTCAACATCTCTATCTTGTAATTCAAGTTGAACTGGTTGGATTAAGATCTCTTCTTTACGAACTGGATATTGTGAGAAGCTGCAGCCTGCAAGTAAAGATAGGACAACTCCGACTAGCATTACCAACAGAAATCTTTCTTTATTTTCATTCAAAGTATAACCCCCTACAATTCGCTTATATAAAGGTATTTTTGTAAAATTATATCAATAGAATCGATAACAATACACATAAATTTTGAAAATCAATTCTATTGATTCTCAATTACTGAAGTTAGCATCAAATATAGTCTTTGACGCTAACCTTAGTAATTGAGAAAATCCACCCCAAGTTATTCTATCTATTCCTTGGGATGGACTCTCTCTTTCTATTGAAAATTACTGGCCAAGCGCTTTCTTATTCGCTAACCATCTTTGTGTACGCCATTCAAGAAGTTCGTTATAACCTAATGCCTGAGCATCTTTTTCCGCTTGCACTAGAATCTTATCAACTTCCTCATCAGACTTAGCTGTAGATGAAGCGGATAATGCTTGTGTAAAGATATCAATAATATTCGTACTAGCATCTGCTAAATCCGTACCTGGCTCTGGCGTCAAATTGTTAGCCAACGCTGTTTGATCAATATGCGTCTTCCATGTAACCGATTCTTGATAACGAGCAAGCCAGTTGCGTTCTTCCTCAGGCTTAAGCAATTCAAATTTCATCTTAGCTGGGTCAATATATGCCGTGTTACCTGCGATCATTATCGGATTGTTGGCTGCCTGAATTTCAGATACTTGATCCGCATTGTATTTATCTGTAAAAATAGGTTGCTCATTCTCGTCAAGTCCTTGCCAATTACCACCTTCAGGTCCAAAATACTGAACCACCATGCCTTCTGGTCCTGTTATATAATCCAATAATGCAAAGATCTTTTCCGGTTCTTTGGCCGCAGTTGTTATGACGTTTACATTCCAACCCAGTTGGTCATAACCGCCTGTATAAATTTTGTTTTTGTCCAGACCCGCTTTATGGAATGGCCAGATCATGAAATATCCAGCATCCGGATCTTCTTTAGAAAGAGTCAAATGTGCTGCCGAAGCGTAAGGCATTGGATCCGAACTACCGAATACAGCAACTCTTCCAGACATTAATTTCTCTTGTACCGGTCCTCTATCCGTAATCGTAAACATATCCTGAGAAATCAATTTTTCACGATACAATTTAGACACAAACTTTTGTGATTCGTGGAAAGCTGGATCTGTAAACAGGGAAGCGAGCTTATTGTTGGTATCGTCAACAACGGCAAGCGTATTGCCGTTTAAGGATCTGTAATAAGCATTTTCTTTGAATCCCGTATAAATAAGACCAACACCTTGACCGTCTACTGCACGGTCTGGTTCGTAAGGAATAACTTCTTCTCCATACTTTTCTTTCACTTTAACTAAGTAATCATAGAGTTGATCCATCGTTTCCAACGTTGGTGAACCTAGCTCTTTATAAATCTTTTTGTTCACGACATAGCCTGCGCTTCCGTTTGGTCTAGATGTGTACCAGTTCGGGAATTGATACAACTTTCCATCCGGGAAACGAAGCATATTCGAAGTATTGGCGTTAAGCCATTTTTTAAGATTCGGATATTTCTCCATGTAATCGTCGAGCGGTACTAGCTTGCCAGCTGCATAAAGTCTCAGAATATCCGGATCAAACCGATTTCCATAGATCATATCAGGTAGGTCATCATCTGCCATCATGGTCGTCATAAGCTGGGCCTCGTTACCTTGAGCAGCTCTTGTCTTAATATTAACTTTTTTATTCTCTTTCAAATACTTCCAGAATGGAACATCCTCCATCTTCTTTGGAAAATCCATCCAGCCATAGTGAGCATAGGCTGTGAACTCTAGCTCGCTTGAACCCAATTGCCATACATCTGAGGACTTATCATCTGTTGTCTCTTTGCCTTTATCTGCAGTGGCATTCGAGTTTTTCGGTGTGCTTGGCTTCGTCTCGTTAGTTGATTTGCTACAGCCTGCGGCCACAGTAGTTAGAAGGAGTGCGGTTGTAACGATAAATAGCATTTTTCTCATATTCTTCATCCAAATATTACCCCTCTCATTCATATTCTATATGTCTAAAGCGCAAGCGCCTCACACCGAATCAAAAACTACTCTTTCAAGGATCCTACCATGACGCCTTTGACGAAATACTTTTGAACAAACGGATATACCGCAATAATCGGAAGCGATACAACCATGATAGTAGCACTTATAATTGACTTGGCAGTTAAGCTCTTCTGACCTAACGTCTCCAAGGTCAAACTATTTACATTGCCGCTACCACTAGCTTGGTTAAACAGGTTGGCATTCAGTAGTCGTCTCAGAACCGTCTGAACAGGCATCAAGTCTTGGTTGGTAATATAAATCGTTGGTGCGAACCAGTCATTCCAATGTGCAATGGCTGTAAATAAACCGAGTGTCGCAATAACGGGACCGGATAGCGGAAGTATAATTTTCAGAAAAACGCCCCAGTTGCTGCAACCATCAATTTGAGCCGACTCTTCAAGACCAACAGGCAAACTTTTGAAGAATGTTCTGAATATGATCATATTCCATACGCTGATTAGCCCAGGAATAATAAACACAAGAAAATTGTTCATCAGACCCAAAGACTTGATTAGCAAGAAGGTAGGAATCAACCCCCCGCCAAAATACATCGTGACGATAAAAAATATGGTGAAAAATTTACGACCCATTAAATAAGATTTACTCATCCCATAGGCGAGCAACGCTGTCATAAAGATCGCGGAAATGGTACCAATAATGGTTCGAAGTATAGTAATCATAAATGCATTAAGTATCTGGTCGTCATCAAAGACAGTTGCATAATTGCTAAATGTGAATATTCTTGGCCAAAACGTAACTCCACCCTTCGCTGTATCAAGACCTTCATTTAAAGATACAACTAGTGTGTTCCAGAACGGATATAGAGCAGTAAAAGATAACAAAATAAGAAACACGTATATCACTACAATCATGATGCGGTCACTATATCCCAAACGCTTGAAAAGCACTGTATTCCCCCCCCTTATTGGCGAATGTTCTACCAGAGACTGTTACCCGTTCTTCTCGCCAAAAAGTTGGCAATGGTTAACAAGGTAACGCTTACTACTGCACGGAATAAACCAACAGCAACCCCGTAGTCATACCTTTGATTCTGCAAACCAGCTCGGTATACATACGTGTCTATTACATCAGATACGGGTCTTAGACTTGGGTTCTGCGCCAGGATCAATATATCCTCAAAACCAGCACTTAGCAGACTTCCCATAGCCAAAATCATAAAGATAATGATGATCGGCATAATCGTCGGAATCGTAATCAGATACATTTGTTTGAAACGACTCGCACCATCGATTTCTGAAGCTTCATATAGGCTCGGATTCACACCCGCTATCGCAGCCATAAAGATAATGGAGTTAAAACCGATGTCTTTCCACACATTCGTTGACACGAGTATCGCCCAGAAATAGTCTCTAATGGAGAGGAAGTTAATCGATTCATCGATAGCCCCAATCCCTTTGAGCAATATATTGATGCTCCCGTTCTCAGTCGAGAGCAAACTCATAACAATACTTCCTACGATGACCCATGACATGAAATACGGTAAATATGTAATCGATTGAATAACACGCTTGAACCCCCTATGACGAACCTCATTGAGCATAAGCGCCAAAATAATCGGAGCCGGAAAACCAATAAGCAATTTCAAAAGACTGATCACAATCGTATTTCTCATAATCGTCCAAAACTGCGGAGCATTAAAAAATGATTCAAAATGCTTGAACCCTACCCATGGATTCTCAAAAATGTTTGCTCCCGTAAAAATGTCATAATCCATAAACCCTGTAAGCACGCCATACATCGGGATGTATGCAAAAATAAATATAAGTACAACCCCTGGCCAGACCATTAACTGGATATCCATTTGCTTCCACAATCGCTGGAAAAAACTTTTTTCGTTCACCAATCTCCGTTCAGGTGGAATCGAAGAGTAGTGTTCTTTCGCCGTAACCTCCGACATAATCATCCCCCCTGCTAATATTTTGCAATCCCTTTCAAATCACTACAAAAAATTACTACTTATGGATTGATTGGAATTTATCATCTCCCTCTTACAAACATTCTACTGTCTTCAAATAAACGAAACGAGATAATAGAAGCACGATTTTTTGCGCTTTGACATTAACTTTTTTTCGAAAAATGATACAAATTCATGTTTTGATGATGTTAGTTTTATAATTTGTTAAAAATACAAGATTCAGAAACCCACACACATTAAAGAATTCTTTTTATAAACAAAAAACTCCCTTAGCAAGTAAGAGAGCTTCTGTTCTGTACATTAAAAGGAAGAACTGAGTACATAATAATCGCTAGACCTTAAATACTGAGAGCAATTTACATTTGTATAAAAAAAATAAATTTGCTAAAATAACTGACGAACGTTCGTTAATATCGAGGTGATTCTATTGAAAAGTAAGGAGATTAAGGAAGTCGCTTTAAAATTTTTCACCATTCATGGGTATGAGGGAGCATCACTGTCTCAAATTGCCGAGAATGTTGGTATGAGAAAACAGTCTCTTTATGCTCATTTCAAAGGGAAAGATGATCTATTTCTACAAGTTCTACAAGATGCCAAAGAGGCAGAAATCTCTTCAAAACTACAATATTTGAGTAAAGTGGATACCCATAATCCCAAAGTGGATTTATTTGGATATTTACAATTGGTCATTGACTTGTTTCAAAAGAGCGAGCAGTTAAAGTTCTGGCTGCGTATGTCTTTCTTCCCACCTCTCCATCTGGCATCAGCGATTAATGAGGAAGTCATTGATACGGAGATAAAGATTCAAACCGTTCTAGAAAGCAAATTCCAAGATTGGATCGATGCCAAAGCTATCATAAAAGATACCGCCTCCACTCCTACTCTTGCCTTCTTAGGTGTTGTTGATTCGATCATGTTAGAGCTAGCATATGGGAATAATGAACCACGTTTAAACGATAAACTAAATGCCTCATGGACCGTATTTTGGAGAGGTATTTCACAGCTATGATTTTACAAAAGAGAGGTATTACTTCATGAAGAAACCATTGAAAGAACAAAAAGCAGTCTTACTCATTCTATTAAGTAATATATTCATTGTTTTCCTAGGCGTCGGACTTATCATCCCTGTTATGCCATCCTTTATGAATATGATGCATTTATCAGGCCAATCGATAGGTTATCTTATGGCGGCCTTTGCATTCGCACAATTACTCATGTCGCCTCTGGCAGGACGATGGATCGACACGTATGGCAGAAAGAAAATGATCATCATCGGATTATTTATTTTTAGTCTATCCGAGGTGATCTTTGGTTTAAGTACACAAGTATCCGTTCTTTATTTCTCCAGAATTCTAGGAGGCATTAGTGGTGCATTTATTATGCCAGCCGTTACTGCCTATGTTGCAGATATTACTTCAATAGAGGAAAGACCAAAAGCAATGGGATATATTTCTGCGGCTATTAGTTTCGGTTTTATTATTGGTCCAGGCATTGGAGGTTTTATCGCTGAGCTGGGTGTGCGTGCACCCTTCTACTTTGCTGGTGGATTCGCTTTAATAACATGTATTTCATCCCTATTCATTTTAAAAGAGCCATTAACCAAACAGCAGCTTTTGGAAACCACACAGCTTAAAAAAGATACAAACTTTGTAAGTGATATCAAACGATCATTTCATCCACAATATTTAATTGCCTTCATTATTGTGTTTGTACTGGCCTTTGGTTTATCAGAATATGAAACTGTATTTAGTCTGTATTCTGATCATAAATTTGGTTTCACTCCGCGAGATATTGCTACAATCATTACAATAAGTTCAATATTTGGGGTTGTTGTTCAAGTCTTTATGTTTGGTAAAATGGTAAATAAACTCGGTGAAAAGAAACTCATCCAGTTATGCTTAATCACTGGCGTAGTATTAGCAGTAGCATCCACCATGATCTCTAGCTATTTAGCCATTTTGCTAGTAACTTGCTTCATCTTTCTCGCATTTGACTTGCTACGACCAGCATTAACGACCTATTTATCAAAATCGGCTGAAAAAGAACAAGGATTTATCGCTGGAATGAACTCAACCTATACAAGCTTGGGTAATATTGTCGGGCCCGCGTTAGCCGGTATATTATTTGATGTAAACATCAACTATCCATATCTCTTTGCTGCTGTCATTATGTTTATTGGTCTTCTCATTACAATGATGTGGAAAGAAAAACAATCAAATCATAGCTTGGTAAAATAATATAAGAAGGCTGTCGAGAAGTCTCGACAGCCTTCTTTATATTGTTTTTGCGACCCACGTTAAGCGATATACTTGACCGAATGGATACGTCTCCTCAGATCTAGTATTTATGAATTGTCGGCAATGCCGCTATAAGAGTTAGACGCCTAGCTTCTGCTTGTTCCACTCCTTCGTATACCATCCCGCTTGCTTGCGGAACATCGCAGCGTATTCCCCATCCTTATTCATTAATGTCTCGTGATCTCCACTCTCGACCAATCGACCCTCTTTGAGAACAATAATTCGATCCGCAAAACGACAGCTTCCAAGTCGATGGGTGATAAAAAAAGCTGTTTTACCACGTGTCAACATCATCAGATTCTCAAAAATAGCAGCTTCCGTCATCGGATCAAGTGAAGCAGTCGGTTCGTCAAGCACAATAACATCGAAATCCCGGAAAAATGCCCTGTTCAACGCAATTCGTTGCCATTGTCCGTAGGATAGCTCATGTCCTCCGTCAAATTGAATCCCAAGCACCGTGTCCCATCCTTCTGGAAGTTTGTCGATAAAAGACACTATATTCGCTTGTTCTGCGGATTGCTTAAGCCTGTCCCGATTATTCAGTTCCGCTAATTCTCCTAATCCGATATTCTCCCATACTGGGAATGGATATTGCACAAAATCTTGAAAAATGGCGCTCATCCGGCTGCGAAGACTGGCTGCTCGTATCTCGGCATAATCCATACCATCTATTGCTATGGAACCGCTGCTGGGACTGTATAAACCCAACAAACATTTGGCTAATGTGGTTTTACCAGCTCCGTTATCTCCCACAATGGCAATCGTTTCTCCCGCTTTAACAGTAAAGCTCAGTTCTTCAATGCTAGGACTAGGGGCCCCGTCATATTGAAAAGACAAATTATTCACAACAATGCCCTGTTTAATAGGAGAAGGGAAATCCGCCTTGCCTCTTTGATCACTCTTATCCGCAAGCCTGACAAAAGAAACCACTTCACTCGCATGAAGTAAGTTTTGATGAAGGTTGGAATACCCTTGCGCAAGACCTTGAATGAGCGTCTGCGTGCTGAACAATGCTTGAACCAAGGCTACATATTGTCCGATTTCAAGCCTCCCATTCGCTCCAGTATTCAAAGCAAATAACAGCATACCGCTTAGCAGCGCCAATGAAATCATTTGCATGCCTAACGAAATGCCGATCGTTTTCCGTTCCAAAGCGAGCTTCCTCTCAATATTTCTCTTGGAAATCAACTTCCACTTTCCTATCAAATAATCAGCTAATTCAAATACGCGTAGCTCCTTAGCGCCCTCCCGGCTTTTCAACAAATAGCTAAGGAAAGATGACATACGCTCATCCGGTGTTTGTTGAACGAAAAGCTTGAAAGAAGCCTTGCTCTCATACAAATAAGTCCATAGCATGGGAACAACCAGAAGAAACATCCCCACCGACAGGAGCCAATGAAATTGATATAACACAACCATGAAACCGGTCACGGTAATTATGCTTTGGATCATTGTCAACATGATAAACACGATACTGATTCCTTGCATCTGTATGCTGAAGGACGTTCGTTGCAACCGATCATAATTCAGATGGTTATCAAAATATGATAACGGGAGACGATTCACCTTGGTCGACATCATCTCGTCGAAATATAAGGTGGCTCGCTCATTAAAAAATTGCTGCGTATATTTAAAAACACTTCCCAAGAGTGCGCTTATTAGGAGCAGAACAAATTGAAGTATCACGAGGAGCCATACATCTCGAAGGCCGCTCACGCTATTTCCTTGAAACAATTGCGCAGCTTCCTCTACAAGCTTGCTTGTGAGCGAAAGCTGCGCAATCGGTATAACAGCCTGAATCAACGTGATTCCAATTAATAACACAAGGGCAACCCCAGATATTTTCCACAGAATTGGCAGCAAGAACCGGAGCGTCTGCAGCTTGCTGAATGAAGGTTCCATCAGGACTCCTTGCGGGATATATAAAGAGGATAATGTGCCAGCGTCGCACCCTCTTCGTCTGTCATTACAAAGTGAAACAATCCTTCCTCATGCACAACAAAACGCGGCTGAAACGCCATATCTATTCCTGCGGGAAGCAACTCCGTCCTTCTATTAACCAGACCTTCGCATTTTTTTTGCCACACCGTATTTTGATCCGAGTCGTATACCTTAATCCACACAACTCCCTGATTCACACCAAAAAACAACACTTTCGCCCATAAATAAAAAAGTGTAACTGAAGGAAATGTCCGTACTTGTACTTCATTGCGCACGTTTTGAATACAATGAGCCCTTGCTTCATGGTTATCAACCACTTGATCAGCTATAAGAAGTTGTCCGCTGATTGCTGCGTGCATAATTGTTCCTCCTCCAATTGGAATACCCTGATTTTTCGCTCCAGGAGCATTTCTACCTCTGTGTAGTGATGCAGTTTCTGACCGTCCCACTGATAGGCGACCGTTTCCCCGTTTAGCAGTGCAAGCCACCTGGAATTGGACCATTCGGGCGTATGGCGAACACTACGACAACTATTCCATGCACGCTGCTTTAAGAGATGGATAAACGGAGGCGCGTCCAAGAATACGACGACATTCTGAAAAGACCTATCTTTCGAAGACAATAATTCATCCAGTCTTTTGAACGATGGATGCGTGTAATGAATACCCATTAACGTCATTTGTTCCGATTCCTGCCATGACTCGTCTTGGATTGCAACTTTTACCAGACGCCGCTCCATCTTTTTCAGCCTGTACTTCATAACCAACACTTTCAACAGACCTACCGACAAAATCATCAAAGCGCCAACGATCCACAAGATCATCATCCCCTCACCTGCAGCGCGATGTATCGTTTTCGAGTCTGATAATAATCAACAAGAAACAAGCAACTACCCATCACTACGCTATGGATTATGAATTGCCGAAAGGAAGCTTGAGCGGACAAGGCGGCGGCCGGTAGTAAACATTTGCTTGCACATAGCCCGATTAGAATCGAATTACGACTCAAAGGATAACGATTAAGAATTCCGATTGAGCCGAAACAAGAGCATGTGCTCCCCAAATCGTTATCCAATCGGCGCTTTCTGACAACAAAAAAGCTAAAAGCAAGTAACAATGCAATAGCGCCCAGTTCTTTATAATACAAGGCCTGTCCAGATGCAAAGGAAATAAAAAGACAAAACTCAAATAGAAGTAACCCGATAGAAGCTATACGAATAAGAGACAAAGGAAGGACACGATAGGACTGTACGGAAAGCTCTAAATCGCGAAAGTTATTTTTTTTAAAGTAAAATGCCACCACAAACAGACCACCCATAACGTAATCCAGTAGAAAAATCATAATTGAAAGCAAACTAATCGCCTCCTTTTCGTACCGCGCTCTGATCATAAAGATGTCCAATATCCAAGATTGTAAACTGTTTCATGACACGGCCATGTTCTAGCATAATCGCCGCCGGTGTCGCTTCCAGTTCAAAGCGCGCTTTATATGCCCTCTCCTGCATCGTCAAAACAGGGAAGGAATAGTCGTAATACCGCACAAGCTCTTCGTTATCCTCATTTGATCCACTACTGACAACAAGCAGCAAGCCTTCATGTCTAGCGCCAAACTCGGCAAGATCAGACAGCAAATCTATGCAGCTGGTGCAGGTCAAAGAGATAAAAAGAATCGTTGCCATAGCAGCGTCGGCAAGCCTATCATCCAGCTCAAGACCACGAAAAAGCTGACCTTGTACCAAATGAGATTCCATCAGCAGCTCTTCATCAAGTGGCGGCACAAAAGAAGTTTCTTCTCTCTCCAGTGTCTCATGCTTAAATAAATCTCGAAAGCTAAGTTTGCTCATTATGATTCCTCCTTCGAATCCAAAAACCTTTTGAAAGGGGATACGAGTTTTTCCAAATATTCGAGACTGCCCGCATGTTCTATCGTAATAATTTGCCCCTCTGCATTTAATCCGTATCCCCACGGATAACCTCGTGTTTTTAGTTCTCCGAACAGCAAATCATCAGAGGCATGATAAATTTGGGCGGAATGATGGAAAATATGTTTGGCTTTCTCGAATGTACTCTCTTCCGTATCTATGAACAGTAGGAAATTGATTCCGGGGTATTGTTGAATAAATATATTAATTGCTTCCATTGCCGGAAGACAAGGCGCGCAGGAAGTGCTAATAGTCGCCAGTAAAAGGTAATCGGTAATACAATCATACAATTCCATATCGTCATTGTTCGGAATTCTAATATTGGGCATATAATCCCCGATCTGCAAACCCTCTTCAACTTGCAGAAATGACGGCATTACTTTTTCAATCTGATTCATTGCGAATATTCTCCCTTCATCACGTGTCTGTATATATAGAAAGAGAATCTCTCACTAAACTGAGAGATTCTCCACTAATGAGTTCTACCAGCAATCACATGCTCCAGTAACACTGCAATTTTCAGATGGACAAAACATTACTCTTCTTCTGGTATGAGTGCTGATATTACTAGGGCATTTTTCATTACAATACGTAACCCATTGCCCTGCTGTACAACGATTAGGACAAGCCATTATTATTCACCTCCTTTCAATATTTCCTATTACGCGTGGGCTAATCTATTTCGTTACCACAAGTCTACTAAACTCTCATTTACTTCTTTAGTGAAATATATATGATGTACATCGCTTTGTAAACGCTTTCAACAAATAAAGTTAAATTATTACATTTTATGGTTATTATTTTCCATCTATTCAACAATTTACGATAATTTCCATATAAAACAATATATAGGTATGATATTAAGTGGAATTCATGCTAGAGCACTTCTTTGATAGTGAAACGCACAGAAATGTTAATTCCTCTCTGTCCCCAGTTCGTTCCCGTTCAATAATAGTTCGATCCAATTTCATTTTGATAAATATACGTCTTTCCTGTTATACTGGATGAAAATACTACATAGTATTTTCCGTTATGATACCTGAGAGTGCTAGCCTAGGAGCCTTTTCCATACTCATTTTCATTGTTACTCAATCTGTGGTTATCGCCTTCGTCCAGAATATCATATACATAATTAACAATATTCCAGTTTACTAGGTCATAAGATTTCATAATCGGAACGCCAGGGTTCATGTGCATAGTCGTGCTGGTCTTATAATAGGCATCACCAACACGAATGACATCAGGATCCGGCACATCAGCCCAAACAATGGGGTTATTGGTAGCTCCCTTTTCTTTAGGGGCTTCTTCTGCATAAATGATTCCTACCGGCACCAAATTCAGCAATAATACAATAGTTATAAGAAAAGAACATAGTTTTTTTTCATTAGCTGATTCTCCTTTAATTTAATATAAGCAGGAAGTAAAGCGCTTTCTAATGTGTTGTAAAAAAAAGTAAACGTTTAAGCTCATTTTATCCGCTTGCACTCCCCTCTGGTTACCTTTGGTCAAATTCGAATTCATTATATCTTGGCCCTGCGAATATTACGATGTAATATCTTTTTTAAAAAGTGAGATTTTTTAGTTATCAATACAGGAAGACCTTGTATATTGATATTGATTTTTGTCCGCATATATATTATCCAGGCGATTTGGACACCAAAGTTTGTCTGTCCTCCTCTGGCTTGAATCTCATTTTGTAATTTCTTTAATCTTTCTCCACGACATTCGGTAAGTGTTTTTAAAAAAATCGTTCTATCAAGCCTCTGCGCATAGGTAGTGCATCCGATCCAAAATTAGTAAAAAAAATAACATCCCAGACTGCCCAAGTCAACCAATAAATATGGCTCCGCCCCCTGATGACAAAGGGCGAAGCCATTAGATTAAATGTTACACTTATTGAAGTATCTTCGTGGCAACAAACGCAAGATCCACAACATCGATTTTATTGTCACCATTCATATCTGCAATTTTGCAGGTTGCCCAGTCTCCGCTAGTAGAATCCTTACCGTAATAGTAAGCGACCATTGCGAGGTCACCAACATTGATGCTTCCGTCCATATTCAGGTCGGCTGACACTTCTTTAACTACAGCCGCCCTAAAGGCAGCATTTGCGCTGACAAGTGCTGTTAGAGCATTTTCAACCTCTGACTGTGTCGCTCTTTCATTTTCTTTGACTGCTTTTGCTTCATTGATCGCAACGCGGAATGCATCTTTGGCTAACTGCGGATATTGTCCCGGCAGTGTGCCGACTACCGCTGCATCATAGAGGCTCTCAGCATTCGTAATGGCTGTAATCAAAGCTGTCTTATTTACGACCACTACAATTTTGCCTACTGAAATGTTCACACTGTCAAGCTCCGCCTCGATTACGCTGCCCTCAGGAGCTACGCCAAGACTTGCTTGGGTAATTGCAATCGTTCCGGATGTATTCTGTACACCCGTCTTTGCCTTGAAGGTTAGATCCAGAAGCGTTGTGCTGGCTCCAGTGACCCCTCCGATATTGGCAACTATTAATCTAACTTCTCCTGCAGTTGCTTTATCCTCTGTTACGATCTGAATGTCGCTTGATGCACCTGCCACACTCACATAGTCAAATATGTTGGAGTCATAGGTCAAAGTGATGTCCTCCGCATAGACACTTTGTTTCAAATTATCCAGGCTAAGTGCCACAATAAAGCTGCTCTCAGAATTTACACTGCTTCCGGCCGAAAGGCCCACGGCGGGCAATCGAGGTACAACGGATGGAGTTACCATTACATTGCTCACCGCTGTTTTATTACCATCTGCCGTTGTTACAGTAATAACTGCCTCTCCTGATGCAATTCCATTAACAGTTACACTGGTTGTACCTGTTGCAGAATCATAAGTATCGCCACTTACTGTTGCAACACCCGTATCACTTGATGAGAAGGTTACTGCCCTATTTGTTGCTTTTGCAGGATTTATCGTTGCAGTAAGTATTTCGTTTGAACCTGCAGTTAAGCTTAAAGTACTCTTGTCAAGCGTTACCCCTGTAACTGCAACCCTATTAGAAGGCCAGACAGGATCAGTAGTGGCATTGCTTGTGGTTAATAGAATTCGGTCTATAGCAAGACCATCTTCTCTTCCCCAGAAGTTCAATTCATGTTCACCAGCTGCAACATTCAATGTAGCGCCGCCAAACATACCGCCACTGCTACTGCTTATATTAGCCCATTTAAATTGGCCGAGGCTTACCCCTTCAATGCCGTTAGTCGTGAATTTATACTGATTATCCAATCCAACATGGACCGAGTCCGAATCGTAACCTGTAGTCTTGACAAGAATCCAAACATTGTAGGTGCCTCCAGTCGGAAAATTAATCTTATAACCAAGTTTGGAATTGGCAGCGAGTGAAGCTGCATCTGTACCTGATGCAGCTAAGCCAGTATTAGGCCCGAACAGCATCGCTTTCGTGGACAGTCCATCCACTAGGGACCAAGTATGGTTGCTTATCATACCAGAGACATATGCTTCGTCTGAATTTTCTGCTGCTGTTTCTGCCTCTATTGCAATGATCTCAGGCTTAGTGAAATTGATCGTATAAACGGCAGTTTGCAAGCCTTCCCTACTTACGGTTACCGTGGCCTTTCCTGGTATCGCTGTCGCTTGTGTTAGCGTAACAGTGGCGCTAGGATCGTTGGGAGCTGCGCTAACTTGCGGCGGAGCTGAACCTGCCGGAACATCTATGGAGTAGGTGTAAGTACTTGGACTGAACTCATTCACTTGTACACCGTCCACCTGGAGAGACTTCAAATTCGTATCAAAGTTTGATCCAACCAGATTGTCATCGACTTGGAAATAATCGAAGTCAACGTAACCCCCAGTTGTTTTAGTCGAATAATTAAATAAGGCAAAACGGTAACCCATAAAATGAGGCAGTGTATACGACATTTGGAGTTTGTTTCCTAAAGATGCCCACTTTTTACCGTCAAGACTGTAATAGAAGCTTGCTTTATCCGTCCGATTTTTAAAATCCAATTCTGTTCTTAAATAAACCGTATTCTGTGTAAGCGGAACACTAGCTACTTCCACACCTACCCCAGAACTCCCATTCACCATGACAACAGATTTTGAAGAACCGGACATTTTGACCCCAACAAACCCGTAATTCTGTTGAAATGCAGAAATTCCTGCATAGTCCCCATCTTTCATATGGCTTACATCGATAGCAATTGTACCGGAACTTTCCGGACCAAAGGTTCTTTGTGTAAGCGTATTTCTGGCATCAAGTATGCTGGTGCTCGTTGTTCCGGTTGTAAGTCTTAGATACCCCCGTCGCTGCGCAAGAGACCAGAATCTGTTGTCTGGATTATGGTTCCATTGCCATACTAATGAAAGATTGGATCCATTGTAGTCATTTTCTCCACCGGCAATTTCCGTATGATAAGCGCCGATTTTTTCCGTTCTCTGATCGAAGTTATCTGATGAAACCCAGGATTTTGAAAGTTTTGCAGGGATCCCAGTGTCATTGACATTCCCGAACACAGGCCATCCATCCTGACTCCATGTCATTGGCACAATATACGGGATACGCCCTACTGAGCCGTAATCCTGGAAGAGCATTCCGTACCATTTTCCATCTGTCGCTTGAACGATGCCCCCTTGTGCTATACCGGCACTGTTTGAAGTGCTGCCCGATCTTAATGCTATTTTCCCTTCATAAGTGCCGTCTATCGTATCAGCCCTGTGTACCAGTTCAGTACGTATACTTCCGTTTGGCCATGAAATATTGAAAATATAATACTTTCCGTTAATTTTATGAATGTGCGTACCTTCAGCTCCAAGACCTCCTGATCCTCCGGGGGCGCTTGCATTTTGAATGATCGTTTTATTCATACCGCCTGCTTTAATCGCTGTGGCATCTGAAGTAAGCTCAATAACCTTTATGGATCCACTGCCATAAACTAAATATACGCGTCCATCATCATCAAACAGCAATGACATGTCATGATAAACGCCGCCAGCAAGCTCGTACTTTTCCCATGAGCCATTTTCGATGTCATTGGTTTGAAAGATATACGTTTTACCCGTATCATTGGAAGCAAATACGACATAATACTTGCCATTATGGTATCTAAGACTGCTTGCCCATGAGCCTTTCCCGTATATGTTTTTCCCATTTGAGAGAGTTTGTTTATCCGTAGCCTCGAGGATATCATATACATAATTGACGATTTCCCAATTTACAAGATCCTTAGACTTCATAATTGGAACTCCAGGGTTCATGTGCATCGTTGTGCTGGTCATATAGTAGGTATCGTTTACCCTGATCACATCAACATCCGGTACATCCGCCCATATAATCGGGTTCTTAGCGTTGCTTAATTCTGGTGTATATACTTCAGCATAAAAGGTTGTCACACTTTTCCCCTTCAGAGTAGCTTGAAATAAGCTTCCATTTACAGTGGTATCACCTAAATTGGCAATATCCTCATTTGACGAAGTTCTATAAGTCTTATATGAGCTTATTGCTTTACCATCTATATCGAAAGCCAGTGCAGTGTCATTGTCGCTTTCATTGATAGCTGTAATAACCAACTTTCCGTTGGAAGGGTCTTTGTATGCGGTTGTATAGATGCCTGTTGCCGGACTTACATCCGAATGAATTCTTTTATATCCCGGTCTGACAAATCTGCTGTATTGTCCAAGAGTGAACAATCTTTTATTCAAATCGTAGCTTTTGACAGCACCGTTGTCATCGGTATGAAAAGTAATTAGTGCGCCTTTATCTCCAACAGTGTTGACACTGTCTTTGGTGCTATTCCAAAGCCACCAATAGTTAAACGCATTTACTTCAGCAATCGTCAAATCCTTATGGATCATTTTCGCCCAATAGATACCATCATTAATGCTCGGATCATTGGGTTCGCCTGTCGAAGCTTCTGTCACCCATAGCTTTTTATTATATAGTTTCGATTGAGTCAGCCATTTTGCTCCGAGATCTGGATCTTGTTGATTAACGGCATACTGATGCACACCAACAATATCGACTCGATCCCTGCTATCGGCATCATTCAAGGTTGGAAGAGCGAGATCTTCACTAAAATTCAACCCTTCTGGCATAATCAACTGAGCAGTTACGCCTTTTTGTGCAAAGGTAGGTTTAAGATAATCCTTTACAAAATGATGAAAATCAGCGGCTGTCCAACTGCTAGATTCATATTCCGGCGCCCAGTTTGGTTCATTCTGGATCGAAAGGGCCGATATATCAATTCCCTTATTCGTCTTAAAACCATTTACATAGTCCGCTAAGAAATCAGCATAGGCTTGATATTTGTCCGCTCTAAGCGTTCCTCCGATTTCACCGTTTATTCCTCGATTACCGGTCTTCATAAATGGTGGCGGTGTCCATGGTGTTGTGAAAAATTTGGTGACATTATAATCCGCTTTTATTTTATTAAAAAGCCATGATGTACCGTTAATGTCCCAATTGTTCCAATTCCAGTCGCCAGATTCTGATAATAAGTCATAGGGAAGCCGATTTCTAACCATACTCAGCCCTACACCATTCGATGTGCTAAAAAGCGCATCTAATATTTCTTTCTGTGTTTGGTTCGGGAGATTTTGAACAATCCCCGTTGACCAAGCGTTTGATGCACCAAAACCGTCAATTTCCTGCTTTTCATTATTATAATCAATATGAACGGTAGGTACGGATGCAGCATGGGAAGTCTGATTAAAACTAATCATGGAAGTTACCATAAGACTAAGACAAAGAAAAATATTCAAAACAGCTTTTGATCTTGTCATTTCATTTGGCATTAATGCTATTCTCCTTTTCTTTCACCGTATAATATCACCCAATTACTAGCTCGCCCTACCCGGTCATGATGACTCTCGGGATAGGGCAGAATTAGAATTGTATTTCACTTAATTATTAAGCATGAGCAGTAGGATCTTATTCGAGTATCCTGATTGCAATGTAAGCAAGATCCACAATATCAATCATATTATCGCCATTCATATCCGCAATCTTATATGTTGCCCACTCTGCGCTAGTGGAATCTTTAGCGAAGTAGTAAGCGACTATCGCAAGGTCATCTAATTTGATGACTCCATCCTTATTGATGTCGGCAGACACTTCTTTGATGACCGCTGCACTAAACGTGTTGCAACACCCGTATCATTTGTGGAGAAGGTTACTGCCTTGTTTGTTGCATTTGCAGGGTTAATCGTTGCAGTAAGTATTTCGTTTGCACCTGCAGTTAAGCTGAATGTAGGCTTGTCAAGTGTTACTCCTGTAACTGCAACACTGTTTAAAGGCCACACGGGATCAGTTGTATCACTACTTGTGGTTAATAGAATTCGGTCTATAGCAAGACCATCTTCTCTGCCCCAGAAGTTCAATTCATGTAATTATTCCAATATTTTGGTGGCGACGATCGCAAGGTCCATAATGTCGATCTTCTGATCGCCGTTCAGATCGGTGATCTTGGCTTTCGCCCAATCAGGACTGGTGGAGTCCTTACCGTAATGGTAAGCGACGATCGCAAGGTCACCTACACTGATGATTCCGTCGTTGTTCAGATCCGCGGATACTTCCTTAATTACTGCGGCCTTGAAGGTATCAACCGCACGGAGCAGATCGGTTACGGCTCCATCAACTTGAGACTGTGTCGCACTCGAGTTGTACTCAACCGCTTTGGCCGCGTTAATCGCAATACCGAAGGCATTTTTGGCCGATTGCGGATATTGGCCAGGCAGAGTACCTACGACTGCGATGTCATACAAGTTCTGCGCATTCGTAATCGTTGCGTTCAGCGCAGTCTTGTCAATGCCCGCTTCGGCGCTTCCTACAGAAATGACCTTACGATCCGTGGCCGCCTGGATCACGGCTCCCTCGGACGTTCCCAATTCTGCCCGGGTCACGGCTATCGTTCCGCTCGTGTTCTGGACACCGGATTTCACCTTGAAGGTCAGATCCAGAACCGGCGTACTCACTCCCGAAACACCTCCGATACTGGCAGTAATCAGTCGAAGTTCCCCGGTAGTGTCCTTATCCTCTTTCACAACTTGGATGTTGTTGTTCGCACCTGCCGCAATCATATAGTCAAATACTTTGGCATCATAGGTTAGAGTGATGTCCTGGGCATAAACACTCTGGGTAACGCTGTTCAGATTAACAGCCACTTTAAAGCTGCTGCCAGCTTTCACACTGCTGTCTACTGAAAGTGTAGCGGATACTACTTCTTGTGCTTGCTTATTGATGCTAACGGTATAAGCTTGTTCTGTTACTCCATCTTCAGCTACCGCTCTAACGTTCAAAGTAGTCATATCGGTTTGTAAAGATACTTTTCTTTTCGCAGTATCGTCAATTAATACATCATTAACATATACCAAAGAATTCGCATTTACAGGAGTGAATTTGACTAATGACTCTGTAGAATTTTTGGGAACAGAAATGGAATAGTGATTATCCGTCAATGCCCCTGGCGTTCCATCAGCTGTGATACTATGAAGGTTCGTGCTATTGTTATAATCTTTCAAAATGGAAACCGTTCCGAATAATCTGCCGACGTAGCTCGAGCCTCTATTGGCAAACTTTACGGTTACTTTTGTTTTTCCTACTAACAAATTTGCCGGGATTTGATATCTTACATCATAAAATTGATCAGGGGCTTTAGCTTCTATGGTTTCTTCCTTAATTAAACTACCGTCCACATAAACGTTAAAGGTTCTTCCTTTATCACCGCTATAGTATCTGGTAGATATATAATTAGTTACTGAAGGATCGACTGCCATATCATAACTAAGCCAGGCGGCTCCTGATGACCCGCTCCAAGCTTGCCGGTACTGTTCCCCTCCGAAGGAACCTCCCCCTGTATTTCCTTGCAGATTATGTGCCAATTCGTGCTGATCATTCGTAATTTGTACTTCATCGATCTTGGCGATTGCCTTTTTAGCAGCCGTCTTTTTATTCAAAATATTTTTCTGGAAAGTCGGTGAATCCAATGCGGATAAATAGAAGTAAATCCCGTATCTTTCCTTGTATAAAGTATAATAGGGCGTAAATTTCAAATGGTTATCTTCATCTGTATTCCGCAAGGTAAATTCCAGTTTCCCTTCCGTCTTAACCAAATTGTTTTTAATTTCACGGACCCAATCATTAACATTACCATCCTTAATAAGGATGTAATCCTTGAAGGAAACACCCGAAGGCATATTTGCTTTCTGTGAAGCAAGATGTGGAATGGCGACCATTTTCTCTGTTCCAAGGCCTGCACTTAAAACAAGAGGACCATAAGTAAATGCTGCCGCTTCAGGATTATCTTGAAGAGTTGCTACTTGGACTTCAAGAGGGAACGTCAGTTCAACAATATCCCCTTTCTTCCATACTCGATGGATATCAATATACCCTTCAGATACTTCCCCATTAAATGTTTCTCCGTTTATCGCTACAGCTACCTTTTTACCTGTTGCAACCCACTCAGGAGATCTGAATTTAATCGTAATGTCCTCGGAAGGTGCAGCATTAATTGTAAACGTTGCCTTGTCGCTTTGTGGGATATCTGTTTGTTGTGTCAATTGAAGGCCCTTTTCGGTCCAGTTCAATTTCGAACTCAAGTACATGTTGACATAAAGATCTTGATCGGAGTGAAAATAGATACTGTCATCCAGTTTCGTGAAATTCTCCATACCGCTTCCCGTATCGCACCAGAAACTATCGAACTCGGTAGAGAATACTTTGAAATAACCTGTACCCATAGGCTTAAAGTACGTACTCATGCCGGTCTCCGGATTAATGGAGGACATAATCTCATTTTGTAATGTTTTCTCATAATAATTTGCATATTTTATATCTCCGGTAAGCCTGAACAACTCTCTAGTAAGCTTTAACATGTTGTACGCGTTACAAGTTTCATCATTAATGTTATTCCTATAATTATCTAACTGCCCAGGTTCTCTAAAATGCTCATTTTCGCTATTTCCACCTGTTACATAGATATGGTCATTGACCACCATCTCCCAAAAATTCTCCGCTGCTTCTAGGTAGAACGATTCTGCCTCACCTAATGTGCGATATCGATTCAGTGCGCCAATAAACTTAGGAATTTGTGTATTAGCGTGCTTATTCGCTAATACGTCTTGCCCATTAGCAATTGACGTAAACAGGGAGTCTTCATCAAACATATGGGCCGCAGTTAAATGATCCTGATTATTGGAGAATTTATATAATTCATACAATGCGTCGTTTATACCGCCATATTCAATATTCAATACTCTTGTGTGCGTTGAATCGTTCCATGTTTGAGTTCTTTGATATGTCCAATTCCCCAATTTACTTGCAATCTCCAAGGCGTCTCCATTTCCTTCATATTTATAGACATCCACAAGCCCGGTTATTATTTTATGCATGGTGTACCATGGTACCCAACTTTGTCCCTCGACCTTTCCTTCAATAACATCAAAATGCGTTTCCGGTGTAGCAAAAGCATACCCGTTACTGCTTGCATTTTGACATGCTTTCAGTTCACTAATCACGTAATCAATTCTGCTCTTGATTTGTGCATTCTGTGTCGGATTCTCTTTCGTTTGTTTGTAGGCCTGTGATAGCGCTGTCATATAATGTCCCAGGCTATGCCCTCTAAGATAACTCCAGTTCCCTTCCCAACCGTTGTATAGCTCTGCTTTCTTAGGTAAACCTGCTACCGTTCTAAATCCCGACAAAAGACGGTCCGGATCAAGCTTTAATAAATATTCAACATCTTTATTAAATGCATTCACATAATACGGGTCGGTAACATCTACCTGCTCCATGTCAAAATTTTTGATTTTTGCTGAATCGCCTAAATATACACTTGTTTTCACAACAATAGAAAACGTTTTTGTTAAGGTTACTGAACCATACGTTACAGTGGCTTGTATAGTAACCGGAGTAACTACCCCTGGATCTGTAAGCACTCCTGTATTTGATATAACATCCGTATTCGAAGATCTCCACGAGATTTTGCTACCATTTATGCCCTTTGTTGGAAGATCAAGATTCCCCCTCGTTGTCTCCGGCAGAACGATTGCATCTAAGTCTTGCTGTGCAATCCTCTTTTCATCTATTACGCCGCCTTCTGCTTTATAAACGTCTCGGATCACTCCTTCTGTCGCAGCTACACTATAAATCTTGAATTCATCCACATTCAGTTTTGCATAGCCTCCCCCATATAATGGCGAGTTGAATCCCAAATACTTGTGATCCGTATTATTTGCTGCAATGCTGCCGCCTTGTTTATTATAAATAACCTTTTGAGCTAGACCGTTACGATAAATCCCCACATTTTTTGTTGCATTATCATAGGTGAGCGCAATATGCGTCCACTCTCCAACGGGAAAGAAGGTGCTTCGATTCCCGGTAACATACGATTCCTGTACGCTTGTTCCACTTGAAAGCTTCAACGGAACTGTATCACTCAGGATGCTTAAATACCATCCTTCTCCCATCCAGTTTCCACTTGGCTTGTTCCACATAATGATGTGTTCGCCTGTTAACGTAGAGTCAGGTTTCACCCAGAAAGAAACAGTTAGATTTTGTGGCTGTAATGCCGATGACGTACCTAAATCAATATAATTATTGGTTCCGTTTAGTTGTAAAGCCTTACCAACCTTACCATCAACATAATTTGCCGTCCCATTTAATATCCCTCGAATCCCGTTACTAGAGGAATCTTCAATATTATTTTCAAACTTGAATTCCAGCTGTTTTGAATCATCTAACCCTGCTGCATATGCCGGAATCGTGGAACCTAAAAAACCGGACATCAGATTCGCCACCAATGTTATAGATAAGATATTAGTTACCGTTTTTCTCCGCGACTCATTTTTACCTTTTAGACGTTTCATTGATTGACATCTCTCCTTGTATTTTATATGAGGATTGATCGAATCAAATCTAGCGTGAAAACAAGGGATGGTATGCAAGACACCCCATCCCCATTCTCACTCATGGCATTTTTAGTTAGTTATTTTAGATGCGACATACGCCAAATCCGTAATGTCAATCTTCTGATCGCCGTTCAGATCGGCGATCTTGGCCTTCACCCAATCAGGGCTGGTGGAGTCCTTGCCGTAATGGTAAGCAACAATCGCAAGGTCGCCCACATTGACAATTCCGTCGTTGTTTAGATCCGTGGATACTTCTTTAATTACTGCGGACTTGAAGGTATCGACCGCACGGATCAGATCGGTTACGGCGTCGTCAACCTGAGACTGTGTCGCGCTCGAGTTGTCTTTAACCGCTTTGGCTGCGTTAATCGCAATGCCGAAGGCATCTTTGGCCGCTTGCGGATATTGGCCAGGCAGAGTACCCACGACTGCAGTGGCATACAAGTTCTGCGCATTCGTAATCGTTGCGTTCAGCGCGGTCTTGTCTACGCCCACATCGATGCTTCCTACAGAAATGACCTTAAGGTCCAGTGCCGCCTGGATCACGGCTCCCTCGGACGTTCCCAACTCTGCCCGGGTCACCGCTATCGTTCCACTCGTGTTCTGGACACCGGCCTTTACCTTGAAGGTTAGATTCAGAACCGGCGTGCTCGCTCCAGATACCCCTCCGATATTGACGGTAATGAGTCTAACTTTTCCCGCAGTGGCTTTGTCCTCTGTCACATTCTGGATGTTCTTGTCTGCACCTGCCGCACTCACATATTCAAATACGTTGGAATCATAGGTCAGGGTGATGTCCTCAGCATAAACACTTTGTTCAACGTTGTTCAGGCTTACTGCCACTGTAAAGCTGCTTCCAGGATTCACACTGCTGTCTGCTGAAAGTGCAGCTGTAGGTACTTGAGGCTCAACGGATGGTGTTACCGTTACATTACTTACCGCTGTTTGATTACCATCTGCTGTTGTTACCGTAATAACTGCATTTCCTGCAGCTATTGCATGAACGGTTACACTTGTTGTACCTGTTGAAGAATCATAAACAGCACCCGTTACGGTTGCAACACCTGTATCGTTTGATGAGAAGGTTACTGTTTTGTTTGTTGCATCTGCAGGGGTTATTGTTGCAGTAATGGTTTCGGTTGAACCTGTCGCCAAGCTTAATGTACTCTTGTCAAGTGTTACTCCTGTCACGGCTACATTGTTGGATGGCCAGACAGGATCTGCGGTTGAGTTGCTTGTGGTTAAATAGATCTGGTCTATTGCAAGTCCATCTTCCCTTCCCCAGAAGTTCAATTCATGCACGCCAGCAGTAACATTCAAAGTAGCTCCACCAAATATACCGCCGCTGTTACCACTGATATTAGCCCATTTAAACTGACCACCGCTAACACCCTCAATACCATTGCTAGTGAATTTATACTGATTATCTAATCCAACATGGATGGAGTCCGAATCGAATCCAAGCGTCTTGACAAGTATCCAAACGTTGTAGGTTCCTGCAGTCGTAAAGTTGATTTTATACCCAAGTCTGGAATTGGCAGCGAGAGAGGCTGCATCCGTAGCTGACGCAGTGAACCCATTGTTAGGCCCGAAAAACATAGCTTTCGTGGACTTTCCGTCAACAAGCGACCAGGTATGGTCGTTTATGGTGCCATATACATAGGCAGTGACTGAGTTTTCTGCTGCTGTTTCGACCTCAATGGCCACTACGGCAGGCATATTGACAGCTACAGTAATTTGAGCTGTTACAGCAGCGCCCAATGCCCCCTTAAAGCTTACAGTAACATTGGTTGTTCCCATTGCTTTAGCCGTTATTGTACCGCCAGCAACATCTGCAATAGCAGGACTTGGATTGCTATAAGTTGCTGTTTTTGTTACATCTTCCGTCTGTCCATCAACATATTCTGCTGTTACTTTAAATGTTGCAGTTTTGCCAGAATCCAACACAACTGAAGCATTGTCAACGGTAATCTTCTTTACCGTCAGTTCACTGTTCAAATCTTTCACAAGCATATTAAGAGTGTCAGATTTTCCACCGTAGTTTACGTCAATGCTTGTGGAGCCATAGCCCACCCCAGTGACAACTCCGTTATTTATGCTTACAATACCGCTTTGTGCCGGTGTTGCAACGGCCTGAGCAGTAACATCTGTACTTGTTCCATCGGCGTATATGGCTGAAACCTTCATGTTTGCATGATTGGTTCCTGCAACAATATCAATCTTTTGTTTATCGATGGATGCGTTGATTGCAACTAGATCATGAGCAGCGCTCTTTTGCTCGAACTGCCAAGAATCTACCTTGAAGAGATTACCAGTTGATGCTCCCTTGTATACCATGTATAGATCATGGACTCCTGTAGCACCAGAAACACTTGTTGTTTTTGTCTTCCAACTATTTTCTCCGCCTGTGTTGGAAATTGGAAGTGTCCCGATCAATGTGCCATCAGCACTATCAAGATACAGCTCTATGTTTCCGCCGCCCGAACCACTTGCAACATTGGCTTTAAATGTTCCGGCGCCTGTAGCTCCAAAATCAACTTTGGATACGGCCGTCCAGTCCCCATCATTTATGTTGCTCACAGCCAGGTTTATACTGCTTACCATACCTCCGGGTTCGGTACTGCTTTCAGTGGATATTCCTCCATTCCAACCTATGGTTTCAGCCTCAACCCTTGTATAGGGATCAAGATTTTTTAACTGCGGAACACCTTTATAATCACCTGTAATATTCTGAATGACTCCGTTTGCATCAAAACTTACCTTATTGATGTGTGCGTTACGGTATCCATGAGGTTGCCCGCTCATTTGTGGATATGAACCACTCTCTGCCATTGCTTTTGCAAGGGTCTGCGCGTGGTAAGTAATGTACCATTGGCCTTTAAATTCAAACATGGCATGATGATTGTTGCCACCGACACCGAAGAAAACAACAGGGTTAGGTAATATGGTTTTTACATAGGTGAATGGACCCAATGGATGATCACTCACCATATAAGCAATCGTTCCTGTTGGAATATCCGTCGGGTGTTGACCGGAAAAGTTTGTACTATAGGAGTAGTAGTATTTTCCGTTGTATTTGTTGATTCCCGAATCCTCAAACAGCCAAGGCGGATTAATCGGTTGAGCTTTACCGCCGCTGGCTGCCAAATCAAGGCTGATCATATCATCGCTAAGCTTTGCAACACGTGCGGTTCCCGGATCTTCATCCTTTCCGGCCGGAATCCCCCCGCCAAAATAAATGTATCCGCTTCCATCATTGTCAATAAGTACGGCAGGATCAAAGAGCCATGTGACATTCTCGACACCGGAAGTACTTTTGCTGATTAGTGGTTTACCAATCGGATCCGAAAACGGTCCGATCGGACTATCCGCTGTGAGCACACCAATGCCGCTTGCATTATCCGCAAAATATAGGAAAAACTTTTCCTTTCCATTAATCGTTTTATGAGCAGCTGCCGGCGCCCATGAGTTATTTGCCCATTTCGCCGCACCTTTTGCTCCGGCTGCAAGTATTTCACCATGATCTGTCCAGTTCACCATATCATCTGATGAAACAACTGTGATTTTATTAATCGAACTATAGCCGTTGTCCTTAACTTTTCCGTTAGCATCATACTCTAATACGTCGTTTGTCATGTATACATATACTCTGCCGTCATACACCATAGCATATGGGTCAGCACCAAACTTTTGTGTAAAAAGCGGATTGCCGTTGCCAGGCATTTTAGCCAGTGCTGGAGTGAGCGTAGTTGCTGCAGATGTTCTTTCCGCAAAGGGGCTTAATGAGATTACAAGTGTGACAACTATCATCATAGCTATAAATCGTTTCCAAATGATCATGTTATATTCCCCGCCTTCATTTTTATTTTGATTCACTGTGCCTTTGAATTTCTAAATCATTGACAGCACATCACTCTCTCAAAAACCATCACCTCCTTTCACTGCTGATTAAGCTAATTGTTCATTATCCGATAAATAATAACTGCAGCTTCCGCTCTTATTGCCTTACCATTTGGTTTAATCATGCCATTGTCACCCTTGATTATTCCTTCTTTGGCCATTTGGCCCAACTGTCTTGCAGCATATGTTGCTACCTCTCCGGAATCACTAAAGTGACTTAGATCTGAAGCTGATTCATCCAGCGGTTTTCCGGAGATCTTCATTGCTCGAGCAGCCAACACCATCATATCCTGTCTGGAAATACTCTTCTTCGGCTCGAACCGGTTGTCTTCTAATCCCTGAGCAATCCCAAGTTTTTTCGCAATTCCTACCTCTTTATAATAATAGTCGGACTGTTTGATATCATTGAAATTGCCATCGACTGTTGCACTTAGCTTCAATGCTCTAATTAGCAGACTAATGAAATCTGCCCTTGTAATATTGGCTCCCGGATTAAAGGTAGTAGCGGAAATTCCCTTGATTATTCCCGAAACCATTAGAGATTCGATCTCCTTCTTGGCCCAGTCATAACCCGATAGATCGTTAAAAATGGTATAGATAAACGTTGTTGCTGTTAATTTAGGATCAAGTGCCTTTACATAGGCTAGCTTAATTTTCGCATCTCCTCGTGCCTTCCCTTTGAAGACGATATTACTCAAGACTGTATTTCCCTGTTCTCCAGATTTGTTCCCAATATGGGTGAAGGCGATCATCATTCTTCCGTTATCTATCTTTGGAGGAATAAAAAAGCCCTTCAACCTTGATTCTGCCTTATCGAACTCTACTTGTTTAGGATCATACGTAATCAAAGCTTCATAGGCATAGAGACCATTTAAGTTGTTTCCATTCAACGTAACTTCAAGTTTTTGATCAGGGACAGCGATTTCTGCTTTCATACTAAGACTAAAGTCGGTAGTTCTTACCTCGGCAAACACTACATTCGGAATGAAAATAGCTGCTACCATAACTGCAATAATTGATTTTAAAATGATAAAATTCTTTATTCTCATATCCATCTCCCTTTCATCAGAACAGTGGAGGAATGTAGCATCCCTACACCAAATAGTAGAAAAACTTATATTCAAGTATTTGTAAGCGCTTTTAAAAATGAATATACTGACACTAGTAACACACAAAACTCATATGCTGCTTCACCTCCTCAAACTTATTAATTTTTATCCAAGCTGTTCCATACCAGTAATCATCATGCTTAATCAATCCCTTATAATTTGTTTTTATTATAACTTCCTCAATGGAAGATCACGATGTGATTTTATCTTGAAAAAGTTTAAATTTTTATGCGAATATGAATAAATTGATTACCCAAAATATGAATTGACACAGGCAAGTGGCGGAGAGGGTATATTTATTAAGTCAAAGAAATGTTACAGAGCATATAAAAAAGTACAAGGAGTGATGACACCATCCTTGTACTTTTATAATTAGATTGCATCTTCGTTCTCAAGCAAGTAACTATCATATTAAATTTTGACATCTCTTTTTTTAATGATTCGCCTTACCTTCTTTAGCTTAGTTACAATATCTTAGTATTCATCCTTCTTTCTATCGAGTTCAACATTTAATAAAGCCAGATCGGTTGGAGCATCAATTCCCTCCAAGTAACCTTTAATTCGTTCCAACATATTCTCAATTATTAGTTTTTCATCAAATAAATGTTTTTCTTCTTTTCTTAAAACCTCTATGAGTCAGCATCTGGTAGTGATTCATAATTACCAATAATAAAATCAGCAATATTTAATTCTAACCTTCTCATACTTTTATTAGTTGGCAAATCAATTATGACTTGTTTTAATGCCTTATTTAATTCAAGTCTAATCTTAAATTTATCACAATAATATTTATCAATGTATTCCTTAGATTTAATTACAGCTGTATCAGTGTTATCCATATACTTTTCCAAAATTCGTGAGTATTCCGATCTACTGATTCCCTTCTTTTTCAATAATTCTTCATAGGTTTTTACTTCTAGCTCATATGATGCCTTATCAAATATCACAGAAGAGAGTATTAGTATTCGCCATTGCTGTCTAATTTTCATTTACATTAGACAAAACAATCCTTTTTTTGGTTCATTTAAATACTTAAACTTTTACTCACGCTTTGATATAGCTGTTTAATATAATCGTCTCTATTTTAGTTCAACTTTCCGCTTTACATGCAGCAGATGGAAGATTTCTTGTCCATATCAGCCAAATATAGTCTTTCTTTTTGTATCCAGTCTATTCAGTTGTCGTAATATCTCCTAGTACCGGTTCTTACCGGCGTGTTCCAGAACAGATCGACGCTCGCACGTGCATAAGGTCCCGTTGCGGCAAGTGATGCCATGGCATTCGTAGACAGTAGACCAACGGATGCAACGCCTTCTCTTCAAAGGGCTCACCCGCTACGGTATATCTACGGTAGTCTTGAGGCAACGTTAGTGGCAACTCGATAGGAGTCACTGAAAAAGTGCCCATAGCCCCTTTCATTGTTCAGCGTTCCATCATAATAAGCATATTCTGGCGCTAGCCCCGTCACAGGATGGCAAGCTCTTGTCAGATACCCACGCCTCTGTCCAGAACGGACGATCTTCCGGGTAAGCCCAGAGTGCGAACAACACATAGAAATGGGGTAGTTGATATGATGGATCGGAATAGTCACAGTTCGGTATGAACTTGATCAGCTTGTTGTGTGGATCCCACATTGGATGTCCAATACCGTCCTGAGCTTTGTGAAGACAAGTGCGCAGCAAATCGCGCGCCTGTGTACCATAATTGAATGGAGCATTCATTGCCATCTCCCGAACGGTGGATGCGAAGAACAGTGCCATCGCGAAAAACTCCTCACTGTCTGGAGCGGGTCCGTGCGCCAGCCGCGAACCATCGTTGTTACAAGACCAGACGAAATATCCAGCATTCTCACCAGAATCCATATACATATAACTCGCCACGCATTATAATTCACTTTTAGGGGGTGAATATCCAAATAATTGAAATTGTTTTATTTTTATAATTTTCCTATAGGAGGTTCAAGAAATGAGTAGCATTCTCAAAAAAGTTATCTCTACCGTACTCGCAGCAGATTTGATTATCCCGTCAGGCATAATCTCACTGAAGGCTCAAGCGGCATCACCGGATATTCCAGTACTTTTGTACCATCGGGTGCTACCCAATCCGAGTAATGAGTGGACCGATACAAGTGTAGAAAATTTCGAGAAACACATGCAATACCTTGTTGAAAACGATTATAAAACCTTGTCTGCAGAAGAGTATGTAAATATTATGCAAGGTAATGCTACAGCACCCGAAAAACCGATTCTACTAACATTTGACGATGCTACACCAGACTTTCTTGCTAATACAGTGCCGATATTGAATAAGTACCGCATGAATGCAGTTCAATTCGTTGTTAGTGACTGGATTGGTGCCGGATTTAGTATGTCCCAAGCTGATTTGCAAGCAGTTGCAAAACTTCCTAATATCAGCCTTCAGAATCATTCTAAAAAACATACAGAAAATGCTTGGAAGACTATAGAACAGTCAGAAGCCTCAGCCGAAATAGCCGAAGCTAATGCTTTCATTAAAACTGTTACGGGCAAAGATCCTATTCTTTTGGCTTATCCGTATGGCGATTATAATGCGGATGTTCAAGCCGCAGCTGCAGCCAACGACATTCAATACTCCTTTAAAGTAGGCTATCCGAATCAAGGCGATCATGCAATAGGCCGTCATTACATTAAGATGAGCACTACCCTAAACGAAATCGCTAAATGGATTGGCGGACCAGCACCTGTAGAAGAACCAGGAACACCGGTAGAACAAGATGTCGTTTACCACGAAACCTTTGCGAAAGGTCAAGGCCTGTCTGGAACCCCTATCCTAAACAATCCCAAATCAACATCATGTACTCCCCTTTTCGTTTTATCTACTGCTTCAATTTTAAAGTTCGTTGCCCATTCTTGGTATGCACCTTTTCTCTTCTTTTCACAACGATATACATAGCAGGAACAACGATCAAGGTCAACAAGGTAGAATACAGCAGTCCCGAAATAATAGCTACAGCCATTGGCTTGTACAGAGATCCACCACCAATAGCCATTGGAGTTAAAGCCCCCACCGCAGTAAATGTTGTAATCAATATCGGTCGTAACCTGACTTTACCGACATTTGATACAGTTCATGTACAACAATTCCTGTTAAACTCACAATCCTTATAAATGCCATGAAGCCTAATGGCGAATTTGTTAAAAACAATCCAATTAATGCACCGCCCAAAACCAAGAAAACGGACAATAATATGATGATCGGTATAGATAACGACTTAAACTGCATAACCATCAAAATATAAATAAGTAATATAACTAAAATCCATAGCTTAACGATTGAATTGAACGCAGTATCTCTCTGCTCATTCTCACCGCCAACAAATACAGAGTAGTTCTTAGGATATCTAACTCTCCTAATTTATCATTCAATTCGCCAAAAATGGCCCGTAACCTGAGCTTCTCATATTTTTACCAAACCGCGGTGCTGAGCGCCGCGCTTGCCTTGCAAAATACCAATGTGATGGCCGAATCGATGGGGCTCGGAGCCGTGATATCGGATGAATTAACGAGGCCCTGCCCGCACTAGACGAATGGCTTGGCCTGCCGGACTTCGTCATTCCTTTGGCAGGTCTTGCAGTAGGCGTTCCCGACGAGTTCCCCGAGCAAAAGCCGCGGCTGCCGCGGTCCGCCGTCTTTTTTTGAAAACCGGTATGACCGGGAAATCGAGGAGTACTACGGCGCACGAACGAATAATAACCAAAAGGCAAGCTGGTCCGGGAAATTCATCGCCATGCTGGATAAAGATTTGCCGTTAGTGGGTATACGGAATACGTAAAAGGCAATGGACTTGATTTGAAATAGTGAGAATCATGTATAAAGAGTATGTTGACCTTATCCTATAGCTTCTTATCCCTGTAACGCGCAAAATCCACAACGATCGAACCCCTGACCTCATCGCTGCCAGCGATGAGGTCAAACTATAGGTCCTCACCATCAAAGTTTTGAAATCAGTCCAACTAACTCCGACTATAAACACCGTACTTAGAGTTGGACTAAGACTTCGTTACCTTTTTGAAAAATTAATTAAGCATTGTTTCATTTAGCATTAATAGATATCGGAGTGAACTATAATGGATAAGACTGTTTTGGTTACTAAATCGGTTGGTAATATACAGACCCAATTGTTTGCAACTAAAGTATTTTATGAATGTCATTATGTTTCTGGTCCGTTATCAGCTCAACACTGTGAAGCAAACAACCTATTCCATCATCTGGTGAGAACTGAATTGGATAATTTATTGGATATCCGTTTTGAAATCTGGAGTAGATACGCATTCACCCCACTTTATCTGCGGACTGCTCCAAATCCTTGCTTATCAATGGAACTATAAACAAACGCTCTATTTCACTGGCAGGAATAGGCTTACTGAAATAATACCCTTGAATATCATCGCAACCGTTCTCCATTAGCCACTGAATTTGCTCCTTCGTCTCCACGCCTTCCGCAATTACACTCATCTTAAGATTGTTCGCCATCGTAATAATTGTGGCTACGATCGCACGATCCTCATCATTTGTCGTTATATCATTAATGAAGGAACGGTCAATTTTGATCTTATGAATCGGGAATAATTTCAAGTAACTGAGCGAACTGTAACCTGTCCCGAAATCATCCATGCTAAGTCTTATACCCAGACCCGATAACTCACTCAAAATTTGACTCGAGCGAGCAACATCCATCATCATACTTTCTGTTATTTCAAGCTCCAGAAACTTCGGGGATAATCTTGTCTCATTCAATATGTTCTCTACATCTTTGACGAGGTGCTTTTGATGGAATTGCTGTGTGGAGAGATTTACAGATACAGGAATATTCCAATAATACTGCTGCTGCCATTGCTTCATTTGAAAACATGCCTCTCGTAAAACCCAAGCACCGATTTCATCGATTAAGCCTGTCTCCTCAGCAATTGGAATAAAAATTTCTGGTGAAATGATACCTTTCTTCGAATGCTTCCATCTTAATAAGGCCTCTACTCCGATGATTTGCATCGTTCTTAGATTAATTTGAGGCTGGTAATGTATTAGTAGTTCATTTTGTATTATCGCTTTACGGAGGTCTGCTTCAAGTTCTACTTTCTCCATCACATGTTCATCCAATTGGCTAGAATAATACTGAAAACCATTTTTTCCGTTGCGCTTGACTTCATACATTGCTGTATCCGCATTTTTGATTAGTTGCTCCGCTTCCACTCCATGCTCTGGGTAAATCGCAACGCCTATGCTGGCTGATACATAGAAGTCACTATCTTTTAGGCGGTAAGGCATTTGAATGAGGTCTATTAATCGTTCTGCGATCCGAGTATACGTATCCTTGACCTGGTCTGCATGACAGATAAGAGTAAACTCATCTCCCCCCATTCTAGCAATCGTCACCTGCATACCCGTGGTAGCACTGTGCAAACGCTCGGATACCATCAGTAGAAATTGATCGCCGTAAGAATGTCCTAGCGAGTCATTAATGATTTTGAATCGATCAATATCCAAGTACAGCAGAGCAAACTGCGTGTTCCCCAGTTTACAATGATGGATTACTTCCTCAAGTGTTACTTTTAATAGCCTTCGATTGGGTAAGCCTGTCAGTTCATCGTGGTAGGCCATATGCTGAATCTTTGCCTTCGACCGTTTCTCCACACTGATGTCCCTAAAAATGAGGTATGTTCCCTTAACTTCTCCTTCGACAATAACTGGAACGCATATTGAATTCAATTGAATAAGATGACCATCGCGATGAATAATCTCTGTTTCCATCGTCTGTAATTGCCCTTGCTGCAAAGAGGACATAAATAATTCTCTTGCCCGCTCTCGATACTGAACTGCAAAAAGCTCTAATAATACAGAAGCAGGCCTATTGAGATAATCGTTCATAGTGATTCCCATAATACGATTGACGGAAAGATTAATATCGATAATATTACTGTAAATATCCACGGTAATAATCCCATCCAGATGATTATCATATAATGATTTGTACCAATTTTCATAATTGATAATCTCATCGTCCTTGCTTGTTAGGCGCTTATCAAGAAATATACCGAACATGACAAAAGCCAGAATAATTAACGTCCCTAAAGCGATAATGTAGGCAAGTACCTCTTGATCTATCTTCATGCTCGATATTTCTACGCTTTTCCCAGGACGGAAACGAGCCGCTGCCATTCCGGTATAGTGCATGCCGGCAATTGCCGCGCCCATGACTATCCCGCTACCCAGCTTATAAAGTACACCTTTCCATGAATGTTCCTTACGAAAAAAGAACGAGAGCCACAAGGCCACAACTGAAGCGAAAAAGGCGATGGCAATGGACAAACTGAACAACCGAGGTTCGTAATAAATACTTACTCTCATTGCTGTCATCCCAATGTAATGCATCGATGCAATACCAATCGCCATTAACGTTCCACCTACTAATAATCTCTTGAAGCCAAGCTTATCTCTTCCAACGGCATATAGTGCAATAAACGACGATAGAATCGCAGTAATAATTGATATAACAACCCATACGAAATCATACGAGACAGGTGTGGAGAATTTGTAGGCAAGCATCCCAACAAAGTGCATCGACCAAATCCCAAATCCCATAAAAACTGCACCACCAATAAGCCATATCATTCGAATATTTCTACTTCTGGATGCACTGACTCTACCAGTTAAATCTAGTGCCACATATGAGGATACGACCGCAATTATATAGGACAATGCTACAATCGACATATTATAAGTGCCCTGTAAATGCTCCATCGTGTGATTCATCGACTTTTCCCTTCCTTCGGATCTTAGATGTGAAAAATGTGTGAAAGCATATACTTATTATCGGCACATTATGAATGATAATGAATGCAGATCGTAGAAAGACCGCGATTAACCAATCGTAATCCAAATGGATCATTTGCGCTTCATATTAATTTTCTAACAAAAGAAAACCGCCTACTTAAATAGGCGGTAAATTAAACTCGCATTTTCGGTTGTTTAAATATAAAGAATCCCATGTCGTACTTTTGGCGAAGCTATCTATACCGGCTTTGTTAGATGTCGTTATCTTGTTCCAGCGTAATCACTACATTTCCTTTTTTGTGTCCTTTTTCTACATATCGATGTGCTTCGGGAATTTGTGCCAGTGGATAACATCTATCTATGACTGATCGGATCTTCCCCTTCTCCAGAAGCTCTTTGAAGAAAATAATATCTTCCTTAAGGACCTTTGCGATCCCCTGACCATCTACGGTCAAGTATGTCCCGTTTCGTGTCAGTGCTTTCTTGCAATTCGATTTCGAGATTTTCCCAACGGCATCAAAGATGATATCAAACCGCTCTTCTCTTTCCGCAAAATCCTCTTTCGTGTAATCTATAACATGATCGGCTCCTAGTGATTTCACCAATTCTATATTCGTAGTACTGCATACCCCCGTAACTTCTGCCCCAAAGTACTTAGCAAGCTGTACGGCTGCAGTTCCAACCGCACCAGAAGCCCCATAGATGAGCACCTTCTGACCGCTCTGGATATTACCATTTCTAAAAAAATGTAATACTGTAGTTCCTCCGTAAAGAACAGAAGCGGCTTCCTTATAGGAGGTGTTGACCGGTTTAATTGCTATCATTCCATCTTCAGACAGACAAATGTACTCCGCATATGCACCAAATCGCATACCCCTAAATGCAAAAACCTGGTCACCTTTCTTGAATCGTTGTACATCTTTACCAATCGCTTCGATTTCTCCAGCTAACTCCACACCAAGAATTGGTTTTCTTGGTTTTATAATCCCTAATACTAAACGCATAGGAATCCAAAGTAAGACTGGACTATTGAAGGCTCTAACTCGAATGTCACCTGCTGTTACCGTTGTCGCATGAACCTTTACAAGTACTTCATTGCCCTTGGGTGTAGGTTTTTCTACCTCTTTAAGCTGAAGAACATCTGGTGATCCGTATTTTGTGCATATAATAGCTCTCATCACGAGTTACCTCCCTAAATTTCAATTTGCATTGAGTATATATGCAACCCGGTAATGAAATATAGATACTAAAGTATTGTTTATTGAAACTATTGTGAGCTTGCTATAGAGGAAAGGATTACAGTAATCCCAAGTTGCGAGCATATGTGACCGCATTATGGTATTCAGAACAATTGAAATCGGAGGAATTTGATGAAATAACTAAGGAAATGCCTATGCACACTAGTACGGCACACCCCTACGAATATATAAAAATAAAAGCCGACCCAAAGGTCGACTTTTATTTTTATGGAACCTAATGAACCTTCTCCGCTTACTTCATCGCTACTAGTAGAACAACGAGATTCCCTAGGTTAACATCTTAGTCCATACCATGTTCTTTACGGATCTTATACAATCCTTGAAGTAGTAGCTCTGATGGGTCACGATTCAATTGCAAATGTGTGAACAATAGATGTAATGGGAAAGCGCACACGTTATTTCCTTCTTTGATCGCAGGGAATCCAGCTTCGAAGATCGGGCCGTACTCTTGGTTCCAGCCTAGACCCGCATGTACTTCCTCGGGTGCAAATTCCTCACGTACTTCTTGTATACATTTGGGAACTAACACGTTATCAATGATTGCTTTCGCTTCGTCTTCGCTTGTGGCTGGTTCTGGTAGGGTTTTGCCTCCCTTAATCTTCATCAACTCAAAGAAGAAAGAAGCCATCCAAATTGCCGGATCATTGCCTGACTGGAATCTTGCAACCAATTCTCGAAGGAAGAAACCACAGGAATACACATCATCCGAATCATCCTTCACATGATACACAAAAACAGGACCATAAGCATCCAGATTCAGCACTTGTCCTTGGACTTCTTTAAAGTGCTTTTTCAAAGATACGATGCCGTTATGGTGAACAGCCTTTAGAAGCTCAACCATGTTTTCTTCAGACATCGTTTCTTGATTATTGTTTTCTTCTTCGCTGGTTGTCTCATTGTTCATTTTCATATTCATTTTATATTCACCCCACTTTCTATCATACCATTCAGTAGCTTGAACGGAAATAATAGAAATAGACAATTTTATTACCATGATATTTATAAGAAATAGCATCACTGCTCCTTAGTTGATAATGCTGAGAGTCGATCTACTATGTCCGACGCATGTATGCACGTACCGTAATGGGTGCAAAGATCGCAACAATAACCGCAGATCCAATCAGAGAAATGACTAGATCCCACCCTATCGTTCCAGCGTTGGCAAGATCTCTTACTGCAGTGACGAGATGCGAAATCGGATTGATATTAACAAACCATTGAAGCCAGTTCGGCATGGTATTGACTGGCACGAAGGCGTTGGATAGAAATGTGAGCGGAAACAGCACTATCATCGATATACCCTGTACGCTTGAGGCAGTACGAGCTATTACGCCGAAGAAGGCAAAAATCCAGCTAATCGACCAGGCACAGAAAACTACAAGAATCCCAGCAAGAGCGACGTGCTCCAGACCATCCTCGGGCCGATAGCCCATGATATATCCCATGGTTAAGGTAAGAATAGTAGCAATACTATATCGGATGGTATCTGCCAACAATGCTCCTGCCAATGGCGCAATACGCGCAATAGGCAATGACTTGAATCGATCAAATACACCTTTATCCATGTCCTCGCGCAATTGGACACCTGTGACAACTGAGGTAGTAATTACGGTCTGTACGAGTATACCTGGAATGATGACGGGCAAATAACTCACGATATCACCTGAGATTGCCCCACCAAAAATGTAGGTAAACATCAGGGTAAATATGATTGGCTGAAGTGTAACATCAAATAATTGTTCCGGTGTACGTCGAATTTTCAGTAGACCTCGATAGGCCATCGTCAACGAATTGCGAATTGTCTGTCTGAAGCTCGTGTGATTTTTTAGTTCACGATCGAAACCCGATTTAATTAAAGTACTTTTCATGCTTTTCCAACCTTCACTTTCTTCGATTCAAAGGATGCCGATACCGCATCCTCCTTAACACCATGACCCGTGATCGTTATTAGAAATACCTCATCAAGCGTCGGTTTTTGTACACTCATCTCAGCCAAGTGAATTCCCGCTTCACGCACAGCGATAAGAAGGTCTGTAACTAGGTCGGCGTTCGCCATCGGTGCTGTAATCTTTCCGACTTCGTACGATACATTTGACTGGATTTGGAGCACCCGTTCAACGATCTGACGGGCAACCTCGATGTCTTGTAAATTCTGGACACTCAATTGTAATGACGAAGTACCTACGGACGCCTTCAGTTCATCCACAGTGCCTTCAGCGACAACTCGGCCATGATCGATAACGGCGATCCGGTCTGCTAGTTGATCTGCCTCTTCGAGGTACTGTGTTGTAAGCAATATGGTTGACCCCGTCTTCACCAACCGACGAATTGTATCCCACATCTGTGTACGTGTGCGTGGATCTAACCCTGTAGTTGGCTCATCAAGGAAAATAAGGGGTGGCTGCGCAATGAGGCTTGCCGCCAGATCTAATCGACGACGCATGCCCCCGGAGAAGTTCTTCAACGGTCTCTTCGCAGCCTCCATCAAGCCAAATTCCTCAAGTAATTCGTCTGCCTTTTGCCGTGCTTCTACACGCCCCAAGCCTAGCAACTGAGAGAAGATGATCAGGTTCTCAGTAGCACTAAGTGATTCATCGACCGATGCATACTGACCTGTGACCCCGATCAATTGACGGACAATCTGCGACTCCTTCACCACATCGTGCCCGAAGATTCGCGCTGAACCTGCATCCGGACGAAGTAAAGTCGCAAGCATCCCAATTGTTGTGGTCTTACCTGCTCCATTCGAGACCAAGCACACCATAGATTGTACCGGCACGAACATTTAAATTTACGCCATCCACCGCCCGATTGTCTCCAAAATTCTTGACGAGTCCGCGCGCTTCGATGGCCCAATCACCACGGTCTGGCTCTATTATCCTTTTCTGTACATGAACCATTGCAATTCCTCCTATAAACTGTTTATACCGTGATGATAACTTACATTTGTAAACTGAATTTAAACAAAGATTGAAACTCAATTCAAAGGGGTCTTAATCATGCAAATTACTCCGAAGTCCATACTGAAATCCTAGGTTCACATCCTGTCTTCATTCATAATAAAGAAGATCTCATCTATGCAACCGCTTAGGAATCATGTTCATAGCACTCCTTTTCCCAGCTAAATGAAAAAAGGGCTCAACCCACGTATACACGAGGTTGAACCCAAAGATCAGTATAACTATTTCTTATTCCACGTCTTGAATGAATTTCTCCAATGCGGTAACATCCGTGATATTCTTATTGCATGTCTCGCTGTTTAGACACACATATTTACCAATTGCTTTGTAGTAATCCGGTGAAGCGTTAGCAGGTTTCGATTTCGTAGTGACCACACAAAACGCAACCTCTTCATGCCGATTACATAAACAGCAATAGCTTTTTTTATTCGCAGGAGTATATTTTCCTACTACACCTACGATTTGCCCATTCAGATGATACACGATGAACAATTTATTCGTTGCGATATCGATCCAGCCAAGATAAGTCATATAGCGGTAATCGATTTCAGCTAACTCGGGAACCTTTAACTTTTTGATTTTGGGAAAGAGCTTCTTAACTTGCGATTCCGTCAATGGGGCAAATTCCGCCATGTAAGGTACCAACGAACTCAAATAATGTTGGAATTCTCCAGGCGTATTTAACGTCGAAATCTTCTCCAATACCTGCTTTTGAAGATCATTCGTATCTGGTAATGCCTCCATAATTTTGGATTGCGCACTATATCTTACCGCGTCTATTACTTTGCGATCGGAAACAGTGTTACAAGCATGTTCTAGCAGACCAGTCTGCTTCTTAATTAAGTTATATTGATGGTTTCTAATGAATGGATTGACCATTGCTTTTCAGCTCCTTATTGTTTATTAACAAGAAAATAAGGTGCAAAGCCCACTATTAGAAACGATATAAGCACGCTTAGGCGATAATGCTAACGATAGCTGTTCACCCCATACAAAGTATCGCCCTAATATTAGGCTTTGCATGAGTCGGTATTAATCTGGCTAAATGATTGGCCATTCCTATCGCCTCCTTTGTTACTTAACATTATAAAATAACTCTATCCTTTACCGCAACTCCCCCCATACCCATACCTACTACTTCCTTCTGCTAGTTCCGCGGTCAAAGTGCCAGCGTCCTCAAAGGACAAATACAATATTTTGATGAGACACCCGATATCCTTAAAAGAAAGTAGTTCACTACAAATAGCAGATCAAGGTGTTATCCTTGACCTGCTATTTAGTCTTGTTTCTATGTTGGATACCTTAACTTCTTCCCTCGTAGTCTTATTCATCTGTCGAAAATTACTCTCTGTCTAATGAACGACCACAACTCACGTTCGGTATGCGGCGCCTAAATCTCATTCACACCCGACCTAGGAAATGTCTAGTGTCCTCGCTCGAATCAGTAACCAATTGACTTTCCAATTAGTCAAAGAAAATAAAATGAACGGGGATGGGATTAAAAGCCTTCTCATTCTTTAAATTTATCCATTGCAACATAACCTTGTAATTACCCACCGCTGGTTCTCTCCACTGCAAAGTATACTGCTTAGGGGAATCAGACAGCCCCATAGATGCTAAGATGCGCCCCTCTTCACTGCTTGGCCACAAACTGACTTTACCATCGTTATCCGTTTCTGCATTTGCTATTATTGTATCTCCATACAATAATACGAAATGCGCTGCTGGTGCTTTATTCCCTTCTTCAGTTCGTATACTTAAATCCAATCCAAGCTCAGTAGAACTCATGCTTGAATCGGGTGTATTCAATATATAATCTAGGGTTTCGCCCGCGTTCTCTTTAACAATAATATCTTCAACAGGCTCAGTCACTTCAAACTTCTTCCTCACAAATCCTAAAGATGTTTCTACCATAGCCCCGGCGCTTCCTTCGACATTAACTAATTCAATAGTTACGTCATATTTGCCTAGCGTATTCCAATGAGTTCGGAAATTGATTGGTGTTCCGCTCAAGTCCTTGAACGCATACGTACCTAATGTAACACTTTCATTATTGGTCAAGTTCCCGGAAGTGATTCTATCATTGAAACTGTAGTAATAACCTAGTCCAGTGAAATCTACGTCCTTCTCTGTGCTATAAGTGAGTTTAACCTTTACCTTTGTTTCCTCGGGTAAGGTGTCTGATTTGAAGCCAAAATCAAACATGTGGTCATTGCCCAACTGTACAGTATCCTGAAACGTCGAATCGATCACAACGCTAAAGTCCTTTGGCACTGGGTCAACTATCGGTGGATCTACAGGCGGTGTCACTGGTGGATCTACTGGTGGAATCACCGGAGGAGTAACAGGTGGTCCTGTTGGCGGAGTAACCGTCGAGCCTCCAGCATTATGACCTGAAGACAATGGTGGTGCAAGTTGCACACCTTGTATTTGAGCTTGCTCCTGCCCCCGCCTCATAGCCTCTTCCTTAAACCGAGCCTGTTCGGACTCGCTTAATTGATTTAAATAAGCCTCTTGTGCTTTTCGATCTTCCTCTTCCTTGGCTTTTCGATTATTTCCCTCTAATTGCTTACGCTTTTCTTCAGTAGCACTAAGCTGTTTCTTTAACTCCTCTTGCTTTTCAAGCAACTCTTGGCGTTTCTTCTCTTCTGCTGCCTTCTTCATCTCCGCTAATTTACGAAGCTCCTCTTCTTTCTTCTTCTGAAGTTCTGTATCCACTCCTGCAGAAGGATCTAACGGTGTAACGTGATTCAAATCTAGTTTCCGATTAGAATCTGTAATCTTTTGATTGGCCTCTTGGATTATTTTATCCATTTCCGTCACGGATATTTTATTTGATTTAATAGCTTGTAGGGCGATATTTGCAATCAGGGAATCTAGGTTACTTTTCACTTTAGCTAGTTCAGCCTCATCCTTATTCGACAGTGATGTGTTCGCGTCATTCCCAGTCGCTCCCCCAGCAATCTCCTGTTTCTTCTTGGCAATAAATTCTGCATTTTCTTGATCAATATCCGCCTTAGCTTGGATAATGGCTTTAATCACATCAGGAGTAACAGAATTAATAAAGCTTTCAATATCCATCATTGAGGGAATAGAAGGGGTCTTTCCTGAATCTATCGAACTCAGCTGAGTTGGTAAGAGATACGTGAGTACATTTTGAACAGATGAGTCTGTTGAATTGACCTGTACCACTCCTGCTCCTACCCAAATCATAGCCGTTCCTGTCAGTGGATCGACGCTCGTATAGAAATGTGTCCCTTTCACATGTACTTGTTGTTCAGGTGTGCTCCATTCAAATATGTCTTTCGTCTTCGTTAAATCGTGAACACTTAGATAAGCTCCACCCTTAACTAGCTGAAGTATTGTCGTTGAAAATACATCATTGGCCGTTAATGTCGTAATTTGGAGTTCACTATAGGGCGCAAGTGTAATACGATCTCCCTCGTCCTTAATGACAAGTACTAATCCACCCGAACCACTGATGATTGAATCTCCACTGTGTAATACCATCCCAGGGTATGCCGGTGTTTCACTTATTCCACCCTGCTTAATATATGCACTTCCATCTATACTCTCTATCGTCATGCCGCGAGCAGCCGATGCTGAGAATACGCCCCCCTCTTTCAGGCTAACTGAGGTCGATATCTGTGTTAAAATCGAAGCTGCAGCAGCTTCCTATGCTCCGACTGACCATACAGGCAACGTAATAGCAGCTGCCAGGACGATCCCCACTGTTGAATTCATCAACGGAGTCTTACGATGATTATTATGATTCAACATTCGCCTTTTCCCTCCCCATTAATCTCGGATGATCATTACTTTCTGATCTTGAATCCACTCTACATCCATGCCAAGCTGTTCAGCTAGCTCACGTATGGGTAGAAATAATTGATTGTTCGAGATATAGATCGCATCTGAAGGATTATTAAATACTAGCGTGAATTCTTTGTCATCTTTGCTTAAAGTGATATTCTCCCTCGTCGCATTGACCTTAACTTTTGGCATTAATGCATCTACTGCTCTCTTTGCTCATGAAGCGCGGATTACTTCTGTTCTTAAGCCCGCTTCCCTATCATCAGGAGATTACGAAGCGGATGGGCTTTCATCAGGTGGAAGGTGCCACCCATTTCGACTTTGGTCCAAATCTTCCGTCACCCACTTATCTACTCGACCTGCGTGGGGAAAGACAACGAAAGTATTTCGACCTCTTACTCCAACAGGTCGGTGTCTCCTTGGCTCCATTACTACCTGAAGGAATATTCAACTTCACAGGTAGAGAGCGTGAGGTAGCCCAACTCGTCATGTCAACCCAGTCCATCGCGGAAATTGCGGAGAGCTTAAATGTTACCGAAGCGGCGATCAAGAAGCACCTCGGCAGAATTTACAAGAAAGCGGAAGTACGTGGTAAAATACAACTTCTCAAGAAACTGATGGAAGTAGCTAATGTCCGCTAGCCGCCATTAATATAACTTTAGATTATTATTTATCGAAAGGTTTCTACTTTCATTTTCCTATCTCACTGACCGAAGATTTCAGATTCATAAAGAAGGATTAACTTAAACCTTGAGCGCATCGCTGCTATGATGCGCTCTTCCGCCATTAGCTGCTGCTATTTTGTTGAATCAGTCGAAACATCCGCAACTGAATTGTTGTCGGTTCGATCAGCTCAACCGCTAGAGCTTTATATGCTACTGTACTCAATAAACATAACAGAATTTATCAGATTGCCATCGTCTTGACTCAATACTCTTATTTTTCTAAACTAATAAAATGTTACACTAGGGTAAGTTCGTCCAAAATGATAAATAGGAGCGTAAATGTGCAGTCACATCCAATCTACGTCTTACGTAAAACAGGTCTTTTAGATGGTATTTCATTACTAGTCTTATTTTGTATTGCTATGCCCTTGAAATATATATGGGGAATAGACAAAGCAGTGTCGATTATAGGAAGTGTTCACGGTGTAATTTTCATCCTATATGTACTTGCCATACTTTATGCTGCAATGCGAGTAAAGTGGAGCCTGCTTTGGTCAGTAGCAGCATTATGTGCCGCTTTTATACCACTCGGCAACTTTTTGCTGGATGGGAAGCTGAAGAACGCCCAGACCAAATATCACGTAAAGCCTTTCAACCACTCCCTGCTCGTGTATAGTATCGTGTTCTTTTCTTTCTTTGATTTATTCGCACAACTGCCAGTCATGAGTACATTTGCGACTTCTATGGGTGCCAGTTCGTTTATTGCAGGCTTTGTTATAGGACTGTATTCGTTATCTAATACGCTAGGTAATATTTTATCTGGTATTATGACTGATAAGGTTGGGCCTTTCCGAATGTTAATGGTCGGATTGCTTTTATCAAGCAGTGCCCTTCTACTTTACCATTTCGTCGAGGAACCCAACTTTTTAATCATCGTTCGCATCATACATGGTTTTGTCGCCGGATTAATTGTTCCAGCTGCGTTTACATTCTCTGCGAATTCAACATTAAACAATCAACAAGGGCAAAAAGTAGCCTTTATTGGTACATTCGTGGGACTAGCAGCCATTATCGGCCCTGCTTTCAGTGGTATTATGGCTAGTAAAACCTCCGTACCATCGGTCTTTACTTATGTATCCATATTAGGATTTGCACTTGCAATCCTATCTGCCATTTTTCTCAGTAAGTACAAGCCCACGAAGAAAGAGAAAGACAATGATGTTATTTCATCTTCCGGGTCAATTTTCAATGCGGGTGTAATAAAAGCTTTTGTCGGAGCCTTTATTCTCATGTTCTCTCAAGGCGTTATTGCTTATTTGTTACCCCTGCATGTTCAGACACTTGGATTCGATTCTAAAATTAGCGGGACATTAATGAGCATGTTTGGAATCATTGCCATTCTGGTCTTTGTTCTTCCGACTAATCGTATATTCGATCGTGTTTCCCCATCAATAACGATGGCCATCGGCATAGCAATAATGGGATTATGTCAGTTGCTTATTAGCCAATCAACGACGATATTAGAACTATACTTCGTGTTAGGTCTTTATGGGGTGGGCTTTGCATTCTTATTCCCTTCTATTAATACGTTGCTCATTAAAGCTACACCGGTAGATATGCGTGGGAAAGCTTATGGTTACTTTTACGCCTGCTTCTCCCTAGGTGTTGTTGCCGGATCTACCGTATTAGGCTGGCTCCCCTTCACCATTGTCCATGAGTTTACAATCACAGGAATCATTCTACTGCTATGCGCTACCTTCGTCGTCTTTAACAAGCAAAGAGATCACGATCTGATACAATAGAGAGGATCTATTCATATTTGAAAACACAAAGAAAACCGCTAAACACTTAATAATACTTGTGTTTAGCGGTTTTCTAGCTATATACCCTGCAATAATGAAGTCATAAAACTAATCGAGAGAAATGAGATTTGCAAGAAGGTATGCATACCCCGTATGGAGCTTCCATAAGATCCACCACTGACAAACATACAGCCCATAACATAAAGGAATATCCGAGTGGAAAGACAACTGGCATATATCGTTTCCCAAGACTCTTTGGAAGATGTCTATCCCATGCGGCTCTAGCAGAGAGATTCGAATAGCTCTATTCATATTTCATAAATTGAAATACTCAAAAATATTTCACTAGTCATTGCGCATAGAACTGGTGAACATGCTATAATTATGGTTGCATTTAATACTAGTGAGTTCTTGTTAGTATCTCACTTAAAGAAATTACTTTTATAATTCTTTTGAGAGGAGGCCATGTGATGTTCGCCAAGCGTCTGAAACAGTTGCGTAAACAAAGGAAATTGACTATGCAGGAAGTAGCGGATTATGTTGGAGTTGCAAAAAGTACATATGCTGGGTATGAATCTGGATACCGTCAGCCAACGTTAGAGTCCATTCATACGATTTCTCGAAAGTTACGTACTTCTGCGGATTACCTTCTTGGGCTGACTGATTATCCTGAGCCCACAGCAGAACTCAATCATAATGCAAAAGAATATTTAAATTACGAACAGCTTCATTGGGATGGAGTTCCCTTGGAAAAAGATGATCTCGACCTGATACGCATATTGCTTGAACGTGTGATCCGTGACCGAAACTTACCAAAGGATGAATAACTTATCCTCCCATTAATCGTTGCATCTTCGCTCTTGATTCATCTTGAAGCCCTACCTTTAACATGTTATACGTTTGTTTCCACTCATTAATTACACTTGTAGATATAGCATCCTTCTCTGCGTTTCGAATTAAATCTTGGTAAGTAACTTCACATGTAGATTCTGCAGTTGCTATCTCCTTGGTTGTATTTTCTTTCCATGATTGAACGCTAACAAATTCCCTAACATCCAACTTTTGGAAACTATTCTCTGCACCATGTAAGACCCCATTCATATCCTTCCTACAATTCGCCTCAATATTTTTCATTTCTTGTTCGTATTTCTGTAGTGGAGTTACGACCGCCTCGGTTTGCTTACTGTTAGATAAGTCCGTTTCTCCTGTTTTAGGCGAATCTAATTCCACTGAACTAGACGAATCCGGCTTCGTCGTAGGTGTTGTATACGCATTGTTCTGCGCGTTGCTTTGAGTATTGGTTTGTTGTTGAGACTGTGCTTGAGACTTTATTGGAGGTTGAACTGTGGCTTGGGTTCCAGACTGAGGTTGAGACTGAGGTTTGGGCTGAGTTAGAACAGATGTACCCGACGTCGTTGGAGGCTGAATGATAGATTGCGCACCCATTTTTACATTCTCGTCAGCTTCATTTGGAGACTGTGCTATGGATTCGCCGCTATCCTCCAGTTGATCATCCGTTATCCCAATAGAATCACCCATCTCATCTATCATAAGCGGTTCCTCTTCCACCCCTAAATTCATGGCTAACGGTTCATTTGTTGATCGTTCTTCTGCCTCTAGCTGCGATGTTTCGCTTCTGTCTTCCCCATTGGTTCGATCATCAATTTGAGCTTTCTCTGAAGACTCCTTCCAATACAATCCACCCCATACAAAAAGCAATATAATCGTGATGGAGGTCAAAATAACTATAAGAGGATTCTGTTTCAGAATTCGACGACGTCTTTTTTTCCGTATACGTTGTGTTCCCATCGTTATGTTAAACACCACTTTCTTATCAAATTTCGATCTTTTCAATACCCTCGATACCACTTCCGTAGGAACCAATCCGAATTTTACGTTACCATGGATAGTAAAAGAAATAGGCCAGCCCTCCTTTCAAAGGAGAACTGGCTACTATTTAGAATTTCATTAAACTTTCGATGATGAGATTACTCATTTGAGTGACCTGTTTCTTGATATTATTAATGGCTTTAGTCTTAATCGATTTCGTAATTTCGATAGGGCTAATCTGTTCAAAACTATCATTTCCAGCTTGAATAACTTCTACAAGCAATTGTACTTTTTCCGCATCTGTGGTTGCAACACCAAGTCTCTTTTTAATTTCGGTAACCGTACTATCGAATGTCTTGACGATCTTTTGAATCTCTGCAGCTGGGTCTTTCCCGAAGTCATCGTTAACAAGCGTCACTTCTTGCTCAAAGACTACCTTTGAACTGCCTCCAAGGAAATGAGCCAGCGATGCTTGAATAACTACCGTTCCCGTCTCCACTTTATTCGATATCTTAACTTCACCTTTCGAATCTACCTTAACATCTTTGCTTCCGGAGACCTTCTTCCATTTCAAGCTAGATGCAGGAATCTCAACTCCTAGAAACGTCATACCATATACATGTTGACGTCCGTTATCCGTAATTTTAACGGTTGATTCAGCTTCAGAATGAATAAAAGCAGCATTCATTGCTTTAATAGCCTTCTCATCGTTCTTAAGTTTGCTTTTAAATTTAGTTACCATGGAAGCAAAATCATCCGGTCTAACACCAAGATTGTACATTGCATCACTTACAGCATAACCATTCTTGTCCGATAGGACCTCTGACAACGCTGAACTTTTAACTGTATCTAGCCCATCTTTATTACTTAATAGCTTATCCAACTCATTCGAGCTCATATTCGCTAGCGTATTTCGGACGATTTTTTCAACTCCACCATTCTCGCGACCATCACCAAACATCATGATAAGAATATCATCGATTGTAAGCGTTGGAACTTCAGCAGCTATCGCAAGCGTCTTCAACGTTGCTCTGAATTCTGGGTTTGCTCGAACCGTCTCCATCTGAGCAGCTTCTACGTCATATTGAATGGATCCCACTGATTTAATAATATCAAACAAGCTGTTCTTCAACGCAACTTGATCTACAGACTCCGGTAAATTCTGAACAATCGGATGCCAGATCCGATCAATCCATGCTTGATCTTTAGCGAAGCTTAGCCCGATCAATTCATCACGTAACTTACGGACATTGTTTACATCCGAAGAGCCACCTGCAACTAACGCATCAGTTATCTTATTCCACCGTTGCAGGAACTCCTCTACAGGGAATACATTCTCTTGCACTACGGTGTCATCTACTAGCGTGACCTCTTTCTCAAAAATCACTTTGGCAAATCCGCCATACGGATTCACAATCATCGCTCGAATAACAGCTGATCCGCTTTGAACACCTTCGGGAATCGTGATTACACCATTTGGAGCTACTATCACATCGTTGCTTCCTGAAACTTTACTCCATTTCAATACAAGAGAAGGAATTTCCTGTTCGAACAACTTCAGGCTGTAACTTTGCTTACGACCGTTCTCACTATTCTCAAATGTTGCCTGTGTGGCAGAACGAATATAAGCGAAGCTTATCGCTTGAAGAGCGGCATCATCATTTGTAAGTTTAGCCTGAACGTTAGTGACTAACGTCCTGATATCCTGAGATGAAATGTCCAGTTTGTTCAGAATGGCGCTCATTTTATAGGTATCTGTTTCGCTCATTTGCTTATCAATGGCTTGTAGCAATATTTCCGTAGTCCCCTGGGTGTTACTTACTAATCCCACCAATTGGAGTAGCGGCATATTTGCCAGACTACTTCTCACCGCTCCTTCTACTCCAACTCGGCTTCCGCCGTCACCAAATAGGAAGACGAGAAGGTCATCTATATTGGCATTCATATTGCCACTAGCAGCTGATATCAATTTAAGCGTTGTTTGGAACTCAGGATCCGACTTAAATGCCTCCACATCCGCCAACGACTGGATCGAACCAATCGCCTTCAGAAGACGGAATAGACTCGCCTTCAATTCCACTTGATCTACGAATGGTGGAATCTTAGCACTAATTTTGTTCCATATCGGGTCAATGAGGTATTGATTTTCGCTAAACTCTAGCGCATTTAGTTCAGTCCTCAAGTTTATTACAGCCTGCATATCGGCTGGATCACTAGATATCAACGTAGCGTACAACTCACTTATTCGGTCAAAAACGGGGAACGAACGTGGTTCCAATTCCGCAGCATTCGCACTCTGAATGAAGCCTACTTTCTTCGTAAATCCTTTCTGACTCATTGGTAGTCCTCCAAGAGAAACAGTAATCATAGATAGCACGAGCACGGATACGGTCATCTTCTTTGTAAATGTCACTTCGTTCACCCCTTAATATGGATATGAATATGGTTAGTAATCTAAAATTGTAGCACGGGCATCTGTTGTTTGACGCCTTGATTTAGATTAGGACGACCCACCGAATAATAAATGAAATCTGTTCCCAACAGATGCTCTTCATTAAATACATTTCGACCATCAATGAGAATAGGCTGTCTCAATACATTTTGTAGCTGTAATAGATCTACCTTTGCGAATTCATCCCACTCCGTCAACAAGCACAAAGCATCCGCATCTCTAGCAGTTTCTAGCGCTCCATGGCACCATTCGACGCCCTCCTTACCGAATAAAGCTTGGAAGCTTTCCATCGCAATTGGGTCATAAGCTTTCACTTTCACACCGTTATCGACTAAATGCTGAATGATCTCCAAGGCGGGCGAATCACGAACATCATCCGTATTGGGCTTGAACGCTAATCCCCACACAGCAACCGTCTTCCCTTCCAACTTACCGTCAAATATATTCTCTAGCTTACGAATGACGTTAAAGCGTTGCCCCTGATTCACTTCCACAACGGAGCGTAAGAGCTTAAATTCATAATCCACATGACCAGCAATCTGAATTAGTGCACTGGTATCCTTGGGAAAACAAGAACCTCCATATCCGATACCCGCTTTCAGGAATGATGGACCAATGCGTTTATCGTAGCCCATACCTTCCGCCACCTTGGTCACGTCTGCGCCTACCTTTTCACAAATGTTGGCAATCTCATTAATAAATGATATTTTTGTCGCTAGAAAGGCATTAGATGCGTATTTAATCATCTCAGCGCTACGAATATCCGTCACAACGATATGTTCCGTTAGTGGCTTATGAAGTTCAGTCATCGTGTCAGCAGCTCTTTGGCACTCCGCACCAACGATGATTCGGTCTGGATGCAAGGTATCTCCAATCGCCGAACCCTCTCGAAGAAACTCTGGCAATGAAATACTGTCAAAGACCTTGTCGGATTTGGATCGGATTAATTTAGCAAGTCGTTCATTTGTTCCGACTGGCACCGTACTTTTCACAGCAATGATCTTGTAGCCGTTCATCGCTTCTGCAATCTCAAGCGCTACTTGATCAATAAAAGCAAGATTTGCCTCTCCATTGGGTAATGGAGGCGTTCCAACGGCTATAATAATAATGTCCGATTGTCGTACAGCACTGGGTAAATCCCCCGTAAATGAAAGTTTTCCAGCCTCGCGATTGGCCGCAGCCAATTCTTGCAATCCCGGTTCATAGATGGGTATCCCACCCGCATTCAACATAGCAATCTTACGTGGATCCTTATCTACACATATGACTTGGTTGCCCAGCTCCGCGTAACAGACGCCCGACACGAGACCTACATAACCGGTTCCGATAACCGTAATGTTCATTGTCATCACTCCTTCATTAAGTTTGCTTCATTTACACAGTGCACAGTTGCATAATCTCGTTCCAATCGAACGCAAGTCTTACGATGTCCTCTTCAATAAGTTCAATACCCGTCTGCACTTCAATGATGTCCATCTCCGTATTTGCCCGTAGGCTATGTCTAGTGTCTTTGGTAATGACTAAAACGTCTCCAGCCTTCACTAGAAGGTGCTTGTCATTCAGCACCATTTCACCTTCACCAGCAACGACAGTCCATACTTCGTTTCTAAGTAGGTGATATTGGTAGCTTAAATTCTGACCCGGTGCGACACAGATTCGTTTCGTCAACACTTCTTGTCCGTCTGGATATTTCAAGTAATCGAGTACGCGATAACGTCCCCAACGCCGCTCTTCATACATTGGTCGTTGATCCGAATGTTTCATCACTTCCTTAATCATCGGACTTGATGCCTTGTCCGACACCAAGATCCCATCCGGGCTTGCCGCAACGATTACGTTGGATAAGTTAAGGAGTGTAATCGGTATATCCAGTTCATTGATAACATGCGTATTTGTCGAGTCACCACTGATAATTCCTTTACCAATGAGTGAGGATTCGATCTGTTCAGTCAGTGTGTTCCACGTTCCTAAATCTTTCCAATCACCTTCATAAGGAAGGGCAACGATGTGAGTCGCTTTCTCCACAATTTCGTAGTCGAAGCTGTTCTTAGGAATTCTTCCATACTGTTTGGACATCTCATCGTATTGGATCGGATAACCCTTTTCGATCAGAATGTTAATGAGAAAATCAAGCTTAAAAGCAAAAACACCGCAGTTCCAAAGTGCAGCCTGCTCAATCATGGCTACCGCTTCTTCCTCACGGGGTTTCTCTCGAAAACTTTGAACGGTTATGTAAGGCACATCAGCCTTAGTGCCGACATTTGGAACGATATATCCATATTTCTCAGAAGGATACGTTGGCTTCACGCCCATAAGTGCCAAATCCGCACCCGACTCGTTAAGAACATGTTCTAACTCCTTTGTCTTGTGGAAGAATGACTCTTCTACGTACGGATCAACGGGCATCACAACGATAGTCTCATCTAAGCTAACGCCTTGCACCGAATATAAATAGGTAGCTGCCAACGCGATGGCTGGAAAGGTATCTCTTCTCTCCGGCTCCACAATCACTTCGATCTCACTTCCAAGCTGGCTGTGAATCATCTCAACCTGTGACTTACTTGTTGCAATATATGAATGATCGCGAAGTCCAGCATTAGAAATCTGTCCCCACACGCGTTGTACCATCGATTCCCGTTCACCTTCGGCATTTCCCAACACTTTTAAGAACTGTTTGGAACGTGATTCATTCGATAACGGCCACAGGCGTTTGCCCGATCCCCCGGACAGAAGAACAATTTTCATGATGACTCCTCCTAAAAGTTTTGTTTAGCATCTCTTCATCGCTTAACTTCGTAACAAAACTTACGTCGTAAGCATATGCTTAGTTTTTATGAAGCTTAGCTTCCTGATTAACTTCGCAATAAAAATTCACTTCGAAAGCATAGTTTTTAAATTTTTGTTTAGCATCTCTTCATTGATTATCTTCGTAACAAATCTTACGTCGTTAGCATGAGCTTAAATTTTTGTGGAGCAATTCTTCTTGTGAACCATTAATCTCTCATATCGTGCAGATTCTAGCGAAGGGGGCGGAATTGTCCTGGAGAAGCGCTAGCGTTCGCCTTTGCCCTCTAATTTATACCGCAATCGCGGTCTAATAAAAAAATTAGAGGGCAACAGCGATCGTAAGGACAATCCGTCACCGTAGCGGACATCTCCGCACAGTAACTCTACTTCGATAGCATCAGCTTCGTTTTTTTAAGCAGCGCCTCTTCATATAATCTCGTAATCTTAGAACTTTTCACTACGAGTTGTGTTGATTCGATTCCGCTAGTCCAGGTATTATAGTAATTGGAATTTTTCCCGTATGAATTATCGAGTAATGTATTTGGCTTGTCCATTAAGCAGGCTAGAATATGACCATGTAACCTTGAGGTCTGTACGTTGCGATAACTGCTAAAGCGTCTGACCGCTTTGTTCACTAAGTAATCACTATACTTATCCCAGATAACATACATCGGTAGGGGGCTACTCCCTTTTCTCATGGCTTTGGCGATCATGTTGATAGCCTTTTTCTCCACTCGATTATATAAGGAAGCCCAGTCTAAGAAATCGCCCTGTCCATCCGATTCGAATTGTAACTGCTCGATTGTCTTCTCAATATCCGTCCGGAAGAAACAGAGTAGGTCTTTATCAGGTCTACTTTTCGGAGCAATCGGCCACAGTTGATGCGCCATATCAGGTGATAAGTAGACATGACAGTTATGAAATTTCTGTATAGCTAGCCCATAGGTCAAGGTATCTCTTACAAAAAGATGAGCATCCCCATGGTTATTAAAAAGTTGCGCCGTGCGGTCGTATTCCGATTCTTCCTTAAAATAGATCGTCTGAGGAAGTAATACGATCCGATTATGAATATACTCAGCAACGATTCTCTCACGCAATCTCTGATGGACTGGGTATAAGTCTCCGAAGTTCCCCCCGCCCTGAAGAACGATGATCTGATCCTTCGGTATGATTAGTTCATCTGGAAAATCCAGAACGCTGTATCGCGCTTGAACATGAATATTATGGTCTCTAAAAAACGCCTCGGCGCCCTTCATGATCAATAAGTCCCCTCCATTGTTATATACAGGGTAATCTATATAATAAATACTTGATCCCGACGGGATCACATTCAGAATTTTACGCAGCTCGTTTTTCAATATATCCATCGGGTGACCATTAGGTTTCACTTGCATATTAGCGCGCTCCTTTACTTTTAGTTTTTTCTTTCATGCGCTCTATTAGAAAACGAAAGTCATCCTTATCGAATAACATCCCACTTAACTTCACGTGAAAGACGATCCGCATGGCAGCCATCGTTACCACCAATCGGATGATAGCACCCATTAATAAGGCAAATGCGATTCCATTTAACCCGTATAATGGCGTCAATACGAAGAACAATCCGATTGTTACTGCTAGAGCGATCAGTTGACGAACTAATACAAGACCCGGTCTTCCCATCGCATTAAACGAAGAGGCAAGTATCCATGATCCACCACCAAGAATGCATTCAATAGACAGAATATAAAAGGCTCCGCTCGCCTCTAGAAAAGGTGCACCGAACAGTACACCCATTAGATAACGACCGATGAACATGCACGGAATAACGACGATGGTCATCAAGAGCATGGATAATCGGAATGCCCTACCTACTGTTAATATAATCGTATTCTTATCCATACCAGTGACCTTAGGAAAAATAACATTCGTAATGGCTGTCTGCACAACATTGAATACACGTGATAATGCATAGACGACGGTGTACAATCCTAAATCTCTTGCTGTTAGCATAGAAAGGATAATGATTTTATCGAACTGAGAATACAGCGTTCCTAGCAGCTCTACTCCGAATACTTTACTACCGTATCCGAATAGCGTCTTTGCTGCCTGTAGATTTCCCAAGCCCTTGAACCAATGAATTCGAAGCTCGTCTCTTACACTGTATAAAGCCCACAATATAACAAATACACTGGTCACGAGAAACACCAGTGCAGCTGAATGAAGACTTAAATTACCCACTGACCATAACACCATAAGTCCAATCAGGTTGATCAATGGGAAATATAATCGAACGCCATTATATACGTTGAACTTGCCTGTGCTCTGAGCCAGAGCCGAGATTAAATTGACTGCAAGCAGTATGGGAAGCATCAGCACCGTATACCATCTAGCGGTCTGAATTACAGCCTCCGGATAATTACCAAGCCATACTGGCAACCACATCCAAGCGACGAACCCGACAATCACACTGACGGGAATCTGGAATAGAAACCCCGCTCGAACGAAATCAGCTGCACTACCTTTATTTTGCTTGAGGTTATAAATTAATGAGGTTGGAAGACCAAACCCTACAAGACCTGCAAGTAACGTTGGCCAAAATAGAATAGCCGAGAACTCTCCTTTACCCACAACACCGAACATGCGGGCCGTCACAATCGAGGTCATTGTGCTGATGATCATGACTAGGAGATTGGTTGCGCTTGTGCGAAGAATCGTCTGAAATAGTCCGCTAACCTTCATTTCTTTGTGAATGGTGAGCTCTGCCATAACCTAACTTCAACCCCTACCGTTATATCGCAAGATACCCACCAGTGATCCGTTGCGGTAACATATTTTTACGACTTGTCGGATAAACGTTTTGAAATGAAAAATCGTAAGTATCGATGAAAGAATGGCCTGGAACATACGAATCGTATGCTTCAGAATCGCTATGGAGCTCTTATCTTTCCGTTTCACCGCATCACTCACTCCCTGCCAGAACATCCTTTTCAAGAACCATTTCTTCGTCGTTCGTTCCTTTGCTATTTTGTGCTTGACCGGGGCAAAGGGAGTATAGTACACCTTGTATCCTTCACGTAATCTCGCGATCAGTTCGCTTTCTTCGCTCGACAACAAGTTTGTTCCGACCCGTCCCAAATCCTCACGAAATGGCTTAATGTGATCGAAGACGCTTAATCGAAAAGCAACATTTGCCCCATATGGGATTGCTGGAGTCGGCATTTCCATCACCTCACTCGAATAATCGAGAATAGTGAATACCGATCGATACTCCTGCGGAATCCAGTCCGGTTCCTTGTTTTCCCAGATCGGTTCGATTTTTCCTCCTACACATCCAATGGCTGAATCACTTTCAAATACGTCTACGATGTTGCATACCCACTCGTTCGAAGCCAAAGCGTCATCATCCAAGAAGAGAATGTACTTACCTCTTGCCTCCCGAATAGCTCGATTACGTGCAACGGATAATCCAAGTGTATCCTCGAATATATATCGTATCTTTGAACCGTGCCTAAGTCTTAAGTTATTCACTACCTCGACGGTATTATCTGTCGATCGATTATCGATGACGACAATTTCAATTTCCTCTTTAGGGAAACTTTGATTCAAGGCGCTCTCAATGGCTTCTCCTGTATCCTTCGCTCGGTTATGCGTGCAAATGGCAACTGTTACCGTTATCTTCATCTTCATCGTTCATCCCCATCCTTGATAAACGTTTTTTATCTTTTGGGCAATGGTGCTCCATTCCAATTCCTTCAGTACTTCTTCGTAATTTGGTGATTTGTCTTCTTTTTTCACATTCAATGCCACTTTCATTGCGTTAGTTAGTCCGTTATCATCTGTTGGATCATAACTAACGACCATGTTCTCCGTGAAATATTCATCAATGAAGTCATTGTTAGGCATAACGATCAATTTCTTGAACGATAGACCAAGTATCGCTGAACCTGAAGTTGTAATCTCTTTGTACGGCATCACCATAACATCCACGGCGCTAATTAGATCGGCAATCGATTCATTGGGAATGAACTCTAACTCCACAATGATATTATCGATATCCTTAACACACTTCAGATACTTCGTCATCTCTACGTCTGCTTTACCTGCAATGATTAGATAGGATTGTTTCGACTTCACAGCATTAAAGGCTTCGACTAGATCCTCGACACCCTTATATGCCTTAATTGCACCGAGGAATAAGTAGACATCGGCATCCTTGGGAATGTTATAGACTTGTCTGAAATTTGTACCATTACGCTTGTACACTCCCAAATAATGGCCATGTTTCACCACGAATAACTTCTTAGCTGGAACATCGAATTCAACCATTACTTTTCGCTTGATAGACTCGGAGGCAACAATCAATTTACTACAAAAACGACAAATCAAGCGACGCATAAAGCGCTCCATTCTATGATACTTCGCGTTGTGTGGGTACAAATTATGAATCGTCCAGATCAACTGTATATTCCGTATCTTCAAATACATCATCGTTATAATAAAAATGAACGATTTCACGATAAATAATAGTGGGTTATGATTCTGGTAAGCATGGTGCATCCAGTGAATATGGACAATGTCTCCCGGTTTCGCTTGGCCTACCTTCAGCATGAGCTTGCCATGCTTCAAATCCCTAATGTCCATTCCTGCACCGCATAAGGAATTTGTTAATAAGTCATTGTAAAAGTTCAATTCGCTCGATTTCGGCCACATCCATACTTTCATCGCTTTACTCTCCCTAGACTTGCTAGAATATCAATTCCACCGGACATCCCTTTTTATCACCTTGGCCGGTATCCCTGCTACAAGTGTATAGGGCTCCACATCCTTTGTTACAACTGAACCCGCTGCAATTACGGCTCCATGACCAATGTGTACGCCTTTTAATATCATTGATTTACAGCCAATCCATACCTTATCACCAATCACAATGGGCTTCGTCGATATCGTCCCCTCTATCTGATGATAATCGGTGTCTGTAATAACAACGTCCCATGAGATCGCACAACCCATACCGATCGTAACCGAATCCTTCGCCATGATCTCTGTCCGACGATTAATATATGTACCATCACCGATCACAATCTCTGCACCTGGGGCATCTAGATAGAAATTAACTTGATCGTAGAGCATGACTCTACTCCCTAGCATTAATTTCGAATGGCTACATTTCGATATGATATGAGAACCAGCCACTTGAAGCATAGAGCCGCTTTTCGTCACCCTAAGCGCAAACAAATGACCTCTTAATAGGCGGTTAATCTTCTTTATAACATGCCTAACCTGACTTACATTCAAGTGAAGACCCTCCCTAACTCTACTCGCTACTGCACCTATTCTCCGCTGACCCATTAGTTATATCTGCGGATCCATTCATTCGGAACACGAATCTCACGAATGACTTTAGCAGGTGTACCCCCCGCCAACACATTGGCTGGAATATCACGTGTAACGACACTACCTGCTGCGATCACGGTATTACTTCCGATCGTTACACCAGGCAAGATAAGGGCTCCTCTACCAATCCAGACATTATCCGAAATGATGATATCTCTACTCTGAGAACGATCATCCGCATCCACCGGATGAAAGTTCGAATCGATCATATTAACCATTGGGCCGATGATGGTATTGCTCCCAATCCGAATCGATTTCGTACATCCGATATCTATGCCATAGTTGAAGAATACATTATCCCCCACCCACAACGTAGCTCGCTTATTAACAGAAATCGAAGACTGAAAAGGTTTCGCATGAAAGGACACATTCCGTCCAACCACGAATTCACCCTTATTTTTCACAGTTAGACGACCTGATATCCTACTTAACCGTCCCACGGAGCTAGTCTTGAACGGAAGGATTACAGCTCCCTTCAACACCGCTAACAATTTACCTATACTGAATTGCTTCATTGTGATACTCATTCCCTCATCCCACCGCTTCTGACTTCATCGGATTAGCCAATAACAACTGGTAGGTGTTCTCCACCTTGCGGGCAATCGTGTTCATGTTGAAATCATTCATTACACTTGTATACCCTTGGCTTGATAGTTCTTGATAGTTAACCCGCTTATCGTAAACAAGCTGAATCGTCTGATAGAGTTCTTCAACATCTCCATCTTTCACGATGAAACCACCCTTTGTCAGATGAATGATTTCCGGAGCTCCACCAGAATCTGCAACGATGACGGGCGTTTGTACAAGCATGGATTCAATAATGACTCTTCCAAATGGTTCATTTAGCGAGAAGTTAATAGTCAGATCACATTCCTTCATGAGCTCAAGTGGTTTCTTGCTGTATCCATAGAATATAACGTTATCTTCCAAACCGTACTCGATAACCTTCTGGATCATGTCATTGAAATAACCATCCGATCCATCGACAGAGGTGTCACCTACAATCAGCAGCTTCCAGTTATATTTATTGTTATCAGCCAGTTTCTTGACAGCCTCAATCATAAGATGATATCTCTTCCACTCTACGATCCTTCCAAATGTTCCAATAACAAGCGTATCATCCTCCATAAATCTTCGACTCTTTATCGTTAACCCAAGGTCTGTATCGACGCCGTTATAGATGATCGTCTTGTTCTTACCCACGATGGAGTCGGCTACAAATTGCGAAATACATATGACCTGATCGAAGAACCTTGGTAATACCCGATTAAACATGCGTAAATGCGTGTGATCTCGATGATGCCATACCAATTTGCACTTGGTTAGAAATTTAAGTGGCGCCGTATACCAGGGCGCTCTCCAACCATTGGCATGTACAATTTCAATGTGATTACTAGTCACATATGATTTGATTCGAAATACCGTCTCCAAATAACCGAAGCCTAATTTCTTCTTAATGCTATTCAGACGAAGAGGAAAGTGCTTGTACTCCGTTCTAATCTCACTTAAATAATCGGCATTTCCAGGACTCAATAGATGGATTCGGTATAGCGAAGTATCCAAGTAATTGATCAAATGAATGAGACTTTGTTCGGCCCCCCCTTTTTTATCTGCATGGGTCACAAACATGACATTGATTTTTCCTTTATCCATTCATAGCACCTGCTTCATTTGATAGCTTGTATTCAACGAATTTATGTAACCCTTCAATACCTCTTTATGATCGTAGTGGGTGCGTATGAATCCCTGCGATGACTCTAGTAGTGTTCTCGCTCTTTCGGGATGATCGAACAATAGCTTAATTCTGCCATAGAACTCCTCGGGACTATCCGCGACCATAATGTGCTCGTTATCCACAAGCCCAGTACCCTCGTATCCGATGGAAGTTGAGATGACTGGCAATCCATTCTGAATGGCTTCGATCGTCTTTAATTTCACACCCGCTCCGTTTCGCATCGGATTAACAAATAGATAACCCTGTTTGTAAATATCGTCCAGACTCTCTGGTGTGTCATGTACGATGACATTCGTCAAATCGTAAGAATCGAGCCAACTCAAGCTTTGCTTCCTACTATTCCCTGCCACAATAAATTTGTAATCTGGCTCTTTCAACATCAAAGGATGAATATGCTCCAGATACCACACAATTGCTTCTCTATTATTTGGCATGAAGAGTGATCCGATAAATACAACATGTTTACTCTCAAATGTACTCTCAAGAAAGGTTTCCTTGGTGATCGGAGGCGGTAAAAACAAGCTATGGGTTGTAGGATGAAGTCTATGGAAGATTTCAAATTCATTATTCGAAATAAATAAGTACTTATCAACCTTCTTCCGCATCTTCTTCTGTAATATCGTGAACTTGCTGCTCTCCATGTGATAATACAACTTATGAATGACATTATGGGTACTTCTAGCTAACGCCTTGAAGTATACCGCTTCATCATTATGAACTCGTAAAATAACGTTCGCGTGTTTAACTAGCGGATTATTTAGGATGGGATAGACATAGTCTCCTTCCAGCAATACATAGTCATAATCCTCGTCGATGTTCACGTGTCTTAACTCGTTACGCGATTGTACCTGCATGGGAACCACATGTAACATATCCGTAAGCTTACTTCTCCGATCACACAGCTTTATATCTTCAACATAGCGGTATACCACTTTCATATCCGAAGGTGTTGGCATTTGTTTCCCGCAAACGACGAGATGGATCGTCCATCCAAGTTCGGCTAACACCTTAATGCGGCCCCACGTATCGACCCTGCCGCCATGATCGGCGGGATAAGGAAAATCACTGCACACAACAAGCATTTTCATTTAGAAACCCCCGACATATTGGATTGGTTTATTTCGTTCTTCCCTAGAAAAGTACTGATAAATGCGAACAACAGCCAAATCTCATATTTAATCTCAAGTGCCACAAATAGCAACGAGAATAGCATGCAAACAAGTGCCAAAAACAAAATGATGCTCGATTTCACTTTCACAATCAAATTTTTGGCTACCAGATAAAAGAAAACAACTGAGAATATCCCGCCAAACATAAACCATTGGAAGAATCCCGATTTGACACCCAAATTTTTATCCGAGTTCGAGTATTGAAGCAACTCTCCCGTATTAATCTGGCTGATCCCAAAAATATTGTAATAGAAATGAGACATGAAGGTGATCGAGTCGTTCAAATAGTCATCGAAATACATTAAATAGGCTCCGGTACCTACCCCCAGCGGATGGTGAAAGACCGTAATAATAGCGATGATTATCGTTCCCATCCTCGTATATGACGAGGTATAGTTCTCCATATCGTTACTAAACGAGCTGATCAACCCTGCTGAGAAATACGCAATAAACATATACATGACTAAGACAACACCAATAAGGACAATGAAATTCCTCTTTTTTCTGAAATCAAGAAATTTAATTATCGTCACGACTAACGTCAATAAACATACGATTAGGAACCCCTTTGATCCTGTAACGGACAGATAGAACAGAAAAAATCCAGCTGTATATACGTTAGATAGAATCCTTGCGAAGCGATTTAAGTATCTACTCAAATACACCAGTATCGAAGAATACACGACGATAATGGACCCCGTCGTACTGCTTTCCGAAGTAAGTAGTCTCACCCTCCAATAGGGATTGCTACTCGAATGCAAGAACGTTAATGCATTGGGCATGGTAACCAATTCCACAATCATAATCACTAACAAGAGACTCATCACCGTAAGGAAACAACCATACAGGAGTTTAAAGCTTTTTATTTTTGAGAACACGAGCTGCATATGCCTGATATACAGCAGAATTAATGCGAAATAAATTAAGACCTTGATCCCTTTGCCAAGCAGGCTCTCAGACCAGAAGCTGTAACTCCCCTGCATGAATTGAACGAGAATGTATCCCAAACTTACAAAAGTTAAATAAACAATAAACGCGAACAAGTACTTCTGTAATTTTGATACCACCATCAACTTCTTATATTTAGACAGCATCGCAATCTCACAAAATATAAAGAGAGGAAGCAGCAATATAACAGGAGATCTGCCTATCTCACCTATCGTATTAACAAGAGGGAAATCCTGATAGACGGTCAGCACCAGCAAGATACTGAGATAAAGAGCCAAAAAGAAACTTTCCTTACCTGGCTTCTTTCCAGCTATTTCGTCATTTAACGTATGATTGCTATGTAAGCTTACGTTCATCATCTCTTTCATCCCCGTAAATCTAGACATATTTTTTGACAATTACAGAATATCGACCACCTTGTTTCTTCAAGGCATCCTCATATAGTCTTACGATCTGCTGGTTCATTTTATCTGAATGGAATTTCTCATAAAAGATCTTCTCACCGATCTCTCCCATCCGTTCAAGCTTCTCCTTACTTAGCCCATGAATAATGTTGACCAGCTGTACCTTGTTATCGAAATCAAAGATATATCCATTGACTCCATGTTGAATAATCTCCGGAAGTGCACCACGATTACTTGCTATAACAGGCTTCTTATTCCGTAAAGCCTCGATCGCAACGATACCGAAGCCTTCCCAACGTGAAGGAACGATCACAGCATCGCATGCTTTCATATAACGATCGATTTCCGAATTGTCCACCCAGCCGATTTTGACTGCATTGCTTGGATAAGCGTATTCGAATTCCTTCAATACGGTATCGCCTACTAAATAGAGATTAACATCCGCGAATGGATTCTCGTTAAACACCTCGAGCAGCAAGTCAAAACCTTTTTGCCGGTCGAAGCGACCTACATAAAGTAGATTAATCTTATCCTTCTGTACATCGAAAGGTACTGCATTCGAAGGTGGAGCATCTGATACTCCGTTATACACAACCACTGACTTCTTAGAAGACAAACCGTAGTTCATCGACATCTGGTATTCATGCTTTGATATGTTAATGATGAAATCTGTACGTAGCGATAACAATTTCTCTATGCCTGCGAATATCCTTTTTTTCCACGACTGCGTGTCCATAAGAAAAGCCCAACCATGTGCACAATAAATGACTACAGGTCGTTTCCTCTTGAAAAAAAGTAATGTCCGCAGGAAAAAACCTGCGAACGTTCCATGGATATGTACAATATCTGGATTAATCTCTTTCATCTTCTTATGAATCGATCGCATCGCTTTAAAGAAGTATTTAGGGCTCCTTTTATAAGGGTACAAATGTAAGCGATCAGGGCTAATTTGTAATGAATGACGGTTTGAGTTCTGCTCGGATGCCATGAGATAAATATCATGATTCACCGATTGGTACTGTAATACTTCATTAAGATGGGTTTCAATACCACCCTTAGTAAACTCTGAAATATGAAGGACCTTAACCATAATTACCCTCCATCTCTAAGTTAAAATGCGTCCTTGGATCCAACCATAGCCTTTACCGTTCTCAACATAATTCGAATATCGAATATAATGCATTTTTTCTCAATATAAGCGATGTCGAGCTCAACCATTTGTTTGAAATCCAGATTGTTTCTACCACTAACCTGCCATAATCCTGTACAACCTGGTGTGACGGCTAAACGTTTCTTATCATGCTTCGTATATACCGCAACTTCTCTAGTAAGAGGTGGTCTGGGCCCTACCAAGGACATTTCGCCTCGGAGCACATTAAATAATTGCGGAAGCTCATCAATACTTGTTTTCCGAATAAACTTCCCAACTTTGGTTACGCGTGGGTCGTCTCTCATTTTGAACATAGCACCACTAATCTCGTTCTGATCAAGTAGATCTTTTAACTTATCTTCAGCATTGGTATACATAGAACGGAGCTTATACATCCGAAATAGTCTCTCATTCTTGCCCACTCTTGTCTGATAGAAAATGACCGACCCTGATGGATCCTCTAATTTAATGAGGATAGCGACTAAGGCAAGCAACGGACTTAATAGAATCAATCCAGCAAGTGAACCAAAGATATCAAGGGTACGCTTAAACACTAAATAGAGGTTGAACCTTTCTTCCTTAGCCCGTGTATTCGAATAGTAATCCGAAATGCCAATGACTGCTTCTTCCCGATATTGTGAATATCTCATCCTTAATTCATCCTTCCCGCAATTAATTCTTTGCCAAGCTCACGCTTCATCATTTCCTCAATTCCAGCCATAAGCTGGTATCGAAGTTCATTGTTCCGCAGAGCGAAGTCAAGTGTAGTCATAATAAAACCGAGCTTCTCTCCCACATCATAACGAGTCCCTTGGAAATCATAGGCATAAACACCTTTATCCTCGTTTAGCCGCTGAATCGCATCCGTAAGTTGGATTTCTCCGCCTGCGCCAAGCTCATGTCTTCCCAAATATTCAAATATATCAGGTGTCAGGACATATCTGCCCATAATAGCTAGATTGGAAGGAGCTTGTCCCTGAGGTGGCTTCTCCACAAAACGATTAACTTGATACAGATTATCTATTCTTTCACCTGGATCTACGATACCGTAACGATGTGTCTGATCCGCGCCTACCGTCTGAACACCAATGACCGAACGTCCGGTACGTTCGTACTGCTCGATCAGCTGTCTCGTACATGGAACATCTGCTTCGACGATATCATCACCAAGTAGAACAGCGAATGGTTCGTTTCCGATAAAATTACGAGCACACCATACAGCATGTCCAAGACCTTTGGCCTCTTTTTGCCTAATATAATGAAGATTAACATTTGAAGATTTCCGAACCTTCTCCAAGATTTCGAGCTTTCCCTTTTCTTGTAAAATATGTTCTAGCTCGAATGCGATATCAAAATGGTCTTCTATCGCCCGTTTCCCTTTACCTGTTACCACGATGATGTCTTCAACGCCAGATTCAATAGCTTCCTCCACGATATACTGGATGGTTGGCTTATCGACAATGGGAAGCATCTCTTTAGGCATCGCTTTAGTTGCTGGTAAAAAACGTGTGCCGAGTCCAGCGGCGGGGATAATGGCTTTTGTCACTTTTTTCATTTGAATTCACCCTATCCTATTTTTTTATTCGCATTGTACACGAGATGCTAAAAATGCGAGCTATGCCATCTTTGTTAGAGAAGGCATAGCTCGAACTTTTGAACATGAAATGGAGCTATCCTTAACATTAAATCTAGGGCATTAAACCCTTCCTCACATCACACCCTTGACGATGAACGTCTAAGGTCTATTGACCCACAGTGTGACCGAGTGCCTCCGGTGATAGAGGTGCAGGAGACATTACCTTCCTATTCAACACTTCTTATATTGGAGTCATTAGACTAAGCGTCGTTTTTTTCTCCGTAATAATAATAAGAATAGGAATCTGAATGATTTCGGTTAATATTGTTGAGAACGACACCGAGAATCTTGGCGTTTACGTGCTCAAGAGAAGCTTTTGCTTTAAGTGCAACATCTTTTTTCACTTTCCCCGAGTCAACAACGAGTACGACACCATCGCTTTGAGTAGCAACAATTTGCGCGTCTGTTACGGACAAGATCGGCGGGGTATCGATAATGATCACATCGTACATTCCCCTTACTGTCGATAGCAGTGTAGCCATTTGTTTGGATGACAGTAGCTCTGATGGATTGGGTGGCGTAGGTCCTGCATGAATAATCCATAGGTTCTCCGTATTAGTCGGTTGGATTACTTCGCTTAGTTCCTTCTGTTTAAATAAAATAGTCGTTAAGCCGACCCGATTAGATGTACCAAATAAATGATGCTGTGATGGTTTCCTTAAATCCGCATCGATGAGCAGTACACGTTTATTGGATTGAGCAAATGCAACTGCCATATTGGCGCTAGTCGTACTCTTTCCTTCACTTGGTTTGGATGAGGTGACCATAATAACTTGCAGCTTGTAATCTATCGTCGAGAATTCGATGTTTGTCCGAAGCATCCGATATCCTTCGGAAATTGGAGATTTCGGGTAACTTTCGGTAATTAGTTTTTTAGGAATCAAGCGAGACATTGGTATCCCCCCCAGCTGTTGGTTTTAGCGGAAATTTATTGCCCCGATCATTGATATCACTATCTTTAAACCTCGGAATAGCAGTCAATACTGGAACCCCTAATACCAAATCGATATCTTCCTCCGTCTTGAGCGTGTCATCCAAATAATCTAACAGAAAGGAAAGACCTATCCCGAACATCAATGCCAACATGAAGGCAACGGCAATATTCATCTTAGGATTTGGGGCTATCGGACCACGCTTTTCCTTTGGATCGGCTTTGTCCAACACAGAAACATTGTCCACCTTCATCAGTTCAGGAATTGTTTTTTGAAATACAACAGCTACAGCGTTTGCTATATTGGCTGCCTGCTCATAGGAGTCGTCCCGGACAGAGATGGACATGACTTGCGTTTCATTCACTGAACTTACGCTTACCTTTCCAATGAGCTCACCATATGTAATACCAAGATTAGGATATTCTTTGACAACAATCTTCATCATGCGTGGCGTTCTGATAATTTCTTTATAGGTTTTGATAAGGCCAATCGTTGAATTTATAGATCCGAGATCTATACTCGGCAGCAACGAACTACTATCCTTATACTGATTGACAATTAATTTAGCCGAAGCTTCATATTGTGGTGTGATTAAATAATAGGAGTAAATGCCGATCGTTTGGCAACTTACCGAGATAATCAACGCGATCAATAAAATCCTTCTTTTGACGATTAACCAATATTGTTTAAGTTCCAAATTGCTACCTCCGTTACTAGTTAAGTCTGAATTCCTTGACAGCTTCGACATTTTTTATATTCATTTCGAATATATATTAAATTATATTATTCAAAACGCGACCTTTTATATATAAGTTACCCGTAGTAGCATGATGCTCTACAGATAATCATTCTTTACGAATTAATATTTATCTAGATTATTCATTTCGCGACCTTTTGGGCGTGTATAGTTCCTATAGATATCTTTCCGTAAGACTCTTATTCATTTCGACGACCTCTAAATTCATGAAATCCTCAACTGTTCCGCCATTTATCATGTATTCCATCATATCTGCTGAACCGGCATTATGGCCCAATTTCCTCAACAACAGTGATAACACGCTAGCCATATCAACAGGTTCATCCCCTGGCCGGTACCCCGAGATCATAAGAATCTCAGATAACGATCTCAATTCATTGAACCCATCTTGATTTAATAGCGAAGGATCTTCGGATAGTATTTTCAAAAATTTCTTTAGCTTTTCTCGCTTCTGCTCCCGATGCGAAATATTCATCTGACTTCCTCCATTCGTCAAGTTATGCGTTCATTTAGATTGAATAATGGAGATTCACTATTCTGTTCGACCCATCTTGATGTCACGAACCCGAATTATCACAACTTTATAAACAACTTTTGTAAGGATGATGCCAGTTTTTCTTACTCCGTGATTAATAGTATGCCATAGATCCTAATATTTCTTGAGGGAATAAAGACATGGTCACGGGTTCCTAATTTATGTAGATAATCTAACATCATTTTCATTTTCAGGTACTAAAACGGCTCATTTTTTAAAATAAATACGCATTATGTGATTTAGTAAGGTTTAGATTATCAGTTTCATTGTTATAACACTAGAAATGCTCTTCCGCCCTTTTTAGATAAGGATTTCTTCTACAAATTTGACAGGTCTGAACTTGGATGAATGTAGAAATTCAAGCTAATTTCATACCGAATTAGGGACTATAGACTAGCGTCCTACAAAAACAGGACAAAAACAATTTTCGACATGTTTTGCAACAGTTCATTTATCAAAAATAGATTTTTGTAAGCGCTTTAATATCTTATAAAACAAAAAAACACCCAAGCGAATCCCTAAAATCACGGATATACTTGGGTTACAAACCATATAATGTATGCATTTTCATGTTCTTTTGAAGTATGTAAATCACAAATCAGGACTATTCATAAGAAATCAGGCTAAATTTCCAACTTCAGTAATACTCACCCGATAACCCCAAACTCGTTACTCTGTTCCCAATTTAGTACTTTAAAGGGGTGAACATCGACCTACAACCAAGCTATTAATTTCGGAAATAGGAACCTAACCGATGCAATACGCCCCACGAAGAAGCCTCAGCTTCGACAGGTTTACTCCCAAAAGGACTGTCATCTAAAACACACGCTGAATTATTTAAAAAATAATTTTCCCACTGTTTCCCCATGCGTTCACCTATTACCTCGTAAGCTTCGCGAAGTCGAAATCCTCTACGTTCCATATCATGGGCATCTGACGAGACGATATGAATGAGACCACTTTTGCAAAGAAACCAAGCCATTTTCTCAATTCGTCTACCAAAACCACCAAGTAATGAATGCGTTGTAACCTGTGCAAAAGCGCCTCTCTCGATCAGTTCGGCCAAACGTTCCGGATGTTTCATTATTTCCGCATTCCGTTCAGGATGAGCAATAATGACCTTTAATTTCAATATATTTAGCTCATGAAGCAATTCATATATTTCGGTAGGTATTCGAGTGGACGGCAACTCTAGCAACACATAACTTGAATTCGCTAGTGGAAGCAATTCTTTTCTAAACCAAGACTCAAGCCAATCATGATGCCACCGAATTTCCTGCCCAGAATGAATTGTAATAGGTACCCCTTCCTCTATCAACTTTTCGTTAATATGATGGGTGTACTCTAACACTTCGACTGCTGCATTATTATATCTCCCATTCGCATGATGAGGTGTTGCAATCAACGTCGTTATACCCTCTGCAACAGCTGCCCTAGCCATATTTAAAGTATCATTCCAATCTGCAGCTCCATCATCGATCCCAGGCAGTATATGTGTATGAATATCAATCATCTTGTTTTCACTTCCCAGAAGATATATTCAACTTACCAAAGGTAAGCTTCTGCTTATTCTATCATACGGCCTAAATAAAAACAGTAGACCAAGATGATCATCTTGGTCTACTGTTGTCATTCTCACAAGGAGCCTTCCTAGAACCCTAGTTCTGAGTTTATCTTAACTCGTTCATGGATACACGATTTATAGCTTTGGTATGACTCGTATCCATACTTCAGAATAACATTGTGCATCCTGTCCATAATACAATTCCAGCTCGTATTCATCGACATGGTTATATGATGCTGTAGGCAGCCACTCTGTATAGATTCTCTTAATTAATTCTTGAATGACCACACTTGTCTCTTCCTGCGAGTGTTCTCTAGTTCTAAAGATAGCCCAAGTGGACGCTGGAACATCCAACATCGTATATCCTTCCGCATTACAATGATCTGCCATATAGGTGAACAGCATATATCGAAAAGAACTATCCATCTTACCATCATTGCTCCAACATACGGCATTAATCAGACTAAGTTCGTCTTCTGGCTCTTTTTGTGCTGAAACAGAGAGCTTCTCAAGGCTTCCATCCTGCATGCTGTCGATCCAGAATTGGGGTATGTCTATAAGATGTTCTCCTTGATCCGCCATGAACACACGATCGATGCCATACACTGCAAATGCTTCTTTTTTAATAATTCGATAATCCATAGCTACATCTCCTCGAATTGATATTTGAAAAGAGAGCCGGGGATACGCCTTCAGCATGACCCCTTCCCCACGCGCCGAGGTCGGAGTCAATCCATGAAGCGCTTGGAAGGCACGCGCGAATGCTTCAGGCGACTCATAACCGTATTTCAATGCAATATCAATAATTTTATGTTGGCTATGCTGAATATCGAAGGCAGCCATGGTTAATCGCCGACGTCGAATATATTCTGCGAGCGAAGCATCCATTATCATCGAGAACATTTTTTGAAAATGATACACAGAACATAAAGCCAACTGTGCCGCTTGTTGATTGTCTATTTCTCCATCGAGATGAGCTTCAATGTAATCTAACGCTCGATTCATCCGTTCGAACCAATCCATTTATCCCCCTCCTTTCATCAATATCATAAGGTGTGTAGCTTGACGTTGCCGTGCAATTCTTGCTTGTTGCTGCTAGGCTTCCTCCGTATGAACATCGTGTGCGCGAATACGAACAGAACAGATCAAAGCAATCACTCTCACGAATTAGTTACTTATCCATTATGGTGATTGCAATCTCACATATCCCACTTTCTCCACCAATTGTTGCCCTTGAGGTCCTTGCATCCATTCTAGAAAAGGAGTGATCATCGGCTTAGGCTTCTCCATCTTCAATGTGATTGCATATAATTTGGCGGTAAATGGGTAACTTCCATCTGAAATATTAACAGCATTGGGTTCTACATCATTAATGGCAAGTAATTTGATACCCTTGCTTTGATTCATCCCAGTTGCGAAGAAACGAAATGAAAACCCAATCGAATCTTCATAATTTCGATAATCAGCCACTTGCTCAAGTATTCCCCCCATCCCCCTTGGCACTTCTTCTTTCAGAGGTTTGATTATAGGGGTGTCTGCCATGATTTTTTCCAAAAGAGTCTGACTTCCCGAATTTGAAGGACGTTGAAAAGCGATGATCTTCTTATTTCTGCCCCCAATTTCCTTCCAGAATCGGGTCTTACCCGAATATATATCCTTAATCTCTTGTACCGTCAAACCCTTGATCGGATTGTTATTATTCACAAAGAACACGAATGCTTCCTTCCCAATAGGTGTCATAACCAGTTCATGACCACTAGCTTGTGCCATTTGCAGCTGATTGACGGACGGTTCTGCCCCAAAATATATATCAACCTCTCCTTTCAACAACCGTTCGTATGCATTAATGGTGTTGGTAAAGCTAACGAATTCACCCTTAGCGTCATCCATTAAACCTTCCTTCGGATATGTTGCCTGAGCAAAAGCAGAGTAAACCGGGAAAGCCGCTTCCGCTCCATCCAAGACAAGCATGTCTTTGGGATCTTCTATATTGAAAGTGACTTGTTCTGCGATTCGCGGCAATCGGTTGCTAGGATTGATCACATCATATGGCCATAAGTCAGTACTTGAATACCCTCCACCATACTTAAATCCATAGGATGGAAGAACGGTTTGGCTTCGCTGCCATTGTACGAAACTCCCAATACTGAATGTTAATATCACAACGATAGATACCAAGATCAGCTGTTTACGCTGAATTACGATTAACGGCTGACGTGTTCTTTCTTTAATGAAAAAACCAATTAAAAAGGCTGAATAATATGAAATAGGTGCAATAGCGTACAGAATTCCAACCCCTTGGAAAGATGCCATAAAACTAATAGGGAGAAATGGTATTTGCAAGAAAGAATACACCGACCATGCGGAACTTCCATAGAACCCTCCACTAACTAACATACAAATAGCCCATAGCATAACGGTATAACTAAGTGGAAAGACAACTGGCCAATATCGTTTCCCAAAACGCTGCGGAAGATGTCTATCCCATGCGGCTAATACCCCGGTTGCTATTCCACTTACGAGCATCGTCACAACAACAAGGATAGTCAAATTCAATTTTCCGTCCATCAATACCAATGTCATAATCGAGAAAACAAATGGATTTACACCACAGTGCAATAGCAATATCCGAAAGATATATCCCATCTAAACCACTCCTTTGTAATGTTGTGACAATGCTTCCCATGAACGAATATATCATCACGCTATAAATTCTGACATTTCCCAGTTAAATCATATATTAACATAAAAATAATCCCGCTCGTTATCTATCTAACAAGTATAATTACCTTTGGAAGTGTTACTTGATTAAGTTCATTTAGTCACTGTAAAATTAAGAGATATATTACTAGAAGGAGAACTAGATGATCATGGACATAAAATCATTATCCAATTTTTGTTTATCAAAAAAGGGAAGCCTAGAGGATTATCCCTTCGGTGACGATGTTCTTGTCGTAAAAGTCGTCTCAAAAATGTTTGCATTGATTAACGAACATAACAATCAACTTAAAATCAGTCTGAAATGCGATCCTTTTATAGCAGAAAGCTTAAGACAACAATACGCTTCGATTACGCCCGGATATCACTTGAATAAAAACCACTGGAACACCATCATAATCGATGGTACTATTTCAGATCTGGAATTATTCAATATGATTGATCACTCCTACGATTTGGTGTTTAAAGGATTAAAGAAATCAGAGAAAGAAGCCATTATGCAATAAAAATCCATGAAAAAGAGGGGCGTGAGCCCCTCTTTACTATTTTCTCCACTAAATATTAGAACAGAGCCAATATCGCCTTATATTCACTTTAAAATCATATTAATCCTCATTCAACAGCTTCTTTAATGAGCCAATATTATTAACCGAAACTAATTGCTCAAGGTTTTCAAATATCTTCTTCTCATCCCAGTTCCACCATTGAAGTTCTGACAATAATTTAATCATCTCATCACTGAAACGCTTTTTAATAACATTTGCAGGATTACCACCGACAATAGTGTAGGGTTCAACATTTCTTATAACCGTTGAGTTCGTAGCAACAATTGCACCGTCACCAATGGTTACTCCCGCCATAATCGTAACATTCTGTCCCAGCCAAACATCATTGCCAATCAAAGTATCACCTTTGAAAGGTAACTGTTCGATTGTAGGCGTGACCTTTTCCCACCCTCCGGCAAAAATATAGAAAGGATACGTGGTTAATCCATCCATCCGATGATTAGCACCGTTCATAATAAACGTTACCCCTTCAGCGATCGCGCAGAACTTTCCAATCACCAACTTATCACCTAAGAACTCGTAATGATGTTGGATATTATCATAGAAACGCTCAGGGGACTTGGTATTGTCGCTGTAATATGTATAATCACCAATCTCAACGTTTGATCTGCTCGGCAAATTCCGAATGTAACAAACACTTTTGATATTCTCATTTGGATAAAGCTTAGTTTTATCTGGAGCTATCGTCATACTAACACTTCCTCTCAAATACGTTATCTAACCTTACCCTATCGAATCATCAATATAAAGCAATCTTATAGTTAAATGGTTAATCCATTCGGAACAGATCGATGAAATGTTGTGCGCTTTTTGATAAATAGCGATCCTTCAACCAAATAATACCTACATCCGACTGAAAGTCTGCATCTTCTATATCAAGCATCTTCACAACCGTAGCCGGAAAAGAAGACATGACCGATTTCGGAAAAACTGTAGCCCCGATCCCTTCAGCGATGAGTGACATAATAATGGCTACGCTGGAACATTCGCAAATGACGTCCGGTTCAAATCCATGCAGTCGGCATGCATCCATGACTTGCTCATGCATCCGTGTTGTGCGATCCGTCTTTAACGTGAGAAAGGGAAAACTCGCTAATTGTTGCATGCTGATCGACCGTTTACCGGAGTAGGACACCCATGAGCTTGGAATGACTACCACAAATGGGTCCGAAGACAACGGTAAGATGTCATACTGATAAGTTGATGTCTGCGCTTCGAACGGCAACCTGGCGATAACGAGTTCAATCATTCTCTTCTCAAGCTGCTCACCTAATTGGTAATGGTCCCCTTCCGATATTTTAAACGTTACCTGCGGATACTCCTCCCTAAACCGCCCGATATGCGTTGGTAAAAGAGAAATACACGATACGACCGAACCAATCGAAAGAACGCCCCGCACACCTTCTTCAATCTCTTTCACTTCCCTGGTCACTTCATCCAATTGCAACAGCAGCGACTCAGCCTTTTGCCTAAGCAACTCACCCGCTTCCGTCAGCTTTAATCCCGAGCGGTTGCGATCAAACAACCTCACCCCCAACTCCTGTTCTATCATTTGCATTTGTCGGCTCAGAGGTGGTTGCTCCATATGAAGCCGCTTGGCAGCACGAGTAATTTGCCCTTCTTCAGCTACCATCAAAAAATATTTCAACTGACGTATATCCATAACTTTTCCTCCATTAACCATACCCAAAAGGTATGTAAAGCAAATTTAATAGATATTTCAAGTATATTTGATGACATGGTAGGATTCAATTATTAAATGTATTAATATTCCACACATTATTAAGGAACGAAGGAGAGATGATCAGGATGGAACAGCATTTGGATATACACATAGAGCGGAGAGAAGCCAAGAAAACAAAACCGGCACAGGATCAACTTGGATTTGGGATTCATTTTACGGATCATATGTTTATGATGGATTATACGACAGAGATAGGCTGGCATCATGCAAGGATTGTTCCTTATCAACCGCTTGTTATGGATCCCGCTGCCAAAGTATTTCATTATGGGCAAACTGTTTTTGAAGGATTGAAAGCCTACAAAACCGAGGATAGACGAATTTTACTATTTAGGCCGCAAAAAAATATGCAACGATTAAACCGTTCGAACGAGCGACTCAGCATTCCTCTGATCAACGAGAGCTTCGCGCTCGATGCACTGAAACAACTGATCTCCATTGATCAAGAATGGATTCCAAGTGGGTCGGGAACCTCCCTGTACATTCGCCCTTTTGTGATCGCGACTCAGCCTGAGTTGATCGCATCGCCATCCTCACATTTTCAGTTTATTATCATCATGTCGCCTGTTGGTCCCTATTACGCGGAGGGCTTGAACCCTGTGAAAATCTTTGTGGAATCAACGTCTGTTCGCGCTGTCATCGGGGGCATGGGCGAAGCCAAGACAGCGGCCAATTACGCAGCAAGCCTCATGGCACAGGAGGATGCCAAGCACAATGGTTATGCTCAAGTATTATGGCTGGATGGCGTGCATCACAAATATATCGAAGAAGTGGGCAGCATGAATGTGTTTTTCAAAATCAAGGGGATCGTCTATACGCCAGCGCTAAAAGGCAGCATCTTGGATGGGATAACGCGAGATTCCATCCTGCAATTATTGCAGCACTGGAACATCCCAGTAGTCTCGGGAGATATTTCGATTCAGAAAGTGTATGAGGCTAGCCGGGAAGGAACATTGGAAGAAGCATTCGGAACGGGTACGGCGGCAGTCATTTCTCCGATTGGCGAACTGCATTGGCATGGACAAAATCTGGTTATCCAGAATGGTCAGACAGGCGAACTGTCAAACAAACTTTATCAGACTTTAACAGGCATACAAAATGGCTCAGATCCAGACTTATTTCATTGGATGACTGAAGTTAATATGCGGTAACTGTACCCATATTAATTACTCCAGATGAGTCGAGTTACCATTTTTCGAATAATAGAAGATGAGCATTAAAAAGGAATACAAAAATACGGTAGATACTGTTTACCAGTACCTACCGTATGCGTGATATCTGTTAGCTACTCTATGTCTAGTGAATAACCAAGACTTTGACACGGATCTCGTAGCATTCGCATTCGGTCTGAATGACCCGTCGGCTGAACCTTTTATAATCCCCCTATCAGATAACGTATCCATCTCACCTCTGCCCAGTTACCCGAAACATCCTTGATCTTATCATTTTTCATAAAGGAATGTTTATTACTTTTGCAAGCATAGCCACGATTTCCTCTCTTGTGAGGATTAGCTGCTAAATCGATGGCTTTAGCATTTGGAGCACTTGCAGGTACATCCTTTAACTTTAATGAATGTGGAGGCTGAATTATTGCTATTGCCGTTGCCGTCATAGGTCACATAGAGTTAGAAATCTCTCAAATGGGGATATTCATTATTAATCAGCGGATCTATTGACCATGTGTTAGAAAAGTTCTCCCAACATTCATAAGTGCTTTACAACTTCATTTCTTCAGTTGTCTTGCCTTCACCTTTTTCTGTATCTTATCTGACTGACCTGTTGCTTCTGTGTCGTAGAAGCTGTTGTTGATTATTCCTTGATCGTTGGAACCAACCAATCCACCAACTTTTGATGTTCCTTCCACATTTCCTATGGCGTAGCTGCAACTGATTAGTCCAGCGTTAAGCCCTACCAATCCACCTGTATAAAACATGCCACTCATATTTCCAGTGCTGTAGCTGTTGCTGATGAGTCCATTGTTGTTACCAACCAAGCCTCCTATGTTGCAATACGCTCCACTCGAAGTCCCCATGGTGTAACTGTTATTGATTGTTCCATTGTTATTGCCAACCAAGCCGCCTACATCATAATAACCATTCACATCGATATTTTCCAAAGACAAATTAGAAATTGAACTTCTACTACCTGTATAACCGAAAAGTCCAATACATCCACTATTTGCTCTATTAATCGTTAGATTCGTGATTATAAAACCGTTGCCATCCATGTTTCCTTGAAATTTATTATTAATATCACCTATCGGTATCCATCCATCACAATCTGCATAGCCGTTCAAATCAATATCCACTGTTAGTTTGTAATGATTTCCCACTTCTAAATGATACCTGACCTCATTGAGCTGAGCAGCGGTTGCAATCAGATAAGGATGACTTAGTGAACCTTCTCCTTCTCCTGTATACACATGGCCCATTGATTGGTTTACCACTACATCATAATAATTGGTTGCCGTTAGATTGATAGTATGATTACCTGGTGTTAGCACACCGCCTTTTATGGTGATCCCCTCCATCGACTGTGTATTCATTTCTGCAACGAGCAGAGCGGCTCCGTCTTTCACTTCTGTAATCGCTCCACTCGATCCTGAGTCGTCCGTGAACGTAATATCAATGCCTCACGCTATGTTATTTTCCTTCCCTCTTTTATAACAGTCGGTGTTATTTGTATGATATCGTCTTTATTCATTCACTTGTTGGATCTTTAGCTATACGAACAGCAAATGTATTTCCTACATTTACACTAATATTATTAATAGAGGTAACCGTGATCGCTGTGTAACCGTTATTGTTAAACTGTTTCCTTGAAACATACCAATATCTGCTGTCAGCTCGGAATAAATTCCTACCCAAATGATTCCTGACCTCATCAATAATTGATTTAGTGTCCGATTGTCGATTTATGCCGTTGTGTCGCTATTATACGTTTAAATCATCAACAAAAATATCCCCCAAATGGGGGATGCGTCTGAAAGAGATCTTGATGTAGGCTCGCATAAACAAGGATTTCCGTTTACGAGGAATTCGAAATATGACACAACAAGCGATACTGAGTACTGTACCCAGAATATGAAGAGGATTGCTATACACCTGGAGGTGGGCCATAGAGCTGACACCCTTTCTTAGGGCCTGAATTGGCTTTAAAAAAAGAGAAACCACGTCTTTATACAAAGACGGGGGTTTCTCGATAATCTGAGGTTAGGTACTGTTTAACCAGCACCTAACGGATATGTGATTACTACTCTATATCTAGTAAATCGCCAAGACTTGCGTTCAACATCCGCAGAATCATAACTAAGGACTCGGATCTCGTAGCATTCGCATTCGGTTTGAAGGAACCATCGGCTGAACCTTTTATGATCCCCATATCGGATAACGCAGCAATCTCTGCCTCTGCCCAGTTACCCGACACATCATTGAACTTTTCATTCTTCACTAAAGTAGTGTGCATTACTTTTGATAACATAGCCACGATTTCCGCTCTTGTGATGGTCTGATTCGGTTTGAACGTTCCATCCACGTAACCGTTGATTATACCACTTGCTTTTAACGTTGCTAATGTACCTGACGCCCAATGACCTTTGATGTCCTTAAAGCTGGAATCACCTTCAGATGTTAATCCAAGCGCTCTTACTAACATAGTCGCAAATTCTGCCCTAGTTATCGTAGCATTAGCATGAAATGAGCCATCCGTATTCCCCTTAATGATCCCAAGCTTGGTTGCTAACTCGATTGCTTTAGCATTTGGAGCATTTGCAGGTACATCCTTAAATGTTACTGCTGGTGCAGATTTCGATTTTTCTAATAGAGCCTTGATTACATCGATATTTACCTTCTCGTTGTAGAATGGCTTAGGCATTGCCGTTGGTGCTGGTGTAGGTGTAGGTGTTACAGTAGTCGTTGAACCCGGACCCGGTGATGGGTTACTAGTTGGAGGAGTAACAACCACTGGTGGTGCAAGATTAACAGTAACTTTGTAATCTTGGTACGATTCATCTTCGGCGTAAACTGTGTAGGTAACAGGATGTGTAAAGTTATTCAATGTTACATCAGACTCCTGTGTAATATCTCCTACCTTAACAGATGCTCCTGTAGTAGTGAAGTGCGATGCTAATGCAGTTAAATCTGCATCAGCAGGTACTAGTACATCTACTGTTTTAGCAGTCTGATTGATAATCCCAGATTTATTCAGAATGGAGAAAGTGCCTAAATCCTTCGATGAGTTTGGTGTCGGTATGACTGCTGCACGACTTACACTAACCAAGTAATCTTGGTACGATTTATCTTCTGCGTAAACAGTGTAGGTAACTGAACTCGTGAAATTATTAGGTGTAGTGCCTGAAACTTGTTCAATTGTTCCTACCTTGACAGATGCACCAGCAGAAACAGTGAATTGTGATGCTACATCATCTAAGTCGGTATCAAAAGGTACCCGTACATCTACCGTGCTATCATCCTGATTAATTGACCCCTCATTTCCTAGCAATGAAAATTGGGTTATCTGCTTCTCCGAACTCGGTGCCACTACATTAACCAAGGTATTAACAATAATAGGTGACCCCTGTATATAATCACCACCTGCGGAAACATTACCAATATAGATGCTTAGCGGAGCAACATAACTACCTAAAGTATCTAGAGAATCTAAAGTTACTTGATATATAGGTCCATCCTTAAAAGGAATATCTGAATGTAAGTCTAAGATTAAATACTTCTCACTAGGCGATGACCTTTTAAGTATATATGGAGTATTCATATACGCATCTTTTGTAGCTACAAGCGGTTTGTAGTACCCCTCTGTATACTCATCATCCTCGTCTATGTAAGACTCCACAGAGAACTCAGTTGGATTGAACTCCAAAGTGGTTTTAATCCTATTGACGCCATTTTCGTTGATATTGTTAGTACCACTAGCTGATACAGTAACTACAACAGGCTCTCCAGGTTTGTAGGAAGCCTTGTCCGTGGTTAAAGTTAGCGTCATATGGGGAAGTACGTTGACAGTCACCAAGTAATCGTGAGTACTCGCATCGGATACACTGTGTATTTTATAAAGTACGGGCGAAGAAAAATCAACAGCATCAACATTAGATTTCTGAGCAACCCCATTAATCTCAGCGTAAAATCCGTTGTGACTGAATTGAGGCTTAATGTTGGTTAAGTCTGTACCGTATGGGACAGTAACCTCAACACTATCGGTATCATTATTAATTTTCCCAACAATCCCATTAATACTGAAACTCGTGAGATCATTTGAAGTAGGTAATTCTGAAGCATACCCCTTTAACGTGTAATTCCGGTATGTCCCATCCCCAGAGGCTACTTTGAATATGTTAGGATTGTAAACATACCAGGGATATGACCCAGGGACTGGCCAGTCCTTGACCCCATTATTATAAGAAATCGAGGACCCATCTGAAATGCCAAGATTAATATAATAGGGTGTTTGCCCCAAATTAGTACCAGGCGGTAGATAGAAATCTACAGTACCAGTATTATCACTGTAGTTTACAATCTTACCTGCGTATGGGCCAAAGTTAATATAATTAATTACGTTTGTCAAAGCAGGTGTTGGTGCACCTCCGTCCGCTGAAACCAAACTGCCAAACATTGAAAAAACTAAAATAAGTGCCATGAAAACTGATACTAAACGCTTTGAACCATTTCTTATCATGTAGTTACCTCCGCTGAATCTATTTATATTGTCGCTATGCTGTAGTTAAAGCATGCGTTAACATACGAGATGTTCCATTTAAAAATTTTGTCGCATCCACTACCTTCCGCCTTGAAAAGTTTTTTCATACTAACACTGCATCTACAAATAACATATCCCCGATTTTGGGGGGAGGTGTAAAATTTTAGATATACCTCGTAATACTATAATCTTTATTTTTCAGCATGCTGCTGCACATCGAAGCCAACCGCAGCAAACAACCCATTCAATCCACCTACTACCATCAACATCACTAAGATGATGGAAATTCCTTTCTTATAAACACTTTGTACACCATTTCCCCCTTCAAAATTTTCATACTATTCGTAACTAAGACAAGCATAACAAACCCCAATGACAACAGAATGACAAACTTCGGCAAAATAGTCCAAGGAGCCATTGGTCAAGTCCCCGCTTCGGAAAGTACTCTTAACACAGTTCTGTGAAGTCTGCCCTGCTCAACGGGCTTCACGATGTAATCATAGGCATTCACTTCGAATGCAGCCGATGCATATTCTTTATAGGACGTGACAAATACTAGCTTCACTCGTCTGTGGCTCCCTCTTAATCGCTTGGCAAACTCGATACCATTCTCTCGTTGCATCCTTATATCTAGAAATACTAAGTCCACCTCATGATTCTCCAAATATGAGTATGCAGTCGTAGTCTCCTGGAAGCTTCCCACAATCTCGATCTCATCTACCTTAGCGAGCATTCGTCTCATGATTAAATGCATGGCCAACTCATCATCGATAATGACGACCTTCAAATTATATCCCTCCTCAACTGCTGCAAGAACTAAAGTATAACCAGCCCCAATGACAGCAGAATGACAAACTTTGGTACCAAAAAGAGCCCTTCATATGAAGGGCTCTTCATCTAAGCGTATTCTATACGTCCAGCTCTGACATCAGATGCCTATATAATGCAGATACTTCGAGAGATGGAGTTATTCCAAGCTCTCTATAGAATGTTTCCTCGAATTGAATATATTGTCGGTTCAATGCTTCTTTATTTTTCGTCAGAGCCAAGGCCCTCAGATATAGCATCATTGTTCCTTCTTCTAGCTCGTTACGGGTGATCAGCTTCATTAATAGTCGGATTGCGGTTTGCGTATCACCTCTGATTAATAGAGCCTCACATAACCGCTGGGTAAAGGATGTATATATTAACGATAGGTGTTCGACCTCACTCCGAGCCCAAGGGTAAACACGATCGCCGAATAAATCCCCGGTGTAACGCTTTTCAAGCGCAAGTGCCTGTTCGATACAGGTATCATCCACTACAGCCATCCGCTTGCAGCCTTCTTCAAAACTAATGAAATCGACATCGACCTGGCTATGATCTAATGCATAATAGCTACTGCTGGAATGTAGGATTTCCTTGAGCCCATAATTATCCAACAATTTACGAAGCTGATAGACTGTTGTGTTAAGGTAGGTTTCACCGTTCTTTAGAGGCATTTCGCCAAACATATCTTCAATAATTCTCGCTCGGGACACATGTCTACCTTTATGTATTAACAAATAGCCAAAAAGCTCGGCACTTTTGCTAGTCTTCCATTTGACCAACACGTTCTGAGTACTTCGAATCTCCATACCGCCTAGACAACTAAATAGGACTCGCTTAGAGGACAAATCCTGTTCCACCGAATCTTTAGCTGACGGCATTTCGGAAAGCGCCCGCTTCACAGTATGATACAGCCTATCTTGATTAACGGGCTTTACTATGTAATCAAATGCATATACATCAAATGCAGGAAGTGAATACTCTTTATGTGAGGTAACGAACACGATTTTCATTTGTCTGCCGATTTCTCTTAACCGCCCAGCGAACTCAAGTCCACTTTCCTTAGGCATATTAACATCCATAAAGATCAAATCCACGTCTTGGGTCATGAGAAACGTATAGGCCGACGACGTTTCCTGGAAGACCCCCACGATCTCGACATCATCCACTTTGCCAAGCATTCGCTTCATAATGATATGCATGCCCTTCTCGTCATCGATAATAACAACCTTCATACGACTTCTCACCTTCCATCCTGATGTTCAGATTGATCCGTTGCTACTGGAGGTGCCGGAAGGGAGAAATAGAAGGTGCTACCATGCGAAAGCGCACTGTCTAACCAAATTTCTCCTCCGTTTAAGCGAACAAATTCCTTGCATAGGGTGAGTCCCAGCCCGACACCTCGTTCTCCAGCTGTTCCCAAAGATGAGACTGGGTAGGCTTCCTGTAATAAGGATTCGGCTTGGTCGACCGGTATGCCTAATCCTGTATCACTTACAGAGACTATTATTTTGCCCTCCGCATGCTCGGCTTTTAATCGAATGCTACCGCCATATTCCGTAAATTTGATCGCATTAGATAGAAGATTACGGATAATTAAATCTAGCATTTCTTTATCTGCAAACACATAGAGACTATCCGATATTTCGGATATAATATTAATATTTTTGCCCGCGCTGCGAACTTGTATCAATCGTATATTCATCTGAACCGTATGTGCTAAATCCCTTATAACCGGGTTAAACACCATGCCGCCCCTCTGACTCTGAAACCATTCTAGTAAGCTTTCTACTAATGTAAATGTATTCTGAATTTGATGCCCCATTTCATGGACGATTTCATCATGACTCTCACCACAAGTCTTCATCTCTTCCTCCATTAACTCCATCAGGTTGATGAGCACGGCAAGAGGATCGCGGATATCATGGGCGACTACATTAAACATCTTATCCTTGAATGTATTCAGCTCTGCCAACTGTCTTGATTTATATAGCAGTGCTTCCTCGTTGTGAACTTGTTCCGTTACATCACTTAACAAAAGCATTTTACCAACGATTTTTTGCTTGTTGTCGCTAATAAGCGATAAATGAACATTATAGAATTTCGCATCCACTTTTCCAGTAATTTGTATTTTGTTATCCGAGGTTGGTCCTTGCTGAACAAGCCTCTCCACAAGCTTGGGGTACAAGGAGAAGATCTGTACCGCAGGCTGCCCGATCACATGATTACGATTTAAACCTTCAATTGCTTGACTTGCCGACTGATTAAAACCGGCAATGCAATGATCCAGATCCAGTACAATGACCGCATCCTGCATCGATTCAAATACCTTTTGCATAGCAAAGGGAGCCATCCTCAGCATATTAAACTGATAAATCCCCCACATATAGCACACACCTGAGAAAAGAAATCCAAATGGCGTGAAATCAATAGATAGGTTGGTAACACCGCTTAAATAGATAAATGTACCACCATAGGGTCCACAGGAGCCTATGATCATAAATGCAATTTGCTTCTTCATCCGAGGTGTCGCTCTACGATACATTTGGATCAATAACCCCATACCTATTATAAATAGGGTATATGAATTCGTCACATGTACCCAATACAATGGTCCTTTAATCAAGGAAACCAGCGGGAAGTTCTCTGAACTATCCATCGTCATACTCTTATAAAATAAATGATGCGACTCATTCGTATAATGAGCCACAAGCGTAGTAATGGGAATGACCATCAGCAATGCAACAACCCATTTGCGTATAAACGCTTGACGGCCTGTATATTGCAATACCATAATAATCCAGATCATAGAACCAAAGGGTATCCCAATATATTCTACGCGAAGCCAGACACGAACTAGATCCAAAGTAGGGCTAACAATCTCAAAAGCATATCCGAAGGTGTAAAATGCGCCAGCCAACATACCCAATCCGTAACTAATTGCAATTGGAAGCTCTCTTCTTTTCCATGAGAGAACGACCATACTTAAGGTGCCGCAGGTAGCGATTATTAGGAGAACTGATAAATACAGGTTGTAATTCATTCTTAAACTAGCTCCACTTATCATATTTTGTTATTCTTGTTCCACGATAAGGCTGTCTACTCAAAAAAATGACACTTGATTGCGAACCGAAAAAAGGGCTATTCCTGAGTTGCTAAAGACGCAAGTTGTAGCCAAAAAACCTTTAAAATGATCAAATTCGTTCTATCACTTTTTTTATGTAAGTTCTACTAATCACTTACTTTACCACCATTCTATAAAATTCGATATTTTTTTCTTTACTAGTTATGTCTTTCAAGTAGGAGGCGGGGACTCTTTTTGGTTATGTTAATGTTTACTATTGGTTTTTAAACTTTAAGATGTTCTTATCTTTTCGAACTATCGTATCCGTTGTTTTTCTGATTGTTCCTACATCTGCTTTTTACATCATATATTATTTCTGGTGTCCTCTTTGCTTAGAAAACGCCGAAGAATCCTTCATTAATTACTGAAGGATTCTTTTTTTAAACCGATCTATGTACTGTTACAACTGTTTAGATAACGCCCCAAAACATTCTACAACCACCTCACGAAATTCCAGTGCAGCCCGCGAAATGTACCGACTCCTATGCCATAACAAAGCGATCTCCCGTACCAATTCTTGATTCTCCACTCGAAGATATTTGATACGTTCCCGTGCATTCTTTGCTGTACTTGGTATGAAGGCTATGCCAATTTCTGCTTCTACAAGAGAGCTTAACCTTGCAGGTTCATTTCCCTCATACACATATTTAGGTACAAATCCAACCGATTCACATACAGAGTCCACTAAATCGCGAGTACCATAACCTCTCTTTACACCGACAAACCATTCATCCCTTAGTTCTGCCAATGATACACTGCTTCGGTCTGCCAGCCGATGCCCCTCCGGAACAGCTACAAGGATTGGGTCGATGAACACGATTTGGCATTCAATATCATCCCCTTGTATAGGAGGTGAGGACAAGCAGTAATCGACTTCACCTCTATGAAGAAGCGTAACCATTTCCTGCGTGGTCAGCATTTGCACATGAAATTGGATATGGGGCCGCTTTTTCCGAAACTCTCTAAGGATATTCGGAAGCACGCTTGCGGTGGTCACTGCTAATTCGAGTGTGCTATGTTCCGGACTGGATAAATCACTAAGCTCTTGCTTACCCTGTTCCAATTCAAACAAAGCCCTTTCTGCACGGCGTAGGAAGCTACTTCCGAACTCGTTCAATCGTAGATTCCTCCCAATTCGATCGAATAAAGGGACCCCTAGATCCTCCTCCAAGCGTTGTATCGTTTTGCTTAGTGATGATTGAGTAACGTGCAGATTTCGTGCAGCTTCGGTCATATGTTCCAAACGAGCTACCGTGAGAAAATATTGCAATTGAAGAAGTTCCATTTCGTGCCCTCCATTCATTCCCTCAAGTCAATGAGATTATAACATGTAATGCGTTGGAATGAATAATTGATTTCATGTACGATGACATTAATAAGATTTTTGGGGGGATAAAAATGAGTGTTCACAGCAGGTGGTTAATGATTTCAGTGGGTCTTGGGATACTATTGAACCCATTAAATTCTTCAATGGTTTCTGTTGCTATTCTAAGTCTGAAAAATGTGTTCCAACTTGACTTCACAGGTGTTTCTTGGATTATTTTTTCTTTCTACATTGCAAGTGCTATCGCTCAACCTGTCATGGGAAAGGCTAGCGATTTATTCGGTCGTAGGAAGATATTTCTTACCGGGCTTGTTGTAGCCTTCATTGCATCATTATTAGCTCCATTATCACCAACCTTTGGGTGGCTCATTGTGTTCCGCATTGTGCAAGCCATCGGAACAAGCATGATGGTTGCGGTTGGAATGGCCCTAGTGCGAATTCATATTACGGAGAAACAAGCGACTGCGATATCCGTTTTATCCATATTCCTATCCGGAGCCGCAGCAATAGGCCCCTTTATTGGAGGAGTCATCATTCACTGGTGGGGCTGGCCTGCTATCTTTTTCGTCAATATTCCATTCGTTGTGGTGAGCTTTCTATTATCTTGGAGAAATATTCCTAAGGATGAACCGTCAACATCCGTTGCACTGGGTCTGTCCTATCGTAAATGGTTTGATTTGATTGATGTGTTAGGAATCCTACTCTTCACAACTGGGCTTGTTGCCCTGCTCCTAGGATTACTCTCAGCAAAATCATCTGGGCATATCTCATTAGGAAATGTCATTGCCTTGTTGGTAGGCCTCGTGTTACTTGCGGTTTTCATAAGACATGAGTTAAAAGCGACAGCACCCTTTATTCCTTTACGCACATTCGCCAAATATCCAGCGATGACTTGGGTTAATGTGGAATTCATGCTTGTGAACGTACTTTATTACTCTCTCTTTTTTGGGATTCCATCCTATTTGCAAATGGTACGTCATGTCAGCGAGTTCCAAACAGGGATTCTCATGTTAAGTTTAGGCTTGTGCTCGCTAGTTACTTCACCAATAGCAGGACGCTGGATCGATAAGTCAGGACCCAGACCGGCACTGCTAGTGTCTGCAATTCTGATGACATTTGGGTCCGTGTGGCTCGTGACGTTGAACCAAACTTCACCGGTTATCAGCGTATGTTTGGCTCTGGCTGCATTCGGTATTAGCAACGGGTTGAACAATGTAGGTATGCAAGCAGCCTTGTTCCAAAGTTCTCCAAAAGAAATAATCGGTGTAGCATCAGGATTATTTAATACATCAAGATACCTTGGAACCATTCTCTCTTCATTATTGATAGGTATCGTAATGGGAGGCGAGTTCAGCTTCGAGGGATTTCAATTGCTTGGGATTATCCTCACAGTTATTGCATTGTCTTTGGTATTCATGAGTCGGCGGCGCCTGGAATCAGGGCAATTGCAGGATTCCTAGGTTCAACAAGTTTAAAGCTAAAAACCATGGTGTGGTATGAATCATTGTGCACCAAAAACCTCCCGTTTGGGAGGTGAATGCGTTATTTATTTTCACAACGTATTAAGTCGTAATTCATAAAAATACTGCACAATGGGATGCTTTAACTTCATCGTCTCTCTCATGTTTAAAATTCTCTTTTTTCCAACTCGTCTGTCCACCAAAGCTAGAATATTTAATAAAATATCATTGCTCTCTAAGCTATCCTCTATAGAAGTAGATAAATACTTAGTAGCTACCACGTTAAAGTTAGATTTACATAATGATGACTGTGCTGACAAAATCTCTTTTGCATACTCTGATATTTTTCTACTTCTAGCAATTACTATTAGGCGATCCTCCGGAACGGTCCCCTTAGTATCTTGTCTGACCGCTTCAATGTCATCATTCTTGATCGGAATTTGGATATCTGAATCATTCTTAATTTCTAGATCCGTCTGATACCATCTGATTAAGGTCGTTGTATCTCTCATATTGAGTATGTTCCTTTTATCTACGGAAATATAACAAATTCCCGCTTTATCAGGTAAATAACGGTAACTGGTTGAAGTGTATTCGAACCTTCCTTTTAACGCAGGACTGAGAAAGCTTTCTAGCTGTTGCTTCAATTTGCTCCAGGACATATATCCTCCTATGTTGTATATTACAAATACCTATTGTGGCAGTCGTTCTATCCTCCATAATACAATAACCAACACATCAATCATACTAAATGCTAAATACAAGCACCCTTCCGTTTCTAAAACAACTTTAGAAATTGATACACTTGAAAATCATTATTTTTATATTTTTCAAATAGCAAACTTGAAATCGTCTGTAAATCAATCATATCTGTCGCAATCTGGTTAATATCTTCATAAGGTATGTTGTCATTACTTTCAAGAAAAGCTTAATATGCTCGAAGCTCCGATAGATATCCATATAATATTAAATGCATTGTTAATATACTACCGTCGGGAAGGAACTGTTTATATTTTGACACCGCTAAATAATTGAATTCGGAAATTTGAATACCCTCATTTCGCTTAAATGAACTGGATCTTTAATGTACTCCAAAATTTCTGTACTACCAGCCATAGCGAAGACGTTAGTATGGGTTACTTCAAGTTCTCTAATATAATATTCAACCATATCTATATTGTTTTTTCTTTCAGAAGTAAGTGTTTTGTGTTGATATACATTGAACACTAATAAAAATAGTAAGAGCAAGAATAATGTACTTATCAGTATTTTTCTTAAAGAAGTTGTTTTGTCATTTAGGATACCTCCTAAACATATTTGATAACCTTTTCAACCCTCTTCCACAACACTAAGATACAGTCTAATTGGCTGTGACTTTTCATTCAAGCCTTACTATGCACTCCGCATATATGGTATGATCCAACAAAATCAAAACATACAAAAAAACGGCCTTTCTGCCGTTTGTGTTTAACGTGTTGGTGGCCAAGGGGAATCGCACTCCTGTCCTTATCGTTGCAAGCGATGCGCTGTCCCAGTTGAGATATGTTCAAATATATTAGCAATATAAAAATATGAAGATATTTAGGGGTCATTGTTGAACTATTTATGATGTGTAACTAACCATACTCGGACTCCCACTATGGGGTATTACAGTACCCAAAATGTAGCGATATAGACTACAATTATCATGTATTTAATAATTTAGTAAATGTGGGTGTGCTTTTTTCAATTTTACATTTATTGAGAAACTATCATATGTTTCATTATTTGTTTCAAGAGTTGACTCGAATAAACTTTTGAATTTCTTAGGATCCAAAGAATAATAAGTCGGAATCTCCATCAAGTTTACTTTTTCTGGGATTTGTCTGTTATAGAAACCATACTTGTCTCTAAATATGTACCTAATATCCATGATGTAAATCCAAATAGACACCAATAAAAAATAGCCCAAAAAGAAAAATCCCACGTAATAAGCCAGATTGCAAATAATACTTCACATACAATAATACCAAATGCATTACCGTGTTCGCGTAAATGTCTATAAGATTCTACGTACTCTTTATTTTCCTTCAATTGCTCCATGTGACTTGTAGATGTATTTTTAGATGTGTTCTTAGATGTGTTCTTATCTATAATTTCCATCACTTCAGTTTTATTCGATTTAGAAATTTCACTCTCACCACTCAAGGATCTAAATGAGCTTAATTTTTGATAAAATTTCTGAATAGATGTGGCTTCCCCTATCAATACCACTATTATGGAAAGAACTATTAAAACACTAAAGATATGTCTCGAACCTTCAGAATTACCCTTAGAAAAAATAGAAACTAGTATACAAAGTACTATAGCAGAGATCAAAAATCTTATTATAAAAGTATTTACTTTTTTTCTCGATTCATCAAAACTATTGCAAAAAAATACCGATCTTATACCATGAAGAACCAGTATGATCATACTTGAAAAATACATATATAGAAAACCAGCTACTGCTATTATAATTGCCGGCAATAAGGTAAATCCAGTCTGTGTTATTTTAACGTCCTTATTTTCATTTTTATCTTCCATCACAGAAGAAGTATGATCACTACCCAGTATATTCAAAATATCATCCGCATCGCTCTTTTTCATACTAAATGTTGTATCAAACAACAGATTTTCAATGCTATCTTTTATATTTGGTTTTTGTTCATCTGTTTTTCCTTCACTAACTACATTGAAGAAAAATGAATTTGTAATCTTTTCGTTATAATTTATTACTAAAAAGAATAGTATAACTATTCCAAAAATAGTACCAAGTAAATAACGCACCAAATAAAACTCCCAAAACCGACTTCCTCCCATGAAATACCTCCACATATGAATCTTTTAAAATCTAAAGAACATAAATAAGTCCATCTTTCCAATATTAACACAATATTATTTGATAGTATTCACATGTTCAATTGAATCATTATAAAAAAGGACTCCTACTTTAAACATTCAACCCATTATCATTAAACTAGTCATAGAAAAACGATTAACTCCACCTATTCTTTGCTCAATTCAATAGAAAATTATGAAGATGCTACACATCTACATCCTAACTTTCAATCCTTCAAGATACATATACTGCTTCTCCACCACATTCCAGTGATTCGATATATATAACATTTACAGAATCAATTTCAGCTTATCTACTGTAAACTCACTTTTCAATTTTTCTACCAGTTCATCCTGATATTAACGAATGTTATATACTTCGTCTAGTTACTATTAATTAGTAATTCGAGCCTCTATATCGTTCTAATAAGCTTTACCTTACGCACTTAGAACTCAACAAGTAATTCTGCATTCTGCAACTCTTTAAGCTCACCTAGAAAAGCATCAGCATCCACTTTATTTAAAAAACTCCTGATGGATGTGTAGACCTTTTTGCCTTCAATAGGCTCTACAATTAACTCGTACTCCATCTTTTCATCATTTAGTAAGATAACATCTGTTACTTTAAGATCAAATAATCCTACAACATCAAATAACTCTATATTTGTATTCCAAATGTTTAATTCACTTCTTTGGATCATAGAAAACATAATTCCCTCAGGTTTTACAATGCTATCTTTATCTATCCCATCAGGAGCTACTGTAACAATATTATCCACCTTCGCGTATTGCTTATAAGCCATATTTTCAACAAAAGATTTAAATAGCTTTTCAACCCATAGAGCATCTTCGTTAGTTATTGGAAATTCAAGATAAAAATCAACTTTTAGAACCTTTTCTAAAGTATTTATTTTCTCCCAGAATTCTATTGTCTCCAATATTTCTTTATCTTCTTTGGGGCTGAAGTGGCTTGAAAAGTCCATGCCAGCAAGTATTATATCCCCATTGATACATGCATTATAAAATTTTAAGCTCTCAACTATTTCACATACACTGTGGAACTTCTCTATACTAATATTGAATGTGAATTTCAAGCTATTATCCACCTCGTCAAATATGTATGAAATATCGATAATACTATTTCCTATGGACTTAAATAAGCTTTTTCCCATATCCGCGTAAGGATGCCTCTGCATCAAAATTTCCTTTGGTATTCCTCCACCTTCTAGCGTTACATTAAACGGGGGTTGAAATGGTTGTGGTTTAATATAGAGTTCACTTTCAAGTACTTTTCCACCTAATGGAAATACAATCAATTCGTTCGGCAAGAACTTTGAACCATTGATAGTAATAAATCCTTCTTTATCTGGTAAAATTCGCAATTCACGTTGTGCTCGGTACATAAATTCCATTAATTCAAGCATTGATTGCGGCTTAAAGTCCTCAGGTAGCTCAACATTTAAACTCATGTCCATCTTCTGGGAGTTGGTTGACACGACACAAGCACCCTCACCAGCATTTACGTATATAAAATTTGGAGGCAGACTCTCGGTCAAAGAAGCAATAACCTCAGACGGTATAGGTAATTTATGATTATTTTTTCTGAATGCTTTATCAAAATTTAAAAACATCATAATCACCAATCCTCTCTTAACTCATTAAATACTAATACTTTTGATATGAGTAAAAGCTTTTCATTTTCGCTTGCTTCAATATCACTTTTTATAAAAGAAATAAGATCTACCCTATCTTTGTCACCTTCAACAATTAAATATTTTATAACGCTGTAATCAAAATGTAACCAAAATTCTTGACGATGCCAAATACCGTTAGAATAGGAGGCATACGCTTTAGGGTTTAATTGCTCTTGAGGGATGATAAAAGGCAGTTCCGTTTCTACTCTATTAAAATCAGGTACATATCTCCATTCTCGTTCATCATGAAAATTCCTTTTTATTTACTTTTCATTTCTTAGCATTATTCCATCTAAAGGTTTCATAAATACTAAGTTGATTAGTAAATAGTTATTATAACTCTGAATATATTCCCGTTCTTCATCAGATGTACTTAAAGAATTAGAAAAAATAGACGAGAAGTCATTCCTAAGGTAGGAAAAGTTATTGATGTAATGTATGGGTTGTATCCCTTCATTAATTCCCCATTCTTTATTTAAACCTATTCCAAATGACCCATAAAACTCCATGTGAGGCACTAGCTTATTCAGATGAATATCGCAAAAACAAGTCATTGGAAAAGCAATTCTTTTCAATCCTTCAATATCCAGATACTCAACGGTCTCTTCGTAGTATCTTGGAATAACAGCCTTATTTAATAGGATAGTTTTTAAGTAATCTAACTTACTCATAAAATTAAACAGTACATTTGCACTTTGCTCTGGTCTAGCAAAGATTACTTCAGTCTTTAGCTGGCTGTCGTCCTCAAGCTGAATCACTTCGATTTCTTTCATATTAATCAATTGAATAACCCTCCTCTAACTTTCACTATCCAATCTCATAGTACCATATTAATATAACTATGCTTATTATTCGATCTGTTAATAAGAAATCTATTTGCAACTCTTCTTTACCACTATTTGCAATACTATTCACCCCCAATTATATCAAAGTGCCCGTAGATACGAAGTTTATAACATAGACCAAAAAAATTGAGCCTCAGTTATTTGATGTCTACAGATTGTCTGCAATTCACTCCCTAAACATGAAAAACCCGCTCAGTGAGCGGGTTTCTCTAAATGAGGCGAGGGGAGTCTAACTTCCCTCGCCTCATCACGTCATTTATATTATCACTGCTTTGCTTGAGCCATACTGTCACATCTCATCAATTCATTAAGAACCATTAATATTAAGCACTCTACATGTGTTGTGTGCTGAAGGTAGACTTAAACATGAGTCAGATGCACAATTATATCTGGTATATGTTAAACGTCATCTATTACAGCCCGCAAATGACTATTCACTCCATTACAAAATCAGGACAATATTCATACACTCTATCAATCATATTATAAATAAATTCATGAGAATTAAATGGCGTACTCATGCCGAAGATAACTCCACCAGTAAATAGTACTTTTTTGTTTCGCCAATTGTTAACTGTATGCAAATCTGCCTTTATAAGATTCACTATACAAATTTTCTATTTCATTTTTGAACTTTTCCTCAAATAATTTTGAGGGGTTCACCCCGTCCATTATGATAATACCCTCAATACCCTGCTCTCCTGTTGATTCCTCAATAAGATTAATAATACCGTCAAAATATCGCTTAAATCCAGGTAATGAGAAATATGCTCTTTCAATATCAGAATTGCTTAGATTGAACTCTTTTGAATAAAAGGGAATGAACTCCGTTAAAAGAACTGGGTTTTTACTAGTTAATTCAGCGAAGATAGAATACTCGCTCTTAAAGTTGTATATTTGTCTTATTTCCTTAATACCCTGTACCTTTTTTGTACTTAGAGCATTCAATAGTTTAATTTATTATTATAGTATCTTGATCCACGTACATCCATTACATAATGAACTGTACGTGCTGAGGTATAAAAATCCGAATAATCTTTCCAATTTATACCGGCATTTAGCTTTTCATCAGCAGCTTCACCATCATCAAATTTTGGATTTAGTCCAACAATTGCGATTTTACTATTTGATCCTGTGCTTGTAAATGGAACAGGTGCCACCAAGACTTCGCCGTCATAATCTCTAAACTTTTTGTTCTGCGATCTGAGTCTAAAAAAATCATTGTATTGATTGATCTTCCCTATAATTTGATCTTGGTTATTAAAGATGTCATTATCTAATTTACATTCTAAAATCGAAGAGATTAATTCAAGAAATTTTGTTTTCATTCAATTCCTCCTACAATTTTGAATAGTCAACTTTTATCAAACTTATATAACTAGTGTAACAAAAATCGACGTATCAACATTTAACTCAGCTTTCTGTTCTACCACTTGCATTGAGTCATCATATCGCGATAAGAATCAGACTTCATTCAAGACTTCTTCCATCTGACCGCAGGCAAATAATTTTTTTCATATTAAAAACGCTATAATTCTAACTTCTTCATTTCTGTTTGAATTTTTCCCATGCCTGATTCACATCGCCCTGATGAACTGTGTACTGATTATGATTGTTCTATATCCTTAAAACTTGATTTAAAGCTGGTTTGAGATCGGAACTCTATCTACTGTCAGATCTTATTTAAATGATAGAATCAACTAGGTGCCGCGGCGAAGCATCATACTACAATTTAATTATAGAAGACACTTAACACACAAACGACTCTTAATAGATATGGTCTTAATATTCCATCGGAACTAGAAATTGCATTATACATTTATTAAACCACATCGTCTTGTCATCACCCAGTCAGTGAACATTTGTTCATATAAAATATTTTTCACATATCTCATACTTTGGTTGTGCTCTTCCGGTTCTTTTAATCCAAACACATCGCTGGCTACCAAAGTAATGTATGCGCCCTAGGAAACTCCATGCATGAGCATTACCCAAATATATCCATACTTCTCGCATTTATTACTAAAAGTCGCGGCGGCTATTTTCGTAATTTGGTCTCACTTTTCAGAAATTGCAAGTTTCATTACCAGCCTCCTACTTTCGGTAATGTTAACCGCAAGAAGCACGCGAACCCCTTACGGGAAAAGCGTGCTTCATTTTAATTATTAATGTTGGAATGATATACCTTAAATTCTTATAAAAGTTACCCATTTTTAGGAAGATAGAATTACTGATCTCCTTCTAACGGTCTGCTTTCATTTGTTCGTGAGCATCCTCAGGAAGAATACCTCTTGTAATCATTTTATTAATAACGGATGCATCTATAATTCGTATTTTTGAAAAAGGTATTGTATGGATAAGGTATTTTAATTTTTTACTATATAATTTCCTCTCAACTGAATTCAGGATTATCCCTCGATTAAATATATCGATTTGAGGGGATTTAACGATAATGTTCATTAATTTCTCAAATGTAATGTCTCCCTCATAATTTTTATCTCCGTTAAGTATTCTATATGGCCCTATATTTATATAGGGCATATCTCTTTTAATAAAACGCGAAAAAATGGAATAATCAACGATATAACAGTCATCGGAGAACATATTTTCACCTAACATAGCGGTCGTTAAAATGATACGGGTAACTGACTTTGGTTTCCATATTTCTGGCAACCCAAGTTTTTCACATAATAAAGGTAAATGATTCAAATAATATTTTGCTATTCTGTTTAACTGCTCTGTTGCACTTCGATCATTTGCTGCCCTAGGAATAACCTCTTCACTTAGAGGAATAATATTTTGAATAAGCTGATAATAATCACGTACTCCGTACGGTTGACCGAAAGCCTTACATTCAACAAAAATAAGATGATCCTCTAATACGAAGAATGTATCACATTCGTATGTTTCACCGTTAACTGTTTTCTTTATTTGATCAGCGGGTATACCGGCTGATCTTAGTAGTTTCAGCACTTCATTCTCCAGGCCAGTACCCTTCATGGCAATGTCTGAAGTACTTCTTGCCATATTAGAAATTGTTGAGAGTGCTGGGTCAATGATCACGGCTAGGGATGGAATCACACATATTTCCGGTTCTTGATCACTCCTAGGTGGGATCGGGATAAATGGACAGTCGAGTAAATCCTTTGATTTCAGTGTAAATGTTAGACAATTTATTATGATCCCAGCACTTGCTTCAGAAATACCCGCACTCATGAAAAGCTGCAACCAGTTAGAAGCAGGTCTCACATCACACCAATCAGTTAATTGCATAGGGGCAACTCTATTAGAAATAAATCGTTTCTGTATGACCTCTTCCATTTCTCGCTTAATAACAGAATACGCTCGGAGCCATTCGCGAAGTTCTACATTTTTTAGCTTCATCTTTAAATCTCTTGTAAGTAAAAATTCCCCTAAACTTATACTGTGCATTACCTCCTCTTCGCTAATAAATCCTTCGGTCGGGAGGAGTGTATTATCTATCTTAATCTTTTGATGTAATTCAGTTTTATCTGAATTCTGGAAGTCTAAGTTCCATTTCATTCGCTGGTTTTGAAAGCGAGCCGAAGACAATGAAACGGCTTGGAACGGTTTTTCGTCGAGCATAGAGAAGTTAATGATATCTTTATCGATCGTAATATCTAAACCAATCATTCTCCATTTTTCTTCTAGAGTTTCTATCGAATTGTAAATCTCATAAAGGTTCATATGTTCACGAAGAATCTTAATCTCGTCGTATTTCAAAGCATTCTTAAAATTAAGTGTAGCATCATCATATATGAAATACTTGAATATAGAGCTTGCATTTTCAGCTACGGAATCGGCAATTTGAGCCACTCGATTGTGATCTACTTTTGCTGGAATTAGTCTTCCTCTTCTTCTATCATCAAACAATGAGATTACAAAGGGATACACTTCCTTAATCTTCTCTAACCGTCTTCCCATACTATACTCTTTTAAAGAACCAAGAAATATTTCAAGTGCAATGAGAAACCCAACAGCTTGTCTTTTCTTTTGTATTTTATTTACTCCATGTGCTTCTCGTAACTGTATCAAATCAACAAATAAGTTGTTTATTATCTCTACTTCCTCTATCCATTTATTTGTATGTTCATCGTCCTTACCGTACTGTGAATGAAGAGCTCCAATTATGGTCTGTAATTGTTCAGATTTATTACTGTTTGGATATTTTTGCACTCCAATTCCAGAAATCTTTAATATACGCACTGTTTCTTCACTGCTATGCTGCTGCATGTAACCATTTATAAAAATTAAGAAATTCCGAAAATCCCTTGCTAGTGACTCTATTTTGTGGAAATCAACAATATCCATAGAAGAACTCCTTATTCTGATGCAAAAATGTCGTTTCAAATTCTATATTCAAAACTTATAGAGTAAGTCGGTGTATTTTATTATTTTTGTATTAATTATCCTAATAGATACATAAATTTTCCATATGAAACGAGCAATAGTTCATAATAAAGCTTTAGTAAATTTAATCACGTATGCTCATTTTGACAAAATATTGGTTTTTGCTTCTAAATTATAAATGAGTACAACTTTTTTTGCTATATGCTCCATTTCAAATTTAAAGATTCCCAAACGAATTCTATAGAAACATTTATAACGCCTAATATTAATCATACACATTGCATTGTGTATGATTTAAATGCAACAAAGACTTGCTTTTTCCGTTCTGTTTCACCAACTTCCTTTCTATCCAGCCCAAAAAAATTACTTACTTAATTGTGCAGCCTCTCAATAAATTCTGCAAAGCTATCGGCGACGTATTCCGTTGTTTCCGATTCATGCAGCCACAGAACAAGGCATCTTGCTCGAACCCCTCCATCAAACTCTTCTTGAGTAATTGCATTCATATCCAATAACTCTCCAGTAAGTATCAAAGCAATTTTCATAGAATTAAGATTAATTCTTTCTGTGACGTGATCTTCCTCGCGTCCCCATTTTGTCCCCAACTATCACTATCCTTAACAACCAAAGTACAACAGCCTCTACATGTGTTATGCGTATTTCCGTTAAATCAATGAACAATACTTTCATACCTTCATCTTTCATTTCGTAACATCAATATTACCCACTTAACATGTGTACAGACTGATGTCGATTTTGTTGTAGACATCTCGTCTACAATTCACTCTCTAAACAAGAAAAAATCCGTTCAATGCGTGGGGTCTTCTAATGGAGACGAGGGGAGTCGAACTCCCCTTACTCATCACGTCATTTACATTATCACTGCTTTGCTTGAGCGATACTGTCACATCTCATCTTTTCTTTCAGAACCATCAATATTGAGTATCCACTTGTGACGAGTATACAGAAATAACGGCATATCTGCCATTTCAGTTCAAGATGTCCGCCTTTATACAACTCTCACACCCTCAACAGCTAACATATACATTGTTAATGATGTAGCATCTTGTATGATCTTCCCGATATTCCTTTTCCGCGGTCAAATAGTCATTCTCAGTGACGTATCCGTCTCTTTCCATTTGTACTCCTCTGCTTGAAGCAGTATCTGCCCATATTCCAATACGAGTCTGGAAATTAGGCATTGTTCGATCACTTACCTCATGCTGAGGGGTTATTGATTTCTTCAATACCCAAGTCTCGAAACATAGCAGGAAGTTGATCGGCAATCGCATTATCCATACCTGCATCTGAACGCCATTTCAAATATGCATAATAAAAAGAAATCATACTTGCGGGAGGCTGTGGTTCCCATGATATTTTCTCATGATTATAATCAGCAATCACAATACGACCACCTATTTTCGCGGCAGATTTCATCATGTGTAAAGCTTTCAGCGGATTAGACAACCATACTAATACACGAGCCGAAGTAACAATATCAAATTGTCCTTCATAAGGAAGATTATAGATGTCACCTGTTTCAAATGTTAATCCTGGTATATCACCATGATCTTGCCGAGCTTTTTCGATTAGATTTGGATTACTATCCATTCCTACCACACGCCCATTTGGTCCTACCATTTCAGCTATTCCACGTGTAATTGATCCCGTTCCACAACCAACATCCAGTACCGTCATACCTTTACTCAGTATCTCTGAAAGCCTTTTGTGAGAGTTAGTCAACGATCTGGAATCTAACACGATTGTTAACTTTCCTGATAATTCAGCCCGATTGCGAGCAATATTGGTGTCCATACGCCATCTCCTCCATCTATGTAAGTGTATTCATCTTACCGTCAAATTTTATATTGGTACAATATATAATAGGAATGAATCTTATAGGTTAAACCTATAAGACACAATCATTCATCTCTTAGAACAATAAGAAACAGCCGCCAATAATGGCAGCTGGCTATATACGTTCCTTATCGAATAGGCAAATGAACAACCACTGTCGTACCTACGCCTACCTGACTTTTCATTTCAATGCTACCACGATGAAGCGTTACAATTTTCTTAGCGATAGCAAGCCCTAAGCCATTACCCCCGATATTGCGGTTCCTTGACATGTCCGTTTTGTAAAACCGCTCAAACACATAATCGAGCTGCTCTGGCGCTATTCCGATACCCGAATCGGTTATTGTGAAGAGGATCTCATTCAGCGAATGGGTCATTCGTATTTCGATATGCCCTCCCGAAGGGGTGAACTTGATACTATTGCCGAGTAAATTCATCCACACCTGGTTAAGCTCGTCGCGATCTGCCGTTAGTTTGACCGCATCAGGCATTTCTAAGTCAATTTGAATGCCCTTCGCCAACCATTGGGGCTCACAAGTTACGACGATTTGTCTAATTTGCTCATCCAGATTATACGTCATTGCCTCGAATGGATGATGCTCGGAGTCTAGGGATGCGAGCGCAAGCAAATTATCGCTGAGTCTGGATAGTCGACTGCTCTCAGATATAATGATATCTAAATAATAATTTCGATCACTCTCGGCTACCAAATTCGTATTCTTCAATGCTAAAGCGAACCCAGAAATAGACGTGAGTGGGGTTTGAATTTCATGAGATACGTTAGATACAAAATCCTGCCTCATCTGCTCCAACTGTTTAAGCTCAGCTGCCATCACATTAAAACTTTGAGTCAATGTTCCCATTTCGTCCACGCGTTTCGTTCTTATTTCCACGTCGAAATCGCCCTTCGCAAGTCGCTTGGTCGCATGCGTCAACGTCTGAATGGGCTTCACCAAATACCGTGCCGCGATGAGAATACATAGGCTTCCAATCAACAGACCGACCAACAATACAATCACCATCATCCGGTTTATGATATTCTCGTTCTGCGAGGAATACTGCATGAACATGGCATAAGGCTCACCTTCAATTGAAAAAGGAAGACCGATGAAAGTTTGTTCTACTTCACTTGGAGAACGATAGACTTGTCCTCGCAACACCTCCTTTACCGCAGCAGTCGCAATTTCGACGTTATCCGTATCATCTATATCATAGAAAGTTACGTTACCAGATGAGTCATACATTTGAATCGGATAAGAGGATACCTTCACCATACGCTTTATAAAGGCATCTGGATCATCGGGTCTTGATTGTTCATAGAGACGAATAATCTCTTCTCCTACTTCGATCATGTCGTTCTGTCCTGTATGGTCTATTTCTTTCTGGAATAGAAAGAGCCCAATAAAGATAGACGACAGTAGGCTGAAGATAATGATCGCTAGAAACGTGCAAATGATACGGACGTATAAGGTTCTGATCATGTAATCACTAACCGATATCCCAGACTACGGGCCGTTTCAATTTGAAAAGAATTCGAATCACCGGCAAATCTTTCTCTTAGCCGCTTAATGTGTACATCGACGGTTCGATCATCGCCTTCGTAATTCTTTCCCCAGATATGTGTGATCAACTGTTCCCGTGTAAAGATTTGCCCGGGATGGTTAGCTAACTTGAAGAGGAGCTCGAATTCCTTCAACGGAAGATTGAGCGTGTCATCTCCTCGAATCACTTGAAAGCTACGTCGATTGAGCACAATAGATCCCAGTTGAATCGTTTGTGAAGAGACAATCATATACCGCTTCAGCAACGCTTTCACTCTCATAACAAGCTCTAGCGGATCGAACGGCTTCGTTAAATAATCGTCGGTACCAAGTTGAAATCCCTTTACTTTTTGCCCCGATTCCCCCTTGACCGTGACCATCAATAGAGGGATATTTGAATCTAAGCGCCGGATCTCCTTGCACAATTCCCAACCGTCCAATTCGGGCATCATAATGTCGAGGATCACCAGATCGATTTGATCATTTTCCACAATTGCTAATGCTTGCGCACCATCGCTTGCTTCCACGATTTCGAATCCTTCATTCCGTAAAAATAAGGTGATCAGCTCACGAATATGTACATCATCATCCGCGATAAGGATTGTAGCCATGAGAACGTACACCTCCAATTATTGATCATATATGCCCCCGAAGGGGCAACAATATTGCTTCAACCAAAATGCCAACCCAGTAGATTCCAATGATAGAAAAACATACTCACCGTTACTGCCGATAGCGCTACGAGTGTATAATGCACGCGTTTCAGCACTGTCCAATACTTATTCTTCCAAGCCAGTACGCTTAATACCAATAACGATACGGTTAATCCCACCAGAATAATGGGCATAACCAGATAAAGTTGTAACGATTGCGTAATGCGGCTCAGTCGCACGATTAGATCCATGTTCAATACAACGAGGAACGTCGCGACAATAGTCGCTAAGCCCCAAGCAGAGGTAGTCGCCGATAACCTAAGTGCCCACTTTTGCCCTTTCGACATCTGTTTAATTTCGCGTCTGCGATAAGCAAACCCCGTCAAAACGCTGATGAACATAATTACGGAGATGCCAAGCAATGGAAGCCAGAACATGGTTTGATCTATCAGAGGTGTAGGCTCAAGAGGCATGGGATTCAGCTCATCAAGAAACAGGTATGTGACCTTACCTGCTGCATCGGTACGGAATCCCATCTGATGCTTGCCTGCGACTTCCTGGAATAAATCCGGTCCAATCGGAGTGAATAATTGCTGTTCTGCCCCGCTTCCAATGGAAAGTTGGTTTCCCGCAACCGAAATGCTAATCTTAGTTAGGAAATTGAAAAACTTATCTATATCGCTATGATTTCGACGTGTGAATTGATAGGAACCGGCGTATTTCTTCAAGTCACTTTCAAGTATGGCAGACTGGGGAGGTATGGCTTCCTGCGCAGGAAAGTAACGATCGAAAAAAGCTTGCGACAGCCCTCTCGCCGCTGCTCCGCCATCACCCCCGCTATAGGAAACAAAAATGCCGATTTGCTTATCAGGTACAAGAGATACCTCTGTATTGAATAACTCATCGGCGCCACCATGGGTAATGGCGCGCAGTCCGTTCAGATTCTCCTCGAAAAACCCAAGATCCGTTGCCGGTAACCGTTTATCGAACTGGAAAGAAGGTGAATGCATCAATTTGGCTGTTTCTGGCTTGAGAATTTGATGCTCTCCATAACGTCCATTCTGAAGATGGGCGATCATGAAATGAGCCATATCATCCGCCGAGACGGATCCTGATCCCGCAGGGCGAAATCCTCCCTCGAACGTAAGTGGCTTCGTAACAAATTGACCATTCTTTCGAGCATATCCGAGCACTGCATCGGGGGCTAAAGACGCTGGAACAGGCTCCTGAACCGTAGCATGTTTCATGTCGAGCGGATCAAAGATGTACTTCTGTATATAGTCATTATAAGCCATACCACTGACTTCCTCGACAATAAGTCCCGCCAACGCAGCGCCATAATTGGAATAAGAGATCATCTCTCCTGGAGGTCTAACCCTTGCCGGCATATGTTTGGCAAGCGTCTCAGAAATCGATCCCGGTAGCTTCTTCATATCCGTAGTGATTTGATAGCCGACGCCCCCTTCCTCAAACCCGGCCGTATGGGTCATCAGATGACGCATTGTAATGGGATGAGAATAGGTGTTGGGTATGGTCGCCTTCTTCAAATAGGTGTTGACGTCCGTATCGAGATCGAGCTTGCCTTGCTCAACCAATTGCATCACTGCCGTCCGAGTAAATAACTTCGTTGTCGAAGCAATCCGAAACAAGTTGGTCTCGGGATCCACTAACGTACCATCTTTGATGTTGGAGTAGCCATATCCCTTCGAGAACAGGCTCTTCCCATCTTTAACAATCGAGATGACCGCCCCTGGAATTTTGAAATTATCCATATGCACATTCATGATACCATCAATAAATGCCGTTAGTTGAGCCACGTCATTCAAATCCGCCGCTTCTTCTGGTTTCGCAGATAGCGTGTTTGACACAGATGGGGCTGCTGATGAATGTGTCTGAGCCCCTACTATGCAAGCCGCCACTACTGTGACCAGTAACAACAATAACATTATTTTGATAGATAACTTACCTTTATATGATGACATAATAAACCCCCAACATTCTGCATATTTTTGATCAATAACCCTCGACTTGGAGAGCATATCAAAAGTATGTGAACGGAGAGTGAACCTAGAGCATACATTCTACATCTTGGACATTCAGTAAATTTCCAGTTGTTTTATATCATATCACGAAGCTGGATCACTTGAGATTTAAATATATTCACCGTCCATTAGGTAAATAAAAAACGATGCCACATGTTATGAGTACCATAACATGTGACATCGTTACTCTGGCCACACGAAAGAGTCATCTTCAACCTCTCGCTTCAGTTCATTGAAGAACCACGTGACGCCCTTCCACCAATCCGGGTCCTCGGCATAAGTTCGATTTAACCACTGGATCGGTTGACTTCCACCTGGACGCTTACTACTAATATTAAATACCGTCTTGGCCGCAATGGAAGCTGACCGTGCAATCGAGGTGTTATAACTCTCCCAACTCCCAAATACATTGAACGGATTATTTGCGATGGCTTCTACCTGCTTATGATCTTTGGGAACGAATCCCTGCTCTTGTCCAGTGATAGCAAACAGCAATAGTGGGTGGATATCATATTTCTTGCTCGCTTCTATTATCTGAGACAAATAGGGTTCCTCAGCTAACATAGAGTTCCTATTTCGCAAATATTGCTGTAATCGCTTCCGATCTATAACCACGTATTTAAGTTCCATAGGGATTCCACCATCTAAATTTGTTCCAGTGTTATTCATAGTAGGCTGCTGTATATTCACCGTATCTACATTTATGGCGGGTTCTGATGAATGTTGAACTAGTGAAAAGACCAATAAGATCACGAGTCCAATCGTACTAAAACACACCATTGCAATCGAGATTCTTCGATTAAATCCCACTCTTTTCCAGTAAGGAACAACTAGAGGTTCACTAATAACTTCGGCTTCCATAGCTACCGCAAGCTCCTCAGAGACACTAAAATCCTCTTGAGCCTGACTCCATTCCCGCTCCAACGCTTGGAGTGTGACTGTAGGCGATTGTTGTTGTGACCATTGAAGAAGTATCTCACTGACGATCTCTCCCTGTAGAGGAAAAGTCGATCTGTTAGATACCCATTCACTTAAGGAAGACAACAATTCTTCGTTACTCAAATCCAAAGACACACAATGCTGAAGCACATCATCTGTCTGAATAACGAGCGTCTCTCGATGTTTCTTAAGAAGCTCGTAGCATAACTGCTTCTTCACTCCATCTGGAAAAGAAGGAAGACGCCCCTCAATAATCCGATGCACCGCATCGGCTAATATGGATGCCCGTAGCTTCGGTTCAAGATCCAAATGCTTGCGTTCAATATATTGTTTCAATCGTACAATTTCTCCACTAGATAACACATAATCTTGCATCTTTTATATCCCAGCCCATCTTGATGTTCAGTTAGAGAAAGATCCTCCATGAACAAGATTCAACGTTCAACCTGGAATTTCCTTCTTGAATGTATGACTAAATCAATGAATGTAAAGACTTATACATTCAGAGTAAAGCTACTTTTCAATAAAAGATATGCTCTATTAACTTTAAATTTTATATGTAAATAGTGTAAGGTATACTATATTGACTTTGCCTTTGCTATAAGGTGATGTCGTTTAATTATGACTTTTAAGTAGAATGGAGGGTTGTTGGTGAAGATTATATATGTTCTATCTCTAGTTCCATTCATAGGGATATTAGGGTTTCTTCCCATTGTTAACAGAATAGAACCTTACGTATTAGGAATGCCATTTTATATGTTCTGGATGGCCATGTGGGTTGTCCTAACATCCGTTATATTGGGTATCATGTATAAGTTGGACCCTCGCAATCGAGAAGGTGAATCAGAATGAACATTGCACTCCTCATCATTTCAGGATTTTTAGTGTTGTCTATTTGGTTAGGGATTCGATCTACGAAAGGGAAAGACATGAATCTGGAACAATGGACCGTTGGCGGACGTGGTTTCGGTGCTATATTCGTTTTCTTGTTGATGGCTGGTGAAATTTATACGACCTTTTCCTTTCTTGGAGGCAGTGGTTGGGCTTATGGTAAGGGTGCACCCGCTCTATACGTCCTTATTTACATTACCTTATCTTATGTCGTGTCCTATTGGTTGCTTCCGGAAATATGGGCATATGCTAAGAAAAATAGCCTAATGTCTCAATCTGATTTCTTTGTAAGTAAGTATAAGAGCCCCATGTTGGGCGTTCTTGCAGCCCTTGTTGGTGTGGTGTCGATGATTCCTGTCATTGTTGTGCAACTAAAAGGGTTAGGGATTATTGTATCAGAAGCATCTTATGGCGCTATTTCCATATCTACCGCAGTGTGGATGGGAGCCATTAGCCTGACCATCTATGTTATGCTCTCTGGGATACACGGTTCCGCTTGGATCGCAGTCATTAAAGATATCCTGATGATCGTGATTATTGGTTTCTTAGGGGTTTATTTACCTATTCATTATTACGGAGGGTTGCAACCCATGTTTGAAGCCATTCATGCAGCTAAGCCTGGGTTTCTAAAGCTTCCTGAACAGGGGCTTAGCGTTTCGTGGTTCATCTCTACGGTTATATTACTCGTAAGTGGTTTTTATATGTGGCCTCAAGTCTTCAGTGCAGTCTATTCAGCGCGAAGTGGGAAAGTATTTCGAAAAAATGCGATTATAAGCCCATTATATACACTCATGTTATTGTTTGTCTTTTTTGTAGGATTTACCGCGATATTGAAAGTGCCTGGACTGGAAGGTGCAGATGCAGATCTCTCCTTACTGCGACTCTCGATTGAGACCTTTGATCCATGGTTTATTGGGATCATTGGCGGAGCTGGACTGTTGACTGCATTAGTACCAGGTTCCATGCTGTTAATGAGTGTAGCAACATTGCTCTCAAAAAACGTCTATAAAGAATTTATACCCACTGTATCGGATCAGAACGTCGTACGAATAGCAAAATCACTTGTTCCTGTGATTGCACTTATAGCAGTCTACTTTACATTGAACGGCGGCGAAACGTTATCTGCATTAATTCTCATGGGATACAGCCTGATCACACAGTTGTTTCCGTCACTTCTCTTTAGTCTAACCAAGAACAATGTGATCAATAAATATGGTGCGATCGCCGGGATCATCTGCGGACTTGCTATCGTAGCCTATATTACACTCAGTCATGCAACGATAGGTACCTTGTTTCCATCCTTACCGCAGGCAGCGAAAGATTTGAATGTTGGGATTATTGCACTGTCTGTGAATTTCTTGGTTATGATTACGGTAAGTCTTATGGTTAGAAAGTTCTCTGTGCGTTAGCTTGCATTATTATTATACTGTAATAAAAAATAGACCGAGAACCAGTTATTACTGGCACTCAGTCTATTCATATTTAATCTATTTTATAATGAACAATTTAACTTGCTGAAATCCGAATGAACTAACACTCTTCTGGCTTCCTGGGATAAATATATCAATACGATTACCTTTTATAGCAGATCCTGCGTCAGTCGCCGTTGCAACAAAGGCATCGTTTGGAAGGCCATTATGAGTATGTCCAGTAACTAATACTTTCGTACCCATAGGAATGACTTTTGGATCTACTGCGATCGTTCCTAGTTTAAGTGGATTACCGAAATAATCAACGGCTCCCCATTTACCATTCTCGCTAGCTGCAGCAGAGTATGCAGTAGCTTTAACCTGTACTGTTTTACTATAGTTAAATGTTTTACCCCAAGCTTCCACCACTTTTTGATCTGGTGACACACTCAGAATAGAATCTGTTGATTTCACAGATGCAGCGGATACCGTGTTCTTCACGCTTGGAATGTTCAAGTTAATTCCTGCATAGATGTTATTCTCCGATGTATTCGGATTAGCGTTAATCAACTTATCAAGGCTTACCCCGTATTGTTGCGACAACTTGAAGAATGTATCTCCTTCTTTGGCAACATGAACAGCATCTGCGTGTATTGGTGTACTTTGAACGATCAATGCAACGCCCATTGCAGCTACCATCATTTTAATTTTTTTAAATTTCGTATTCATTGTTTGTGTTCCTCCTTATATTAACGCCTGCGAAGTTAGCTGTCGGATTCGGATTGGGAGTCAACCCTACGCACTATCGTTCTATGCGATTCACCCCAAGGTGAGAAGAAGCGGTAATTATTGTTCTTATACACGCCTATTACGTCCCCCGCACTTTCTCACTGAAAGTTTTGGCTCAACAAATATATCACAATTTTGTAACCAGTAAACATGTAAAGATTTCCAATAACCCTTTAACAACACACATTCGTATATTTTTCACACAAAAAAACAGACGCATTGATGACATATTCGTCATTTTTACGTCTGTTTTGTATATTCGTACGTTACTACAACACTTTACTCAAGAAATCTTTTGTACGTATATTCTTCGGATTATTGAACACTTCTTCCGGAGTACCTTGCTCCATGATACGGCCTTCGTCCATGAACAGAATTCGATCTCCCACTTCGCGGGCAAATCCCATCTCATGGGTAACGATCACCATCGTCATGCCTTCATGAGCTAGTTTCTTCATTACTTCAAGAACTTCTCCTACCATTTCAGGATCTAGCGCTGAAGTCGGTTCATCAAACAACATTACGTGTGGTTGCATTGCCAGTGCCCGTGCAATCGCGATACGCTGTTTCTGTCCCCCTGACAGTTGATTCGGGAAGACATCCTTTTTATCAGATAATCCAACGGTTTGTAACAATTTATCCGCTATAGCTTCTACTTCCGCTTTAGACTGCTTCTTCACCGTAAGAGGTGCGATCATTATGTTCTGTCCCACAGTCTTATGAGGAAATAGATTGAAGTTCTGAAACACCATACCCATTTTTTCACGAGTTGCGTTGATGTCATGTTTAGCAGCTGTAATGGACTGCCCTTCGAATTGAATTTCGCCTGATGTCGGTTGCTCAAGCAAATTCAGACATCGTAGAAAGGTACTTTTACCAGATCCAGATGGTCCTATAACAACGACAACTTCTCCTTTGGAAATGTCCAAATCGATCCCCTTAAGAATTTCTATATTCCCATATGATTTATGCAAGTCTTTAACGGTTATCACTGGCACTCAACTTCCTTTCCAACGCATTCAATAACTTAGACAACGTAAAGGTTAATACAAAATAAATTACCGCGGCAATAATAAATGGGTTAAGTCCTTGGTACGTGATGTTCTTAACAACGCCTGCCTGATACATAATATCTACCATCCCAATAACCGAGATGATCGATGATTCTTTAATTATCGTAATAAATTCGTTCCCGATCGCTGGAAGTACAGCTTTGAAAGCTTGAGGTAGGACAATATGACGCATCGCTGTTATGCGTGTCATACCGAGCGAACGAGCCGCTTCCATTTGTCCTCGATCTACACCTTGAATTCCTGCTCTAAAGATTTCAGCTAAATAAGCTGAACTATTAATAGATAACGTAATAATACCGGACTGTAGCGGCGAGAAGTTAACGCCAAATGTTAAGGCAAGACCGTAATGGATAATCATAAGCTGTACGAGCATTGGTGTGCCCCGCAACACCTCAACATACGCTGTTCCTAACCACTTCACGATACGAATGTTCGTCATGCGCGATAAAGCTATAAATAAACCAATAATGAAACCAAATAATACACCTAATGCAGACAAAAGAAGAGTATATCCGATCCCTTTGATATAATAATCGCGAAATTCCCATGCCGTATTAAAGATGTTTCCAGATTCCTCTTTTGCTGCAAGAATACTGGCATCTTTAACCATTTGTTCAATAGCACCTTCACTCTTCAGACGAGCAAGTGTACCATTTATAGCATTTACAATCTCTGTATTACCCTTTTGAACACCTATAGCAGCATAGGATTCAGAATCCGTTGGCATAGCATCTGCAAATACGATTTCTGAGTCTAAATATCCTGTACCTACAGTGTCTTCGACAATAATAGCATTAACACGTTTTGTTTTTAGTTGCAAAATAATGTCAGGAAGTTTATCTATCGAAGTTAATTGTGCACCAGGAATTGTCATGCCGATTTCTTCTTGAATAGATCCTTTTTGAACACCAATCTTCTCGTTCTCGAAATCTTTCATGGTTACGAACTTGTCTTTATCTTCTGTTCTAACGATCATAGCCTGACGTGCCATATAATAGTTATCAGAGAAATCAATGCTTTGACGACGTTCTTCTGTCGGTGTCATGCCAGAGATAACCATGTCCACCCTACCGCTTTGTAAAGCAGACAGAAGGCTATCAAATCCCATATCCTCAATGACTAATTCGGCTCCCATATCTTTCGCAATTTCTTTCGCTATAGATATATCGAACCCAACAATTTGATCTTTCCCATCAATTCTTTTGTGAAATTCATACGGTGCAAACTCAGCACTTGTGCCAAGAATCAGTTTTTTATTCACAGCCGAACTTGCATCTTCAGCACTAGCGGTTAATACACCTGTAGTTAGCAAGATGACGGCACTCAGTAGAAACGCAATAATACGAGATATTTTCTTCAACTTTCTCTTCTCCCTTACTTCGTGACTGATAATTTGTATTTTTAGAACAAGATATATCATAAGTCAAAATGTATTATTATGCAATGGTATTCACTAGGAATTCATTAATAGCGTCTTATCAACATACAAATTTATACAAAAGCAATGCATAGACTGCTAAAATTCATTCATGGTATACTATTAAGCATTGTTATTCGTTCATCCCATTCAAACAGAGGAGTTGCCTATATGAGTAATAAAAGTATGATTTCTAACACAATCGATCACAACGCATCACGTTTTAAAGAAATATCACTATATATCGGAGCTAATCCGGAACTTGGTAATGAAGAATTCCTTGCCTCGGCTCGCTTGAAAGAAGAACTTACATATCACGGTTTCACCGTAGAAGCTCCCATACTGGGCATTGAAACGGCTTTTATAGGTACCTATACTTCCAAGAAGTCTGGTCCTACGATAGCGTTGTTATGTGAATACGATGCGCTTCAAGGACTTGGACATGCCTGCGGTCATCACCTCATCTGTATGATGAGTCTAGGGGCAGCTGTCGGTCTGAAATCCGTGATTGATGAGATTGGTGGTAGCATCCGTGTATTCGGGACTCCAGCTGAAGAAACACGTGGTGCAAAAGTTCCTATGGCTTCCGCCGGTCTTTTTGATGATTGTGATATCGCACTCATGACCCATCCATTTTATGCATACGAGAAATCAGGACGATCTCTTGCTATTGATGCTATCCAGTTCGAATTTCATGGTAAGTCATCCCATGCCGCTGCAAGTCCTCATGAAGGTATCAATGCACTTGATGCCGTCATTCAAACCTTCAATGGTATAAATGCTTTCCGTCAGCAAGTGAAGAGCACTGTACGTATCCATGGTGTTATTAACCATGGTGGTGAAGCTGCTAACATTATTCCTGATTATGCTTCCGCTCAATTCTATGTTCGTGCAGCAACACGTAAGGAATTGAACATTCTAACCGAACGCGTGAAACAAATCGCACAAGGTGCTGCCATGCAGACAGGTTGTACATTAGACATTTCAAATTATGAAACCTCCTACGATGAAATGATTACGAACGAGCATCTTTCAGATACATTTACATCCAATCTTGTTGAATTAGGAATCAGCCCAAAAGAAATTAATACTGGTAATGATCATGGTTCCATGGATCTAGGTAATGTATCCTTATGCTGTCCAGCCATTCACCCTTATATCAAGGTCATTGACGAGAAACATGGGCTTCATACCCCTCAATTCCGTGATCTTGCTATGAAAGATCTAGCCTTAGATGGCATGATTCTAGCTGCCAAAGCACTGGCTAATACGGCTTATGACGTAATAACCAAGCCAGAGTTACTTGCACATATTAAAGCTGAGTTCGAGCAAACTAAGCAATAAATAAATAAATAAATAAATGTAAGGTCACAAAAACGGTAGGCATAAGGATCAATTCCTTAGCCTACCGTTTTTGATTTTATCCGAATCAATCATTATGATTTCAGCAATCATTCCACTTATTGCTCTATCACTTGTTCATAAATGTCGATATACTCTCGCGCTGATACTCCCCAACTATAGTCACCGCTAAAGGCATTGTTCGTGACTTTGCGCCAATGTTTTGGCTGATGATAGAAGGATACCGCACGACGAATCGTATGCAACATATCATGTGCATTAAAGTCACTGAAAGTAAATCCATTTCCTTCACCCGTGAACTCATTATAAGCATGCACCGTATCATTCAAACCACCCGTCTCACGAACCACGGGAATGCTCCCATATCGTAAAGCCAACAACTGACTAATCCCACATGGTTCAAATTTGGATGGCATAAGGAAGATGTCACTTGCAGCATAACATTTGCGCGATAATCCTTCATTAAAGGTGATCTGAGACGATAGTTTGTTGGGATAACGCTTCGCTGCTTCTCTGAACCACTGTTCATAAATCGCATCCCCTGTACCCAGTATAACCACCTGCACTTCATCATAATGTAGCAGTTCATCTAAGGTTCTAACAAGCAGATCCAGACCCTTGGAGTCCACTAACCGAGTAACCATAGCGATCAGCGGAATTTTGGGTGCGACAGGAAGGTTAAGTTCTTTCTGCAACGCTATTTTATTCTCTCGTTTCTCGTCTAAGTTAGTCTGATAAGTGGAATGTATGTATGGATCATTCGCAGGATTATAACTTTCAGCATCAATGCCATTGATGATCCCGCTCAATTTATCCCCTAAGGATGTTAACAGACCCTCTAATCCATAACCATAATGCGATGTCTGAATTTCTCTAGCATACGTAGGACTTACCGTCGTAACATGATTGGAGTAACTAATCCCTGCTTTCATAAAGCTAGCATTACCGTAATATTCTACACCTAAATAATAACGATTACCCAGCCCCATGAGATCATTCAACATGTCATACGGAAATACACCTTGGTATAACAAATTATGAATCGTAAATACCGTACGCATTTTAGCATAAAAGGGATCATGACGATAATCTGCTTCTAACAGTAAGGGAATCATTGCTGTATGCCAATCATGGCAATGCACTACGTCAGCTTGGAAATCCAATTCGCGAATAACCTGTAGTATAGCCTTATTGAAAAAAGAAAACCTTTCTCCATCATCCATATATCCATAAACGTTGTCACGTCCAAAGTAATATTCATTATCAATAAAGTATATAGGAATTCCTTCATGTATAATTCTTTCAATACCGCAATATTGGCGTCGCCATCCTAATTGTATATACACTTCACCAATATGTTCCATCGCATCTCGATATTGTTGAGCTATCCCACGATACTTAGGAAGAATCACGCGCACATCCACGCCGCTGTTTAGAAGTTCTTTTGGCAAAGCACCGATGACGTCAGCCAGTCCACCGGTTTTAATAAAGGGTGTAGATTCGCTTGCTGCAAATAATACTTTCATCAATTATTCTCCTTTACTGATCATTCAATTTCGGCCGTCTAGGCTCTTTCTTGTACACTAACATACTCAGCGGGGGAAGAGTCAGTACAACGCTTTGTTTCTGACTGTGATAAGGCGTCTTTTCAGTCTTAACAGAAGATTCCACCTTTAATCCTTCCCCACCATATTTCGGATTATCACTATTAAATACACATTGATACCGGCCTGCTCTCATGATTCCAATTCGATATTCCTCTTGTGCAATGGGTTGAAAATTAATAATAATAATTAGATCATCAGATGGTTTTTTCCCTTTACGAACATATGAAATGACACTCTGTGAGTGATCATCCGCACTTATCCACTGATACCCCACAAACCCATGATCAAATTCCCATAAAGCCTTCTCATTCTTATAGAAATGATTCAAATCTGAGGTATACTCTTTCGTCTGCCGATGTTTATCATATTCGAGCAACAGCCAGTCCAACTGCTCTTGATCTTTCCATTCAATAAATTGTCCAAATTCTCCACCCATGAATAGCAGCTTTTTACCTGGATGCGTCATTTGGTAACCTAGTAAAATACGAAGCCCGGCGAATTTTTCCTCATAGCTACCCGGCATTTTGTTCAAGAGCGACTTCTTCCCATGAACCACTTCATCATGTGATAACGGAAGAGCAAAGTTCTCCGAAAACGCATAGCAGATCGGAAACGTAAGTAAATGATGTTTCGATGAACGCTCCGAGAAAGACCTCTCGATATAATCCAACGTATCGTTCATCCATCCCATATTCCATTTGTAATTAAACCCTAATCCATTATCTTCAACGGGAATTGTAACACCAGGCCAAGCACTCGATTCTTCAGCCATCATTAATGTATGTGGATGATAGTGGAATATGGCAGTATTCAATTGTTGTAAAAAAGAAATAGCCTCCAAATTCTCTAGTCCACCCAATTCATTTCTCTGGTATTGATCTTCCCTTTTCTCGAAATCAAGTCGAATCATACTGGTTACAGCATCTACTCGTAATCCATCAATATGAAACATATCTAACCAAAATAGGGCATTTGAGATCAAAAATGAGACAACTTCTGGTTTCCCATAATCAAAAGAAAGGGTTCCCCATCCAGGTTTCTCTGCCTTATAGGGATCACTGTACTCAAATAATGGCGCACCATCAAACAGTCGTAAACCATGAGCATCCTTAGCAAAATGAGCCGGTACCCAATCCATAATGACTCCTAGTCCTGCTTGATGACACTCGTCCACCAAATACATGAAATCATGAGGTGAACCAAACCGACTCGTTGCTGCAAAAAAACCAGTTCCTTGATATCCCCATGAAAGATCGTATGGATGTTCGCCAAGCGGCATAAACTCTATATGTGTATATCCCATGTCTTTAACATAAGGAATGAGTATGTCGACCAGTTCCCGGTAAGAATACAAGGAACCATCCTCTTTCTGCTTCCATGTTCCTAAGTGAACTTCATAAATGTTAAGTGGTTTGTTGAACGGTTGCTTTAGTTTTCGGCGCCAAACCGTGTCATTCCATTTATATCCTTCCAACTCTGTCACAACGGATGCCGTTGCTGGCCGTAATTCAGCTTGAAAAGCATACGGATCTGCCTTAAGGAAAGATTCACCGTCGGGTCCAGTGATATGGTACTTGTATATAGTTCCAAGGGTTATGTTAGCGAAAAAGCGAGTCCAAAATCCAGATTCGGGTATCTTATATAATGAATGATTACATCCATTCCAAGCATTCTGATCCATTGCTAATCCCACATGGGATGCATGAGGAGCCCATACTGTAAACCGAACACCATCTTGTCCATCTTCGTTTACCGGATGTGCTCCAAGAAAACGATAACTGTGATGTGAAGTTCCTTCGTGAAATAAATAAATATCTTCCGATGAAATCGCATCGACCGAGTTATTATGTTGATTCAACATACTAATCACCTTCTCTATTATGGTATGTACATCCTTATTATTAACCTATTCCACTCATCTTGAAAATATAAATGATATTTAACATCAAATTTTGTAATAATTCATGATTATTTTCAATATACTCGTTTCATGTGGGTTAAAAGATGTTTACACATAAATAACGATGTTTACAGATTTATAACGATCTTTACACATTTACATTTATAACAGTGATCATAATATAGGGAGTGACGTAACGTGAATAAAAAAGAATGTATTGCCATGCTGCTTGCAGGTGGAGAAGGCCGAAGATTAGCACCATTAACCTCAGAGATGGCCAAACCGGCGGTGCCGTTTGGTGGTCATTATCGTATCATTGATTTCCCACTAAGCAATTGCACGAACTCCGGAATCGGAACCGTGGGTGTACTTACACAGTACGAAGCTAAGTCATTACATGAACATATAGGAAACGGAGAAGCTTGGGGTCTTCAGAGCATTGGAGACGACGGAGTTGCCCTTCTGCCTTCCTATGATACAGGTAATGAATACTTAGGTACTGCAGACGCGATATACAAGAACATTGAATATATAGATCGCAACAACCCAGAGCATGTCCTTATTCTTTCCGGAGATCATATATATCACATGGATTATAGTGACATGTTAGAACAGCATAAAAGTACAAATGCTACAGCAACCATTTCAGTTATGGAAGTCCCATTCGAAGATGCTAATCGATTTGGAATTCTAAGTGTAGATACGAATTTACAAATCACTGATTTTCAAGAAAAACCAGCACAACCTGAAAGTAACTTAGCCTCCATGGGAATATACATTTTCAAATGGTCTTATCTTAAACAAATATTAATGGATGATGCAGCAAACTTAAACTCTTCGCATGACTTTGGGAAGGATATCATTCCTACAATGCTAGACAATCATGACTCCCTCTTCGCCTTTAGATTCAAAGGGTATTGGAGAGATGTTGGTACGGTTGAAAGCCTTTGGGATGCTCATATGGACTTATTAGATGATCAGGTTGAATGGGATCTACATAAGACCAACTGGCCTATGTACAGCCGTCCCTGGATTACGAAATATAATCAACATAAGAATAGGGTTGGAAGTACCTCTAATTGCATGATGTCAGAATCATGTAAGTTGGATGGAATCGCTGAGAAATCAGTTATCTTCAATGGCGTGGAGATTGGTAAAAGTTCAGAAATAAAGGATAGTGTCATCATGCCCAATGTCAAAATTGGACGTAACGTGATTATAGAACATGCTATCATTGGTGAAGGTGCAGTAATTAAAGATGGCTCCATCATCAAAGGATCTGCTAAAGAAGTCGTTGTAGTGGGTCCACGTGAAATTGTATTCCGTAAACCAACCGTGCGCACACAACCTAAGCGAATTCTACAAGACGTGTCTAAACGTCTAAGCGCTCAAGGTTTATAAATAATCAAAATAAATGACAACAAGAGCGAATGCCTATTGGGATTCGCTCTTGTTGTCATTTTTATAAGTTCTCATTAGAAAGAGGCAACATCACGGTTACAATAGTTCCTTTACCGAGCTCACTCTCAATGACCATTGTTCCTTGATGTTGTTCAACCAGTTGCTGTGATATCGCAAGGCCAAGACCCGTTCCACCATTCAGAGGATTCACTTGAAAGAACCGGTCTCTGACTCTATTCAAATGCTCCTCACTAATGCCTAATCCAACATCTTGAACTTCAACTTCAACTTGTTCAGGATAACAATTCAACACAATTTGGATGACACTATGCTCTTCAGAGAATTTGATAGCGTTATCGACAAGATTTAAGAATACTTGCTTAAGGCGATTAGCATCCCCCAGCACAATTGGATACTCATCTGTTTCTAATATTAACTTAATATTCTTCTTCTCTGCTTTCGTCCACATATTCAACATGATTTCCTTAAGGAGTTCTTTGAGAGGTACATTACCCATGACCAGTTTCATCTCATTTTGTTGAAGTTTGGAGAAATCCAGAATTTCTTCTACTAAACCAATGAGGCGTTCAGTCTCTTTGGAAATAATCTGCATTCCGATCTTCGTCTCATCAGGATCGAAACCACCTGAGTGAATCGTCTCACTCCACCCCTTAATACTTGTGAGCGGTGTTCGAAGTTCATGAGAAATCGAGGAGATGAAGTCATCTTTGATCTGATTACTCCTTACGATTTCTTGAGCCATATGATTAAGCGTGCTTGCTAGCTCACCCAATTCATATTTATAATTGCCCTTCACTCTTGCCTTATATTTCCCTTGAGCCATTTGTGCAGATACGGCCGTGATATTATTCAACGGTTTAACAATCGAATTCGCAAGCCCAATACTGAACGCAAGAACAACAGCCAATACGGCAGCACCTATGGAAATGGAAAGTAAGGTCACATTGAATAGTTTATCATTGATCGTCTTTAGAGAGGTCGTATAGCGCAGAATGTATGTATCTCCCCCGCCAAATTGTATTAATTTCGATACCGCCATGACATCCTCATTAGTAGAAGGTTGTCTTCCTACCCATCTACCCGTATTCCCTGAGATAGCTTGGGGGACATCACTTGTAGTAATTGAAGCTTCTGAAAGGAATTCCGTCGTATTAATTAACACTTTACCCTTCGTATCAAGAACCTGGAGTTCTGTCCCCGTCAATTTAAAGTTCGCCAGTATGTCTGACAATAAATTAACATTCTCCTCCTCGTATATACGGAACTTCTGGTAATACCTTTCTGCTTCTCCTGCACTTTTCGATATGTGGGTAAACACACTATCGTAATAATACGTTCTTATCGTTAATAAGAAAATGACTTCCACCAGAAGAAGCGCTGTAAACACTACGATAAAGTAGTGAAGAACGATCTGTCTGCTTATACCCTTCTTAATCATTGCACAGTGCCCTTCCACTTATACCCATGTCCCCATACGGTTTGTAAGAATTCTGGTTCTGAAGGATTCTCTTCAATTTTTTGACGTAACCGACGAATATTCACATCTACAATCTTAGGATCTCCCATATACTCTCTACCCCATACGTGATCCAACAGGACATCACGACTCAAAGGCGTCGTTTCTTTTTCAAGGAAAAACTGAATAAGTGAGAACTCCGTAGGTGTTAGTTCAATGGAGATAGCATTCTTTTTAAACTGTTTCGTAATGAGATCGAGCGAGAATGGCCCAGAGTGAAAGCTTACTTTCGTAGAACTTTCCCGATGAACGTTCACACGTCTCAATAACGATTGAATTCGAGCGATCAATTCTGTTGGGCTAAAGGGTTTACTAACATGATCGTCAGCACCTACCGACAATGCATATACCTTATCCTGCTCTTGCACTTTGGCTGTTAAGAATATAATTCCGATCCGTTCATTCGTTTCTCTAATCCGTCGGCATACTTCAAACCCATCAATACCCGGAACCATGACATCTAAAAGTGCAATATCAATATCAGGTATCGTTGTTAATTTTTCAATAGCCTCGTAACCATCGGCAGCTTCTACAACTTCAAACCCATTCCGCTTCAAATTAATGACTATAAAGCTACGAATAGACTCCTCATCTTCCAATATCAATACTTTACTCATCCTTATTTCCTTTCCTCTCGATTGGAGCCACATCCGACTCCACTTTTTTATTTTTATTCAACTCAAGATTTACGTCGTAACTCTTATAAGCAATCACTTTATCACTCGCACGAACAAGTAAATCCCAACCGTTATGACCTTTATCCCACTCTTGTTGTGAGAAGAATTTGATCTCCGCAACTGTTTTATTCGTATCTATCATCACAAACCGTAGGTACTCATCCTTGTTCGATTTCGTATCAATGGTTACGTTGTTATGCCATTCTGGAAGAAAGAAATTAAGGAAAAATCTGCTTTTATAATCATGGTATTGTTGCCTAACAAAGGTCATCCCCTCTTTACCATCCCACTGATAGTAAGAGTAGAACCATGGGATCTCATCAAAGCTAAAGTGTTCCCATCCTTTGGGCGTCTCCAGTATACCAATTTCATATATCCCATCAGCGTTGACATCTTCACTATAAATCTGAACATCCTTATATGTTTGATCATCATTTAGGACAGGTGTCAACTTGTTGTCTAGCATCACAATCATCTCTGAATACCAATACCCAGAGCTTGATCCACTTGCAGCATCTAAAATAATACCTTTCTTGTCTTTCGCTACATTTCCTGCGACAACATTGTAATAATTGTTAACACTTTTATCCAATTCAAGCTTATCAAGTTCAATGAAACCATCATCATATTGATATGTCGTCATTCTAGCCAACTCATTGCGCTTTAACGAAACAACCGTAAGGTCATTTAGTCCGTCACCATTTAGATCATCCATAACAAAATGGCTGTAAGGTACCTCTAATTCTTTTTCTAGTTCCCCTCCATGATAAGTATATACGACTAATCCACTCTGAAGTTCCTCGTCACCTCTTGAGAATCCTGCAATGATATCGATACTACCATCATTCGTAATGTCTTTAAATTTCAATGACTCCAGTACCTTACCTTCTCCATCGAAAGTTACCTTCTGTACCCATTTCCCATCCTCAATTTCAAAAATAGAACCATGGAGTTGGACCGCTTGGTCAGGGGTCTCATAGAATACAACAACTTCCTTCTTGCCATCATTATTAAGATCAACGAAACGAATTAGACTCGTGTTATCGTTATCTCGAGCACGGATCAGCGGTGCACCTTTAGGTATCTGTAAGGTAATAAATGTGCGTAGTGTCTCATTCTCCGCTGAAATCTCAGGGTTCTTCATAAGCGACACCGGATCACTAATAAAGCTGCAACCACCAAGGATAAATAAGGCCAAACAAGCAGTACATGCTCGGATGAAGCTTGATTTATACACCTATATCACTCTTTTCTATAATTAACGCTATTCATTTTAAATCATATTCTTCTCAGCATGCGTAAGACGGCGTCCTTTAACGTCAAACACAATTTTTCCGTTAGAGAGTCCTATAATTCGTGTTCCATATCTCTCAGCAAGTTCTAGTGGAAGCACCGTCAACACAGTCACGCGTTCTTCCTTACATAAATCACGTAATAGTTCTAGTACACTTTCAATGGATTTGGGATCCAGACCCACAACAGGTTCATCTGCTAGAATAACCTGGGCTCCATGAACTAAGGCACGGGCAATCGCGATACGTTGACGTTCTCCACCACTTAATTGACTCGTTTTGGAATGCGCTTTCTCTAGTAGCCCAAGACTCTCAATGACATCCATAGCTCCCATGTAATCATCTGAACGAACCATCCCTGTAAGCATACGCCACCAAGGCGTCTGACTAGATTGACCTATAAGAACATTTTTAAGTGCTGTCCGTTTGAGGTTGAACTGAGGGTTTTGCTCCAAGTATGCCCATTCTCTTCTTATTTTTATTTTACCACTGAATCCGTTTTTAAATATGTCGTCCCCATCAACGTTAAATGTTCCCTCATCCCATTTCATACGTAGAGCTAAACAGCGAAGTAATGTACTCTTCCCACTGCCACTACCACCAACGATAGTAATCATTTCGCCCTTATGGAATTGAAAATTCACATCATGAAGAATGGGTTGTTTATCGATTCCTATAAATTTAGTTAGATGTTCTACTTTGATCATGATGATTACGCTCCTCTAAGTCCTTTCCTATAGTGTATTGGAAAAGACGATAGAATTCCATGCGAACAAACGTTCTATTCTAGTCTTCTTGATGGAGAGAACCAAAAACCTGCTAATCCAAATAGCAAGTACGAGAGTCCAAGCATCATAAACATGCCTTCCTCCCAGTGATAAAACATGAATATACCACTCAAGCTAGGGCCGACAATACTACCTATATTGAACTGAAACGAGGCTACCACATTTGCTGCTGGAAGTAGATTACGAGGCAACACATCCGCTGCATAAGCAAGACCCAAGGAGAAGAAGGAACCAACTAATCCTCCCGCTAACATCATTAATATAATATTTATGAAGAAGTGATCACCTGCAAGAGGTACGGATGCAAAAGTGATCCCACCAGCAATTCCGCACCACATCAAGCATCTTTTTCTTCCGTAACGATCACTCATAATTCCTAAAGGTAGTTGAAGCAATAGTCCACCGATGCCGATTGCAGGAAGTAATGCAGATATTTGTCCTTCACTAAATCCAATATTAAGTCCATACAGTGGAAAACTACTGTTCATACTGGCCTCCATATAACCGTATAGTAATGCCGGGATCAGAGCATACCAAGCGATCCGATAGCTACGACGGAATCGATGTTTCTCATTCGCAGATCCTGCAACCTTCTCAGGCCGTTCATTAGGAAGTTTCACTAGAACGACAATCAATACAATGAGGACACATATACTTAAGACGATAAACGGAACTGCTTTTCCGAATGAAAGAAGTTGAATTCCAAGTGGCCCCAAGCTAAACCCGACACCATAAGACATCCCATATATCGAAAGGTTTCTCCCTCTATTCTGGGCTGGAGAAGACATAATTACCCACAGCTGTGAGGCATAATGTAATGCACTATCTCCAATACCAATAATGAGACGGAGTACGAACCATAGCCGGATATCCGGTATCCATGGAAATATTAACAAGGTGAGAAGTACGAGCACTAGCCCACCGACAATTAACTTTTTAAATCCTAAAGCACCTAATACTCTTTCAGCTACCAGTGTCATCGCAAAAGATCCGATATATAGTGCGGCTGCATTCAAGCCATTCATCATTTCTGATACACCCATCTGGTCTAAAAAAATGGCTAATACAGGAAGCAACAACCCTTGCGTTGTCCCTGCCACTACGATTACAGCGATGAGTATGAGATAATGTGTACGTGTTACTTTTGGATGCGTATGATTAGTCATGTTAGTATTTGCTGACACCCTGTTCTCCCCCTTAAACTATTCCACATTATAGTGGACAAGCCCTATCAGAACAAGCCATAATATAAGAAGCTTTATGAAATGACGGAAAGGTATGGGTACATGAACTATAACGTGAAAGTCGATGTTTCATCGATCTACGAACTTATGGCGAGTTTTATGGTATACACTTCAAAAAAATGGACAGACAACATGGATATGGGACCCCAATGGCTTCACACGGTTAATAACCAACTCTCCGTGAGTGTCCGCAACGCATTAGCACCCGCATCATCTTGGCCATTCGATGATTTTGATGTGTTATATGCATGGGCAATCCTTAGACAGACTGGAGATGAAGTTGAGCCTTTTCTTGAATATTTGACGTTATGTAATGACGATCATTTGTTCGAGCTATCCTCTCCTTACCTTCCCACGATGTCCATAGATGATGCTAGACGAATTCGGAATGACTATGTACCCTTATTAAAACTATGGTATATCCACTATTTCAAAGAAGTTGAAGGCGATATATTACCACTTATTGAAGAAGATGCTTTGGAAAAAAGAACGCTTTTAACCAAGATGGATTCTGAAAATTTAATTGAATATGCCACCGCTGGTATCATTGTGGATGATATGACAGATATCGAAACGGTGATTCTATTCCCTACCGTTCATAATCGTCCAATTAATCTTTTTTGTTTCTATACCAATATGCTTCTCATTCAATATCCGGTTGATGTACCAGAAGATCATGAGAATGATGAACCACCAATGTGTCTCACTCGCATGACACATGCTCTCTCTGATCTAAGTCGACTTCGTTTACTTCGTTACATCGGAGATCAACCCAAGTCACTCTTCGATATGCAACGTGATTTAAACCAACCTGTAGAGACACTAAGGCATCACCTTAGAATCCTTCGAGTAGCTGGATTTCTACGCATCCATCTCGGGAATCACGATACTGAGAAATACAGTATTAGACCCGATGGTGTTTCTGAACTTCAGATATTCTTAGAATCGTATATACATCTTTAGGAGTGATTCATACGTGAATACACGTCAACAAATTCTATTTGATCTGGATGATACACTCATTCATTGCAACAAATATTTCGGACTGATTTTGGACGAATTTTATGCAATAATCCAACAATGGTTCGCTGAATATGAATTAACAACCACGGAGATTCGTCAAAAGCAAATTGAGATCGATATTGCCTCTGTCCACAACGTTGGATTTAAGAGTGGTAACTTCCCTGCATCTCTCATTAATACCTATAGGTATTTCAGTCAAAAGTGTCCTCGTCTGATTAATCCTCAAGAGGAAGATCAGTTGATGAAGTTAGGACTTAGTGTTTATGATCTCGAAGTGGAACCCTATCCACGTATGATTGAGACTCTTGAGTCCTTAAAGAGTGATGGTCATAAGCTTTACCTCTATACGGGTGGCGAGACTGCCATTCAACAACGGAAGATTGATCAAATGAAGTTAAATATGTATTTCGATGAGCGAATTTATATTCGTGAGCATAAAAATACGCATGCTTTAGAACAAATTTTACAAAGTGGTCTATTTGATCGTTCGTCTACATGGATGATTGGAAACTCCCTTCGAACGGACGTCATTCCCGCACTTACTGCTGGAATTGCCAGTATTCATATCCAGATTTCGAATGAATGGGAGTACAACATTGTTGAACTTGAGAGATCTCCCGACCATATTCTGTACACTGTTTCATCCATTGAGGAAGTCCCAGAAATGATTGATCACAAAATAGAGCAAGAAAATAAACAACGGACCCTCAATTAAGGGATCCGTTGTTTTTAATTCAAGCGTAATGGATGAGGATATAACCTATACTGTTCACTGTATTATGGTTCAATCGTGAGTTCACCCGTGTCTAAACTTTTAATGACAAGACGAGCATCCGTTGGTGTTCCATCTTCCAGTGTAAGTTTCAGCTTACTCGTCTTGCCCTTTTCAATCAATGACTTCACTTGTGTATCTGTTAGTACACGTCCGAAGTTCTCTTTCCAAATGACAAATTTACAGCCTTTTTTGTAGTGAGAACAACCAAATCCTTTACGTCCCATGAAGATCATTCCCCCACAACCAGGTCGAGGACACTTCGCTATGATGGTCGGTGCCGAACCTTTTTCCTCAGACCCCTTATTTCGCGTAGGTTTCGTTGATTCCGCTGTCTTTACCGTGCTTGATGAAGAACTGGCTTGTCTACTTCTTGTGGCAGACGGCGTAGTTCCAGTAGATTGAGCGGATGTACGCTTCTTCGTAGCAGGTTTCCGTGCGGAATCCTCGCTCTCAAACATTGTCTTCGATGCTCTAGATTGTACACGAACCTTATCTACAATCATCGTCGCGAACTTCTTAACATTCCCCATGAATTGTTCATCGGATGCCGTACCTCGTGAGATCTCATTCAATCTTCGTTCCCATTGCCCTGTCATCTCTGGTGAAGTAAGAAGTTCTATGCCAGCACCTCGAATTAATTCAATAACGGTACGTCCTTTTTGCGTAATTTGAATTCTCTTACCCTGCATATCTACATAACCAACACTTTTTAATCGTTCAATGGTAGCTGCACGTGTTGCAGGTGTACCCAGTCCAGAATCTTTCATTGCATCACGCAACTCTTCATTCTCAATCTGTTTACCTGCACTTTCCATCGCTTTAAGCAGCGTCCCTTCGGTATAGTGCTTCGGAGGTTGAGTATCCTTTTCTTTGACACTCGCATCCGTACAAGTCACACCATCTTTAGGTTGAATCATGAAAGGTTCGTTGACTTCCGTCTCTTCTTCGTCATCATCGTCCTTATCTTTACCTTTTGTTTTCTTAACTGGATCCTTCTTCTGATCGGCAGTTACGACCTTCCAACCTAGACTGAGCAATTCTTTCACAGTTGTTTTGAATGATTCACCTTCCACCTCGGTCATAACAGTATGTACTTTATATTCAGCCGGTGGATAGAATTGTGATAGAAATCTCCGCACGATCAAATCATAGAGTTTCTGTTCGTCCGGACTAAGATTTGCAGCCTTACGATGTGTAGGAAGAATAGCATGGTGATCCTCTACTTTCGTAGGATTACAAATGGATTTATTTCCTTTATGAACAATGCTCCGATCTGCTCCCGCTACTAAGTCCCCGTATGATGTACCTTGTAGAACAGATAACGTTTTGTGCATTTCGGGAATATTTTGCTCCGTCACATAGTTAGAATTCGTACGAGGATAAGATATCACCTTGTGTTTCTCATAAAGTGCCTGTGCCGTATCCAATGTTTTCTTCGCAGAAAAGGAGTACTTCGCATTCGCTTCACGTTGCAACAGCGTCAAATCATACAATTTATTCGGATACTCTTTGGTGTCCTTAACATCATATGATGCAATTCGCCCATTCTTGCCCTTCACTTTAGTGGCTAGAGCTTCAACCTTGGCTTGATCCGTCATCCGATCACCCTGCCACATGCCCTTGTATGTGTAGTCGTTCTGAGTGAAATATCCTTCGAGTTCAAAGAACTTTAAGGAATCAAAGGCTTCGATCTGCTTCTGTCGATCATAGATTAGTGCAAGTACAGGAGTCTGTACTCTACCTACAGATAGCAGCACATTATGTTTGGTAGTAAAAGCACGCGAACCATTCATACCAATTAACCAATCGGCTTCACTACGTGCCCTAGCAGCTTTCGTTAAGTTCTCATACTCAGAACCTTCTTTTAACTCAGCAAAACCTTTTCGTATCGTTTCAGGGGTCAAATCCGAAATCCACAGTCTTTTGACAGGCTGACTCAATTGTAGATGCCGCTGAATAAGTGAGAATATATGTTGTCCTTCACGTCCAGCATCGCATGAATTAACGAGTAAATTACTTCGTTTAGCCAATTCATCAATGACCTTAAGCTGATCTAACGTCCTCTTGTTAGGAACCAGCATAAATGGATCAGGAATAATAGGAAGATCGTTTATGTTCCATTTCTTATATCTGTCATGATAAGCGTCCGGCTCTGCTAGTCCAATTAAATGACCGATTGCCCACGTAATAATATATTGCTCACCTTCTAAATAGGATCGGTGGTTTTTTGCTTTAGGTTCAATTGCAGCAGCTATATTTCGACCCATATCAGGTTTCTCCGCAATAATGAGTGTCTTCAATGGATTGTCACTCCTTAATGAATTATGATCACCATCTCAATGCAACGCACTCTATCGTATCATATAAAAGTTTTGTTAACTAATAAAAGTTGTTTCCGATTGCTTATTCTCCCTTTTTTAGTATCCAGTGATATCTTTACATTAAGAATAACAAAAACAGTAAATATCGATTTCCTTTTTACAAAACCCTTGGATCGAGGTGTTTATCGAATTTTGTCGAATCATATAACCTTATATTGAGTCTATACCGATTCAGAAAATTCATAATAATAACACTAAATACGTGATAAATTACTATTATTAGCACATAAAGGTTGACAACAAACTAGAAATAGGAATAAAATTCAATAAGTGGTTTACCGCAAAATTTGTCGTTTTATATATACTTATGTCATCATAATTCGATAAATCATTAGGAGGAAATAATAATGTTAAAAGCAACTGGTATTGTAAGAAAAGTGGATGAATTGGGTCGTATTGTATTGCCGATTGAATTACGTAGAACTTTAGGGATTGAAATCAAAGATGGTTTGGAAATATTTGTAGATGGAGACCGTATCGTACTTAAAAAATATGAGCCTTCATGTATCTTCACTGGAAACGCTGAGGATCTAATTTATTTCAAAGGTAAAATGATTAGCAAAGCGGCTATGGAAGAAATGATTTCAATATATAACACTTCTTTCTCTAAATAATACCAATCAGCTTATCATGATATATAAAAAGGGAGCCGCCCATAGGTCTGATGTATCTAGACCTATGGGCGACTCCCTTTTTTTTGGGCTAGCTATACTTAAAACGAAAACAGTAGACTAAGGATCATCCCATTAGCCTACTGTTTGTTATTATTAAATATTTAGACGAGTACTGTAGAACCCATTAGGTATTTATCCACTTCACGAGCGGCTTCGCGTCCCTCATTAATAGCCCATACTACCAAGCTTTGTCCACGGCGCATATCTCCTGCTGCAAATACTTTGTCCACATTGGTCGTATATCTACCTTTATGTGCTTTCACATTCGAACGACGATCCGTTTCAAGACCTAACTTCTGTATCAAAGTCTGTTCAGGACCATCAAATCCAATGGCGATTAACGCCATTTGTGCTTTAAATATACGTTCTGTTCCAGGAACAGGCTGATACACTTTACGACCCGTATCATCAATCAAGCGCTGAATTTGCACCGTATGCAATTCTTGTAATTGACCCGAATCATCGCCTACAAATTTCGTTGTCATAATAGAGAACTCACGCGGATCCTGCCCGTAAATAGCTTTCGCTTCCTCTTGAGCATAATCTAATGTATATACATTTGGAAATTGAGGCCACGGATTGCCTAATGAATCACGCTCAAGTGGTGCCTTGTCATGGGTACCGAACTGCGTAATACTATTACAGCCATGACGGAGTGACGTTGCCACACAGTCAGAACCTGTATCCCCACCACCGATAACAATGACATCTTTATCTTTAGCAGAAATATAATTTCCATCTTCTAATCCTGAATCTAAAAAACTCTTAATTGTTCCATTCAAATACGTCATCGCATAATGGACACCCACAAGATCTGAACCTTCAATGTTGAACTCACGAGGTTTCGTTGCACCTCCGCAGAGAACGACAGCATCATATTCATCCACTAATTGCTGCGCAGGTATGTTACCACCGATCTCCGCGTTAGTCACAAATTCAATTCCTTCGGCTTCAAGTATATCTACGCGACGTTGTACAACGCCTTTATCAAGCTTCATAGCCGGAATCCCGTAGGTCAACAACCCACCGATACGATCAGCACGCTCATAGACCGTTACGTTATGCCCTGCCTTATTGAGTTGAGCCGCTGCTGCAAGCCCTGCTGGACCAGAACCTACCACTGCTACACGTTTACCTGTGCGTCTCTCAGGAGGCTTAGGAACAACCCAGCCCTCTTCAAAACCTTTATCAATAATCGCTTGCTCAATTGTTTTAATCGTTACCGGTTGACCAATTAAGCCCACGGTACAAGAACCTTCACAAGGTGCTGGACAGACACGACCTGTGAATTCAGGAAAATTGTTCGTTTTATGTAAACGATCCAGTGCCTCTCTCCATAATCCACGATAAATTAAATTATTCCATTCTGGAATTAGATTATTTACAGGACAACCTGATGTTCCTCCAGCCATATCAATCCCCGTATGACAATATGGCGTTCCGCAATCCATACAGCGAGCACCTTGCGTCCGAAGCTCTTCTTCAGACATATGTTTATGAAATTCTTCCCAATCTTTGATCCGCTCCGATGGATCACGATCTATAGGAAGCTGACGACTAAATTCCATAAAGCCTGTTGGCGTAGACATAACCCTATTCCTCCATCCCGTTCTCTCTTCAACATAATTATTTATATAAGTACATAAATATGCGAATGAATAAATACGCTACAATTTATATTATTCTAGCATCCCCATGAATTTATATTAATGGATTATCCGCATTATTATTTGTACTATTTATCATTAAAGTAACAGGACATGGAAGGGTTTAACAGTTATTGCGGTTATAGATATAGAAACGATAATCATACGGATTTTTCTCGTCTCTCACCCCTGGAATTTCCTCTGATAATGTCCAACAAGTCCAGTCTATATCTGGAAACACAGTGTCGCCTTCAAAGTCTTCATCAATTCTTGTCACAAGCAGACGGTCCGCATATGGCAACCATTTCTCATAAATCTGTGCCCCGCCAATGATCATAAGCTCTTGATTATTTGCATAATCTAACGCCTCTTCTAGACTATGAATAATCTGAGCATCATGTGACTTATATTCTGAATCACGTGTCATCACAATATTCGTGCGATCCTTTAATGGTTTACCACCAAAAGACTCCCACGTTTTCCTTCCCATTACAACAGGCTTACCTATCGTTTGTTCTTTGAAGAAAGCCATATCACGTGGTAAACGCCACGGCATTCCATTGTCTTTTCCCATGACACCATTGCGGCCCATGGCCCAAATCATCGTAATACCCATTCGTATCTCCTCTCTCTCTTTCTTTCTATATGGCCACTGGAGCTTTAATCCCAGGATGATATTTATAATCAACAAATTCGAAATCTTCAAAACGATAATCAAAGATAGAATCAGGTTTACGATGAATAACCAGTTCTGGAAGATCATAAGGTTCACGCTGTAGTTGAGTATGCACTTGCTCCATGTGATTTGAATAAATATGCACATCGCCACCGGACCAAATAAACTCATCCACCTCTAGACCGCACTGCTGAGCCACCATATGAGTTAGTAACGCGTAACTCGCAATGTTAAACGGCAGGCCTAAAAATGTATCTACAGAACGCATAGTAAGCATACAAGACAGCTTGCCACCTGCAACATAGAACTGAAATACAAAATGGCATGGCGGAAGTTTCATTTGGTCAATTTCAGCTACATTCCATGCACTTACAATATGTCGACGCGAATCAGGATTATTCTTAATCGCTTCAATCACATTCGCGATTTGATCGATCCGTTCTCCACTTGGGGATTCCCAAGATCTCCACTGTGAGCCATACACAGGGCCCAATTCCCCGTTCTCATCAGCCCATTCATCCCATATCGAGACGCCATTTTCTTTCAAATACTTTATATTTGTGTCACCACTTATGAACCATAACAGTTCATGAATGACAGATTTAAGATGAACTCTCTTTGTCGTTAATAGTGGGAACCCTTTGGATAAATCAAAACGAAGCTGACGTCCAAATACGGATACCGTCCCTGTGCCTGTCCGATCTTCTTTAGGTGTACCGTTGTCTAATATGTCTTGTAGCAATTCTAAATAATTCTTCACTGATTAAAGCACCTCACTATATTTTATATCGCTTATACGTGACAAGCCTATTCGAATCTTTGTGTTCTAAGTGTAACATGTATTTATCATTAAAATAAATATATACACTTCAATAAATTTTAATCTATAGAGTCATGTAGGAGGTCTCTACGATAACGGATTGTCCTTCCGATCGCTGTTGCCCTTTGATTTCTTGATTGTATACCGCCTATAGCGGTTGGAATCATAGTTCATGTATATGCTTCCGAAGTAGCTTTCCTAAGAAAAGCTTGTAGGTAAACGCTATCGCTTCATCAGGACAATTCCGTCACCTTCGCTACTTCGATGAATATCCATCCTTTTTTCTGCAACAGTTAATTTCGATTTAGACTCTCCATCAGAACAGCAATAGGAAATTGAGATATTCGTTATTACACTGGAAAATGCAGCAGGTAAAAATTGGCTAAAATGATACCATTATTATTGAGCTTTTTCGGGTTGTAAAATCACCATGTTTCAAAATAGAACGTATTGAATCACCCGGATAATTCACAGTTGTATTAATCATGCACACGAGTTTACTCTGAAGAATCCCTTCTTCCAAATCCATTGTCAGAAAGTTGTTGTTTGCTACTATTAGAAAATATAAACACATCGCTTTTTTAAATACTGCTAAGGAGTACTTCCATTACGCCAAAAGAGTACTTCCTTTGTTTTTGGGATGATCTAATATAACTTGTTATGTTCAAAGTAGCGCAGAGGACGGAACATTTCGGAAAAGCGATAGCGCTCGCCTTGGTCTTCGAATTTCAACCGCTACAGCGATTTCAATCCAGAAATTTGGAGACCACAGCGATTGGAGAAAAGGTCCGTTCTCGGAGCGTCCACCCAAAAAGCATCAAAAAAAGTGCCCCTAACCATTTTATCAATGGCTAGGAGCACTCTTTTTTATATATAAGTTACGATTTCTTATTTACGCGGAGCCATCATGTGAATTGGGTTACCAAGAGCTAGCTCGGCACCTTCCATCACGATTTCACCCAATGTTGGGTGAGCATGAATTGTCAAAGCGATGTCTTCAAGTGTTGCACCCATTTCGATAGCCAAACCAAGTTCAGCAATCAAGTTGGAAGCTTCAAGACCTGCAATGTGGCATCCTAGAACAAGGTCAGTACCTTTTTCAGAGATCAACTTCACGAAGCCGTCAGGGCTATTTAGAGACAATGCGCGACCGTTACCGGCAAATGGGAATTTAGCTACAACAACTTCATAGCCTTTATCCTTCGCTTCTTTCTCTGTATAACCAACGCTTGCACATTCAGGATCTGTGAATGCAACTGCTGGGATACACTTGTAATCAATTACAGATGCATGACCAGAGATAGCTTCAGCAGCTACTTTAGCTTCATAGGAAGCTTTATGAGCAAGAGCAGGACCTGCTACGATATCACCAATAGCGAAGATGTGTGGGAAGTTCGTACGACCTTGATGGTCAACTTTAACTAATCCACGTTCGTCCATTTCGATACCTACAAGATCAAGACCAAGTTCACCATCTGTATTCGGACGACGTCCAACTGTAACAAGCAAGTACTCAGCAGTTACTTCTTTGGACTCTCCACCAACAGAATATTTCACAGTAACGTCTTTATCTGTTTGTGTAGCACTTTCAGCTTTAGCATTAGTGATGATTTCAATACCTGTTTTCGTCATGTTCTTAACAACAAGTTTAGTCATATCTGGATCGAAACCGTTAAGTACGGATTCCAAGCCTTCAACGATTGTTACTTTTGTTCCGAATTTCGAGAACATTTGACCAAGTTCAGCACCGATATATCCACCACCGATAACAATTAGGCTCTTCGGAATTTCAGGAAGATCCAATGCTTCAGTTGAAGACATAATACGACCACCGAATGGGAATGGTTTAAGTTCGATTGGACGAGAACCTGTAGCGATAATACAGTTCTTGAAACGGTAACGTGGAGATTCGTGATCATTGAAGACACGAGCTTCGTTCTCATTGATGAACATACATTCACCATTGAATACTTCCACTTTGTTACCTTTAAGTAATCCAGCAACGCCACCAGTCAATTTCTTAACAACACTGTTTTTGAATTCTTGTGTTTTACCGAAATCCACTTTCACGTTGTCTGCACTTACCCCAAATGCAGCACCATGTTGTGCAGACTCATAATGATGAGCAGCAGCAATCAAAGCTTTGGAAGGAATACAACCGCGGTTAAGGCATACGCCACCAACTTCGGATTTATCCACGATTAATACTTTTTGACCTAGTTGAGCAGCACGAATTGCTGCCACATAACCACCAGGACCTGCACCAATGACTAATGTATCGATATCAAGAGAAGCGTCTCCAACTACCATGATTAAACCTCCATTACTAATAGCTCAGGGTTATTGAGCAGTGTTTTAATGTAGTTCATAAAGTTTTGTGCAGTAGCGCCATCGATAATACGGTGGTCAAAGCTTAAGGACAATGCCATAACTGGTGCAATAACAATTTCACCATTCTTAACTACGGCTTTTTCAGAGATACGACCTGTACCCAAGATTGCAACTTCAGGGAAGTTGATGATTGGAGTAAAGAACATACCACCAGCAGAACCGATGTTAGAGATTGAAATTGTACTACCCTTCATTTCGTTAGGGGACAATTTACCATCGCGTCCACGAACCGCTAGGTCTTTGATTGAATCAGCAACCATCCAGATGCTCTTACGATCAGCATCTTTGATTACTGGAACGATCAAGCCATTGTCTGTATCTGTAGCAATACCGATATTGTAGTATTTCTTGTATACAATTTCGTTGCTTTCTTCATCAATCATTGCGTTAAGAGCAGGGAATTGACGGCAAGCCGCAACAAGTGCTTTCACGATAAATGGAAGATAAGTAACTTTAATTCCTTTTTTCTCAGCAATTGGTTTCATACGTGTACGGAAGTCCACCAAATCAGTTACATCTACTTCATCCATAATTGTAACGTGTGGAGCAGTGTAAGCCGATTTAACCATCGCGTTAGAGATCATTTTACGGATACCCTTGAATGGCACGCGCTCTTCTTCACCGCTAGCATTAACCGAAGTTGTTGCTGCTGAAGTCGCTTTAGGCGCTTCTTCAGTTGAAGCTGCAGCTGCCGGTGCTGATGAAGTTGCTTGACCACCATTCTTAAAGGATTCAACATCTTCCTTCGTAACTTTACCGTTATTACCAGTACCCGTTACTGTAGAGATATCAATACCTTGTTCACGAGCGAATTTACGCACGCTAGGCGTTGCAAGTACGTCTTTGTTAGGAGCTGCAGGAGCTGTTGTTGCTGCTCCGCCTTCTTTAGCATCAGCAGGACTGGATCCAGCTGGTGAAGAAGTTGTGTCCGCGCTACCTTTTGCTGCGTCTGCTTCTTGACTAGAATGATCTCCAGTTGGAGCATCTTGCTCAGGAACGTCACCTACAGCATCAATAACAGCTACAACGTCACCTACGCGACATACTTGTCCGTCTTTGGTTAGCACTTCTAGTACTGTACCATCCACTGGACATGGAACTTCAATCACTGCTTTGTCATTCTGTACTTCCATTACGATAGAATCATCAGTGACTTTATCACCTACTTTGATATGCATCTTGATGATTTCGCCTTCATGTAAACCTTCGCCTAATTCTGGGAAACGGTATTCAAATTTAGCCAATGTTTTTACCTCCTTATTAATGACTGCGAGCTGTTAGTATTCCAACACGGTATTAACAGCTTTGATAATACGTGCTGGTGTTGGGAGCCATGAATCTTCGATCTGTGCAAAAGGATAAATAGTGTCTGGACCCGCAACACGAAGTACTGGAGCTTCCAAGTGTAGAATAGCTTTTTCGTTGATTTGAGCAATAACTTCAGCTGCAATACCAGCACTCTTCTGTGCTTCCTGTACAACAATTGCACGATTCGTTTTCTTAATAGATGTAACAATCGTATCTATATCAAGTGGATTTAATGTACGTAAGTCAATAATTTCCGCTTTGATTCCTGATTTCTCCAATTCATCAGCTGCTTTCGTAGCTGTGTGAACAGTCATTCCGTAAGAAATGATGGTTACATCGGAACCTTCACGAACGATATTAGCTTTACCAAGTTCAATGGTGTATTCACCTTCTGGAACTTCTGCACGGAATGCATGATAAAGATTTAAATGCTCCATAAAGAATACTGGATCGTTGTCGCGAATTGCAGAGATCAATAGTCCTTTTGCATCGTAAGGATTAGATGGTACTACTACTTTAATACCCGGAGTTTGAGCAATCAAACCTTCCAAGGAATCTGTGTGTAGCTCTGCCGCTTTAACTCCACCACCAAATGGTGTACGGAACACGATTGGAGAATGGTAACGTCCACCTGAACGGTAACGCATACGAGCTGCTTGAATCAACATTTGATCCATCGCTTCAAAGATAAATCCAATAAATTGAATCTCAGCAATTGGACGGAATCCTTGGATACCAAGTCCTACAGCTAATCCACCGATTGCGGATTCAGCTAGTGGAGTATCAAATACACGATCTTCTCCGAAAGCTTTTTGCAAACCTTCTGTTACGCGGAAAACACCACCTACATTCCCTACATCTTCTCCGAAGATCAAGACGTTCGGATCACGTTCAAGTTCTACGCGCATCGCATCACGAATTGCTTCTTTCATATTCATTTGAGCCATTGCTTCATATCCTCCTTAAACATTCGCAGTCACGTTGGTTATTTATATGTTGTAAATTATCTCTATTCGAAATCGGCTTTTTGTTCTTCCAGATATTTCGGTGTAGTCTCGAACATACTGTCAAGCAAACCGGATACTGTCATTTTTTCTGTTTTTTCTGCTTTTTTGATCTGTTCATTTACTTCAGCCTTAGCTTCTTCTCTTACACGTGCTGTATCTTCTTCAGTCCAAAGACCTTTTTTCTCCAGATACTTAGCAAGGCGTGCAATAGGATCCTTCGCACTCCATTCCACTTCTTCTTCCTTCGTCCGATATTTACTAGCATCATCAGACAAGGAATGCGGACGGAAACGATATGTTACAGCTTCGATCAATGTTGCACCTTCGCCATTGCGACCACGTTCAGCAGCTTCTTGTACGGCACTAATGACAGCAAATACGTCCATACCGTCAACTTTAATACCTCTGATTCCCGCAGCTACTGCTTTATGAGCAATAGATAGGGCCGCTGTTTGTTTGGAGAATGGAGTAGTGATTGCATAACCATTGTTTTGAACAAAGAAAATGACTGGAAGTTTATATACGCCTGCATAGTTTAGACCTTCATAGAAGTCACCTTCAGACGAACCACCGTCACCTGTATATGTGATAGCTACTTGTTTTTGTTTTTTAAGTTTGAATCCCATTGCAATACCCATTGCATGGAGAATTTGCGCACCAATAATAATTTGTGGCATCAATACGTTTACACCTTCTGGAATTTGACCTCCATGTTGGTGACCACGTGAATATAGGAACGCTTGATAAAGTGGAAGTCCGTGCCATACTAGCTGCGGAATATCACGATATCCAGGACATACAAAATCTTCTTTCTGTAGAGCATACTCGCTACCGATCATCGTTGCTTCTTGACCAGACACAGGAGCATAAAAACCAAGACGTCCTTGACGACCTAAGTTAACTGCACGGTCATCCCAAGTACGAGTAAACACCATACGGTACATAATTTCTTTCAATTGATCATCAGTAAGTTTCGGCATCATAGCTTCATTAACGATTTCACCATCTGGAGATAGAACGGAAAGCGCTTCTACTTCCTCTGTATACACTTCATAAGGAACCTTGCTCATCATCTTCACCTCAACAAAAAAATTTGATTATCATGTGCGCCTGTTATAGAATTATTATATACCTGTTCTATACGTTAAGTCAAAGGTAAATACGTTATAAATCAATTATTTTGATTTTGTATGTATAACAGCCCAAAATAATTGGTATAACAGTTAGAACAATTAAACAACACAGCAATGAATTACTTCACAATAATATCTTAGCTTATCGCTTCTCCCATTGCAAAAAAATCAACCCAAGAAAAGGTGACCTCAGATGACCGATTCTCGTTACTTAAAACGGACCATTATAAAAGAAGAAATAAACAGTAAATACCTTTCAGAAACTCGTAATCTTCGTATCTATTTACCTCCTGGATACAATGAAATTGTTAGCTACCCTGTCGTATACTGCCAAGATGGTGAAGAGTTTTTCAATTTCGGTCGTATTGCTACCATTGCCAATGGCCTCATTCTTGATGGAGGTGCTGAACCTTTTATTATTGTTGGCGTGGAAGTCGATACAGCCGTCCGTACAGCAGAATATGCACCATTTGGTAACAGATTTGAGGCATACGTGAAATGTTTTGCTGAAGAAATTATCCCCTATGTGCAGCAGAAATATCCCGTCCGAACCGAGACATCCGAAACTTTGATTGCTGGTGACTCCCTTGGTGGTAGTGTATCTCTTCATATTGCCCTACAATATCCACATTTGTTTACGCGAGTTCTTAGCTTGTCCGGCGCTTATTATGAAGCTTCACAACAAATCATTGCTTCTGAATCGGACCTTTCTTGGTTAAATATCTTCATGATTGTTGGTCTGCAAGAGAATGAATTCACAACTGACACAGGAACATATGATTTCGTCCAACTAAATAGAGATACGAAGAACCTTCTAGAAACACGTGGAGCACAAGTCCATTATGAAGAAAAAGAGGGTCGTCATCTTTGGGGGTTCTGGCAAAAAGAATTACCCGATGCACTGTTGTATTTTTTTGAAGAATAAGATAGCGAGTTCAAAAGTAAATCCTACTCACTCATGTTATGGGACAGGAGGTTAGGATTTATTTTTCTCCACAAAATGACTGCGCTTTCATAAACATTCTTACAAAAAGGCATGTTAATCATGCCCTTTTGTAATCATTATAGCTTTTCTTTCACAATTTTATCCAGTAGTACGTCACAACCCGCGTTCATCAAGTTATATACCTCTTCAAAGTTTCCGGTGAAATAAGGATCTGGAACTTCGCGTAATTTCTCTTTGGGCAATAAATCCATAAACTGAATGATACTCGCCTCTGTTCCTCCCTCAATTTTACGAAGGTTCGTCAGATTCGATTCATCCATACAGACTATGTACTCAAAAGCACTGAAATCTTGACTTATCACTTGTCGAGCTGCCATTCCTTCATAACCAATATCATGCGTATCTAATAATTTTTTAGTTCCTTCATGCGGAGGATGACCAATATGCCAATCTCCTGTACCAGCAGAATCCACAGTAATTTGATCCTCTAGTCCTTGCTTCTTAAGCTTGTCCCGTAGTACGGCTTCAGCCATTGGTGATCTACATATGTTTCCAAGACAGACAAATAGTACGTTAATCAATTGTGCTCATCCTTTCCAAACAAACGCGTTAGTATACGGATACCTTATCCGCTAAGACTTGATGTAGAATTGCTTATGGAACGTCTTGGCAGTCTCCATTTATAGAAGACAGACAACATTCTAAATACAACGACACATACGAACAATGTAAGTAACTGCCATGAATTGTGTAACCAATTCAGTCCAATGGCCAGACCTGCAAGCATCGCCCATACGGCATAAATCTCATCACGCAATACAAGTGGCTTTCGACCCGCAAGTATATCACGTATGATTCCCCCACCGATCCCAGTTAAAACAGCGGCCACGAGAACCGCACCTAAAGGGTGATTCATTTCCGTTGCATAGATTGCTCCTTGTATCGCGAAGGCAGATAATCCAATAGCATCGAATAATGCTTCTGTTTTCTTCCAGTGCTTAATCCATTTCAGAGGTAGTATAAAAGCAATCACGACAGAAATAAGCGCTAGACGAATCAGTAATCCCTGAGTCCATAACGACGTCACAGGAACACCAATTAATACATTTCGTATAATACCTCCACCAAATGCTGTGACAAGTCCTAAGACGATCACTCCGAGGATATCATACTCTTCTTCCATTGCAACAAAAGCGCCTGACATCGCAAACGCAATCGTTCCGATAATACTAAACCACTCAAATATATGCATATCCACTAGAGCGACCTCTTTCCTATCATGATGCTGTCACCATTGTAATCATGACAATATGAATTGTGCAACAATGAATTCTCATTTATACTTGTTTTTATCTTCAATTAAGTATGGAAGGTTCGTTTTTATTTCCATCTATCTATTAAAATGATCTTGGAGGACATACATATGACACATAAACGCGTAATCATTTTTTCAGGTGGTAGCCTTTATCCAGAGTTCTTGGATCAAATCCAAAAAGATGACTACATTATAGGAGCCGATAAAGGTGCCTTATTTTTAATCAATAATAACGTCCATCCTCATATATCCGTTGGAGATTTCGATTCCATCTCGGAAGAGGAGAAATTAATTGTTTCTTCATCTAGTGGTGAAATGATGGACTGCGATGCGATAGATAAGAATCTTACAGATACTGAACTAGCCTTTGAGATCGCTCTTAAACAACGTCCTACGCATATTCTATTAATTGGTGGAACAGGTACTCGTCTTGATCATACGTTAGCTAACATTCAGATGCTAAATAGAGCACTGCAACACCACACATCACTCACGATACTCGACAAGAACAATTACATTTCGATGACTGGCTCTTCACTTGAAGTCACCAATTTGGGGTACACTTATGTTTCACTCCTACCGATGACTGCTGAAGTGACGGGTATTACTATAGAAGGATTTGAGTATCCGCTAGAGAATGCAACTTTAAAATTAGGACAATCTCTAGGGATTAGTAATCGCCTTACAGGTGAAAAGGGTTCCGTCTCTATCGAAAGTGGGTTGTTACTCGTGATCCAAAGCAAAGATTAAATTAATACAATTTTGTAATTAATATGATTCAATAGAAAACGCCAAGAACGCTATGACAGCATAGATTCTTGGCGTTTTCTATGTCTACACAAACCAATTAATTAATTATTTGTAACTTTTAATCAAATTTTAATAAAGCAACTCTAGCGACTGGTGTATCAGTCTTTTCTAGTAGATGTCCAAATATTAGGTTGTTACAAAACTGTTATACTTGGTTTCGAGCACAACTAGACACTATTAAAACAGAAACTATCGGAGGTACTACAACATGACTAAACATACATGGACTCATAGATTTGCAGTAATAGGAATATGCTCATCTCTTGCTTTAACGGCTGCAATTACCGTCGCTAGCCCAGTTGCTGAAGCAGCAACAACCGCTACTGCCACCACATCCAAAGCAACAAAAATCATAAACTACGGAAAAACTTTTATGGGAACGCCATATAAATTCGGTGCTGCTACAACCACGACTAGAAATTTCGACTGTTCATCACTTATGAAACGAATCTATGGTAAATATGGTGTTACATTACCACGTACATCTGTAGCACAATCCAAAATGGGTGTTGCTGTTTCTAAAGCTAATCTCAAAAAAGGAGACCTCGTATTCTTCTCCACAGGAAGTAGATCGACTGGAAAGAATATTACTCATGTAGCTACGTATATCGGTAACGGGAAAATCCTTCATACGTACGGAAAACCTGGTGTTATCATCTCAGACCTTAACAAAGGTAACTGGAAGAAAACATATGTAAAAGCACGTCGGGTCCTTTAATCTCAATCAATCATACTTTATATATATCAAACTGACAGTCTAACGACTGTCAGTTTTTTTGTGCGAACGTAGACTTTCTTATCTAGGCTCTTCTAAAATATATCCTACACCTCGTGAAGTTTGGATCATTTTGTGATGGAACCCCTTGTCCAATTTAACTCTCAAATGACGTATATATACATCAACCACGTTCGTTCCTAATATGAAATCATAGTTCCACACTTGCTGTAGAATCTCTTCTCTGCTGCATACTTCATTGACATGTCGTGCTAAATACAATAACAAATCGTATTCTTTACGCGTTAATTGAATATCCTGTGAATTACGCATGACTCTTCGACTTTTGAGATCAATAGTTAGTTCTCCAATGGTGATAGGGAGCCTCTTATCGTGTCCTTCTTTCGATACTAGATTAAACAAATTATGAATCCGAATCAATACGATTTCAATTTGAACAGGCTTCGTTATATATTCATTAGCCCCTTCATTGAACCCATTTATGATATCTTCAGTCTTCATCTGATCGGACAGGACCATAGTCACAAAAGACTTTCTCCCTGAATACAACTCACTTATCAGGGTATAGTCCATCCCGCCACTTGCTTGGTCTAAAATTAGCATATCTATATTATGAATTTCCGCATATTCTTGTGCCTCTCCATTGTTACCGACCTTAATCACTTCATATTTCGCTTCACTAATTGCCGCAATAATGGGAACAGCGGATTCACCGTCGTATGCCACATACATAATAATCTCATTCACAGGCTCCACCAATTTCTATAAACTTTATCGGAAATATTCTTCTATACCATAGCTTGCACCAAGCAAAAAAAATCCATTCCTAATGATTAGGAATGGATTGATTTGAATTGAATTATCCAAAATAGCGATGATACAACGTTCTAGCTTCCGCAATGTCTTTCGTACCATGAATCAATGCTCTTCCATCGGGGAAAATAACTAAACGGTGTGAACCGATACTGTACGATACTAGAAACGGATTACTTTCTACATTACCTTCTTGAAGATTCGACAGGCGACCAGCTAACTGTTCAATATTCACAGATTGACGCTGACTAGGACGAATCTGAACGGTATCACGTCCGCAAAGTACATCAACCTTTTCTAAGTTAGCTGCTGATAAATACGGATATGTGGCATGATCACCGCAAGAAAGACAGTCACTTTTCTTCGCAGTATCGACCCCAATCGAGACATATTCATTTCGCCACAGATCAAAGGATAATAACTTACGCCGCAGTGCTTCTGGGTGACCACTAAGAAGCTTTAGTGCTTCCGTTGTCTGATTGGCAGTTACCATCTGTACCGCTTGCGGAATAATTCCAGAGGTATCACATGTATCTCCACCTAGAGGAACGGCCCCTAAGAGACAATTCAGACATGGTGTTTCACCTGGTAATATCGTATACGTAATTCCGTAACTCCCGACACAACCACCGTAAATCCAAGGAATATTATGTTTCTGAGAAATATCATTAATCAGTAGGCGTGTATCGAAATTATCTGTGCCATCCATAATCAGATCGACATCCGTAATTAGTGACTCTAACTCTTCCACTCGAACATCCATAACATGAATATCTATTGTAACTAACGAGTTGATGTCTTCTAACCGACGCTTAGCAGCCACTGCCTTAGGAAGACGCTGAGCCGCATCTTGTTCACTGAATAGCTGTTGTCTCTGAAGATTACTCCATTCAACATAATCCCGATCAGCTAATGTAACATGTCCCACCCCTGCTCGCACTAAAGTTTCAGCAATAGATGTACCCAATGCACCACAACCTACTATAAGAACATGGCTTTGTCCAAGTTTCTTCTGACCATCCGTACCTAATGGTGTAAATCGCTCTTGTCGTGAATAGCGATGCAAGGCATCTGATGGTGATTCCTGTTGGCTCACATCATTGGACATGTTATTTCACCCTTTCAACATTATACAGTCTTCGTCTTGGAAGCCCACGCTTCTACATTCCATTCTTTCGTTACCCAGCCTTCATAGAATTCCGGTTCATGGCAGACTAGAACGACCGTTCCTTTAAATTCCTTAAGCGCCCGCTGCAATTCAGCTTTAGCAATGATATCTAAATGGTTCGTAGGCTCATCGAATAGAATCCAGTTCGCTTCACGCATCATTAACTTACATATCCGAACTTTAGCTTGCTCTCCACCACTCAACATACTTAAAGGACGTGTAATATGATCATTTTTAAGACCCACACGTGCTAAATGCGAACGCACTTCACTTTGAGTGAGTGATGAAAATTCATCCCATACATCCTCAAGAGGCGTGATTCTGCTAGCAACCGATTCTTGCTCGAAGTATGCTGGTTGCAGATATTCCCCTAGGTATGTTCTACCGCTTAGTGTAGGTATTTTACCGAGAATGGTTTTGAGCAATGTAGACTTACCTACACCATTACAACCAACGATAGCGATCTTATCTCCACGTTCGATTACCATATTCATCTTAGGAAGTAGAGGGAAACTATAACCAATTTCGAAATCAATTCCTTCGAATACAGTCTTAGAACTTGCTCTAGATTCTTTGAATTTGAATGTCGGCTTAGAAGCTTCTTCTGGTTTCTCAATGCGATCCAATCGATCCAATTGTTTCTCACGACTCTTTGCTTGTTTGGACGAAGAAGCTCGCGCTTTATTACGAGCGATGAAATCTTCCTGTTTCTTAATCATCTCTTGTTGTCTTTCGTAAGCATCAACATGCTGATTCTTCGTCATATCAGCCATTTCAAGGAATTTCTCATAATTGGCCGTGTATCTTGTTAATTTGGAGAATTCCAAATGATAAATGATATTTACGATTTGATTCATGAAATCCGTGTCATGTGAGATCAACATAAAGGCATGAGGGTAGTTCTTTAAATACTGTGTCAGCCATTCAATATGCTCTACATCCAAATAGTTCGTAGGCTCATCCAGTAGTAGCACGTTCGGCTTCTCAAGTAACAACTTCGCAAGTAATACCTTCGTCCGCTGTCCACCACTTAATGATGCTACATCCCGATCCAAACCAATAGCAGTAAGACCTAGACCTTGGCTCATTTCTTCTACTTTAACGTCAAGTAAATAGAAATCCCCAATATCTAACTGCTCTTGAATGTCACCCATTTGCTCTAGGAGAATTTCTAATTCTTCTGGTGTTGCTTCACCCATCTTGTTCGTAATCTCATTCATTTCCTGCTCAAGTACCAGAAGCGGCAAGAAAGCATCCTTGAGAACATCACGAATCGTTTTGCCAGGTGTTAACTTCGTATGCTGATCCAAATAACCAAAACGAACGCGTGGCGTCCATTCTACTTTCCCTTCATCCTTAAGGAGTGTACCCGTAAGAATATTCATCAATGTGGATTTACCAACCCCATTGGCTCCAACAAAACCTACACGTTCCCCTTCTAACAAACGAAAAGTAACATCTCTAAACAACGTACGTCCCCCGAAATTATGGGAGAGACCTTCTACTGTTAATAAACTCATCTTTACTCTTTAACCCCTATCTATTATAAAAATCACTTTTATTTACATTAAAAATATCATCAAGATTATATTGTAACATAAATAGGATGCTCGCTGTAAGTTGAACTGTCTTTATTTTTAAAATTAAGAAATGTAAAGACCCCATATTCATATAGAATACAGGGCCAAAGGGAATACACGGAAATAACTGAAACAATAATCAGCTGGCTAACTAGTGCGTCCCGTTAGGAGCGTAATCATCATACGATGACTTGTTAGCATCATAGAATACGACATCGCCATCTTTAAGAAGGTATTGAACACCATACGGATCCGTAATCATTCGGTCGCGCGCGTCATCAGAACCGTCATAGCCTTCCATGTTCCACCATTGGTTATTGAGCGGGCCTTTGATATATTGCAGATGCGGTTTGTTCAAATCGGCATTTCGAATCGTTTCAAGATTAAAGTTGAGTGAAATATAACCATTACGTAAAAAGATCGGTGACTTTTCATCGAGTTTATTTGTTTTTCCATATACAGCTAAATCTGTACCTTTAGCAACGACATAGACGGCAGCTGGCAAGCTATATTCACCGTACCATTGTTGAATCGATGCATTCGTTCTAGCTGGACTGGCACTTGCATTTACCGGCCTATCAAATGTGTTAATGAACGTACGTAAAGGTGAAGGAAGCAATTGAATATCATACCCTCCTACATAGGTTTGTTCCGTTGACCTTTTTTGATATGCCGTTAAGTACTGTGGCCGTGTCATGGTCCACCCTGTCTTCATATCGTAAAGCGATCCCGCAGTATTCAAAATATCTGTAACAGGTACATTACGTAAGCGCTGATTCAGGATTATATTTCGGCGTTCCACAGCAGATGAAGAACCGATCTTTACGAACTTTTTAGTGTCCGAATGGTAGTAAAGGTCAACTTCAACACGTTTAGCAGGTGTAGATGCTTGGTTATCTTGGAAGTAAAAAGTCGGTGTCACTCGAATAGCATCCTTATCCTCGAACATGTTTCCTTTCGTCTTTAGATCGAATTTGAAGTGATAACCTGTTTTAACAGTCATCGACTTGAAACTTGCAACAGGATGACTTCCTCTAAGGATTGGTAGTACATACGGTGCAATTTTTCCGTTAGCCGCTCCATCAATTCCTTTTGTCCCTACTGAATATGAGGTACCATTTGAAGGACTACTACCTTTTGCTGTCCGAAATACCGTTTCCCAATTAGGATCAGCAATATCCGTAATACGAAAGTCATATAATCTACCAATAACTTCTACAGGCACGGTATCAGTTGCAACATGGTTATCTAAGTTAAGGTTTGCTTCCGATTCGGTTGTGAATCCGGATGCAGGAGCATTTTCAGCAAAGGATCTGAAATAAACAATATAATCTCCCTCATTAACCCAGACAGGTAAGAAAAATGTCTTCTCAAACTCTGATACAGGGATGGTAATCCAAGTATCCTTGGGATAAAATATGGATTTATCCGCAGTATAGACATCAAATTCAAAGCGAACTTGCTTAGCCTTAATATATTTTGCATAGTCCCTGTCACCATAACCTGAAATATTGCGGTGTTGACCAGTAGTAGGCATATAGACTTTGAAATTACGGTCTAGTATAAATGCCCTACGGCTATAATTTGGAACTGTCTTTTGATTATGAGCTGCATCATCCGAAGCGTTCGCATAGATCACGGTGGGTGTATGTACAGTCACTGTATTGATGGCATTAATCGGATACTGTTTATCGGAACCTCCTCCAATATTTTGAGGAAGCAATGTATAGTAGATTGTTCCGGTGCTCGTAGTATTCAGCTTGTTCAGTAATGCACTAGAGATCAAAAGAGCATTTTGATATAAAACAGTATTACCTATCGTCGTAGGATTTGGAATCTTTGTTGGCGTGGGTCCTGTCTTACTCACTTCTGAATCATCCATAATTTTTTGACCATTAAAATCAACTTTGTCGTTCTTGACAAGCGGATCTTTCGTTCCAGTTTCAGCCATACCCTTCAGTCGACTCGTATCATCCGGGGGAGAAGGCTTAGTAGTTCCTCCCACTACCGCCGGTGGTGTATACGTTATTGATGCGCCCTCTTGGGGTTTAACATGATCTTCAACTGTATCACTATGTGATGATGCCATTGTTGGAGGCGTGTATCCTGAAGGGTTAAGAATTACCTCCCCTCCGGGTAAGGCATAGTTCCTCATGACAGATTTGTCAATACCGTACAGTTCTAAATTTTTGATTTCCCAGTATGTATAATCTTTGGTGAATGTGAAAGAATATGTTTTCGACTCAGTCTCGGACATATCTTTGTCAGCTACTATAACGGGTTTGCCATCAGGTCCTGTTGTCGGAGGCTGTTTTTCTTTCCACTTCAGAACATAATCAACATCGACGTTACATTCATAATTGACTTTTCCATTCATCTGTCCAAATGTATGTTGGTACAGATAGTTAAAAGCTAGCGTATTAGCGTATAAATTATCTGACGTAGGTATTCCTTTACCTACATCGAAGTTATAAGGGCTATTACTCCCATCATCTGCTTTGATTGCCCCCGTAGCAGATGGGTCCATGACCGACGCTTGGGGAGTAGAACCCTGAGATGGGGAACCAATGCTGGCGACTGTGCATCCGCCAGTTCCTCCTCCTTCAACAGGAGGGTTAGGCTCCTCTGGAAGAGTGCCATCGTCATCCTTCGTGTACACTTCATATTCATTTGGATAACGATAGGTAAATGATTTGATATCAAATGTATAGGTAGCGAAATAATACATCATTGCAGCAGAGCCGTTACCGCCTAATGGAACTCTTGTTCCTTCGTGATCATAGATTTGAGTAAATCTAATACTACCTTTATTTAAATTAGGTACAGAAAAGCCAATGATAGCAGTAGATATGTCAGTTTTACCGATCGGTCCATCTATTGATGTAATATCTTTATCCATATCTTTGATTACATTTACCCCAACTTGTAACTTATTCGCTTCCTTTAGAGTTGTTTCTTCATCGTCGTCAATATACGTGGTTTCAAATGCACCATAGTCAACTGCTCCAACACTTTTGTACTGCTGATTTCGATCGTAATCAACTTCTATCCAAACTTTCTTCCCTGGCCATTTGTCTTTTGTGATCCCATCAAAAACTTCACTGCCTGTTGTTGCTTCTCCTTCAATACCCCATTTCTGCACACTCGTTCCGGGAATCCAATGCTTACCAGCTATACTTCTTGACCAAGCAATCCAACTTCCATAAGGCATATTTCCAATAGACTTGACTGCGATGCCTTCGCCGCTAATTTCTAAAGATTCGATATACTTCCTAGCATTCACTTTAATCTCTTTAAATTCTTTGCCACCTTTGTACAACAAGATTTTAGTAATGATTTTTCCTGCACCAGCATCTATATTAAAAGGTTTTGTGCTAATATTTTTCTCCTTATAGAAGACCGACTGATAGTCTCTCTTCAAAGAGGATTCAGCAGGAGCATATTCAATTTTATCCGTTTTGAAGAGACTCTCAGCTGCTACATCTGCATATATAGGAAATAATGAAATTAGTAACGAAAATAATAGTGAAAACATTGAAATAAGTGGTATGAGTTTCATTCTATCTTTCAAAATTCACACCACCTTTAATATGATTTAATAAACGGACCTGAAATGGTTAATAATTGTTGTGTTTTATAAAAGGTATTTGAGTACCCTGGTGTATTAATCGCAATAGTAAGCGGCCGATTTTGAGTCCATCCCTTTTTAGGGAATAAAAAGATTGTTTGATCCATAGGTTTATCCTTAAATACCGGGGCGATTTTATTTAATGCTCCCTCTAAATATGCATAAACATCACCATCAGTACCCGAAATAGATAAGGGAACGTTATTTCTTATAGAAATAGGAGCATAATGCTCAGAGTTTTTGCTAAAGACTACTCTTGATTTATAATAAATTAAATAACTATCTCTCCACTTAGAAACTGGAATTCCTTCTGTTAATGAACTCGAACTAATATTATTTTGCCATTTCAAACTAGAGATTGGTGGAACCAATTTCAGGTTAGGATCATTAGGATCTGCTAAATCAATCGCGATAACATATTCTATTTCTCCGGAATATTCGCCATCTTTTGAATTAATAATCATGTTTTCTTTCTTCCAAAGTTCAGCATCTTGATCTTTTTTAGTTGGATCATTAGAAGTAAATACTTCAGGCATCACAGTAAATATATTTGTACCATGCCATACCACTTCTGCACTTGCTACTGCATACTTATCTACTGGAAGCGATCCACCTGCATTCACTGTTAATATGCGATCAATGATCGTAACGGACTGGGCTCGAGTCGTATTGTCAGATTCTCCAAGCTTACCCGCTCCAAGTCCCGAAATTAATCCCTTCTTCGTAGCTAAATACATCCATTTCGTATCATCTGTCGTCTTTTCCCCTATTGCTCTTGCAGACAGTCTTGCCATCTCTTTTCTCGTCATCTGAGAATTTAGGTTACCTGAATTAAAATCAGACTCAACATATAGATTTGCGTTCTTAGCTGCATTTACATAGGCGTCATACCAAGTACCACCTGTAGTCGTCGAATCAACAGATATTTTCAATGCTTCTACCGTCATCTTAATGAACTCCGCTCGCGTTACATTGGAATTCGGCTTAAAAGTGCCATCCGGATATCCTTTCGCAAACCCACGTTCTACGGCTTTGTCGATTGCTCCTTTTGCCCAATGTGTCGTAATATCGGTTAGTTTAACACTACTAATCATGGTACTTACACCCTTATTCATATCTTCCGACAATTCCGCATTCGCAACTGCCGGCTTGTCCCACGTACTGAATTGACTCGCTAATGCTATGGTTGTTACCAATACTGCAATAAATGTTTTCTTTTTCATCTTTCGTACCCCCTTTAGTAATTAACTTAATTGTAATCTTTTTCCACATTTAATTGTACAATTATTAAGATTTAATTCCTATTTCCTACTGTACAGTCCAAAGGAATATATCCATTAGCTGCTGCGTCTCTTTCAGTTGTGAACACCTCCTCCGTTGTAAAGGATGACACGCAGGCATTTCGAGAATAATAGTATTTGTGTCCATTCGCAATCATCCCGTTATATATTGGTTTCTTCACGATTCGACTTCCTCCCAAAGCGTAGTTGTTATAATACTTCTGTCCCATTGGAATTCCCTGTACGAATGCCAAAATACCAACATCATTGATCGTATTGTTCCATTCCTCTTGGCTAATGAGTGGTAATGTAAAGGTATATGCTACGCCGTAACGCTTCGAGTAATTATTATATTTATTGATTTGAAATTGCAGGTCTTGCTGAATGGCATGAACAATTGAAGTCCTCCGCACTTGATCAAATGTCTTGGAATCATGTAATAAGGGGATGGATGCTTCTGATGTTATTTCACCTCGAAACCCTTCCAACCACTGTTGATCACCATTTTTGTTAACCGTTACATATTCATCGAGGGTAAAAGCAAATGTGTTACCATTATTATCAGCATAAGCGTATGGTTTTTTAGGACTCCATACATGTTTGAGTTCCATCTCACCCGCCGCATTCGTATATTCATCCCATGAATACATATAGTATCCATCATATCCAACAATAACTAACGCTGGAATGTAGGTTTTAAGAACACCTTGTCCATCTGGATCATTATAAACACCAAAATTCAAATACATCGTTTGTAGAAAGGTTTGTACTGCTTCCTCTCTATTGATTTTGACCTTTTTTAGTCTTTCATATTGCGTTTCATCTCTTTGACTACTATTAGTTAAGAGCGCTTTGGCAGCATCTTGTGTCGCTGTATCTATTGCCTTGTTATATCTAATTTCTGTAATAAGCGTTTCTCGTTGGACTTCAAGATTAATATTATTGAAAACAAAGTAAGGTAAAAGGATCATAACAGAAAAAATGGCTAGTTTAGTTATAGTCTTCATTGAGGACCATGCCTCCATACGGAATTACAATTGTTGCATTAGGGTTGTTTATTCCTCCAGTAAGGAAGTCATTCATCAATGTCCCCATCGTTCGGTTTGTATTTTTAACAGTAACATCGAAAAAGTCACCCACTGCAAATTTATAAATTCTGTTGGGTGAATCTACGGTTTCACTTGAATTTCTCGGAAAAATTTTTCCGTTTATTTGAGCATTAAAAAATTCCTCATAATTGACATGGTATCCATCTTGAAAAATACCATCATTATTGTAAATAGGATCATATCTTTTGTGTCGATGTACCATCTGAATATCATAGGTATTCCCTGTTAAAGCCATTTGATCTACGAACCCCTTGTACATGGTAGGTGTTATGTATCCTTTATCTCGAACAGAATCTACGAAATGAGATACAGCATTTAGAACTACCACTTCGGATATATCATCTTGTTTGTTCAGTGCACTTGAGACAGGAAATATTAAGATAAGGACAATTGCAATGATCACAGCGAACACTGTTGCAACCGAATTCGGCAAAACTTATCATCCCCTTTAGTTAAAACGTAACATGCTTAGTGCACCTTTATAGTCTCTTACATATGTAGGTATATATTTCTTAGAAAGATCAATAGAAGAAACATTCAGTGTCCTTGGATCTAACGACTTCGAATACATCACTCCGTTCACTTCAATATCCACTCCAATTTCTATCATTGTGTAAAGAGTCTGTCTTACTTCTGCTCCGCTTACAACGTAATCCGAAGGTACCTTGAGCGTTGAATATATATTATTGTCAGATCGCGTATTCATTTCGTAGGTTCGCTGTATCGTATCTCCTGTCGTTGAAAACAGATATACTGATAGTGTCAGAGAAACAACAAACATAGAGACAGCTAAGCTAAGACCTATGGCTTCAGAACTATTGTTTTCAATTGCAATAACAGTCACCTTCTTTTCTTGTCAGAAAGGAGACGCGAATAACACATCTCCTTATGTATTGAAGAGTTCAATTATTTCTGTTTAAAGGTAATCCCTCGAATGACATTACTGTTGTCTTTAATAACATTTGCTTCAAACTTACCTGATGGATTTACATAATCCATTTCAGATTCATTACTGGCATAAGCGATAGTGCCCCCTGGTACTACATTAGTCACAGATCCGTAGCCAGAAGTTCCTGCGGGTACAACCGTGTTAATATTTTTGAAATACCAAGAACCCGTTGTATTCTTTCCTGTTTTAACTTCAACACCGAATTGTCCTTTGTCTTGGAACTTTCGCAGAGCATTTAGAACTTGGCTACCGGATACCGTCGTATTGTCATATACAGTGAAAGATGCTTGCGACATTTCCGTTTGGATATCTGCGAAATTGTTTTGAGCTGATTTGGTTGCCTCCTGAGCTGAGATAAACAGTACGACTACAATTGTGATCAGTGCGATCGTTAAAAAGATACCTGCCGATACTTTTAAAGCTGTGGATGCATTATTCATTTCATTTCTCCTCCTAATGTATATGGGTAATTTTTTTATTACCGAATTTAAAGTTTGTTGATTTGTTCGTAGTACACGCCAATTTGTGTGAAACTCATATAAATTAATGGAATAACTAAATACAGAAAAATAACGGCATACATGGGTGCAAAACCTATCATTTTTCCCCATCCTGCTTTCGCTTCAATCATTTCTTCATAAGATTGCTTTCTTTGCTCAAAATAGAACTTTCGTTCTGTTTCAAGATCGTCAAATGCTTGCTTAATTGGGATTCTAGCAATTGATAATTGAAGTCTCTCAATTATTCGAACAAGTGGTGTAAAAGGTGCATCTAGTTTGACCTGTTCCAGAGCCTCTTCTGCTCCACTTTCAAAATTCTGGACACACTTATGCAATGGGTCTTTAAAAATATTAGAGAATCTCTCCATCCATTCAAGAATGACTTCGACTGACATACGATCTATTTCACAAAGCATTGCAACGATCGTAAGAAATTGATCTGTTTCATTCTGCATATCCATAGCACGCATTTTCTTCTGGAATAGCAACAACCAGTATGGCATTTGATATCCAACCCACCCTAACATGATGCTAATCAGAAATTCCCACCATTTCAGGTATTCAGAGTTAACTTTTTGTATTTTTGAAAGTATCCGAATAGTTGTAGCGTTAAGTAACGTTTCGTTAAAAGATACTGTTTCATCTTGTTTGACCAACGTCACGACATTGTCTTGCAGTAGCTCAGTTTTCACACCTTTCACTTGCTTCATGATGAGCGTGTCAAAATCCGTTAGCTGATTTGCATTCTGCAATTCTTCAGCAGACATTTTCCCAAACAAGTTGGTGTTATTCGTAGGAGCTGTCATCACATTGTGTATCGTAATATAGTGCATCGTTGAGAAGGCAATCAACATCCCAATAGATAAAATAAAACATAATAAAAACTTATGAAGATAGTGCCATTCGATTGAAAAAGCTGCATTTGCCTCTTTTAATAATCTACTTATCTTAAAGTGTTCACTTGTCCTACGTGGTGGAGTTAGACGATCAACGAGCCACGCTACTCCTGGAATTTTAAAAATTCGCTTTTCCCAAGGATTTTTTCTAACCTTTGTAACATATGTCCCCTCCTGTTGATCTTGCATTTTTTTGAGAAGTACATACGAGCCAAGAACCACTCCAAAAATAATTAATTTAGTTAAAAACCCCATCTTACTTGAATAAAATGCTGCCATTAAAGGAAACTGATTACTTGCCCAACTTTCTATCGGTAGTGTAAATAGAATTGGGATTACCGCAATGGCTGTTAACCCCTTAAAGAGATAGTTTAATTTCCTGCGTTTTAATATTTCCAAATTAATCTCTTCGGTGAGCTTGTTTAAATTATTTAAATATAACGAACCTTCTTTAACGATCTTGTCTCCAAACTCTTGCACTAAGTAAGACATTCCAGCAAAACCTTTTAGATAACGATTGGGAGCAGATTCATAATATAATTCAAGCTTCTCTTCTGGGTTATTGGATGTTAGGACTTCATGTATTTTTCTGGCATGAAGTGCAGCTTCATTAGATGAAGTCTCGGCAGAATCATATATCGATTCTTCGATCATCCCGTGCTGATGATAATTGTGGCGTACATCTTTTAACAAACAAGCAAGTTGAATAAGCAAACGGTCCTCAACGCGATATACAAATGTATCAATCAACATTCCATTCACAACCAACGCTGCAAGCAGAACCATAAATATGAACGTAAAATCTTGATTTACAAATATAAAAATAAGAACGACGGAGCACACAATACTAATCGAAGAAAAAACAATTTTAATAGTCTCACGTCGCATCATATGCTCATCATAAGCATGAATAGCTTGTAGTCTTTTTCTTATTCTAAGAACATACCCCCGAATGACAGGAACCCTTAGGAGAAATACATAGGAATCTTGAAAGAATTGAGAAAATCTTCTCTTCCATTTCTGCTGATTGGTACCCGCTAATAATTCGTATGAACGTATAACCTCTTGTGTACCGTCTCTTTCGGCCCTTCTAGTTAACAGTTTCAGCCAGATGTAAAAGAAGATAGTTAAAGATATGGAACCCAAAAGGACAGCAATTCCTATTGTTCTTAAATCCATCTCATTCACCTCCAGTGATTTTCTGTGAACTCGATAAACTCTTGCCTTTCCCGTGGTGACATGAATTCCAGCATTTCTTCCTGATTTCGACTAGAAATACGATTCACTGCCACATATCCACCATCCTGATATTCGATGATATTCTGAACCTCGTATAATTTCCGGTCCGTTTGTCTTCTGAAATATTCAGTCGTTGTGTTCATAAATAATTCCATCTTCGCTTGTGGATCAGAAACATCGCGATAGTCAGTTGGGTAATCAACATTAAGATCAAGAGGGACAATCTCAGTAACTCTCTCGATATATCTCTTGCCATCCTGATCCTTCTTCATATGAACATCGAAATTCAATATACTAATGACCTGCTGTTCCGCAATTTTTTCATTTGTAAACATTCCAGTCTTCAGCAACGAGTTTCTAATGGATTCTATTAGACTTTTAGTCGTCTTAGCATGATGTGTAAACAATGTGAATAAGCTTGCAACTTGGGCCATTTGGATCATCCAAGCCGCTACAACGTCAGTAGCAATTTCACCAAGTAGGTTAACTACACCATCTGTCTTTTTCTGAAGATCAAGTCCCGCTTGGCCTGTAATCGTATCCGTTTCACGGAAGGATAAGATGTTTCGATTGTGATATATTTTCCTCAAACGTAATTCAAACGTCATTTCTTGTACTCGAATCGTATAGGATGCATGAATGTATCTGACTAATGCCATTAAAAGTGTCGTTTTCCCAGTACCTTGTGCACCCGTAAGTCCGATAATTCTACAACCCTTTATCAAATAGATTAGGAGTGTCATGACTAAAACACGGTTCGTGTCTTTCTCCGATATCAATTCTTCTAGATGAGCAGATCCCGTATCAAATTTTCTAACAAAAAAAGCCCAAGATTCTGAAAAACTGGGTCTTACCACGACAACACGAGAACCATCTTTCATATCGTTGACTTTAAAGCCATTTGCATCTGACAATTGTCCAGGATTGTTATACCGATAGATATTTTGGCAGACTCTCTTTAACTCAGCTTCGGTATTGAAAGAGAGAAAGGCTAAATGAATGGTCTTACCTTTATAAAATATCCAAACACTGTCGTGACCTAAAGGTATGGACTTCATCTTAGCTTGACTTGAACTCATCATCAGATCATTGTCTGGATCAATCTGATCGATAGGTATACCAGATACCCCACCCGACACACCATCTATGCGCATATCACGGATATCATCTATCACGCTGAACCCCTTAAATTCTTGATAAATTCTTTGTACAACAATGTTTAGCATATCTTCGAAGGATAAGCTCTTCTGTTCCTTGTTATAAACTTCATCCATTTCAGCGACCGTTATGATATAAGATTCCGATTGACTATCATCGATCATTTCTTTTAATTCAGCGAGATTGTTGTTATCAATCATTTTTGATAATGCATCCATACCAAAGTTCTTCTTGTATTTATGTATGATGATTTCAAATTTATCTTGGGATGTTAATTGTTCAGAGTTATTGAATGGAATAACCTGATTGATATTCTCACTGTTTAATCCATAGTTTTTATAAAGAAGATCAAAAATTGTGCTTTTGACATAGTTTTTATCATTTCGGTCACCAAAAGTAGAACCTTTTAACGCCTTTTTCAGTTGTAATCTTTGACTTATGTGTCGATTGTATTCTTCTTCAGACAAGAGACCCAATATATCCACGTTAGGTGTTGTTATTTCATTTAGTGCTCTTTTTACGAACTCAACCAATGCTGGAATCGTAAATTTCTTATCCAGTTCATGAGGGTGTTTACGCGATTCTCTCTTCTCGGTAAGTTTAAAGAACATGATAACTCCGATCACGAAGACCATTACGACTATCAGGGATGTATTGATCCACTGACTCGGCAACATACTTAAGCCCCCCGTTCGCTATAAATCTTTGTATCTATTCCTGAAGCATCAAGAATTCCCTTTGCACATTTTCTAACGTCATTCATAAAATGATAATTAACATTCACGGGTCGAATGTTTTTATTTTTGAGAAAGAATTCTAAGACTGATCTATCATTAATAGCATCCATATATCCTGTATTGTGAGGTATCGTATACATCGGGTTATCACATTTAAATGTTCTCTTGATATGCCCTATGTTATATTTAGAATTTCGATCATATTGTCCTAAGACGATCACGTATTCCTTATCCTTCAACAATCCATTGCATTCACATCCATTAAAGAATTGTTCTAATACAGATTGGTTTTGATTCAAATTCACAACGATCAAATCTGAGTTGTATATAACGGTATTTGTAAATGAATTGTCAAATCCATTGTTCACATCGATAAGCGATACGTCATAAAATTGCTTCGCTGCATCGAAAATACTATTTACGACTTCTGAGATAGATCCAAAAAGTTCAGTATCTGATTTAGTCGTTCCTGTCATTAGATCGAGACGGTTTGCTAGAATCGGAGTTGTGAAATCACGAACTAATTCTGGTGTTAATTTCTGACTTCGTACTAATCGTTCCAATGCATCCATACCCGCAGTAGCATAATTCATCTCGCCTTCACCGATATCTTTGTTTCTTATAAATGTAGATTCCAATGTTGGTTTATCCCAGTGTGTATGACTCATTAATGTTTTGGTCATATATTCCATTGAAATAACAGTTGCAACTGCACTGATATTAGCTGTACTTCCAGCCTGCCCTCCAACCGGTGACCAAAAAGCTATTTGCCCCATACGATCTTCCTCCTTTTTGCTTGTTTAAAAGCTGACTTTATTTCTTTATTATCTAAACCTGATATGTCCTCAGACAACTTTATTAGCGTTTTTTTGAATAGTCGTGACAAGTGATTAATATCGCTCTGCCCACTATGCTGATTGTTAATTTTTGAAACGAAGTCATTTTCGTCAAACATCATTTCGAAAGATTCGTCAGCCCATGCGATGGGGAATTTACCCAGAACAGATTCTAAATAGTCTTCAGCTATATCGCATGAAACCTGATTCACAACTAGTTTTGTTAGTTGGATGGGTCCATCATCTATTCCCTTGCTACTAAAGAGTTCATTCAAGAACTTAACTGTCTTTTCAAGGACAATACGTTCATTGTTTACTGCTACATACTTTTTATTGAACTTATGTAAATCTGATTTGGATAGGAATTGTGGGTCATTACAATGAATTATTACTTGATCATATTTTTCATTCGTTGTGAGAAATCCCTCAAGATCTGATAGCTTAAGGAATCCATTTGTTATTTCAAATCCATCGTTCTCAGTTAGCTTCAATTCACCATGATGGATTTGGGAACCATAATAGATAAACTGTTCTAATGTATTGTCAACAAGCAGTACTCGGTTACCCGTCGTCGATAATATTTTGCACGTATACTGAAGCAAATCACTTATATCACACGACCCAAAAAACAATGTATTATTCAATGCTATCCCCCCTTCTCTATGGATTAACTAATGGCTGTTCAAACACTTCGTTTTCTTTCTCTCTAGCATGAACAGGTTGAACAATGGATTCTTGTGGTATAGAGTGATTTGTAGTCGATAATTGTTCCATTGTTGCTCCATTTTGTGGACTAGTGTCTGAAGTGCTTCCGCTGATATCAGGATCTGTTTGTGGTATATATTGATCATTCGTTATTCCTTGATTCTTTTGTTGTTGTACCGTTTGATCATTTAATACCTGTTGTTGCAGCATCATACTACCATTTTGAACTTTTGTGATATCTAGCCCATCCATCTCTGACATCGCCTTTTCTATTCTTGTTCTTCCCCAAGTATCCATTGAAATTTTAGCTTTTTCGAGAATATTTGGGTCTAATTGTATTAGATCGATGACATTAAGATTTATTGGATAGTTCGGAATGGATTTATCCTGCATAAACGGATCAACATAGGTTATTTCATACAGTTTGGCACCATGGATATAAGCATCCACAATCGCACTTTGCATGGCTAAAATTTCGAATTCATTGACTTCATGCCATACCGTAGTACCAAGTAGATCCTTTACTTTTTTCTTCGATAAGATTGTGTAGTCTTGTCCCGTTGGAAACATGATTCGAACATCCACAAATTGTCCCTTTTTAAGTTGGGTTGGTAGCTGAAGCACATTATACTCTTGAATTCTTAGATCTTGTGGAGTAACTCCTTCCTCAAAAAGCATAGAATTAATTAATGGCGTATTAATGCTAGCATCTATCTTTAGGACTTTTCCTATAAAATCTTCTATACCATCGTTCATATTGTCTGGAACATCTTTTTCAGGTAGTTCTATCACCTTTAAATCCGTCTCCGTTAAACTTTCACCCGCCTTCATTTCCTTTGAAGTGACTATCACTCTTTTTTTTGCAGCATTTTGATCTTTAAAGCGTTTTTCTGCCTCATCAATTTGTGACTGATAAGCCAATCGGATTGTTTTCTCTTCTTTGGCTTGTTGTTTAATTAAATATGTAATCCCACCTGCTGATAATGTCCCCATAATGAGAGCTCCAGATAGACTTGCAAGAATCAAGTTTTTTGTTTTCTGTCTAATCTTTGACAATGTTTCTCACTCCCTTAAACTTCTAACGTAGTTCATTACCTTATAGAATAGGCGCTTGGAATTAGTTTCCTGCTCGTCATTTAAGCGCCCTTCTCTATTTTTTTAACCGAATTACTCAAGTTAAGCTGCTCCATAATCTCCCTAGCTACTGACCGAATACTTTCATAGAATGGAGCTGCAGAGTGTTGACTATTCAAGTGCCGACTTCTATGTATAAACGGTAATAAAGCTTTCATATTCCATGCATCTAATAAGTCTGTTGAATACGGAATACCATGTATGGACCCTTTGAATCCGAATCTACGCTTCATATTTTGTAGCGTGCAGTGGGAATGATGATCGTATCTACCAACAACAATGATGTAAGGCTTATGTTGAAGTGCGGCAGGTAGTTGTCCACCTGAGAAAAATGCTTCTATAGCTTGAATATTCTGTGTTAGACTCACGACAACAAGATCTGCGTTATTAAGAAGAGCACCATCCCCCTTAGAATCCAAATCTTCATACCCACATCCTGCATCCATAAGTACGAGCTCATAATATTCATTTGCACATGAGAGGATCGATGGTAGTAACGTAGGTCTGTACCCAGGAAGCGTACCCTCTTTTTTGGCATTACCAGTAATAAAGTCGAGCCTTTCAGGGAGCAAGGGTACCGTATAATCACGGATATTTTCTTTATTAAGACGTCTATTCAGGCATAATCGCTCCAAAGCATCCATACCGCAATCACTCATAGATATGAACGAATGATCTAACGCTACCTTTCCTGTCTGAAATGCTTCCTCTACTCTTTCCCCTGCTGCCCCACCATGTCCCAGTAACATACGTACTCGATATTCCATTCCAATCATAGATGCGACAGAAGCAGCATGAACCGTACTTCCGCTCCCTCCTAGTAATGGACTCCAAAATGCAACTGTGCTCATATGTTTCCCCTCTCAACTTGTAGTAGTGCTTGCTTAATTTGTCTATGATCTAATGGCGTTAACTGTTCTATTAATCTACAAATCACTCTTTTGTAACGTCTTGATAGAGGTTTCATTCGCAAATGTCTTAAATGTTCAGTTGCAAGCTTTAACCCGGTATCTACCTCATCCCAAGGAATAACGATGTACTCATTTGTTAACTGTACTGGCCATCTATCCCTACAACTATCCATAAAGATATGATCCAATAAACAGTCTACTGTTCGTAAATAGATTCTCTGAAAAAGAAGATCGGTCAATAAGGGATCATGTAATATCCATTCATTCATCCATTCTGAGCCTTTTTGAAATGACCAAATACCATAGTTCATATTCCAAGTGCACGCTGCAGCTACATTCCATGTATCCGTTGAACAGAATATTACGTTCTCAATGTCGTAAATAACAATGTCATAACTGTCTAGCCCTGCCCCGTCATTTCGTAAATGGTTCTCCAACTCCATTTGTGAAGTAAACCCACTAGCCACATCAAATTTCATAAATTTAGTGATTGCTGCTAATGGTCGTTCCAACTGTCCCATGTATCGTTGATATTTATGCGTGTCTGTACCATCCACTAAAAGTACTTTCTTATTGGCAGTTGATAGAAGCTTGCACAGGTAGAATAAAATATCACTTTTATCGCACATACCGGCAAACATCCATATTTTCAATAGATTGAGTTCCCCTTTCTGCTCATTAAGCTATCTAATTCCGAATCGAAATCTTCTCCGCTTCACCATTTCCGGGACAATTCCTTGAAATAGTTGACCCATTAATTTATCCATCTCTTCACATTGATCGAAAGGATCGGTATGCATGGGTACACTATAAACTTTAGCTATATTGAGTTGTTTACGAAGACGATGTATAGCATCCGAAGGCGCAAGCGGAAGACAATACACCCATTTATTCTGAGGATGTCTCGTTAGACTATTGATAACATCCACCATTTCCTGCATCCGCCACTCCGAACCCCAACCCACAAGAATCGGTACATCCGCACGCAGAAACTCTTCCAGTCGATCATTCTCCTGGTATGATCCCAAATCCATAACAACACAATCGTAGCTACCTCCAAGCAATTCAATCACATTGGCTCTTGCCGTCTGTCGATAATAATCAACGCCTTCTACGGAGAAACGTCGATCACGTTGTTGAACTAAATCATTCTCCCCTTCGACGATTTGCTGAATTCTACTAAATGCTTTCGCTTCCATATTCATCTCAACGATGGCCACTTTTCTGAAATTTCTAGCCAAATAATGAGCTGTGCAAATCGCTGTATGCGTAGTCCCCGCACCTGAACTCACGCCCATAACTGCAATCACCCGATTCCCAATATGCCCAGTTACTGTACTTAGAGATGAATGACTAAGAGATCCTTGTCTATGATTCATCAACGCAACCATAACTTCATTTGCCGATTGATAACGATCTGCAGGGGATTGGTGTAAACATTTACGAATTATCGGTATCATTCCTTTTGGGAAATCATTACGAACGACAGAATCAACTCCCTCTGACCATTCGCTAGCTAACCCACCTGTTGCGAGAAATAAGAGCAATGCCCCTAATCCATACAAGTCAGATCTTGCATCACTTTGACCACTACCATACTGTTCTGGAGCTGCAAACCCGACTGTCCCAAGCTTTACTGTATCCTGATTCTGTTCTTGCTTAAAATTTCGAGCGATTCCAAAATCAATTAGTCGTAAATCTAATTGTGACGTCAGCATAATATTTGATGGCTTGAGGTCACGAAATACAATGGGAGGGTCATGTCTGTGAAGATAATCAAGTACATCAAGTACTTGTTCGGCTAGCTGTATTATGAAATCATTCTTCACTATTCCACTTCTACTACTCAAATATTTCTCCAGTGTCACACCTTGGATATAGTCCATGACCAAGTAGGCATTTCCTTTGACATCCGGTGGGAAAAAATCCACAATCCTCGGAAGTCTTGGATGACTCAAAGTTATCAATAATTCAGCTTCATCCTCGATGTTAGTAAATTGCTGTGGAAAAGAAAAACACTGTTTCAATGCCCACTGCTTTCCAGGTAACTTCAGATCATCAGCCAAATAAACATGGCTCATACCTCCAGATCCAATAACATGTTGGATCAAGTACCTTCCCCCAATAATCGTTCCTTTTAGAAGTAAGAAGCGTCGATTCATCATTCAACCTCCATTTCACACAAAAAAAAGAAAGTACCCTGAAAAGTAAAGAACCGGTCTAAACCGTATTCTTCGAACTCTTCGGGATACTTTCCCTGTTTGTTTCTATTGGTTAATTTTGGTATTATTATAAATCATTTCAAAGATACTTGTAAAGGATTATTTTCGAAGTGCAAATGTAGCACGATTCCTCTCGATTTGTCCAATATGCCCTTGCAGATGCGTTGACATCTTTTTAATAATATCTTTAAGTAGTATAGTTCCATCGGTGGAATGTGTTCCCGCTCGTTCTCCATCTACATCACGAATACTCTGAAGTGTTGGAGCGAATACTTTCCTCAACAACACAAACAACGCAACTTGATCTTCAATATCCCTTAAAGAATATTGTAATTCACTTGTCCATAGGTTCTGGTCGAAAGCTTGTATGACGGGGTTATCTTCTGCCAGAATTGCTTTAATCCTGTGTTGTAATATCATTTCAGTATCAACCACATGGACGATAATTTCTTTTATACTCCATGACGTAAACGTAGGTTTATAATTTAATTCTTCAACCGGAATACTACGTACGAATTGCGCAAACACTTCCGCGTCAGCAATAAACGAAACTATATATTGTTGCAAAAGATAAACCCCCTCATGTAATTCAATCCATTAATATTTAATCATATGAAGTGTTATTTCATCGCGATTATGAAATAGCTGTTTAGCATATTGTAATTGCATCTGATCCTCTTCGAATGAAGCAATCACTTCCTTGATTAACGCCATTGGCTTCTTATGCATTAGCTTCACGGTAACAATGGCTGTGCCCCCTGGGGATAGACAATAGAGTAGATCTTTAACGAGCTTAACCATTTGTTTCGGGCTCCAACTCATATCACATACTAACAGATCAAATTGATTGTCACGGAACTTCACTTCTGAGGCATTCTTTCGCATAATCTTTAATTGCGAGTTATTCACTAATGACTCGTGCATCTTCGCTGGATCAACCGCCGTCACGTGTATGCCACGCTCAAGTAAGAATGATGTCCAACCTCCAGGTGCTGCCCCAATATCAAGTGCATGACGAAATGCTGAGAAATCAATACCGAAGGATCTCTCTGCCTCTAGCAATTTGAATTTGGCGCGAGAAATCTGCCCTTGTTCTTTTTGAAAACGAACAGCTCCACCATTCCAGTCAGAGATGTTATCTTGAGGACGCGATACACCAGCATAAATATGATCCGATGAAACAAATACAGACAGCGTCCATTTAGCATCTTGCACCGTGAACTCCGAGTGTAATCCTTCCAATTCTACGAGTAAACGTTCCCTAAGTGCACCTGCACTCTGCTCACTCAAACTATGTTCTGATTTACGAACTTGAAGTGAAACACATGCACCTTGTAGTTCTTCTTGACGAAGTAAATAAGCCTTCAATTCACTTACACCAACATCTAATTGATCAGCACCAATCTCGATATCCACGGGCTGAATATGACGTACGAAAATAGGAGCTTGATTCGCTATCATGCTTGCGACTTCATTCCATGTATATGCAACGCTCACCAAAAATACTTCGCCCGAGATAAGTACGGTACTTTTGACACTACCGAATAAGCGACGTAGTTCCTCTTGTGCGAAAGGAGCAAATCCATGATTTGCTGTAACTATAAACCGTGACTGACGTTGCTCTTGTTGTTCTACCTCTTCATTTATATTTACATTGTTATCATCCAAGTTGGATTAACCTCCAGAAGTTACCTTGATCCAGGGACGTCCGCCGTCCCATTCCAGTTCAACTGGAATGTCATAGGTACGCATAATCATATCTTTATTTAGAACTTGTTCTTTCGGTCCTGCACCAGCTAAGCGACCATCTTTAATAAGAGCAACATGGGTAAAAAGTGGAACGATTTCTTCCACATGATGAGTAACATAGACGACCGTTATATCGCGTTGTCGCAAACGATCTACTTCAATTAGCATTTTTTCACGTTCAAACAGATCAAGACCAGCACAAGGCTCGTCCATGATGAGAAGCTTAGGATTCCCCATTAAACAACGAGCAAGCAACACTTTTTTACGTTCCCCTTGAGATAAGGTACCTAATGTATGTTCCGCTAATCGAGCCATATTCATTTCTTCAAGTAGACGATATGCATCCTCTTTCACTTCAGAAGGAATAGTCTCATAGAAACGCAAATACGCATACGCACCCGTAGCTACAACTTCCCACACGGGATCCGTCATAGCAAATCTATCTAATAAGGAAGGACTGATATATCCAATACTTTTGCGAATTTCACGAATATCACACTGCCCATACACATTGCCCATTACTTCAACTCGACCACGACTAGGAAACAGATATCCTGTCATCATTTCTAACAATGTTGTCTTTCCAGAACCGTTCCTACCTAGGATAGCCCAGTTCTCACCACTTTTAATCTCAAGAGATACATCATTCAGTATAATATCATTCTCTCTTTGTAGCGTAATATTTTGCATCGATATCATTCATGTCACACTCCTTATCGCTTCTAATAACTCTTCCACAGAACCCATACGATAGCGAATCCTTGCTGGATAGCTGCGATCTGCATCCATAAGCAGCAGAGCAGGTACACTTTTAATCTGGTACTCTTGAGCTATTTCAGGCATCATATTAACATCAGCCACAGACAGTATTTCTGAGGGAAGTAAATGTTCCGCCACTTCCAACATCCGTCGAGCAACTTTACAGGTTCCACATAGTGGTGTGTACAGAAATACAGCCATAGGTTTACCCTTATGATCCATTTCAGAGCGTAATTCTAACTCATTCAGAAGCCTCATGATACATCAGCAGCCTTCGCAATACGATGTAACATCTCATCACTCATTGGCCCGTTGTGGAGAATCATATCCGCAGGTTTATGCTCATACAACAACTGGTACATCTCCTGCTTTCCTGACATACTTGACGTATGTAGATAAACCTCGCGTGGATATAATCCTTCTCTAATGATAGCCATCACTACATCTCTACCACACATGTCACTATCGAATCCAAGTTCGTAATCAAGTGATAAGATATCAACGTCACTTTCACGAAGCATCATCAAACATTCCTCACCATTACGAGCTAAGGCAAATCCTGTAGGACACCGACGGTAATCATCTAAGTACAAATGAATCATAGTCATCATCCCTTCTATGGTTTGACACTCTCTCTCTCTACATGTTCTCTTTATGGCGAAGTCCAGCGGAGAACTTTGGAGATGTCCTCATGATGTGTTCCATCGTTCCCTACTTCCGTCTCCATCACAATTGCCGCATTCACAATACCTTTGTACTTCAATAGCTTTTGAATAGGCTTCTCCCCAATGAAACCTTCTCCCACGCGTGCATGGCGATCTTGCCCAGAACCGTAAGGAAAGCGGGAATCGTTAAGATGAACAGCTATGAGATTACTCCAATAATCCAATACCTCACCTTTTTCGAATAACGAATCCGTATGAGAAGTATCCCATAATCCTGCCGTAAATGCATGACATGTATCGAAACAGAAGCCAATTTTATCAGGATAATGGGATAACTTACGTATATTAACCATTTCCTCAAGCGTAGTGCCCATACTGTGGCCATGTCCCGCTTGATTCTCAATTAATATCTTTGTCTGTCCTTCCCACGAAGAGAGTACCTCATTAAGACATTTTAATATATTTTTATAACCTTGTAACGGGTCTTTTCCTTTATAGTGACCAAAATGAACCACCACCCCCAGTGAACCACAGGCTTCTGCAATACATAGATCATTCTGTATTGACCTCACTGTTAGATCGTACAATGACTGTTCTTGGCTCTGATCTACAGCTAGATTGACTGGATAAGGCGTATGCGCAATACTTACAATTCCGGCCTCTACGCATAAGATCTTGCATCTTTCTGCGTCTTTACCATCAAAGTCTTTAATATGCAAACTACGTGGGTTCTTAGGGAAATATTGAAAAGATCGAGCCCCCATATCAATCGCGCGACGTGCTGCTTTAGCATAGCCACCTCGAATACTGATATGACTCCCGATCTTCAGGTTATCGATCATGCTGACATGTAGGGCAATAGAACGATTTTTTACTATTCAACTCCGTTTTAACTACAATACCACCACATTGAGAGCAAACTTCACCTTCACGGTCATATACTTTAAATGCTAATTTATAGCCACCTGTATGAGAATCATCTTTCATCACGGGTGTATCAATATAACCACCAGCATCGACAGCTTTTCTTAGAACTGATTTCATACTATTGTATAATCGCTCGATAGCTTCTAGCCCTAGATCCTGAATCTTAGCCGTTGGTAATAATCCCGCTTCAAAGGCAATCTCATCAGCGTAACGATTCCCAATTCCGGCAATGACATGTTGATTCACAAGTAACGTTTTCAAAGCACCACGACGACCATTCACAATATTTAGGAACCGCTCACTATTCATTCTTCGATCCGTCACTTCCGGACCAAGTTGACCCAGTACTTGTTCTACTTCCTTGGCAGACAATAGATGAACGTAGCCTAACCGAAGACCCATAAAGTAAAGCGTCGTTCCTCCAAATGTAATTTCTACTTGCGTATTCCGCTGAGGAAGATCCTCTTTCTTACCAACATATAAGAGACCACCAAGCATAAGATGCACTAACAATCTACGTCCGTTGTTTAAATGAAAGTTCAAATATTTACCACGACGTTCTATAAAAATAACCCTTGTATTCAATAATTCAGAGATGAAAATATCCTGCTCGATATTAATGGACTTCTCCCTATTTACGATAACATTCGTGATGGGAACATCCAAGATCTGATCAGAAATGATTCGTCTGTAATTTTCCATTTCGGGCATTTCAGGCATGTGTTCTTCAACCCTTTCATCTTTCATGTGTATAATTATGACGCCATTCATTGAATAGCTTACATTTATTTTAAGCCGTTAGGAAATTAAGAAGCTCATGTAAGTCCTTGCAAATAACATCTGGTTCCACGCCAGTAGACTGGATATGCTGTTGCAAGTTATTTTCTGTAGTGATTCCAGTAAGAACTAGGACCGTTTCACAACCAGCTGCAGCACCAGCAGCAATATCAGTACGCATATTGTCACCAATGACAATCACGTCTGTTGCCTCCATACCTAATTTATCCGTTGCATAGGTCATTAAATGACTGGAAGGTTTTCCAATGACAATAGGTTTCACGCCAGATCCTGCTTCGATTGCAGCAGCGATTGTACCTGCACCTGGTATTTGTCCATCATCAGAAGGAAGAAGTAAATCAGGGTTAGTTAGAATGAATTGTGCACCTTCACAAATCCAACCAATCGCTGCAGATAATGAATGATATGTAAAAGTTCGGTCAATCCCTTGCACCACATATTGTGGAGCATGATCTACTTCTTGTAACCCAGCTTCTGATAACGCATGACGTAGCCCATGTTCACCTAGGACTGCCACTCTTGCTCCTGGTGATTCGCTAGCAATATACTTTGCCGCTGCTTGTGAAGATGTACAAACATCGCGAGGAGCAGCTTTAATGCCCATACCATTTAATACATCTGCTACATCTTCTGCTGTTCGAGATGAGTTATTAGTTACGAATAAATACGGAATATGCAATTCTTTCAACGTATTTATAAGTGTGTCTGCTCCTGAAATCATATGTTTCCCATGATACAACGTACCATCTAGATCAATTAATAGACCTTTAGACTTCTTCATTTCTAAGAAACATCCTTTCAATGTAAGACCCATTAATTTGTAACTATCCATTAAATTAATGATGTGAAGCATTAATTATGTTACATAATGCTCTATTGAACCCATATACTCCGAAATGTTACACCTTCCACTATCACTTCAGATAGTGGGAAATGTTTCAATAAATAATACTAACGATACTTAACAAATCATTATTTTGTGACACCTAAGGCATATAACACCTCATATCGCATCATTTCCACTCATCATTCGTCATATATTATCGAACTATAACTGAAATCCCTAGCATTTTTATGGAACCCTGTGTCTAAACATGCGCTTGCCCGGAAAATAATTGATGGTTATTTCCAATGTAATACACATCAATTATCTCATTGTATACGTTCAATTGGAAGAATGTGAAATTCTTCTGCTAACATGGTATTCGGGAAAATCTCTTTAGCTTCTTCAAGAAGCTGTCCAAGTTGTTCCATGTCCTTATATCTTGAACTGAAATGCGTCAAAACCAATTGTTTCGCTTCTGCCTCTTTAGCAGCGTTAGCGGCTTGAACTGCTGTACTATGATAATACTCGTGAGCAGTCTCTACCATCTCATGGAGAAATGTAGCTTCATGAATAAGCATATCTGCACCTTGTGCTAAGATTACAACAGCAGGACACGGGCGGGTATCTCCTAGAATGGTTACAATTCTTCCCTTCTTCGGCTGTCCCAACACATCTTCTGGTCGTAACACTGTCCCATTCTCTAATTCAATACTCTCACCAGACTTAAGCTTACCATACATTGGACCTGGTCTGATCCCATGCGATTCTAGGAGTGTCTGATTCAGACTCCCTGTACGATCCTTTTCCGTCACACGATAACCATAGCTGTCTATTCGATGCTCCAATAATCTAGATTCAACAACAAATCCCTTATCTTCAAAAATAATTCCACCCTCATGCTCCACTACCTCTAATACATAGTCCACACGTGATTGACTTAGTTTCATGGTCGTGTCTAAGAATTCTTTAATCCCATGAGGTCCATATACCGTTAAGGGCGAAGTCCCACCTTGATTATTACGACTAGCAAGTAATCCAGGAAGACCAAATAGATGATCTCCATGTAAATGTGTTATAAATATTTTCTCCAGTTTACTGAGCTTTAATGGTGAACGAAGGATCTGATGTTGGGTAGCCTCACCACAGTCAAATAACCAGAAGCTGCGTCTTTCTTCGAATAAACGCAGTGCGATAGAGGTCACATTTCGTTGCAGCGTTGGAACACCTGCATTCGTACCAAGAAACAATAATTCCATGCTTCTATACTTTCTCCTTTCAACAACCAAGCATAAGATCCCCCGAAATATCGGAGGATCTTATGCTGATATGTCCAAGTGGTATTTACTTCATATATAACGTTGCTTTATGCTTTCTCAACATTGAAATATTGGGCTTGTGGATGGCTAAATACCATCGCGGATACAGAAGCCTCTGGTTCCATCATGAAGCCTTCCGTTAACTCAATGCCAACGTCTTCCGGTTGTAAAAGCTTAAATAACGGTCCTTGATCTTCTAAATCTGGACAAGCTGGATAACCAAACGATACTCTGATTCCTTGATAACGAGCACCATGACGTTTCTTCATTGTCATATCCGCTGGATCTGGGAAGCCCCACGAATCCCGCATCATATGATGGATACGTTCAGCTAATCCTTCCGCTGTCTCTAATGCAACTGCCTGCAATACATGCGAACGAAGATAGTCTCCGTTACCCTTCCAAGTTGTAGACAGTTGTTGAACACCGTGTCCTGCCGTAACGATAAGGAATCCTACATAATCCATGATTCCACTCTCTACAGATTTCAAGAAATCCGATAGACAAAGATGCGGCTCAACTCTCTGACGAGGGAAATTGAACGTGTGTAACACTTTCGAATGATCTTCTGGATCGTAGATAATAATATCGTTACCTTGAGATTGCGCTGGGAAGAAGCGATATATCGCATGAGCCTGAATAATTGCATTCTCTCTTGCCTCATCTAATATAGTATCAACACTCGCCTTCAGTTCCACTGCTTTCGCATTTCCTTCAGCTAATAATGTTTCCACCGATCCACGCAACCCAAGATGGTGACCCAATAACATCTGCATATTCACATAAGGAATAATATGAGAAATAGGATAATTACGAAGAACGTGACGTTCTGTATCTGGTGGAATAAGCACAGGATTGTCCGTTGCAATCGTAGACTTTACTGCACGAGTTAACACTGGTAATGGAACGGTCTCAAGGCTAGCAGCTAAGATGGCCTCTTGTTCAACAAGCATATCTGCTATCATCACTTCTCGTAGCTCTGGGTCCATTAGTTTGTTTGCAATATCTAGACCATCCATAGCATCCTTCGCATAGACGACCATACCATCATACTCGGGTTTAATACGTGTTTTGGTAAACTTACGAGTAAGTGCAGCTCCACCTACCATAATTGGAACATCAATGTCTGCAATCTTTAAATCCTGGGCCGTAACAATCATTTGCTGAGCCGATTTCACAAGTAATCCTGATAACCCGATAATATCGGCTTTCTCATTTCGATAAGCTTCTATAATCTTATCAGGTGGTACTTTTATACCCAAGTTTATGATCTGGTAACCATTATTAGAAAGAATAATCTCGACTAAGTTCTTTCCAATATCATGAACATCACCTTTTACTGTCGCTAAAATGACCTTTCCTTTTACGCTGCTCTCATCCTTCTCCATGAAATCCTCAAGATACGTGACGGATGCTTTCATGACTTCAGCACTTTGCAATACTTCAGCTACAATAAGTTCATTATTGTTGAAAAGTCTACCTACTTCCGCCATGCCAGTCATTAGAGCGCCATTAATCAATTCTAGCGCAGAGTATTTCTTTAATCCTTCTTCCAAATCAGGAAGTAGTCCTTCTTTCGTTCCTTCTACAACATAAGAAGCAAGACGTTCTTCTAATGTAAGATTAGAGATCTCTTCCTTTTTAACGATTTTCTTTTCTCTGAAAGCTGCTACAAAATCAGCAAGCGTCTTATCATTTGTATGATAAATAAGATCTTCTGCAAGGCGACGTTCTTCTTGCGATATCGAAGCGTATCTTTCTAGCTTTTCCGTATTCACGATAGCATAATCTAGCCCAGCTTTTGTACATTCGTACAAATATACTGAATTTAATACTTCACGGCCCGCATCAGGTAAACCAAAGGAGATATTACTTAGCCCAAGAATGGTTTTAGCCTGAGGGAATTTCTCCTTAATTAACTTAATCCCTTCAATCGTCTCAACAGCCGAACCGATATACTGTGGATCACCAGAACCTACTGGGAACATATTTGGGTCAAATATGATATCCGATGGATGTAAACCATACTTATTCACAAGAAGATCATACGAACGCGTCGCCACTTCGAGCTTAGCTTCACGTGTGACCGCTTGTCCACGCTCATCAATCAAGATACACACGACTGCTGCTCCATATCGATGTATCAGAGGAACAACGGATTCGAACTTTGATTCACCATCTTCAAGGTTAATAGAGTTAATTATTGCTTTCCCTTGCGAATACTGAAGACCTAATTCGATAATATGATCATATGTAGAATCAATCATCAACGGCGCTTTGATCTTCTTAGCTACCATTGGAAGGAAATGATTCACAGCGAATTCCTCATCAATATCCGTGTCCTGAAGGTTAATATCTATAATTTGAGCTCCACCCTTAACTTGAGAACGTGCAATTTCAGAAGCCTCATCAAATTTCTCTTCCTTAATTAGGCGTTTGAATTTCCGAGAACCCGAAATGTTCGTACGCTCTCCGATCATGATTGGGCGATTATCCTCTTCAACGAAGACTGCATCAATACCTGAGATTGCTGGAGGATGTTCCCCGTACACACGACGAGCTTCGTATTTAGATAACGTCTCTGCCATTACTCGGATATGCTCTGGTGTCGTTCCACAGCATCCTCCTGCAATATTCAACCAGCCATTTGAAGCAAAGTCAGCGATCTTAAAAGCAAGTGATTCCGGTGACTCATGATAATGCCCGTTCTCATCCGGTAGTCCAGCATTTGGATAACAACTTACAGCTGTTTTGGCCATTGCAGCAAGAGATCGAATATGATCTCGCATAAACTCAGGTCCAGTAGCGCAGTTAAGTCCGATTGAGATTGGATTAAGATGTTCTAGGGATAAATAGAAGGACTCAATGTTCTGCCCAGCTAAGGTTGTACCCATCGGTTCTATTGTACCGGAGATCATGATCGGTAATGTCACACCGCTTGTTTCAAAAGCTTGACGAATACCAATACTTCCTGCCTTCACATTCAACGTGTCTTGACTTGTCTCTAACAACAACATGTCGACACCACCCTCGATCAAAGCAAGGGCTTGTTCCTCATAAGATACAATTAATTCTTTAAAGGTAACCCCACCTGTCACAGACAAGGTCTTCGTCGTAGGTCCCATTGCACCAACAACATAACGAGGTTTACTATCCGTACTATATTTATCTGCAGCTCGGCGTGCAATTTCAGCAGCTTTTAAGTTGATTTCCCGAGCCATTTCAGGTATATCATAATCAGCAAGTACAACTGAAGTTGCACCGAATGTATTGGTCTCAATCATATCTGCACCTGCAGCCAGATATTCTTCATGGATCCGTTCAATCACATCTGGACGGGTCAGAACTAACATTTCATTACAACCATCCAACTCTTCTCCACCAAAATCTGCTGGCGAAAGATCCTCTTGCTGAATCATTGTCCCCATAGCACCATCCATGATGAATATTCGTTCTTTTAATGATTCTTCTAGGCTCTGTATATTCAACTTATATCCCCCCTGCAAAACGTTAAATATTATTTTAACAGAATACGTTACAATAGAGAAGCAACTTCGGTGCAATTTCTCTTGATAGGAGTAGCATTTCGCTAAATCAACCATCGACAAAGAAATAATCCTGTATTATAATTCTAATTAAACCAAGTGGGAAAGAAGGGTTACAAATGGCTGAAATTGTTATTAGAAACACGAACGAACGCATCACCGGAGAAGAAAACGTCCGTACTTTCTTGGAGAGTCAAGATGTTGTTTATGAAAGTTGGGAACCGGCTAAGTTACTAGAAGAATTACAAAACAATTTCATTTTAACGGATGAACAGAAAAGTACGATCCTTAAGATTTATGATACGGAAATACAAGATTTGGCTGCACGTCGTGGATATAAAATATGGGATGTCATCACACTTTCCGATTCAACTCCGAATCTAAGTGAACTTCTAAACAAATTTGAAGAAGTCCATACCCATACCGAAGATGAAATTCGTGCCATTGTGTCTGGTAAAGGAATCTTCGTTATCAAAGGTTCAGGGGATGTTGGCTATTTCGATGTTGAATTATCCGCTGGAGATGTTATCTCTGTACCCGAGAATACGAATCATTTCTTTACATTAATGGATAACCGTCAGATTATCGCTGTCCGCCTGTTTATCGAAGAGAATGGCTGGGTGTCATCACCTGTCAATGATCCTGACTTTAAAAAAGCATAATCATATATTTCATATTTTAAAAGACAACCCCATCCTTTTTCCCTTATGGAAAAGTGAGGTTGTCTTTTTTTTGATGTTATGTTAGGTCTGCTCAATCCGTAACGGTTATTTCTTTCTTTGGCATCGTATGCATAGCCCCAACTGTTACATGAGAAGTAACACTATATTTATCCGCTTGATCGAAGCTTGTCTCCAGAACATATATCCCATCCCCCACATGCTTTGCAGGTAGCTCTACATGTTTCCCGTTGGCGGCTGAAGGTACGATTTCAATGCTCACTTTGTCTGCATCCGTCACTTCCTTGTTATTCTGTGTCACCAGAACTTCAATCTTCACATTCTCTTTCACTCTCACTGGGTCGGGTTGAATACTTAATTCTACGATAACCGGAGATAATGAACCATCGTTTACCATATCCATCCCTGCATGGTCTTTACTTGCGCTATTACACCCTACAACACCTGATAAAAGGATCAACAATAAACTTGTACCCGCGATCATTCTTCTCATGAAATCAACCACCTTCTAATCACTTTTTGACTATCAAATCATGCCATTATGTACTCGTTCTACTTATCAATACTATTATAAAGCTCAAACTCCATAAGAACGATTGATTTATACACAATATTGTGACATTTATCATATCAACAAAAAACCTCTCACTCTATCGAAACAGAGAAAAAGGCTAGTTATACAAACGAATAGTACAAATCGTATGTATGGTGAAATAATTATTAAGAGAATTGAGCAATGATCTTGTGAAGTTGTGATAGATGCTCTATTTCGAAGTTAGGAACAATTTCAGGGTCCGCAGGTTTGTTGGTTCTATTTATCCATACTGTCTGAATTCCTGCAGCAAGACCCCCACGGATATCCGTCGTTAATTTATCACCAACCATGAGCGCTTGATCGTTAGTAACACCTAATTTAGAAAGTGCATGATTAAAAATAGAAACGTCCGGTTTACCTTTACCGAATTTACCAGAAATGATAATTTCATCGAAATACGGAGCTAATTCTGGAACACCATCCAACTTCTCTTGCTGTAATGCTGGACATCCATTCGTTAGTAATAGTAACTTCACCTTACCACGTAACTCTTCAAGTACTTTAAAAGTTTCCTCATATACATGTGGACGTGAACGTCTTTCCGTACCGAATTGATCAGCAAGTTCCGCACCCAACTGAGCGTCATCAATACCCATTTTCAAAAGGCCCAGTCTCCAAGATTCTTTACGATATAAAGGAACAATCTGTTCTAGCTGACGAAATTCAGATTGTTCCCCTGCAGTAAAGTTCCCCCAAAGTCCTTCAAATGGGTTAATGCCAATCATAGTAGTGAAAGGATAGGTCTCATATGACTCATATAAGGTTCTAGCTTCACTTCTAACGGCAGCTTCTAATTGAATAGAATCTATTCCAGTAACTTCGGCAGCTCTCTTACAAGTTGCTTCAAAAGATTCCTCGACACTACGATCATCCCATAATAGGGTGTCATCTAAATCAAACATAACAGCATTTATCGACATCTCTCTAATTCTCTCCCTCACCCATTACTTTTCGAAAGGTATATTGTTTGCTTTAGCAAATTCTTCCAAACGCATTCCCATAGCCTGAATATCATAGCGGTTAATAAGACGCGTAAATACCCAGTTACCACCCTTACCACTCTGCTCGATCACAACAGAGCCTTTAGCAACTTTAATGTTTGTAACTTTTGAAGCTGACACATCACGCACTCTATTTAACCTTGTCGTCTGTAAAGTATCTTTACCTACTAGTAAGTAGGGACGTCTCAAATAAATAATAACCCCAAGTAAGATGTATGCTCCCATGATAAACCATGTCATCGTTGGTGTATTTAAGCTCTCATTGCCAGGAACATTGCTTGAAGCAATACCAAGGAATCCATATAAACACGCTAACAAGACTAACACAACAGGAAGAGCTATTTTACGACCTTTAAATGTATCTCCACTTACCACAGATCCAACATTTGACATACTGGAAATGCTTGATTTACCTTGTTTCTTACGTTGCTTATTGAGCTGGTTTTTATTTTTCTGAACCATTCTCTCCCACGAACGAGCCATGCCGTTGTCCCCCTTTATAATGTAGGTTTACTTATTGCTTTCTTGATCAGAACTCGGTTCTTCATCTGTGAACTCTATCGAATCCAACTGTTGCTTGAAATTGCTACGAATGTTCTTAAGGTAGTGTTCACGAAGACTCGCACGTTCTTGCAATTCATCTTCATTTAAACCTACTGTTTTCTTCTTTTGGGCAAGTTCGTTAATGCGTAATATCACGTTGTCTATATCCATAAACTTTCCTCCAATCATGACTAACAGTACTAACTTTGCCATGATAAAAAGAGCTTGTCAAGGATTCCTCCTCACCAAGCTCTATTGAACGTTCTAATTCAGTATTGTGGTAATGAGAGCACCTCACCAGCCTTAATTGTACCTCTAGATAATTCATTTAAATGTTTCATTTCCTTGATGTATACGCGAGTATCCATTCCAGCCGGTTTCTCTTGAACGGCAATCCCCCAAAGTGTATCTCCAGGCTGTATAATCAAATGTCTCTCCTCACGAACTTCTCCTGCGGAATTAGCAAATGCACTGACCATTCCAGTACATCCTACAGTCAGTAGTAACAACACCCATATGAGTCTCTTAATCAATTGTGGTGATATGAAAGCACTTAGTTTGACTCTCCATGCATATGTATTTGTACGTGTAAGTGTATCGCTAGTAGGTCTATGAATACTTTCGTAAGTACTGTATCTCAACATATTAATACCATCTCCCAAACGTTTGTTCTTGTTATTGAAATAACTATAACACGAACACTTGTTTCTTTCAACACTTTTTAGAACAAATGTTCTTGCCCATTCAGAACCTACGTTTGTGCGAACGACAGTTCTATGTTATAATTTCCCGAAAGTCACTTTAATGAGGTGGGTAAATATGTCGAAGATATCTAGCCGACAACAATCAATATTAGAATTCATACGTAACGAAGTACGTACTAAGGGATATCCGCCCTCCGTACGGGAGATCGGAGAAGCTGTTGGACTAGCTTCAAGTTCAACTGTACACGGACATTTGGACCGCTTAGAGAAGAAAGGCCTCATTCGAAGAGATCCAACTAAACCACGAGCGATTGAAATTTTGGGACAAGAAGAGTCTGAGAATGCTCACCTTTTCACTCATGATGTATCCCGTGTACCAATTGTTGGTAGAGTGACCGCCGGTATACCTATTACTGCAACAGAGAATATAGAAGATTATTTCCCACTCCCTCAACATTTCGTGGGTGATGAGAAAGTATTTATGCTCTCTGTCATGGGAGATAGTATGATCGAAGCTGGAATTCATGATGGAGACCTTGTCATTGTACGCCAGCAACAGACAGCTGATAACGGCGATATCGTTGTTGCGATGACTGAAGAAGATGAAGCTACGGTCAAGACCTTTTACAAAGAAAAGGACCATATTAGACTTCAGCCTGAGAATCCAACTTATGAGCCATTACGTTTAAATCATGTTACGATCCTAGGTAAGGTCGTAGGTCTCTTCCGCGATATTCATTAAGCAATCATCAATTCATTTCTTTAAATTATTTATGCGACAGGAAAGAATACGGTTGCTTACCATGAGCTGTATTCTTTTCTTTGTTTAATTGAATATTATTCTTTTCGCAAGGAGGATATAGTACATGAGTACGATTATTCACAAGGAGGTGGGAATAGCATGAAGACGAAAAAGTTAAACACGAAGATGGAATCACCAAAAATTCCTTTGGATTTAACAGATAAATCCGCTCTAGCCATGGATATTCAATCTGAGGATTGTATTGAAAGAGGAAAGTTTCAAGACTGCTACATGGACAATAAGAGCTTAGATCGGGTTACTTTTGATGAAGTTATATTTAACAACGTGAACTTTTCCCATTCTAATTTCACCAATCTTGAATTAACTGATGTCATCTTTGATAAATGCGATCTTTCAAATGTGGACTTCAGTAACTCAAGCATTCACAGAACAGTGTTTCGAAATTGTAAACTCATAGGGATGGATATATCGGAATCCACACTAAGAAACGTTCTTTTCACGAACTGTTTAGGGGAGTTTTCGAATTTCAGGTTTGCCAATATGAAGCAGGTTAACATCGAAGATTGCACATTTTCGAGCACAGACTATTGTTATTCCACATTGAAACAAGTTAATTTTCTACGTTCCAATATAGATCAGGCTCAATATTCTGGTGCGAAACACGATGGACTTGATTTCAGTACATGTGAGTTCTCATCCTTAAGTATTAATCTAGATGACCTAAAAGGTTGCTCCATTTCCAAACATCAAGCCCATGTATTTGCAGGGCTATTGGATCTTATCATCAAAGATGGCGACACAATGGAATAACTTTTAGGTGAAACAATCCTATCTACTACATACAAATAAATCGAGTTTCGCTAATAGGCACTCGATTTATTTCACTGTATTACGATGCATACATATCGTAACATTATATAGAGTATTCATTTTAATTATTGACCTCCCGTTCGCCCCTAGTTAGCCTCAGAAATCCACGTATTACTACAAGAAAGTCAAATCCACTTACATGAGGGGCTACTTGAACCATATATTATCAGATGAATCCTTCTTCACACTACTGCTTGTTGGTTTGGTCATACACTGACCATGATTGGGTTAGATCTACTATTCAATAAAAGGATTGTTTACATCATATCATTGAAGCTTATGCTAGTTAGTATCATTACAATATTATGTAGCATTTTCTTTATTGGTGGATGGAACGGAATAGGCTTCTACTGTATTTCTATATTTTCAGGCAGTCTTATAGGGATTCTGTTGGTGGCTTTAACATCTTTAATAACCAAATTTCTGTTGAGGAAGAAAACTTAACCAAAGTATTTTACTGGCATAACTTTCACTCCTAATAAGAGACCTTTATTGATGTTCTTTACTCATTTACAAAAAATCCCGCGAGGCTTAATGCCAACCGGGATTAATTATCTATTTATGGACTCATCTTCTTTTAAAAACTCAAGAAATCATGTCATGTTTAGCGGTTGTTCGAAAAGTCCTTCCTTCGTAACCTCTGAAACAAATCCCATTCAATTCACGCCATTACCGTCTTCGAACACCAGTCCCACGCCCAATTGCGAAAAAAATAAGAAGTGCTATTATTGCGCCGATTACCGCTGGAACAATATGAAACCCTCCTACAACGGGTCCCCGAGCACCAAGGAATTCTGTACCTAACCAAGAACCAACAAAACCTGCAATAATATTACCAACAATACCTCCTGGTACATCTTTGCCAATCAGATTGCCACTTAACCAACCGATCAGTCCACCAACTATTATTACCCATAACAGATACATTTAGGATCCCCCTTTTAAACTGTTTACTTAAGGTATGCTAGATATAGGATTAGGTGAACTATTGTTTCTTGAGCGAGCCATCAAGACTTCCCTTATGATTTCAATATAAACAACTATTCCCTTAAATACTTTATACAGCTTGGGCAGGGGCAGTTGGGCAATAGTCTTACATTAATTAATTTTTCTTGGACATAATAACTACGTTGAAAATTATGAATTGAAGGAGCTAACATAAATGGGTATTTTAAATGGCAATCCAAAAGATGAACCACTGCATTATGGTGAAATTTTTAGTATATGGAGTGGCTCTATAATTGCCAGAGGAGCTGTATCATGTTACCAAGCATTCTTAAACCATGCTGGTGACAAGGACCTTAAAAAAATACTCAATGATCTTATTGATCAAGCAAACTTAGAGATTAAAGAATTCGATAAATTACTTACTGAAAACGGATTTGCTCCTGCACCAATCATGCCTGAAAGACCACCAGTAAAACTTGAAGATATCCCTGCTGGAGCTAGATTTACTGATCCTGAAATAGCTGCTAAAATTGGCGCAGATACCGCTATCGGGCTGGTTGCTTGTAGCCAGGCTATGGGTCAATCCATTAGAGTAGATGTTGGTGCTTTATTCGCTAAATATCATCTCGTTAAAGCAGCTTTGGGTGTTAAAATCCTTGAAATCAGTAAAGAAAAAGGTTGGCTAATCCCCCCTCCTCTTCAAGTGAAACGACCTGAATCTAAGTAGATCTATTTTATTGTCCTGCTCAATGAGCAGGATTTCTTTGTTTGGAAGCCCGATTAAATATCCTCCGTAGATTCTCCAAGGTGTTAAAAAATTGCATAGGAGGTTTTCAATGTCTTACGATGATGGTTTTATCGATGAAGAGCGAAAGCAGTACACCGATCTTTCAACCGTAGAATCCCAACATAATGATTTAATTGCTGAAGAATTCTCAGACGGACCATATGGTTCACCTGTTAATGCAGAAACGTTAGGAAAAAGTACTCCATGGCGGAGTGATCAACGATCTCCTAATCGATTTGATTACGAAAATCGAGAATTACACGCAGGACTGGAACGAGAATATCCAGGAGATGATGGGCAAGGCAATGCATCCTTAGAGACTTTTAATGACCCAAAAGCTGAGTAAATAGTAAAGTTGATGTATGCTCCCAGCCGAAATTCCCTTACAATTCTGGCTGGGAGACTCTTAACGTAGCTGCCATATCTGAGTATCCCCAATATATTGGCATTTCAACTATTCTTAAATCTAGTACGTGGTCACTCTCGGATAGGAACAGCTCTGATCCCTTTAATAGCTTGCATGTAATCCCTTGGTCTCTGTCTTGAGTGGGTACCTCATTCCCTACAATTATCCTCTTCAACAACATTCTATTCAAACAACCTCCCAGCCTGATAGCTGTCAACATATCCTTCATTACATGCTTACGTGAGAGTACAAATGGTTCTTCGTTCCCTGCCCCTAGAATCTGTTCGTCTGTCACTCCAACAGCCTTCAATACCGCTCTGTTTTCAGCTGAGTTAACCACTAAGATATACATAATCTCCGCCATCTTGTTTAATAAGTACGATAGGACGTCAGCACATTTACATAAATGAATGAAGAACATTTTAATTCGATTCTCGCGAAAACTAACACTAAGGATAACCGTTATTGACTAACTTGTTTAACCAATCGGATGCTTCAAGAACGTATGAAGGTTTCACCAGTCTCTACCGGACCACTCTTTCTTTAAACCGTCATCCATGATGTTATAGTGTTTATTTGCATTATCCCAAGGTTTAACAAATAGAGAGCATGGCCATATATAATACTTAACCCCCCCCCCTTCCAATGCCCTCAAAAGAAAAACCCCCAACGCTTAGAGCGTCAAGGGTTTTGAATACTAGTATAAAGTCATATATTGATCGCGTTCCCATTGGTGAACTTGTGTTCTAAACATATCCCACTCAATTTCTTTAAGCTCATAGAAATAAGCTAGAGCGTGATCACCAAGAGCTGATGTAATAACTTCAGAACGAATAAGTTCATTCAAAGCTTCTTTAAGGTTAGAAGGTAGACTTGGAATACCCTCTTCAATGCGCTCTTCTTCCGACATCACATAGATGTTACGGTCGATTGGAGCCGGTAGTTTAGTTTCATTCTTAATACCATCTAGACCCGCTTTGAGCATAACAGATAGCGCTAGATAAGGATTTGCTGCTGGATCCGGGTTACGTACTTCAACACGAGTGCTGAGTCCGCGGGACGCAGGGATACGAATCATTGGGCTACGGTTACTACCAGACCAAGCTACATAGCATGGAGCTTCGTAACCAGGTACAAGGCGTTTATACGAATTGACAGTTGGGTTCGTAATAGCTGCAAATGCGCGAGCATGCTTCAGAACACCAGCCATATAATGGCGTGCAGTTTTGCTCAATCCTAATTCGTCACTTTCATCATAGAAAGCATTCTCATCATTAATAAATAGCGATTGGTGACAGTGCATTCCTGAACCATTTACTCCAAATAGAGGTTTAGGCATAAAGGTAGCATGTAGTCCATGTTCACGAGCAATGGTCTTTACAACCAATTTGAACGTTTGGATCTGATCCGCCGCTTTGATAGCATCTTCATATTTAAAGTCAATCTCATGTTGTCCTGGTGCTACTTCATGATGGGATGCTTCAACTTCAAAGCCCATCTCTTCAAGTGTAAGAACGATCTCACGACGACAGTTCTCACCAAGATCCATAGGAGAAAGGTCGAAATAACCACCTTGGTCATTCAATTCTGTCGTTGGATTGCCTTTTTCATCTGTTTTGAATAGGAAGAATTCAGGTTCTGGACCTACCATCATCGATGTAAAGCCCATCTCTTCAGCTTCCTTCAAATTGCGTTTCAAAATTCCACGAGGATCCCCAGCAAACGGTGTTCCGTCTGGCATATAGATATCACAAATCAAACGAGCGATTCGATCTTCTGCTACCCATGGGAAAATAACCCAAGTATCAAGATCAGGATACAGATACATGTCTGATTCTTCAATACGTACATATCCTTCAATAGAAGAACCATCAAACATCATTTTGTTATCGACGGCTTTCTTCAGTTGGCTTACTGGGATTTCTACATTCTTAATCGTCCCTAGCAAATCAGTAAACTGTAAGCGAACGAACCGTACATTCTCTTCTTTCGCCATATTCAAGATATCTTCTTTTGAATAACTCACAGGACCTCTCCCCTTTTCTCATGATCATACTTATTTTATTTGACGGAAGGTCAAACCCTAATTACGCTTGGCTTGAGAATCCCTCATTTATTAAAAAACCGAGACAACTCTCCTTGAAACAATGACACCTGTCCCGGTCTTTTGCCAGTTACAAGTTGTTGCTTAAGTAAACGATGCAGTTGTGAATCAGATAGTTCTCTGCGTTTCACTTCGGTATCTGCTGTCATCACAGTTGCTTCTTCAGATTCCTTCATCACAGGATTCATAACTTGTTTAATTCCAGCGATATTAACACCCTTCTCAATCAGTGCCTTAATTTCAAGCAGTCTTTCCACATCGTTAAAAGAGAACAAACGCTGATTCCCTGCTGTACGTGCCGGAACGATCAACTGATGTTGTTCATAGTAGCGAATCTGTCGTGCTGATAAATCAGTCAACTTCATAACGATACCAATCGGGAATAACGCCATATTTCTACGAATTTCATCTCCCACGACTCATCAACCTTCCAATGATCTAATATCTATCATTGTAACAATTCACAATACACGATGTCAAGGACGTGTTAGGTAAACTCACAATAAATTTCTTTCTTTCATGACTTGGATCGTTTTTAGCACCCCATATTTCACATGAGCATAAGTTAATCCACCTTGCATGTAACCTATGTAAGGTTCTCGAATCGGAGCATCCGCAGATAGTTCTAAACTTCCACCTTGAATAAAGGTACCTGCCGCCATGATGACAGGATGTTCGTAGCCTGGCATTTCCCACGGTTCAGGGACAACGTGACTATCCACAGCTGCTGCTAACTGAATACCTTGAACGAATGCAATTAAATGCTCTGGTCCTGTGAAGGATATCGCTTGAATAAGGTCCGTTCGTTTCTCATGCCAGGCAGGTTTCGTAACAAATCCTACCTTTTCAAACATGGCCGCGGCAAATATACTACCCTTTATCGCTTGTCCCACAAGTGTTGGAGCAAGGAACAGTCCTTGGTATATGCCTCTAGTCGTTCCCATCATAGCGCCTACCTCTCCACCAATTCCAGGAGCTGTTAAGCGGTATGCAGCTAATTCAACATACTGTTTCTTACCACAAATATATCCACCCGTCTCCGCGATTCCACCACCAGGATTCTTAATTAAAGATCCCGCAATAAGATCGGCTCCCACATCGGTAGGTTCATATTCCTCCGTAAATTCACCATAACAGTTATCAACGAACACGATGAGCTCTGGATTGATAGCCTTAATACGACGAACCATCTCACCAATCTGTTCTACTGTGAAGGATGAGCGCCAATCATAACCTCTTGAACGTTGGATTCCGATGACTTTGGTGGCTGTTGTAATTCCGTTTTCAATCGCCGTCCAATCCACATTGCCATCCTCTTGCAGTGCGGCTTCTCTGTAAGTAATCCCGAAATCTAATAACGAACCATGTCCGTCTCCAACAGATCCAATCACCTTGTGAAGCGTGTCATAGGGACGTCCTGTGATATAAAACAATTCATCTCCAGGGCGTAACACACCAAATAGTGCTGTAGAAATCGTATGCGTTCCTGATGCAAAATGAGGTCTGACCAGTGCAGCTTCAGCACCAAATACATCAGCATATACTAAATCCAGCACCTCACGGCCTCTATCATTGTAGGCATAACCAGTAGATCCAGCAAAATGAAAATCACTCACATGATGATTTTGAAATGCATCTATGACTTTCCATTGATTGAGATCTACAATGCGATCCACAGCCTGAACTCGATCTTTAATCTGATGTTCAATCGCAATCATGTCTTGTTCTAGTTCTTCCGTAAATCTTGCCATATCTATTCTAGATTCTCCCTTGCTGTCATCCGAACAATGCGTATTGTATTTATCTGTAATCTATATAATCAATCTATATAGATTGAACTAAAGTTTTCTCATGCCCATTCAATCATTTCTAAAGAAGATCACGAATATAGGGTTCGTCTTTAGTTCATTCAATCTAGGTATGTGATACCTCAATATAATCTTGTAGCAAGTAGCCATTCTTAACATAATCATCTTTGTGAAGGATTACCTCATAAAGTGAATCACTACCGTCGAATTCTTGATTAACAATTTCGCCCACACGATATAACAGAGATGCTAGATCTCCGCGATCCGCAGGAATTCGGAAAATAATAGTGTCCCCTGTGAGTATAGTCTGGATCGCATCCCTTATCGCTAGCAAATCCGCTTCATCAAATGCACTGATCGTCAAATGACCTTCTCCGGTATTCAACATTTCCAGTTGTTCTGGTGTACAACGATCCTTCTTATTATAGAGAACAATTTGCGGTTTATCAGATGCACCTAAATCCACAAGAATAGACTGAACCACTGCCATCTGGTCTTCTCTCATTTCTGAAGAAGCATCGACAACATGAAGGATCAGATTCGCTTCGTTCGCTTCCTCTAGCGTTGCACGGAAAGCAGCAATGAGATCATGAGGTAGATTCTGAATAAATCCAACGGTATCCGTAATCACCACTTCTTTTCCTGTAGGTAGCTCTAATACGCGAGTGGTAGGATCCAATGTTGCGAACAATTGATCTTGAATATATACGTCTGCATCGGTTAGCTCTTTCAATAAAGTTGATTTACCCGCATTTGTATATCCAACAAGCGCTACTTGAAAGACACCTGCCTTCTGTCTACGTTCGCGATATAGTGTACGATGCTTCGTAATCTCTTCTAATTGATCCTTTAAATCGTTAACACGATTTCGAATATGACGTCTGTCCATTTCAAGCTTACTTTCACCTGGCCCTCTAGTCCCGATACCACCGCCTAGACGAGAAAGGTTCGTACTATGTCCAGAAAGTCGTGGCAGCAAATATGTTAACTGTGCAAGCTCAACTTGAATAATACCTTCACGTGTATTAGCTCTTTGTGCAAATATATCAAGAATTAACTGAGTACGGTCAATAATCTTTACATCTAGACTTTCCTCTAAATGCCTTACCTGTGCCCCTGATAGTTCATGATCAAATATTGCCGTAGTTGCATCTACAGCTTCCATAGCCATTCGAAGTTCTTCCACTTTACCTTTTCCGATGAAAAATTTAGGATCCGGTTTAGCAAGATTCTGACTAATCGTATCCATAACTTCTACGCCAGCTGTTTCAGCTAACTGCATTAATTCATGAAGAGAGTATTCCGGATTTATCCCCTTTTTCTTAACCGCATCTGTCACTAAGCTGACGAGTACTGCACGATCCGGTATATCTGTTTCTGTATCAAACGTGATGTTATTAGCCATGAATTAAATTACCCCTTTATCTGCTATAAATATGTTTGTTGTGTGCTTGAATCATCCAACCCGAGTTATATACTCGAGCTGGACTTTGATTCAAACTTGAAATCTTCCGTACGTAATGTCATTAGTTCTTGTTTACCTGGATTGCTATTCTCATACTGATTTAGAAGTCGAACTGCATGGTTACGTATCGATTTCTCGATCATATTACGTACATATCTCGCATTGCTAAATGCATGTAAACTTTCATTCTTTTCCTGTGAGATATGCTGTCTTAATTTAAGTATCGCCTGTGGCATGAGAATATAGTCTCGATCACGAGCCATCAGTTCTGAGATCTGAATGAGTTGATCAATCGAATAGTCGGAAAAGTCGACTTGAATGGGAAAGCGTGAGGGGAGTCCAGGATTGGTCTGTAGAAAATAATCCATCTCATCGCAATAACCTGCCAATATAAGAATGAATTGGTTTTTATTATCTTCCATCGACTTTACTAATGTATCAATCGCTTCTTTTCCAAAATCCTTCTCCCCACCACGAGCCAGACTATAAGCTTCATCAATGAAAAGAATGCCTCCCATAGCCTTTTTAACGAGGTCTCTCGTCTTCTGTGCCGTGTGTCCAATATATTCCCCGACTAAATCAGCACGTTCTACTTCGATCAGATGTCCTTTGCTGAGTACACCCATCTTCTGAAATATTTTGGCAATAATTCTTGCGACGGTGGTCTTTCCTGTACCCGGGTTGCCTTTAAATATCATGTGATAGACATGCCCACCACTTGCGAGACCCGCATCCGAACGCATCACAGCAACCTGAAGAACTGCATAGATTTCATACACTAATTCTTTAATGTTATCTAATCCAATAAGTAATTCTAACTCACGTTGAATTTCTTGATACAAACCTTGTTCAGGAGTACCCTTTGGTACCTTTAAGGAATCACGTTCAGGAACCGTATTGGTCTGTATCGGCGTATCTTGGCTACGTAAAACAACATTGATTTGTCTAGATGGCCTGCCCTCAGGCTGGCCGTTAGAGGCCATGACACGCCCGCTCATGCACCATCACCTCATTATCTACTGGGATGATATCTCTATTCAATGTATTCAACTTTACGCAGGGTTATTAACAGTTTCGATTGATTTCCATCCAAGCCATAACAAACACTCGTCTAATTTCCACTTCGTGTAGGCCAGAACTTCTCTACTCTTATGATAAGGCATGGAAAGAACCTCTGATTGCGTCGTTGACAATACCGGATGATTGTAGTTCAAATAATGTGCAATTTCGAGAGAACGCATCCCATGGTATGTATGTGTGATGATGACAGCAGAATTCCAACCATTCTTCATCATAATGTCTTGGCTAAACTGCAAATTCTCCAATGTACTGGTTGCCTTATTCTCCATAATAATTGCTTCATCTGATACACCGTGGTCTAGTAAATATTGGCGCATCCCTTCAGCTTCCGTGTAATTGAAGTCTGGCTGATCCAATCCTCCACTTACAATAAAATGTTTGAACTTCCCATCATGAAATTGCTTCAATCCATAATCCAGTCGTTCTGATAGACTAGGGCTAGGAGAATCACCCCACATTGAGGATCCAAGAATTATGCCAACATCCACCGATTCATATTGACTTGAATCAGATGGATGTATACTATTAATCTTCCATAATGCATAACCAAGCCAAGCAAGTATCGAGATGCCAATGATTAGAATAATGACTAAAATTCTCTTGATTAACCGTGATCCTTTCTTGCCATTACGAATCAATGAAATGTTAGTATTAAGAATCATGAGTTCCTCCTGAATTCGCCGTTCTCAAACAATTGTTTACGGTGTTCTATCGACATCAGGAAATAGGGGAAATGCTGGGCGTCAATCTCATCTAGCAATTGTTTCGCCGTTGATACAGCTAATTCATAATCAACGTTCGTAATATCCTTACGATTCAGCGCGTCATCTAGCTCATCTTCATCCAGAAGAAATACTTCACCGTTTCGAAGTACAACAACATCTAAATACAAATCATCAAACCAAGGAACACCTTGTTCTGTTACCCCTTGTGTTTTGCATGTATCAATATACCATTGTATTATTTCTTGTTTCTCATCAAACATCGCCGTCACGATATAATGGCTGTTCTTGGGATAATATTGTAGCCAAGAATACCCTTTATCCGCAATCCGATACGTATGACTGCCATAGGTTTTCCAAAGCGGTTCCTTTAGGTTATAAATGGTATATAACGTAATATAGCCTGTAAACCTCTTGGTCTCTACATAACGGCAGGTAAAGCGGCGGCGTGATATTCTGCGCCAGTTCGCACGATCCCCAAATTTACGTTTCATGGAAATTACCCTCTCCAGTATGTTAGCTACAGCTTAACACATTTGTGATTCACACTCAAAAGAAGCGTTCTACAATTCATACCCCAACTACTTATATACCAATTATACAACAGACTCCAATTTATCCCACGATATTTTAGAACGAAGTAAAATCATTAAACAAATCAAGTAGAAAAGGCTATTCTGTCCTTTCTCAAGGACAGTACTCGTTTTAGCGAAAATCTAAGGATTAGAGATTGAAGTGAACCCTATACTTTCTTATATT
>NZ_LVJI01000049.1 GCF_001637225.1 Paenibacillus antarcticus
AAAACAACCTGAGCCCCTACGAATACAGGACTCAGGCTGCTTAAATATTGCTTTTTGTTAATTGTCTACTTGACAGGGGTCACTTCAAACAGGCTGGGGTTCTTTTTTTTCGTTTAAAGTAAAATTAAAAGGATTTTGTCGCTAATTGTCGAATCTATTTAAAACTAAATAATCAACACCAGGAGAGGGGCTTGTTTAAGTATGTGGTTAGAAGGTTTAAAGAAATGGTCAAGTTCATTAAAGGTCAAGTTCATGTTGTTTCTCTTATTGCTTACCGTTATACCCATAGTGATCATTGCATCGATTCTAACAAACTTATTTACAGGTAATGTGGAAAAGGAATTAAAAGAACAACAAATGGTTATAGCATCGGCGAATGCAGTGAAGTTAAACTCATTTTTAGAAATGAAAGTTCGGTCGATAGAAAACATGTTGAGTAGTTATCAGCCAGTTCTTTTACATAATGATACTAAGGAGATTACTGAGCTATTGAGAGTTATGAAGGCAATGAGTCCAGATGTCCTCTCCTATGCCTATTCTCCTGAATCTGGTTTATCCATAAGTGATACTGGTAAGGAGCTTGATCTATCTAATTTCGATAATTTCAAGCGAATGAAGGAGCAGAAGAAGATAGCGATCTCAGATATTTTGCAAGACGGAGATACCCGCGTAAATACGATCATTATTGATATCCCGGTGCTTGGCGATAATAATGAGTTTCGTGGATTAGTGCAGGCAATTGTTAGTCCTGGAAATATATTGGAAGATATTAATAGGAACAAAATGGGTGAGAGCGGGTCTGCTTTCTTGCTTTCAAAAGACGGTAAATACCTTGCACATCAATCAGAAGAGAGAATTGGGAAAGAGGTTAAGGGATTTGAGAATAAAGAAACAGCTGACGTGTATTCAGAGGCGATCTTGAAGGAAGTAAAGGGGAATGTCATTTATGAATTGAAAGATGGTACTCCCCAGTTAGCTTCCTTTGCCACAGTAGATTTAACGGGTTGGAGAGTTGTTGTAACGGGAAATAAAAATGAATTACTACGTAGCGTTGAACAATCGAAAAATACAGGTTATCTCGTCATTCTTCTTTTCTCTTTGGGCGTGGCCATATTATCTTATTTCATGACGGGGTATATCCTTCGCCCTATCTATGAGATGACGAAGCTTATGAAAAAAGTAGCTGACGGAGATTTGACTGAACGACTGAAAGTAAAAGGCAAAGATGAAATACAACAGTTGAAAGGTAATATTAACGAGATGTTACATTCGTTTAGTCTTACTCTGAATAAACTGGCAGATGCTATACAACACACAGCTGCCTCATCTGAAGAGTTGACAGCTATTGCATTGAACTCGTCCAGTACTTCTGAGGATACAGCGAATTCGGTGGAACGGATAAAGAATGGTGCGCAAGTGCAGTATAGTGGATCAGAACAATCTGCAACAGCAATGGAAGAAATGTCCTTGGGCATTCAAGAAATCGCTGAATCATCAAGTATTGTTAACGAGAGGACTCAACAAGTACATAGGCAAGTTACAGAAGGGGAGATTATCGTACAAGAAGCTGTTCGGCAAATCTCTAATGTTAATGTGGCAGTTGAAAAGTCCGCTTCGATGATTCAAGCCATGGAATCGAAGTCATCTGAGATTAACGAGATCGTGAATTATATTTCAGAAATAGCGAAACAAACAAATATCCTGTCCTTGAATGCTACTATTGAAGCAGCGCGTGCAGGCGAACATGGTAGAGGATTCGCCGTCGTTGCTGAAGAAGTGAAGAAATTGGCTGAACAGACGAGACAGGCGACAATTGGTATAGACGGTATATTGAGAGAAATTCAGAATTCTACATCACACACTTCTGAATCCATGTCTAAGGGAATCGAAGAAGTTGCCAAAAGTGTGAAGCAGATTGAGGCGGTTGGAGATATATTCGGGTCCATTGTACATGAAGTAGTTGAGGTATCAACTCAAATGGAAGGTATGTCTGCAGCTACAGAGCAATTATCTGCAAGCACGCAGGAAGTCTCGGCATCTATGAATGAGATTGTGGGTATCTCCCGTACTTCATTAGAAGAATTGCAGACGATTTCTAAATCCACATCGGAACAACATCTATCCATGGGTGAGATATCCTCTTCTTCAGAGTCTTTAAGTCAGATGGCTACTGAACTTCAAGAAATGATTTCGAAGTTTAAAGTAAAGTAAGACGTTTCATTGGTAAGATCTCATTAAATATAAATATGGAACGAAAGACCCCTGCCATTGATGGCGGGGGTCTTTCGTATGCTCGCATCCACGCATAGCATAGATTGTTATCTAATTTAAATCATCCAGTTTGACTCGATAAAGATAGTCCATCTGGTTTTCCACCAGGATAGAGGGCATCATAGGAAATATTGTGTTTCTAAGTGAAACCGCAAGTTTGCCATCAAATTGGGCTAATTTTCCAACCCTATTGGACATTCGAGTTATCTTGCCCGTACGCCGGACGCGTTCACGATTATAGTGTTCTAAGGCTTCCGATACATTAGTTGAACGTTTAATATGTCCTGCTAGAATGATGGAATCTTCAATCGCTTGTCCGGCACCCTGTCCCATATTCGGTGTTGTTGCATGTGCTGCGTCACCGAGAAGGGCGATTCGTCCAAATGAATACCGGGAAATTGGTGGAAGGTACATGATGTCGTGGTGAAGAAGTTGTGCGTTCTGAGAAAGCGCTAGTATTTGCGGTATTGGATTATGGTATTTGTGAAACTTTCGTTCTAAATCCTCAACGGTATAGTTGGCAAATTGGGGGTCGAATTGAAGTGCATTTAGGCAGGCGAACCAGTAAATGTGATCATTGGCCAGTGGAACAATGCCCAAACGTCCATTACTACCCCATGACTCCGTAAATACGTTTGAATCGTAACCTGTTAGCAGTATAGGATCAATTTGCAAGACCGATCGCCAGCACGTGTATCCAGCATACTTCGGGATTGCATGTGGGAGAAGCTCCTCTCGGATGGTTGAACTAATCCCGTCAGCTGCGATGAGTAAATCTCCTTCTTCTTTCAATCCGTCTTCGAACCATACGGTAACACCAGAGGGTTGTTGTTCGAATCGTGTTAATTTTTTACCACACTGTACGGGGTGCTCTGGTCCAATGGCTTTTATTAGAATAGTAAGAAGTGTCGATCGGAGGATAGTCACATTATCCGTTCCATATTTTTTACTTATAATGGATGTTTCTGTAAGACTGAGTGTTTTGCCGGTATCCGTCATGATTTGTAGTCTATGAAGAAGCTTCCCGGCTTGAAGTACTTCCTCGCCTACACCAAGTAACTGCAATGCACGCACAGCGTTTGCACCAACCCCAAGAGCGGCACCGCCTAACGACACTTCAGACTTTTTTTCAAAAATTGTCGCCTGTATGCCAATTCTGCGTAGGGCAAGTGCAATACATAAACCACCAATTCCTGCTCCAATAACGATAACCTTCACAAGATACATTCTCCGATCTATTGGTATTTATTGAAAGTGTGTCTATTATTCTAAGCATTAATTTGATAGCGCTTCTATTATATCGAAAGTGATTCAAAGCTTCTATTAGAAATGTATGTATGTTGGGTCGTAGAACACAAAAGTCGGTTAATCTACATTAATTCCTTTTGTTACAAAAATATACATAATGTCATATGACAAAGTTGTGACAACAAACACTATGCAGCGATATTTTTTTTAATTATAATTTATTGGTATTAAATTACATAATATATTGTCGAAGTTGAAGTGGAGGGTAAAAGATGAAAAAACGATCAAGTCTATTAGTTATTGCTATTGTATTATCCATGATTTCTCCTGGGGTGATACCTAATACAGCCCAAGCAGTTAGCAGCCCAGTTACAAAGTCCTATACAGCTAAGATGGATACGATGGAATTAGCTGGCCATATTCAATATGACGGCATTCATGATAATGATGGGGATGGTTTTCTTAATATTGGGAGGAGCAACGACGAATTCGGAAATGTCCGGCAGAGAGCTGGTGTTACATTCGATTTGGGTGTGTCAGAAGGGATTGTAGTGTCAGCAGAGCTGGTCTTGACTATTGCTACTGTGATTAGAAACCCGAATCATACTTTGTATATGGAAGCTAGGGGGTCTGTTGCAGATGATATGAACTATACGAGCTTTCCTACTGTAGATATTAATTCGCCCTATGCAGACAAATTTACAGCGAAAAGCACTGCTGAAGTACCTATGGGCACATATCTTCAGAATCAGACGATTACCTTCAATGTAAAGAGCGCAGTAGATGCCTTCACGGATAGTTCGGATCGGAAAATAACCTTTACGCTCAATGGGAATGAGGTCGATGCAGAGAGCGGCTGGTTCTCTATTCATTCCTTGGAGACTTATGGGAATGCTGCGTTCCGTCCAAAGTTAATTGTTACTTATGAGACTGGACCTGTAAATAATCCTCCAGTGGGTTCATTCATAATTGCTGAAAGGGGCAGCGACAAGCGCCGGTACTGTCAATCTATCTGTATCTGGAACAGATCCTGATGCAGGGGATAGTGTTACCCATATGAGATTTGCCAATAGTGCTGCGGGTTTGACGGCGGCAGCTTGGCTGCCCTTCAGCAATACAGCAACGTTCAGTCTAAGTGGAGGGGATGGGTCGAAGGCGATCTATATGCAGTTGAAAGATTCCAAGGATGGGATATCAGCTAATTCTTCTCAGACTATTCTATTGGATCAGACAGCACCAACAGGTACACTTATTATTAATGATGGTGCAATATGGACTAAAAGTAATACGATAACCTTGAAAGGGACCTATACAGATGGAAGTGGCTCCGGAGTTAACCAGGCACGCCTTTCAAATATTAGTGGCAGTTGGCTGGAAAGTTGGTTTAGCGTCGCTGACTTGAATGGAAAGTCGTGGAATCTTCTACCAGGAGAGGGAGCTAAAACTGTATATGTGCAATATAAAGATATAGTTGGTAATGAGAGTACCGCAACCATCAGAAATACGATAGGTGTAGATACGATAGCCCCTATTATTTCAAATGTAGAGAACGGAAAAGTCTATAAAAGTAAAGTGATAGCTCTATTTAACGAAGGATTTGGGATGCTCAACGGCAGTCCCTACACTAGTGGTACGGATATCACGCAGGATGGAACGTATACGCTAATCGTCACCGATCCAGCAGGTAATAGTACGACAGTGAAATTTAATATTGATATCACGGCGCCTGTTGTTAGTGGAGTAACCAACAATGGGATATATAACAGGAACGTTACAATCACATTTAACAAAGGAACAGCGACATTGAATGGAGCTGCTTTTATTAGTGGTTCACAGGTTGCACTGGATGGTATGTATACCCTTGTCGTCACGGATGCGGCAGGCAATGTAACAACGGTTAGTTTCTTGATTGATAAGGTAGCACCTACAGTGATTGGGGTTACGAACAATGGGAATTACAAGAAAGCTGTTACGGTTACATTCAACGAAGGAACAGCAACGTTGAATGGAATATTAATTGCTAGTGGTACTGAAATTATACAGGATGGTACGTACACACTAGTCGTAACAGATGCACCAGGTAATGTAACAACGGTATCTTTTATGATCGATAAGGCAGCACCTATTGTAACAGGAGTAGCGAACGGCGGGAACTACAAAGAGAAGGTGACCGTCGGATTCAACGAAGGAACGGCAACGCTGAATGGAATAGCTTTTACGGAGTGTACGGAGATTGTACTAGATGGTGCATATACGCTAGTCGTAACGGACGCGGCAGGTAATATAACTACAATTCAGTTTTTATTGGATACGCATGCTCCAATAGGCACCATAATCATTCATTCTGGAACAGAATGGACAAATGAAACGAATGCGATACTTAATCTTACTAGTGATGACGGAAGTGAAGGTAGCGGTGTTATTGAGATGCGCTTCTCTAGTAATGGAGCAGATTGGAGTAACTGGGAGGCATCGGCTGGAACGAAGGAGTGGACCCTTGAAGCAGGTGATGGGGTGAGGAAGGTCTTTGTACAATTCAAAGACAAAGTTGGCAACGTAAATAGCACGGTTATTCAAGACTCGATTAAACTTGATCAAACAGTCCCTTCAGGAACATTGGTTATTAATGGGGGAGCTGCTACTACGAGTAGCAAAGTTGTGAACTTAAGCCTAAATTCATCAGATGGGGTAGGTAGTGGGGTTTCTGATATGCGATTCTCTTCCGATGAGCTAACATGGTCAATATGGGAGAGCGTGTCATCCATGAAGAATTGGAATCTGAATGGGGATACAGGATTGAAGAAAATCTTTGTTCAATTCCGAGATGTAGCTGGTAATACGAGTAAGACAAGCGGTGCTATAATTGATTACCAACTCAGTAGCGGAACTGCTAACCAAGATAATAATTCTGGGAGTAGCGCAGGCGCTGGAAATACATCTATATCGAGCAACTCAACCATTTCGTCGAATGGTAAGCTAACGCTTCCAGCAAGTGGCGCAGGTCAAGTGAGTTTGAATGGGGAGATCACGATTTCCATTCCAGTCAATGCTACGACGAAAGTACTGGAGCTTGAGATCGAGAAAGTAAAGAACATACACAATATGAAGGGGATTCTGGCGAGTTCCATCTATGAGGTAGATAGTAACTTCCTTGAGAACTTCAAGAAATCAGTAACACTAACCATGTTGTTTGAGTCTATGAAATTAGATAGCAATCAAACGGCAGCTTTATTCTATTATGATGAAGCATCGAAAGGTTGGTTGAAAGCAAACGGTAGCAAAATCAGTGGAAATCGCATCAGCATAGAGATGCATCACATTAGAACAAAGTATGCGGTACTCGTTGTTGATAAGGTGTCGGGTTTGCCCGTAGAACAGTCGATAGATATGACTACGGAAGGTGACGTAAACGATGTTACTGGACATTGGGCGGAGTCAAGTATTAAAGAAGCACTAAGTGATGGTATCGTAAAAGGATATGTTGACGGAAGCTTCAAACCGAATGCTACCGTGACACGAGCGGAATTTGCCGTGATGTTAATTAACGCACTAAAGCCGGCAGCTAATGGAATTAAGCTGAGCTTCGTTGATAAGAAGAAGATTGGAGATTGGGCTCATGATGCGGTTGCACAAGCGGTTCAATTAGGGGTAATCAATGGGTATGAAGATGGCACATTTCGTCCAAGTACTTACTTGACGCGCGCTGAAATGGCTAGTATTATTGCGAATGTGCTTAAGTTGTCCGTTGAATCAAGTAGCGCAACGGGTTTCACCGATGATAAGAGCATTCCAACATGGGCAAATAACGCTGTTGTGCAATTAAATAAACTTGGACTTATAGAAGGTAAAGGTAATAACAGGTTTGAACCGAATGCTACAACGACAAGGGCAGAGGCAGTGACTCTACTGTTGAAAATGTTGGTGCAAGTGAGTAAATAATGCAATCATAAGGTTATTCTGAAGACAGTCTAATAGGCTGTTATAGGAATAACCTTTTTTGTATGGGTCGCACGAATACTTTGCTCTGATAGACAATTCTATCGGTAGTTTTACTTCGAAAGGATATCTATTGTCTTAAGCATTAACATAATTGCTTTTCTATTATATCGAAAGTGATTTAAACTGCCGATTAGATATGTATCTAAGTTGGGGTGGTAGAACAGAAAAGTGCCAGTTGATCCAGCGTTACCCCACATATTATATTTTTGAGGCATGAATAAGGGGACAGTCTTGAAATTCATGATACCATAACCATAATCAATACCTAGGGTAAACTTCGCCCAATCTTTCTTCATATTGTTTAGTGTATCTTTTTTAAGTATTTTATATTGTACTAGTGCTTTCATGAATTTAAGCAAATCCTCATTGGTGGAAACGATTTCACCTCCGGCGTAACTTATACTAAGGCTTAGATAGTCTGTCATGTTGATATTTCTTCCATATAAATGGGCCATAGGGAGTTGGCTTGATGTTGTTGGTTCAGAACGATGTATTAAGTATGAATTGTTCATATCAAGTGGTTCAAATATGTGTTGCTGAAGGACTTCGTGAAAGGAGTTAGTTGTTATTCTCTCAATGATTAATCCCAATAGATTATATCCAGTATCTGAATAATGAAATCCTTTACCTGGTGGGAAATGTGATTTCAAATGGGCTGTAGACCATTGAATGATCTCTTGAGGTGTCCAGAATCGGGAGGGTTCATCAAAAACCAAATCGAGTATCGATTTACCCTGTTTAGGTTTATCTTCAAGAAAGCAATTCAAGCCAGAGGTATGATTCAATAGATGTTTTATTGTGATATCTTGTGTGTAATCTATTCCTTTGTATACATGCAGATTCTGCAATAGTTCTTGATCTAAATAGGAGGAGAGCGTATCTTCGTAGGATATCAGTTTCTTTTCAACCATTAGACCTATTAGAACCGCTGTAAAAAGCTTACCGATACTCGCGATGAAGAAAGGTTGTTGTGCATTTGCGACCATATTACCCGTTGACCCTTCTGCTATATTCATGTGAATACCGAGCTTATCAGTTGTACTTATTTAAACTTATCAGCAAAAGTTTTTATTTTATCTACAAAAATTCCTTTTAACTGATCAGTGCCTTCCTTGGGTGCGGCATAGGCCTTATAACCGCCAAATGATTCAATACGGATCGCTGCTTTTTGTAGATCTTCAGGAATATTGTCCGCTATGATTTCTTCGGTTTTCTTAGGCTTCTCGTTACATATATAATAACCCATGTTTTTATTTAGTAACTCATCTTTATTTTTCTTAATAAAGTCACGTATCGGTTTATATATTTTGCCGTCTCTTACGCCAGCACCTAGAATAATAGTATCGAATTCCGCAATATTAGGCTTTTCTAAATTAATATTACAAATGGAGCAATGAGAAAGTTCCTGGGATAATATTTGTGCACATTGCTCTGATGCTCCTGATTTAGTAGCGTATAACACGAGTATTGCTATTGGTACTCATCCTTTTCATCTATAATTATAGTTAAACAGAAACCTAGTCACTATTATCTTGGTAATCTAGATAGTTGTCAAAAAAGATACTTGTTTGTCGAAGTATCGATAAATTCATTTCATCGAAATCAATCATCATTTGCAATTCTCTAAGAATCTGTCTCGGAAGACATAAATATTACCGATAGTTTCGAGTATATCTGAGAGATCTTTTATAGTAATATAGATAGACATGAAAAAAATACGCACATGAATTACTAGAATTAAGTATGAGTTATATGTGTATTATTTAATCATAATAGATGAGGTACGGAGGGTAATATTATGGCACAGCGCAGCAAACAAGAGGTATTTGAGTATCTAGAACGAGCTGAGGTCGCAGCGGTGGGAACTTCAAATATGGGGTTACCGCGACAGAGAATGATGCACTTTGCGGTAGATGAAGAATTCAATTTCTACTTAACAAGTACAAAGGGAGATCCAAAGGTCATTCAATGGATCAACATTCCTGAGACGGCTATATTGATCCACCAAGGTCCTACTTTCATGGAAATGGAAGAGTGCGAGGTAATCGGAAGAGCAGAGGTACTGAAAGATGAGAAAGATCGACAAAAAGCGATTGATCTACTTGTGAATCGTTCACCCATCGTTGGTCAATTTCATAGTATTGGTGCGCTGGATCGACTGGAATTTATACGCGTTAATCCGTTCACTGTTAAGTACAGGTATGTGCCGGAGATTCTTCAGGGCGAACCGCCAACGGTGTTCGAATTCGAACATAATCGTGAGAACGTAAATGTATGGGATGACGTTAAAGCGAAGGCGCGGGCATGGAAAGAAGCGGTACGTCCTTTGTCGCTCACAGCGGCGTTAGTGCCGATTCTATTGGGTGGAGCACTTGCCTTGTCCCAGAGTGATCAGTTCAATATGCTGACCTTCCTACTTACGTTGTTCGGAGCGATCATGATTCAAGCCGGCACGAATATGATCAATGATTGGAAGGACGCCGAACGTGATAATGAGAACAAATCGGGTATTCGTCCATTTACGGGTGGTTCAAGAATGATTCAACTTGGTCTAATCTCAAGAGCGGATATGGGGTTCTTCGGGATAATCCTTTCAACGAATGCCGTATTAATAGGAATATATTTGGTGTTCGCAAGTGGTATGGGTCTGATTCCACTTATCCTTTATGGACTAATAGCAGGTGTTTTTTATACGGGCGGAAAAGGAAAGCTCTCTTTCATTAATATGGCAACAGGTGTGGCAGAATTTCTCGTTGCTACGACCTATGGCGTATTAATGACGATGGGTGCGTACTATGTACAGACAGGACACTATTCATTGGAAGCGTTCCTGATCTCTTTACCTGTCGCTTTATTCATTAATAACGTTCTGATTATTAACCAATTCCCAGACTCAGAATCTGATGCGAACTCTAATAAGAAAACATTAGTTGTTCGATTAGGAAAGAAGAAAGCAAAAAACATACTAATCGGTAGCTTTATCATTGGGTATGCGATTATCGGGTTGTTACCGGTCATTGGATATGGACCCTTTACGTTATACTTTTCATTCCTTTCCATTCCATTTGCGGTCCAGGCGATCCGTTACGCACATCAGAACTATGACAAGAATGCTGTGGATCTTATTCCGAGCAATGCACATACAGCGATCAATCACTTATTCAATGGTTTGCTTCTTGTGTTTGCATTTCTATTGAATAGTCTTACGATTGTGCTTCCTATGCTATATTTAGTGGCTTCCTTAATCCTTGTCTTCTGGGTATGGAATTACATTGAAAGACATAGAAAAGTCATGAATGACTTCAGATTAGCTTTTAAGAAGTAATCTAGGGTCCGTTACACAGATCATGCCAGAGTCCTTGATTATATCAAAGACTCTGGCTTTTTTTTTCGAATATGATGGTCAATGAAGGCTCAAGTTCCCGTATTTTCTGTATGAATATTTTAACGGCCATCGTATCTAAGGACTTCGGTTCTTGTATAATATGGAAATTGCGTGTAAATCGTTTCCCTTTGATTTGAATGTGATGTAATTCCCCTGATTCTAACTCTTTATGTATGACCCAGCGAGATAACATGGCTATGCCAAGTCCAACAACGACAGCTTCCTTGACCCCTTGACTGCTGTTAAATACGAAAGATCGTGTGACACGAAGTTGATTATCTTGAATAAATTGGTCGCTGTATGCTCTTGTGCCAGAACCACTCTCCCTGAATATCCAGACTTGATCTTGCAACATCTGTGATTCAACAGTTCTTAATGTATGTAGCGGATGAGCCGTTGAAGAGACCAATAACATCTCATCTTCCATAAAAGGAGGTCTCAGTAGAATCTCCGAATACTCAACGTGACCTTCGACTAAGCCAACATCGAGTTCTTTAGAATGAACGGCTTGCGCGATTTCTTCTGTATTGGCTATCGTTACCTGAATATCTACTTGCGGATATTGATTGACAAATTGTGCAAGAAGACGAGGCAGTATGTATTCGCCGATCGTAAAGCTGGCACCTATTCTTAAAGATCCCGTCACTTCATTTCGTAGAACATGTATTTTCTCCTTTGCCGCTTCATAAAGTGATACCATTTGTGTGGCTTGCTTGTACAAGATTTGGCCTGCCTCTGTCATCTTTACTTGCTTAGAAGATCGATGCATGAGCTGAACTCCAAATTCATTTTCTAAATTTCGTATGTGTTGACTCACTCCTGGCTGAGAAAGATTAAGTATTTCTGCAGCTCTGGAGAAATTTCGCTGTTCTGCCACGGTAACAAATACCTTTAAGGTATCTACAATCATCTATTATGTCCTCCGTTAGTATGTCATTATAATCGATAGAATTCTTAAACCCATTGTATCCTGTTCCCTATTTGTGAACAAACTATTGTACCTTATCAAACGAAGCATAAGTTTTTCTAATGATATAGATAGCATTTAGGTATTTCTCTTCTTTGTTTGCGCATCTTATAGTTGAGACATAGAAAGCAAACAGACTTTCTCAACTAGAGATATAACAAGGAGTGGGTACACCATGGACCAATCAGAGATATTCTCCATACAAAGCAAGAAAAAACAACATATAGGTTTTGCACTTGGAATAGGATTAACCTTGTTCATCGCTATTGTTGCCAAAGGATTAGCGGGGTTCCCATTCCTCACAATCATGGGACAACTAGTGATTGCTATTTTGATCGGAATTACTTGGCGAGCCATTGCATGCGTGCCGGATATGATCGTTGCAGGAGTTAATTTTTCTAGTAAAAAATTGTTGCGTCTCGGCATTATTTTACTGGGTATGAGGCTTAATCTCCTGGACATTGTAAATGCAGGTCTCAAGGTATTTCTTATCGCAGTAATCGTTATAATGTTTACACTTCTCATCGTGTACGGCATAGCAAGGTTGTTTAAAGTTGAGAAACGCTTGAGTATTCTGACAGCCTGTGGAACAGCAATCTGTGGCGCAGCAGCAGTTGTTGCGATTTCTCCACAAATTAAGGCTAATGATGACGAGACCGCAATTGGAGCGGCAATAGTGGCAATATTAGGGACGATATTTACGTTGCTATATACCTTTCTATATCCATTTCTAGGGCTAACGCCATTAGGTTATGGAATATTCTCGGGAGCAACCTTGCATGAGATTGCACATACAATAGCAGCAGCGGCTCCAGGAGGGAATGAAGCAGTAGATATCGCGGTGATAGTCAAGTTAACGCGGGTTGCTATGCTTGTTCCGATTGCTATTCTAATCGGCATTTGGAGCAATAGATCGGAACAGAAAGAGAAGGGGGTTCATAACAAGTTTTCATGGAAATCTATCCCTATTCCTTGGTTTATTCTTGGATTTCTTCTTGTCAGTGGCATTAATTCCTTAGGGTTCGTTCCCATGTCTATTGCAAATGGCATTGTAACCATTGCATACTTATTGATTGCTATGGCGATGGCCGGTCTTGGATTGAACGTGGATTTGGTGGCTTTTAAGCGACTAGGAATGAGACCATTTGTTGCGGGACTTATAGGATCGGTCATACTCTCTTGTCTAGGGTTCATGCTTGTTCATTTATTTGGGCTTAATTCATAATGTTTATGAATAATTTGATAGATAATTGGTTAAACAAGTTATTATGTGGTTAACAAAAGCTATCTAACGAAATTCAGCTACTAACATATGAATTGAAGTGAAGCCCACATCAATGAAGGAGGATAATATTATGGCACTTGGATATTTATCGATTTTATTTATTATTATAGCAGTTGTCAGCGTAATCAGTATTGCGTTACTGTTTACGGTGAAAGAACCAAAAACCAACAATGTGATATTCGTAGTTACCGCCATATTGGGTGTTCTTATCGGCTATATAAGTGTTACGGCTCTTCCAAGCAACTACGTGGTTTCTCGAATCGTTGCAGGCACCTTTGGTATTGTTTCTGTTATAGGGATTGTTCTAATGTGGATGAAGAAGGAAGTTATAGCAAAGTTTTTGGTGGCCATTTCGGTCGTGTTCGGTGTTCTTCAGCTTTTTTTCTTTTAATTAGTACTAAGAGATATGAAGTGATACATAGGATTGCCCAAAGCTCAAGTGGATATATCTGCTTGGGCTATTTTAAATGAATAAAATAGCTACTAAGTTTGAAGACACAGAAAATAGATGAAAAAAAAAGCCCTTAGTATTAAGTAAGGGCAATAACAAATGGTTCAATCTGCACTTAAGGATTCTAGTATCGCATCGAACTTACTTTCTATCTCAGACAGACTTTGATACACAGACTCGCTGAAGTCATTTTCTGTAAGCTTGTCTTTACCATCTAAATGATTTTTTATACTCGTTACTGTTTTTGCTTTATATGCTGCAATTTCTTTTAGGGCAGAGTCACTTTTTTTCTTGAGTTCCTTAGCCTTTGTAGAGCAAGTAGCTTTGGCTGAATTTAGCGTCTTTTTATCTAGATCTCTTTCAGCTTTTGCTTTAGCCAATACCTCTTTACTAGCTTTACTCTTGACTGCGTTGTTATATTTTGTTGTTGAAGTCTTAGACTTCTCTGTTAACGCCTTTACATTCGTACACAAGATATCATTCAATTTCTTCTGTGCATCTTTGACCTCTTTAACTTGATCCTTATATGATTCGAAAAATAACTTGTCAACGGTAGACGTTGATGTAGCAGCTAATACTTGTGATGGTAGTAATACTACAAACAGTAGTATCAGTGTTATTATTTTACGCATGTCTTCGTGCCCCTCTCTACCCTTGATCATAAGGGTAATTATGGAATAACACAACACGGTAGGTAAAGGATAGAGTCATGTAAGAGAAGGGAATTTACTTTGAGAGTGAATCTAATAGTTTTCTTATTTCTCTAATGACAGTCTCTGGTTGTTCCAAATGGACTGAATGACCAATTCCTTCGGCAATAATATGTGTTTTATCTGTTGAAAGTTCAAGTATTGAAAGGTGCCCTGCTTGCCAATTTTTTATATTTGCTGCATTCTGTCCACTTGTAATAATGACTAATGGAATATCTCCAAGTGTGTCAATAGCACTAACTTGTTCAGTACTTTCACCTAAAGAAATCAATTCATTCAGCATGTTATCATTTAAGAAATGCCGATAGAAGAGAGCTTTATCTAATTTCCTATATTCGCGAGATAAATGTTGTTGCACAAGGTTTAATGAAGAAATCAAACGGAATTGTCCTAATACTCGTATTAAACCCAGAATAGATAGATACTTAGCAATACGCATTATCCGTAGTAAAGGTTTTCTATTTAATTGTTTATAAAATTGTGGGGTTCCCCCATCAACGATGACAAGACCTGCTACCTCACTAGGATATGTATGAGCAAACAAACATGCATTAAGAGCTGAAATAGAATGGGCTACAAGAATGAAAGGGGCTTTCTCACCTGAGGTTATTAAAAGAGTGTGTAATTCTTCGACCATTTGCGCACTGGTTCGTGGCTTGGAACTGCCTTCACTCCAACCATATCCAGCACGATCATAAATACAAGTCCTCGAGGTCTTAGATATTTCTGGTTGGATCAGACTCCAATTGGTATAGGCAGGTAAACCATGACCAGAATCAAAGATGATAGTCGGAGAACCTTTGCCTTCTCCAAAAATATGTAGTTTATGGCCATTTACTGATACGAGCTCACCTGGTGGGGGATATTTTTTTGCTTGAATTACAAGGGCAGTATAGTGGTACAGTATACACAATATGAATATTATAATAATCACATATAGAAAAATCATTGTGTTCTCCTCCCATTTCTACAATAAAAAATATTAATATTCTATGTCTGTTAGTTCTGACTTGGTAGTAAGATTGTTGTTAGCATGTGCAACTGACGGTCTGCGCTAGGGGGATTGTTCAAGAGAGGTATTAATAACTTTTGAAACGCGTCAGCAAAATCAATTAATTCGTCATTGCTCAAATGAAGAGCAACTTGTCTGAAATGTACGTTATCCCTTATAAAATCAATAGAATCGCTTTGAAGATACTGTTCTATATTGCTTAATAGCATCGTAGTAAAGGTTCGAAAATATCTTATTTGATCTTCTTGCCCAGCTATTTCTAAATCATGTTGAGTTAGAATGGCAGCTTGATCATATAAGGCGTATGTTTTCTCAATCGCCCCGCGCGCCTTTTTTTTATCGACGATATATATGATGTCCGCATCAAGAAGTTTTTTTAGATGTCGATATAATGTAGTCTGGGGTACATCAACTAAACTTCCTAGAAGTTGTTGAGTGGTAATCACCTTTTTAACAGTCAGCAATTGTATAATACGTAATCGAATCGGATGTGCAATAAGATCTGGTTTATTCATGTTTATCACCTCGAGTCTGTTGTTATCATTATTTCCAATAATGGTAATAATGTCAAGTCATAATGTGGAGGATTTGAGTCGATTTCGTTACATATTCGTTGGGAATAAAATGGAGTAATCTGACACCTATTTTCAGATAAATAGAGTAATGTCTATTAGTTATTAGATTGAAGTCCATACCTCCAATAAAAAAATATCATTATATATACAATTGTAGTATAGGGAGGTGTGTAACTTGAGGTGTGATAATACACATAAAAAGAATGGGATGACTCCAGTAACAAAGAAGCGTATTCGTAAAAAGAAATGTATCGTTAAAGATCATACAAAACCCTGTAAAAAGAAAACTAATATTATTAGCCCTCTGAGAAGAAAAAAAGAATGTAAAAGGGTTATTCTGATTAAGAAAAAATATAAACGAGTTGTTTGTCCACAAGTAGAAATCAACGTAATAGCTCTGAGTGGGAAAAAAGGACCCCGAGGTGAGCAAGGGACACAAGGACCTACAGGTGCACAAGGATCACAAGGACCTACAGGAGCGCAAGGGACACAAGGACCTACAGG
>NZ_LVJI01000050.1 GCF_001637225.1 Paenibacillus antarcticus
AGGTCCTTGTGTCCCTTGCGCTCCTGTAGGTCCTTGTGATCCTTGTGCACCTGTAGGTCCTTGTGTCCCTTGCTCACCTCGGGGTCCTTTTTTCCCACTCAGAGCTATTACGTTGATTTCTACTTGTGGACAAACAACTCGTTTATATTTTTTCTTAATCAGAATAACCCTTTTACATTCTTTTTTTCTTCTCAGAGGGCTAATAATATTAGTTTTCTTTTTACAGGGTTTTGTATGATCTTTAACGATACATTTCTTTTTACGAATACGCTTCTTTGTTACTGGAGTCATCCCATTCTTTTTATGTGTATTATCACACCTCAAGTTACACACCTCCCTATACTACAATTGTATATATAATGATATTTTTTTATTGGAGGTATGGACTTCAATCTAATAACTAATAGACATTACTCTATTTATCTGAAAATAGGTGTCAGATTACTCCATTTTATTCCCAACGAATATGTAACGAAATCGACTCAAATCCTCCACATTATGACTTGACATTATTACCATTATTGGAAATAATGATAACAACAGACTCGAGGTGATAAACATGAATAAACCAGATCTTATTGCACATCCGATTCGATTACGTATTATACAATTGCTGACTGTTAAAAAGGTGATTACCACTCAACAACTTCTAGGAAGTTTAGTTGATGTACCCCAGACTACATTATATCGACATCTAAAAAAACTTCTTGATGCGGACATCATATATATCGTCGATAAAAAAAAGGCGCGCGGGGCGATTGAGAAAACATACGCCTTATATGATCAAGCTGCCATTCTAACTCAACATGATTTAGAAATAGCTGGGCAAGAAGATCAAATAAGATATTTTCGAACCTTTACTACGATGCTATTAAGCAATATAGAACAGTATCTTCAAAGCGATTCTATTGATTTTATAAGGGATAACGTACATTTCAGACAAGTTGCTCTTCATTTGAGCAATGACGAATTAATTGATTTTGCTGACGCGTTTCAAAAGTTATTAATACCTCTCTTGAACAATCCCCCTAGCGCAGACCGTCAGTTGCACATGCTAACAACAATCTTACTACCAAGTCAGAACTAACAGACATAGAATATTAATATTTTTTATTGTAGAAATGGGAGGAGAACACAATGATTTTTCTATATGTGATTATTATAATATTCATATTGTGTATACTGTACCACTATACTGCCCTTGTAATTCAAGCAAAAAAATATCCCCCACCAGGTGAGCTCGTATCAGTAAATGGCCATAAACTACATATTTTTGGAGAAGGCAAAGGTTCTCCGACTATCATCTTTGATTCTGGTCATGGTTTACCTGCCTATACCAATTGGAGTCTGATCCAACCAGAAATATCTAAGACCTCGAGGACTTGTATTTATGATCGTGCTGGATATGGTTGGAGTGAAGGCAGTTCCAAGCCACGAACCAGTGCGCAAATGGTCGAAGAATTACACACTCTTTTAATAACCTCAGGTGAGAAAGCCCCTTTCATTCTTGTAGCCCATTCTATTTCAGCTCTTAATGCATGTTTGTTTGCTCATACATATCCTAGTGAGGTAGCAGGTCTTGTCATCGTTGATGGGGGAACCCCACAATTTTATAAACAATTAAATAGAAAACCTTTACTACGGATAATGCGTATTGCTAAGTATCTATCTATTCTGGGTTTAATACGAGTATTAGGACAATTCCGTTTGATTTCTTCATTAAACCTTGTGCAACAACATTTATCTCGCGAATATAGGAAATTAGATAAAGCTCTCTTCTATCGGCATTTCTTAAATGATAACATGCTGAATGAATTGATTTCTTTAGGTGAAAGTACTGAACAAGTTAGTGCTATTGACACACTTGGAGATATTCCATTAGTCATTATTACAAGTGGACAGAATGCAGCAAATATAAAAAATTGGCAAGCAGGGCACCTTTCAATACTTGAACTTTCAACAGATAAAACACATATTATTGCCGAAGGAATTGGTCATTCAGTCCATTTGGAACAACCAGAGACTGTCATTAGAGAAATAAGAAAACTATTAGATTCACTCTCAAAGTAAATTCCCTTCTCTTACATGACTCTATCCTTTACCTACCGTGTTGTGTTATTCCATAATTACCCTTATGATCAAGGGTAGAGAGGGGCACGAAGACATGCGTAAAATAATAACACTGATACTACTGTTTGTAGTATTACTACCATCACAAGTATTAGCTGCTACATCAACGTCTACCGTTGACAAGTTATTTTTCGAATCATATAAGGATCAAGTTAAAGAGGTCAAAGATGCACAGAAGAAATTGAATGATATCTTGTGTACGAATGTAAAGGCGTTAACAGAGAAGTCTAAGACTTCAACAACAAAATATAACAACGCAGTCAAGAGTAAAGCTAGTAAAGAGGTATTGGCTAAAGCAAAAGCTGAAAGAGATCTAGATAAAAAGACGCTAAATTCAGCCAAAGCTACTTGCTCTACAAAGGCTAAGGAACTCAAGAAAAAAAGTGACTCTGCCCTAAAAGAAATTGCAGCATATAAAGCAAAAACAGTAACGAGTATAAAAAATCATTTAGATGGTAAAGACAAGCTTACAGAAAATGACTTCAGCGAGTCTGTGTATCAAAGTCTGTCTGAGATAGAAAGTAAGTTCGATGCGATACTAGAATCCTTAAGTGCAGATTGAACCATTTGTTATTGCCCTTACTTAATACTAAGGGCTTTTTTTTTCATCTATTTTCTGTGTCTTCAAACTTAGTAGCTATTTTATTCATTTAAAATAGCCCAAGCAGATATATCCACTTGAGCTTTGGGCAATCCTATGTATCACTTCATATCTCTTAGTACTAATTAAAAGAAAAAAAGCTGAAGAACACCGAACACGACCGAAATGGCCACCAAAAACTTTGCTATAACTTCCTTCTTCATCCACATTAGAACAATCCCTATAACAGAAACAATACCAAAGGTGCCTGCAACGATTCGAGAAACCACGTAGTTGCTTGGAAGAGCCGTAACACTTATATAGCCGATAAGAACACCCAATATGGCGGTAACTACGAATATCACATTGTTGGTTTTTGGTTCTTTCACCGTAAACAGTAACGCAATACTGATTACGCTGACAACTGCTATAATAATAAATAAAATCGATAAATATCCAAGTGCCATAATATTATCCTCCTTCATTGATGTGGGCTTCACTTCAATTCATATGTTAGTAGCTGAATTTCGTTAGATAGCTTTTGTTAACCACATAATAACTTGTTTAACCAATTATCTATCAAATTATTCATAAACATTATGAATTAAGCCCAAATAAATGAACAAGCATGAACCCTAGACAAGAGAGTATGACCGATCCTATAAGTCCCGCAACAAATGGTCTCATTCCTAGTCGCTTAAAAGCCACCAAATCCACGTTCAATCCAAGACCGGCCATCGCCATAGCAATCAATAAGTATGCAATGGTTACAATGCCATTTGCAATAGACATGGGAACGAACCCTAAGGAATTAATGCCACTGACAAGAAGAAATCCAAGAATAAACCAAGGAATAGGGATAGATTTCCATGAAAACTTGTTATGAACCCCCTTCTCTTTCTGTTCCGATCTATTGCTCCAAATGCCGATTAGAATAGCAATCGGAACAAGCATAGCAACCCGCGTTAACTTGACTATCACCGCGATATCTACTGCTTCATTCCCTCCTGGAGCCGCTGCTGCTATTGTATGTGCAATCTCATGCAAGGTTGCTCCCGAGAATATTCCATAACCTAATGGCGTTAGCCCTAGAAATGGATATAGAAAGGTATATAGCAACGTAAATATCGTCCCTAATATTGCCACTATTGCCGCTCCAATTGCGGTCTCGTCATCATTAGCCTTAATTTGTGGAGAAATCGCAACAACTGCTGCTGCGCCACAGATTGCTGTTCCACAGGCTGTCAGAATACTCAAGCGTTTCTCAACTTTAAACAACCTTGCTATGCCGTACACGATGAGAAGTGTAAACATTATAACGATTACTGCGATAAGAAATACCTTGAGACCTGCATTTACAATGTCCAGGAGATTAAGCCTCATACCCAGTAAAATAATGCCGAGACGCAACAATTTTTTACTAGAAAAATTAACTCCTGCAACGATCATATCCGGCACGCATGCAATGGCTCGCCAAGTAATTCCGATCAAAATAGCAATCACTAGTTGTCCCATGATTGTGAGGAATGGGAACCCCGCTAATCCTTTGGCAACAATAGCGATGAACAAGGTTAATCCTATTCCAAGTGCAAAACCTATATGTTGTTTTTTCTTGCTTTGTATGGAGAATATCTCTGATTGGTCCATGGTGTACCCACTCCTTGTTATATCTCTAGTTGAGAAAGTCTGTTTGCTTTCTATGTCTCAACTATAAGATGCGCAAACAAAGAAGAGAAATACCTAAATGCTATCTATATCATTAGAAAAACTTATGCTTCGTTTGATAAGGTACAATAGTTTGTTCACAAATAGGGAACAGGATACAATGGGTTTAAGAATTCTATCGATTATAATGACATACTAACGGAGGACATAATAGATGATTGTAGATACCTTAAAGGTATTTGTTACCGTGGCAGAACAGCGAAATTTCTCCAGAGCTGCAGAAATACTTAATCTTTCTCAGCCAGGAGTGAGTCAACACATACGAAATTTAGAAAATGAATTTGGAGTTCAGCTCATGCATCGATCTTCTAAGCAAGTAAAGATGACAGAGGCAGGCCAAATCTTGTACAAGCAAGCCACACAAATGGTATCACTTTATGAAGCGGCAAAGGAGAAAATACATGTTCTACGAAATGAAGTGACGGGATCTTTAAGAATAGGTGCCAGCTTTACGATCGGCGAATACATACTGCCTCGTCTTCTTGCACAATTTGTCAATCAATATCCGCAAGTAGATATTCAGGTAACGATAGCCAATACAGAAGAAATCGCGCAAGCCGTTCATTCTAAAGAACTCGATGTTGGCTTAGTCGAAGGTCACGTTGAGTATTCGGAGATTCTACTGAGACCTCCTTTTATGGAAGATGAGATGTTATTGGTCTCTTCAACGGCTCATCCGCTACATACATTAAGAACTGTTGAATCACAGATGTTGCAAGATCAAGTCTGGATATTCAGGGAGAGTGGTTCTGGCACAAGAGCATACAGCGACCAATTTATTCAAGATAATCAACTTCGTGTCACACGATCTTTCGTATTTAACAGCAGTCAAGGGGTCAAGGAAGCTGTCGTTGTTGGACTTGGCATAGCCATGTTATCTCGCTGGGTCATACATAAAGAGTTAGAATCAGGGGAATTACATCACATTCAAATCAAAGGGAAACGATTTACACGCAATTTCCATATTATACAAGAACCGAAGTCCTTAGATACGATGGCCGTTAAAATATTCATACAGAAAATACGGGAACTTGAGCCTTCATTGACCATCATATTCGAAAAAAAAAGCCAGAGTCTTTGATATAATCAAGGACTCTGGCATGATCTGTGTAACGGACCCTAGATTACTTCTTAAAAGCTAATCTGAAGTCATTCATGACTTTTCTATGTCTTTCAATGTAATTCCATACCCAGAAGACAAGGATTAAGGAAGCCACTAAATATAGCATAGGAAGCACAATCGTAAGACTATTCAATAGAAATGCAAACACAAGAAGCAAACCATTGAATAAGTGATTGATCGCTGTATGTGCATTGCTCGGAATAAGATCCACAGCATTCTTGTCATAGTTCTGATGTGCGTAACGGATCGCCTGGACCGCAAATGGAATGGAAAGGAATGAAAAGTATAACGTAAAGGGTCCATATCCAATGACCGGTAACAACCCGATAATCGCATACCCAATGATAAAGCTACCGATTAGTATGTTTTTTGCTTTCTTCTTTCCTAATCGAACAACTAATGTTTTCTTATTAGAGTTCGCATCAGATTCTGAGTCTGGGAATTGGTTAATAATCAGAACGTTATTAATGAATAAAGCGACAGGTAAAGAGATCAGGAACGCTTCCAATGAATAGTGTCCTGTCTGTACATAGTACGCACCCATCGTCATTAATACGCCATAGGTCGTAGCAACGAGAAATTCTGCCACACCTGTTGCCATATTAATGAAAGAGAGCTTTCCTTTTCCGCCCGTATAAAAAACACCTGCTATTAGTCCATAAAGGATAAGTGGAATCAGACCCATACCACTTGCGAACACCAAATATATTCCTATTAATACGGCATTCGTTGAAAGGATTATCCCGAAGAACCCCATATCCGCTCTTGAGATTAGACCAAGTTGAATCATTCTTGAACCACCCGTAAATGGACGAATACCCGATTTGTTCTCATTATCACGTTCGGCGTCCTTCCAATCATTGATCATATTCGTGCCGGCTTGAATCATGATCGCTCCGAACAACGTAAGTAGGAAGGTCAGCATATTGAACTGATCACTCTGGGACAAGGCAAGTGCTCCACCCAATAGAATCGGCACTAACGCCGCTGTGAGCGACAAAGGACGTACCGCTTCTTTCCATGCCCGCGCCTTCGCTTTAACGTCATCCCATACATTTACGTTCTCACGATTATGTTCGAATTCGAACACCGTTGGCGGTTCGCCCTGAAGAATCTCCGGCACATACCTGTAC
>NZ_LVJI01000051.1 GCF_001637225.1 Paenibacillus antarcticus
ATCGTAAGCATCATCTTTGAGTTTTCTGTAAGAAAACTAGCATCGTAAGCATCATCATATGTTTTCTGAAGCAAACTACCATCGATGTACCGCAAAAATATCTTTTCAATCATTAACTTGAGTTTCCGAAGGATATAAGCCAGCGGGAGGGGGATAAGTTGTTACCTTAGTCGCGCTGACATTAGTAGTAGCGTCCTCATCTATCAAGTCTGGATGAATGATCGCCCTATATGCCTTTTCGGAGGAAAGAGTACCCCCATCAAGTCCAACTAACACTCTGGTGCTCGTGGTTGTTTTACCATCCATACAGATTTCAACAGAATCTGGTTTTAAAGCTAACATAAACGCTGACCCTCGATTCACTCCCCGATAAGGTACTAACCTCAAACGGTCCTGCCAAGCAAAAGATGATTCGTCTCCAAGCTCCATGACCAGTTTGTCCGCATCTCCCTCAGCAAGTTTATCCCTCCATGCAGCAGGTAAGTAATCTCCCCATAAAGAGGCCTCCATCACCATAACTGGTATTCGTGTTAAAGGATCACACAATTGATTACCTGTATCTAACAATCCCGTACACTTCACCTGTTCGCTACCTATATTCACTTTCACTTCCGCAAAATACACATGCCTATTATCCAATTTACGTTTGGAAGATTGGACAATTTTAAACCAAAAAACAACGATAATAAACATGATTAACATAAACCAAAATCCAATCTTCAGTTCGAAAGACAGCCCCCCCGATGTTGTATACCAAATTCCGCTCCAGAGATCACTTGAATTTTGCAGCAGATAATGAATGCCAATAATCCCACCAGCCGCGGCAAAATTAATAATATAAAATGCCCCCATATTCCTCAGATAGTGTTGAAGGCTCCTAAAACCGAAGGCGATCCACAACATTATCAATGAAAGCCCGAACTTAATGAGAAAGGTATACATGAACGAAAGTCCGGGGACGAACATCATGATGACATATAGGGCACCTAAAAAGGCCGATAAAGAAATTCGCCACCAAGGCGTTTTTATTTTACGCATCCAACCAGTTAACCATAAAAGAGTCCCATCAATAAGTAGATTAGTAATAAAAATAAGATCGATATAGACAATCATTGCTCTCACCTGCCTGAGCTTTAAATCCTATCGGTAGAAAAGCCAATGTTTCTGAAATATATTCCCTTTGGTCTAAAGGAGATGTGTTTAGTATAGAAAAACTAACTTCCAAAGTCTGTCTAAACCTGGAAGCAATCGCGGTTTTTTTTTGTCGATAGAGGTTAGTTCATGGAAGAAGGATTCTAAATTGGAACGTGGAAGAATAGGAAGCATATAAAAAAGCCCGATTTCTTTAAAAAAGAAAACGGACCTTTCATATGTCATGATAATTAGTGTATAAATTATTCGTTGTTATTGCGTGAACGATTCCGCAGAAATGTTGGAATATCCAGTTGATCATTACTTGGCTGATTACCAAATGGACGCAAGTTATTATTACGATTCTCAACAGGCTCATTCTCTGGTGTTCCTGGTTTACGAATTTGAGCGTGTGGTACTGCTTGTTTATGCTCAAATCCAGTAGCAATAACTGTAACTTTAATATCGTCTTTCAAATCCTCATCAATAATAGCACCAAATATCATATTCACATCTGGATCTGAAGCTGAAGTAACGATTTCTGCTGCTTCGTTCACTTCATACAGAGACAGATTTGAACCACCCGTAATATTCATAATAACACCACGAGCCCCTTCGATCGAAGTTTCTAGTAATGGACTCATAATAGCCTTACGAGCTGCCTCAGCGGCACGGTTCTCACCTGATGCTACGCCAATCCCCATTAGTGCAGACCCACGCTCTGTCATAATCGTCTTCACGTCTGCAAAGTCAAGGTTAATTAGACCAGGAACTGCAATAAGATCTGATATCCCCTGTACCGCTTGACGAAGAACATTATCAGCTTCTCTAAACGCTTCTAACATCGGTGTCTTTTTATCCACTATTTCTAATAGACGATCGTTAGGAATAACAATCAATGTATCTACTTTTTCTTTCAGAGCCTCAATCCCTAGTTCAGCTTGGGAGAAACGTTTCCGACCTTCAAAAGTAAAAGGACGTGTAACAACGCCTACTGTCAGCGCTCCACACTCTCTTGCAATCTCAGCGATTACAGGAGCTGCACCCGTACCCGTTCCGCCACCCATTCCTGCAGTGACAAACACCATATCTGCGCCTTTCAGCGTGTTCGAGATCAAATCTCTAGATTCTTCAGCAGCCTTCTTGCCGACTTCAGGATTAGCACCCGCGCCAAGACCCCTTGTTAGCTTATCACCAATCTGTAGCTTGTGTTCTGACTTAGCCATATGCAGTGCTTGAGCATCTGTATTTACCGTGATAAACTCAACGCCTTGCACACCATTCTCAATCATTCGGTTGACAGCGTTACTACCACCACCACCAACACCAATTACTTTAATCTGAGCTAAGCTTTCCATTTCAAAGTCAAATTCCAACATATTATTCCATCTCCCCCTCGTTGTACATCGATGGCACGTTCACAGTTATATGAACACCTTATATAAATTCACTGAACATGTTTTTTAAGCGCTCAACCAACCCCGTTTTTTGTGTCTTTCCTTGATTAGATGTAGGATTCACCTTGTTGTTGTTCCGGTTAGGTTGTTTTTTAGTATTGGCAGCAATTGCATTGTTACGTCCACGAATATTACGTATAACATTGTGAAGGATACCAACACCACTCGTAAATCCTGGATCTCTGACACCTATATAATCGGGAACTGCAATCCGTACAGAAGCTTCAAGCTCAGCTTGTGCAACTTGCAATACACCAGGCATCGAAACCGTGCCTCCAGTGAGTATATAACCTCCAGGAAGTTCACTGTAACCTAGACGTTTCACTTCTTGATGAAGGAGATGGAATATTTCTTGAATCCGAGGCTCAACAATAGCAGCCAAATCTTGTTGACTGAATTCTTTTTCAACGTTACTCCCAATTCGAGTTACTTTGAAAATAACATCAGGAGCAGCATCGTCTACTAAAGCACATCCGTATTTTAACTTAACCTTCTCAGCTTGATCCGTTAACGTCCGTAATCCATAGGCAATATCATTAGTTACGTATTCCCCGCCAATAGGTAGTGTGGAAGTCGCGACCATAGTTCCAGCTTCAAAAACAGCAATGCTTGTATTTCCAGCACCGATATCAACAAGTACAGAACCCATGGTTTTCTCGTCTTTAGATAAAGACATTTGACCTGCTCCCAAAGACATTAGTACTAGATCTTTGATCTTCAAGCCCGATTTCTCTACACACCGTAAAAGATTATGTATGGCCGGTTTTGCCCCCGTAATAATAATCGCTTCCACTTCTAAACGAACGCCAATCATACCTCGTGGATCTTGAATTCCTTCAAGACCGTCCACAACGTATTGCTTAGCGACAACATCAATAATTTCCCGGTCAGGAGGCAAAGCAACAACTTCTGCAGCTTTGAGAACGCGTTCAATGTCCTCTTCTCCAATTTCCCGATCCTCGTTCGATACAGCCACAACACCGTGGCTTGTTTGAAGTCCAATATGATTCCCGGAAATGCCGACATATACTTCAGATATTTGAATACCAACCATACGTTCCGCATGATCTACTGCACTGCGGATCGATTGTACAGTCTGGTCAATATCTACAATTGCACCTTTGCGAATTCCTTCTGAGTCGGCAGATCCAACTCCAATAATATTAAAGGTTCCATTATTTACTTCCCCAATAATAGCACGAACTTTGGATGTACCGATGTCCAAACTAACAATGATGTCATTGTTGCTCAACCGTGGCACCTCCTATTTTTTGAAATGAAAAGCGAATGGAAAGACGTTCTTACATAATATTCAACACGGCTTCCTTTTTCCCTCTTTTTTCTACATTTTTTTTACATATCACATATTGTCAGCTATCAAATTATTAATATTATAAGAAAAGCAAACAAATAGACTTGTCCACAAAACTAATTGTAGCATTTTTCATTCGTTATTAGTAGTCCCATCCCCATTCTCAGACTCACTGTCTACGGGTTGGAAAGGGACGTATGAATCAGCCTCAAGCATTGTAATAAGTCCAGGTTCTTCTGTCTCTATCACTTGATTGAGATATTCCACTTTATCCTTAAGTAGAGATACAGCAGTAATCACTTCGAATTTGGAACGCGTATACAGTTTGATACGATCTGGAAAAGAAACCGTAGGAGATGGCATAATCTCTGATATATCCGAAGTCAATTGATTAGGAATCGCACCAAGTACTTGACTCAGTTCCAATTTATAAGGATCGGTTGGATTCCATTGTGTTAATATTGGCTTCTCTATAGCAATACCACTCTTGTTCACGGGCACCATAACCCCATTCGATAAAATAGCCATGAGTGATCCTTCTTGGCCTAACTCATAGGCAACCGTTATATACTCTTGAATCTGTATCTGTATAACGCCGGGGAAATGCTTGTCCACCGTTACGTTCTGAACCGATTTCACGTCCAGTAATTTAGCCTCCAACGTTGCTGCCGAAACCCCAAAGAATTGATCATCTACATTGAATTCTCCTGCTTGTAATAACTGCTCTTTCGTAGCGAATACATTTCCCTGAAATTGAATTTCAGAGATTTTGCTAATCGGAGATCTAAAAAAAAGTACAGCAAGTAGAACTAAACAGAATAACAAGAGAAT
>NZ_LVJI01000052.1 GCF_001637225.1 Paenibacillus antarcticus
TCCTTGAACAGGGGACTCATGAGGAACTTCTTGTAGAGCAGGGGTTTTACAACAGCCTATATGATGCACAACTGAAGGGCCAACTCAATAGTTAGAAAAGTATATTTGTTTTCATACAGATATCATATAGTATATAAGTTGTACTTAAGTCAATGAAAGAGGTCACTCCGTGAGAAAACATAAAGGATTTAAGCTTCGTACTATTCTTGGCATGTTAGTGATAGGATCTGTACTAATAACTGCTGTACTAGGTGGTTATATGGCGTATAGTAATAACGCTAATTCTTTGTCTTCCAGCTATCTTGAAAATAACTATCACTATGCTCAAAAGTTATCCTCTAATACTAGCGACTTATTGAATGTGATGCAGAATAATATTTCGTACATTGCAGAGATCGCCGGACAAGAGTCTTTCTCACAGAAGGACCTAGATATTGTATATAGGGGTAATGATCAGTATTTCAACTCTATCATTATATCCAACTCAAAACGTGAAGTTCAGTTTATAAATCCGGGAGATACGGGCGTTGATGTGGGAACACTGCTAACATCGGATGCATCTCTTCAAGCTTCTTTAGCAAGGATACCGATGATTTCTGAGCCCTACGTAGCTGTATCAGGTCGTCTTATTCTCATGGTCTCTGCTCCAATATATAATGATAGAGGAACCTACATAGGTTTTGCTGGGGGGACATTATACCTCCAAGAGGATAATGCATTAAGTAAGTTGTTAATGGAACATTTCTACGGGAATGGATCCTATGTGTATGTGTCAGATCAGCAAGGACGACTCATTTATCATCCTATAATTGAACGCGTTAATGAGATTGTGCAGAATAATGAAGTGATTGAAAGAGGATTGTCGGGACAAAGTGGTTCTCAAAATGTCGTTAATTCAAAGGGAAAATCATTTTTTGCAGGATTTGCATATGAACCTATTAGTGAATGGGTCATCGTGTCTCAAACACCTACCGCGATCTTGGATAAGCCATTGCGAGATATGTTAATCAGTTTGTTGATCAAGGATATTCCTTTGTTTCTTATTATATTAATTGTTGCAGCACGTGTTTCTTATTATATCTCCACACCGCTATACAGACTGGCACAGTTCTCAGAAGAGGCGTTTGACTCTAAAAAAGCCAATCCGCCGTCTTTACCTAAGATATCTTCTGTGATCTATGAGGTGAATCAGCTACATAAAAGTATGGGGAAATATTTGAATTTATTAAATGAGGAAATTCAAATTGATGGATTAACGGGTCTATCTAATCGAAAAACATTCGATTTAAACATACAAGAATGGTATGAAGAGAAAATACCATTTGCTCTAATTTTGATAGACATGGACCATTTTAAACAAATTAATGATACCTATGGGCATGCAAGAGGAGACGAGGTGTTAAAGTTCGTTGCTTCTCAACTAAGGCTCGTGGCTACTCCACGGGATGTATGTTTTCGTTATGGAGGAGAAGAATTCGGAATCTTAGTCAAATTCGCTGAAAGACAGTCTGTACTTGATATGGCCGAACTTTTACGTAAAAAGATAGCTAAATCGGAATGTCCTAATGAAGATAAGGGGATTACGATATCGATTGGAGTAGCTTTATCTGATCCCTTGTCAGGTGGGCCGGAAAAGGTGATAGAGTTCGCAGACCGAGCGCTATATCAATCAAAAAAAGAAGGTAGGAACAGGACGAATATCTACGAAGATTGAGCATGAGGATATTCGTTTTTGTTGAAGAGAATTGAGTTTGAATGTAAAGGGAGCGATTATATCTATGATTAAAGCACTGATCTTCGATTTTGACGGTACGATTATTGATACTGAAACGGCATGGTACATAGCTTTTAAAGAGGCTTATATGGAATATGGTGTTGACCTGACACTTGAATTGTATTCCGAGTGTATTGGTACGAGCCTCGCTGGTTTTAATCCGTATGAATATTTAATTACAGAGAAGAAGCTTCCCATCGACCGAGAATCCTTCCGTCGTTCTGTGGATCTTCGGCATACTAAGCTTATGGAACTTGAGAAGGTTCGTCCGGGTGTATTAGAATATCTTGAAGCAGCCAAGGATGCTGGCCTTAGAATCGGATTGGCATCAAGCTCATCCATGAAATGGGTAGGGAAATATTTAGATCAATTGAATATTCGACATTATTTCGAGTGTATTCGTACGTCTGATCATGTAACCAATGTAAAGCCAGATCCTGAACTATACATACAGACGTTAGCTTGTCTTGAAGTTAAAGCGGATGAAGCGATAGCCATAGAAGATTCACTACATGGAGCAAGGGCTGCAGCCTCTGCAGGCATGCATTGCGTGGTTACTCCTAACGAAATAACAGGTTTCATGGAATTCGATTCAGTGTTTCATAGAGTGAAAAGTCTTTCTGATGTGGATTTTGTACAACTCATTCACCATACATTTAATAGTAGGAGTTAGTAGAGATGACGCTTTTTGTGAATGAATCTGGGAACAAGATGGGTCCAATGCTTGTATTTATACATGGAGCTGGCGTGAGTGGTTGGATGTGGGATAAGCAGGTGGAATATTTCAAAGAACATTACTACGTAGTAGTGCCTGATTTGCCCAGTCACGGTAAAAGTCATGATAAGGAGTTTACAACGATACATGATGCGGCCCAAGATATCGCTGAAGTCATCAGAGATAGAGATTACGGACAGTCTATTACAATCATTGGTTTTTCTTTAGGTGCGCAAATAGCGTTAGAGATGTTAAGCATGAATGGCATCCGTATGGATCGTGCGATTATAATTAGCGGGCTTGTGACACCTATGAAATTCACTCGTTGGATCACGAAACCGTTAGTTCGCATTTTCATGCCATTAACAAAAAATAGATTCTTTTCAAGGTTACAAGCTAAGGAATTATATATCGGAGATGAATATTTCGAACTATATTATCAGGAATCTGCGCTAATAAGTATGGATTCGCTCCTTACTATTCTTAATGAAAATATGTCGTATTGCTTACCTCAAGGGTTCAATCAGGGTAAAACAAAGGTCTTAGTTCTAGTAGGAGCTAAGGAAAAGAAACAGATATTGAAATCTTCTAATGTTATTAGTAGCAGTAGTGAATATTGTGAAAGAGAAATTGTTCCCAATATTGGCCATGGAATATCATTAGCAAATCCGGCGCTATTTAACCATATGATAGAAGCTTGGATAAGATGAGATATAGTCAGCTTGGAAGAATCAGATGAAGTATCTTTAATAAGACAAGAATAAGCTAGTACGGAATGATAGTAACAATCATCCATACTGGCTTATTCTTGTTATGTCTAGAATTTAAAGTCTTTTCCGTTTATAGAAGGTAATGAACAAACCGGAAAGGAGTAGGAGAACTAGTGTAATGCCGACTGTGAGTGCTTCTTTTACAGTGCCTTTTGGTTGAGCACTTTGCTCACCGAAACCGCCCATACCGCCAACCATTCCACCGCGACCACCACCCATACCATCGGGTCTATCGCCTCCCATTTGGCCTCCAGGAAAGCCACCACCTTCGAAATTCTGTCCATCAGCAGGAGCAGTTGGAG
>NZ_LVJI01000053.1 GCF_001637225.1 Paenibacillus antarcticus
ACTGATATTTTCTAGCAGCGATTTCGAGAAGCATAAGCTTCGAAAAATCATGTTTGGTGGCGATAGCGGAGGGGTTCCACACGTACCCATCCCGAACACGACCGTTAAGCCCTCCAGCGCCGATGGTACTTGGACCGCAGGGTCCTGGGAGAGTAGGACGTCGCCAAGCAGTCATCCTGAAATACATGTACATACACTTATGTAGGTCATGTTTTACAGAAAGCATTATAACACAATTGCTTATATTCCCTGATAGCTCAGTTGGTAGAGCACTCGACTGTTAATCGAGTTGTCACAGGTTCGAGCCCTGTTCGGGGAGCCATATAAGGCCCGTTGGTCAAGCGGTTAAGACACCTCCCTTTCACGGAGGTAACAGGGGTTCGATTCCCCTACGGGTCACCAATTATATTGTTTTACTCATATGGAGGCTTAGCTCAGCTGGGAGAGCATCTGCCTTACAAGCAGAGGGTCGGGGGTTCGATCCCCTCAGCCTCCACCATAATAATTTTATATGCTTATCAATGACGCGGGGTGGAGCAGCCCGGTAGCTCGTCGGGCTCATAACCCGAAGGCCGCAGGTTCAAATCCTGCCCCCGCAATTAATTTTATTCCATTAAGGAATAGATTACTATGGAACCGTGGTGTAGTTGGCCTAACATGCCTGCCTGTCACGCAGGAGATCGCGGGTTCGAATCCCGTCGGTTCCGCCATTTTTACAATATGAGTCATTAGCTCAGTCGGTAGAGCACCTGACTTTTAATCAGGGTGTCGAAGGTTCGAATCCTTCATGACTCACCATTTCTTTATCAGTGTGCGCGTGTGGCGGAATTGGCAGACGCACTAGACTTAGGATCTAGCGTTTCACGACGTGGGGGTTCAAGTCCCTCCACGCGCACCATATGTTTGCGGACGTGGCTCAGCGGTAGAGCATCGCCTTGCCAAGGCGAGGGTCGCGGGTTCGATTCCCGTCGTCCGCTCCATTTTTTATTCTTGTATTTGCGCCCTTAGCTCAGCTGGATAGAGCGTTTGACTACGAATCAAAAGGCCAGGAGTTCGAATCTCTTAGGGCGCACCATTTTTATTTAGTAAATACATATTCGCCGGTGTGGCGGAACTGGCAGACGCGCACGACTCAAAATCGTGAGGGAAACCGTGGGGGTTCGAGTCCCTTCACCGGCATACAACGGGACGTAGCTCAGCTTGGTAGAGCACCTGGTTTGGGTCCAGGGGGTCGCATGTTCAAATCGTGTCGTCCCGATAAATCTTAAAGACCATCGAAGTTATTCGATGGTCTTTTTGCTGTATAAATCTATCACTCTTCGGTCACAATAAAGAAAAGAAGGCAGATAGAAGGGGATCAATGTGAATGCTTCAAAACTAAAAAAGCAAATTAAAAAGAATTGGAAACAGTGGAAGCGACGTACTGGAACAACCGCATTGTGTGTGATCGTAGTTGGGATGGCTTGGTGGGGATTACATCTCTCTGAGAAAGTTCAATCTTTATTGAATTCAAAACCACAAATTGCGGTCGAAACTCTACAATACCTACAAAATACTAATACTTCGCTTGATGGGGAGTCTAATGACGATCTGTATTTTTTGCAAAGATTAAATGATTCCGATAAAGCTCATAAGGTTATGTTTAGGAGGAGTTATGTTTGTGGTCAAGAAGAACAAGTTCTAGGTAAGATGCGTTTTGAGAGGATCAGTGAGCTGATTCATAAGAACCCCACTTGGACAGGACATCTTGATCATAACGGGGATGTATGGCTAGTAGAATCGATCTCAGACTTATCTCCTGTCTGTAAACAGAAGGCATATATGAGTATGGATGCAGATGGAAATCTTACGTTGTATGAAGGACCACCGAATAAGGAAAAGGTATTAAAAACATTCTTTCAGCTTGATATCAATTCTATGGAATCGGCACTCCCTGAAGGCGTACTAAAAGAATTATACGATGGGATTCGAATTCAGGATATTGATGAGTATAACAGTGTTATATCAACCTTTAGTGACTATGCACGGGAACATAGCGCTAATGTTATGAAGAGAACGAATTAAAGATAAACTGAAGAGAACAAAAATAAATCCTTCTAGTGAACTAGAGGGATTTATTTTAATTACAATATATAATGTTAGACTTGAACTGTCCAATGAAGCGTATCCGGTATCAATCCAGTTTGAATACCAGTAATGGTATCATAGAGTTTCTGCGAAAGTTGACCAATATGCCCTTGATTAACGATCATTTGATGATTATTCCAGAATAATTCCCCAACTGGAGAAATTACGGCAGCGGTCCCGGTTCCAAAAACCTCTTCTAAAGTACCATTAAGGGATGCTTCGTAGACTTCTTCTATAGAAATCTGACGTTCCTCAACAGGAACTCCCCAATTGTTTAATAGCTCCATAATAGAATCTCGGGTTACACCTGCTAAAATGCTACCATTAAGTTCAGGGGTAATAACTTTGCCATTAATTTTAAAGAATATATTCATGCTGCCAACTTCTTCAATATATTTCTTCTCTATAGCATCTAGCCAAAGTACTTGAGAGTACCCTGCATCTTTGGCCTCCGTCTGAGCTTTGATACTGGCAGCATAATTACCTGCTGCTTTAGCAGTACCTAATCCACCACGAACCGCACGTGTATAGGAGCTTTCAACATTAATCTTAACAGGTTCTAATCCTTCGCTATAGTAAGCACCAACAGGTGATAGAATGACGAGAAGTTGATAAGTGTGGGAGGCACGTACACCTAGGCATGCTTCAGTTGCGATAATAAAAGGTCGAATATATAGTGAAGTACCTTTTCCGGAAGGAATCCATTCTTTGTCTACATTAACTAGTTTTTGAATGGCATGGATGATGAAATCGCCATCGATTTCTGGAATCTCAAGACGTCTATTCGATTGGTTGAAGCGCTCCATATTTTTATTGGGTCTGAACAAAAGAATTTGCTCATCCTTCGCTATGAATGCTTTCATGCCCTCAAAAACGGCTTGACCGTAGTGAAATACCATTGCTGCAGGATCTAACACTAAAGGAGCATAAGGAACAATACGAGGCTCATGCCACCCTTGTTCTAAATTGTAGTCTAGTAGAAACATATGGTCTGTAAAATAATGACCAAAAGGTAGATTACTTTGATCTGGTTTGGCTTTGCGGATGTCTGTTTGCTGAATTTTAATTTCTTCCATGTTCATAATCCTCCTATGTCTCAATGAAATATATTATCTTACATTATAAAGAATAAAAAAACAATTGGTCAATCCAATTATGCCATTAAATTAATAGTTACCAATATAGAGTTGAATAATACGTTACTCATAACGATTAGTTATCTTAATTCACTTTTTCAGATAGTCAACTAAATGATAGAAACAACATAATACGTATAAGTTTTATAACATATATAAGAAGAAAAGAGATTTATAATTGAGGAACTAGAGGTTTCATGTCATATAAACTAACGCAAACCGATAATAATTACCAATGATTTCGCTTACATTAGAGTATTTTACCCCTTTTATAGATAAACCTTACCTTGCGAGAATAGAATGCGCTTTCTATAATAAGAAGTGTAATAGAAATCATTATATATGGAGGGTCATAAAAATGAAAAAGAGCATCACAATGATTTTGTCCTTGATTTTCGTTACTTCAGCATTACTTACTGGTTGCGGAGGCAACAATAATGCTACGAACACAGCAAACAAGGGGAAAGATACCGACGTTAAAACAGAAGAGAAAGTAAGCGAAGAACCGTTTGAAATGACGATCCGCCATACACAGATAGGTGCGGACAAAGAGAAACGTTTTGCTATCCTTCAGGATGTTGTGAAAACGGTTCAAACGGAAGTTCCTGGATTGACATTCAAGCTTGATGGGGTAGATTCAGACGTAAACCGTAAAGAGAAACTTCGCGGGGAAATGGCTGCAGGAAGTACTCCTGAAATCTTTGAACTTTTCGGAAGCCCAGATTCCAAAATTTATGCTAAAGAAAACAAATTGCTTGATCTGACACCGATTCTTGCTGAACTAGGCATTGCAGACCAGTTCTCAAACCTAGATCCTTTCACGTACGAAGGAAAAGTATACGGATTGCCAATCGGTGGTTCTGGTGAGGGTTTCTTCTATAATAAAGGTTACTATGAAAGTAAAGGCTGGAAAGCACCAACTACATTTGCAGAGTTAGATCAACAACTAGCTGATATCAAAGCTGACGGTAAAGTACCAATGGCTGGAGCTTCTAAAGCTGGATGGGTACCTCTAATGCTTGCTAATCACTTGTGGTCTCGTTATGCAGGTCCAGACGTTACTAACAAGTTCGCTACAGGCGAAGCTAAATGGAGTGACGCTAACGTAGTTCAAGGTTTTGCTAAGTATAAAGAGTGGGTAGACAAAGGATATTTCAAAAAAGGCGAACTTGGCTTTGAGTATGCTGAGTACACAACTCAATTCACAAGTGGTGAAGCCATTCTTATGTATGACGGAACTTGGAAGTCTTCCGTATTCAAAGCTGGTCAATCCGGTGAAGGTTTGATCGGTAAAGTTGGATTCTTCAATCTTCCAGCAGTTGATGGCGGAGTTGGTGATCAAACTGCACTTATGCGTGATGTAAACAATGGTTACGGATTCTCGGCTACTGTTGCAAATGATCCACGTCAGTTAGCTGCTGTTACATCATTCATTAAGAATTTCTATAATGAACAAATTCAATTACGCGGACTTGTAGAAGATGGTGTTCTTCCTTCTATGAAAATTGATCAAGCTAAGCTTAACGAAAGTATTACAGATGATTTGATGAGTGAAATCGTTGCAGTTCTTAACACTTCCCAATCATCATTCCCTGCATTTGACTCACTTGTTCAAGCAGATGTTACAACTGAAATCAGTAATATTCAGATTCAAAGTTTGATCGGTGGTCAGACAACTCCTGAAAAAATGGGAGCAGCAATACAGAAAGTACAAGAAGAAGCTAACGCAGCAGTGGAATAAGGAGCAGTAAATTGAATGTATCCTGGTTCATTCATTGATCCAGGGTACGTTTTTAAAATCTCCTATTAAACACATCCGCTAATGTCCAACAATCGGAGGTAGTCATGAACAAAGCACTGAGAAATCCCTTGGCCTTTACCCTATTTGTTTTACCGGCACTATTTCTGTTTATGATGTTTTTTATTTATCCCATTTTTAGTTCGATATATTACAGCTTAACCAGCTGGAATGGTGTTTCAGATACGGTTAAATTTGCAGGTCTTGCCAATTTCAAAAAAGCGCTTGGAGATGAGCGTTTCTGGATATCAGCTAAAAACAACGGATTATTTATTTGTTTCTCCGTTTTTATACAAGTACCTTTAATTGTATTGTTTTCACTCTTGATTGCTAACGTTAAAAAACTGAAGGGGCTGTACAAGACAGCTGTATTTATGCCTTCAATTATGTCAACAGCAGTTATCGGTATTCTTTGGGGTTTCATTTATGAGCCAAATATCGGTCTACTTAATAAGTTGATTGGTCTGGTTGGTATAGAACCAATCTACTGGTTATCTGATGAAAGATTCGCAATGATCTCTATTCTGATCACGAATGCATGGCAGTGGACTGGATTTTACATTGTAATGGTATTGGCAGCAATTCTGTCGATTCCAGGTGAACTGAATGAAGCAGCGATGATTGACGGAGCTACTGGAGTTCAGCGTGCAACAAGAATAACACTTCCACTCATCATGCCGATTATAACTGTCGTTATTATGTTATCCATTGCAGGAGCTATGAAAGCTGCTGATATTGTTATCGTCATGACGAAGGGTGGACCAGCTGGTTCTACTGAAGTAATGGCAACTTACATGATTAAATATGCAATCACCAACTTTAAATATGGGTACGGCAATGCAATCGCCGTTCTAATCTTTATGTTTACGCTGTTGGTTACGGCTCTTTACCAGCTGTTGATTGCCAGACGTAACGAAAGGATTGAATACTGATGCTTCGTACCTTGAAAAAGTGTATCCCACATGTAGTTTTATTATCATATCTGCTCGTTATTCTCTTTCCTTTCCTGTTTGTGTTATTCTCATCAGTTAAGAAGAATAATCTTGAGATTGCCTTGAATCCTTTTGGTATTCCGAAGGAATTTGTCTTCGATAATTATATTGAAGCATGGGTAAATGCCAAGATTAGTACGTATTTCTTCAACAGTATGTACATAGCTATTTTTGCATCAGTAGTGACTATTTTGTTGGGTTCGATGTTCGCATTTGCCGTAACTCGTATGCGTCAAGGCAAATGGAACGGTATTCTTTTTTCCTTAGTTCTTATAGGAATGCTAATTCCTAATAATGCACTTATGCTACCTATTTATACTATAGTGCGTAAGCTAGGAATACTTAATACTCACTGGGCGCTAATTATTCCTTATATTGCTAATGCAATTCCATTTACTGTTATTATTTTGGCGGCATTTATGCGTATTCTTCCGAGAGAAATTGAAGAAGCAGCTGTAATGGATGGCTTGAATGCTCCAGGTATTTTTGCTAGAATTATTGTACCTTTAACGGTTCCAGCTATGGTTACAGTATTCATTGTTAATTTCCTGGGAAATTGGAATGAATTCTTACTTGCCAACTATTTCCTTTCCAATGATGAACTACGTACACTTCCGGTAGGAATGGTACAGTTCCGTGATCAATACCAGATGAACTACGCACAAATGTCAGCAGGTATCGTCTACAGTGTGTTACCAGTTGTAATTATCTATGCGTTCCTTCAGGAAAAGATTATCGAAGGTTTAACAGCGGGAAGCGTAAAAGGATAACGTTTCTTCGAAAGTTAGGAGCTTTAGCCCATGAATTTACGCTACAAATTGTTTGCTGCATTTTTGGGCCTAATCATCATCCCATTGTTTATTCTTGGGATGATTATGTTCTTTGTAACTTATAATTCAATTGAGAAGAAGTACAGTGAACAATCGGAGTATTCTCTCAAAGCGATTAGTTACAACATTTCAAATGTATTTAATGAGATGGATAACTTGACAGACAACGGGATTGCTACGTCGGTATTTCATATGGCGCTCAGTGCGGATGATCCCACAAATCAGGATCTGACTGATAGTGAGCAGCTAAGTCTGAATGCCAGTCAACGTAACTTTCGAAGTCTACTGTTTAACCACCCTTCAATCAGTTACGCTTTTTTGTACAACTTCAATGGAAAAGGCGGCTCGGAAATCGTATCGCTATTTAGTAAAGATAATTTCAGTACCCTTCCATATGATAAGTTCAAAGAGAGCGAAATGTACCGTGATGTTTTAACTATGAACGGAGTGCCAAAGTGGTTGGCTCCTCACGAATATCCTGAACTGACAGGAACTGAACCTGTTTTTACGCAAATCCGGCTTGTGAAAGAGCTAAGCTTCTTTCAGAACATCGGTATTCTCGTAGTGCAGATCAAAAATTGGGAGTTCGAATCGATATTTCGTAACCTGAAAGTAGGAGATAGCACTCAAAAGGTTTCTTTCATGCTCGTAAATGATGATGGAATGATTTTGTTCGATCCTGACAAAGATTTAAGTGGACAACATTTTCAATCATTTACGAATAAAGAAATTACCTTTAAGAAAGGCTTCCAAAGTTTCAAAACACAGTTTGAAGGGGAGAAGAGTATTGTCTCGATGTACCACCTGAAGGATCATCCGTGGAGCCTAGTATCTGTGACATCATGGGATTCATTATCACGGGAAGTTACGATTTTTGCTAGATGGTTCGTTTTTGTTATTTTTATCTGTTTTTTAGCAGCTTTGATTTTTAACCTATTCTTTATGAATCGGATTACTGGTGAAATAGCGGTCATTGTTCGGTTCATGCGTCGCGTAGAGGGTGGAGATCTCATTAGCCGAATGGAAGAAAAGGGTAATGATGAACTAACACTGCTGGCTAAAGGTTATAATGACCTCATGGATAAAATCAATAACCTATTTAATCGGATTCAATTGGAGCAACGAAGAAAGAATCAAGCAGAGATGCGTGTTTTGCAGGCCCAGATTAAACCGCACTTTTTATTTAATACGTTAGAATCAATCAATGTGTTAGCTGTGCAGAATGAAGGTCGTAAGGTAAGTGAGATGGTTTACAGACTCGCAAGTATCTTGCGTATCACCATTCAGGATAGGGACGAAATCACACTTGAAGAAGAAATTAAACATCTTCGTGACTATCTCGATATTCAAAAATTTCGTTTTGAGGATTTATTCGACTACGAAATAGATATTCCAAAAGAATTACACGGATGTGGAATTTTGAAGCTTACTCTTCAGCCACTGGTGGAGAATAGTATTCAGCATGGCTTTGAGGGTATTCCCTATAAAGGCAAGCTAAGTATTAAAGGCTTTGAAGAACGTGGTAATTTGATTCTTAGGATTGAAGATAACGGCATTGGCATGAACTCGTCCCAGTTGTCTATGTTTCAGTATATGGTAAGCGAGAGTGCCGATAATGAAGATCAGGGTCATAAGGATGAAGCGAAACGCGGTAACCGGGTTCATCTGGAACGCAGGGGCCTCGGAGTCCGAAGTGTAGCTGATCGTATCCGTATTGAATATGGCTTCAGATATGGAATCTTCATTTGTTCCAGCCAGGATTGCGGGACAATTATTCAATGTGTCATACCTATATACGAGCAGGGGGAAGATCACAATGCTAAAAGTATTATTGGTTGACGATGAGGCACCTATTCTTAATAACTTGAACAGAGTGCTTCCTTGGCAGGAAATGGGGATGACTGTTACCGGCATGGCGCGCAGTGGGATGGAGGCTCTGCTTATTGCAGAGGTGGAGCGTCCTGATCTCGTACTATGCGACATACGTATGCCTGTAATGGACGGATTAACGTTTGTCGGAAAGTTACGCGAGATGGGTCTGAACAGTGAGGTATTGTTAATTACAGGTTATCAGGAATTTGATTACGCACGTGAGGCTATACGACTTGGTGTAAAGGATTACATTTGTAAACCGATTCATTATGAGGAATTAGAAAATAAGATCAGAGATATCGGTGTACAGATCCGAAGTAAACAATTCAAAGATAAGTTGTATAATACAATTCCTCTGTTTAAAGAGGTCCCGACTGATGAGAATGAAAGTACTAAGAAAACAACGGAGCAGCTTATGAATACAGCTGTTCAGTATATTACTGAACGCCTGAATTCAGATATTGGTATCGAAGAGATGGCCGCCATGCTTGGAATTAGTTGTAGCTACTTTTGTTTGTTGTTTAAGAATCGCTTTTCCATGACTTTTGTGGAATATGTGACGCTCCAACGGATGACAGCCGCCAAATTCATGTTGGCTAACAGTGACAAAAGTATCTCAACCATCGGTTCTGGAGTAGGTTATCAGGAACGGCGTTATTTCACAAAGGTATTCCAGAAGCAGACAGGGATGTCTCCCAAAGAATACCGGGACCATAACCGTGCTGATGTTCGTTGAGTTATATGACGCTGAGAAATAGATCTAGTCTAATAGGAAGACTCCTTGTTCTTAGGTTCGAGGAAAGAGACGATTACCCTGTGCTTATGCATGAAGGATGATCGTCTCTTTTTTTTATAATAGAGAGAGCGATCATTAGTCTACATTTTATTAAATATATTTTTACTCAGAGACGGTATTTCTAGCAATCATAGACTTACCTATGAGTTTTTCATATAATAAAGAGACGAATACATATGTTCGCTTTATGATGAGGGAGAGATTGATTTTGCGCATTTTAGGAATTGACCCGGGTATTGCTATTGTCGGATTTGGTGTTGTTGACAAAGAGGGAAGCAAAATCACACCGGTTCAATATGGAAGTATTCAGACGGTAGCTCATACGCCAGAAGAAGATCGATTGTTACATGTGTACGAAGGTATGGTACAGTTGATAGATAAATATAAACCTGATACGGTCGCATTCGAGAAGTTATTCTTTAATCGAAATGTGACAACGGCAATGATCGTAAGTCAAGCACGTGGTGTGATGATTCTAGCGGCTGTGCAAAAAGGACTTCCAATTGGAGAGTATACGCCGTTACAGGTGAAACAAGCTGTTGTTGGATATGGAAAGGCTGAAAAAAAGCAGGTTCAGGAGATGGTGCGTATTTACTTGCGCTTGAAAGAAGTTCCTAAACCTGATGATGTTGCAGATGCCTTAGCTGTCGCCATATGTCATGCACATTCATATACTTTAAATTCAATGTTAAATGAGGTATTGCGGAAATGATTGATTTCTTAACAGGGCCTGTTGTTCATTTGGAAAGTGATTATGTAGTATTAGATGTCCGTGGTGTGGGATATCGTGTGTTTTGTCCCAATCCTTATGTTTTTGCAAAGGCTGAAGGTGAAGTTACGATTTATATTCATCAAAATGTTCGTGAAGATGCAATATTATTATTTGGTTTCCCAACACGTGATGAGCAGAAGTTATTCCGGAAGTTAATTGAGGTATCTGGTATTGGACCAAAGGTTGCCCTTGGCATACTAAGTGGTGGTAATCCTGATCTTGTGGTGTCAGCCATTTTCCAAGAGAATATTACATTCTTAACTAAGCTACCCGGTATTGGAAAGAAAACGGCTCAGAGAATGATTCTTGACTTGAAGGACAAGTTGGAAGGCTTTGGGACAGGTGCAATCTTGGGTGGTTTGTTCACGGTTCCGGAACCTCAAGAGGGAGATGGATCTTCTTGGTCTGAAGCAAGGGAAGGCTTGAAAGCCTTAGGTTATACAGAAACAGAGCTTGATGGCGTATGGTTAAAAATTAAAGATGATGTCTCATATGAAGACACGATTGACGTCTTAATGAAGCGGGCTCTCAAACTGCTCTATGCGGGCTAAGGAATAGGAGCGATAGTGAATGGAAGACCGTATCATATCAGCAAACATGATGATGGAAGATCAGGCGGTGGAGCTCAGTCTTCGCCCTCGATATTTGGCAGAATATATTGGTCAGAATCAAGTGAAGGAAAATTTAAAAATTTATATTGAGGCAGCTAAAATGCGCAAAGAGGCACTGGATCATGTGCTTTTATATGGTCCGCCTGGACTTGGTAAGACTACGCTTGCTAATATCATAGCTAACGAACTAGGGGTGAATTTGCGGACAACGTCCGGGCCAGCCATTGAACGCCCAGGAGATTTGGCTGCATTACTGACGAATCTTCAAGAAGGGGATGTATTGTTCATTGACGAAATTCACCGTCTGCACCGAACAGTAGAGGAAGTAATGTATCCAGCGATGGAGGATTTCGCGCTCGATATCATGATTGGTAAGGGACCAAGTGCGCGCTCAGTTAGATTAGATCTACCTCCTTTCACTTTAATAGGAGCAACAACGCGTGCAGGATTGTTATCCGCACCGCTACGTGATCGATTTGGTGTAGTCAGCCGTCTTGAATTTTATAGTGTGGATGAGCTTAGTTACATCGTGTCAAGAGGTGCTGATATATTTGGAATTGAGATTGTGGGCGATGCTGCCGATGAGATAGCGCTTAGGGCACGGGGGACACCTCGGATTGCCAATCGTCTATTGAAACGAGTTAGGGACTATGCGCAGGTGCGTGGAGATGGGATGATCACAAGAGATATTGCAGATCAAGCACTCCAAATGCTACAAGTAGACCCTAGAGGTCTGGATCTCATTGACTACAAGATACTTCATACTATGATTACCAGCTTTCGTGGGGGTCCAGTTGGATTGGATACGATTGCTGCAACAATCGGAGAAGAGAGTCAAACGATTGAAGATGTGTACGAACCCTATTTAATGCAGATTGGATTTCTACAACGTACTCCACGAGGGAGAATGGTGTCACCTGCTGCATATCAACATTTAGGATTGCCACAGCCCCCTCAGCAGAAGTAAATAATCTATCTCAGAGAGGAGAAATTCAATGTTTCTTCATATGAAAAGTAAAGCGTTGAAATGGTTCTGTAAAGGAATGCTAGTCGCTGCTGTCGGAACAGCTTGTTTACCTTTCCATGATAATAAGGTTATGGCAGCAGGACTCATACCAGATTCCATACGAGTAGCGATGTTTCTGGATTTAGGAAATACGTACAAATCAACGACACAAGCTGTAACCCTTCAGTCTGTAGCTCCTTGGAGTGCAGGATTTAATGGGAATGACGGTTATCATTCTTTGATTAATATCTCGCAATCAACACAAGTGCGTTTCAGTCTTGATTCATTTCGAGTTAAAGTATTAGAGACGAAGGATTGGAAAACAGCGACGGCAGCATCACAGAAGCTGTCTGCAACGAATGATAAACCGTTACTATTCAGTTCAACACTTGGAGGAAGTACGGTATATCAATTGTACACAGGACCTTATGCAACTGAACAAGCGGGTAGAGAGGCTGGAAATCGTGTAACACAAACCGCATCCGCTCAATTGAACGGTCAAGTGCCTTCTCTTAAGGGAAGTAAACATTGGTCTGCAGGTGTTTATAGTACGCAAGCTGAAGCGCAGACTCAGCAACAAACCATTCAATCTGCTGGATTTGATGCCATGACTGTTCTTCAGAGCGTACCTTCTGTCGGAACCCAATATGCAGTATGGGTAGGAGAAGCTGCTAATGATCATGAACTGGCAGGTATTCAACAGGAGATGAGTCAACGTATACCCACCGTGACTTTATCAAATGTAGATTCTTCGATTCCAGCACTTATCATGCGTCAAGATGTTGGAGTAAACCTTACTTCACTCCAAACGATAGATCATTATCAGATAAGTGGTGACACATCGAAACTGTGGATTCCAGAACAATCGAATGGGATACAAGTCACAGAAAGATCCAAACGTATTTATCGTGGTAATTGGGAAATAAGTTCATATAATGGGCAGATCGCTTTGGTAAATGAAGTTCCTCTAGAACAATATTTGTACTCTGTTGTTGGCGCAGAAGTGCCTTCATCATGGCCTAGTGAGGCATTGAAGACACAAGCAGTGGCTGCACGTAGTTATGCTATTTTTCAGAGAAATAAATATAAAGTAGCGGATGTAGTCGATACAACGCTAAGCCAAGTATATAATGGAACAAGTTCTGAAGCAGCCAGTGTTACTAAAGCTGTTGATGATACTCAGGGAGAAATCCTTATGAAGGATGGTAAGGTAGTTGAGGCCATCTTCTCATCCAACAGCGGCGGGGTAACCGCAGATTCTAGTGAGGTATGGAATAGTAACAATAATACCTTTACAACTGTCACAAGTGAAGGTGATTTATCTGCACAAAAGAGTCTTAAAATGTGGTATCATATTTTGTTGAATAATGGACAAACAGGTTATGTTCGTGAAGATAACGTGAAGGAATTGTCCACCACAACAGCCTCAGGACTTGCTCAGTTAACGGTAACATCCACGGATACGAATGTTCGTGTAATTCCGTTAGTTCAATCCAATGTTCCTGCAGTGAGTAAACTTAATCCCGGTAATACGGCAGTTATTCTCGATAAAGTCGCCGAATCTAACACCTATTCATGGGTAAGAGGTCCGTATACTTCAGCCAAACTACTTAAGGCAATGAAGGGGAAGGGTACATTAGTATTACCTTCTACCATTAACTCACTGGATGTTACGAGACGAGGACCATCGGGTCGGGTTGTAGAACTGCAGGTAAATGGACAAATCTTGGATGTGAAGTATCCGGATATGTTCCGATCTGCATTAAATGGATTACCAAGTACATTGTTTGATATTGCATCTACAGGAAGTTATACTGTATTAGGTTCAGATGGCACAACGGTAAAAGCATCAACATCTTCTAAGACTTCTGTGATCTCGGCTTCGGGGACGGTCAGTCTTAATGGTACCGGAATGGTTATCATGAATAGTGAATCTAAGGCAAATGTATTAGATGCTAGTGATAAGTTTATATTTATCGGGCAAGGAAACGGTCATGGTCTAGGACTTTCTCAATGGGGAGCCAAAGGTATGGCAGATGCAGGAAATGGTTATCAGGATATTTTGAAACACTATTATCAAAATGTCACTATCGCTAAGGAATGACGACACATGGATGTAGAGTTATATAATTTTGAACTACCAGATGAATTGATTGCTCAGACACCACTTCTAGAACGAAGCTCATCTCGATTGCTAACGTTGAATAAAGAAGATGGTAAGACGGAACATCATACATTTAAAGACATTACGGAATATCTTAAGTCAGGTGACACACTTGTATTGAATGATACTCGGGTTATCCCGGCAAGATTGTTTGGTGTGAAAGAGGATACGGGTGCTAAAGCAGAGGTTCTACTACTTAAGAATCTGGGAGAAGATCGCTGGGAAGCGTTAGTGAAGCCAGGGAAAAAGCTGAAACAAGGAAATATTATTGTATTTAGTGATGAACTTAAAGCGGTAATTGAGTCTGAAAGTGATATGGGAGGTAGAGTACTCAAGTTTACGTATAATGGAGTATTTCAAGAAATCCTTGATCTGCTTGGACAAATGCCTCTTCCGCCATATATTAAAGACAAGCTTGATGATCGTGAACGTTATCAGACGGTGTACGCTCGTCATGAGGGTTCAGCAGCGGCGCCTACAGCAGGGCTTCATTTTACAGAGGAATTACTCGATGATATTCGTGCTAAAGGTGTTTCGGTAGCCTTTATTACATTGCATGTGGGATTAGGAACATTTCGACCGATGTCGGTGGAGCGTGTAGAAGACCACGTGATGCATGAAGAGTATTATTCACTTTCTCAGGAAACGGCAGATCTACTAAATGATACTCGTCAAGCTGGGGGTAGAATTATTGCAGTAGGCACAACAACATGTCGAACTCTAGAGACGGTTGGGCAGCAATGTGCTGGAGGACCTTTGAAGGAAAGTAGTGGTTGGACTAGTATCTTCATGTTCCCGGGGTATGAGTTTACGGTAGTAAATGCTTTAATTACAAACTTTCATCTTCCGAAATCTACATTAGTTATGCTAGTGAGTGCCTTAGCAGGGCGAGAACATATTCTCGAAGCGTACAAGCAAGCTGTGAATGAGAGATATCGATTCTTCAGCTTTGGTGATGCTATGTTTATTTATTGAGAAATAGGAAACGGTAAGATTAACAGTTCTACTTAAGTTCTAAATGAATGTTATATAAGGAAGGAATACAAATACACTATGGTAGCAGCAATTACTTATGAACATATTAAAACATGTAAACAATCAGGAGCTCGTCTAGGTCGTGTTCATACACCTCATGGTATTATTGAGACACCTACATTTATGCCTGTAGGGACATTGGCGACGGTTAAAACGATGAGCCCAGAAGAATTAAAGCAAATGGATGCGCAGATTATTCTCAGCAATACCTATCATTTATTTCTACGTCCAGGTCACGACATTATTCGCGAAGCGGGTGGGCTTCACAAATTTATGAATTGGGATCGACCTATTTTGACAGATAGCGGTGGATTTCAAGTGTTTAGTCTTAGTGAAATGCGCAAAATCACGGAAGAAGGCGTTCATTTCCGCTCTCACTTGAATGGTGATAAATTATTCTTGTCTCCAGAAGTTGCTATGGAAATTCAGAATGCACTGGGATCAGATATCATGATGGCATTCGATGAATGTCCACCTTATCCAGCAGAATATGATTATCTAAAGAAATCACTTGAAAGAACATCTCGTTGGGCTGAACGTTGTTTAGAGAGTCATGCTCGTCCGAATGATCAAGGGCTATTCGCAATTGTTCAAGGTGGGATGTATGAAGATTTACGTAAGCAGAGTGCACGCGATTTGACTTCCATGGATTTCCCGGGGTATGCTATTGGTGGACTCAGCGTAGGTGAATCTAAGAAATTAATGTATGATGTATTGGATTACACAATTCCATTGCTTCCAAGCAATAAGCCTCGTTATTTGATGGGTGTTGGATCTCCCGATGCTCTGATCGAAGGTTCTATTCGTGGAGTGGATATGTTTGACTGCGTTCTACCAACACGTATCGCTCGTAATGGGACAACAATGACAAGCGAAGGAAGAGTTGTAATCCGTAACGCTAAGTATGCTCGTGATTACGGTCCATTAGATCCAGCATGTGATTGTTATACATGTAAGAACTACTCGAGAGCTTACTTGCGGCATTTGATTAAGGCAGATGAAACCTTTGGTCTGAGACTGACTACATACCATAACCTGCACTTCTTGCTAGAATTAATGCGCAAGGTTCGTCAGAGTATTATGGACGACAGACTACTTGATTTTCGTGATGAGTTTTTTGAACAGTATGGGCTTTATGAGAACCTTAAAGGGTTCTAGAATGCTGTAATTTATTTAAGGGGGAAATAAGATGACTGAAATGATTCAATTACTTTGGCCGTTTGTTTTGATGTTTGCGATCTTTTACTTTTTATTAATTCGTCCGCAACAAAAGAAACAAAAAGCACGTGCTACGATGTTAAGAGCGCTGGGCAAGGGAGATAAGGTAGTAACCATTGGTGGTCTTCATGGCACAATCGTAGAAATCACTGATGATATTATTGTCCTTCTTGTTAATGATGCAACTAAGCTTACTTTTGACCGTAGCGCGATTAGCCAGGGTGTACGTACAGACGTAGAAAGTAAATAAATTGTAATCTAAAATTTTTTGATAAATGTAAAAGAGGTTGTCCATGTTGTCAAATTGACAGTGGGACAACCTCTTTTATGTGTCTATAAGGATAGTTCCACATCTTTAGAACGATTCCTGTGGTGAAGTTTCTCCTCTTTCTTGAGGGTTGATTTAGCCCAATAAATACCTAAGGTAGTTGCTGTAATGCCTAGTAATGATCCAGCAATCATATCTGTTACCCAATGAATACCAAGATAGAAGATACTGAATAATACAATAACTGCACTTGTGGTCGTTATCATTCTCCAACGACGATTGCCCGAACGAACAGCTAACAACATAATCGTCACAGAGATAGATGTATGAAGACTTGGGAAGCAATTGTCTAGACCAGAGAGGGGTCTATAGGATTCCTCGAATCGAGGGAATACATCTAACATATGAAAAGTGACTCCAGAGAGTGGATAAGACCAGACTTCGCTCACTGGAAAAAAGAGATAAAAAGGAATGGCTACCGCATAATTAATAATGATGGCGAAGCATGTAGCATACACGAACAACTTATTCTTATTCAAGAGGTACACCCCAATTGAGGCAATCAACAGGGACTGAAAAACAATAACATAGAAGAACACACATATCTCTGTAATTATGGGATTATAGAAGAATTCTTGTAGATTTCTTACGAAATGACCTTCTATACCGAACACCCAGGGCGTGAAATCGGCTTGATAATTCATGTTTTTCTCAATTGTTAGTTCATATTTATTAATGAAAAGAATGCCTGCTACACTAATAAATAGAAATAGGAATCTTCGAGAATATATAAGGGTATTTGCGAACTCTTTAATAACCTTAAATGGATTGCGAAGAGATCCTAGCCAAATTAGTATAATAACCATTGCTGTTGAAGCTAAAGTAATCGTTGCCATAGACTGGTAAAGCACAAAAATAGCCTCCTCTTTATAAAATGACTGAAACCAGTGTACCACATAAATAAGGAAGAGACTATTGTTGAAAATTACATATTTTGTCTTAAGTTTACGCCAAACATGCCGCCAATCGCACCAATAACAAATGCAATACCTATCCAAAGAATATGCTCTAAACTTATTGAATTATCTAAAGCGAGAAAACCGATAATAACAATAATTAACCCGTAAAATATACCCGTTAAACCCCCGTTATACCATCCTTTTCGTCCTGAACGCTTACCAGAAACGATACCTCCTACTGCTGCTGAGAACATATGTATTAAATAAATATACACACCCAGATCATGTTCCTGCATTCCGCTTAACCATAAGAACAGAGATAGAATAAATGAACCCATCATCATCCAGAAAAATGCATAACAAAGTCCTGCAAGGATTGGGTTGGTAATTCTTAAAGAGATGAATTGACGAATAAATTGCATATAAGAAACCTCCTTTATAGTCCATATGTTACTGTCATTGTATGATGGGGCTTGCCCCAGTAGTACAACAACAAAGCATAGGGGTATTGCATATTAAATTGCCATTAATTAAAGATAGAGACTACTGCATGAGCTTTATCAAAATAGGTGACAATAGCAATACAAACATGTCCAAGCATGACAAGAATAAGGGAGTTTTTACAATGGATTTCACAAATCACATATTGAGAACATTACTGATGTATTTTGTCATCTATATCACGATTCGTATTATGGGTAAACGAGAAATTGGAAAATTATCTGTTTTTGATTTAGTTATTTCTATTATGATTGCTGAAATTGCTGTTTTTGTGGTAGAAGATGTGAAGCGTCCAGTAATGGAAGGAATTATACCTATGGCCACACTGGTCATTTTACAGATTATTATTGCAAAGATTAGTTTGAAGAATCGAAGATTACGTCTGTTATTTGATGGGAAACCGACCGTTCTCATTTCTAATGGTAAAATTCATCGTGAGGCCATGAAGAAGCAGCGTTATAATCTTGATGATCTAATGCTTCAAATCCGTCAAAAAGATATTGATAACATTGCCGATGTAGAATTTGCGATTCTAGAGACAACAGGTCAACTTACGGTTCTTTCCAAAGATTCAAACTCTGCTGAGGAGTCTTCGTTTAAATCTTCACTAGTTAGAAGGAATAGTAGAGTGAATAGCAGGAGAAGAATTTTGGTTCCTGCAGGTAAACTAACTAATCAAGGTGTACCTGTACCTTTAATTATGGATGGAAGAGTCCAAGATGAAAATTTACATTTGATAAAAAAGACACGATTTTGGCTGAAAAATCAGATTTTAGCAAAAGGTGCGAGCGACTTTAAAGATGTTTTTCTATGCAGTATTGATCATAATAATCATATTTATATTGATCTAAAGGAAAAAGTGAGTGGCCAACCGGTTAAGTGAATTTCTGTTTGGAGCGAAACCAATCCCCGATCATTGGTATTTTTTCTAAATCCCTAAAGGATACGAGCTTAATAGTAAATATAATGATGAAGTAAATAATCATACCTACAATACTTGCTGCAATGAATTGCAACCATGTAAGTTGATGAAATGGAAGTTGGTTATATGCAAATTGGGTCCCTCCTGCCATTACGATCATAGCAGCACCCATTTTCACAAAATCGAGAATCTTGTATTTGAAAGATAACATTCTAGCCACACTGAACCCGTGCAACAATGTAACGATGATGCTGTTAGCAATAATGGCAATGACAGCGCCTAGTATTCCATATTGAGGCTGAGATGCTAAGTACCAAATTAGAAATAACTTAATAACAGAACCAATTAATGTATTGCGCAGAGCCTTTCCAGGATGGTCTAGTGCTTGAAGAGCTGCCATTAATGGAGCTTGAACATAAATAAATAAGCCAAAAGGTGCCATGAGTTTTAACATACTTGATATATCGTGGTCGTTGTATAAAAGTAAACATAACGGAGCAGAGAGGACAAACATTAGTACAGAGAATGGTGCTCCAGTTACAAGCGCTAACCTTAAGGTCTGATTGAGTCTTTTGTGAATCGTAACCATATCTTTACGGGTTGCTGCCTCTGATAAGGATGGAACGAGCGAGACTGCTAATGCAGCAGTAAGTGCCCCTGGTAGTAGCAATAATGGGATGATCATACCTTGCAAGGCTCCATACTGAGCAGTGACAACGGAGGTGGCGAAACCAGCTAACGCAAGACTTTGTGCCGTAATTATGGATTCGAATAAATAAGAGAAGGATCCGACAAGCTTGCCTGCAGTAACAGGGATCGTAATCTTCAGTAATCGACGAAGTACCTTTTTTTGAGGAATGCTAACGGGTTCAGTTTCTAAGTTGTTATATGTATCAGGATCGTCTCCCTTTTTATTCTCAGCATGATACTGCCATAACAATATAAGGAGACCAATAAATTCACCGGCCATAACCCCCAACATGGCTCCAGCCGCTCCAAATTCAATTCCTTTGGGCAGAAGAAGGAATGAGAACCAAAGTACACAGACAATCCTAGCCACTGTCTCTACTATGGAAGATAGGGCTGATGGAATCATATTCTGTTTTCCTTGGAAATATCCCCGATAGACAGAGGATACGGCGACAATTACTAGCATGGGACTCATACCTACAAATGTATGATAGACTCTGGGGTCTGTCAGTATGGTCTGGGTTATCCAAGGGGCGAAGAAGATGGACAATAGCATGAATATAATACCTAGTGTAATTGTTAATGCTAGACTTATGCGTAAGACAGTTTGGGAAGCCTTGGGATTATTTGCTGCCTCAGCTTCGGATACAATCTTGGATACAGCTAGGGGGATACCACCCGTTATTATCGTCATCAATACGATGAAAAATGGATATCCGAGTTGGTAAATCCCAACACCTTCCGCTCCAATGATACGGGGTAAAATAATACGAGGGATAAACCCTAATATACGATTAATGATACCTGCTGCCACTAATATTAAGGTCCCTTGTATAAATGTTTGTTTCTGATATTTATTTAGTTGTCTCTTAGGCTTCTTCACCTGCTCACCCCTCTTTTTCGAGTCAAGCTTAGCCGGTTGTCCAGCATGACCATTACTATATGGATATGCTCAACCTGTCCATTCTCATGCGTAAGCTTTGTAATTCATTTCATAGAAAAAGGAAAATCGGGTTTCAAGGTCGAATAACTTGTTAAGAGATACAGACATCATAGAGAGGAGGAGTACGCGTGGGAGTAGAAGATTTAAGTAGCGTCCAACTCAATGAGGATATTCAGATGATGTGTAAGAGCAAAGCCGAAGAATTTAGACTTATCGGATATGAGCACGTGACTGGTAAAGATGTATGGAATTGCGTTAGTTCAAAATACGAAAAGGAAGGCTTTCCTCCGATCTATAAGTTAGTCAACGATATTTTATCTCTGAAAGTAACGGGGTTTATGAATTTTATGACAATGTCGGCCTATAGGGGATCTACTTTTGAATAGAAGAGGTCCTTTTTGTTTTGGAAAGGAAAGGGTAATGATAATGTTAAATTTTGCGGTGACACGAATTTTACAATATTGATAAATTGACTGCATTTTAACGCATGGCTATAATAGGAATATTGAGAACGAAAGGGGAACTAAGATCGGCATGAAAAGAATTATTAGTTTTTTCGTTACAGTGATCGTGTTAGCTGGCGTAATGGCAGTAACAACTCCAGGATTACTCGATAAGGTCCGATTGGGCCTTGACCTTAAGGGAGGATTTGAAATTCTCTATGAGGCTAAGCCATTAGAAGAAGGACAAGCCGTTACTAAAGAATCCTTGAACCGTACAGCCCAGAGTTTAGAGAAGCGGGCAAATGTCTTAGGAACAAGTGAGCCAGAAGTGACAACAGAAGGAACTAACCGCATTCGTCTGAAGATCGCTGGCGTAACCAACGAGGCTGAGGTTAGGAAGAAAATGAAAGAACCTGCGAATCTAACGTTTCGTAGTTCACCGACTGGTGGCAAGGAAGATGCTGATTTCACTAAAATCGAACTCTTAGGAAGCGATTTTAAAGAGAATGGTGCAGAAGTGGGTTATGACTCTCTAAACCAACCTGAAATTAGTATCCAAGTGAAGGATAAAGCTAAATTCACAGAAATTACAACACGTCTTATCGGCAAAGAATTAGGTATTTTCTTAGATGAAACGATGTTGTCTGCTCCGGTTGTAAGATCGGAATTAACTGATGGAAAAGCTTCCATTAGTGGTAACTACACAAATGATGAAGCTAAGAATCTTCGGGATACGATTAACCTAGGTGCGTTACCACTAAGCCTGACGGAAAAGTATTCTCAAAGCGTAGGAGCTACACTAGGTAAACAATCATTAGATCAGACGATTGTTGCGGGTCTAATCGCTTCGGCCTTTATTCTTCTTTTCATGATTGGGATATATCGTTTACCTGGATTATTAGCGAGTTTTGCTCTGATCTTGCACACATGGTTACTTATTTTAGTATTCGTTCTAGCCGATTTCACATTAACTCTGCCTGGTATAGCAGCATTTATACTCGGGATAGGGATGGCTGTAGATGCTAATATCATAACCAATGAACGAATTAGAGAAGAAATGCGTAATGGTAGAAGTGTATTGTCTTCCGTTAAATTAGGAAATAAATCTTCTTTCCGTACGATAATCGATTCTAATGTTACGACAATCATTGTTGCGAGCTTTATGTTTTATTTCGGAACAGGTGCTGTAAAAGGATTCGCATTAGTACTCATTGTTGAAATTGTATTGAGTATTGCAACGAACGTTTACTTCTCCCACTGGTTGCTTAGCCTCTTGGTTAAGTCAGGCCTACTTAAAGAACCGAAGCAATTTGGTGTGAAGGAGAGTGAAATTCGTGAACTTTAAGAAAGAAATTGATTTTGTTCATGTTAGTAAATATTTTTATACGGTGTCCATCATTTTAACCATCGTAGGGATTATCTGTCTTTCTGTCTTTGGTTTGAATTTTGGAGTAGATTTTCGCTCTGGTTCCAATGTAGATATAACGCTCTCTAAGTCGTTAACACAGAGTCAAATTGACCCCATTCTCAAGAAGATTGGGATTGATGAGGGAACCAGTATTACGCCAGGTGAAAAACGGATGAATATTCGTTTCACTGAAAAGCTAACAGAAGAGCATGATAATCTACTAAGAACTGAGATTCAAAAGTTGGATAGTGCAGCATCTTTTGAGGTCAATACAGTAGATACAGAGATGGCTAAAGAACTTGGAAAAAATGCTATCTATGCAGTGCTTCTATCTTTTATTGGTATCGTTATTTATGTGAGTATTCGTTTTGAATGGCGTTTTGCAATAGCAGCTATATTGTCGCTCATTCATGATGCATTCTTGGTTATCACGGTGTTCTCTATATTCCGTTTAGAAGTGGATTTGATTTTCATCACCGCCGTACTGACAATCATTGGTTATTCTATTAATGACACGATTGTTATATTCGACCGGATACGTGAGAATTTACGTTTCGCTAAGCTGAAGACGAACGAGGACCTTGTTCACTTGGTGAACAAGAGTGTGAATCAAATGCTTAAGCGTTCCATTTATACGGCACTTACTGTCTTTATTGCAGCGCTCTTCCTGTTCCTATTTGGAGGAGAATCCATTAAAATGTTCTCCTTTGCTATGGTTATTGGACTTGTGTTCGGAGCTTATTCTTCGATCTTTATTGCAAGCCCATTCTGGTTTTTCCTTAAGACTAAAGAAAAGAATAAAAAAATTGGAAAAACATCATAAGCTTAAGGGAAATTGGAATAAAACAAAGAAAGCCGCGGTCTATGATGACGCGGCTTTCATATTGATTAGATATGTTGGGGTGCACCATTAGACGCCATTGTTATTGTGAGATGGGATGACCACGTATGTAGAGAGAATAGAGTTATCGGCATTGAAGTTGCTAGAGGGGGGCTCATGTGACTATACAACGTTTAGCGCCAACGGAAACCGTAACTTGGACAGGAATTATTTGTGAATTCGGTCTTGCTTTGTTTAAAGGGATTGTTGGATATTTCTCAGATAGCAAGGCTTTACTAGGAGATGCATTGTATTCAGCGACGGAAGCTTCTACTTCATTAGCAGAAAAAATTCCTTTGAAACAACCGACTACGCATAGAGGTAATCGTAAATCTGCTAAAACATCACCTGTAATAGCCATTCTTTTTTCAGTCTTAGTTCTTATAGGAGGATTACAAATTGCTACGAGTGCGATTATGAATCTTTCGAAAGAAGACCTGAAATCACCGGAGCCATTCTCAGTGATTGCTATCTTTGTATCTCTCGCGGTAAGAGAAGCTATCTTTCAATTTCAATATCGTGTATCCAAAAAAAGAAATGAAGGTAAACATACCGTATATGTTGCAAAACACCGTCTAGGTTTATATTCATCTTTTATCGTATTATTAGGTGTTATTCTTTCGTTCACAGGTGATATGTACGGGTGGCCTGGATTATTATACATGGATTCTATTGCAGCTTTAATTGTATCCGTTCTTGTACTAAGAAAAGGGTATCTTATAATCGTGAATTCTGTTTATGGGAGGATTGCTCATCAGGAAATAGAAGAAGAAAATTCCGCTAATTTTATTGATACAGTCCAACGCGTGCACGGAATCATAACAGTGGATGATCTGAAATCACATGAACATGGGCATTATATTATTATTTATGTAAAAGTGAGTGTTAATCCGCGAATTACGGTTTTGGAAGCGCAAGATATTGCTGAGCGTGCGAAGAAACTTTTGATGAATCGGTTTCTACATGTTAGTGATGTGAATATTCAAGTAGTTCCTTATGATCCTGGGTACCCTTACAAGTCTAATCATGAATTAACAAGTCGGGATACGCCGACATTACTCCAGTAGTCACAATGTTGAATGAAATATGAACAAGGTAGGGAAAGAAAGGTGAACACACGTGCTCCATTCGAAGTATAAGTGGCAGCCACAGGCATACGACGCTAATGCTAGTCAACAATTCGCTGAGGTATTGTCTATTTCTCCGATGCTTGCTTCCCTTCTTATCTCAAGAGGAATTTGCACCGTTGAAGAGGCTAACATGTTTATAAAAGGGAATATGGATGATTTACATGATCCTTTCCTGTTACACGGAATGACAGAAGCGGTTCCTAGAATTCTCCAAGCTGTTGATAGTGAAGAACATATTTTAGTATATGGGGACTATGATGCAGACGGGGTATCGAGTACATCATTGATGATCCATCTCATGCGCCACTTGGGGGCATCCTTCGATATTTACATACCACATCGTTCTAACGAGGGGTATGGGCTTCATAACCATGCGATGGATTGGGCTCATCAACAAGGAGTCTCATTAATGATAACAGTTGATACAGGAATAAGTGCGGTTGAGCAGGTAGCTTATGCTAATTCCTTAGGGATTGATGTTATTATTACGGATCACCACGAGCCTCCTGAGGTTTTGCCAAATGCTTACGCCCTCATTAATCCTAAGCTATCTGATTGCTCATATCCATATAAAGGATTAGCCGGTGTAGGGGTGGCATACAAGTTATGTCAGGCTTTATTAGGCAATCCTCCTATCGAATGGACAGAGCTTGTAGCGATTGGAACTGTAGCTGATTTAATGCCACTGACAGGTGAGAATCGTATCTTAGTTCAGACGGGGATTGCATCCATGCGCAAATCGTCTTTTCAAGGAATTAAGGCTTTACTCGAAGTGAGTGGCATTGTTAAGGAGACAGTAACTTCCACCAACATTGCGTTTGGTATGGCTCCTAGAATTAATGCAAGTGGAAGATTAGATCATGCAGGAAGAGCCGTATCTTTATTGACTACTGAAGATTCATCGGTTGCTCTAGGTCTTGCCCACGAGTTAGATCATTTGAATAAACAAAGACAACAGGTTGTAGAAGATATCCTTCAAGAAGCACTTACACAACTGGAGACAAAGATACAGAATGGTGGTCTACCGTCTTGCATTGTGTTGGCAGGTAAAGGTTGGAATGTCGGTGTAGTAGGCATTGTAGCATCTAAAATATTAGAACGTTACTATCGTCCGGTCCTCATATTAGGCATTGATGAAGGGACAGGCACATGTAAAGGTTCTGCTCGTTCAATACCTGGACTTGATATGTATGATGCTTTAACGTCATGCAAACATTTAATGGATCATTATGGTGGTCATCCTGCAGCAGCAGGAATGAGTCTGCCAATAGAACACTTAAGTGAATTTGAAATTGCACTAAATCAATATGCAAAGACCATTCTAGTCACAGAGGATCTCATTCCTGTAGTTGAGGCCGATGGGGAATGGAAGATATCAGATTTATCTATCTCAGTTATTGAAGAGTTAGAGTTATTACAACCATTTGGGATGGCTAATCCAGTTCCACGGTTCATTATCAGGGATGTTGTGTTGCAAGAAAGTCGTACAATGGGACGCGAACATAATCACCTTAGACTTACGATGCAACAAGGAAATAACAGGCTAGAAGCTGTTGCTTTCGGTCAAGGAAATCTTTCTGAGCTACTGACCTCAGGGAGTTCCTTGGATGTTATCGGAGAATTGTCAATTAATGAATGGAATGGTTCCCGCAAACTGCAACTTATGCTTCATGATCTAGCGATATCTGAACCCCAAGTGTATGATTTGCGTGGCGCGAAAGATCCACAGATGGAGATAAATCGTTATCTACAAATGATGGGTCCTCGCTTACGTGGTCAATCTTCACAAGTTGGTGTAATTTTTGAAGAAAAGCGGCTAGCGGATATAAGAAATGATTTGAACGAACTATCCCTTTGGGTATATGATAAGAACGGTGGAATGATAAGCTCTAATTCATTGGCAGAACAAGGGAAGGATGATATAACGACTTTGTTTGTTTTGGACGCACCGCTGTCTCCTCGGCAGTTAGATGAAATGATGACAACATATAAGTCATTACGAAATATCGTCTTACTACATGACATGGATGTCCCAGAGAAACTTCAAGTTCCTGATCGGGAATTATTTAAAAAGTTGTATATATTATTGTCTCGTATTGGATCTGTTCCTGTATCTGAAAGAGATGTATTATCACAGATCAGTCGTCAATCATCAACATCTGTGAGGATGCTCTCTATGATGATGGATGTATTTGAAGAGTTGTCCTTTATTGAACGAAGTCAAGGTTCTATAACGATTGTGTCTAAACCTCCCAAGAAAGACCTGGATGATTCATTACACTTTCGGGAGCTAGGAAAACTTGCAGAAATGGAGCAGAATTTGTTCCATACGAACACAATGCAATTGACAAATTGGATGATAACCCTGTTAAAGGCTATTTCATAATACCCAGTTGTATCGCTCAAAACATTGGTTTATGCTTTGGAAGTATGTTTTTAGAAGTAAACCCAAGAAGTATCGCTCAAAACATTAGTTTATGCTTTCGAGGTATGCTTTTCGAAGTAAACCAAGAAGTATCGCTCAAAACATTTTAGGAGGAAATTAACTTGAATTTAAAAGATTCTATTCGTGTCATTCCTGATTTTCCAGAACAGGGAATTAGCTTTAAAGATATAACAACGTTACTTAAAGATGGTGTGATGTACAAGAAAGCGATTGATGAACTTAAAGAGCTTATTAAGCATCTTGAAATAGATCTTATTGCTGGTCCAGAGGCTCGCGGTTTTGTCGTAGGAGCACCTCTTGCTTACGCATTGGGCGTTGGTTTTGTTCCGATTCGTAAAAGCGGTAAACTTCCTTATGAGACTATCGAATTGGGATATAACTTGGAATATGGTAATGACAGTCTAGCGATGCACACGGATGCTATTGAGAAAGGTCAAAAAGTATTAATTGCTGATGATCTTCTTGCTACGGGTGGAACGATCTCAACTTCAGTTAACTTAGTTCGCCAACTAGGTGGGGTTGTAGTGGGGGCTGCTTTCTTAATTGAGTTAGATCCATTAAAAGGACGCGACAAATTGACGGATGTTGAAGTGTTCTCACTTCTATCTTACGAAGACTAGAGATTACGTTCTAGCTTTAAGGGCTTATTGATACGACAAAAGACCTCTTCCTACTTTTTAGGGAAGAGGTTTTTTGTTCAGCAATGACAAATTAGGGATTTATTTCTCGCCAATCGAAGCTTCTTCTTTTTCATTAGATAATCCAAGTACTTCTAATAATTTGATGAATAAACTAAGGGCAATCCCGACGATGGTTGCTAAGGCCATACCTTTAAGTTCAATACCGTAAATATGAAGAGTAGCTCCACTTAGACCAATAACTAAGACAAGAGTAGCTAGAATCATATTCGATGCTTTAGAGAAATCAACTTTTTGTTCTACAAATATACGAAGACCAGAAGCTGCAATAACACCGAACAACAGAAGAGACACGCCCCCCATTACAGCAGGAGGTATTTCTGAAATCACAGAGGAGAAGGTTCCAGAGAAAGATAGGAGAATAGCAATAATAGCAGCTCCACCAATGACAAAGACGGAGTATACCTTTGTGAGTGCCATTACACCGATATTCTCCCCATAGGTCGTATTAGGTGTTGAACCAACAAATCCGGAGACAATAGTTGAAATCCCATTCCCAAGTAGTGAGCGGTGAAGACCGGGATCTTTATTGAGATCTTTCCCAACAATATTACTTGTCACAAGTAAATGACCTATATGTTCTACAATGACCACTAGAGACACTGGAATGATCGTTAGGATGACAGATAAGTTAAAGCTTGGTGTTGTAATATGTGGGGTTGCGAAGAAATTAGCGTTAGCAATTGCGGAACTGTTAACTTCACCCATGAAGTATGCCAGCATATACCCTGTTACAATACCTATCAAGATATGGATGATCTTGGGGAATCCTCTGAAGACGAGCGCACCAATAATGGTAACACCTAGCGTTGTCATGGATATAATGATGGTAGGCATATCGGGAGTCCAACTGGCCGCTGCTACCGCATCCTCAGGACCAATAAGACCTGCCATCCGTGCGGCTACAGGTACAATCTCGAGACCAATGGTTGCTACGATAGCACCCATAACTGCTGGAGGGAATACGACATTAATCCAAGCCGTACCTACACGTTGGACAATCAAGGCTACGATACAAAAAATAACTCCAGTAACAATAAATGCCCCTAGCGCCAAGGAATAACCTTGATCAGGGTCCTTGAGTATTAGTGAACTAACAGGCGCTATAAATGCAAAGCTGGAGCCTAAGTATGCGGGGATTTTCCCTTTACAAATTAAGATATAGAACAAGGTACCGATACCATTCATTAATAGAATCATACCTGGATCGACTCCGAACAGATTAGGTACTAACACAGTGCTTCCAAACATGGCGAATAAGTGTTGTAGGCTTAGTAGGAAGCCGGGGCCAAGAGGCAATCGCTCATTTACTTGAATTTCTCGTTGCAAAGATTTTCACTCCTAATTGATTTAGTGTTTTTCCTGTATAAAAAATGATCTTATATAGATTAATTAGATTTGCTGAATATTACAATAACATTTTCGAAATAATCACTTATAAGCCACTTTCATGTTGAAAATGGCACTTCATTGTCAACCCATGCTTTGGATTAGCTGAAGTGTTGACGTATTACGTCACAAGCGTCATAATTAATAAAAAATCACACGGAGGGAACCTGCACAGATTATTGGAAATGCGGGTTCCATTTTATATAGAAGGGAAACGGCATAAACTAGATGGGCATAGAGCGATTACTTGAAAAGGCTGAAGCCTATATAAAAGAAAATGATCTTATCCGCATCCAAGAAGCATACGACTTCGCGGAACAAGCTCATCACGGACAGGTTCGGAAATCAGGCGAACCCTATATTCTGCATCCGCTAGCGGTTGCAGATATTGTCGTGAGCATGCAGATGGACTCCTTGTCTGTTATAGCGGCTCTCTTACATGATGTCGTTGAAGATACGACAGTCTCTTTAGTTGATATTCGTAACCAATTCGGAGATACCTGTGCGATGCTTGTAGATGGACTTACTAAGCTAGAACGCATTAAGTTCCGTTCTAAAGAAGAACAACAAAATGAGAACTATAGAAAAATGTTTATTGCGATGGCACAGGATATTCGTGTCATTGTGATTAAATTAGCAGATCGCCTTCATAATATGCGTACATTGAAGTTCCAATCGGAGGAAAGTCAGCGCCGAATTGCATATGAAACATTGGAGATTTTTTGTCCTATTGCAGATCGGTTAGGTATTTCTGCTATCAAAGGAGAAATGGAAGACCTTTCTCTAAGATATTTAAATCCTCAACAATATTATCGTATAGCGAATCTGATTCACAAAAAACGTGCAGAACGTGAAGAATTTGTCGACAGTGTTATTCTGAGAATTAAAGAAAAGTTGGACGAAATGGGTATCGAAGGTGAGCTTTCTGGGCGTCCTAAACATATTTATAGCGTATTCAACAAAATGACGACTAAAAACAAACAATTCAATGAAATCTATGATTTGCTTGCTATTCGTATCATTGTAGACAATATCAAAGATTGTTATGCCACATTAGGGATTATCCATACGTTATGGAAACCGATGCCTGGACGCTTTAAAGATTATATAGCTATGCCAAAAGCGAATATGTATCAATCACTTCATACAACCGTGGTTGGTCCTAATGGGGAGCCTACAGAAGTCCAAATTCGTACCCTCGATATGCATCGTACAGCAGAATTTGGTATAGCTGCACATTGGGCGTATAAGGAAGGCACATCTGCTGTGGGTACCTTTGAGAATAAAATGACATTTTTCAGAGAGATCCTTGAACTTCAACATGAGGCCAAAGATGCTTCTGAATTTGTAGAATCACTTAAGATGGACTTTTTCTCTGATCTAGTCTTTGTGTTTACCCCTAAAGGGGAAGTTGTTGAACTTCCATCAGGGTCTGTACCGTTAGATTATGCTTATAGAATTCATACTGAAGTTGGGAATCGCACCATTGGTTCTAAAGTCAATGGTCGAATCGTACCGTTGGATCATAGGCTGAAGACCGGGGATATTGTCGAAATCATGACTTCCAAACACTCATACGGACCCAGTCAGGATTGGCTTAAGATCGCTCAATCTTCTCACGCCAAAAGTAAAATTAAACAATGGTTCAAGAAGGAACGACGGGAAGAGAATGTTGAAAAAGGACATGATTCCATTGAACGAGAACTCAAGCGCCTTGGATTGGAACCTTCGGAATGGATGACAGATGATAAGTTAATGGAAGTAGCTAAGAAGTTTGCTTTCAATGACCCTGAAGATATGCTCTCTGCTGTAGGATTTAGTGGTATAACCGCCTCTCAAATTGTTACACGTCTGACGGAGAAGTTACGCAAAGAGCAAGAAGAAGCAAACATGATTGAATTGACCTCGGAAATCAAAGAAATCAAAGCACCTACCGTAGAAAAGAAAAATCGCCCTACGAACGGCGTTCGCGTTAAAGGGATAGATAATTTATTGATACGATTTGCAAGGTGCTGTAATCCAGTACCTGGCGATGAAATAATCGGTTATGTTACACGTGGAAGAGGTGTGTCTATACATCGTATGGATTGTCCGAATATTCCTACTGAAGGTGATGGTGAGGAAGCGGCACGGGTTATCGAAGTGGAATGGGAAGGGCAGCTTGAAGCGAATTATAGTGTCGATATTGAGATTACCGGTCATGACCGTAACGGACTCTTAAATGAGGTATTACAGGCGGTATCCGAGATGAAGACGAATATATCTGCGGTTACCGGACGTTCTGATAAGAATAAAATGGCACAGATGCACATGACCATCCTAATTCGTAATACGGATCACCTTCATTCTGTTGTTGAGCGGATTAAGAGGGTGAAGGATGTGTACACGGTACACCGAATTATCCAGTAATCAGGGATATGTGATAAAGGAGCGAGTACGTTCATATGAAAGTGGTTGTACAACGCTGTAAAGAGGCTTCTGTTACCGTTAGTGGTGATATCGTTGGTAAGATAGATCAAGGTCTAATGGTGCTCGTAGGGGTCACTCATGAAGACACAGAGAAGGACGCTAAATACCTGGTTGAGAAGATAGCAGGCTTGCGTATTTTTGAAGATGATCTTGGTAAAATGAACCATAGTGTCGTAGATATGGGTGGAGCTATATTATCGGTATCTCAATTCACGTTATATGGTGATTGCCGTAAAGGCAGACGACCGAACTTTATGGCTGCAGCGAAACCTGATATAGCAAAAGATCTTTATGAATACTTCAATCGTGAATTGATAGCTAAAGGGATACATGTCGAAACAGGTCAATTCGGTGAAATGATGGATGTTTCCTTTACAAATTGGGGACCAGTGACCTTGATTATCGATAGTCGTGTAGACGCATAGAAGGTCTGCTTGAAGGGAATGGTAAGAATAGAGCTCAAGAGATATTCTTATCTATATAGATCGAACTAAAGTATATTGTCTGTGGTTCGATTTATTTACCAAAGGAGCGCTTTATCACATGCGTCAGTCATCCAAACAATGCTCATCGCAAGTGTTACCGACGATACCGATAGGTCATTTTAATGAAATCCTTCAAAGTGATCGTGCTTCAAAGTGTGTGTCATATCCAATGTGGGCGGTATGCCCTAAGGGAAACCATCGAGATGATATACCTAGAATGTAGATCCATGAATATGATAATTATTGTGAACTGGGACAACCTTTGAGGGTTGTCTTTTTTTAATATGATAACTTATATCAATCGAGTGCGGAGAGCTCAACCTGTTTACTTGATTTAGTGTGTTATAAAATACGCTAGTTAGGGTAATAACAAGTACACCCTAAAGAAAAAGGAGCGCGATACTATGAGTAAAGTAGTTGCTTTTCTATTAGCAAATCAATTTGAAGATTCCGAAATGAAAGAACCATACGATGCTGTAATAAAAGCTGGACATAAGGCTATTATTATTGGACTGAAAAAAGGTGAAATACTTAAAGGTAAAAAAGGACAATCTACCTATACAACAGATCAAGCTATAGCAGATAGCAAAATAGTAGATTATGATGCCATTGTTATTCCTGGGGGTTCTTCCCCTGAGGCATTACGCTTGAATTCAAATATATTAGAGTTCGTTAAAGAGGCTAACGATAAGAAGTTACCCATTGCTGCGATCTGTCACGGACCACAGATACTCATTAGTGCAGCCTTGCTTAATGGACGCACGATTACTTCGTATCAGGCACTACAAGATGATGTGGTCAACGCAGGTGCTAAATTCAAGGATGAGGAAGTTGTGGTCGATGGGAACTTCATTACTTCGCGTACACCTGAGGATGAACCCGCGTTTATTCGTGAATTATTGAAGGTACTCTGACTTATAAATGTTCTATGATTTCTATGAGAAAAAGGAGGTTTTATCATGTCTAAGCAAATCCAAGCGTATTTCCAGACAGAAGATCAAGCTGAAGGTGCCAAAACGACCCTTCTTACGTATAAAACAGAGCATTTAGAAGTTAGCAAGTTAGCAGATTCGATTAATCGCGATAGTAATCTTATATTTCCTTTAGTTGGGATTAATACATCGGGGAATATCAATACTTCTGGAGCAGTAGGAATTATGGGAGCGGGTGGCGTGGCAGGAATCAATATTGTGCCTACCTTGAATAACAATATTGATGAGCGCGATATGGATGTCGAGTCAAATGTAAATGATGAAGGAGTGTTATGGAACACTACTGAGGTTACCTCTGATGATGTTGAGAATCTTAATTATGTTCTTGTAGCAAAAGTTCAGGATGAGGATTATGAAGAGGTTGTCCAAAAGCTTCGTGAACATCAAGCCTTTGTTGAGAAAGTGGACTAGACAGCGCTTAAGTAAAGCGCTTTCCAAAATGTAATATAAATGTAATATAGAATTCATGTTCTCTTAACATAGTCTGACTATAATAAACCTATGACCCCCTTTTTTAATATAACTTTTGACCTACAATATCGATTGTGGGTCTTTTTTTGTCGTAAAATGAATGTCCGCTATTGACTTTAGTACGCTAGTTCATTACAATCTAAAAATAGTTGAAAATCGATTCAATGACAGGATAAAGTAATCTAGGCCCCACAAGATCAGAGAAGAGTCCCTTGGCTGTAAGGATTCTCTTGATGACCGGATGAATGACTTCCTCGAGAACAGTTGGTGAAACAATCGACTCTCATTTGAGAAATCGTATGTTGTAGTAGCCGTACTGCGCTGAACGGGCGTTAATCGTATAAGCGGATGGCTATTACAGTCTTATGGACTGTGAGTTATTCGAAATGTGGGTGGTACCACGGGTGATTACTTTAATTATAATCTCTCGTCCCGGTTCTTTTTGAACAGGGCGGGAGATTTTTTTTGATTCAAAAAAATGGTTATATATGTAAAAGGAGGTAGTTGTAATGGCCTTTCAAAAACCGACAGGAACGCAAGATCTATTGCCGGGTATGGTAGAAAAATGGCAGTATGTTGAACAAAAAGCAAGAGATCTATGCAGACGTTTTAATTATCGTGAGATACGTACGCCACTTTTTGAACAGACGGATTTATTTGTACGTGGTGTTGGGGATACAACTGATATCGTTGAGAAGGAAATGTATACGTTCAATGATAAAGGTGATCGCAGCATGACGTTACGTCCGGAAGGAACAGCAGGCGTAGTCAGAGCGTACGTGGAGAATAAGTTATACGGTGAACCTGACGTTAGCAAGCTGTATTATATTGGACCTATGTTTCGGTATGAACGCCCTCAAGCAGGACGGTATCGTCAATTTCATCAGTTCGGGGTAGAAGCTTTTGGAGCGGTAGATCCTGCAATTGATGCGGAAGTGATATCACTGGGGTATCAATTTTGTAGGGAGCTAGGAATGCAGGGTGTGAAAGTAGAAATTAACTCTGTAGGTACACCTGAGACTCGTACAGCATATCGAGAGCAATTACTTGCCTATCTAACACCAATGAAGGACAGCCTTTGTAAAGATTGTAATTCTCGGATGGAGCGCAATCCTATGCGTGTACTGGATTGTAAAGTGGATCAAGATAAATTCCATGATGCTCCTTCTATTTTGGGAAGTTTAGATGAAGAATGTAGCACTCTTTTTGAGAAGGTAAAGCAGCATTTGGATGTTATGGAAGTGGACTATGTTGTCAATCCAAGACTCGTTCGTGGATTGGATTATTATACGCATACCGCTTTTGAATTCAAAGCAGAAGGTATTGGCGCTATTGATACCATTGGTGGTGGAGGGCGTTATAACGGTCTTGTGAGTGGTATTGGCGGACCAGACCAACCCGGAATTGGTGTAGGTATTGGTTTGGAGCGTATTGTACTCATTCTTGAGAAACAACAGATCGAACTAAATGCACAGAAACCTTTGGATGTTTACTTCGTCGCTTTAGGCGAACAAGCAGACATGGAAATTACCAAACAAGTATTTAAACTTCGTCAACTTGGATTCTCAGTAGAACGTGATTATTTGGGACGCAAGATGAAGGCTCAGATGAAGTCCTCAGATCGTCTGAAGGCGCGTTATACTGCGATTCTTGGTGATGATGAGCTCGAACGTGGTGAAATAGCTCTGAAATCGATGGAGACGGGTGAACAGCTTACCGTGAAATTGGATGAGATCCATCTGAACCTTGTTTAAAATGCCTATTAGGCTAACTATAGAAAAAGGGGATTGATTAAGTATGAGTAGAACACATCAATGTGGAAAACTTACGACAGCACATATAGGCGAGACAGTTACGCTGAATGGTTGGGTGCAGACACGTCGCGATTTAGGAGGCGTTATGTTTATCGATTTCCGCGATCGTAGCGGGATCGTACAGATCGTATTTAACCCAAGTTTCTCCGGTGATGCACTTGCTATAGCGGATAAAGTTCGTAGTGAATATGTACTGACTGTAACAGGTGAGGTAGTACTACGTGATAAAGAGACCGTTAATGCCAATCTCCCTACAGGAGAAATTGAAGTACGTATTACAGAAATTGAAGTGTTAAATGCAGCTAAGACACCTCCATTCTTTATTGAAGATGGTGTTGAAGTTGATGAGTCACTTCGATTGAAATATCGTTACTTAGATTTGCGCAGACCTGAAATGCAGAAGACACTTATGTTGCGTTCCAAAGCAACTAAGATTTTCCGTGATTTCTTGGATGATGAAGGTTTCATCGACGTGGAGACACCAATCTTGACTAAGAGTTCTCCAGAAGGTGCACGTGATTACTTGGTTCCAAGTCGTGTGCATGCTGGCGAGTTCTTTGCACTACCGCAATCCCCACAAATTTACAAACAATTATTAATGGTAGGTGGAATTGAACGTTATTATCAAATCGCACGTTGTTTCCGTGATGAAGATCTTCGTTCAGACCGTCAACCTGAATTTACGCAAGTCGATATTGAGACTTCTTTCATAGATCGGGACACTCTTCTAAATATGATGGAGCAACTTATGGTTCGTCTATTTAAGGAAACGGTGGGTGCGGAATTGCCGACACCATTCCAACGTATTAGTCATGCAGACGCGATGAGCAAGTATGGTTCCGATAAACCGGATCTACGTTTTGGATTAGAACTCGTAGAATTGAGTGATATCGTAGCTAATAGTGGAGCTAAGGTATTCGCATCCGTTATTGGAAATGGTGGACAAGTGAAGTGTCTTAACGCTAAAGGATGCGGAACATGGAGTCGTAAAGACATCGATGAGCTCGGAACATATGCGAGTCGTTATGGCGCGAAAGGACTAGCTTGGGTCCAAGTGAAAGATGGCGAATTTAAAGGTCCAATCGTTAAATTCCTTTCTGAAGATGAAATTATAGCAATCAAAGAACGTACAGGAGCAGAAGATGGCGACCTTCTCCTATTCTCTGCGGATAACAGTAAGATTGTTGCTGATGTTCTAGGTGCGTTACGTCTTAAGATTGGTCGTCAATTAGGATTAATTAACGACAAAGAATTTAAATTTGTTTGGGTATTAGACTTCCCATTGCTTAGCTATGATGATGATCAGAAACGATATATTGCAGAACATCACCCGTTCACACGTCCTAAGGATGAGGATTTGGAATTGTTCGATACAGATCCTTTGAAGATGCGTGCTGAAGCTTATGATATCGTATTAAATGGCTATGAAGTTGGTGGCGGTTCGATGCGTATCTTTAAACGTGAAATTCAGGAGAAAATGTTCAACGCGCTCGGTTTGTCACCTGAAGATGCATATGATAAGTTTGGATACCTACTGGATGCCTTTGAATATGGAACTCCACCTCATGGTGGTATTGCCTTTGGATTGGACAGACTGATTATGTTATTGGCTGGTCGTACGAATCTTCGTGAGACGATTGCGTTCCCGAAAACAGCTAGCGCAACGGATCTGTTGATGGATGCTCCTTCACCAGTAGAAAATATTCAACTTGAACAACTTCATATTAAATTGTCGAAAAAACCAGGTGAAGAAAAGAAAGCTTAAAGGAGGCATCTGTACATGCTGCATCAATTTTCGCGTACAGAACTCGCGATAGGATCAGAAGGCCTTGAGATCATGAAGAATAGTACGGTAGCCGTCTTGGGTATCGGGGGAGTGGGCTCCATTGCGGTGGAGGCCCTCGCTCGTACTGGGGTTGGACGAATCATTCTGATTGATAAGGATGTTGTGGATATCACGAACATTAATCGACAAATTCATGCTTTAACTACGACTGTAGGTCAGGAAAAAACGGAATTGATGGTCGATCGAGTGAAGCTAATTAATCCTGACTGCGAAGCTATCGCACTCAATATGTTTTACACGGATGAAACGTATGAGGAATTGTTTAAATATGACTTGGATTATATATTGGATGCGTCGGATACCATCATTTATAAAATTCATATCATTAAAGAATCTCTCAAGAGAAAGATTCCGATGATTTCTAGCATGGGTGCTGCGAACAAGATGGATCCAACACGGTTCCAAGTAGCGGATATATCGAAGACAACCATGGATCCTATTGCAAGGGTCATTCGAACAAGACTTCGTAAAGAGGGAATTAAGAAGGGTGTGAAGGTGGTATTCTCAACAGAGACACCGATGAAACCCCGTGAGGATATCACACAAAAGATTGTACCTGACAATGCGCCAGATAGACGTAAAGCTAAGCAACCTCCTGCGAGCAATGCTTTTGTACCGCCAGTAGTAGGCTTAATTATGGCTAGTGTTGCAGTGCGTGAGTTACTTGCTAACAAAGGGATTATTACATGAGTGAAATTTAAAAATAGAGGTGCGGGGTGGCCGAACTTTCGGTGCCGCGCCCTTTTTTTGTCATTATTGGATATGCTACATAATGGATCTGAAAAGTGAACACAGAATGGGGATTAATTGATGAAATCAGGATTTTGGCACCGAAGTCTGGGTCTTACGCCACAAGATGATTGGAAGAAAGAAATGATTGCAGGAATGGTGTCCTACTTTGCAGTCGTTTATATTGTTATGGTCAACGCGACGATTCTTCATGATGCAGGGATGCCGCTAAAAGCTGCAATGGTGGGTACACTACTGACATCAATTACAGGTTGTTTACTTATGGCATTTGGTGGGAAGTCGCCTATCATTGTTGTTCCGGGTATGGGGATTAATGCATTTTTCACATATACACTCGTTCATTCCATGAAGCTTAGCTGGCAGGAAGCCCTTGCGGTTGTAACCGTAACGGGTATTTTGTTCTCCATCGTAGCCTTTACTTCGCTTTATCGAATCATTAGTGAAGCTATTCCTAGAAATCTTCAACACGGTATTACGGTTGGAATTGGATTATTTCTGACATTTATCGGTTTGCAAAAAAGTAGTATCGTGGTTGCCCATCAAACGACATTTGTCGCTATTGGCCATTTCTCAGATCCATCCGTCATCGTTTCTTGTGTAACGTTACTCCTAGGATTGGTTCTATTTGTACGAGGAGTACCAGGAGGAATGCTTATAACGATGTTGACAGGAACAGTACTTGCTTATCTACTGGGTGCAGGTCCAACTGCTCCTAAAGCCGAGTCGGGGCGTACTTTTCAAACCTATGGTGAGGTATTTGGTGGGTTATCATGGTCCAATATGGGTAACATCGTGTTTTGGATCGCTGTATTTCTTCTGTTGCTGATTGTTGTTTTTGAGAATATCGGATTAGTGGCCTCCCAGACTGCCATGAGTGGTCGCCCGGAGAACTTTAAGGGAAGTCTCCGTGCCTTGTCAATAACGAACATATTTGCAGGTATATTTGGTTCAAGTCCAGTGGTCGCTGCTGCGGAGTCTAATGCTGGAATTGCAGCTGGTGGACGTACTGGACTAACTTCATTAGTGTCTGCTGTTTTGTTCGCTGCAACGTTTTTATTTATCCCCTTACTGACATGGATTCCCGATAGTGCAATTGCACCTATACTGATCATCATCGGTGGGTTAATGGTACAAAATGTACAAGAGATGGATTTCTCAGATCTGACAGAAGCATTTCCTGCCTTCTTGGTCATGGTCATGATTCCGTTTACCTATAGTATTGTAGATGGCATGGCTTTTGGTTTTATTGCGTATCCGGTTGTGAAGCTAGCACAGAATAGAGGGAAAGAAGTTTCTCCGGTACTTTACGGCATTGCAGCTTTGTTTATAGCTAACTTCGTTCTGAATTCATTGTTATAAAAGACTCGTGGTTTCTCTAATACCGTTATGATATACTTGATTTCCTTTGCTGTAAGGAAATATTTAGTAGCGAAGTAACACTAAGATGCTTAAGCACCAAAAAACTAAGTTAATGCTTACGAAGCAAGTTTTTGTTGGAGAAACAACAGGAAGTAACGCATCACAAAAACTTTTAGGAGGTAACTGAAAATGGAGGACAACTTTCAAAGTGCCTATCAAGAGGAAGAGAAAAGGCTGAATGATGCGATCACAGAAATTGATCGTCAACTGCAATGGTTACAAAGTGTTGATGTCTATACTGGGCATGATTTCACCGAGCAGGTCCTCGAAGAGGCACGCAAAGAGAAACGTATAACACTAGCCAAAAGCGTACAGGAGCCCTATTTTGGACGCTTGGATTTCCAAGGTACAAAGGATAAAGACAGAAAACCACTTTATATTGGTAAGTTAGGTGTGGATCGGGAAGTCGTAACAGATCAGCCGCTTGTGATTGATTGGCGTGCACCCGTTGCAAGTCTTTTTTACTCTTTTACCGGAGGTGATGAGGCAACATCCTATGAAGCGCCTGAAGGGTTGATCGAGGGGCTCGTATTCCTGAAACGAAACGTCGTTATTCGCAAGCAAATCTTAGAAAGAGTCTCGGATACCTATAACAAAGAGAATGAGCAACCGGCAGTATCAGATGAATTTCTAGTCTATCGTCTTGGGGAGAACAAGGATAATAAGCTACGTGACATCGTATCTACGATTCAAGCTGAGCAGGATCAAATTATTCGTGCCGCCAAGAATACAGCACTTATCATACAAGGCGTAGCAGGGAGCGGGAAAACGACCGTTGCACTACATCGTCTGGCTTATTTGTTGTATCAGTATAAAGAGCAGGTTACAGCAGAAAAAATGATTATTTTTGCACCGAACCATATGTTCTTAGATTATATTTCTGATGTACTTCCTGAACTAGGTGTGGGAGATATTCAACAGAGCACGTTTGCGGATTGGGCGTTGGAAGTGCTTGAACTGAATATGCCTCTTGCAGATGCGGCAGAGACACTTGATTATTGGTTCGAACACACGGGTGGAACTCGAGAGATAAATGATGAGGTTCCAGGCCGATTTAAAGGATCTTTGACACTCATGAAGATGATCTCAAGTATAATTGAGTCTTTGGAAATGTCTTCTGTTCCAGAAGGCAATTTCAGTCCATGGGATGGCAAGGTGTTATCGGGGGACAAGATCCTATATTGGTATAATGAAGAATACAAACCGTATCCTCTTGCCAAAAGAAAAGAACGAGTCATGGCGAGAATTCATCGCTGGGTGGAAATGGAACTCAAAAAATCCCCATCTGAAGCCGTGTTCAAAGATCGTAAGAAAAAGGCAACACAACGTGAAAAAAGTTATGCTACCAAGTGGCCTAAGTATGAGCCTTTGACATTATATAAACAAATGTTTCGTGCTATAAAAGCACCAACCGGATGGTCGGATGATTGCTTACAAGGAATTCCGGCTAGCGTGTTGAAATCAACACAATCCGATCTTAAGAAGGGCATTATCCGTGAAGAAGATCTTTCGCCACTTCTGTATATTCATTATTTATTGAATGATGTAACTAGTGAACAACGGTTTGACCATATTGTCATTGATGAGGCACAGGATTTCTCACCATTCCAGGTAGCCGTATTGGATTTCTTTGTTCGTGGACATTCTTTCACGATTCTAGGTGATCTTTCACAAGGTATTCATGCTTACCGGGGCGTTCATCAATGGGAAGAGATGAGTTCGTTATTCCAACCAGAACATACCGCATACTTTGCATTAACCCGAAGTTATCGCTCTACGATGGAGATTATCGAATTTGCGAATGGAATTTTGGAAAAGGGTGTTCAAAGTGATCTAATGGCTGTTCCCGTATTTCGTAGTGGAGATACTGTTCGTTTAATTCCTTATGGTAAGGATGAAGGAGCGAGAATAGACGATCTACAAACGGCTTTAAATCGATTATCCTCTAAAGAATATCGGACGGTAGCCATTCTGACGCGAACCCTAAGCGAAGCTAGAGAACTGCATCATCAATTAGTAAAAGTAACAGCAGATTTACATCTAATCGATGGAAGCAAACAAGCCTACCAAGGTGGACTATCCATACTTCCAGTGTATCTTTCTAAAGGATTAGAGTTCGATGCTGTTATTGTAGCAGATGCTGATCTAGATCATTACGGTCCCAAACCATGGGATGCAAAATTGATGTATGTAGGATGTACCCGCGCATTGCATGAGTTATGGATTATGCATGGTGAAGGGGTTCCAGATTATTTGGTGAACTCGGAAGAGGATATAGCTGTTCAAGGTTGGCCTACAGTTGAATGAAATGATAATGATGAGGAATACAGGTAAACAATAGTTATAACTATTCTTTCACTTGTTACCATCCGTGATAATATGAGTTAATAAGGATGTCGGAACCGACTAATATGCCATGGAAGGAGGCTGATTGAATTGATCAAAGCATACGAGGTGGTTTCCGCGTAAGCGGAAGCCTTTTGAAGAGGGGGATCGCGACAAGCGATCTCCCTTCTTTTTTTTATAACTATGAGGGTATTAAATGAGGTATAATAAATCCAGTTGGGAAAAAATTCAAAAAGAAAAGGAGGCGAAATCAATGGTATTAAATAAAAAAGTCTTAAACGTAGCTGTAGTTGGACAATGGTTTAAGGAGGACGTTGGTTATCGCAAATTACAAAAATGGCAAGGATGTGCTTCCACCTAATTTGTTGAAAGAGCTTCAACAGTATATCCATGGTGAGCTGATATACATCCCGAAGAAGAACAAACAGCGTGTAGGTTGGGGAGAACTTAGCGGAACACGGAAGCTGATCACCCGCAGGAATGAAGAAATTTATGGTTTATATTCAGAAGGTCATTCTGTTGAATATTTGCAGCAAGCGTATCATTTGTCCGAAGACAGCATTCGTAAAGTCATTGTTAAAATGCGGATGGCGCTTAGCAAATCTTCAGTACAGAGTTAGCATAGCGTGTTCAAGAAATGATAAGTTTCACGGTATATTCTAACTTCATACTTCTCGTAGAAACGGGTGCTTTCCTTTAGGGGCGGTAGCCGTTTTTACTTGTCTTGATTACGATTGTGATATGATAGACGAAGACATATCTAATTTTGATGGATAGTTAGGACGTGAATATATAATGGATTTATTCTCTTTTCAGCAGGAATCGGACCACGGTTCGAGGCTGCTTGCAGATCGGATGCGTCCTGTAAATCTGGATGAATATATTGGACAAGAACATATTATTGGACAAGGAAAGTTATTACGACGCGCAATTGAGGCAGATCAAGTCTCATCAATTCTTTTATATGGCCCTCCCGGATCGGGTAAGACAACGCTAGCGCATATTATTTCACATCATACGAAGGCTACTTTTGTACGATTAAATGCAGTAGAGGCCTCTGTGAAAGATGTGCGAGAAGTGATTGATCAGGCGCACACCAGTAAGTCTTTATATGGCACTAAGACGATTCTTTTCTTAGATGAGGTACACCGCTTTAACAGTTCTCGGCAAGATGCATTGTTACCAGCTGTTGAGAAAGGTACCATTGTATTTATTGGGGCGACAACTGAGAATCCATTCCATTACGTCAATGGTGCCTTAATGAGTCGATCAACATTATTTCAATTAAACGCGCTCACGAAGGAACATTCCTTAATTGCCATGAAACGCGCACTTCTAGATTCAGAAAAAGGGCTTGGTTATATGAAGCTCAATGTGGATGAAGATGCACTAGAGCATATCGCAACGATGGCAAATGGCGATATTCGCAGAGCGCTTAATGCGTTAGAGCTCGCAGTGTTGACGACTGCTCCAGAGAATGATGGTACGATTCACGTTACGATTGAAGTGGCAGAAGAATCGATCCGTCGACCTATCGTAAAAGCGGATGAATCCACGCAGTATGATATCATTTCGGCGTTTCATAAGAGTATCCGGGGGTCAAGTGATGCTGCTCTATTCTGGTTTCTGTATGGGGTGGAGAAGCTTGGCATGGATCCCATGGTGTTCATCCGACGTCTAATTGCAGCTAGTAGTGAAGATATCGGTCTTGCTAATCCGCAGGCGCTAGTACAGGCTGTGAGTGCACTTGATGCTTATCGAAATAATGGCTGGGCTGAGGGGAAGTTGAATATCTCGCAGGCGATTCTATTTGCAGTTGAAAGTCCGAAGTCCAATGCCGTATATCTTGCAATTTCCAAAGCGATGACGGCTATGGACGATATCAAGTCAGCGGAAGTACCTTTGCACTTAAGAGATACCCACTATAAGGGTGCTATGAAGCTTGGACATACAGGATATAAATATCCACATGATTTCCCTAATCATTATGTTAAGCAAGATTATTTGCCTAAAGAAATCTCACGTCGAGTATTCTACCAAGCGACTGAACAAGGGAATGAATCTAAAATCAGGCTGAATCAAGAGCGCAGGCGTGAATTGTAGATTTCGTTTTTTATGGATGGGATAAAGCAGGCTATCTACAACGACTTTTTTTATAAATACAAAATGCCCCTCTCATCTATGACGAGAAGGGCATTTGTTTATTTTGTTCGAATTGGAGGTATTGTGTAAGGAACCTTATCGACTTTGTCGATGGTGCCACCGCCGAGGCATTCTTCACCTTGGAAGAAGACGACAGCTTGTCCTGGTGTAATTGCTTTTTGTTGTTTATCAAAAACGACGTTAACCGATCCATCGGCAAGCCAGTTCAGCGTGACAGCTTGATCCGGCTGACGGTAACGGAACTTGGCTGTACAAGTAAAAGGTCCTTTGGGCAAAGATCCTTCTCCTGCAATCCAGTTCACATCCGTTGCTATAAGCCCATTAGAATAAAGACTAGGATGACTATCACCTTGCACGACATATAGAATGTTATGCTCTAGATTCTTATCAGCTACAAACCAAGGCTCGCCATTACCTGATCCACCAATGCCAAGACCTTGACGCTGACCAAGGGTATAATACATCAATCCATCATGATCGCCTTTAACTTCACCGGTTGCAATATCAACCATTTTACCAGACTGAGCAGGTAAGTATTGGCTAAGGAACTCTTTGAAGTTACGTTCACCGATGAAACAGACGCCTGTGCTGTCTTTCTTCTTGGCAGTATATAGACCAGCTTCTTCAGCAATGCGTCGTACTTCCGGTTTAGGAAGATGTCCGATGGGGAACATCGCTTTGGAGAATTGTTCTTGATTTAAGGCGTTTAGGAAGTAGGTCTGATCTTTATTACTATCAATACCACGTAACAGTTTATAAACACCATTCTCTTCAATTACTCTGGCGTAATGACCTGTAGCGACGTACTCGGCGCCTAAATTGAGAGCTTTATTCAAGAATTCGCCGAATTTGATCTCTCGATTGCACATGACATCAGGATTGGGCGTTCTACCGGACTTATATTCATCAAGGAAGTAGGAGAATACTTTATCAAAGTATTCCTTCTCGAAATTGACCGTATAGTAGGGAATATCAATCTGTTCACAGACACGGCGTACATCTTCCGCATCATCTTCAGCCGTACAATTACCGAATTGATCGGTGTCGTCCCAATTCTTCATAAAGATCCCGATTACATCATAACCTTGCTGTTTCAGAAGCAGCGCGGTGACAGAGGAATCGACACCTCCAGACATGCCGACAACGACACGTGTGTTGCTATTATCTATTGACATCAGAATCACCATCTTTATATTAAAATTGTGCCCATATTGTATTTTAACATAATCAAGATGAGATCACATACTGAGTTATGTCCACTCGGGACGAACATTTCTTCTATTTGTAACGGTTTGTTTTCCATATAGGAACTGAATATGTTACCATAAGCAAAGGGTAATGATCGGAATAGGTTGGAATAGTGTGAATTAACACCCCAACGTACCGATTACACTAACCATACAGATGAAATCAACAGCAAACAATCATACAAGATTTTTATAAGAATAGAAAGAGGTGCTAGGAATGAAAATATCAACAAAAGGACGTTACGGCTTAACGATTATGATGGAACTATCTTCTAAGTTTGGTGAGGGACCAACTTCACTGAAAAGTATTGCTGAGAAGAATCAATTATCAGAGCATTATCTTGAACAATTGATTGCACCACTTCGTAATGCAGGATTGGTAAAAAGTGTCCGTGGGGCTTATGGGGGTTATATTTTATTTCGTGACCCGTCAACGATTACAGCAGGCGATGTTATTCGCGTTCTTGAAGGGCCTATTTCCCCAGTGGACTTTACAGAAGAAGATGATCCAGCGAAGCGGGATTTATGGCTGAGAATTCGCGATGGTATTGCTAGTGCACTAGATTCTACAACATTGCAAGATCTTATTTCTTTTGAAGAGAAAAGTGCTGCTGACAATTACATGTTCTATATTTAATTTCAATAGGCGGTGGCTATATAATGAATTCAATTTATTTGGACCATGCGGCTTCTACACCTATTCATCCAGAGGTAGCTAGTGTCATGATGAAGATTATGACTGAACAATATGGTAATGCATCAAGTGTACATACCTTTGGACGAAGTGCAAAGCGTATATTGAACGGAGCACGGGATCAAGTTTGTACATTGCTTGCTTGTTATCCAGATGAACTTGTTTTTACAGGTGGAGGAACAGAAAGTGATAATTTAGCCTTGTTTGGGGTATCTTCATTATTAAGCCATAAAGGTAAACATATTATTACTTCTTCCATTGAGCATCATGCAATCTTGCATACATGTGATCAACTGGAACGCGAGGGTTTCAAGATTACGTATCTTCCTGTAGACACAACAGGTCGTATTAGCCTAAGTGATTTAGAGGAAGCAATCACGGATGAAACCATACTTATCAGTATAATGTATGGTAACAATGAAGTAGGTACAGTCCAGCCTATTAAAGAGATAGGTGAACTAGCACGTAGTCGAGGTATTCTGTTTCATGTAGATGCGGTACAGGCATTAGGAGCTGTTCCGATTTCATGTAAGGAGTTGGCTGTTGATCTTATGAGCTTCTCAGCACATAAGGTTAATGGCCCCCAAGGCGTAGGTGCTCTTTATGTTCGTCGTGGTTTACAATTGAATGCTCGGTTACATGGAGGCCTTCAGGAGAAGAAACGTCGTGCAGGTACGGAGAATATTGCTGGTATTGCAGGATTTGCCAAGGCAATCGAGATTATGTGTGACCAATTAAAAGAACGATCTGATTACTATGTACTTCTCAGAAGTACATTGCTTGAAGCATTAGAGCGGGAAGTGGGTCGTGATTTCTTTATTGTGAATGGCCATTCATCGGAATTTCTGCCTCACATTCTCAATATTAGTTTTCCTGAAATTGATTCAGAGACGCTTCTTATGAGTATGGATATGGAAGGGATTTCTGCATCTAGCGGTTCGGCATGTACTTCGGGTTCATTAGAATTATCGCATGTTCTTAAAGCTATGAATCTCCCTGAGGAAATATTGAATTCGGCGATTCGTTTTAGCTATGGTTTGGGTAATACTACTGAAGATATGGAATGTACTGCTCGAATAATTGGAACCATTCTTCAGCGTATACGTAAAAGAGAGCATAGATAATTCTCCGATGGATAAGGAGGTATGAGGGTACTCCATTACATCCTGAAATCATGTGACAGTTCTTGTATAGCAAATGATGCTCGAAATAGGGCTGGTGTGGTTTCAAATTGATGATGGTGAGGAGGTTCTTGCCTTGAAGCTTCAAGAAATGATTGGAATTTCCGTATATGATGTAGAAGAAGGTAAGGAAATCGGCAAAGTGTGCGATTTCATATTAGATGCTCATTGGACAATTGTAAGCTTTGAGCTTGAACGTAAAGCGTTATTCTCCAAGATGGTAAACACCATTGATTGGAGCGATATTGTCGCTTACGGTGAAGATGCCGTAATGATTCGTAATCAACAGGCTGTTCGTAAGACGAAAGCCGACAACATACAGTTAACCTATTCTCTTGGGAAGAAGAAACTGAAGGATTTACCTGTCATAACGGAAGATGGTCTCACACTTGGCAGGATATCCGATGTTTACATTGACCAAGAAGTGGGCAATACAATAGTAGGTCTGGAAATAAGTGATGGTTTTGTCACAGATATAATTGAAGGACGAAAGTGGCTACCGTGTACGTCCGATATGGTTGTTGGAGAAGATGCTGTTATAGTACCTCCAATGAGCGAGGAACGTTTAGTGCAGCCATTTATTCTGGAAGCGGATAGGTGAAAATAATGAAGTGTCCTAATTGTAGTTCGAAAGATATCGGAAAGATTGGATCTCACCAGTTCTATTGCTGGGGTTGTTTCATCGAACTGACGGTTAACGGAGAGAAAATGTCCGTATACCAAGTGGAGGAAGATGGAACATTAAGCTCACTTGATGATTTATTCTTTGGTGAAGAAGTTCCTCAGGACTTTCCTCACATACATGTCTCCTCTTAATGTATGAGGTAAATGTTCGTGATTATGTATTTCGTACATACCCTTAAATACCTCTGATTCATGGCCTGAAACGTTGGCTATGAATTAGAGGTTTTTCTGTTTTAACATTGTTAATATGGATTTCAGTTTAGTGTCCTTCTTTAGATTATTCTGCAAGTTCTGTACATATACTACTTGTAGAAGCTAGTCCGAGAAGGAGGATGAACGGTTGGAATCGATGTCACACAATAAATGGTTTCGGTCCTTGATTTGGGTACTCCTGAGTCTTATTATTATCTACTTCATATGGTTGTTACGGCCATTATTTATGAATGTCTATCATTTTCTTAAAGTTATTCTTGCGCCATTCATGGTTTCGATGATCATTTCATATGTTCTTAATCCGGTCGTAAGTATGCTTCAGAATCGAAAAGTACCACGTATTATAGCTGTCCTTCTCATTTATGCGGTATTTATATCATGTCTTGTTGTCATTCTCATGAATATGATTCCCATGTTTATTGAACAGTTGGAAGAACTCAATGAACATTTACCAGAGATGACCATGAATGCTCAAAGTTTCGTAACTAATTTAGATTCTAATCTTCTTCCTTCGGGAGTTAGGGCAGGTGTCATGGATTGGTTCTTTCAATGGGAGGATCGGTTCGCACAAGGTATATCTTCTTTCATGAATAATATTGGCAGCACAATTAATGTGGTACTTAACATTTTTATTGTCCCTTTTCTAATATTTTATATCTTAAAGGATTTCGATGTGTTTGAACGGACAGTGGTATCCTACTTACCAAGGTCAGGGCGGAAAACCATCGTTGTTGTGTTAAAGGAAATTGATAGTGCTCTGGGAAGTTATGTCCGTGGTCAGTTCATGGTTTGCCTTATTATTGGGGTACTTGCTTATATCGGGTATATGATTATCGGTATGCCCTACGCGCTATTATTAGCGAGTGTCGTCGCTGTATTTAATGTGGTTCCTTATTTGGGGCCGTTCTTGGGTGCCGCACCGGCGGTAGTTATGGCATCTACGGTATCTATCAAAATGGTACTGCTAGTGGTTGTGGTCAATACCGTTTGCCAAGTGATGGAGAGTAATGTCATTTCACCTCAAGTTGTTGGAAGGAAGCTGCATTTACATCCTGTACTGATCATATTTGCGTTATTGGTAGGGGGAGAAATTGCAGGGATTGTAGGACTGATTCTGGCTGTTCCTTTATTAGCAGTTATTAAAGTTATTATTCAGCATCTCTTTGCTTATTATATCAAGCGAAAGACAGTGTAATGCTGGATTGACAGAAGCAAGGGACCTCTATATACTTGTACTGATAATGAGCAATAAATGACAAATCGAGGATGAAATGAAGTACGACGGTGTTCCTTAACCAGAGAACAGACTCCTTTATGGCATATAGTCATGAAGGCTGAGAGAGTCTGAAAGTGTAGCCCGTCAGAAAGCTAATTTCGGAGTGTGACCTAAATTCACCGGGTGGACCCCGTTAGCAGCCGTAACAAAGGCGATCGCAAGAATGGACAAGTGGATGACTTGGACTAAGGCGATAACCAGGGTGGTACCGCGATGATAATCGTCCCTGAATATTCAGGGGCGTTTTTTGTGTTTAAAGGCATGAATATGCCAGACTTATATAATGGAGGCGTTTGATATGAAAGCAAGTGAAATTCGTTCCAAATGGTTGGAGTTTTTCGCGGAAAAGGGACATAAAATTGAGCCCAGCGCTCCTCTAGTTCCACATAATGATCCTTCTCTATTATGGATTAATGCAGGTATGGCACCACTGAAATCCTATTTCGATGGACGTGAGAAGCCGGATAATCCACGGATTGCTAATTCGCAGAAATGTATACGGACTAATGATATTGAGAATGTAGGTAAGACACGCCGTCACCATACATTTTTTGAAATGCTAGGTAACTTCTCTATTGGTGACTATTTCAAGGAAGAAGTTATTACATGGGCGTGGGAATTTCTTACGGATAAGAAATGGATTGGCTTCGATCCAGAGCGCTTATCTGTAACGGTATATCCTGAAGATGAGGAAGCTTATAAGTTCTGGCATGAGAAGATTGGACTCGCTGAGAATCACATTGTGAAGCTGGAAGATAATTTCTGGGATATTGGTGAAGGTCCCTGTGGTCCTTGTACTGAAATATTCTATGACCGCGGAGAAGCTTACGGAAGTGATATGTCAGATCCTGAGATGTTCCCAGGTGGCGAGAATGAACGTTACTTAGAAGTGTGGAATCTGGTCTTCACACAATTCAATCATAATAAAGATGGTAGTTATACGCCATTGCCTAATAAAAATATTGATACGGGTGCAGGTCTTGAACGTCTCGCTTCTATCCTACAGGACGTAGACTCTAACTTCGATACAGATTTGTTTCAACCTATTATTCAACAGACGGCTTCATTAACGAAAGTGAAGTACAACGATAGTGTAGAGCAGGATGTTGCTTTCAAAGTGATTGCCGACCATGTTCGTACTGTTGCATTTGCTATCGCTGATGGCGTATTACCTTCAAATGAAGGTCGCGGATATGTTATTCGTCGTTTGCTTCGTCGTGCAGTCCGTTACGGAAAAGTGTTAGGTCTAGATCGTCCATTCCTATACACGTTAACGGAGACTGTTGGAAATGTTATGGGCGTTTATTACCCTGAAGTTGTTGAGAAACGTGAATTTATTGAAAAAGTGATTAAAACAGAAGAAGAACGTTTCCATGAAACATTGTCCGATGGGTTATCTATACTAGAGGAAATGAGTAATCAAGCTAAGCAACAAGGGCAGGCTACCATTAGTGGGAGTGATGCATTCAAGCTCTATGATACGTATGGCTTCCCATTCGACTTAACGGAAGATTACGCAACAGAACATGGACTTACGGTGGATAGAGAAGGCTTTGATAACGCAATGCAAGAACAGCGTACGCGGGCACGTGCAGCAAGACAAGATAGCGGCAGTATGCAAGTTCAAGGCGGGATTCTTTCTGATTTAACGATTAAAAGTGAATTTGTTGGATATAATGACTGCGTAACCGAGTCGAAAGTTATGGCGATCATTGTAAATGATGCCTTAGTAGATAGTGTATCAGCTGGAGAAACGTGCCAGGTTATACTCGACATTACGCCGTTCTATGCGGAAAGTGGAGGACAGGTCAGTGATCAGGGACTGTTGCGAGGAGGCAAAGTTACGGCTAAGGTTGAAGGGTTATTTAAAGCACCATTAGGTCAACCTGTACACAGAGTGATTGTAGAAGAGGGAGAACTAAAGGTCGGCGAAACACTCAAAGCAGAAGTTAGTCGTGAGAAACGTTCTGATATTGTGAAGAACCATACGGCAACGCATTTACTTCATAAAGCGCTTAAAGAAGTGTTAGGAGATCATGTTAACCAAGCAGGGTCTTTAGTAGATACGCAACGATTACGTTTTGACTTCTCACATTTCGGAAGTATTACGCAAGAAGAGCTTACGGATATTGAGCGCCGTGTAAATGAACAAATTTGGAATGGTTTGGATGTCAATATTGAACTTAAATCAATTGATGAAGCAAAATCTTCAGGCGCTATGGCATTATTTGGTGAAAAGTATGGAGATATTGTAAGAGTTGTGCAAGTCGGAGAGTACAGCTTAGAGTTATGTGGTGGATGTCATGTGAGTAACACTTCACAGATTGGTATTTTCAAATTAGTTAGTGAGAGTGGTATTGGATCAGGCGTAAGACGTATTGAGGCTGTGACTGGACGTTTAGCCTACCTGTATATGGATGGACAACTAGATGTTCTGAAACAATCTGCAGAGATGCTTAAATCCAATCTACATGATGTTCCAAAACGTATTGATGCATTACATGTACAGCTTAAAGATGTAAGTCGCGAGAATGAGTCACTGCAAAGTAAGTTAAGTATTATTGAAGCAGGTAAACTCAGTGACCAAGTGAAAGTTGTAAATGGTGTGGAGTTACTAGCGGTTCGAGTGAATGCTGGAAGTATGGATGGTCTCCGTTCTCTTGCAGACGAGCTTAAAGAGAAACTTCCGAATGCAGTCTTAGTTCTAGGTGCAACGATGGAAGATAAAGTGAACTTTGTCGTAGCTGTACCGCAAGCTTTAGTGAAGTCAGGTCTTCATGCCGGTAAGCTTGTAAAAGAGATTGCTACTGTATGTGGTGGTGGCGGTGGCGGTCGTCCTGATATGGCTCAAGCTGGAGGTAAAGATGGAAGTAAGCTAGATGAAGCTTTGAAATTAGCAAATGAGCTAGTGGCTCAAAGTCTAAAGGTATAAAGTAAGGAGAAATTTCGGTAATTTTTCACATGGGGATTTCCTTACAGCACAATGAATATGTTATGATAGTGACAGGTAATAAATATTTCAGATTGTATTCGCTAAAACATGCTTAATATGTTTTAAAGAAGCGAGGTGTCGTGAATGGATTCCATGGATAAGACAGTCAAATTTAATGTTAATGGCGATGAGTTAGAGGTATCTTCAAAGGAGATTCTTCTGACGGTATACGATGCTTTGGCAGAGAAGGAATATCATCCGATCAACCAGATTGTCGGCTATCTTTTATCCGGAGATCCTGCTTATATACCGCGCCATAAAAATGCTAGAAGTCTCGTGAGAAAGAAAGAGCGAGATGAATTGATTGAAGAGTTGGTAAGATTTTATTTAGCCAATCACCGTTAGGAGAACTTGATGAGAATCATGGGGTTGGATTATGGGGATCGCAGAATTGGAGTGGCAGTTAGCGATATGTTTGGCTGGACTGGTCAAGGGCTTGAAGTTATTGAACGTCGTCGCGAAGGGATTGAGTTCGAACGAATTACGGCTCTAGTCCGTGAGTATGACATTGCTGAGATCGTGGTTGGCTTACCCAAGAATATGGATGGTACAGTAGGGTTCCGAGGAGATATTTGCATCGAATTCGCAGATAAGCTCAAGGAAATTCTAGACTTACCCGTTCATTTATGGGATGAGAGGTTAACAACAGTATCTGCAGAACGAACACTAATTGAGGGCAACGTCAGCCGAAAGAAACGTAAACAGGTCATAGACAAGATGGCAGCCAGTTTGATTTTGCAAAACTATTTAGATTCTAAGAGTATAAGGTGAGGGTGATATAAATGGCTAATGACAATATGGGTAGAGAAGAAGAACCGGAAATTATATATATTCCCGATGATGAAGGTAATGAAGAAGAGTTTGAAGTGATTATGAAGTTCGAAGTAGATGATTCTGATGCGAGATATATGATGGTAGTACCTATGGATTCAGAGGATGAAGATACTGATGAAGTATATGCGTTCCGTTATGAAGAAGATGAAGTTGGGGACGATATCAAGCTTTATATGATCGAAAGTGATGAGGAATGGGCAATCGTTGAAGAGACCTTCAATACGCTTGTAGCTGAACTCGATGGAGGAGAATTAGATGACTGAGATTTCAAGTAGTCAGGTTGAATGGAGTAATCGTCTAAAAGAAGCTTTCGGTCCCACAGTGGAATTGGAAGATGAAGATGGCACAACATCTGTATATGATCTAACAGCTGAGTTTGTAGTTGGGGATCAAAGTTATGCTGTTCTACTAAGAGTAGATGATGATAGTGACGAATATGACATCCTCAAAATTATCACTTCTGCTGAAGGGAATTTAGAGCTTGTTACGATTGACGATGATGAGGAATGGGAGAACATCGCTGAATTATATGATGAATTAACATTCCCACAAGACAACGATATTTAGTACGTTACGCTACTAGTATCATATTGTACAACTCATTCCAATAGGAAATGCTGGAAGGGTGGATTATTCCGCCCTTTTTGGCTGTGAAGGGACGGGAATCTCCATGAAAAAGGGAATGAAAATACTTGGTATTATACTATTATTCTTAGTATTGGCTGTAGGCGGCGTGGTTTGGTATATATGGAGTGGCTTGCAACCCGTTAATAAATCCGATGAGGTTGTACAGTTTACAATTGAGCAAGGCATGGGTACGACTCAAATTGCCTCGCTGTTACATGAGAAAGCATTGATCAAGAACGAACTGATATTCATTGGATATTTGAAATGGAAAGATCAAGGAAGTCGGTTTCAAGCTGGAATTTATGCAACTACACCTGGAAAGTCAAACGATGAATTAATAGCAATGCTAAATAATGGTGATGTCGTAAAAGAGGAAATGATCCGCTTCACGATTCCTGAAGGATATACGGTTGTGCAAATCGCAGACAAGCTTGCTAAAGAAGGATTTGTAGATGGTCCAACCTTTCTGAAATTAGCTAACCAATCTTCTCAAGCTAATGAGACCTTAGCTGCAGTCATACCAAAGAATGCTGAAATTAAGCATGCGCTGGAGGGTTATCTCTTTCCGGAAACCTACGAATTGAAAAAGGGAATTACAGAAGCCGAGATTATTAAGACGATGACTTCTCAACTAGAGCAAAAGTTGAATAGTATTGAGAATTGGGAAGAAAAGATGAAGCAACGTGGGCTTACACTACATGAATTGTTGACCATTTCATCTTTAGTGGAACGTGAAGTTGTGGTGGATACGGAGCGACCACTAGTCGCAGGTATTATTTATAATCGATTGAACAAAGGACAAAAACTTGAAATTGATGCAACAGTGCAATATTCGCTTGATAAACCCAAGGAACGTCTCTTCTATAAAGATTTAGAAGTTGATAGTCCTTATAATACTTATTTGAAAAAAGGGCTCCCACCGGGTCCTATAAGTAACCCAAGCCTGGCTTCAATTAAGGCAGCACTAGAGCCACAAACTTCTGAGTATTTCTTCTATGTGACGAAGAAAGATGGAACTCAAACGCATTTATTTGCTAAGACGTATAAAGAACATTTGGTCAATATTGAAAAAAGTAAGAGTATGTCAAAATAAAAGAGGTGCAACCATGGTTAACAAACCAGAGCTTCTGGTAACGGCGGGATCTTTAAATGAGATCGAACCTTTGATAAATGCTGGGGCAGATGCCCTACTGGTTGGAAATGATCGATTCGGGATGAGGTTAGCAGGAAGTTTCTCGATCGAGGATATTCAAGAAGCGGTTGCGAAAGCACACGCTCGTCAAGTTAAAGTGTATGTTAGTCTCCAGAATTTGATGTCCAATGATCTATTAGACTCTCTTCCTGATTATGTGTTGGCATTGGGAGATGCAGGCGTGGATGGCGTCGAATTTAATGATCCATCTGTCTTAATAGCTGTCAAAACACATGCTCCACAGATGAAGTTGCATTGGAATGCAGAGATGACGACTACAAATTATGCAACAGCGAACTATTGGGGACGCCGAGGTGCTAAACGTGTCGTGTTTGCCAGAGAACTAAATATGGATGAGATTACAGGAATGAAAGGTCACCTTGAAGTAGAGTCGCAGGTTCAAGTTCATGGTATGACGAATATCTATCATTCTAAGCGAAGTCTAGTCGGAAGTTACATGTTACACCAAGGTAGACCTTTAGATGGAGGTAGTCTTGGCAAAGAGAGAGGGTTATTCCTACTTGAGGCTGAGCGACCAGGTGAGAAGTATCCCATATACGAAGATATTAATGGTACTCATATCATGAGCTCAGACGATATTTGTATATTGGAAGATTTACATTTTCTTTTAGAAGCAGGTGTGAATAGTCTTAAGGTGGAAGGGTTGTTAAAGCCCTTGTCTTATAATGAGACCGTTGTAAGAACATACAGACAGGTAATTGATACTTATATGACTGATCCAGCGAACTATAGCTATCAGGAGCAGTTTATGGATAACATTCGGAAGATTCAAGATCCGGATCGAGAATTAACTTTTGGATTCTTTTATAAAGAACAGGTGTATTGATTATAGATATTGTGAGGTGGAACGAAAAATGGAAGTCATGTCTCAACCTAAGTATACGGGTAAGCGATATCGTCTAGATAAACCCGAACTTCTGGCTCCAGCAGGTAACTTAGAGAAATTGAAATTCGCGATACATTACGGTGCTGATGCAGTCTATATTGGTGGACAGGTGTATGGTCTTCGCTCTAACGCGGATAATTTCAGTTTTGAAGAGATGCGTGAAGGTGTAGAATTTGCTCGGAAGTATGGAGCTAAAGTATTTGTAGCGACAAACATTTATGCTCATAATGAAGATTTAGAGGGTATAGAAACCTATTTGCGAAATCTTCACGAAGTCGGTATTGCAGCTATTATTACAGCAGACCCAGCAATTATTGAAATCGCACAGCGGGCTGTTCCTGAGATAGAAGTACATTTAAGTACGCAGCAATCCACGATGAATTGGCAATCAGTTAAATTTTGGAAAGAAGAGGGTTTGCCACGCGTAGTATTAGGGCGTGAAGTAAGTTTTCAAGAAATAGCTGAAATTAAGAAAAATGTGGATATTGAGATCGAAGCATTTGTTCATGGTGCGATGTGTTCCTCGTATTCCGGTCGTTGTGTATTATCTAATCATTTCACAGATCGAGATTCTAATCGCGGAGGTTGCTGCCAATCCTGTCGGTGGAGTTATGATCTATTTGAAGAGGCGCCTTCGAATGATGTATGGGTCTCCGAAGAAGATATTAAAGATTATGAAGAAGTAAAATCATCCGAGAAGGTTAGCGTTTCAAATCCATTGTTTCAGCCTGAAGATAATGCATTTACTATGGGTTCCAAAGATTTATGTATGTTGGAAAGTATTCCTGAACTTATTGAAGTCGGAATTGACAGCTTCAAGATTGAAGGGCGTATGAAATCATTGCATTATGTAGCTACAGTCGTTAATGCGTATCGTCAAGCGATCGATTCCTATATGGCAGATCCAGAAAATTATGTGCTGAAGCCTGAATGGGTTGAGGAGATTAATAAAGCGGCAAATCGACCTGTAAATACTGGGTTTTTCTATGATACTCCTGATCATGAAGATCATATCTATGAGCCTGAGGAGAAAGCCACTCCGTTCGATTTTGCAGGATTAGTATTAGAATATAATGCAGAAGACGGCAAGGCACTCATTCAGCAGCGTAATCACTTCAAACCTGGACAAGAGATAGAGTTCTTTGGACCAGGAGGAACCTTTTTCAAACAACGTGTAGAAACGATCTGGGATGAGAAGGGTAACGTATTAGATGCCGCTCGCCATGCGATGCAACGAGTTGTTATTAAGGTGGATCAACCCGTACAATATTTTGATATGATGCGTTGTAAGAAAAATAAGTAAGTAACATACCTAATAAATCAATAGTAGAGGCTCTTTCTCCAAATGGAGGAAAGACTCTACTTTTTTTTGTAAACATAACGTAAATTTTTTTGCTATTATAAAGGATTTTCAAGATATATTGTCGAATATTAACATTTAACATAACGTGATCGCTTTCAGGGTACGTCATGTACTACATACTGGCAGGTGAATATTTATGGGAACAGATCGTAATAGCAAAAAAAGCCAAGATCAGCAAGCGAAAACGGAGTCTCAAAAGTTTGGAGTCTTTTTTAAAGGGAAAGATAGAAAAAAAATAGAATCAAATTCCCCAAAAGAGATTAAAGAAGGTTTAATCTGGACAAAATTTAATCCTGCGCATTCTGTAGGAGTTAAGTTATTTTTAATCTTTTTCATAGCCATTGTGGCATTTGTGTTGCTAGTTGGAGTTATGTCATACAAAAAGGCGAAGAGTACGATTGAGGACACGGCAGCCAATGCCAATCGACAGACGATCATTCAAACGTCCGAGAAACTAGACATTATTCTGGGACAATATGATGACATCGTGCTTCAATTATTCTTTGATACGGATATGCAGACTAGTATGTCGGAATTAATCCAAACTGGACGATCAGATTACGAACTGTTTATGACAAATAAGAAAGTTAACGACAAATTGAATGCATATATCAATGCAAACGACAATATTAAAGGGATAACGATCGTTCCTCCTGATCCAAATGCGAAGCCAATTACAAGAGGATCGATATCAACGAATATAGATGCAGTTCGTTCAGAACCTTGGTTTGAACTATTAAAGGATAAGAGTAAATCTACATGGTTTCCAATAGAGTCTGGAGAAAATGGCGAGTCTTTTAAAGTGGTGCGATCTCTCAAAGCTATGTCAGGGTCGAGCAAGCCATTTGTTATTATCATCGAATTGAAACCAGAAATACTTAGAGATCAGCTACAGGGTATTGACTTGGGTAGTGGTAGCAAGTTAGAGCTTCATAACGATGAAGGTCAGATTGTTGCTTCTAACGCGAATAAGAATTCTGGCGAGAAGACAAAATTAACATTGAAATTCAGTGAGACAGAACAATCAGGTGATCTAAGTACTAAAGATGAGAATGGTAAAGATGTTCTAGCTGTGTATAGCACACTTGAAACAGCAGGTTGGAAACTTGTAGCGACGATCCCTACCTCAGAATTGGTGAAGAGTGCTAAAGGTATTCTCAACTTTACGATATGGTCTGCAATCGCCGTGGCAGTTATTGCGATTTTGATAGGCATATTGATGGTTCGTATGATTGCTCGCCCACTTATCAATTTAAGAAATCTCTTGATTGAAGGTTCGAAGGGGAATCTTAGAGTTCGATCTAATCATCGCTCCAGAGATGAGATTGGACAACTTTCAGGTAGCTTTAACATGATGATGGAACAAATTACATTATTAGTGAACCAGACCAACACTACAGCACAAGAAGTGCTTGATACGGCTAGTGAATTATCAGATGCTTCGAATAAAACGGCTTTATCTGCTCGCGAAATCGCTGTTGCAACAGAAGAAATTGCTAATGGAGCAAGTAGTCTTGCGACAGAAGCAGAGAGAGGTAATGAACTCACAGATCACATTTCGCAACAAATGCAAGTGGTCATAAGTAGTAATGTTGAGATGGGGAAAGCCGCTCGAGATGTTGAGAATTCCAGTGAGTTAGGCACACATAAATTGAGTGATTTACTAGATAAAACCCATCAGACGGAGGATATGACGCGTTCCTTAATGACGAAAGTAGATGGTCTGAAAGAGACAACGCTGTCCGTTGGTAAAGTACTTGAAGTGTTACAGAATATTACGAAGCAGACCAATATCTTATCATTGAATGCAACTATTGAGGCTGCTCGTGCAGGTGCTGCTGGAAAAGGATTTATGGTGATAGCAGATGAAATTCGACAATTGGCGGATCAATCTAGACAGTCCATTGAGATGGTAGGCCAAATCACTGAGCGAATCATGAGTGAAATGAATGAGACGGTAACGGCACTTTCAGAAGCTTACCCACTCTTCCAGCATCAAATGACAGCTGTGAAGGAAACAAACGATATTTTCGTCTCAGTTCAAGGACAAATGGGTGAATATATTCAGCGCTTAGATTCAGTAACATTGTCAATTGAAGGGTTGAATCAGTCACAATCAATCTTGTCAGAAGCGATGTCAAACGTTAGTGCTGTGGCTGAAGAGTCTTCGGCCACTTCGGAAGAAGTTGCTTCCCTCAGTAATGAACAGCAAAGCATTGGTAATCAGTTGGTACAATTATCTGGAAAACTGGAGAATGTATCTACCGAATTGAAAGCAGCATTATCTCGATTCACCGTGTAATTAATGATTTAATGAAGGATTCTCGAAAAGCCATGTAACTGGCTGTGAGAATCCTTCTTCTTTTGGCTGTATATGTACTAAAGAGGACATACTAGGTAAAAAGTTAGAAGAGGAATTAAATATGACACTGAAGCAAAAAAAACGTATATTCTATTGTTTAATGTTATTGACGGGAATCATGTTTATCCTATTCATTCGATTAGCGTACATCCAATTTATGATGAGAGTAAGCTTAGTGCCAGAAAGTAGGCATACGCTCCAAGAGATGTCGATGCTACAAAGGGAACGGGCAATCATGCTTGATTCAGGACGAGGAAGATTCTATGATCGTTATGATACGCCATTAACCGATGAGACGATTCCAGTTGTTGTATTATTCCCAATGGATAGAAGGGTGTCTCAGAGTGGCATGATGGATTCAAAGATAGACAAGATTTCAAATATTTTAGGCCTAAGCTCAGACTCATTTTATAAATTATGGGGTAATCTGCGGGAGCCTTTGGTCTGGCGTAGTCGTAAAGGAGGAGATCCTTTATATATAAATGAATCTCAGGCTAAGCTCATTACGAAATTGGACGTGAGCGGAATAAAAGTATTACCTTACAATAAAAGATACAATGACAATTTCTCGGGAAATCAATGGCTAGGCTATTTGACACAGGGGACTGAGAAATTTAATCATACAAATGGTGGAGTTCATTTGAAACAGGGAGGCGGAGGTCTAGAAAGGACCTTAGAACCGCTTCTAAAGGGGATAGGACCAACGATTGCTTATTATACTGTGGATGGAAAGAACAAACCTATTTCAGGCACGGGGATAAGAGTCAAGGCACCTGACAATCCCTATTACCCATTACGATTCATAACTACAATTGATAGGTCTATTCAACAGCAAATAGAAAAGCTAACAAAACAATCAGGCATGAAACAAGGATCTGTTGTTGTACTTGATACTGACAATGCAGATATCGTAGCGATGGTATCTGCACCTTTCTATAATCCCCAGGAAATTCATCCAGAGCAAGGTCAATGGAATAACAAAGCACTACAGGCCGTGACACCAGGCTCCATCTTCAAAACAGTTATTGCTGCTGCAGCTTTAGATGCGGGTGTGACATCAATCCGCGAAAAATTTCATTGTACTGGGCATTATGGGAAATATGGATTATCCTGTTGGAAAGAGGAAGGCCATGGAACGTTAACGCTTGAACAAGCATACGCCCAATCCTGTAATGTTGTATTCGCCACATTAGCTGAGAGACTTACATCAGGACAAATTCAGACAACAGCTGAAGCATTAGGGTTAGGAAGAAGAGTAGGGTGGGAGAATCACGATATGCTGGGGTTTTCTTTAATGAAACCGTTAGATCATGAGGATTCGGGCGTTGTGTTTGATCCGGCCACATATCCATATGATGGTGGTGTTAGAGCTCAGACTGGCATAGGACAACGGAATGTCACGGTGACCCCATTACAAGCGGCTAATTTAGTAGTTACCCTTCTCCATAAAGGACAAGTTCAAGCTCCTCGAATATTAGAACGTATCTCATATCATAATGGACAAGTTATGAAGAGACTGACTCCACATACTTATCCACGGACAGTGAGTAATATACAACCTGAGACAGCTAAAGTCATAAGCTCATGGATGAGAAAAGTAGTTACAGAAGGAACGGGTCAATCCTTGTCCAATTCTAATTGGCCGTTAGCTGGTAAATCGGGAACAGCTCAAACCATAGTGAAGGGAATCGCCATGAATAACCAATGGTTTATAGGTTATGGGCCCGTTAATCAACCGAGATATGCTGTTGCGGTGTTGTTTCAACATGAATCTCCAGATTCAAAGAACAAAGCAACAGCATTGTTTGGTCAGATTATGGGTTTGTTATCTTCTACGATAGGTTCAACCTCTGATTCAGGTCGTTGATCCATATCAAAGGGAGATACCTCAAATTCTTCACGTGGTAATCTAATCCAACGTTTAATATATCCTTGCATGAGCAGCTCTTTGATTAAGATGAGTAGTATAGGTGAAAGGATTAACCCTGCAACTCCAAACAGTGATAATGAAATGATCATAAATGAGAGCATTAAGAAAGCAGATGTCACACCGATCGAATTACCTGCAATCTTGGGTTCTAGCAATTGACGTGTGAGTAGGATAACAACGAACAAGACACCTAGTCCGATGGCAAGACCTATATTACCCACAATCACTAGATATATAATCCATGGAATCATTATGAAAGATACTCCCACGAGTGGAATGATATCCAATAGAGCACCGATAAGAGCAAGTGTTAACTCATTTCCTGTACCTAGTATCAAGAGACCGATATATAAAATTAGGAAACAAATAAGAACCAAAATCAACTGCGCTTTTATGTAGGAACCGATGGACTTGAATACATTGTTTTTGAGGAATGCATAGGCGTTCTTAATCGTCTTAGGTGATTTGTTGCTAGCTATGCGCCGCCATGTTTCAATTTCTGTGCTCAAGAAGAATGCTAAAATTATGGCGATAGCAAAGTTACCGAGGAAAGATGAGAATGAAGTAAAAGCAGAAAATAAATATTTCAAGAAATTAATTAATATATCTGAAGCGGAATTTGTTATGAGTGTGAAATATTCATTCATTTTTTCGGTGAGGTTAGGGGGAAGTAAGTCTGCTTTCGTATGTAAGAAATTCAAAGACTGCGTGAATTGCCATTGAAATACTCTAGTATAGTAGGGTAGTTGATCTTGTATTTGTGAGATTTGAGAAATGACAATGATTCCACCTGCTAAAATGCCTCCTAGAATGATAAGAACAAATACTAAGACAGAAATTGCAGAAGAGATGGCCTTATTTAATCCTCTTTTGTGAAGAAACTTAGCAAGGGGTTCAATCAATAAGAAGATGATAAAGGATAAGAAAACAGGCGTTGCTAATTGATATAGTTTACTGAAAATAAACATAGTCAAAAATACAGTTAGCGCAATTAATCCAATATCAAAAAACGTTCGCCAATACTTTTTATAAAGTGGTAGCATACTCTAAAAACAGCTCCTTCATCCATAGGCTAGGTCATACTATATTTCATTGTACACGATATCAAAATAATCGCCTATATAATCAAAGGATATGCTAAAATAATAGATGGTGATTTTTGATTTAATCTATCGATCCGTAAAGCATAACAAAGTCAATCAGAGAAACGTGGGGGGGATGGTATGCAGACTTTGCTGCTTTGGTTGTTTTATATTTCTTCCTTTTATGCATTTATTCCAGGCATGATCACCCGCATTTTTGGGTTTAGAGTATTTCGTAAGGGAAAGAGTGAACGAGCTTTTTCACTTACTTTTGATGATGGGCCGGATCCACATTATACTCCTCAATTACTTGACATGCTCAAACGATATAACGCGAAAGGTACCTTCTTTGTAGTAGGTAGAAATGCTGAACAACATCCAGAGTTAATACAACGTATGTACGATGAAGGACATCTTATCGGAATTCATAACTATATCCACAAGTCTAATTGGATCATGGGTCCTGCGGAGGTACGCAACCAAATCCAGAAAACAGATGAAATCATTTATGCTATAACCGGGGAAAGAACATCCTACTATCGTCCACCGTGGGGGATTGTGAACTTATTTGATTTCTCCAAACAAAATCAATTTAAAATTATATTATGGTCTGCTATGTTCGGTGATTGGCGCGAGAAGATGGGATCTGACAAATTAGCACAACGAATGTTAAATAAGCTGAAACCTGGAGAAATCATGCTTCTGCACGATTGCGGATCAACCGTTGGCGCAAATCTTGATGCACCTAAGCAAATGTTAATTGCACTCGAACAAGTGCTGGAGGAAGCAGAACGTCGTAATTTACAAAGTATTCGAATTGACGAGATGATACAAGCTAGTGCTCCTGAAATTAAACTATCGCGTTGGAAGCTTGCTGTAGTTAAGCTTTGGTTAATGTGGGAAGTGGTATTTCATTTCATATTCCAACTCAAGACGGTTACCCCAGAAGAACCATTTCTTCATTACAGGCTTCGTGCCTATAAAGGGGAAACACTTACTTTGGATAATGGATCAAGTTTATTAAAAGGAGACGCCATTATTGAATTACATTTTGATAATCAGAAATTATTTCAATTAGGTGTGAAGTCACGGTCGACCGTACACTTAGCTATTCAAATGATTCGCTCGATGGAGAAAGAACTACCCTTGTTAGCTCAACAGTTAATGGAAAATGATGAGTTAAGAGATGCTAAAGCACTCTATGGTGTAAGTATGATCAATCGAGGACCGGAAAAATTCGGATTTAGTATCCGGGATTTGCCTGATGGTTGGTTCGCGAAGTCGACAAAGGGTTATTTGAAAATTCTGATGAGTATTATTCACCCTGCAGGACAGGATCGACTAAAGGAATCTCCAAGTAAATTGATACCCAAAATGATTATTATGCCGATCGAACATCTATACGAACATCATGCAGTAAGTGGTTCTCATCGCTGTTCGAAACCGACAAAATTTCAAAAGGTTGTATCTGTGGACAATAGAAATTTAAAAATATAACATTTAAGATCGAAAAACCAATGATAAAAAAGGTTGTTCTCCATGTCTCTAAAGACTGGAGAACAACCTTTTTTTGAAAGATGACGAATGGTAAAGCCAAGTAGATCAAGTTGTATCATCCGTTAAATATAAATAAAAGTGCATTGTTGAGAATTAGATCTTAAGTACAGCACCGGAACTTGCATTGGTTACCAATTTAGAGTAACGAGCAAGAAGCCCTGTTTTCACTTTAGGTTCGAAGCCTTTCCAATTTGCACGACGACGTTCAAATTCTTCATCATCAACTTCTAGTTGAATGGTGCGATTGTTAAGATCTAATTCAATGATATCTCCGTCTTCCACGAAAGCAATAGGTCCACCTTCAGCAGCCTCAGGAGAAATATGTCCAATGCTTATTCCACGAGATGCACCTGAGAAACGACCATCTGTGATAAGACCTACTTTGGCACCAAGTCCCATACCGACAATCTGAGAAGTTGGAGCAAGCATTTCTGGCATTCCTGGACCACCCTTAGGTCCTTCATAGCGAATGACAACGACATGTCCTTCTTTTACTTTACCATTGGTAATACCGTGTAGTGCTTCATCCTGAGAATCGAAGCAGATAGCTGGTCCTTTGTGATAGCCACCTACTGAAGGATCAACGGCACCTACTTTAATGATAGATCCACCTGGAGCTATATTTCCGAATAGGACAGCAAGTCCTCCGCGCTCGGAGTGTGGATTGTCTAAAGTATGGATAACATTCTGATCAATGATTTCACAGCCCTCAACATTTTCACGTAACGTTTTAGCAGATACCGTAATACAGTCTCCGTTAATTGCACCTGGCTTCTTCAGAAGTTCATGAATAATAGCACTTACGCCACCTGCATTATGAAGGTCTTCGATGTGCCAGTCTGAAGCAGGAGCAAGTTTAGCTAAGTGAGGCACGCGGTTGGCTACTTCATTAATGCGTTCAATTGGATATTCAATGCCAGCTTCGTGTGCTAGTGCTAGCGTGTGTAGTACGGTATTTGAAGAACCACCCATTGCCATATCTAGTGCGAATGCATTATCAAGGGCGTCCATAGTTACGATATCTCTAGGTTTAATATCAAGTTTGATTAATTCCATCAATTGTGTAGCAGATTGTCTAACGAAATCCTTCCGTTCTTCAGCAACGGCAAGAATGGTTCCATTACCTGGTAGAGCAAGTCCAAGCCCTTCAGCAAGACAGTTCATGGAGTTGGCTGTGAACATACCGGAACATGATCCACAGGTAGGACAACCAAATTGTTCTAGTTCTAGCAAACCTTCATCAGATAAAGTACCAGCTTGATGAGCACCAACCCCTTCAAAAACAGAGGTAAGGGAAATCGAGCGACCAGTACTGTCTTTACCAGCTTTCATTGGCCCACCACTAACGAAAATGGTTGGGATATTCACGCGAAGCGCACCCATCATCATACCTGGTGTGATTTTGTCACAGTTCGGGATACAGACCATACCATCGAACCAGTGTGCAGCAACAACCGTTTCTACGGAGTCGGCGATAATATCACGACTTGGTAATGAGTAGCGCATACCAATATGTCCCATAGCAATACCATCATCTACACCGATGGTGTTGAATTCAAATGGAACCCCTCCGGCTTCACGGATAGCTTCTTTAACAATCTTGCCGAATTCTTGAAGGTGGATGTGTCCTGGAACGATGTCGAGATAAGAGTTACATACTGCTATAAATGGTTTGCCGAAATCTTCTTCCTTTACGCCTGCTGCCCGCAATAAACTGCGGTGAGGAGCACGATCGAAGCCTTTCTTAATCATATCTGAACGCATTTTCTTTGGTTTCATGATGTCTAGTTCCCCCCAAATAATTTATAGTAGCAACGCTTTAACACGGTTATTCAACAGAGTTAACATGTAGCTGGTTTTTAATGAGTCTATCACAAATGGTTAGGTTTTTCTACCAATCGTGGACTAAAAAACAAGACACCACCTTCTATTTTAGTGAAGGGGTGTCTTTAGCGATAAACAATATCTAGAATAAAGGCAGAAGTGTAGAAATATTACATAGAACGGCGGAACGCTTTATTCTCTAATGAGACGACCCAGTGTACGGAAGGTTCGACTAAAGGATGCGCTACACGGCGAACAAAGGGTTGCGCAAGAAGAATGGTAAGAGCTATAGCACCAAGAATGAGAAGAATGGCACCTGTAGTACCTTGAATGTTAGTGTATAACCCCGTGGTATTAGCTAGTCTAATAATGAATCCATGTAATAGAAACACATATAGCGTTCGACGTCCTAAGTCAGTCATGACACTTTGAACCATTGGAACAAAAGCTAGGAAGGCTGCCGCAGAAATGAATTGAAGAACATACAAAGCAAGTCGAAATAATCCAGCATACCATTCATAGTGACCAAGCTGCATAAAAGTCATATTTCCAAATAGCCAACCAACAGGCAAATTCCTCCCCCATAAACCAATGATGATGAAGATGCCTATAGAAACGAGAGCCGCACCTGTTCTTTTCCAGCGCGTGATGTTATTTAGGAAAGCTGAAAAATTAAAATGATAACCAATCATGAAAAAAGGAAGATAAACAAAGGTCCTACTGATGCTGAGCCATACGCCGTCAAGTTGCAGGTATCCTACTAGCACACCGAGTATAAGAGATAACACAATTTGATGGTATGGAGACAACTTCTTCATACTGATCGTTAACAAGCGCCAACAGATATGACTGGCTAGAAACCAAAGTAATAAATAAGGAGCAAATAAAGAATGATGAATGCCGTTCACTTGAAATATTGTATAGTCCAGAACAGAATAGATACTTTGAAAAATAATATATTGAATGCTAATTTGTGTTAACGTTCTTCGACCTGCATCACCCATTAATCCTGATTTGGCAAAGTAACCTGTGACAAGAACGAATAACGGCATATGAAAAGTAAGTATCCATAAGAATATCTGATGGAGGCCACTCATCTGCTGAATAAGCGGTTCAATGGCGTTACCAACAAATACTGTAACAATCAGTAGGAAGCGCAAATTAAGAAAATAAGTCTCCCCTTGTTTAATTGACTGTGTCTTCATGAGTCTCCTCCATCTCCCTATCCAAGGGATTGTGACGTTCTAATAATGCTTCTATTTCTTTATAGTTTAAAATTACTATGTCTGTTCTGTTTACTTTGTGATTAATATCACGTTAGAAAACGCTACCACTTCATAAAATTGTGTCGAAGTATTGAATTAAAAAATGATTACAAGTATTGACAACTCTTTATCTACGTTCGAAAATAAGAGTATAATAAATCGGAATTTCAAAGGGAGGCGTTACATTGGCTACACTGCAAGCAGGTCAATATAATGTACCCTGTGAAGCTATTCTATTCGATAAAGATGGTACGTTGTTTCAATTTATGATGCTTTGGGGTAAATGGGCAGAGTCTGTGCTTACAGGTATGGAGAAAAGGCTTATGTTATTGGGAAAAGATTTCACAGGATCCATAGCCCAGGTGCTTGGTACGCAACATGATCCTCAAGGTCAGGTGTGTGGCTATGATCTTCAAGGACCCCTTGCGATGGCTACAATAGAAGAAACACATGGAATCTTGGCTTGGCAGCTATATGCGGCGGGAATACCATGGAATGAGGCACTTGCCCAAGCTATTGAGATTTGTAAAGATGCTATGCTCGATATACGACAGAAGAAGCCAATTGTTCTTATGAATGGGCTGTTACATTTCTTGCAGGAATGTAAAGGGGCATCTATTAGATTGGGTGTTGTGACATCAGACGAAACATCATCCACTGTTGAGCAATTAAATTGGGCGGGGATAAGTCAGTATTTCGAAGTCATTATTGGACGGGATCAGGTCAGTCTAGGAAAGCCACATCCAGAAATGGTAGAAAGGGCATCCCTTGCACTTGGGATTGAATCTCAGAACATCGTCGTTATTGGCGATACGAATGCGGATATGCAAATGGCGAAACGAGCAGGTGTCAAGCTAGTGATTGGGATAACTTCCTTAAGTGAATCAACAGCATGTTTGCTTGATGCAGATGTGATGATCACAGATTATCGTGATTTAAAAGTGAAAGAATAAATTACTATTTATAATAGTTGAATCCAATATATGTTATATGAATCATGTGGAGGTGCTACGAGTATGGAAAGAATAGAAACGTTGACCTCTTGGATTCAAGAGAGTAGTAGAATTGTTTTTTTTGGGGGTGCAGGAACGTCAACTGAGAGTGGAATTCCTGATTTTCGTTCAGCGGCAGGGTTATATCAAAGTGAGCAGCACTCACCTTATCCACCAGAGGTGATGCTAAGTCATCATTTCTTTGTTGAGCATCCAGAAGTGTTTTATGATTTCTACCGTAGCAAGATGATTCATGAACATGCCAAGCCAAATGCCTGCCATAATGTACTGGCAAATCTCGAGAAACAAGGGAAACTACAGGCTATTATTACGCAGAATATTGACGGACTTCATCAAAAAGCAGGAAGTTCTAACGTTCTAGAATTACATGGATCTATTCATCGTAACTATTGTATGGGTTGTTCACTTTACTATGGATTGGAAGCCATTATTACAAGTGTAGATATTGTCCCCCGTTGTCCTTCCTGTGGTAATGTCATCAAGCCTGATGTTGTGTTGTATGAAGAATCTTTGGATACACAAGTCTTATACGGTTCGATGGATGCTATTTCGTCCGCAGATTTATTGATTATTGGTGGAACCTCACTAACTGTACAACCTGCAGCACAATTAGTATCCTATTTCAAAGGTAGCCGAACGGTACTCCTAAATGCAGAGCCAACACCTTACGATGATCAAGCTGATTTGCTTATTTCAGATCGTATTGCGGAAGTGATGGAGAAAGTGAATAAGATGCTTTAATCATTAAGTAAGCACTGTGTTTTATAAATAGTAAATACGTAAAGCCTGCTGATTCTCATCACTTGAGAACAGGCAGGCTTTTTCTGATAATATGATCCTGATCCCTACGTATTCATATTTATAGCTGACTAGATCCCCCTGGTTTTCTCCCTATTCGGTTACGATATGCACTTGGGGACATGCTACAGAATCGTGTGAATTGTCGTGAGAAATATAGGGCGTCTGTTATCCCAACAGATGAAGCGATTTGTTCAATGGACAGTTCGGGGCGCTCAAGCAATAGCTGACGTGATTTATCAATTCGGAGTTTTAATAGATAGGTAACTGGAGATAGACCTGTCTCCTTCTTAAAAATGCGTGATAAGTACGCCCTATTGTAACCTAAGCTGTCACACATTTGTTCGATGGATACAGGATGGGCGAACTGTGTGGACATATAAAGGATCATTTGCTTAACCGTTCGTTGCACCTGCGATTCTGTTCCAGTAAGTCTTGACTGACTCGAAAGGACATCTTGTGCTTCTGCTAGAATGAGATAAAGATAACCTAGCGAGGCCATATGTGCACTTTCTTTCTTGGTATAGAATACCTCTTGCATTCGGGAAATAGCTGTAGGGATATGTGAATGTTCCTTTATGAACGTAAAGACAGAATGATTATCTACAAATCCAGCTTCTGCAACGATATTGTGTGCATCTTGACCAATAAAAGCTACCCAACGGTAGCGCCACGGATGTTTCGTGTCGGAAACATAACTAACCAATTGCCCAGGATGAATAAGGAAACAAGAGCCTTCTCCGAGTTCATAGATATGATGCTCAGTACGAAAGGTGCCGTTCCCTTTTTCAATGAAATGTAACAAATAATAATCATAAATTTTGGGGCCTAACGCATGCAAAGGGCTTGTTTGGCTCTCCCCAGCAAAAAGGACGTGTAGAGAATTGCCGTCATGGTGGACGGGGTTAGCGGCTACAGCATAGGACGGATTAGGTGTCATGAGAATATCATTCCTATCTTTTTGAATGTTATTGTGAGGACTGTTGAATATCATTATAATTCGAAAGGTCACATTTATCCATATTGAACACACATGATTGCATTATCATAGATAGCGTTTTCTTTTATACTAGAACCAAGAGTCAGTAATATTGAGAGAGGACAGGTGAAAGTACATGAGTACACAAACACCAATATTGAAACAAACCTTTATTAGCAAATTTGGAGAGTCAAAACATAATGAGTATGTGTTTAATGCACCTGGTCGAGTTAATCTGATTGGAGAGCATATCGATTATAATGGTGGCTACGTTCTGCCCGCGGCGTTGGAATTTGGAACCACGTTAGTCATTCGTGAAAGAGATGATAATAAAATTCACTTCTCTTCTACTAACATTCCATTTGAGTTGACGATGGATGTTCAAGAAATTGGGAAAGAAAAGACGGGTGAGTGGATTGATTATCCAATTGGAGTCATGGTAGAACTTCGAAAACTTGGCTGTGAATTGACGAAAGGTTACAATTTATTCTTCCATGGAGAGATTCCAAATGGCGCGGGATTGTCGTCTTCTGCTTCGATCGAGGTTGTTACGGCGTATGCATTACTAACGTTGGAAGGTAAGGAGACCGATACTGTTGAAATAGCATGCCTATCACAACGAGCTGAGAATCAGTATGTTGGTGTGAATTCAGGAATCATGGATCAATTTGCGGTAGCGAATGGTAAAGAGGACCATGCTATTCTGTTGATGTGCGATACATTGGAGTATAAACACGTACCATTCCGTACGGGTTCTTACAAGTTAGTGATCGGTAATACGAATAAACGTCGAGGACTTGTAGATTCTGCTTATAATGAACGTCGTCAACAATGCGAGATCGCACTGGAGCTTTTGAAGAAAGAAATTCCGGCCTTACATTACTTAGCGCAATTAAAACCAGACCAACTAGAATCGCTACAGGTTCATATCCAAGATGAAACGGTTAGACGCAGAGCACAGCATGTTGTTGAAGAAAATCAACGTGTACTAGATTCTGTAGAAGCTTTGACGAATCATGATCTAGAGAAATTCGGTCAATTAATGAATGCATCGCATGAATCATTGCGTGATTTATATGAAGTGAGCTGTGTGGAATTAGATGTTATGGTCGAAGAGGCACGTCGCATTCCAGGCACACTTGGTGCTAGGATGACAGGAGCGGGGTTCGGGGGTTGTACAGTGTCTTTAGTCCATGAAGATTCCGTAGAACAATTCGTTCAACAGGTTGGCGATAATTATAGAGTTAGAACCGGATTTGAAAGTGACTTCTATGTGTGTGGCGTAGGCGATGGCGTAAAAGAAATCAAGGAGGAGATATAATATGGCTATCTTAGTAACTGGCGGAGCAGGGTATATTGGTTCACATACCGTGGCAGCATTACTTGATCTTGGGGAAGAAGTTGTTGTAATTGATAATTTACAAACAGGACATCGCGAAGCCCTTCTAGGAGGTAAGCTTTATGAAGGAGATTTACGAGATAAAGAGTTACTTGCGAAGTTGTTCAGTGAGAATGATATTGATGCGGTTATTCATTTTGCAGCGAATTCTCTTGTAGGAGAAAGTATGCAGAATCCGGTTAAGTATTACGATAATAATGTATTTGGTACGTTGTGTTTACTTGAAGCGATGGATGCTGCTAATGTTCGTAAAATTGTATTCTCCTCCACGGCAGCTACGTATGGAGAACCTGAAAAAGTACCTATTGTTGAAGGTGATCGAACGGAGCCTACCAACGTTTATGGTGAAACGAAGTTGATGATGGAGCGCATGATGTCATGGTTCGACAAAGTATTGGGTATTAAATATGTGGCATTACGTTATTTCAACGCAGCAGGTGCACATGCTAGCGGCCGCATTGGTGAAGATCACCGACCAGAGAGTCATCTCATTCCATTGGTATTGCAAACTGCATTGAAACAAAGAGAGAACATCGCTGTATTCGGGGAAGATTATCCTACACCTGATGGAACATGTGTTCGTGATTATATCCACGTTAGTGATCTCGCTGATGCACATTATCGTGCAGTAGATTACCTAAGAAGTGGAAATGAAAGTAACGTCTTTAATCTAGGCAACGGACAAGGATTCTCAGTCAAGGAAGTGATTGAAACTGCGAAGAAAGTAACAGGTCTTGATATTCCTGTTGTGATGCAAGAACGTCGTGCAGGAGACCCTGCCACATTGGTCGCTTCTTCGGATAAAGCGCGTAGCGTCCTTGGTTGGAATCCATCGCATGCTAACCTAGACAATATTATTCAAAGTGCTTGGAGTTGGCATCAGTCTCATACACAAGGTTATGGAGAATAAGGGGGATCAATATGGATATCGCAACAACAAGAACGCCAGAGCAAGATGAAGTTTTGCATGCGATTGAACGCTTGGTTCAGTTTGCCTTGGATCACCATTTAATTAAAGCAGATGATGTTGATTACAGTCGTAACCTATTATTGGATCTCTTCCATTTCAGTGAACCATTCGCTTACGAAGTAGATCGTACTATGCAAGATAGTCCACAGATCATGATTGATACATTGATTCAATATGGATACGAGATTGGACTTATTCCTGAGAATACGGATACGTATCGTGATCTATTGGATTCTAAGATTATGGGACTCCTGATGGCACGTCCATCGGAAGTGATTGCAGAGTTTGAAGCTATATCCAATAATCAAGGAATAGAAGCAGCAACGGAACATTTTTACAAAATGAACATTGATTCTAATTACATTCGAATGGACCGGGTGTCCAAGAACGTATATTGGAAGCAGGCAACGGCTTATGGCGACATCGAAATGACCATTAACTTGTCTAAACCCGAGAAGAATTCCAAAGAGATTGCGATGGCGAAGTTACTACCTCCTCCAATCTATCCGAAGTGTCAATTATGTCGAGAAAATGTAGGTTATGCAGGACGAATCAATCATCCGTCACGTCAGAATCTACGTGTTATCCCATTGGTGATGAATGATGAACCTTGGTTGTTCCAATACTCACCTTACGTGTACTATAATGAGCACTGCATCATATTTCATCGCGACCATGTGCCGATGAAGTTGACCAAAGATACATTGAAAAGACTGTTGTCTTTCGTAGATATTGTTCCACATTATTTTATTGGATCCAATGCAGATTTACCTATCGTAGGAGGGTCTATTCTAACGCATGATCATTTTCAAGGTGGGCGTCATACATTCCCGATTCAGAATGCTCCTAAAGAAGCCTTATTTACGCATCATGAATATCCTGAAGTATCCGTAAGTATCGTGAAGTGGCCTATGTCTGTATTACGTATTACTTCACAGGATAGTCAGGTTCTACTCGAATGTGCTAACAACATATACGAGTCATGGAAGCAATATAGTGATCCTAATGCAGATATTCTGGCCTTTACTAAGAATGAGTCCGGTGTAGATGTTCCTCATAACACGGTGACACCGATCGTGCACCGTAGTGAGGATGGAGCTTACGAGATGGATCTCGTACTGCGCAATAACCGTACCAACGAGCAGTATCCAGATGGAATCTTCCATCCGCATCCAGAAATGCATCACATCAAGAAAGAGAATATTGGCTTAATCGAAGTCATGGGTCTGGCTATATTGCCTGGAAGACTGAAGGAAGAGCTCGATCTCGTTGCAAATATTTTAAGTGGTGATGAAGATCTCTACACTTCCGCTATAGCGGGAGAAGTGCCTATGTTGGTTCAACATATCGACTGGATCAAGTTACTTGTTACCGAACATGGCAATCAACAGCACAAAGATGCGGCTGTACAATTGATCCAGTATAAGGTTGGGTGTAAGTTCGTAGATATTCTGGGCCATGCAGGTGTATATAAGAGAACAGAGGCAGGACAACAGGCATTTAAATTATTCCTACAGCATTTGGGATATGAGCAATCCTAATCGAATATAATCTATAATAACGACCGTTCTTCCTCATTGAGGTAGGGCGGTTTGTTCATCTATCGGGAAAGGTTTATACTATAGGAATGATGAATTATCTTTCGAAGTGAATTGATAATCTGTCAGAAATGAAATGATTTTATCATCGGAGGCGAAATATTTAATGATAGCATTTGAATTTAATAATCCTACCAAGTTGATCTTCGGAAGAGGGACGCTTGATTCACTTAAAAGTGAAGTACCTAAATACGGAAATAAAGTATTGTTTCTATATGGTGGCGGTAGCATTAAACGTAGTGGTCTTTATGACAATGTCATAGCTTTGTTGAATGAGATTGGAGCTGAAGTTACCGAGTTAGCTGGAGTTGAGCCAAACCCAAGGTTGTCCACGGTACACAAAGGTGTAGATCTATGTAAAACGAATGGTATTGAACTCATTCTAGCTGTTGGTGGCGGAAGTGTTCTCGACTGTGCTAAGGCAATTGCTGTAGGTGCGAAATATGATGGAGATATGTGGGACTTCTTAGAGCGTAAAGCTGCACCTCAGGCTGCTCTTCCTTTAGGAACCGTATTAACGATGGCGGCAACGGGATCTGAAATGAACGGTGGATCTGTTATAACTAATGAAGTGACACAAGAGAAAATGGGCTGGGGTAGTCCATATGCATATCCTGCATTTTCTATTCTAGATCCAGCGCATACATTCTCCTTACCTAAGGATCAGACGGTGTATGGTATGGTAGATATTATGTCTCATGTATTAGAACATTACTTTCATTCGGAGAGTAATACGCCTGTACAGGATGGATTCTGTGAGACAATTCTACGTACGGTTATCGAGACAGCGCCGAAACTTATTGAAGATCTAGAGAATTTCGAATTACGTTCGACCATTATGTATTGTGGTACTATGGCATTGAATGGTGTATTGAATATGGGGATGAACGGCGACTGGGCTACTCATAACATAGAACATGCAGTATCAGCTGTATATGATATTCCACACGGTGGCGGATTAGCTATCCTGTTCCCGAATTGGATGAAACATAACCAGAATGTTGATATTGCTCGCTTCAAACGATTAGCTATTCAGGTATTTGGTATTGATCCATCAGGGAAAAGTGATGAGCAGGTTGGGGCTGAAGGAATTGAAGCATTACGTACATTCTGGAATTCTATTGGTGCACCAAGTCGCTTAAGCGAATACGATATTGATGCAAGTCAGATTGAAGTCATGGCGGATAAGGCACTACGTTTTGGTCCTTTCGGTAACTTTAATAAGTTGAATAAAGAAGACGTGATTGAGATTTATAACATGTCACTTTAAAATAATACGATGTAATTTCGATATAAATAAGGGACTCCACCCAAAGGTCTAATGACCTTTGGGTGGAGTCCCTTTTATGATGTCATTTTCCATGGCGTGTTGAATACGTTCTGTTCCTTTATTGTTCTGATCATTCAAATACATTGCCCCTATACAATTAGACAAAAGTGTTCACAATTAGTGCCATGGTTATTTACAATACAGGAAATATTTGAAACAATAGGGAGGGTTGAACGTATAAGTTAATATAGACATAGAAATGCGACAGGAGGACGGAAATGATGGAGGCGCTTTATTTAAGTTGTTTAGCGGGAGGAGTGCTGTTTGCCCTAGTAAGTGTGATATTCGGGGACGTACTAAGTAACGCATTGGATGGTATTCTTGATTTCTTATCTGTAGATATTCTGAAGCCTATGGTGGTAGCAAGTGCAATTACGGTATTTGGAGGAGCGGGTATTCTAATAACGCGACATACAAGCTTGAGTATCATTCCGAATTTGTCATTGTCCATCCTAATCGCCATTTTCATTTCCCTTCTTGTGTATTTTCTATATGTCAAACCGATGGAAAACAGTGAGAATTCTACGGGTTACTCCATCCATGATCTAGTTGGAAAAATTGGAGAAATTACGATTCCTCTTCCTGGCATAGGTTATGGAGAAGTAATGGTTAAGATTGGAGCGGGGAATGTTCTACATATTGCTTCTAGTCTTGAACAACGTATCATGATCGCTGGTACTCGTGTTGTTATTGTCGATGAAGTAGATGGCGTGTTATTAGTAACAGAATTTGATGAAAAAAGAGGAGATGATGTCTGATGGAATCAATACCAGATTATTTGATTATTCCAGCTATTGTAATTGCTGTCATTATTGTACTTGGGATGGCATTCTGGGCACGTTATAAGACAGTGGGACCAGATGAGGCGATGATTGTTACAGGTTCTTTCTTGGGTAATCGGAATATTTCAGACGAAGATGGTCGTAGAATAAAGATTGTACGTGGAGGTGGAGCATTCATTCTTCCAATATTCCAGCAGTCGCAATTTATTTCACTTCTTTCTCATAAGCTAGATGTCTCAACCCCTGAAGTATATACCGAGCAAGGTGTACCTGTTATGGCTGATGGTGTAGCGATTATTAAAGTAGGGGGATCCATTGAAGACGTAGTGACAGCTTCTGAACAATTTATAGGCAAACCTGTTGATGCACTCAGAAGTGAAGCACAGGAAGTGTTGGAAGGGCACCTTCGAGCGATATTAGGAATGATGACTGTAGAAGAAGTCTACAAGAATCGTGACAAGTTCGCGCAAGAAGTACAGGGTGTGGCTGCAAGGGATCTGAAGAAGATGGGGTTACAAATCGTCTCATTTACAATCAAGGATTTAAGAGATAAGCACGGATACTTAGAAGCGCTAGGAAAACCTCGTATTGCGACGGTTAAACGTGATGCAGAAATTGCTGAGGCGGATGCAGTACGTGATGCGAGAATTCAGAAGGCCAATGCGGAAGAGCAGGGACAGAAAGCCGAACTGCTGAGAGATACAAATATTGCCGAAGCATCGAAGGAAAAAGAATTGAAGGTCGCTTCATTTAAGAAGGAACAGGACACAGCTAAGGCTGAAGCAGACCAAGCCTACCATATACAAGAAGCACGTGCTAAACAGATTGTGGTAGAAGAACAGATGCAAGTAGAAATTGTTCGCAAAAACCGTGAAGTAGACTTACAAGAAAAAGAAATATTGGTTCGTCAGTTGCAATATGATGCTGAAGTGAAGAAAAAGGCAGATGCGGATCGATACTCTGTTGAGATTGGAGCTGAAGCAGATAAAGCACGTAGAATGCTTGAAGCAGATGCGTTGCAATATTCCATCGAGACACAAGCGAAAGCATCGGCAGCACAGAAACGATTGGATGGTCAGGCGGTAGCTGATTCGGAACGGGCCAGAGGTACCGCAGATGCGGACGTAATCCGTCTTCGTGGGCTCGCTGAAGCAGAAGCGAAGGAAAAGTTGGCTGACGCATTCCAAAAGTACGGAGAAGCTGCCATACTCGATATTGTCATGAAGATGCTGCCTGAACTTGCAGGCAAGATTGCACAACCACTGGCTTCTATTGATAATCTGACTGTAGTCGACACAGGTAAAGGTGAAGGTGCTGCTCGAGTAAGTAATTACGTAACCGAATTAATGGCCACTGCACCGGCGATGTTAAAGAATGTTTCTGGGCTCGATATTGAAAGTCTAATTAAAGGTTTTACTCAAAAGAAACCTGAGGTGCAACCGGTGACATTAGTAACTTCTGATCTACCGTCACAAGAATAGTTGACTTATTTGTGAAGACCCAAGCTCTAGTAATGGATAATATTACTAGAGCTTGATTTATTGTTCGTCTTCATCTTATTTCTGTGGTTGACGTATGAGTATATTTTTGTTAATATCTCATAGCTTGAGGGTATATTAATGAGGTGCTAAATATGGGCAATATACAAGTATTTAAGGTGCTAAATAACAACGTCATTATTGCAAACCATCCACAATTTCAGGAAGTTGTAGTTATTGGTAAAGGAATAGGTTTTAACTGTAAAGTTGGTGACGATTTACCACTGACGTCCGTTGAGAAAATGTTTATTTTAACCAATGAACAAGAACAAGAACAGTATAAACAATTAATTCCGCAAGTAGCTGAACATTTGATAGAAATTGTAAATGAAGGTATTTTATACATTAAAGAGCACAGCAAGGTTCCTTTGAATGAGCATATACACATTGCATTAACAGATCACATATCTTTTGCAATTAAACGTTATGATCAGGGAATTGTACTGCATAATCCGTTTCTATTCGAGACGAAAGAAATGTATCCTGAAGAATATCGAATGGCAGAATATGTCGTCGAATTAATTCGCAAGGGATTTAAAGTGGATTTGGAAGAAGATGAAATCGGTTTCGTAGCACTACATATCCATAGTGCTCTTACGGATCAACATGTTAATGAGGTTAAGAAACAATCAGAACTTGTTGCTCATTTGGTTGAGATTGTGGAGAAAAGTATGAAATTTCATATTCCACGCGACTCATTGGACTATTCAAGATTTATTACGCATTTACGGTTTGCCTTAGAACGTGTACGAAGCGGTAAGGTCGAACAAGAGATTGGCTCATTAGATAAATTGTTATATCAGGAATTTCCAGATTTATATTCATTAGCTTGGAAGATGACTAAAATTATGGAAGAAAAACTACGTAAACCTGTGTATCCATCAGAAGTAAGCTATTTAACAGTACATCTACAAAGGCTTTCTGAGAAAAATAGTGGCACAGATGATAGAAATTTTGTGTAGCAAAAAAAGTTGAAAAAGTGTATTAAAGATGTTAGAATGTAGTCGTAGTTCTAAAAACTTAATATTGTACTTACGTGTAACTGATTATTTCAGGCATGAGTTAATTTAAAGTATTCTGATTGTTCTCCCCTAAATTGGGTAATCTAACCTTAGGTTAGAAGAACAACTAAAGGTACTATAAAAAACTCGTGCTTTTTTGTTTTATGTACGTTTTGAAACAACTTGGCGCTATAGGCGTACTAGAAGTAGCAACAACTTTCAGGCCATTTCTGATGAGAAGTGATACCGCATTTATGATCGAAGATATTAAGTGGTGATCATCAACTGAATGGATAAGCACAGAACACAAATAAATTAAAATGAGAGTAGGATGAATATTATGCAAAAAACATTCAAAATTGTGGACGAAGACGGAATTCATGCACGCCCAGCAACGGCATTGGTAAATGCTGCAACAAAGTTCAAGACAACGGAAGCATTTGCAGAATCTAACGGTAAAAAAGTAACGTTGAAATCGATTCTAGGTGTACTTTCTTTAGGATTGGAAATGGGAGATACATTGGTACTTATTACAGAAGGTGAGGAAGAAGAAGCAGCCTTAGACAAACTTCAAGAAGTAATGATCAAAGAAGGGTTAGGCGAACTTCATGAATAAAATATCGGGCATCGCAGCTTCTGCAGGAATTGCCATTGCCCGAGCGTTCATCTTGGAACATCCGGATTATTCTGTACAAAAGACGCAAGTGAATGATACCCAGGCAGAATTGGATAAGTTGGACGACGCACTACAACAATCAAGTGTTGAACTCGAGGCAATCAAAGAACGTACTCTTCAAGAATTAGGTGAGAAGAAAGCAGAAATTTTTGAATCTCATCTACTTATTTTGAATGATCCTGAATTCATTGATCCTGTGAAGAGTCTTATCACTACTGAATCTATTAATGCAAGTTATGCACTTAATGAGATTGCGAACCAATTTATTGCCATGTTCGAAAATATGAAGAGTGCATACTTGCAAGAACGTGCAGCGGATATGCGAGATGTGTCGAAACGTATTCTGAAACACTTACTTGGCATTAGCCAAATAAGTCCTGCTGAAATTGCTGAAGAGACGATCGTTATTGCTGAAGATCTAACACCATCCGACACAGCGCAATTAAATCGTAAATATGTTAAAGGTTTTACTACGAATATTGGGGGAAGAACTTCTCATTCGGCTATCATGGCAAGGTCGCTTGAAATCCCTGCTGTTGTTGGGACACAAAATGTGTTATCTCAAGTGACAAGTGGTGATCTGGTTATTGTAGACGGATTAGCTGGGGAGGTATTAATTAATCCTTCAGAAGAAATCGTTGCTGAGTACCGGAGTAAACAACAAGCGTATGATCAACAAATTGCAGAGTGGAAGAAGCTTCGTGATCTACCAACGCTTACTAAAGATAATGTACAAGTTGAATTAGCTGCTAACATTGGTACCCCTGCTGATGTGGAAGGCGTTCTTGAGAATGGTGGAGAGGCCGTTGGATTATACAGAACGGAATTTCTATACATGGGCCGGGATAAACTTCCATCTGAGAACGTTCAATATAACGCATATAAGACCGTTTTGGAAAAAATGAGCGGTAAACCAGTGGTTGTTCGTACGCTAGATATCGGTGGCGACAAGGAATTGCCTTATCTGGAAATGCCCAAAGAAATGAATCCATTCTTAGGATTCCGTGCAATTCGATTGTGTCTAGATCGTCAGGACATCTTCCGTGTGCAACTACGTGCTTTACTACGTGCAAGTGTATATGGTAACCTACGCATCATGTTCCCGATGATTGCCACACTTGGTGAATTTAGAGCGGCTAAGGCAGTGTTGCTGGAAGAGAAGGAGAAATTGACTTCTGAAGGTATTGCAGTGTCTGACAACATTCAACTTGGAATTATGGTAGAGATTCCAAGTACTGCTGTACTGGCAGATCAATTTGCTAAAGAAGTAGATTTCTTCAGCATTGGAACCAATGACCTTATTCAGTATACGATGGCTGCAGATCGAATGAATGAACGTGTATCTTATCTATATCAACCATATAATCCATCTATATTACGATTAATTGACATGGTCATTAAGGCTGCACATAAACAAGGAAAATGGGTCGGAATGTGTGGAGAAATGGCAGGAGATGAGATAGCTATACCGCTCCTAATTGGATTGGGTCTTGATGAATTTAGTATGAGTGCCTCATCTATTCTTCCTGCGAGAAGTCTTATCTCTAAGTTATCTGCATCAGATATGATACAACTGGCAGAGAAGGCACTTGAGCAAGGTACTGCAGAAGAAGTTGTTGAATTGGTAAAAGCTACTGTGAGTAAGTAATATTCATTTATATATGTATGAATAAAAAGGAGTGGTCCACATATGGGCCACTCCTTTTTGTCGTAATATAAATTCCTATTCATGATAACTTCTTTGATTAAGAGGGCCCCCTACAATAGAATATTTTTATCTGCATTCTTTGCTATTCTTAAATGGAGTTGGGAAGCGTATAATCCTCTAAATTAGATAAATAAAGTGTATTTCCAACATTCACTATCAATTATTGTATGATTATGTAAATAACGAATGGCGTTTATATTCCTATAATTCGATTAATGCATAAGCGATATTATAGGATATAGCCCTTACTAAAGGAAACCATATTACATATAATATGGTGAACGTGGTATGTGATCTGTCGTTAGGTTACCTATATTAGGATATGATGGTGGTGATATTCTATGATCGATATAACAAGTTATTATGAAGGTCGAGATTTGGGTTGCAGTTATGCCCCGCAAGGAAGTTTATTTAAGGTGTGGGCACCGACAGCAAGTCTAGTGTCGCTGGTTCTATATAAAGAAGCAGGTCATTATAATTCGCAAGGACTCGTTACGGATCATAGTAATGGTCATGAGATTGTGATGAAGAAGGATGAAAGCGGAGTATGGTCGTGTTACTTTAGTGGGGATTTGAAAGGGTTATTCTATATGTACAAAACGGAGTTCATGGATGGAACGCTTCATTATGCGGTAGACCCATATGCGAAGGCTGTTACAGCGAACGGTGCTAGAACCGCGATTGTTGATCTGAACTCAACGAATCCAGTAGGCTGGTATGAAGACTCTAAGCCTCCTCTCTGCCATCCAACAGATAGTATCATCTATGAACTGCATGTGAGGGATTTCTCTGCTCATGGCGATTCTGGGATGTGTTATAAAGGTAAATATAAGGCTTTCACTGAAATAGGGCTAAAGGATGCCCATGGAAATGCTCTAGGAATTGATCATTTGGCTGAACTAGGGATTACACATGTACATTTACTACCCGTGTTTGATTATAAGACGGTGAATGAGCTACAAGTAGATAGTCATGACTCCTCTATTCCTTTGTACAATTGGGGGTATGATCCTCAGAATTTTAATGTTCCAGAAGGTTCTTATTCGAGCAACGCTAATGATCCCTTAATACGGATTGTTGAATTTAAGGAAATGATTCTTGCTTTTCACCAAAAAGGGATTCGTGTCATAATGGATGTCGTTTATAATCATACATTTACGGTGGAGGACGGTCCCTTCGAAGCATTTGTACCTCATTATTTCTACCGGACGGATGAAGCAGGAAGAATATCGAATGGATCTGGCGTTGGCAATGAAATCGCATCTGAACGTCCGATGGTACGGAAATATATTAAGGATTCTGTTCGTTATTGGGCAGAAGAATATCATATAGACGGATTCAGATTCGACCTAATCGGTCTTACGGATACACAAACAGTCAAGGAAATCACGAAAGAACTAATTGAAGAAGTGGATCAAACATTAATATTTTATGGTGAACCTTGGACAGGAGGGGCAACACCACTTATACAGCAAACGTTAAAAGGAACGCAAAAGGGTGAACAATTTGCCTTGTTTAATGATCATTTCCGTAATGCGATTAAAGGTGATAGTGATGGTTGGGGTCGAGGTTTTGCTACGGGTGAGCGTGGTAAAGAATTAGAGGTCATGATGGGGGTAAGTGGATCTATTCATGATTTCACCTATTGTCCAGCCGAGACGATTAATTATGTGACAGTTCATGATAACCTGAATTTATGGGATAAAGTGCTGACCACAGAAGGATTAGCTCAGGAAGCAGGACTGCTTAATAGCGGGGGAGGGTCATTTGGACACCCGTTAGATTATGAAGGAATGAAGACATCAGATCCGTATAAAAGTGTTAATAAAAGAAATGTTTTCACGAGTGATACCGTACGTCGGACCATTCTTGCAAACGGTATCGTTTTAACTTCTCAGGGTATTCCTTTGTTTCAAGCGGGTGATGAGATGTTGCGTTCCAAGTTCGGAGATCATAATAGCTATCGAAGTGGTGATCATATTAATGCGATTCGATGGGATAACAAGCGTAGATTTCGGCCAGTGTTTGATTATTACAAGGGATTAATTGCGCTTCGTAAGAGTCACTCTGCCTTTCGATTACACACTAGAGAGCAAGTGGAAGCGAATGTGGAGGTACTGCAATGTAGTGGGAACGTAGTATCCTATATGCTCAAGAATCATGCAAATGGCGATACTTGGCGTAATATTATCGTTATTTATAACGGGAATACAGAAGCAGTTGAAGTGGAAGTTCCATTGTCGTTAACAGGATGGAACGTTGCAGTTAACGAGTATGTCGCGGGAACAGAATCACTAGAAATTGTGTATGGTGATATGCTTACGATTCCAAAGCTGTCTATGATGGTACTGTACGAAGAAAAGGATGCTAAACCTTACCCAACCCGTAATATCGAAATTCACTATGAAAGACCTAAAGGTGACTATGAAGGATGGAATCTATGGGTTTGGGGAAAAGGAATGCGTGAACATCAAGTCAATTTTGAAGGGATCAAGAATGGTAGAGCTGTAGCAGTTATTTCAGCATTACCAGGTGCACGTCAAATCGGATATATTATCCGTCTAAATGATTGGGAGAAAAAAGATGTGGAACGGGATCGTTATATTGATTTGGGTACAGGTAAAGGTGATTTGAAAATCATTGTGAAGAGTGACGTGCATCAGTGGAGAAGAACGAGTTAAATTGATGATAAGTAAATGACCAACCACCCTTA
>NZ_LVJI01000054.1 GCF_001637225.1 Paenibacillus antarcticus
TACAGGACCACCGGGATCTGTCGTTCTCCCTAACATAATCATCTTGCCGAGTGCTCAAAGATATTTTTATAATGTGCTCTCAGATACTCAGTCCCTTGTAACTATTCCAGCGAATGAATTCACTAACGATGAGGGAACATTCATAACGGCTTTTCCAGACATGGGTCAAAATAGCTATAGTAATCTTTACATCAATGGGATATTACAAGTAAACAGTTTATATAGCTTTAATGAAAATGCCTTGACCATTAATATAAATAATCAAACAATATTTTCGGGTACACCCATTATTCTTGAAATAATCCAATTCTTTGCTCAAGTAATCTCTTGAAATGTGCTTAAAATCATACGAGTAGCCCTTCCCTTTATTCTATCTCTGACATCTACTAATAGAGATTCTAAGAAGAGAGGTGATATAAATGCCAATTACAAAACCCTTTATGGCTGCTCGAAGATTTACTGCTACAGCAGGAGACGGAACAGGTGTCGGTGCTGCATATAATATTCTTGCAACAGCAACCACCAATGACATCGGTGTTGCTGCAACGGCCTTCCCAACTGCACCTGCGTATTACAATCTTTATATTAATGCACAGATTCAATCAGCTGATACTTCAACAGTTACCACTACCGTGATCACCATACCGGATGGTGACACACTTGACCCGGCGACGCCAATTGTAATCGAATTTGTTGTAAACTAATCTTCTTTAATGATTGAATGCCGACAATTAATATTGTTGAGGAGTGTCGGCATTCATTTATTAAGCCTTTGGGTATTAGGTTAGTACATATCTGCGAAACCATACAATTAAAGGAAGTGAACATAAATGGCGATCATTTATCCTATTCCACCCCCAATCGTTTCTGGTGTTATTTATAATGTGAGTGCCCAGACTATTCCTATAGAGACCGACATTATTTTTGATACAAATGGTATTCTTTCACCTGGCATCACACATGATCTTGGAACCGCTCAGATTGTTGTTAGCATTTCCGGTAAGTATGAGATTAGTTTTTCCGTGACGAGTGTAGAGCCGAACCAATTCGCTCTATTTTTGAATGGTAGCCTGGTTATGGGAACCGTATATGGCTCAGGTGCCGGCACTCAGCAAAACAATGGTCAGGCTATAATAGTTCTTACCACCGGGGATGTTCTTACTCTACGAAATCAAAGTTCAGCTGCAGCGGTTGGCCTTCAGACCTTGGCCGGTGGGACACAAACCAACGTAAACGCTTCTGTTATTCTCAAAAAACTATGACAGGTCCCAGATAGCAGAGGGTATTATAGTTACGATAGCTATACATCTTTAATAATTTGTGAAATATGATTATGATAGTACAGACTATTGATATATTCTTGACTAGTAAAAAGGGGGAATACATTGTGTCACCAAGAAACGTAGAGAGAGATCAGCAAATGCGTGAAATACGGAAGGATCATATATTAGATGCTGCGCTTCAGGCGATGGCCAAGCGAGGAATCGATTCCGTAGGTATCAAGGATATCGCTAGCGAAGCTCAGCTTAGCATCGGAAATGTGTATAACTATTTCAATTCGAAGGACGAAATATTAAGTGAGGTACTGAGCAGAGGACAGATCGAATATGGAAAGATGATCACATCGTATTCTATTTTGGATATAGATCCTCGCGACAAGTTGACTGAGATATGCACAATTTGGCTTAAGACTTCGATTAACTGGGCATTTACGATCATGTTAGAGAGTATTCGGACGAATGAAACGGTCAACCCAGAGATCAGAGAAGCGGCCACTCGTAGATTTACAGAGAACCTGAAGCCAATAGCGGTGATTATGCAACAAGGACAGACCGCTAACGTTATTATCAAGGGTGACACGATGCAGTTGGCTCTATATTTCGTAAGCTTAATTCAAGGGCTAACACTTCAGATGGCACCAGGTTATGAAATACCAATTCAGATTGAACCTGAGAATATTATTAGGTTGTTTTTGTCGACATCGGAGCGTTAAATCAAGGAATCGTTCTTACCAGTCTTCAACAGACAAGAAATAGGCTTTTTTTTGAAAAAAATAGTTTGACATGTGATGAATGTTATTGTTAAAATAATCCACAACAAACCGAATCGATATTCAGTTTGTGAAATAGTTAGACATGAAGTTGTCGCATCGACCAGATAGCTGGAGATACATAACGAATAATTAAAGATGAGAAGCACTTTTTTTTAATATTAAAACCAAGTAAGTCGGTAAGTATAATGTAATTACTGGGAAGGAGATTTCTTTGATGACGGAGATGCTCAAGATCGACAAGTTGAATAAAACATTCGCAGCACCCACGGGAGACGTTATCGCATTAAATAACATCCAATTGCAGGTGAAGAAAGGCGAGTTCATTACGATTATAGGCCCCAGTGGGTGTGGTAAGAGCACCTTGCTCAAGATTGTTGCTGGACTAGATACGGATTATACCGGAGCGGTCGTGTTGAATGGTAAACCTGTTGATGGACCAAGTATTGAGAAGGGATTTATTTTTCAAGAACCTCGATTATTTCCATGGCTTACGGTAGAGAAGAATATCGCTGCGAATCTATCGCTTAAGGATCCAACAACGCGCACAAGAGTTACCGAGCTTATCGAACTCGTTCGTCTGACCGGATTTGAGAAATCGTATCCTCGGGAATTGTCTGGTGGTATGGCACAACGTGTAGCCATTGCAAGAGCATTACTGCGAAATCCAGATGTATTGCTGTTAGATGAACCGTTTGGAGCGTTGGATGCATTTACACGAGCACATCTTCAAGAAGTCTTGCTCGATATTTGGCAGACTAACCGAACTACGATGTTATTCGTTACACATGACTTAGATGAAGCGGTATTTCTTGGCCAACGCGTGATTATTATGAATCCACGGCCTGGACATATCCGAAGTGTTCAGCCCATCGATCTTCCTTTTCCAAGGAAAAGGTCGAGTAGTTCGTTTCAGGAGTTGCGCCACAAGGTGTTAAGCGAGTTTGAGAAGGTAGAAGAACCGACGATTGATGTTGGAGCAGGTATATAGACAAATATCTTTCAATTATAAAGGAGAGTAAAACCATGAAACGTTACAGTACCTTATTGATTGTGTTGCTAATATTATCCGTATTTACTACAGCGTGCGCGAACTCGGAGAAGACGGAAGGCACTGATGCGAAGAACAAATATGAGGGACTGACCGTTAAGATTGGAGTGCAGGGCAGTGGTGGATTGTTCGGTAAAGCGCGAGAAGAGAAATGGTATGAGACGGAGTTCGAGAAGCTGGGTGTGAAAGTCGAGTGGGCTGAATTTCTAAGTGGACCTCCAATGACGGAAGCAATGGCTTCGAATAAGCTGGATTTCGCTGGGTTAGGAAATATGCCAGTCATCGCTGCACAAGCAGCAGGGATTCCAATTAAAGTAATATCTCAAGCCATTGATGGTAAGAACAATGTTGCCATTATTGTACCAACCAACAGTACGATTCAATCGCTAGCTGACCTGAAGGGGAAGAAGGTTGCAGTTGCTAAGGGAAGTAATGCTTACAACTTCTTATATAGAAGTTTGGATGATGCTGGTCTTAAGGATTCAGATTTGGAGATTATTCAACTTCAGACAGATGAAGCGCAACCGGCATTCGAATCAGGAGGCGTTGACGCATGGGCAACATGGGACCCGTACATTACGATTAATACGTTAACTGGGAAAGGCAAAGTTCTAACAGATGGTGAGCAAAGTGGTATATTATCTCCTTCCTTTTACATTGTACGTGAAGAATTCGCTAACAAATATCCCGAGCTTGTAACGTTGTATTTGAAAGTATTGAATAAGTCACTTGCATGGGAAGAAGCCAATCAGGATGTAGCTCTTGATCGTTATGCCAAGGAACGTAATATCCCCGTTGAAGTTATTAAAGGAACCCTTACACGATCGAAATCCATCAATATTCCAGTTAGTGACGAGATCTCTAAAGAACTTCAGAAGACAGCGGATTTTCAATTTGAAAGCAAGAATATACGGAAAGAGATTGAAGTTTCCACAATTATTGATAATCAGTACATCGAAGCAGCAGACAAGGAACCTTTGAAATAGGTAGGAAGACTAGATGAAATGAGGCGTTATTATGCAGGTGGGCATAGAGAAATCGGTTGTCACTCCGTTAATTAAGAAGAAAAGTAGGGTGAAGAACCGTGGCCTTTCAATCCAGGTATCTAATGCGCTGTTAAGTATCCTCCTCCCAGTCATTCTCCTCATTGTATGGGAGGGGGCGGGGGCGTTAGGCAAGCTGAATCCTATTCTCTTGCCAAGGCCTAGCACAATCATGCAAGAGTTCGTAAGTTTGACGGCGTCAGGTGAACTAGCAATGCATTTAGGTGTTTCCGCTTGGCGGGCGCTACTCGGTTTCTTGTTAGGAGGAGGTCTAGGTCTTGCCGCAGGGATATGGGTTGGGTTCTCCTATAAAACGGAGAGATTGCTTGATCCATCTTTACAGATGCTTCGTACACTGCCACATTTGGCAATCGCTCCGTTGTTTATTCTATGGTTCGGATTTGGTGAAGCTTCGAAAATACTGTTGATTGCCAAAGGATGTTTTTTCCCACTGTATGTGAATACATTTCTAGGTATTCGTTCCGTTGACGGAAAGTTGTTTGATGTTGGAAGAGTGTTACAGTTCAGCCAATGGCAGATGATCACAAAGCTCATTATACCTGCTTCATTACCTAATATTTTTCTAGGCATCCGATTATCTATTGGCGTTGCATGGCTTGGACTTGTGGTTGCGGAAATGATGGGGTCTAGCACAGGTATCGGATTTCTGATTAATGATGCCCGATCCTTCTCACTGACTTCGGTAGTGTTCGTCGGAATTATCGTATTTGCTATCGTAGGTAAATTATCGGATTCGCTTGTGAAGTTAATTGAGAGAAGAATGTTACGATGGCAGGATAGCTATAAGGGGGAGGGATCGTCATGAGCGAGCAGGTATTGGTCAAGAAGCAGCATGAGCGTGACGGTTGGCTAAGCCGAATTCCCAAGCCATTACACGGTTGGATTCTCCCTCTAATTATCGTTGTCATTTGGGAGTTAGTATCGGATATAGGGAACATTTCTGCTACGATGCTTCCTTCTCCAATTAGTGTTGTGGCACAATTCGCACGATTGACGATGAATGGAGAACTATTCGAGTACATTGGAATAAGTGTTTACCGAGCTGCTCAAGGATTTCTGTTAGGATCAATTGCTGGGCTACTTATCGGTTTATCAACAGGACTTGGTAAATTAGTGGAACGTACGCTTGATACATCCCTGCAATTGATTCGAACGATTCCTCTATTATCACTTATACCATTGTTTATTTTATGGTTCGGTATTGGTGAGTTTTCAAAAGTACTTATGATCGCGCTGGGTGCATTTTTCCCCGTGTACTTAAATACATTTCTCGGTATTAGAAGTGTGGATCTGAAGCTCTTTGAGGTATCACGCATTTTTCAATATACGAGATGGCAACTGCTATGTAAGATGATTATTCCCGCAGCACTTCCGAATATTCTACTTGGTGTACGACTGTCACTTGGCATCTCATGGTTGGTATTAGTCGTCGCAGAAATGATGGGGGCCAGTGCAGGTGTCGGATATATGATTCAGGATGCAAGGGGCTATTCTCAGACGGATATTGTGTTTGTCGGCATTATCATATTTGCCGTGGTGGGCAAGTTCTCAGATTCGGGTGTTCGATATTTAGAGAAGAAATGGCTTCATTGGCGAGATACGTACAAAGGATGATTGAAAACGAAAGGTAGGGTTCATCATGGGAACAAGAGAAGGTCAGCTTCATTTAGGTGCATTTATTTATTATACAGGTCATCATCATTACGGATGGCGTCAACCAGAATCAGGGGCAGAGCGATTATTTGATTTTAAATTCTACAAAGAACTGGCACAGACAGCGGAACGTGGCAAATTCGATATGATGTTTCTAGCAGATTTACTGTACGTTCGTGGTGTGGAAGACGCTGCTTCGGGCATGTTGGAACCTTTGACGTTGTTGTCAGCACTGTCTACAGTGACAGATAAGCTAGGATTAACAGCAACGGTATCGACTACATATAACGAGCCTTATAATGTAGCACGTAAATTCGCAACACTTGATCATATTAGTAACGGTAGAGTAGGCTGGAATATCGTTACTTCGCAACTGGATCTCGAAGCAAATAATTACGGGAAACCTGAACATCCAGAGCATGGTCTTCGATATGAAATGGCAAGGGAATTCGTCGAAGTAGCAACACGTCTATGGGATAGTTGGGGAGATGATTCACTTATCGTTAATCGTGAAGCGGGGAAATTTGCTGACGCTTCGAAGGTGAAAGAGATTGAATACAAAGGGAATTGGTATTCCACAAAAGGTACGATTAACGTACCACGTCCTCCTCAAGGTTATCCGGTACTTATTCAAGCTGGTTCTTCTGGCCCAGGGCAGGATTTCGCTGCTGGCTTCGGGGAAGTTATCTTCACTGCTCAGCAATCACTCGAAGCAGCTAAAGCATTCTATGAAGGCCTAAATTCGAAGCTTGCTAAATACGGTCGTGAACGTGGAAGCTTGAAGATCATGCCAGGATTATCTCCAATAATCGGAGCGACTGAAGAAGAAGCGCAACAGAAGTACAAGGAGCTACAAGAACTGATTCCACCAACAGCAGCTGTCATGATGTTATCGGGTATGCTAAGTTTTGACCTATCTGGTTATCCTGTTGAAGGTCAACTCCCAGAGATCCCAAATCCGGTCGATGCATCGAATGGCATGAAGAGCCGTGTGCAGTTGATTATGGATATGGCTCGCAAAGATAAATTGTCCATACTTGAACTTGGTCGCCGTCTTCTTGGAGCTCGCGGGCATTTGCAGTTCGTCGGAACCTATGAGCAATTGGCTGATCTGATGCAATTATGGTTCGAGCAATATGGCTGCGATGGCTTCAATATTATGCCGCCGGTTCTACCGGGGGACTTAAATGAGTTCGTAGATCATGTTATTCCAATTTTGCAACAGCGTGGACTGTTCCGTACGGAATATACGGGCAATACACTTCGTGATCACCTAGGACTTGAGCGTCCGAATGTCGGTCATTTTCAGCAACAAGAAGAAATTTTACTATAATAAATATGAAATAAAGAAAGCCTCCAATGAAGTGAGTAAACGCTGAGTTGGAGGTTTTGATATGCTGAGGAACTAATAGAAATTTAGTGTGAGTGTGGTAAGCCACTATTATTGACTTTGCAGTAGTAGTTGACAGAAGCTACGATATTCGATATATTTACATGCATGAGCATACATTTAAGTGTTTTGATTAAATATTGGTTTATATGAACAGAATGAAATTCAATAAATCATACAAAGAGGAGATATAACATGAAGGACTTATTTAGCCCCTATGAATTAATGGATTTAAACCTAAAAAATCGTGTGGTTATGCCTCCGATGTGTCAATATTCAGTAACCAATAAAGATGGAATCGCTACGGATTGGCATTATATGCATTATGTAAGTCGAGCGATCGGTGGAGCAGGTCTAATTATTATTGAAATGACTGATGTTGATCCTGATGGCCGAATTACCGATTTCGATCTTGGTATTTGGTCAGATGAACAAATTCCCGCTTTAGCTAGAATTGTTGAGGCATGTCATTCGTATGGTGCAAAAGTGGGAATTCAAATTGCGCATGCTGGACGTAAGGCGGAAGATGCGGTAGTTCCTGTTGCGCCATCTGCAATTCCTTTTGACTCAGATTCTACAATTCCAAGAGAACTAACAACTGAAGAAGTACAAGATATGGTCGAGAAATACCGCAAGGGTGTAAACAGGGCTGTGCAAGCTGGATTTGATGTTATAGAACTTCATGGTGCGCACGGTTATCTCATTCATCAGTTCCAATCTCCTCTAACTAACCTTAGAACGGATGAATACGGACAAGACTTAAACCGATTCGCAACGGAAGTTATTCGTGCAGCAAAAAGTGAAATGCCGATAGGCATGCCGTTGATCATGCGAATTTCTGCTAAGGAATATGTAGCTGGTGGATATGGAATTGACGAAAGCCTGGAATTCAGTGAAGCTTATAAAGAAGCAGGAGTAGATATGTTCCATGTCAGTGCAGGTGGTGAAGGAGCAATTGCAGCTGCGGGTAAACCGGGCACACATGCGGCCTATCAGGTATCATTGGCTAGAGAAATAAAGCAGAGTCTAAATATTCCGGTGATTGCGGTGGGGAGATTGGATGAACCTGTTCTTGCCAATGCCGTTATAGGGAATGAGGATGCGGACCTTGTCGCAATCGGACGGGGAATGTTAAGAAATCCTTATTGGACGCTAGAGGCTGCGGTTCAACTTCAAAAAGAGATAGATATTCCGAAGCAGTATGAATTTGGCTTTCCTAGAATCACAAGATAAAGACATAATTGAATAACTTGATAACTGATGGAGACTCGCTACGAAAGCCAAAGCGTGTCTCTTTCTTTATACAAGAACGCGATTGTGATGTTATAATATGATCAGAGAAGTCAATCGCTTGATGTCTAGGAAAGGAATTATGAGATGAAGAATGTCCTTAACAATGAACTTATAAACAACTGGTTAGCATTAACGCATATCCAAATGAACGTAGCTAATACTTTGGAAACGAACTTGCAAGAGAAACATCAATTGTCATTGAAAGAATTTTATTTGCTGTTATTCTTATATGAGGCTCCAGATATGAAGCTGAAGTTACAACAATTGGAGTCAATGGTAGGTTTGAGTCAAAGTGCCGTATCTAGACTCGTTAGCCGATTTGAAGCAAAGGGCTGTGGGGCTTTAAAGAGACATGCGTGCGATGATGATAGAAGAAGTATCTATACCTCTTTAACACAAATAGGGCAAGATAAGCTCAACGTAGCAAAAGTAACTGTTAATGAAATTTTATCAGAGGCATTACCTGTGAAGGATCTAGAACAGTTGCTACGACAAATGCTCCAGATAAAACAACAATAAGAATTTAACAATATGATTACATTAACTAATTACATGAACGCCCAGATATATAATTATATCTGGGCGTTATTTATATATTTAATCCTGTCTGCCCTCGATTGCACTAAGTAAGACGCTAGCGGCAATCCCGAGTCTACGATCGAGCAATTGCTTTCTATCCATAGAGAAATCTAACTCTATCTTTTGGACAAAAGGATTGAATCTTTGACTAAAAGTTAGCACCTCGTGTTGCCCGATTGTTCCAACATACGTCTGCGGTATGAGATTGGATAGAAATCTACGGAGTAGAGCTAGTATCATACTATCTTCTGTAATAAGTCCGACTTCTCGTTCTTGATTGTCGAGGATGATCCATTCATCCTTCAGAATAGACTTCATTCCCTTTCTTCTAAAGCTACCAACTGATTCGTTGTAAATAGGGTCAAAGACATCGTATGTAGCGGAGAAATCAATCCGTGATCGTGCTTTTATGACGAGAACTTCTTCATTCATATCCTCAGAACTATATACCCGAATATCTTCTTTTAGCTTAAAAGCCTTTTGCTTAACATAGAAGACAAGCCCCTCTTGAGGATCATAAATATGAAATGCTTCCCCAAATATTCTGAAGAATTGCTTGCGAACCAAATAATTGGAATGATTAAAACGTTCTTTCATAACGACATTCTCCTTTGGAATCAGATTGTGTCTATTATCTCATATTTTCATAATAAAGGGGTATTTATAGAATTGCTTCTGAATATTTAACTCAAGTTGTTTTTCTATACTTGGAAGGTGTCATGCCTTCTAGCTTCTGAAATATACGTGTGAAGTATCCGGCATCATCAAAACCAACATAGCCGGCAATGCGATCGATTGAAGTGCTATCTTTCAGGAGAAGTTTAGCTTCGTCAATTCGCATTCGGTTATGGAAATCGGTTAGTGTCATATTCATTTCTTTTTTGAATTGTCTCGACAAATGCGTAGGATGCACGAGACAGTATTGTGCTAATTGCTTCAGGTTCAACGGTTTGCTGAAATGGATTTTAATGTACTGCGCGGCTTGTTTCACTAAGGGAGAATACCCAGAAATGGCGCGATCCTTGACTAAATCGCAATACTCTAATGGCATAACTTCAAATAATAAATTAAGGGAATTAATACTATCAGAACGTTCGATTTGTTTGGCGAATTTCTCTGAAATGTGATGCAGAAAAAAAGGATGTACCTTTCCTTTCTCCGCAGCTATGCGTAACGTTGTATTAAAAACAATTAACATATTTTTCATGGCTCGAACAGGTTGATTCGGAAGACGTTCAGAGAAATCAAACAAATTATTCGACTTCGACATGATCTCCTGCATTTTTAATCTATCCCCGTTTTCCACCGCGTTCATGATTTCACTCTCTATTTCGTATCTTATTTCAATAACTTTAGTATCCTTTTCGTCCGGTTGCCTTAAAATATGCTGCATATTGTTCTTATCGAATGGATCTGATTCTAAGAATTGTGAATTCAAAGTGCGATAGGGAATCTGAGGAATGGATCCTGCATTGTTCAGAATGTTTACGATACTCTGTATTCTGGAGATGCTAAACATTTTTAAACTTCGAACGAAATCTAACATAACATCTCGTTTGTTTAGTTCCGTATGGAAGATAGCATTAATTCTATGTGCATCTGGGATTTGCATTAGAAAGGGGCCAACAACCCAAATATTTGCTTCTTCCCCCTCGAACTCAACGATACATGATAAATAAGTAAGGCCCAGTTCGTTCGTGTACATACAGCATTGCTTATTGTGAACTGTTTGTCCGCTGAGGAAGATGAAGTCTCTTTGTTGAATTCCTTGTAAGAACTCGGGTAATTGATCGCTTTCATGGGCCAAATGTACAGAACCATCTATAGTTAATATGAATGTATTGGTATTGATTAAATGAAAAATACTGATGCTCGCAGATGTCATTTGAAGATGATCGACCATGATATAACCAACTCTCTTCATGTTAATTTAGTCCTGAAATAGCAATTTAAATCCTTCTTGGATCCGTTAAATATGATTATACTCATTTTGTAAGCACTTACAATATTGAATTTAAAAAGGAGTGACCTCAATTGTTGTATCCAATTTTAACGGATTCTCGTGGCATTATTGATTTAAATGGAATTTGGAATTTCAAATTAGATAAAGGTGAGGGGCTTAATGAGAAGTGGTACGAAGCAAAGCTTACAGATACTATAAATATGGCAGTGCCTGCATCTTATAATGATGTGGGAATTACATCTGATGTTCGTAATCATGTAGGTTTTGTATGGTATGAAAGAGAGTTTGTTATTCCCAAAATAATGTTGACACAGCGGATCGTGTTACGATTTGGTTCAGCAACGCATACAGCAAAGGTGTATGTAAACGGTCAGCTAGTTGTTGAACATAAAGGCGGATTTACGCCATTCGAAGCAGAAATCAACTCTTTCTTAGAGACTGGAAAGAATCGTGTGACTGTTGCAGTTAATAATATTGTGGATGAAACCACATTACCTATTGGATCTTATAGTGAGCAAGAAGTACCTGGTCTTGGAAAAGTCATCCGAAATACGCCGAATTTTGATTTTTTCAACTATGCAGGTATTCATAGACCTGTGAAAATATATACGACGCCTCAGACCTATGTTAAAGATGTGACTGTCGTTACAGATATAAAAGATGACAGTGGCATCGTTCAATATGAAGTAGATATTGTAGGCGATGCTCAGGTAAATGCTCGTATTGTTGATGAAAAAGGCACTATTGTTGGAGAACTGAGCGGCCATAAAGGCAGCATTAACATTAGTGAAGTGAAATTATGGGAACCGATGAATGCGTATTTGTACAGCCTTCAGGTAACATTATCGAAGGATGATGAAGTCATCGACGTGTATGAGCAACCTTTCGGCGTTAGAACGGTTGAAGTGAAGAATGGACAGTTCCTCATCAACAACAAGCCATTCTATTTCAAAGGTTTCGGTAAACATGAAGATTCTCATATAAATGGAAGAGGATTTAACGAAGCGGTCAATGTAACTGATTTCCGATTGATGAAGTGGATTGGCGCCAATTCATTCCGGACGGCACATTATCCTTATTCCGAAGAATTAATGAGATTGGCTGATAAAGAAGGGCTTGTCGTGATTGATGAGACGCCTGCTGTGGGCTTACATTTGAACTTCGCAGCTACTTTGATGGGAGGCGGAAGTAGAAGAGATACTTGGAAAGAGCTAAAGACTGGTGAATATCATCAGGAAATCATTCGTGAACTGATCGATCGAGACAAAAACCATGCTTGCGTGGTCATGTGGTCCATTGCGAACGAACCTGCTTCCGAAGAAGAAGGAGCTTATGAATATTTCAAACCACTAGTGGAGCTGACCAAAGAATATGATCCACAAAAGAGACCGGTAACGATCGTAACTCATTTGATGTCAACGCCTGTTACAGATAAGATCGCTGAGCTTGTCGATGTACTCGCCTTAAATCGCTATTATGGATGGTACGTCAATGGTGGGGATATGGAAATGGCTAAGATGAATCTACGTAATGAATTTAAAGGCTGGTACAAACGCTGCCCAGGCAAACCGATTATGATGACCGAGTATGGAGCAGATACGGTTACTGGACTGCATGATATTGACCCGGTCATGTTTACAGAAGAGTTTCAGGTTGAGTATTTACGAGCAAATCATGAAGTTTTTGATGAGTTTGAACACTTCATCGGTGAACAAGTATGGAATTTTGCTGACTTTAGTACGAGCCAAGGAATTCTACGCGTGCAAGGAAATAAGAAGGGGATTTTTACACGTGATAGAAAACCGAAATATGCGGCGCATGAGTTACGAAAGAGATGGATGAATATTCCAGACTTTGGATATAAAAAATAAAATACTTATAGTATAACGTTCAACTTTTAATAGATCAGAGGCCAATTTCTCCTTCCTGACATTTACGTATCTTTGAGTGAATGAAAGGTGGAGAAATCTCTAAATCTATTGTTTAGTAAGCGCTTTCATATGGCTGCAGCTTCTAGAATATAGCTGAATCTGGTAAACAACTAGAGGAGAATTTGCTGAAATTTGATTAATATAATGGAGGGGTTAGAATGAGTCCAGTTCCAGGTCTAGAAACAACAAAAATAGTAACTACAAATGTGGAAGCAGGAAAATTTGGTCTGAAGGATAAACTTGGTTATTTATTAGGTGATTTCGGTAATGATTTCTTCTTTATTCTAGTAAGTTCTTTCTTGATGGTTTATTATACTGACATTTTCGGTATTAGTGCAGCCAGTGTAGGGATACTCTTTTTAATTGCAAGGTTGTGGGATGCTGTTGCGGACGTAACATGGGGTCGGTTCATTGATACGAGAAAGCCTAGTAAACATGGTAAGTTCAAACCTTGGATTTTTAGAATGTCGTTCCCACTTGTCATTTCAGGCGTTTTAATGTTTGTATATATTCCAGGGATGTCAGATGGATTTTACCTGGCGTATGCTTTTGTTACATATATTTTATGGGGAACTTTATATAGCACAGTAAATATTCCTTATGGTTCTATGGCGTCTGTCATTACGAGCGATCCTGTTGAACGTACAAGTTTATCGACCTTCAGAACGATGGGTGCTACGTTGGCTGGATTAATCATTAGTGTAGCTGGACCATTAATACTATTTGTAGACAATAAAGCAGATGCAGGCCGGTTTACTTTAGGCGCTATTATTTTTGGAGTTCTATCCATTTCTTGTTATATGGCATGTTATAAATTATCTACTGAACGTGTTGTTGCTTCTGAAACTACAGTTCAAAAAACTAATTTGAGTATAACATTAAAAGCGATTATGAAAAACAGACCACTTATTTCAATCCTTTCAGGATCACTGATTTTCATGATGGGTAGCATGCTTATGGGTGCAGTAAACGTGTATTTGTATAAAGATTACTTCGGAAACGCAGCGATATTAAGTATTGTAGGACTTGTTCAAATGGCTGCGATGTTCATTGTATTTCCGTTAGCCAAACCTTTGGTATCTAAATTTGGTAAAAAGGAAATAGCAGCAGTGGGTATGTTACTTTCAGCCATTGTATATATTCTTCTATATTTCTTACCCAACTTAACTGCAATCCAATTTATGGCGTTTGCAACTGTGGGTACATTTGGATATGCATTCTTTAGTGTAGTGGTTTGGGCATTCGTAACAGATGTGATCGATTATCATGAATATTTAACAGGTTTACGAGAAGACGGAACCGTGTATTCTGTATATTCATTTGCTCGTAAAGTGGGTCAAGCGATTGCGGGTGGTCTCGGTGGTTTTGCGTTGACGTCGGTTGGATATGATGCATCGCTCAAGGTACAAACACAAAGCGCACTAAATGGGATTCATACGATAGCTACTTTAGTTCCAGGCATCGTCTTCCTAGTGGTATTCATCATATTAGCATTCCTCTACCCATTGTCTAAGAAACGTACGACTCAACTTACGAAGGATTTAGCTAGTAAAAGAGAAATTAAAGTATAGATAGAATACGCTGAATATGGGCCCACCTTAAGGGTGAGCCCATATGACGGATGAAGGAGTAGTTACAAATGAATCATAATTTAATGATTTCAGGGTTCTCAGATGAAATCTCGTCTGATTTCAATACTCAGCTTGAAGTTGTAACAACACTCGGAATGCAATATATTTCATTGCGCGGTATCGATGGAAGAAACATTGGAGATTTTACTGTAGATGAGATTAAGGAGCTTGTACTACCGAGGCTTCACAAATGGGGCGTGAATATTTCCTCTATCGGATCTCCCATTGGCAAAGTGTTTATCAACGATGAAGAGGGATTTGCCAACCAAAAGGTCATGTTGGATAGGCTGTGTCAGATTAGCAATATATTAAATTGTAAATATATCCGAATATTCAGCTTCTATATTCCAAAAGGAGAGAATGCAGATCATTATCGAGTTGAAGTCATAAATAAGTTAAAGGAATATGCCGCTATCGCGAGACAATACGATGTGATCTTATTACATGAGAATGAAAAGGATATCTTTGGCGACATTGCAAGACGCTGTTACGAAATGATTAAAGGGGTGGATGCCGCACATTTTAAGGCGATTTTTGATTTTGCTAACTTTGTACAGTGCGATGAGGATACTCAAGAATGCTACGAGCTACTTAAAGAAGAAATTGTTTATATTCACATAAAAGATGCTGTTTCAACAACCAGCCAAAATGTTGTCTGTGGCACAGGGGAAGGGAAAATACGAGAGATCTTAACGCAAGCTATTGAAAGCGGATACAAGGGATTTTTAACATTAGAACCACACTTAGTTTTATTCGATTCTTTAAAAGATTTAGAGCTTGAGGATGCTTCTGAAGTAATAAAGGATAACAAGGGAATAGATGGCGCGGACGGTTATCGGATGCAATATGAGTCACTACTACAAATCCTTGAAAGTATAGAGGGTAGGGGGAAATAATGATGAACATCGTAAAATTGGGGATTATCGGTATTGGTGCTGAAGGTGGATTGTATGCTGGATTTTTAGCAGAAGGTAAAGTTAACAACATGGTAATTGGGGCTATTTGTGATATCGACCCAGATAAAAAGGCAATGTGTGCAGAGAAGTATCCGGACATTCCTTTCTATGACAACTACATCGAAATGCTGGATAGTAATAACGTTGATGCTATCGTAACCTGTGTCCCTCACTATTTACACCCTGAGATGGGCATTAACGCATTAAAGAGAAATATACACGCATTGGTAGAAAAACCTGCTGGTGTGTATACGAAACAAGTTCAAGAATTAAATGAATATGCAGCTACAAAACCTGAGTTGACCTTTGCAATATTCTTCAATCAGAGAACCAATCCACTCTATCAAAAACTCAAATCCTTGATTGATAGTGGTGAAATTGGTGAGATCCGTCGGACGAACTGGTTGATTACAACATGGTGGAGACCACAAGGTTACTACGACCAAAGTGAGTGGAGAGCAACTTGGGGCGGCGAAGGCGGCGGGGTACTTGTTAACCAAGCACCTCATCAATTAGATTTGCTTCAGTGGATTTGCGGTATGCCGACGAAGGTATATTCCAATGTGAAATTTGGTTATCAAAGAAAGATCGCGGTTGAGGATGAAGTAACAGCTATGTTTGACTACGAGAATGGGGCGACGGGTGTATTTATTACCTGTACACATGACGTTATGGGTACGGACAGATTCGAAATTTTAGGCGATAAAGGTAAAATCGTAGTTGATGATAGCAAGAAGATTACGATTAAACGACTAATTAAACCCGAGGCAGAAATGAGTTCTAGCATGAGCATGCAAGATGTTATGAAAATTTTCATGGGTCAAGGTGCATCTGAAATATATAGTGAGGAAGTGCTCGAATTTGAAAGTGTATGGGGTGCTCAGCATATAGCCGTATTAGAAAACTTTGCAGCAAATATTGTAGACGGAACACCATTAATCGCACCTGGTAGCGATGGTATACATGGTGTTAGATTAGCAAATGCCATCCATCTTTCTAGCTTTCTAGGGAAACAAGTAGAGATTCCATTTGATGAAGATCTATATTTAGCTGAATTAAACAAAAAAATTGAAGATGAAAAAAGTAATTCATAGTATTCAGCTTAAGAAGTAGGTTTCCAAGGAGGATGGAATTGTGATAAAAACTGCTGTTATTGGACTTGGGGATATATCTAACATTCACATCCCTGCTATTCAGTCCAACCCAAATGTTAAGCTCGTAGCCGTCTGCGATCGGGATGAAACATTAAGGGATAACCTGCCAGGCGTGAGTTTTTATACAGATCTTCATGATATGTTAGAACAAGAAACCCTGGATTGCGTTCATATATGTCTGCCACATTATCTTCACCTACCTGCGACGATAGCCTGTGTGGAAAAGGGGGTTCATGTATTTCTTGAAAAGCCCTTGGCATTAAACGCTGATGAGGGGCTAACCTTAGTAAAGCTTGAGGAAGACTATAAGGAAGTTAAAATTTGTGTGTGCTTGCAAAATCGATTTAATGACACTTTCATAAAGATTCAGGAGATTGTCCAGAGTAAACAGTATGGAGATATTGTAGGTATCAAGGGATTGGTTACCTGGTCTAGACCGCAGGCTTATTATGATGATAAGCCGTGGCGAGGAAGAATGAAGTATGCAGGCGGTGGAGTCATGATTAATCAATCTATTCACACCTTGGACTTAATGCAGTTGTTAGGCGGTGAAATAGAGACCATTAGAGGCTCTATTGATAACCTATTGGATTATGACATTGAAGTAGAAGACACAGCTACAGCTCATATTCAGTTTGTAAACGGCGCAAAGGGATTATATTATGCAACGATCGCTAACACGGGGAATTCAAGCGTTGAGCTTCAAGTACTCTTTGAGAATGGCGAACTAACCATCAAAGATAGCATACTAACTAGGCTTAATGTACGGGGTGAAAAGGAAGAATTGATTGAAGATACAAAGCTACTTGGCACCAAATCCTATTACGGGGCAAGCCATGTGAGATTGATTGATCAATTCTATTCCTGTATAGCAACTAACGCTCAAGATTATGTTCACGTGAAGGACGCACTTATTGCAATGAAAATGATAGATACTATTCGTAAATCTTCTGAAGTGAAAAGAACAATGAATATGGAGGGTTTAACACAATGAATAAGGGTAAAATCGGTGTGCAAATGATGATGCTAAGAGGCAAAGTCGAAGAGATAGGCGTATATGAGACGATGAGGACATTAAATGAACTTGGATATCACTGTGTAGAGGTATCACAAATACCGATGACAACAGAAAATGTAGCTGAGATGAAGAGAGGTAGTGTAGATTTCGATATTGAAATTGCGGCCCTTTCTGCCGCTTTAGAGCCAATGCTACCTGGTGCACCAGGGGAGACGTTGACACATGATTTCGATAAAATTGTTAACGATTGCAAAACGTTAGATTGTCATTTTTTGCGAATCGGCATGTTGCCATTAAACGTCATGGGTCATAAAGATAAAATCATGGAGTTCATTGGAAAAGTTGATATGATGGCAATTAAATTAGCTGAACATGGCATTGAATTGTACTATCATACCCATCATCTTGAATTCCAGAAATATGATGGTGAATATTTATTGGACATGATAAAAAATAATACATCTAAACTTGGATTTGAATTAGATGTTCACTGGATTCAAAGAGCTGGAGAAAATCCAGTCGAGGTTATTAAGAAATATGAAGGTCGTATTTCTCTATTACATTTGAAAGATTATCGAATTGGACAAATGGATTTAAGTGAAGTGGATTTTAAAGATATATCTAAATTCATGCATATCTTCACGAATACAATTGAATTTGCAGAAGTTGGTGAGGGTAACCTTGATATGCCAGCTATTATTGATGCCGGTCTTGAGCATGGTGCACAGTATTTCTTTGTTGAACAAGACGATCTGTATGGGCGAGATCCATTTGATTGTTTGGAGACATCTCGTAACAACTTGAGAGAAATGGGTTATGCTGATTGGTTTTAATTTAAATATATAAAAAGGGAGTGTGAGGAAATGATTCAGGATTGTATTTACTGTGCTGATGATGGTAGGTTAGAGAATCTCATGATAGAAATAGACACGCTTCGGGTTTCGGTGTTGTAGCGCTGAATGAACATCATAAGGAATTATTTCATCTATCTCAAGAAGTACAAGATGATTACATGAGAGATGTTGCACAAGTGGCACGTGCGGTAGAACAAGCCTTCTCAAGCGACAAGATAAATTATGGTGCGTTCGGAGATAACATGCCTCATGTACATTTTCATATCGTACCTAAACAAAAAAATGGACCTGAGTGGGGAACCATGTTTGAGATGAATCCTTCTGCAAATAAGCAGCTTACCAAGGAAGAATATCAAGATATTATCGATCAAATAAAATGTCATTTGTAGGATAGCTATCAGTAGAGTTGGAGAATTAGTGAATTTATTTATCTATTAATATATGAAAAGGTAATTCTTAACGCGCAATGCGGAGAATTACCTTTTCATATTTGTATTAGGAAAGTGAGTTTTTGTATGTGGTGGAGGCACGTACAACGAGTTCTGGTTCTAAGTGAATGGTTCTAATCGAACTTGGATCTTTAATAAGTTCAAGAATGGTTTCGACAATAGCAGTTGTCATCGTGGATATGGCAACACCTACCATAGTCATAGGTATTTCTAAGTCTTCCATCTGAGGGAGATTGTCGTAGCTGACGACAGACATATCATAGGGTATGGTAAGATCATGTTCACTTACGGCTCGAAGGATTCCTCGAGTCAAATCTATACCGCCGCTGATGACTGCAGTCGGACGTGTTGATCGTTCCAGTAGGGTACGTCCGGCTATGTATCCGTCGTGGAACTCTAATCCTTGCATTTGAATAATGGGGTCGCCCTCCATGTGAAGGCCTTGACGTAGGGTCTCATCCCGAAACGCTTCAATCTTAACGGTCTGTAAAGGATCATGCGACTGAGGCTCACCTACATACGCAATATCTCTATGACCCAATCCCACCAAATGTCGAACAGCTAGACGAATGGCTTGACCACGTTTAACGTCAACTGTGGAGTAAGGCGTATAGCCGGCATCACCGTAGGTAAGAATGGGTATTTTCATCTGATTTAAGTTACTATAGCTGGTATTACTATCCCTGTCCCCAAAGATAAGAATGGCGTCCACTTGGTAGCGACGTAGGGTTTCAATCGAGGATTCTATATTGTTAATCAATAATATCGTGATATATCCTTGTTTCTCAAGTTCCTCGCTAAGTTTTGTTATAAGGGAGGAAAGAGCAACACGTTCTATAGATGGCCATACGATGCCAATAGCTCCGCTTTTCTTAGAGACGAGATTTCGGGCTGCAATGTTAGGTTGGTAATCCATTTCTTTTGCGATGGAAAGGATATGTTGTTTTGTTTTGTGCTGTACGAGCGGACTATCTCTGAGTGCTTTAGAGACAGTGGAGAAGCTAACACCTGCTCGCTCTGCGATATCTTTGATCGTTACCATAGTTGGCCTCCGAGAGAAATATTTACGAGTAATATCATAAATGATTCATCTATCATAGTATATTTATTTCTTAAATGAAAGCGCCTTAAATTCGAGTAGACAATATAAGTATATTGGGATATTATAAAAATAACAACGTTGTTAATTTGGAGCAGAGGTGGTTTTCTAATGTTTAATCTACAAGATACCGTATCAGTTGTTATCGGAGGTAATGGTGTTCTGGGCAGTGCGATGGCAGCAGCGCTTGCCGAAGCAGGATCAAAGGTAGCCATCATTGGCCGAGACATGGAGAAAGCTAGATTAGTATGTGAGAAAATTGAAAGCAACGGCGGTCAAGCGATCTTTTTTGAAGCTGATGCGACAAAGAAAGACGAACTAGAGTCCGTATTAAATAAAGTACTGTTATGGGGAGGGCGAGTAGACACCCTAGTCAATGCCTCTGGTACGAACAGTCCAACACCGTTTTTCGATTTGGAAATGAATGAATGGGACCGAATCATGGATGTTAACCTTAAGAGCGTAGTACTTGCATGTCAAGTTTTTGGTAAAAAGATGATTGAGCAGGGCAATGGTGGTTCAATCATTAATATATCTTCTGTCTCTTCTGCACCACCGTTGTCTCGAGTGTTTACTTACTCAGCATCGAAATCGGGAGTCAATAGTGTAACTCAGTTTTTAGCTCGTGAATTTGCACCAGATAGAGTAAGGGTTAACGCAATCATTCCAGGATTCTTCCCTGCTGAGCAAAACAAAAAAATACTATCCCCTGACAGAATAGAATCAATCATGCAACATACGCCAATGAATCGTTTCGGTGATCCAGAAGAACTTAAGGGAGCGGTAGTTTTCTTGGCTTCATCAAGAGCTTCTTCGTTTGTCACCGGTACTTTACTCCGGGTAGATGGTGGATTTGGAGCGATGACCATATGAGCGACATACTCAAAAAGCTAGTCGAGAACATCCCAATTCCGAAGTTAGTGAAGATTCGACAGTCGTTTGACGACACGATCCTAGAAGATCCGATTGGAGAATTGATTAAGAGATTGCGGTCTGCTGAATCAAAGTCGGGGATTATTGCTGGACAGAAGGTTGCAGTAGCTGTCGGAAGCCGGGGGATTTCTAGAATTGATGAGCTGACCAAGACCGTTATCGACGAACTAAAGAGGATTGGTGCTGAGCCCTTCATTGTACCTTGCATGGGAAGTCATGGGGGAGCGACGGCAGGAGGGCAGACAGAGGTCCTTGCCCATCTTGGCATCGACGAGAAACGGATGAACTGTCCGGTTCGATCATCGATGGAGGTTGTTGAGTTGGATCGTCTACCGAATGGGTTGCCGGTTTATTGCGACAAAATTGCAGCTACGGAAGCTGACGCCATTATCGTCATTAACCGAATCAAGCCACATACTGCTTTTCGTGGTGAGATTGAAAGCGGAATGTTTAAGATGATCTCTATCGGACTAGGTAAGCAGAAGGGTGCTGAAGCTTGTCATCAGCTCGGATTTAAATATATGGCTGAGAACGTACCGGCTATGGCACGAGTGATGATCGAGAAGCTTCCAATTGTATTTGGAGTGGCAATCGTGGAGAACGCGTACGACCAAATCTGTCGCATAGAAGTTCTCGGTACAGATATTATGGAGGCAAGAGAGAAGGAACTACTCGTTGAGGCGAAGAGTCGTTTGCCACAAATTCTATTCTCTGAGCTTGACGTACTTGTTATAGATTACATCGGTAAGAACATCAGTGGAGATGGAGCCGATCCGAATATCACAGGTAGATATCCGACACCGTATGCACATGGCGGACCAGAGGTGAATAAGATGGTTGTCCTCGATCTGACACCTGAGTCCGAGGGTAATGCCAATGGTGTAGGTACAGCCGATTTCACGACGAGTCGCTTAGTTAGTAAGACGGATTGGCCTAGTACTTATGCCAATGGACTAACATCAACGGTGTGTGCACCTACGAAACAGGCAACAACGCTTGCGGATGATCGTGATGCTATCAAAGCTGCGATCAAAACCTGTAACATTCTAGATTATTCACAGTGCAAACTGATTCGCATTCGTGACACGCTTCATCTAGGTACTATTGAAATTTCCGAAGCGCTTCTGGAGGAAGCTAGAAGAAATCCACGTATTGAAATTTTGGAAGGACCTTATGAGTGGGAATTTGACGAGGAAGGATACTTACCCAAATGAGTGAGAATATAAAAATAGTAATAGCGATTGATATCGGAACGACGAGCACGAAGACACTCGCAGTGAATCAGTCCGGGAATATCCTTGGTAGCCATTCGATTGAATATCCACTGCATACGCCGGTTCCTGGCTATGCTGAACAAGATCCTGATGTCATATATGAGGTCGTATTAAATTGCGTGGCCAATCTCATGAAGAAGGGCGGCTTCCTTGCTGAAGACATATTGTGTGTTTCTTTCAGTTCAGCTAATCATAGCTTAATTCTACTTGACGGGAGCGGGCAGCCTCTTACTCCAAGCATCACTTGGGCAGATCAGCGAAGTGCTGTACAGGCGGAGCAATTATTGAAAGATGGTACTGGATTGTCAGTATATTTACGAACGGGGACACCGATTCACCCGATGTCACCACTTGTTAAGTTGATTTGGATGAGGGAAGAACGTCCGGAGTTATTCTACGCCGCACAACATTTCGTCGGGATAAAAGAATATATTGTGAATAAGTTATTCGGGATATTGATTATGGATCATTCTATCGCTAGCGCTACCGGACTATTCAATTTGAGAACGTTATCATGGGATGTTGAAGCCATGCAGCTAGCAGCTATTCGTGAGGAACAACTACCTCGATTAGTTCCGACTACGGAACGCATCGAGGGGTTAAGTAGGGTAGCAGCCGAGCATATGGGTCTTGCAATGAACACGCCATTTATTATCGGGGCGCAAGATGGGGTACTGGCCAATCTGGGTATTGGAGCAGTCGAGGAAGATGTGTTTGCAGTAACGATTGGAACAAGTGGTGCTGTGCGGACGACTGTTAATCAACCAACCTTAGATCCAGAAGGGAAGTTGTTCTGTTACGCATTGACGAAAGATCAGTGGGTTGTAGGTGGCGCAACCAACAACGGAGCTATCGTTGCTAGTTGGATATCGGACCGCCTCTACGCTGGAAAAACGATAGAAGAGGTACTTCCTTTAGCTGCAGCTGTACCCCCAGGAGCGAACGGCCTTCTCTTCCTACCGCTCTTATCAGGAGAGAGAGCTCCTTTCTGGGATGCGCATGCGAAGGGAGTCATGTTCGGACTGACACTTGCACATACGGAGTCGGATATGCTTCGCGCAGCAATGGAAGGTGTCCTATTTCAAATTACGGCTATTGTTTCTTTGATGAAAGATGACGGCGGGAAGCCTAGGGAAGTTAGAGCATCCGGAGGGTTTGCTCGTTCTACCATTTGGTGCCAGATGCTGGCTGACATGTTAGGCGTACCTGTTCGCGTACCTGAATCAGTAGAAAGTTCCGGACTTGGAGCTGCTCAGCTTGGACTGTATGCCATGGAAGGTTGCGACGGACCGCTACTCAGGTGGAAAGAATTGAACGGCAGTATTTACGAACCAGACGTGGCAAACCATAAGATTTACCAAAAGTTACTTCCGTTCTATTTAGACTTATATGATCGATTGAAAGAGCCAATGAGGGAAATTACGATGCTCCAGCATACAACTGATGAATTACTTTAACTGATGGAGGGCTAATATCATGCATGATAAATATAGTAAGTTGCAAGCGATTCTATTAGAAATGGAATCTGTAGTCGTTGCATTCTCAGGGGGCGTTGATAGTACTTTTCTTCTGGATGTCGCATTAAAGACACTTGGAAGTGAGAATGTCTTGGCGGTCACTGCTGACTCAGAAACATATCCAACGGAAGAGTTGGAGGAAGCGATTAAGCTAGCGAAACAACTCGGGGCTGAGCATAAGGTTATAGAGACATCCGAACTAAATATTCCAGGGTATAAAGAAAATACGGCAAATCGCTGCTATTTCTGCAAAAAAAGCCTGTTTGAACATTTGGAGCCGTTCATTAAAGAAGGGCATTATCGGCATATCGTATATGGACTCATTGCTGATGACATGAATGAGCATAGACCTGGAGTTCAAGCAGCCAAGGAACGAGGTGTACGGGGGCCGCTACAAGAAGCGGATCTATATAAAGGAGAAATCCGTGACTTATCCCGTGAACACGGACTCGCAAATTGGGATAAACCCTCATTTGCTTGTCTTTCCTCCCGAATTGCATACGGCGAGACCATTACTATCGAGAAGCTTGGACGTGTCGGAGAATCCGAACGCTATATCCGCTCACTTGGATTCGGCCAAGTGAGGGTACGAAGTCATGGTGATATTGCCCGAATCGAAGTTGAATCAGAAGCAATGGAGCAACTGATTGGTCAGGCATCGCTCATTTCAGACAAACTGAAAGAGTTTGGTTTCATCTATGTGGCAATGGATCTTACTGGTTATCGTAGTGGCAGTATGAATAAATTGCTTGCGGGTGGAGGGAAGACCCAATGAATGAGTTCGAGGATCTTGGCTTCTGCAAACTAGATATGGGTAGAAATGAGCGGACGGGACATCCAGAGGTTGTGTTCGGTATGGGGAAGACAGTGGACCAAGTGGACACGATCTTCTCTCGGCTTGTGGAAGTTCATGGGAGGGCACTTGTAACACGCGCTACGCCCGAAATGGCTGAGCGAGTGAATGCAACCTACCCGGAAGCGGAGTATGACGAAGTATCTCGTCTCATCTACTTAGGTAAACCCACGCGGAATCTTCTAGGGAAGGTGGCTGTTCTAACCGCAGGGACATCGGATATCCCAGTGGCAGAGGAAGCGGCAAGGACAGCTGAATGGATGGGTTGCGAGGTTGATCGAATCTATGATGTCGGGGTAGCTGGCATCGAGCGGTTACTTAGCCAAAAGGAACGCATCAGGGAAGCATCTGTTGTGATTGCTGTTGCAGGTATGGAAGGGGCCTTGGTCAGCGTGGTAGGAGGGCTCGTGCGTAGACCGGTTATCGCTGTACCTACCTCTGTGGGATATGGAGCCAATTTACAGGGAATTACAACGCTTCTTGCAATGATGACCTCTTGCGCAGCGGGTGTTACGGTAGTCAACATTGATAATGGATTCGGGGCAGGCTTTCAAGCAGCGATGATATTACAATTGGTATCGGAGGGCATTTAACATGAGAACAATCTATTTGGATTGTATTTCAGGCATTGCAGGTGATATGGCTCTTTCTGCACTAGTGGACTTGGGTGCTGATCAAGAATATATTGTAGGCCATTTAACTGAACTGCCGATTGATTCATTCACGATGGAATTTATAGAGGTTGATCGGAGAGGGATTACGGCCAAATGGTTGAAACTGAGCTTTGATGAACATCATCACGACATCGATCATGATCATCGCCATCACCACGACCACGACCATAGCCATCATCATGAGCATCACCACGACCACGACCATAGCCATCACAATGAGCATCATAGCGACCACGATCATGATCATAGCCACCATCATGACCATGATCACGACCTTCATCGTGCATCACATACGCACGATGAGACAAGTGGGCACTCTCATGAGCATAGGAAAGCTTCCGACATTATGCGCATGATAGATAGTTCAAATCTACCAGAACGTGTTAAAGAGAGAAGTTTGTCGATTTTTCATTTGATTGCCGAAGCAGAAGGTAAGATCCATGGGATGGACCCAGCAGAGGTTCACTTTCACGAAGTGGGAGCAATGGATTCTATTCTAGACGTCATTGGAGTTTGCCTAGCACTCGAGAGTCTCGATGTCTCCAAGATAATTGTTTCACCCGTACCAACAGGAACAGGCAGGCTTCGTATGGCGCATGGTTTATATCCGATACCTGCTCCTGCAACGGCGGAGATACTTCGAGGTGTACCATTGTCTTCATTTACTGCCCAAGGAGAGCTGACAACACCAACAGGGGCGGGGATTGTGAAGGCGTTGGCATCTGAGTTTGGAACTCTGCCTGCGGGGACAATAGACAGGATAGGATATGGCGCCGGATCCAAAAATTTCGACCATCCCAACGTGATAAGAGCGATTCTTTTTCAGCAAGAGCAAACGAAGAACTTTGACGAGACAATTGTTGTATTAGAAGCTCAAGTAGATGATTCTACGGGAGAGATACTCGGGTTTGCCATGGAAAAGCTGTTCGAAGCTGGAGCGCTAGATGTGTATTATACCCCTGTATATATGAAAAAGAATCGTCCTGGAATCCTCATTAGCGTATTATGTCACCCGGCTAAGAGCGATCGTTGTGAGGAGACACTGCTTGCGGAAACATCTACCTTCGGTGTAAGACGAAGCGATTGGAAGCGAAGAGTGCTTGAACGTCAATGGATTCAGGTAGACACTGATTATGGATCAGTAAGAGTGAAACAGGCTATTGAAGGCGATAGGATCATTCGTCAATCGCCTGAATTTGAGGATGCGGCTCAAGCGGCTCGTTCATTTGGTGTTCCACTTGAATCCGTATATCGTGAAATATATAAACATTTAAGGTAATAGCTAATATTTTTATACTTGATTGTAGCAATCTCATGTTATCTTGGACTGTAATTGAAGGGTCGACAACCTGATAAGTAAAGCCGTAGGACTTACCCTTGGTTAATATGTCGATCCTGATACAGCTTAGGAGAAGTAAAAGTAGTTAGTGGAGTCGGGAAATGGGTACAGAAGAGCTTTTGTTGTTCACTACTGTGAACGGGCCGTCTGTTTTTAATTATGGAATATCTGGGGTTGCTATTAATTTCACTGTATGCGGTTACATATTTATTTTTGTAATTAGTGTAAGCTAGCTGATTAAATTATTTAAGATTTTTTAACAACGTTGTTATTGATTGCTTATATAGCTTATATATCATTTAAGGAGAGATAGTAAATGAATAAACAACAGATTGGTGTTATTGGACTTGCAGTCATGGGTAAGAATCTTGCATTGAATTTGGAGAGTCGAGGATTTGAGGTTGCCGTCTATAATCGATCCTTTGATAAAACGCAGGAGTTGGTCACCGAAGCATCTGGCCGGAATTTGTACGGATACGACGCTTTGGGGGACTTTGTGGCTTCTCTTGAGACCCCTAGAAAAATTCTAATGATGGTAAAGGCTGGAACACCTACGGACGATACCATTGCACAACTTATACCACTACTTGAAAAAGGAGATATCTTGATTGATGGTGGTAATTCATACTTTATAGATACGCAGCGCAGAGCAAGTGAGTTGGAGCTACACGGCATTCAGTTTGTCGGTGCAGGAGTCTCAGGAGGTGAGCAGGGGGCATTGGAGGGACCCGCTATTATGCCTGGTGGAACCCGAGAAACATATGCATATATTGAACCATTTTTAACTGCTATTTCGGCTAAAGTTGAGGGAGATCCTTGCTGCACCTATATCGGACCTGATGGCGCGGGACATTATGTCAAAATGGTGCACAACGGTATCGAATATGGAGACATGCAGCTGATTTGCGAGGCATATCACTTGCTAAAAGAAGTAATAGAGGCAGAACCTGAGGAGCTTCATCAGATTTTCAAGGAATGGAACGAGGGTGAACTTAACAGCTACTTGATTGAAATCACACAAGACATATTTACCAAGATCGATCCAGACACTGGTAAATATGTCGTTGATATCATCAAGGATTCTGCAGGCCAGAAAGGTACCGGGAAATGGGCCTCACAAAATGCACTGGATCTGGGTGTTCCTTTGCCGGTCATTACGGAGTCAGTCTTCATGCGTTATTTATCATCTCTAGGGGAAGAACGTAAGCTTGCTTCCACGTTGTTTAATAAGCCGGCTATTTCACAAATCAGTGGAAATCGTAAGGATTTCATTGAATTAATTCGTAAGGCGTTGTATGCAAGTAAAATATGCTCTTATGCCCAAGGATTTGCTCAAATGAAGATGGCTTCCGAGACTTACGGGTGGGGATTAAATTACGGTAACATTTCGATGATATTCCGAGGAGGTTGCATTATCCGTGCTCAATTTCTTCACAATATAAAGGATGCTTTTGATACCGATGCAACTCTATCTAATCTTCTCTTAGACAATTATTTTAAAAATATTGTGAATGAATATCAGCAGGCGTGGCGTGAAGTTGTTGCAGTTGCAGCACTAAACGGCATTTCTATACCGGCATTCGCTTCGGCTCTATCTTATTTTGATGCGTATCGTACAGCGTATCTCCCAGCAAATCTGCTTCAGGCTCAGCGTGATTATTTTGGGGCCCATACTTTTGAGCGTGTTGATAAAGAAGGAAGCTATCACTATCAATGGAACAATTAACGAAAGGGGAAATTAAAGTGAATATTCAAACTAATGTAAGTAAGGCTGATCTACGACAGACTGTGGAGCATTTGGCAATGAGCATGCCCGTCACCGATATGCATACGCATTTATATGCGCCTGAATTTGGGGAATTGCTTTTGTGGGGCATTGATGAACTGTTGACTTATCATTATTTGATTTCAGAGTCGATCAGATGGTCTGAAGAAGAATATAGTCATTTCTGGTCTATGACCAAACGTGAGCAAGCGGACTGGATATGGCAAACCCTTTTCCTTGATCATTCGCCGGTAAGTGAGGCGACCAGTGGTTTCATTACGATCCTCACTCGTCTTGGGTTTGATGTAAGCTCACGTAACCTAGATGATTACCGTCAAGAACTCGCGAAACGTTCGGTTAATGAACAAGTAGATATTGTGATGCAAATCGCGGGCATAGATAAAATCGTCATGACGAATGACCCGTTCGATTCCATTGAACGTTCAGTATGGTTGTCAGGAAACGGGAAAAAGGATCCTCGGTTCTACGCGGCACTTCGAGTGGATACACTGTTGAACGATTGGCCACTTGCCGTGAACGAGCTTCAAAACCTTGGTTATGATGTTCAAATGGAATGGTCCAAACAGACAATAGAGGAAACGCGTAGATTTCTGAGCGAATGGATCATTCGTATGGATGCTCTTTATCTTGCAGTATCTATGCCAGGTGATTTTCAATATCCAGCGGATGACCATAGAAGTAAAATGATTGACGAGGTTATGATTCCGGTATGCCAAGGGCAAAACATCCCGTTTGCACTTATGATCGGCGTTCGGAGAAAAGTGAACCCATTGCTCGGATTGGCAGGCGACATGAGTATGAGATCTGACGTATCGGCAGTTGAAGCATTATGTCGCCGTTATCCGGACCAGAAGTTCCTAATTACTATGCTAGCGAGAGAGAATCAGCATGAATTGACAGTGCTTGCACGCAAGTTCCGCAATTTAATGATTTTCGGTTGTTGGTGGTTTCTTCACATCGAGTCCATCGTTGAGGAGATGACGCGATTCCGGGTAGAGCTTCTAGGTACTTCAATGATTCCGCAGCATTCTGACTGTCGTGTCTTTGAACAACTGATCTATAAATGGGAGCATTCTAGAAAAATTATTGCTAAGGTGCTGGCAGACAAATACGAGAAGCTTCATTATAGTGGATGGAATGTAACTGAAGAAGAAATAAAAAGAGATTTGGATGATATGTTAAACCAGAACTTTTGGCGCTTTCTGGGCAAGGGTCAATAGCAGGTAAGATCCGAACTTGATGCAAAAATAGGCGGTTCTTAAGAACGGCCTATTTTTTGCGTATTCGAAATATAAGAGTTACGTTTCACTTTTTTAACTGTCACGCAGAAACCATCAATTTATTCCATACTTCTGAATTGGATTCCTTTCACATCGTGTACTAATATATACTAGGTATCTATAAGATCTTACGATAAAGGAGGGGTTTTTTAATAAATTTAGTGGATGATTTACACAATTGGAAACATGGGGAAATGTGAAACGTCGATAGATCAATATAATGAATGGGGATCGAGATAACTACTAGAATTCAATCTCATAGGTTAGATTTTCGTACAAGATAGTATTAATAGAATCAACCCCATACACGATAATGAAATAAATAGAATCATTGTGCTACTATCTTTCTTCTTCTGAGTTGGAATAGAAGTTATGATTTCTTCTGTTCTTACTGCATTCTTTTGAAGATGGACTTTGAAAGATTCATATAACAGAATTCCGCAACGATCACAGAATTGTGCGCTATCTTTGTTCTGAAAGTTACATTTAAGACAGTGCAATGTTCATTCTCCTTTCATTTGTGAGGGTGAATCTCAAGTTAAAACAATAAATAATGATCCAATAAAGTAATTATATACCAAATGAAACTATCAGTAAATATAATGGAACTAACAGTATATTAATTTTAGATTAAACTTTCACTACTGTTTAGGGTGGAGGGTGATATAACAATGGATTATATTCAATTAGGATCGCGATTACGTAAGGAACGACTTAAACATAATTTCACCCAAGAAAAATTGGCTGAGAGGATCGATGTATCTCATGCATATATAGGCCAAATTGAACGAGGCGAGAGAAGCCTTACGCTCGAAACTCTGATCAAATTAGCCAATCAATTAGACGTAACCGCAGACGAATTACTTCACGATTCTCTCAAAATGAATGAAAGTCACTTCATACATAAAATCATACAATTGGTTCATGAACGTTCGATTGATGAGCAGCAAATGGCATTGAATATGCTTGAAGTGATGTTTACTCATCTTGATCAGATGAACTCGACAAGTAAAGATATAATAAAGGACTCGATGGTTGTAAATTCTTAATTAATGGAAGTCATTTGTCATTTGTTATTTGTCATTGGATCAAGGTAGATTAAACGTTTAAGCTAGGTCGTTATTAAGAAGGTTATCCCTGTAGGGATAACCTTCTTAATAACGGCCTTTTAAATTTGGTATAAAGCTTACTAATTCCAGTGTATATTGGAGAATTCGAATTAAAGTGTAATGATATGATTACAATTGCAAAGTAGGCTTTACATAAATTGCAAAGTTAGCTATACTTATTTTGTAAAGTGAACTTTGCATATGGGAGGATGTCTTGTGAAGACCAGAATTCAAGAACTACGTAAACTACATCGTATTTCACAGGAAGAACTAGGATTAGCCGTAGGGGTGACCAGGCAAACCATTACTTCCTTGGAAGGTGAGAAGTACACAGCATCATTAGTCCTTGCCTATAAGATTGCACAATATTTTAGCCTCAGCATTGAAGAAGTATTTGATTTCAGCCAATTGGAGGAGATGTGAGATGGAGAAGTTCAAAGCAACTATACAATTAAGAATTAAATTATTAGCCATTGTAATGGTAATAACGGTGCTAAGTAATGTGATATTACAATTTATGAGAGATCGACTACCTGCCAGACCCGATTTTATTTTCGGATTTCAGACAGGCGTTTTTATAGGTCTGCTGGTGTTTTTATTGTACATTATTTCAAAATACACAGCGTGTTTAAAGAATGCTGAAGCACTGAAAAAGTTATACATTAAAGAACATGATGAACGTGAACAGTTAATCGCTTATAAAGCCTCCGTATTAGCGCTAGTCGTATTGCTTGTGATCGTGGCACTTTCTACAGTCATTGCAGGATTTTTTAATATCATTGTCTTCATTACATTATTAAGTGTTATGGGACTGCTGTTAATTGTAATGCTTACTACGCTAACGTATTACAGAAGAGCCCTTTGAAAAAGATTAGTATAATTCTATCTTTCAAACACTAAGTGTTCGCCCAATACGATTTACACTGCGTTTACACAATCATGTATTCCCTTTAATATCTATCTCCTACAATCAAGATGCTAGTATAAAAGTCCTACAGCAAATCAATAGGACAATTGGAGGATGATATTTTTGAAGGGAAGCACCTTACACCTGTCGATGAAATGGAAGTTGATTCTAAGCTTCTCTATGGTTGCTCTTATTTTTCTTGGAGTGGCATTTTACCAGAACATTAAAATTAATCATGTTGAGATTTCAATGGAAACGCAAAAAAAAGAGATGGAAAAAAGAATTGCCGTTGCTGAGATCACCCAAATACTTCAAGAGTTAAATGGTCTGGAAACCTCACTCTCGCAATCTAGTGACCTTGAATATGTTGAGCAGTTCTTAGAAACACAAAAGAAGCTTTATACGGAAATAAATAAGGTAAGTTTTAAAATGGATTCAGAAGCTTTTAATGATTTACAGCGATTGAAAATCCAAGCTGATAAATATAAGGAAAACGTTGCTGAATTAGCCACTACGTTAGAAAATGTAGAATTGGATCCTTTGACGGTCCTTGAAAAAATCGACAGCCTACATACCGATGCACTTGTAATCAATAATGCTATGATTAAGACGAATGGAACATTGTATACAGCTGCAGCGGAGAACGCAATAGAGGCGGAAGCACGTTCCTTTAAATTATTAGATGATACAGCTTCCATTGCTGCTTATGCAGCGGTGTTTATATTTCTGATGACGCTAAGCATTGCAATTGTGCTTATACGTTCCTTTTTGTTACCGGTAAATAAGCTACAATCCGCATTACTCAAGATTTCAGAAGGAGATTTGCGATATCAAATCAATTCTCCATATAATGATGAATTAGGTCGTCTGAGTCATCATTTCGATCATATGGTCATTAGAGTTCGGGATATGCTGCAACAAACACAGTCCGTGGCATCTTCACTAGCAACGTATTCACAGTCCTTCCAACAATCTTCAGCTATTACAGCACATACGAATCTAGATATTGTACAGACTATACAGGAAATTTCGGTAGGGGCTGGGCAACAGGCGGAGCAATCAGAGCATAGTGCAAGCTTAATTCAGGAATTGGAACGTGGAGTAAATGAAATTTCGGAATATACCGATGTTATGGTAGCAACAAGTGAAACAGCTAATCACAATACTAGAAAAGGGTTTGCAGCTGTCACAGATCTGCAGAAAGTATCTGAGCATTCTCGTGATTCAATCGTTAAGGTGTATGATTCTTTAATCAAGCTTATGGAGCAATCGAAACAGATATCAAGGATTACGCATACGATTTCGGAGATTTCGACACAGACCAATTTACTATCGTTGAATGCGGCTATTGAGGCAGCACAGGCCGGAGCATATGGCAAAGGATTTGCCGTTATTGCCGATGAGGTAAGGAAATTGTCGGTGCAAACCAAAGCGTCATCCGTTCATATCGGTAAAATAGTTAATGATTTACAAGCTGGAATGGTAGACTTCCAGAAATCGATGCTTGAAACGAAAGGGAGTCTAGAGGAACAGGATCATCAAGTAGCAGAGACTCTTTCATCCTTTAAAGCCATAGATCATACAATTGAAGAAATCAGTAGGCAGATAGAACAAATTCACGATAAGGTGGATTTGACCCGGACTAACAATGCGAGACTGTCTGAATCTGTTCATTGTGTAGCTTCTATTGCTGAAGAGACTGCTGCAGGCGTTCAGGAAGTGAACGCTTCAAGTATACAGCAGGATAGTGCGATTAGTAATATTGCTGAGCAAGCGATTCAAATTAATGAAATTTCGCAAAAACTGTTCCGTGAAATCAATGTATTTAAGATTGATGTTAAAGGGGATGAGGGTGATGATATTGAGCATAACGCGGTCATCCTATCTTTAGATGAAGGTTCGCACATACTAACACCATCACGCATCGTTATATAAGGAAAACTTATGATTTTATTGCAATACTATTATTGGACTTCGTGGTTGACCTATATCTATAATGAAATATAAGGTATTACAATAAATATTAAATGCTATTATTATCATATAATGGCATTTATTTTTTTGTCATTATTTGTTCAATATGCTACGGTATATGTCTTTTTATTGACCACGTTGTCACATTATGGTAGGTTAAAGTGATATATTAATACGATGTGTATACTCTGATTTATAATTGATTATATTCCTAAGTGAGGTGGATAACGTTGCAATTTCAGGTCATGAATAGCCCATTTAGTCAGGAGCAAGTAGAACTTCTTAATCGCCTTGTGCCAACACTAACGGAGTCACAACAGATTTGGTTAAGCGGATATTTTACAGCAACACAAAATTCTAATACCACGTTACATACGGCTACAGAAGTAACTACAGTTATAACTACCGATAGTCCTGTTGCAATTTCTCGGGAAGTGACAGTGCTATTCGGTTCTCAGACGGGAAACAGCCAAGGTTTAGCTAAAGCTCTTACTATCAAGTTAGAACAATTAGGGTTTCAAGTTACACTTTCTTCAATGAGTGATTTCAAATCCAATACGTTGAAGAAAGTTAAGAACTTACTGATTGTTGCGAGTACGCATGGTGAAGGAACACCTCCAGATAACGCAATTCCATTCTATGAATTCCTCCATAGTAAACGCGCACCTCAATTAGAAGACTTGCAGTTCTCCGTCTTAGCCTTAGGAGATAGTTCCTATGAGTTCTATTGTCAGACAGGTAAGGATTTCGATAAGCGTCTAGAGGAATTGGGTGGTAAACGCCTTAGTACACGCGTTGATTGTGATTTAGATTATGATGACTCGGCAGCGGATTGGATTGAAAATGTGTTAGCTAACTTGAATAAGAAGTTAGAGTCCACGGGTCCAGCTCAAGGTACTACGCTTACTGAAACTGGGACAGTAGCAGAACAATCAGCATATTCGAGAACTTCACCTTTTAAAGCAGAAGTACTAGAGAATCTAAACCTTAATGGTCGTGGATCAGATCGTGAGACTCGTCATTTAGAACTATCTCTTGAGGGTTCCAATTTCCATTATGAACCAGGGGATTGTGTGGGGATTTACCCAGAGAATTCTCTAAGTTTAGTGGAATCGTTGATTGAGAACATGGGCTGGAAGCCAGAGGAACTCGTGTCTGTTAATAAGAAGGGCGAGGAACGGAGTTTGCGCGAAGCGCTTTTAAATAACTTTGAAATAACAGTATTGACCAAACCGCTATTGGAACAAGCAGCGAAGTTATCATCTAATAAATCGTTGGAAGAACTTGTAGAACCAGGTCATGAAGTGGAACTTCGGAATTACTTGGATGGACGCGATTTGTTAGATTTAGTGCAGGATTTCTCTCCTTGGAAAGGCACAGTTCAAGAGTTCGTATCGATCCTTAGGAAGATGCCTCCTCGTCTTTATTCTATCGCTAGTAGTTCAAAAGCTAGACCTGATGAAGTCCATCTCACCATTCGGACGGTTCAATATGAATCACATGGAAGGGAACGTTATGGTGTCTGCTCTACACAATGCGCAGAACGATTAGAACCGGGTGAGCAATTATCGATGTATATTCATCATAATCCTAATTTCAAGCTTCCTGCGAATTCGGATACCCCTATTATCATGATTGGACCAGGTACTGGCGTTGCGCCATTCCGAGCTTTCCTTGAGGAAAGAGAGGAGTCAAGTGCGGAAGGGAAAGCATGGTTATTCTATGGAGATCAGCATTTACTAACAGATTTTCTCTATCAACTTGATTTCCAGCGGTGGGTTAAAGAAGGTGTTCTAACTCGCATGGATGTTGCCTTCTCACGTGATACGGATAAGAAAGTATATGTACAGCATCGTATGCTTGAGAAGAGCCGTGAACTCTATCAATGGTTGGAAAATGGTGCATCGGTATATATCTGTGGGGATGAGAAACACATGGCACATGATGTTCATAACACCTTGATCACGATCCTTGAACAAGAAGGTGGCAAGAGTACGGAAGAAGCCGTAGCTTATCTGAATGATATGCAACAACAGAAGCGCTACCAACGTGACGTATATTAAGATCGAAAGGAGCTAACCAACAATGACTCAGAACAAAACAGTAGTGGTACAAGATGGTCCGCCGAGTGACGTAGAGGATATTAAGACACGTAGCCGTTACTTACGTGGGGAACTTGAAGAAGCACTTAAAGATGGGATCACCGGGTCGATGTCTGAGGACGAGAATCGATTGATGAAATTTCACGGCAGCTACATGCAAGATGATCGGGACTTGCGTAATGAACGCCATCGTCAGAAGCTGGAGCCGGCTTACCAATTCATGGTGCGGATACGTGCCCCTGGGGGAGTCCTCACATCTGCACAATGGTTGGAGATGGATCGACTTGCTCGGGAGTATACTACAGGTTCTATACGTATCACCACGCGCCAAGCGATTCAGTTCCACGGGATTCTGAAGTGGAACTTGAAGAAAAGTATTCGTACGATTAATGATGCTCTCTTGACGACACTAGCGGCTTGTGGTGACGTGAATCGTAACATTATGTGTAATCCGAATCCATATCAATCTGAGGTTCATGCAGAAGTATTTGAATGGTCAACAAGAATTAGTGATCACTTGTCTCCGAAGACCAATGCCTATCATGAGATCTGGCTTGATGGTGAGAAGATCGTGGATAGTAATGCCGATGAAGCAGAGCAAGAGCCGATTTACGGAAAGGTCTATTTACCACGTAAGTTCAAAATCGGTGTGACTGTTCCTCCTACTAACGATGTGGATGTATTTTCCCAAGATCTTGGCCTAATTGCTATTTATGAAGAAGGAAAACTCAAGGGATTCAACGTTGCTGTCGGTGGAGGTATGGGGATGACCTATGGTGATACTCAGACGTACCCACAATTGGCAAGGGTTATTGGGTTCTGTACACCTGAACAGGTCATCGATGTCGCGGAGAAGACAGTTATGATTCAACGGGATTACGGGAATCGTTCTGTCCGTAAATATGCACGATTCAAATATACGATCGACAGATATGGAATGGATTGGTTCGTTAATGAACTGCAAACTAGACTAGGTTGGAATCTCGAAGAAGCTCGTCCTTATGAATTCAGTCATAATGGGGATCGCTATGGATGGATCAAAGGTAGTAACGGGAAATGGCATCTGACACTTTATATCCCAAGTGGTCGAATCGAAGACCAAGAAGGATACCCATTGATGACTGGTTTACGTGAAATAGCCAAGATTAATACCGGTGATTTCCGTCTTAGCCCAAATCAGAACCTCGTAATCGGCAATGTGACGACTGCGAAGAAACGTAAAATTGAAGAGTTAATTAAAGAGTATGGTCTTACAGATGGCAAACATCATTCCGCATTACGCCGAAATGCCCTCTCTTGTGTAGCATTCCCGACTTGTGGAATGGCTATGGCTGAAGCAGAGCGTTATCTTCCAACCCTATTAGAGAAGATAGAGCTAATCTTAGCGGAAGTTGGATTGAGTGAAGAGGCGATCAACATTCGGATGACGGGATGTCCTAATGGATGCGCTCGTCCGGCACTTGGAGAAATTGCATTCATGGGCAAGGCTCCAGGTAAGTACAATATGTATCTGGGCGCTGGATTTGCAGGTGAGCGGTTGAACAAAATTTATCGTGAAAATATCGGAGAAGAAGAAATTCTGAATATATTAGAACCGATGCTCCATCAATATGCACAAGAACGTGAAGTAGGCGAGCATTTCGGAGATTTCGTCATCCGAGCTGGATATGTCAAACCCGTTCAATCTGGACTAGATTTCCATAACTAGTATTTAATAAATTAAGGCTGTTCTAAAAGGTCAGATAGTAGACCTTACGGAACAGCTTCTTTTATTTACTAGTAAGCTTAGTTTTCATTTGCGAATTCGTTCCCGGAATCTTTTGGCGAAATCTTCGAATCGTTCACGCGCATCGTCAGAGGTATCCTCAATCAATAAAGAAAATCCAGCATTTTCATCCATCGGCCGAACATCTTCAAGGCTAAATAATTTATATCTTCTATGATGTGGAGGATACATCACTAATCCAACATGTTGGGAAATAGGACGAAGTCCCAGTTTTTTTAATTTACTTCTAGTGAATAAATGTGATGGGATATGATCTGATTCATAGAATTTGATGTGAGATGACCTCCAGTTTACTTAATAAAAACAATGATTATTTTACCGCAATTAGGATAAGTATGAAACCAAACGTATATGACATGACAGCGTTGGCATACACTTTAGTTGAGGTGTTGAAAGTTTTGTTCATGTTCTACATAATTGTCACATTTCAATGAAAGCTTGTACAGTTAAACGTCATTTCTCATGTTATGTTAATATAAGATATACCACAGATGAATGAATTGATTAACGTGGAAGAGGAGTGCAGAAATGGACATCAGTCAGGTTTACAATGATTTACAGACACTTGTGCCGAATGCGATCATTCAGTGTCATGAAACTTTAAAAGGCTACGTATATACTCAAATGGGAGGTAACGCGGATATTCGTGTTGTACCCTCTACTTATGACGAAGTTCAAAGTATCATCAAATATGCAGTAGATCATAATGTGATGATTACAACACTTGGGAATGGATCAAATGTGGTTATTAGAGATGGTGGTATTCGAGGGATCGTGCTTCAAATGACCAGTCTACAGGAAATTACACTTTCTGAACATACTTTGACAGCTCAAAGCGGGGCATCTATTATACAGGTGTCACAAGTTGCGTTGCAGCATGATTTGACCGGACTGGAATTCGCATGTGGCATACCAGGTACCGTTGGAGGAGCACTTTATATGAATGCTGGTGCTTATGGTGGTGAAGTTGCAGACGTGTTACTAGATGCTCTTGTAGTGCATTCCACTGGTCATATATTGACCTTACATAAAGAGGACATGACGTGGGGCTATAGACAAAGTGTATTTGCGGGTGGAGATTATACCATTCTTCAAGCAAGATTCGCATTAAAGCCTGGTGATCATTCCTCCATTAAAGAGAAGATGAATGAGCTAACACATTTACGTGAGTCGAAACAACCATTAGAGTATCCTTCATGTGGAAGTGTCTTTAAGCGTCCACCTAATCGGTTTGCAGGTCAATTGATTCAAGAGAGTGGATTACAAGGTGTACGCATCGGCGGCGCAGAAGTATCAACGAAACATGCTGGGTTTATCGTAAATGTAGATCACGCTACTGCAAGTGACTATATTGCATTAGTCGCTCATGTTAGAGAAACGGTTAAAGAGAAATTCGGTGTCAATTTGGAAACAGAAGTCAAATTTATTGGTGAAGAATAACCAAGGTGTAATGGACGTCCTATCCTAATTCAGCTGATCCATTATACGTATAAATAAGCTACCGAACCTCGGTAGCTTATTTGTCGATCAATTAATGGCGTACATTATCAGGTTACTTGAATTAACCTATGTTGAAGAAATGGTGTATTTAGCTCTTGCGGAATGTAATTCTATTTCTTCGCTTACCAAGTTGATTATCTCCAAACCAGTTGTAGCAATATCATACATGTCTTGCGGAAGTGGGACTAAGTCACCATCATTATTCAATGTACTCCCCTTTCCTTGTAATACAAGGGCGCTGTCCAAGTAAGCATCGCTACCTTCTCCGGTCTGTCGAAATTCAAATTGAGACAGTTGAATGTGGACTTGATCGATGTCATCGTCTTCTTCCTTTTTAACGATGATGGTATGGTCTAGGTGTGAGTTCAACCATTGGGTCACTTGCGTAATAGCTTGTTCCATCATTTCATTCCCTCTGTAATTTTTTTATTGTATTTGCTCAGTATCTCCATAAATTCACCTGTAATTCCTTTTTTATAATAGAGTGCTCATTTTGACATTTAGTTGTCGTGGTATCCTCAAGTGGATTTATGAATGATACAATGAAAGAGACTATGAATTGATAAAAATATTGGAGTTGAGCGCATGTCATCTGAAGTTAATTATAAGTTATTTACGATGTGTATGATCGAGCAAGGAGATAAAGTATTACTCATGAATAGACCAGATAGGATGGGCTTTCCCGGGTATATTGCTCCAGGAGGAAAGGTAGACTTCCCTGAGAGTATTGTAGACGGAGCCATTCGAGAAGTTAGAGAAGAGACAGGTCTGATCGTGAAGGAGATTATATTTAAAGGGTTAGATGAGTTCTGTGATCAGGAGACGGGGTTGAGATATATGGTGTTTAACTATCTCGTTACATCCTGTGAAGGGGAATTGCTAGAATTTCCACCGGAGGGAGAATTGTTGTGGGTTGAGAAGTCGAAGGCATTGGAACTCCCGATGCAAGATTGGTTTAAGAGACGTTTCCCATACTTTTTTCAACAAGGAACATTCGAGAGAAGTGTAATATGGAATAAGAAGAGTGACACGGCACTGGGTGAGACTTTAATGCATTATGATAAAGCTTATAATTGAAAAAAAAGCGTCCCTAACCAGTTGTAGGTTATTTATGGGACACTTATTATCTGTATCAATCTAATCAGTTATTCGTTAAATGAGACAATTGCCATCATCGCAACTGTTTCCTGTGCCACCAATAACGGTAATCGGGTGTGCTTCATTCCATGCTTGACGAAGTGCATCGAGGAAGACCTCAGATGTTTGTGCGCCAGAGATCGCATATTTGTCATTTACAAGTACGAAAGGAACGCCACTTACATTTAAAGATTGCGCCCGACCTTCATCTGATCGGACATCGTCCGTATATTTATCACTTGCTAACATTTCGCGAGTTGCATTCTCATCAAGGCCAGCTTTCAAAGCAACTTGAATGAGCGCTTCGATGTCACTAACAGGCACGCCTTCTGTAAAATACGCACGGTATAGATATTCGTTAAGTTCCTCCACAAGCCCCTGATCGGAAGCGAAATGAATGAGTCGATGAGCATCAAGTGTATTACCGGGTTTCGCGATATCGAATCGATACTCAAGTCCGTCTTGTGCCGCTAAATTAGTGATTTGTGCCATCATCTGTTTTACTTCATGAATCGATCTACCCATCTTCTTAGAAAGAGCGGAAACAAGATCGCCACCTTGACGTGGTGATGAAGGATCAAGTTCGAAACTACGCCAGATCACTTCAATCTCTGTACCATGTTCGAATTGAGATAATGCTTTCTCAAATCTTCTTTTTCCTATATAACACCACGGACATACAATATCTGACCAGAATTCTACTTTCATTGTCATGACAATTCCCCCTTATTTGTTCCTATCTATCATCATAATGATTACAGATAGAAAAATCAACTTGTCGCTCTGGCATATTTCATTGACAAGCCTTTCTTTATGAACTAAAATTTCGAAAAAAGAGCTTAATGGACGTGAGAGGGTAGGTCTTACGAGAATGAATAGGATGCGGAAGATATTGTTAAATGGCTCAGACCGATTTATTCATGTGTTGCTCATGCGTTCTTTTCTGAAATGGATTTTCTATGGTAGCGTTGTTGGGATATTGTCAGGTACAGCATCCGCGTTATTTCTGAACAGTCTTGAATATGTAACCGATATTCGATTAGTTAATCCTTGGGTGCTGTTCTTATTACCATTAGGAGGAGCATTCGTAAGTTATCTATATTATAAATATGGCAAGCATAGTGCTAAAGGCAACAATCTGATTATTGAGCAAATCCAAGAGCAGGCATTTGAGCCTGTCCCTTTACGTATGGCACCGCTTGTCCTGCTGGGATCATTAGTAACACATTTACTAGGTGGATCAGCAGGACGTGAAGGAACAGCTGTTCAGATGGGTGGAAGCCTTGCAGAACAGTTTGGTAAATGGATTAAGGTGGGACCTATAGATCGGCAAATCCTATTGATGTGCGGCATTAGTGGTGGGTTTGGATCGATATTTGGAACGCCTATCGCTGGAGCTGTCTTCGCCATTGAAGTGATCGCTTTAGGAATGATACGATCGAATGCGTTAATTCCTTGTTTTGTCGCGAGCTTTGTAGGTAATATAGTAGCTATGAATTTATGGGGAATCACTCACATTCATTATGATATGGGTGTAATTCCTGCACTAACACTAATGGTAGTATTGAAAGTGATCGTTGCTGCTGTATGTTTTGGGTTAGTAAGCATGATTTTCAGTGAGTTAACCCATTTTCTTAAAAAGAGCTTCGTTTCCATCATACCTAATCCTATGTTAAAAAGTGCGATTGGGGGCGTGATCATTATCCTCATGGTATATCTTATTGGATCACGTGATTACTTAGGATTAGGTATACCACTTATATCACAATCTTTCGAGGATAACGTTCATCCATTTGCATTCCTTGGGAAACTTCTCTTCACAGCAGTCACGTTAGGCGCAGGATTCCAAGGTGGGGAAGTGACACCCTTATTTGCCATAGGTGCAACATTAGGGAATTCACTAGCAGGAGTTCTTCAGTTGTACGCACCTTTTTTGGCTGGATTAGGCTTCATTGCTGTATTTTGCGGTGCAACCAATACGCCTCTGGCTTGCTTTCTGATGGGAATCGAGTTGTTTGGATCTGAAGGTGCTATTTATATGTTTATCGCGTGTTTGGTAAGTTATTTGTTCTCTGGTCACACAGGTATCTATACTTCTCAATTGATCGGTGTGTCGAAGAGCCCACTGTTGAAGGTTCCGCTTGGAACAAGTCTATCTTCGGTTAAAGTAAAACGAAAATAAAGGTGACACTCACCACATTGGAGTGAGTGTCACCTCTTTGTCTTATATTTACCAGCGTGGATAATATGGACTTTAACTTCAATATCTTGTAGAGAATCCTCGGTTAATAGAAAAGTATCCTCATGTTGATGTAACTCTTTCCATTTTTTATTATTTGAACGATATAGTGAGTCCTCCAGATTTAATACATCACTTTTAATAGCGAGCCCCTTCATATAGGTACTCCTGATTTGTGCGACGATAACTTTGGCTGTTTCTTTTTTGATTGTTGCACTGGATAAAGGTTCCAGTAGTTCATTCAGATAAGCTTCAACACTAACTTTAACGTTGTACTGTACTTTCCCGTCTACAACTTTTGAAGTAATAGCATTATGGGGCTTAATGATTACTACATTTGCTTTGGGATCTTCTGTATCTGGTACATTTGTGGGAACCCGATTAATGCCTCGTTCGAGCCATCGAGCCCCCTTCAAATCCTCTTCTGATAGCCATCCAAGTAGTTTGAGATTTCTTAACATATACGCACCATTCATTCTGAGCAATGGTATTTTTTTCGCATCTTCCAACCATGTCTTTTTATCAATAGATAGGGATGGAAGTATACAAGACCCACTACCTTCTGTAGAGTTTGCAATGAATTTGTATCCATATACGGGTTTGATAATGGAGAACTGTTTGAATACTTGCTCTGGTGTACTCAGAATAGACTCGATGGGAGAGTAATTTAACAAGGACTTTATTGCAAATAATTTAGCTATCGGTTCCTTCGTACCATATACGAGTATGTTATATCTTATTTCTCGGTAGCGATTCACTGCAGAATAGACATCTTGTATTTTCGTAGCTTGCTTCAGTAAGTTTTCACTACAGACAATGGTTCTAACATGACCCCAGAATACTCTTTGCTGTGCTGTAGCATAGAGTGAATCAACGGATTCGGAAATCGTATGGCCTTCCCCTTGTCCAATCCACGTAGGCACATTTTTCCCTGTTTCTGCGGACTCGTTTTTCGCTATATTGGAGAAATTAAGAACCTGTGCATATGCTTTATATTTTCCATCTTCATAATCAAAACCTAAAGCAGTAACATAGGCCATATTCTCAATTTCTTTAGAATCCCAGCAACCTGATAATACCGCCAGAGCAAGAACGCTGATTAACAACCTTTTTAGAATACTCATGTCGCATCTTCCCCTTGGCGATCTGAATCTATGGTATTTAAATCTTGTGGTCTTTGTTTCATTTTAATCCATGGAAACCGTAATATGGTCTGTGCGATATCTTTGAAATTGGGAGGTGAAAGGGGTGATAGGTAAGAAATCCCAAAAGTTTGCAATCTTGATAAGTAAATAACGAGTAGGATAATCCCCATTAATAGACCAAACATCCCCAGTACAGATGAAAAAATAAACAAGACCAGTCGCACAAGACTAACAACAGAACTTAGGGACTGATTAACCAATGCAACGCCACATACAGCTGTAACTCCCCCAACAACGACAACAGAAGGAGATACCAACCCTGCACGAATAGATGCATCTCCTATGATTAGCCCACCAATGACAGTTAAGGTCTGTCCAATAGAACTTGGTAATCGGACACCCGCTTCACGAAAAAGTTCAAGGAGAATAATAAGTAAGAACATTTCTACGGGTGATGTGAATGGAAGTCCGGTGCGTGCGGTTGATATCGTTGCCATCAAATAAAATGGAACCTGATCGGGATGAAATGCCGTTAAAGCTACATAAAATCCTGGAAGTATAATGGACAACAGGAAACTTAATGCTCGGATAAGGCGAACAAATGAAACGTAATAAAAACTGAAATGAATATCTTCAGGTGATTTCAATAGCAAAGTAAATGTTCCAGGTCCAATAAGGACCATAGGGTTTCCATCGACAATAATGATGAATCTTCCATTGAGTAAGCAACTAACTGCGTAGTCTGGGCGACCTGTGAAATCAAATAATGGAAAGAGTGAGTATTTAGAATCAGATAGTATCTCTTCAAGTTGACCAACACCCGAGATGCCGTCTACATTAATCTTTTCTAGTCGTAGCTTAACTTCTTTCAGAATCTTAGGTGATATAATATCTTCGAAATAGAGTAAACCAACCTTGGTTTTAGTTCTTGTGCCTAAAATATATCTTTCATAACAAAGTGAATTACTTCGAATTCGTTTGCGAATTAACGCAACGTTCGTAACAACACTCTCAACAAAACCATCCTTAGGACCTTTAATTGAAATCTCGGTACTCGATTCTTCAGGAGATCTTCCGGGAATCTGACTGATATTTACGGTGAAGAAAGTATTGAGTTGAGGGAAGAACACGAGAAGGAAACCTTCAAATATATCCTCAAAGAGGGTCTCTTTGGTAGCTTCTTTTTCAAGGGATACCAGTTGTAACGATCCAAACATGGCTCCTTGATGGATAATAAATCCATTATGCTCTTGATACATATTGTGTAGTTCAGGTAATACAACACGGCTTATTAAACTCGATTCTATCGTTCCTTCACTATATATAAGAACGACCTCTGAAGATGGGGACTCATCATAATGATGATCGAAAATGGATATATCAGCGGATTGCTTGAACATGTCTTTCAGTTTCTCTGTAGTCCAGTTAACGTAGGTGTCTTTGACTGAATGATTGCTCAAGTAGAACCCTCCTTTGTTGGTTTAGTAAATATGGAAATATAGAGCCAAAACAAAGTGAGTAACACACTTACCAAAAGTGTTGTAGGAACAAATATTCGATATGACCATTGATAAAATTCATTTTGACTAATAGGTAGCAACGACAACAGAATATAACTTGTCGTTATGAAGAGAAGAAATCGTGTTCGTGTGACTTGATTCTTAAAAGGGAGCATATCCCCCAATAGATATTGAGCGAGACTTATTCGAATGGTCGCTCCTGCTAACCATTGAAATACAGACAAGAAATCGACATGTTCAATATACTCTCCTAGTTTCAGTAGACGCCATTGTTCATAGGGGGATTGAAACTGTTTAGAAGCCTCATTTGGACCGAATTCAGTGATGGCTCCTATAATTGGACCTATTGAAATGTAAACTAAAATAGCGCCAATTAAAAGAAGTTGCCACAGGCGAACCTTGGATTTCAAATGGTGTTGCATAACGATGATAATGAGTAGTTCTGTAACACCCCCACCAATATACACTAAACCATTGAATACAGGTCCCCAACCATGTTCCAACATAGGGGTCAATCGTGCATAATCTTTCTGGGGCATATTCGTAATACTTACAAATATGCCAAGGATAATAACGAAGGGAAGCAGTATCCCAGAAGCAATCGCAATAGATGTAAGGCCAACTCGGGCACAGTAAAAGCTAACAAGGGCCAATGTAATGACTAGCACAATTTTGGGTGTGGAAGGTAGATAACTTGAAAAAGTCCATGTGGCTGTATGAAATATCGTAGTCCCACCAATTAAATATAGTTGAATAAACATCGGAATGATAAGGATCCATGCGATAATTGGATTAGTCCGCGAAATGAGCCATGGAAGTAGTTTCTGTTGCCCTGATTTTTTCATAAATATTGCAACGAAGACAAACCAAGGAATGAAGACGAAAAAAGATATCATGATCGAAATCCATGAATCTCTACCCGAAGAATCTAGAAGCATTGGATTTATAATGACGTGTGTCATTAGCCCATTACTTAACATGAGAATCATTACTGTTTGAAAGAAACTTATTTTTCCTATAGAAGCACTCATTCATGGACCACCTTCATTCTTATCACTTGATCTTTCTATGCCACTAGGATTCCCTTGAAAACCAATTTATATGTAATAGCAAAGGGTAATAAATATAAGAGTTCTTTCTTTGTTCGATTCTGATACTCATCTTGAAAAAGTGAATATATGATACACTTGGAATAGAATTGAATGTAAAAAAGCAAGGAGAATTGACGATAATGAAGTTAGTATCTTGGAATGTGAACGGTTTACGAGCATGTGTAACTAAAGGTTTTAACGAATATTTCGAAGAATCTGGAGCAGATATTTTTTGCGTACAGGAGACAAAGCTGCAAGAAGGACAAATTGTCCTTGATCAAGGTGATGAGTTTACTCAATATTGGAATTATGCACTCAAAAAGGGTTATTCGGGTACTGCCATTTTCACGAGAATAAAGCCACTTTCTGTACGGTATGGGATAGAAGAGGATAAAGAAGATGAGGGTCGCATCATTACGTTGGAATTCGATACGTTCTACCTTGTAAATGTATATACACCTAATGCAAAGCGCGATTTAGCGCGGTTAGATTATAGATTGGAATGGGAAGATCGTTTCCGTAACTATCTTCAACAACTAGACGAACAAAAGCCTGTCATCATTTGTGGAGATCTGAATGTTGCTCATCAAGAAATTGATCTGAAGAATCCGAAATCTAACCGAAACAACTCTGGGTTTACGGCTGAAGAACGAGGAAAAATGACTACATTGTTGGATGCTGGATTCATCGATACGTTCAGATATTTCTATCCTGATCGTGAAGATGCCTATAGTTGGTGGTCCTATATGGCCAAGGTGAGAGAACGGAATATCGGATGGAGAATTGATTATTTCCTTGTCTCATCGAGACTGAATACGGTCTTGATTGATGCAGGAATTGATCACGAAGTAATTGGAAGCGATCATTGTCCAATTACTCTGACGCTAGAGGACATAAGCAACGGAATATGAGGGTAAGTCACTAAAAAGATGTGGGGGAAAAGGATTATGAAAGAGTTCGATATCATGTTGGATAAATACGCTGAACTAGTTGTGAAAGTGGGGGTGAATGTCCAACCTGGACAAGTCCTAGTCGTTCAATCGCCACTCGAAACCGTTGATCTTACACGACTAATTGTGTCTAAAGCGTATGAGGCTGGAGCCAAATATGTGCAGGTAGAGTGGGAGGATGAAGGGGTCACGCGTATTCGCTATGAGAAGGCGAATGATGATTCATTCAACTATTATCCGAAGTGGCAAGCTGATATGATGGAGCAACTTGCTGAAGGCGGTGGAGCCATCCTACATATTAAGGTTCCTAATCCGGAACTATTCAATGGGATTGATTCCTTAAAGGTATCGAGATCTGTCAAAGCGGCTGCTATTGCACGTGAGAGATACTCGACTTATGTACGTACGAATAAATTCAGCTGGTCGTTAATTAAGGCACCAACTCGCGCATGGGCTAATAAAGTGTTCGCTGACCTTCCAGAAGACGAACGGGTACAGGCGATGTGGGAAGCGGTATTCCTTATGAACCGCGTTGAAGCAGGTGATACACAAGACCCGGTAGAAGCATGGCGCGAACACATTAAGCAACTTAAAGTAACGCAGGAACGAATGAATAAGAAACGTTATAAAAGTTTGCACTACCGGGCTCCTGGGACTGACCTACATGTTGAAATGCCTGAAGGTCATTTATGGCTTGGTGGAGGAGATGAGAACCAAGACGGCGTGTATTTTGTAGCGAATATGCCAACGGAGGAAATATATACGATGCCGTTACGCACAGGAGTGAATGGAAAGGTAACCAGTACACTTCCGCTGAATTTAAACGGGCGGTTGGTTGAAGGAATGACTTTGACTTTTAAAGAAGGTAAAGTCGTTGAGTATGATGCTGAATTAGGGCGCGAACACTTAACTTCACTACTAGATACCGATGAAGGGGCATCTTATCTTGGTGAAATGGCGCTAGTTCCTCATGATTCACCCATCTCACGATTGAACCGGATTTTCTATAATACGGGTATTGATGAGAATGCATCATGCCACTTTGCACTGGGTAGTGCATATCCAGTCAATATCGAGGGCGGTACAAAACTTAGTAAAGAAGAATTAGTATTAAAAGGTGGCAATGTCAGCTTAACACATGTCGATTTCATGATAGGTTCTGAAAAGCTTGAGATTGACGGTGAACTGGCGGATGGTACGATCGAAGCTGTATTCCGCAACGGAAATTGGGCTTAATCTTATAAATTTAAATAACCACCGGTTCTCTATGTGTAGTAAAAGAGACGGTGGTTTTATTGTTCGTTGATTGGGAGGTTCATATGAGTTGAGCTAGATTAACGTGGTGATATGAAGCTAGAGTGATTTATTGAATCTCTACTGTTTGAGTTTTCAAAAATTCTAATGCATTGAATATCATAACAGCTGCTTCTGACCTAGTAATCTCACTTGTAGGATTGAACTTCGCATCACTTGTAAGTGTATTAATGTTCCATTTAAGTGAGCGCTGGATAGCGCCTTGATACATAGCTGTAATCTCGTCTTCATCTGTAATGGTTGAAGGGACAAGTTTAACCATAGGTAGATTACCAACTCTCTCAACACCTGTAACAAGATGATACGTAAACTGTTCTTTTGACATCGATTTAGATGGTTCGATGTCCTTGGGAAGATCTATGTTGTTATAGAAGGCATTAATAAATGCTTCAGCGAACCATGCATCATTCTTTACATGTGTGAAGTTGTCGCTTGCTAGCGGCGCTTTGATGAATTTCATCGTTCTAAGATTGAGTTGGAGTCCTTTTGTGATGAACTGTATAGCTTGAGCATTCGTCACGATTGCCTCTGGATGAAATTCAGTTTCAGTAACTCCGTTAATGAAGCCTTGCTCATGAAGGGCGATGATTTTGTCTTTATTAGGAGTGGATCCTAAATCAGTGAATGTGCTGTCAGCTGCATAGATCCATCCTCCAAGTGAAAGAGTAAGGATAGATGCGACTGTAAGTGTTGCCAATGTCTTTTGTATCTTCATATTGTGTTCCCCCTAAGTTATACGTGTAATTTATTACCTTCTTTGACGCAGAGGGTGTTAAGAATGTTGCATGTAATACCTTGTTCATTTTAATAATTGACTATGATAATCATTATCAATTACAATGAGAGTATATTCAAAATACTAGTTATGAGAAACTATATAATCGGGAGGCATACACGTGCTTATTCAAACAAGAACGATCGTTGTAGAAAAAGGTAACGCGCAACAGGTTATTGAGCGTTTCAGTCAGGAAAGTCCAGTAGAAGGTATGGAAGGACTCATAGATATCAGTGTATTACTGAACAAGCGAAGTAAAGAAAATGAGGAAGTTGTTGTCATCATTCGTTGGGAATCAGAAGAGGCCTGGAAGAACTGGGAGAAGAGCGATATTCATATTCAGGGGCATCGTTCGAAAAAAGGGCAGACTCCACCCGAGTATGTCATTAGCACTACGGTTAATATGTATCTGACCCAAACCATCAAAAAAGGCAAAGCGTTTAATAATCAATAGAATAGATGATCATTTATATTACAAAGGAGAACCCTTTCATTAGCAAGATTGCTAATGAAAGGGTTCTCCTTGTACACTATTCTTATTAATCTTATCAGGAACGACGGAGTAATTTAAGTAACGGAAGACGATATTTCATTAACACAAAACGAATAAGGAAATATCCAATGATGGAGAATAAGATACTATTCACAACAGAACCTACTAAAAAGTTCATACCCATATGGCCAAAGCGATGACTATTCATTACGATCTCTTGATTGCCTTGAATTGTAGAGAAGTAGAATAAGCTAATGAATACGAAACCTATTTTGTAATTCAGAAAAAACAGACCTGGCCACATCACTGTGCCTAGTGATCCTGAAATAACAGCAGCAACAACATTTCCACGTAATAAGCGAGCAAGTCCTATGGATAGTAGTAGTCCGATTCCAAATGTAGGGAACCAACAATGAAAAAATCCGGCAATAAAACCAATGGAAATTAAGTGATCTGATTTCTTGATGCGCAATAATCGCAAACTATCATATTTAAATTTCCTGAAGATTCTTATTTTCATGTTAATTCTTCCTTTACTTGTGAAGTCTACAGTTATACATAACATAGTAGCATATTAAATAGCTGCGAGTTCAAGTCTTCAGTAAACGATTACAAACGATTGTCTATTTCTTGAACTTAAGTGTTGTTTTTCTGTTTCTGTGAGATAAGGTGGCATTGATTTCCCCACCAATTAGAATAATGTTAGAACTGATATATAACCAGATCAACAAGATCATCACCCCTCCTAGACTACCATAGGTTTTGGTGAAATTCCCAAATTGATTAACGTAAATGGAGAATGTGACAGATGTTATAATCCAACCTAAGGTTGTAAAGGTTGCCCCTGGTAGAGCCTCTTTAAATGTGACTTTCTGATTAGGACCAAGCATATAAAGAAGTGTGAAGACAATAGTCATAACGATTAAGGGAATCATATATTGAAGGAAATTCCATAAGTGATGAATTGAGTCAGAGAAATGAAATAAATAAGATAGCTGATTCCCAACCCAATTACCGAATACGATCAGTAAGATACTTAGTAGAACGACAATTCCGATTACAAAAGTTCCTAAGAGAGAAAATACTCTCATTTTCCATAACCTTCGGTTATCTTCAATAGCATATGCTTTATTGAGACCTTTGATAATGGCCTTAATGCATCTTGAACTTGCCCATAAAGTGGCTAACATTCCGAAAGAAAGTAATGCCTGACTTCTGCCCTCGGATACTTCCTTTATTATTTCTTCAATGATGGTTACAGCTTGTACTGGAATTATTTCTCTTAAGTCATCGACCTTATCTACTATCGAAATGTTGGCATAACCAACAAGCGTCATAATGAAAATTAGAAAAGGGAAAAAGGATAGAAGTAGATAATAGGTTAGCTGCGCGCTAATGGCTTGAACATCGTCATCTTTTATTTTTTTGAAAAGTTGTTTAAAGAAATCAATTAACCAAGTCACGCGTGACTCCTCCATTGTGCCCCTCAATTGGAAAATAATCTTACATTATCTTTATACATTCTATAGTATCATTCTTCACGGATACAGTGAAATTAATCATTATTGTTGGGATGAAATCTCATCTATTCTTTCTATCCACATTGTATTTATAGTACAATGAACACTATTATATGTGATGGAAAACAGGGAAAGAGGGAACGGATGCCTACTATACTGGTTGCTGACGATGATGTGAACATTCGCGAACTTGTCTGTTTGTTTCTACGGAATGACGGATTCGAAACAGCCGAAGCGGCGGACGGCAAGGAGGCACTGAGCGTATATGCCTCGATGCATATCGATCTTGTAGTACTCGATATTATGATGCCGATTATGGATGGTTGGACGTTATGCAAGGAGCTTCGAAGAAGCAATCCTGATCTTCCGTTACTTATGCTCACTGCAAGAGGCGAAACATGGGAGAAAGTGAAAGGATTCCAACTTGGGGCTGATGATTATCTGACGAAACCATTCGATCCATTGGAGTTGACCGCTCGTGTTGGGGCACTACTGAAACGATTTCGAATTGGCTCCACGCAGACGATTCGGCTCGGCAACGTCATTCTTGATCGGCAGACATATAAGGTGATGAGAGGGACGGTGTCGTTTACTTTGCCACTCAAGGAGTTTGAATTACTTTATAAACTCGCGGGAACACCTGGACAAATCTATACGCGTGAGCAACTGATCGATCAAATTTGGGGGATCGATTACGCTGGAGATGATCGAACGATAGACGTACATATTAAACGCTTGCGCGAACGATTCGCGACCACACCCGATTTTCGTATTGAAACGGTGCGTGGGCTTGGGTACCGGCTTGAGGTTTACGAATGATCAGATCCTTATATATACGTGTTGTCCTGACATTTCTACTCTCCGTCATTGGGGGCACGATCATTTCTTTTTTTGTGTCAACTTGGATATTCGAAGAAAAATTGAACGACAACGCGCGAATCAACTTACGGAACTTTGGCCAAGACATCGTCCGGATTTACAAGATCCTTCCGTTAGGTGAAGCGGACTCTTTCGTAAGTGAAATGAAGCAGCTCGATTCCTATTATATTCGGATTTACGAAGCCACAGGTCAGTTCCAGTCTTACGGAGCGCTTAACGGACACAAGCCTGCTACTGTGACAATGGAAAAAATAAAGAAAGTATTAGAAGGAGGCGTTGTTCAAGACACTCCGAATGGTATTGCTACGGTCCTCTTAGGGTTGCCGCTCAAAACGGAAATGGGAACGAAAGCGATGTTTTTGGAAACGCGCTCCCCCCCTTCTGCCTCTTTTGTCATGAAGTGGGGATTGATCTTTGCAACCTGTTCGTTGATTGCAGGAAGCTTATTTATTCTAGTCGCCTCAGTATTTCTGGTAAGACCGATCAAAAAGTTGACAAATGCGACCAAGCGTATAGCATCTGGAGATTTCAATGTCAAGCTGAATATTAAGCAAACGAGTGAGCTGGGTACTTTGGCTCGCAGTTTCGAAGAAATGATGCACGATCTGCAGCAACTTGAGCAGATGCGCAGGGAATTCGTAACGAACGTGTCCCACGAGGTTCAGTCTCCGCTCACCTCAATATCTGGTTATGCTATAGCGCTCAAGCAAGTAGGCATCGCAGATAACGACCGAAGTCGATATCTCGATATTATCATAGATGAAGCAAATCGGATGTCCAAGATGAGCGATAGCCTGCTAAAGCTGAGTTTGCTTGAATCGCAGTCACAGCAACTACGATTGGTCACCTTCAGTCTTGATGAACAGATTAGACGAGTCATCGTCGCGATACAGCCGCAATGGTCGGCTCGCAACATCCGTTTCGAACTCAATTTGAAGGCGATTATCTTGATGGCTGATCATGACCAGCTAAATCAGGTGTGGACCAATATACTCGGTAATAGCATCAAATTTTCTGAAGATCGCGGCGTTATTAACGTCAGTATCAAACAAGATATCAACAACGTAATAGTCCGAATATCCGACACAGGTATTGGTATTTCCTTAGAGGATCAGAAGCGTATATTTGAGCGGTTTTTTAAGGCTGATCGTTCCCACAGTCGTAAGTATGGCGGTAGCGGTATGGGACTCGCCATCGTTAAACAGATCATATCGCTTCATCAAGGCGACATTCAAGTGGAAAGTGAACCTGGCCAAGGAACGACCTTCATTGTCACCTTACCAATCACTACGCCAATAGATTAGCGTTAGATTCATGTGGTATCAATCGGATTGACTAACCGTATTCTCCATGCTATGGCATCATGTGCAAGCTTCCTTGCATATGACGCGTAGCTTTTTTTGCTTGTTCATACTCAGTACATATTGTCATCATAGGGAGTACATCTTCGTCGTATAAGCTATGTTTAACAACTAGTTTAAAGTAGCCCAATAAACAGACGAGGACAGGAGAAGATGAGAGTGAAACCAAAAGAAGAGGTAATGAAAAAGAGGAGGGGCAAACTGCTTACCATGATACTAAAAACCTTAGGAGTTATAGCGATAGCCATAGTACTTTTTCTAGCCATTGTTTTTATCGTGAATGCGATCTGCAACAAATTGGAGCAAGGTAAAATAAAACCCTATGGTCAGACTGTGACGGTAGATGGGAAAAATATGAATGTTTTGATTCAAGGAAAAGGCGAAGAAACCGTCGTGCTCCTACCTGGTCTTGGAACACCAGCACCAGGACTTGATTTTAAGTCGTTAATAGAAGAGCTATCACCATTTTACAAAGTCGTCGTGATTGAGCCTTTTGGTTATGGATTAAGTGATTTAAGCGAAAAGAAACGAAGCACAGAGAATATTGTGAGTGAAATTCATGAAGCTTTACAGCAGCTTAATATTGACCGTTACACGATAATGGGCCATTCCATTTCAGGCATTTACGGACTAGATTATGTGAATAAATATCCAAACGAAGTGAGTGCATTTGTTGGGCTCGACACCAGTTATCCAACGATGGGCTCAATGGTAAGTTTAAAGGTTACATCTTCACAATTAGCAATTATCAAACTAGGCTACAAATCAGGTCTCTTGAGATTTTCTCTGAAACTGGGTACTGATCTTGATCCATTGGCTACAGTGCCATATGATGATGAAACGAAAGAACAAATGAGAATGTTTACGAACACAAACAGTTATAATCCCAACATATTAAATGAAATGAAAAATATGGATTCTAATGTTGTTGCAGCTCAAAATTTAACATTCCCGAAAAAAATCTTCCCGTTATGTTATTTGTAGATGCGAATAAGCCAGAAGGATATGATCAATGGATACCAGAGCAGGAAGCGCAAGTAAAAGATTCTTTACATGCAAAAGTGATGCCAATGGAAGGTGGCCATTCTTTACATCGTACCGAAGCAAAAGAAATCGTAGAAAACTTTAGAGAATTTATGCAAGAAATAAAATAAGAAATCGTATGATCTAAATACTGTCCCCGTATTCTCCGTGCTACGGCATCATGTGCAAGCTTCTTTGCATGTGACGCAGTAGCATTTTTTTTTTTCATATTCAGTTCATATTGACGTCACGGGGAGTACATATTCGTCGTATAAGCTATGTTTAACGGCTAGTTTAAAATAGCCCAATAAACAGATGAAGACAGGAGAAGATGAGAGTGACACAACCAGAGGGAAAGAAAGCGAGTAATGGATCGAGGGCCAAGAAAGTACGAAACATTATACTTAAAATACTAGGAGCAATCGTAATCACCATTGTTCTGTTTCTAGGTATTGTTTATATCACGAATGTGATCAGTAGCAATTCAGAGGCGAAAAAGATAGAGCCCTACGGTCAGCACGTATCTGTAGACGGGAAAAATATGAATGTGTTAATTCAAGGCGAAGGCAAGGAAACGATCGTGCTTCTACCAGGTTATGGAACAGCTGCACCAGCGCTTGATTTTAAGATGCTCATCGATGAGCTATCTCCATATTACAAAGTTGTGGCGGTTGAGCCATTCGGTTATGGATTAAGTGATGGAACTGAAAAAGAACGAACCGCAGAGAATATCGTAAGTGAAGTTCATGAAGCTCTACAGCAGCTTAACATTAACGAGTACATGCTCATGGGCCACTCCATTGCAGGCATTTACGGCATTGATTATGTGAACAAATATCCGGATGAGGTAACCGCATTCGTCGGAATTGACAGTAGTGTTCCAACACAACCGGGTATGGATGCCAAATTACCTACAAAAATGTTCGGATTTCTTAAAAAATCAGGTCTCCAAAGATTAGTGGTCAAATTTGGTGGTGACCCTTATGCTGAACTCGCATTTGATGATCACACCGTAGAGCAGATGAAAATGCTGTCGAGTAAAAACTCGAATAGTTCCACGATGTTGAATGAGATGGACCATATTTCTTCCAATTTTAAAGGAGCTCAAGGTTTAACCTTCCCTAAAGACCTTCCACTTCTTCTCCTTATTCAAGCGAATAATGAAGGTGTAAAAGGATGGATACCTTTGCACGAAGGTCAGATCAAAGATTCAGTACATGGAAAAGTAATAACAATGGATGGCGAACATTATTTGCACCATACGTTATTTAAAGAAATAGCTGAAGATGTTAGAGCATTCATGAACGAAGCGAAGTGAATATCCTGTAAAAGTCTACTTGTGATTTTATAGATGTGTATACATGAATATGAAAAAACCGTCCTGTGGGGCGGTTTTTTCATAGTATGTCCAATTCGACCAATATCCGTCATGAAAGAGAGGAATTCAAATGAGATTATTTGAGATACTTTTAGTTCTATCTTGTTTCGCTTTACTCGTAGATCTATTGTTTATTAAAAGAGGTGCAAAGAAAACAGGACTGGTTTTGTGTATAGGAAGTGGCGTTATATTTGTAATTCAATTGTTTGTTGAGGAATATAGATGCAGTTGCTTTTGGTATATATTATGACGGCTCTATTCATACTCATCGTTTTATTCAGGCATTCCAAAAAGATGCTGAATCTAAAAATAGGGAAGCCGTTGAAATATAGTTTATCTTCCATAATCGTCATTCTACTTGTTGTATCTACCATCTTGTCTGTATACTTGCCTGTCTTTCATTTGCCGAAGCCTGATGGTCCAGAGAAAGTGGGTACTCAAACATTTCATTTTACAGATCAGAACAGAGATGAAGTCTTAACTGAAGATCAAAGCGATAAGAGGGAACTAATGGTTCAAGTTTGGTACCCTACTGAAAATAGCAATAATAACAAGAGTGAAGCTCTTTTTCCAAAAGATAAAGAAATGTTCAAAAAGTATATTCAGACATACTCTAATTCTTTAAACCTTCCCGATTTTGTGTTCGATTACTGGAAGTATAGTAGAACCAACTCTTATGAAAATGTAGAAATATTATCTTCTACAAGTCCTTATCCCTTGGTAATGCTATCTCATGGTATGGGAACCAGTAGGGTTCTACATGCATCACAGGCCGAGAATCTGGCCAGTCATGGGTTTATCGTGGTCACAATCGATCATACGTATAGCACCTTTGCTACCATTTTTCCGGATGGCCGTGTAACGGACTATAAAACAAAGATGACAACAATAGATGAGTGTAGAAAAAATTGGAAATATATGGAAAAATGACGTAGAGTTTGTAATCAATCAAATTGAAAAGATAAATTCAGGTGCAATCGAAAGTCAATTTAAAGGGAACATAGATTTAAATAACATAGGCGTGATGGGGCATTCTTTTGGGGGTGCAACGGCGTTTAATACAACTTATTTAGATCATAGAATCAAGGCAGGGATTAATATGGACGGGTCATTATATGAAGTGGAGAATAGAGATGTTATAAACAAGCCGTTTATGTTCATAAGATCGGGAAGTTTTAAAGACTGGTTAGTAGATTTTAAAAATGATGAAAATTCGGATAACGAAATAACTAAACAACTTTCAGATGAGCTGCACATTATTAAAAATGTTATCGAACATGGAGGAAGTGCGATTTATGTAGAAGGAACCCAACACTTCAATTTCACAGACCTTCAATTCTATTCTGAGTTGATTAAACTGACTGGGATAACAGGAGATATAAATGGTAAGAGAGGATCAAGCATCGTAAATCAATATGTACTCGATTTCTTTAATAAGCAACTGAAAGGAACGGGTGGAAATCTGATTCAGGGACCGAACGACATGTATCCAGAGGTGAAATTTATAGAACAGGGAGACCTCTAATCGATCATGTCCGACTGAGTAGAGTGACGCTGTAATATTATTTTACCTGTTCATATTCGGTTCATATAGACGTCACGAAGAGTACATTTATATTTGTTAAGCTTATTTTAGCACCAAAGAAAGATACTCTAAGAGATACTGACAGGAGAAGATGCAAATGATACAACAAGAGAAAATGAACGTGGTCAAGAGAACAGTCAAAAAACGAACTTCAATTGCAGCTTTAACTCTAGTGTTAACCATGTTAGCCCCACTATCTGCAATGGCCGCACCGGCTGCCATGAATAACAACAGCAACCTTACGTATGAGACAACGAAGAAAACCGTGATCGAAAAAGCCAAATTACTGACTGAGACGTACGGTACGACGAGTCTGCAATATGCACTCATCGATGGTGGAGAGATTGTGGTGTCCGGTCAAACGGGCAAAAACGATATAAACGACAAGGTACCTCTTACTTCGAACACGATCTATGGCATTGGTTCAACCAGTAAAATGATGCTTACAGCCGCTGTAATGAAGCTGGTTGACGAAGGCAAGATCGATTTGGATGTGCCTGTTGTGAACTATATCCCTGACTTTAAAATGAAAGATAACCGATACAAACAGATTACACCCCGTATGTTGCTGAATCATTCCTCCGGTCTTCTGGGCACCTCAACCAGCAATGCCACATTGTACGGAGATAATGACACGTATTCACATGATACGTTTTTGGAGCAATTGGCGAATCAAAACCTGAAGGCAGATCCCGGCGCATACTCAGTCTACAGCAACGATGGCTTTACGTTAGCTGAGATTCTGGTCGAAAGAGTTAGCGGCATTGGTTTTACTTCATTTATACACAAATATTTTACGGAGCCTTTGGATATGAAACATACCAAAACCCCCCAGGATGTGGTTGATCCGGCAGAAATGGCGGGAATTTATTCCCCTTTTTATGAGGGGCAGCTTCCACAAGAGAATTATAATATCATCGCTACTGGAGGTCTTTATTCCACCGCTGAAGATCTGGTCAAATTTTCAAGAATCTTCACGGGAGAGGTCAATGGCATTCTTTCCAGTAAGTCTGTAGAAGCCATGGCGCAAGAAGAGTATAAAAGAGGCATGTGGCCAGAGGAAAGCGATACGCTTATGTCTTACGGGTTAGGGTGGGATAGTGTGAACTTGTTCCCATTCAACGAATACGGCATTAAGGCAGTTATGAAAGGAGGAGATACGTTATCTTATCAGTCTTCATTAGTGGTACTTCCGGAATACAATATGGCTGCAGCCGTTATCTCTTCAGGCGGGTCAAGCTTAACCAATCATTTCATTGCGAATGAATTATTACTCAGCGCACTTGAGGAAAAGGACATGATTACAGAACGGAAGTCGGAAAAATCATTTGGCGTACCTGTGAAGGCAGATATGCCTAAAGGAATATCCAAGTATGCAGGTATATATGGCGGCAATAATTCGGTTATGAAGATCAAAATAAATAAGGCTGGACAAATGACTGTATCCGCACTTACAGCTCCGAGTAATCCGGCTCAAGAATACACATATACAGCAGATGGTACTTTTGTTAACGACGATGGTACAGAAAAGTTGAAATTCGTGGTGAAGAAAAATGGGGATACCTACCTGTGGTCTCGATCTTATATATCCATTCCAGGACTCGGACAGCTGGCTTTCTCAGAATATAATGCGGAGAAGCTTAAAGCCAATGAATTATCCAAGGAGATTAACGCCTCATGGAAAAAGCGCGATGGTAAAAAATATTACCTAGTGAATGAGAAATACACATCAATGGTCTATCTCAATGCTTCATCGATCCTGCCTATTCATATGAATAAAGAGAATCCAGGGTATATGTCCAATAATAAGATTATTGGAGCAAACGAAGCAGCCAATCTATTGCAGATTCCTGGTACTGCCGGACGTGATACGATGGATATTCATTTCTCTAAAAAGAACGGTGTAGAGTATCTTACAGCTTTAGGTTATGTATACGCCAGTGAGGAACTTGTGAAACCAATCTATTCGGGTAAACAATCTGTAACAACGATTCAAGCAGACGGTTATGCCAAATGGTTTTCGGTACCAGCTACTGCGAAAGGAAAAGTTATGACAGTGAAGATGCCTGCAAATGGAGCCTTTGCCGTATATGACCAGACGGGTATTTGTATTAATCACACCGTAGTCAGCGGTAATAATCAGGTCGTATTACCGGAGAACGGTAGAGTCGTGTTTGCAGGTGAAGTTGGCTCCAAGTTCGCTGTTTCATTGAAAAAGTAAAAACGGACTTATCTAAGAGGCTGTCTCGTAAGGTCATTACTGACTTTATGGGACAGCACTTTTTTGTGTGCGGTCCATGGCCAACAAAACGTATATTAGAAAAATGCCCTACATTGCTTACTACATAAGCGCTGAGGGCTGTTATTGTAACTGTTTTCATGATATATTAAAGGTTCTTTGCAGATTTTAAATTTCGTGATTCATTGCGTTTAAGTTACCAAACTTCAATATTGTAATAAAATGGTATCGAACTAGGTCTTTGATTTTTCATTTACTACCTTATTATGATAATCCTTACATTGACAAGGTTAATATAATTATTATTTAATTAATCATATGAGATTGGTAGGAATTATGGGGATTCATTTATCTAGTAGATTTGTAACACAACATAGAGAGGAAGTTGAGTGAATTATGTTTGCATCTTTGAACGGCACACGGATTTATTTCGATATAGAAGGCTCAGGATATGTACCTAATGGTGAGAAAATGGAGAAGAAACCAGTTCTTTTTGCAGTTCATGGAGGACCTGGAAGTGATCACTCTGACTTCAAACCATGGTTAACGCCATTAGCAGAACATATGCAAATCGTATATTTGGATCAACGTTCCAATGGACAATCAGACAGGGTAGATCTGACTACGTGTACACTTGATCAACTTGCGGATGATATAGAAGCACTTCGTCAATATCTAGGACTTGGACAGATATCAGTACTTGGACATTCATTCGGAGGAATGGTGGCACAAGTGTATGCTACGAGATATCCTGAATCACTAGAGAAACTTCTACTAGTATGTACAGCACCAAGTTGGAATTTCTACGCGGATGCGCTTGAATATGCTTCTAACCATGCTACGGCTGAACAGTTGAAAGTTATTCCTGAAATGTTCGAAGGACGTATTGAAGATGAAGCCCATGCGATACGGTGGTGGGAAGTTTGTTACGATCTTTACTTCCATGTACTAGACGAAGATGTTATGAGAGAGACAGGTAATCGTCCGATTGGATCACTTGAGGTTGCAAATTATACATTCAAGAACTTATTGCCTTTATATGATGTTCGTCCGAAATTAACCACGTTACCAGTACAGACGTTAATTATCGGAGCAAGATATGATTGGATCACACCCGTGTCTCAAGCTGAAGAGATGCATAGCCTGATACCGAATTCTACACTCATGTTATTTGAGCACAGTGGACATATGCCGTTCATTGAAGAACATCATGCGTTTATTGCATTAGTATCTAACTTCATTCGACAAGACGATAAGTAAGCGTGAGACGATAAAAGTAAAAAAAGAGGTTATGCGCATGACATCTATAGAGGATTGGCGAACAGATCGCCAACAATCGGTTGCCCAAACCCAAGGTGACCTCGCTTTAATCGGGCTACATACGATTGCAGATCCCATGCAAATTGAAGGGATTCCAGGGTGGTGGGCCCCAAATATGGAAAACGGATCAGGTTTAACATTACGTGCTGCAGCATCAGAGCAGATCACAGTGGATGGACAAGTAGTTGATGGCATAGTTACATTAGACATCGACTACTCTATCGTTCGATTCTCAGAAACGTTAACGGCTGTTGCAACTGCGCAACCGGGTTCGAATCATTTATTAGCGGTATATGATACGAATGCAGTTGCCATGAACACGTACGAAGGAATTTCTTATTTTCCATTTGATAGTGAATGGGTTATTCAAGCGGAATTCATCAAGGACGATAATCATCGTACGATGGCCTTTACTCACAATTCCGATAGTGATGGGAATGTGAGGCATCATCAATCTCCTGGAGATATCACCTTTATTAAAGAGGGTGTGTCCTATCGATTGACACCGTTTACTTCGGGTAATGTGCTTATTATCGTATTTGGCGATGTAACGAATGGTAAGGAATCTTACGGAATGGGACGGATGTTGCTCGTTGAACCTGAAGATAACGGTCTTGTAACGTTGGATTTCAATAAGTCATTCCTACCACCATGCGCATTTTCTTATCATTTCAACTGCCCACTCCCACCTGCACATCATCGTTTACCTTTCGAGGTGACTGCAGGGGAGATGCAAGTCATCTTTCGTTCGTAATAGAGTATATATAATAACTTCTGGGAGTGAATAAATTGAAATTTAATTTTTCTATGAAAAAATCGATAACCACATTGCTTGTTGCAGCATTATTCATTTTACCCGCTTGCGGTAATACGAATACGGCGAGTCAACCAAGTGCAAGTTCAAAAAAAGCCGTTAATATTGGAATTACATTCTCACCTAGTACATTGAATCCATTGTCACCGGTGGGTCTAGCATCTTCTTACGTAACGGGCTTAATGTTTCTACCACTTGTCGATATCGATGAAGATTTGACCTACAAGCCTATGTTGGCAGATTCTATAGAAACAACAGACAATACAACCTTTACAATCAAATTAAATGAAAAAGCAAAATGGACAGATGGCACGCCAGTGACTTCTGATGATGTGATTTTTACACTGAAGTTGATGGCTAACCCTAAGGTTGCATCTGTCTATGCTTATACATTCGGTATATTGGAAGGACTTGACGATTCAGGATATTTACAAGAAGGCAAGACTGATATCTCTGGTGTTAAGAAAGTGGACGAACATACATTAGAGTTGAAGACGAAAGCGCCAACTACGCTGAATATTTTTAAAGATACGATCGGAAGATATCTTCTGACTGTACCACAGGCGGCTTTAAAGGATATTGCTCCAGAGAACATCAATAAGAGTGAGTTCATGCAAAAGCCTACCGTAACCAACGGTCCTTTCAAACTTGTAGAGTACAACCGGGATCATTTTGTTCAGATGGATGCCAATAAGGATTATTTCAAAGGTGCACCTAAGCTTGAGCAGTTGAATTTCAAGGTACTACAAGGTACTGCGATCTCCACACAGTTACAAAGCGGAGAAATTGACATGAATATTCCTTCTGTCGGTGTCATTCCAATTGAAGATTATGAAAAGGTTAAGGGAATGGAAGGAATCTCGACAGTAGACGGACCTGCTATTGCAAGTCAGTTCATGTATATCAATGAGAAATCGGTTCCAGATGCTAAACAAAGACAAGCTATTTCTTATGCATTAAACCGTGAACTGATTGTGAATAAACTACTTAAGGGTAATGGGGAAGTTGTAGATGGATTCTTCACAAGTTATAGCCCATATGTAGATACAAATGTTAAGCCAGTTGCTTTTGACCCAGAAAAGGCTAAGAGTTTGTTGCAAGAGTCTGGTTGGGACACTGGAAAAACACTGAATCTGTCCGTTTTGTCTGGCGATAGTACGCTAGAGAACGCGGCTAATATTATGGCTGAGAATCTAAAGAGTGTTGGAATCAATGTGAAAATTCAAATGGCTGATCTAGCAACACTGATAGATAAGCTAGTGAAGATGGAATACGATTTGGGAATCCTAACCGTTTCCTTAACACCAATCAATCCATTACCAGATGTAGCCTACTTCTTACAAGAGGGTAACCCGAATGGATATCATAATGTTGAAATAGATAAATTGATTACTTTGTTGAAATCTGAAACAGATGAAGCGAAGATCAAAGGTTATTATAGTGAGCTGCAAAAGATTGTTGCACAAGATGTTCCTATGCCTTCTATTTATTCTACAAAAGCTTTGGGTGCTATAAATAATAGAGTTACAGTCGCTAAACCTAAGGACTTCGGAATGTTTATCAATGTTAATGAGTGGGATGTAAAATAAACATTGAGCCCTTACGTTAATCAGAGCATAAAGGTGATGACAGAGATGGATGATTTGCTTGCGGTCAATCATCTGCAAACGGCTTTTGACACAGATCAAGGATTGGTCGTAAGTGTAGATGATGTGAGTTTTCGCCTGAAGCCAGGGGAAACCCTGGCGCTCGTAGGTGAATCGGGCTCTGGAAAGAGCGTTACAGCATTGTCCGTTATGCAACTTCTTGGAAAAGGGAGTCGCATCGTTGGCGGAAAAGTATGGTTTGAAGGTACAAATGTCTTAGAATTGGATGATAAGTTGATGAGAGAAATTCGTGGGAATAAGATCTCTATGATCTTTCAAGAACCTATGACATCTCTTAATCCAGTTCTTACCATCGGATATCAAATGTGTGAATCGATCATGCTTCATTTGAAGCAGAGCAAGAAAGAGGCCCGAGAGGCCGCTATCGCAATGTTAAGAAAAGTGGGATTGCCAAGGGTAGAACAAATCATGGATGAATATCCTTTGGCTTTATCCGGCGGGATGAGACAGCGGGTTATGATCGCTATGGCCCTTTCTTGCAAACCTAAAGTGTTGATTGCTGATGAACCTACAACAGCACTTGATGTGACAGTCCAAGCACAGATCATGCAATTGATGAAAGAACTGTGTGAAGAATCAGGTACAGCTATTTTATTGATTACGCATGATTTGGGAGTAGTTGCTGAAATGGCAGATCGTGTACTTGTCATGTATGCAGGTCAGGTTGTTGAAGAAACGGATGTATATACACTTTTTGATCATCCGGAGCATCCATACACGAAGGGACTACTAAAGTCTATTCCTCGTATTGATGCAGATGAACATGAATCATTAGAGTCTATACCGGGTGTCGTGCCAGTGAGATACCAGAACATTGCTGGATGCCGATTCTACAATCGGTGTCCTATTGCGACGGAGACTTGTAAGAGCGTTCTACCTCCATTAGCAATAACGAATGAAGGTCATTACACACGCTGCTGGGAAGTCGGAAACATCAAGGAAGGGGTGTGGGAGGAAGCCTATGAATAGTCAGAATAACAAGCAACCCTCACCACTTCTGTCTTTGGAACAGTTGAAAGTGTATTATCCCATTCGTAAAGGAATTATCAAGCGTACGGTTGATAACGTGAAAGCTGTGGATGGCGTAGATTTAAGTATATATTCAGGGGAGACGCTTGGATTAGTTGGTGAATCAGGGTGCGGAAAGTCTACGATTGGTAAGGCTATTGTAGGACTTGAGAAACCTACTAAGGGACGTATTCTGTTTGATGGAGATGACATCGCTGGATATTCTTCTGATGAAATGATCAATCTTAGATCAGAGCTACAAATTGTATTTCAAGATCCTTATTCATCTTTGAATCCACGTAAACGTGTTATTGATCTATTGAGTGAGCCTCTTAGGGTTCATCGTATCGTATCTAATGGAGATGTCTCTAAAGAAGTGGATAGGTTGTTGGACCTTGTGGGTCTTCCTAAGAACAGCAAGAATCGTTATCCGCATGAATTCTCTGGTGGTCAGCGGCAGCGAATTGGGATTGCGAGAGCCCTATCTTTAAGACCGAAGTTGATTGTTTGTGATGAACCTGTATCTGCATTAGATGTGTCCATTCAGGCACAAGTATTGAATTTGTTCAAGGACTTACAGAAGGAATTGAATCTTACCTATCTCTTTATTGCTCATGGTCTTGGTGCTGTGAAATATATAAGTGATAGGATCGCAGTTATGTATCTTGGTAAAATAGTAGAGATCGGGCCTACAAAAGAGATTTTCCAAAATCCTAAACATCCCTATACCCGAGCTTTGATGGATGCATCGCCTATTCCGAATCCTCACTTAAGGAATAGGAAAAAGGTTGTGTTACAAGGCGACGTTCCGAGTCCTGTTAATCCACCCAAGGGATGTCGTTTTCACACACGTTGTCCTATGGCAGAAGCGGTATGCCGTGTACAGGAACCTGAGTTGACAGGAGACAGCCTGCACTCATCTGCCTGCTTTTTCTCTCACTGATGAAGATCCGAGGTGTTGTAAGTATTGTTTAATTACGTTATACGACGAATATTTATTGCCATTCCAGTCCTGATTGGCGTGACCATTATTAATTTCATTATTATGAGTATGGCACCAGGAAGTCCTGTAGATATGCTTATAAGCCCGCAGATACCAGCGGAAGCACTAGCGGCAAAGAGAATAGAACTAGGGCTTGATGCTCCAGCCTATGTGCAATATTTAAGTTGGTTCAAACATTTGCTTCAAGGTGATTTGGGTTATTCTATGATCACCTATGAGCCTGTCTTGAACATGATTCTATCACGTATGGGACCTACACTACTCCTCATGGGCGTTTCTCTCATTATTGGTGTAGCCATCGCCGTACCTCTTGGCATCTTAAGTGCTAGGAAACAATATTCTAAATTAGATTATGCTGCGGTGACGGGTTCTTTCCTTGGTATTTCCGTGCCTAACTTCTTTCTTGGTCTTGGTCTTATCTACGTCTTTTCAATATGGTTAAAGATTCTTCCTTCCAGTGGAATGACAACGCTCGGGAGTGAAGGTGGATTTGGCGACATATTGTTACATTTAATTATGCCTGTCATTGTACTGACGGCGAATGTTGCAGGACGAAATATTAGGTATGTTCGATCTAGCATGTTAGAAATTCTAGAACAAGATTATTTGCGAACAGCACGGGCTAAAGGGCTGAAAGAAACATTAGTCATCAATAGACATGCTGTGAGAAATGCCTTGATTCCAATCATCACGGTGCTTGGAATGGAAATTCCCATATTATTTGGTGGAGCCGTTGTTATTGAACAGATATTCTCATGGCCAGGCATTGGCCAACTGACGATGTCTTCCATTATGAGTCGTGATTACTCTACAATTATGGGGCTTAACTTAACGGCTGCCGTCATTGTCATAGTGGCTAATTTGTTGACAGATATCACGTATGCCCTGGTTGATCCGAGAATCAAATACAGTAAATAGAAAGCGGCGGTTTAATGAATTTATTTGAAAGATACTTTACAGGGCGTAAAGAGCCGCAATTGGACACGGATATGATCTGGCCTGAGGGTGATGAAAGCTCGATAAAGTTATTCACACGAAGGTTTAAGAAGCATAAACTTGCCGTTGCTGGCCTTGGTGTGATCATCATTCTAACCTTATGTGCGATATTCGCACCTTTAATCGCGCCTTATGATCCAACGACAGTTACAGAGAGCTTCGGTGCAGCACCCTCTATGGATCATCTTATGGGTACGGATCAAGTCGGACGCGATCAACTGAGCCGCCTTATCTATTCTGCGCGGGTATCTTTGTCCGTTGGGGTTGGTTCTATCCTCATAGCAGTAGCTATTGGGACAATTCTTGGGCTTATTTCCGGGTATTTCGGGGGATGGATTGATAGCCTTATTATGAGAATTACGGATATGTTCATGGCATTTCCCTATATCATGCTTATTCTTGTTGTTGCAAGCATCGTAGGGCCAGGACTTATGAATATGATTATTATTCTGGGGGTTCTGGGTTGGCCAGGTATCGCACGTCTTGTAAGAGGGAATGTGCTAACCCTCAAAGAGGCTGAGTATGTTAAGGCAAGTGTTGTACTTGGTTATTCAACGCCAAGGATATTATTTCATCATATTCTTCCGAATACCGTGGCTCCTATATTGATCTATGCTACTTCAGGAATTGCAGGAGCTATTCTCGATGAAGCAGCGTTGAGTTTTCTAGGTCTTGGTGTTCAACCGCCCACGCCAAGCTGGGGGAACATGCTTGCTAGTGCTCAATCGCTGACTGTACTTACATCGCAACCGTGGCTGTGGATTCCACCAGGTGTTATGATTATACTGAGCGTATTGTCCATTAACTTTGTGGGTGATGCCCTACGTGATGCACTCGATCCGAAGAATACAAAATAGTTAAAATCGGTAATCCTCGTAAGAGGGTTGCCGGTTATTTGTCTACATTAAGGGAGCGTGATTGACATGAATGAAATATCTCAAGCAAGAATTATACAACAAGCAACGGAATTTGTACGATGTGAATTAGAGAACGAGAGCAGTGGACATGACTGGTATCATATATATCGAGTGACGCAATCAGCCAAGACGATTGCAATCGAAGAAGGAGCAGATTTATTTGTGTGTGAACTTGCTGCACTACTTCATGATATTGCCGATGCTAAGTTAAACGTTAGTGAAGAAGTGGGTCTAACGAGAGTGAATGCTTGGTTGGATCAACACGAGGTTCCTACAGAAGCTAGCCATCATATCATGCAGATTATTTCCACGATGTCTTATAAGGGTGGTGGCAAACCTCCGATGGCTACACTTGAAGGGATGGTTGTCCAAGACGCCGATCGTCTGGATGCAATCGGGGCGATGGGGATAGCGAGAGTCTTTGCATTCTCCGGTTCGAAGGGACGGAAGTTCCATGATCCTTCCGTTGATCCTCGTATGAATATGTCTGAAGAAGAATATCGCAATGGTGAAGATACCGCTATTAATCATTTCTACGAGAAACTGCTGAAGCTCAAAGATTTAATGAATACGAACTATGGTAGGAAGCTTGCTTTGGGGCGTCATCAATTCATGCTGGATTATTTAGATCGGTTCTATGCGGAATGGGATGGAAAGAAATAAGCCGCATAGGAAGGTGAATTATGACAAGATACCAGAACCCTTAAGGATCAATGGTGCAGGTGCGACAGAACCTGCACCTCGGGATATCTTACGAGACTTAGAGAACCCTAATATGTTAGTGCCTCCTCTAGTTATATTTCCTGATCGCTGTTAATCTTGCAATTGCATATATTCCGAATAAAAAAAGCAAACCACCTATCAAGAACATGACAACATTTGAACTGAAAACATCAGCATAATAAGAGGCTATAGCAAGGCCTAAGGAGGGTGCGATACTCATAATGGAACCTAATAGGCCAAATACCCTTCCTTGGAGTTCTTCGGAGACTTCTAGCCTAAGGATGATGTTAATTAACAATGTACAAAATGAGAACATGAATCCAATGATGAGGATGATGGGAATAGCTGCAGTGGGCGTTGTAGTGAATGACAAAAGGATATACATAGGTCCAATCAAAAGTAAATTGACCATGATGAGTCTACCTCGTTGCTTAATTCTGCTGCCTAATAACAGAATTAATCCTGAACCTATCATATAACCAAGTGGAATACAGGCTTCCATGAGTCCGAACTGAAATGGCGTTGATCTCCATACGGTAACGGCCATGACTTGAGTTAGCATTAAAGAAGGCATAAAGAAAAGGGTGAGCGTGGGTGACATAATAATTACAGCTTTAGCAAAAGGGTCTTTCCAAATGTAATGAAGACCCGTAATTAAATCGTCGATAAATTTCTTCTTCACTTTATGTAACGCGTTGTTTCTAGAAGAGGATGGAAAAGAACCCGCTAAAAGTACTAGCATAAATGACACTAGAAAAGTTATTCCGTCAAAGATAATGGCTTGTGATACGCCAAAGGCGGCAACGAAAATCCCCCCGGCTGAAAAGCCTACTGTTCTACAAATATTTTCTGATAACGTTATTAAACCAACGGCTTTCTGAATGTGTTCTTTACCAACAACGTTCATGAGTGAGGCTTGATATGCAGGAGATTGGAATAATGCCGAAGCGGTCACAAGTCCAGTTAATATCACAATTAAGAAAAAAGGTGTGTTGGGTACGGAAATGAAGATTGCAATGGTAATTACGAGTCCAAAACTAATGATGTCGGTAATGAGCATGATTGTCCTGCGATTTACTCTGTCAGCATACGTACCTGCTATAGATCCTAATAATGAACTTAGTAGGAGATTGGTTACAACAATCATGGCCATCATTTTAGCGCTGCCCGTCATCATGAGGACCCACAAATTTAACGCTATGCTATGAAACGTATTACCAAACAAAGAAATCGAATAAGAAATAAGTAACATAAGGAATTGCTTGTTTCTCCATACGGTAGGAAATGTTTGTATTGCGGCTTCGCTTTGACCTGTTGGAGTTGAAATGTGTGAATTGTCCATAAATGATCCTCCTCATTTATTTTTTCATACAAAGACTTAAACGTTTAAGTGATATTCAAAAAAAATTAATTTTCTGAGTTCACTTTTATATAATGTCTATTAAGATTCTGTGTAGAATAGTCAACTTTTTGCAATAAATATTCCATTACTCGGAAAGCAGTATCAGATTTATCTTCTTTAAAGGTGATAGTTCGCGTGTTTGCACTTGTTAATATTTCTGGACAATGACATGTGCAGATAACCGTAATACTGCTAAATATATTCAGTCTCTCGAGATAATTCCCAATGAATTCATTAATGACAATCGCCTTTGTGAAGCGGATGTTTGTTGATATTGCCTCCAGTTCTGAAATATCATTAATAATGTAAATGGCATCTTCTGATAATCCGACGGCTTCAAGAATGTATCTTACCAATGAAGCATTATTATAATTCTCCATGATTAAGCAAACTTGGGATGGATCATGGGGGGAGGCTAATTGTAAAGCGGTATGATAATCAAAGATGATTTGTTTGAATAATTTGTCCTCTATTATGCTATCCATCAATATTAAGGGAATGCCTTCAACAAAATGCGAAGAAATCGAGTAGAAAACATCATCTCGAACATCCACTAGGAATACGGCTTCTAGCTTTCTTTCTACTATGATATCAAGTGAAGGATTGGCTGCATCTAAAGTAAATAGAAGCGTGTGGTACCCTGCTGAAGTTAATAACTGTTCTAAATTCCCAATAAATGAGGAATAATTATGACGCTTCCAATATGGCATATTAGGAGACTTATTTATAAGAATCCCAATCAGCCCGGTTTTCTTTCTAACGAGTGAGCGAGCTGTAAGGTTGGGAATGTAATGTAGCTCTTCTGCTAAACGTAAAATGTGTGAACGTGTTGTTTCAGGAATAGTCTGATTATCGACGTTGTTCAGAACATAACTAACAGTCGCAATCGAAACGTTGGCTTTAGTAGCAATATCTTTCATCGTAGTCTTTTTCAATAGTAGAATCACCCTAGTCATAGTTAATATCTTCAAGTTAGCATTTCGGTAGAGTGAGAGTCAATAGAAAGAAGCTATAAAATTTATCGAATTATTATAGGTGTAGCCTATTAAGAAAATAGTATCTATATATTTCCAATTAATCATTATCAATTGTAATATGATATGAAAATACGAAGTGTATATTTTATTTGAAAAGGAAGGTGGCATGTAAGATGAGTGATTTAATAAAAGAACAGTTTGATGCTGTAGCACAGAGCTATGATCTTCAACGTCGCCAACTTATTCCTTGTTTCGATGATTTCTACAGCACAGCTAGAGATTGGGTTAATATAGATAAGAAATCGCCACGTATATTGGATATAGGTACTGGAACAGGACTGTTCGCTGCTTATGTTCAACAGAAGTATCCAGAAGCACAATTGACTTTGATTGATATCAGTGAAGAGATGTTAAAGGGGGCACGCATGAGGTTCGGAGAAGATCCTAACGTTCAGTATATTTCAGGAGATTTCGCGACGTATGCCTTCGATGGACAGCAGTATGACATTGTTATTTCATCCTTAGCGATACATCATTTAGCTCATGAAGATAAAAGCAGACTATTTCATAAGATATACACACGCTTAACCGAGGGTGGTATCTTCGTTAATGCGGATCAGATTGCTGGTACATCTGCTTATTTCGATAATCTATATAAAGAACAATGGGAGCATACGATTAATCAGAGTGGACTACCAAATGAAGTTATTGCTTCCGCGATTGAACGAAGAAAGTTAGATCGTAACGCTACCTTTGAGGATCAGCTAAAGTGGCTATCCGACGCTGGATTTGCTGAAGCAGAATGCATTTATAAATATAATGAATTCGGTGTGTTTTTTGCACAGAAATAGTATAATACGCAACTTGAATGAGACTTTCAAAGCCGATTCATGATATCATGAAGGAAATAAGATTGATATGAATGGACATCCGCAGAGGGTGTCTTTATATTTAGCTATTCGCACTCATACTAGAGGTTTAGGAAGGGACGAAAGAATAATGAACTATAGAATGATCGTACTTGATTTGGATGATACGTTACTATGCGATGATCATACAATATCACCACGCACGAAGAAAGCATTGATGGATGCACAAGAGGCAGGAGTTAAAGTAGTTCTCGCTTCAGGTCGTCCGACTTTTGCTATGACACATATTGCAAAGGAATTGGAGCTTGAGAAATACGGAAGTTTTATTCTATCTTTTAACGGGGCACAAATCAGAAACTGTACAACCAATGAGCTCCTATTCAGTAGCACTTTGACACCTGAAACCGCGCATGAGCTATATCATATTAGTAAAAAAGAAGAAGTAGGGATTCACACCTATGTTGGGGATGATATCGTAACCCCTGCGAATAACGAATATACTGATATTGAAGCTCAAATTACAGGAATGCCAATTGTAGAAGAAGTAGATTTCATAAATGCGATTCAAGAACCTGTTGTTAAGGTATTGATGGTAGATTCACCAGAAAGGTTAGTCATCCTGGAAAAGAAAATGCAACAACAACTCGAGGGTAAATTGAACGTTGTACGTTCAAAGCCATTTTTCTTAGAGTTCACAGAAGCGGGTGTAGACAAAGGAACAAGTTTACATCATCTGATTAAGAAACTAGACATTCAGCAAGATGAGGTTATTGCTATCGGAGATAGTTATAACGATCTTGCGATGATTAAATTTGCCGGACTTGGTGTGGCTATGGGGAATGCGCCGGATGATATTAAAGAAATCGCCAACTATGTAACGGATACGAATATGGAAGATGGCGTGGCGAAGGTTGTTGAAGCGTTTATTCTTAACAAAATAGTACACACGAAATAAACAAAAGAGGAGATTGCTTAAGGGCAGCTCCTCTTTTGTTTATTAAATTGAATAATGAGTTACTAATATTTAGCATTGTTTCAGTATTAGGGGCAAGTATAACTCCTTTTCTTCATATACCTTAGTAGTATGGAGAGGAGCGGATGGACTTGGTACAACCTTTAGATCCTAATGTTATTCCTAAATACATAAATCAACTCGTCCCCCCACCCGTATTTATGCCAACTTGTATACAGCAACCTGAGACGGGGCATGTAATTGGGCATGCATACAAAATCAATGTGAGTGAGTTCCAACAGCAAATACTACCTCCGGGATTCGGTGCAACAAAAGTAATTGGTTATGGTGGTATGATAAAGAATCCGAAAATAGGAAGAGATAGCTACTTTAGAAGCACACCAGGACCTACGTTTGAAGCCATTCGAGGAATTCCTATCCATGTTCAATGGATAAATAATCTTAACAGGCCTTTTTTTCTACCCGTTGATCCAACACTCGTATGGGCTAATCCCAATACAATGGCTATTCCTGGCCCGCCATTCCCTTCATTTCCACCGGGATTTCCTCTGGCGCAGAAAACCGCACCCATGGTCACTCATTTACACGGCGGGGAGACACCCTCTTATTTCGACGGACATCCAGATGCTTGGTTTACTGCAGATCGAAGAACTGGCCCAGCATTCTCAACAAATAACTATACTTATCTGAACGTACAAGAACCGACAACCCTCTGGTATCATGACCATACCATTGGATTAAATCGTTTGAGCGTATATGCAGGTCTTGCAGGGTTCTATTTACTCCGTGAATGGAATGACCCCGTTGCGCCGTTTCTTCCAGGTTGTGAGAATGAAATTCCATTGATCATTCAAGATAGGTCTTTTCATACGGATGGATCTCTTTACTATGAACAGGTGGGGGATAATCCAAGTATTCATCCTTACTGGGTACCAACGTTTTTTGGGAATACAGTAATGGTAAATGGCAAGGTGTGGCCGAACCTTAATGTCAAACCTCAACAATATCGGTTCCGTATATTAAATGCATCCAACTCTCGAAGTTATCATTTCCAGCTTTCAAATGAACAGCCCTTTATTCAGATTGGTAGTGATGGAGGGTATTTACCTCACCCTGTAGAACTGAGTTCACTGATGCTTGCACCAGCGGAAAGAGCAGATATTCTTATTGATTTCTCTATACTAGCGCCTGGGACGACCATTATATTAAAAAACATCCCTGGTGGAACGCCAGCAGACCCATATACAGTCGGTCAAATCATGCAGTTTACAGTTATGAATGAAACTGTCCAACCACCAAAGAAGTTGCCTTCGGTACTAAACAATATTCCACAACTCATTCCAACAAGAACGAGAACATTTACTTTATTTGAACTGGAAGGTCCTAATGGTCCTTTGAAAGTGACACTGAATGGGCAATTGTTGCGAAGTCCTATCACTGAACTACCACGAGCAGGAGCGACAGAAGATTGGCGAGTTGCTAATCTTACCAATGATGTACATCCTATTCATCTTCATCTTGTACAGTATCTGCTTGTTAGCCGCCCGAAATTTCGTTCTGACGATTATTTAAGAGACTGGAAGAAGCTAAATTTAACGACAGCTCCTGGAACTCCGCCTTATTTTGTTAAGCCCAAGGTACTGCCATTAGAGCCTTATTTGGTAGGTTCAATAATGGGGCCACCGCCTAATGAACAAGGCTGGAAAGACACCATACGGATGAATCCTGAAGAAGTAACGATCATACGAATTCGATTCGCATCTCAGAATGGTAGTCCATATCCATTTAACCCAAGCCGGGGTCCAGGATATGTATGGCATTGCCATATGCTTGAACATGCGAGTAATGAGATGATTAGACCGTTTAAGGTAGTACCTTGATGGAAGCTTAAACATATTGACTGCTAGTAATTTTACTGTTAATATTTTCTTTCTATTATTATAGAAGGGACTGATATCATTGAGTAGTAATGACATATATCTTAGACATCTTGAGATGATGGATGCAAGCGATCTTCTTGCCTTGAAGCGAAGAAATCGCGAATTTTTTGTACCATTTGAACCGATCAGGGATGAATCACACTATACGCTTGAAGGACAAGAACAAGAGATTGCGAATGGGTTGCAAGGGGTGCTTAAGGACCAATCTTATATTTTCGGAATCTTTCTGAAAGATACCGATGAGATTATTGGGAGAATAGCATTAACGGGTATTGCTCGTGGTCCTTTTCAGAATGCATTTATGGGTTATTACATCGATCAACAACATAATGGTAAAGGTTATGCAACTGAGGCAGTCTCACTGTGTTTAAGTAATGCTTTTGACGAGATCGGATTACATCGTGTTGAAGCTGGGGTTATGCCACGTAACTTACCATCTATCCATGTATTAGAAAAGGCTGGATTTAGACGAGAAGGTCTAGCGCAAACCTATTTGAAAATTAATGGTAAGTGGGAAGACCACATTCTATTTGCGATTACGGCTGATGACAGGGAAGGAAGATTGATATAGTTCACTCATGAGTGATTCAAACACAGGATAGGTGGTGATGTTCATTGTAATTATTGAAACGGAGAGATTATATTTGAGACAGTACGAAGTAAAGATTTTGCTTCTCTTCATGCCATTTTTTCTGATCAGCAACCGATGGATTTGGGCTATGGGGAGTTTGGCTAAAGTAAACGAATGAAATGATTGGGGATTGTGGGCTAGTTAAGCAAATTCGAAATCAAATATTAGAGGTGATTGATCCTTATGATAGGTAAATTGCTTGAAGTGATGTTATCTCTTGTGTTGGGTTTCTTTACAGGAATATGGCTAAGCGGTAATGGAATACACATACAAGAGAGCGGAGTTCAGATCTTACTTGGGTGTATTCTTTGGATCTCTATCTTTGCATATCTTAAAATGAATGCTAAGCCATGAAATATAGATACAGAGCGTAAGAATTAGGGTCATATTGAAATAGTCTAAAAGGCTACGCCGAAACAAAGAACCACTATATTCAGTCTATGGGTGAGTATTTGATACTCACAATTCCAGACGAATAGGTGGTTTTCTTTTGTTGGTTAAAGTACACAATTACAGCACCTTCATATCACGTCATTTCGCGGTAAGATACTGAACCGTACCTGTTTCGGCAGATTTGATTATATGATCCAATAGATAATGGGTCTCATAACCCGTTTGGAAATCTGGTGTAGTGTAAGTATCGTTGTGTAGGTCGTTAGCGAATTGGATATAAAGTTGAGCGATATTATAAGCAATCATACTGACGCTCTGTGGATCAAGATGATAATAATGTGAGGGGACAATTAAAGTGTGATAATCCTTATTGGCACCTATAGCAGCTTGTAATATAAATGAATCCCATTGGAACATGAGTCTATCGTTTGATTTCATAGAAATCTCACCTTTGGTACCAATAATATCTATGGTTAATCCTGCTATTATTGAATTTCGAAACTGTCCTGACAGGAGGGCACCACTTGTTAACTTGCCATGAAGAGCGACGTAATCAGGTGCATTTGCTTGAATTACTTCACCAGTCTCTATAATGCTTACTTCTTTATGTTGTGTTTCTAAAGTGGCTGATACCTTAGCAAAAGGCCCCATCATGTAAGTGATACCGTCTAATAAATGACCTGCAGTAATGGTCAATTGATTGGCACCATTTTTTATATCCAGAAGATAAGCATGGGCTTGATCAATGGTATCTCCTGTAGTTGGAAATGAAGGCATGGAGTAGCTTACATTTACGGATACAACCTCCCCTAGATAATCCTCTTTAAGAAGGTCCTTTACATAATTAATAGCCGGGTTAGCACGAGCTTGTAATCCTGAGACATGGCGAATTCTCTTTGTCGTTGCCAATTGCAGAATATCGGTTGCTTCCGCTTGATTCAGAGCCAGTGGCCATTCGCAGTATATATGTTTACCGGTATTTATTGCTATTTGTATTAATTCATAATGTTCCGGTACTTTCACGGTAATGACTACCAGTTCTACATCAGGGTTTGCAACCAATTCATACGGATCTGTATAAAAGTGATTTATTCTAAAATGTTGTGCGATTTCTTCAGCACTTTGTTGTTGTGTGGTGCATACAGCGATAATTTCATATTCTGATAATGCTTGGAGAGCAGGAATATGAGCAACCTTTCCCCAACCACTTGCCCCGATGATACCGACTCCTATTTTAGCTGACTTCAAATAAAATACCCTCCATTATTTACTGATAAAGTATAATACTGTTATTATGAATGCTGAAATAAAAATATAGAAGTACGCACTTTTTTGTTATATTGGCACCAAAAGGTACCTATACCTTAAGACGGATATTGATCAGGGGAGGAAAAATGCTATGAAGAATATTGCAAATCGGACATATAACATTCCTGTCGAAGCTACTCTCGATGTTATCGGAGGGAAGTGGAAAACGCTGATTGTGTGTCACCTGACTTATGGACCTAAGAGAACGAATGAGCTGAGCAAGAATATGCCCGCTATTTCTCAAAAAATGTTAACTCAACAGCTTAGAGAATTAGAAGAGGACGAGATTGTCATTAGAACAGTGTATAATCAAGTACCTCCGAAGGTGGTATATGAACTGAGTGAGTTGGGTTTGTCTCTTAAACCGATACTAAACTTGATGTGCGATTGGGGAGAGAATTATATACAAGAACGCTCTAGTAAAAGGACAGTATAGTGAACTAACGTAGTAATAGAAGAAAACCAGTCAAACATGATTGTTCCATGTTATAACTGGTTTTTTTTTAATGAATTATTCGGTTGTGAAATCATAATGTAGTTCGACGAACTGTCCATATCGGGTTGTCTTGACTAGATTTAAAGATTGGAAATCCTTAATTCCAGTCAATAATGGGATACCACTTCCTAATATAACGGGTGCAATAGTTACAATAAACTCTGTAATGTATTTGTTATTGATGAGCTCAGAAATCAGTAGACCTCCTCCGCAAATCCAACATTTCGTATAAGATCGAGTTGAAAGGGAAGACATCAAATTATCGATCGTTCCATTAATGAAGGTTACATGCTCATCTGCACCATAACGTGAATTGGTATATACATAACAGTCTTTTCCACTGTAGGGAAAAGGGAAATCAAGAGTAAGAATTGTCTCATAAGTATTCCTACCCATAATGACCGCATCGATGCCGCAATAGTAGTGTTCGTAACCATTATCTCCCTCCCCATTAATGTGATGTAACCAATCGACATTTCCCTCTGTTGTTGCAATATAACCATCTAAGCTTACCGCGAGATAAACACTCATTTGTTGTTGTTCTTGATCCATCATAACCACTCCTTGTTAATGTAGTAAGATCATACTAATATATAAACACGACAAAATATGACGTCTAAACGGAGGGTCAATGAATAAATTTCAGCAACTAAACGCGGTGTGGCTATATATCAATCAAGCAAAAGTATTTAATGCAAAGGATATTGCTGCGCAATTTAACATTTCGGAAAGAACTGTTCAAAGATATATTGCGGAGTTATCTGAACTGGGGCTTCCCATTACTTCAGAAGCAGGAAGGGGTGGTGGCTACAGAGTTATGCCTAATAAATTATTGCCTCCGATATCCTTTACGCATGATGAAGTTTTTAGTATCTTTTTTGCATATCAATCTATTGAGAATGTTAAAGGATTACCGTTCCACGCTGATTACCATACTGTCTTGAATAAATTGCTCAATCAGACTGAGGAGAAGTTCCGAAGCGAAATCGATGATCTGAAAGAATACATCTTATTTCTGTCACCCAATAGAGATTACGACAATCCTTTTTTAAAAGAAATATTTATACATTCACGAAATAAGGACACTATAATCATAAGTTATCAATCGATTAATCAACATTCAGTGAAAAAGGTCATTCCCATAGGTTTGTATACATCGAAAGGTTTATGGTATGTCGTAGCATCTGATGTGTCTAAAGATAAAATCGTTACTTTACGGGTAGATCGAATCAAGGACTTGGAATTTCATCATTCGAACTCGGACAAGTTAAATCTGCCGACATTACAGAATTGGTTAAGCAATATAGGAAATGAATCGTTGGGGTCGACGATCAAATTTCATGTTGAATTGACTTCACAAGGGGTAATGAAATGCCGAGATAATGAATTCTTAGACAAGTATATTCGTCACAATGAAGATGGAACTGGCTTCGTAGAAATAGATGTCCCTGAATCGGAGTTAAATCATATGACAGAATATTTCTTCACGCTTCATCAGGATGCAACTATCATAACGCCACTAGAAGCGATTACCAGAATATGTGCTATGGCAAAAGGAATTGTAGATAAATACATTGAATAATTGTGAAATTAAGCGTCCGGTATTATTTTCCTGACAATTCAGCTCCGAATTCAACTTTTTACGCTCAATTTCAAAGAAGAAATTAGCTTTGTATAGCTGATTTTTAATAAAACATAAATTATATTCTTAAATGCGGATTAATCAGAAATTAAGGTTAATACTTACAATTTGTTCAATTCATATCGATATTATCGGATTAATTTGTTGACCAGCATGATTATGAAGGTGTACTATTCAATTTACTAGCTTTAAGCTTGAGTTTAGGTGGAGAAAGGTGAGGGCGAAATAGATATGAAAAAATTAAGTTTAATGATTCTGCTAGCTCTGAGTATGGTACTTGTAGCAGCTTGCGGAAACAATGCCAATAACAATAAAGGTGAAGCGGGAACAGAGGAATCTGTTAAGAAAAGTAGCTTAGATGTAGTCAAAGCAACCGGGAAGCTTCGGATAGGTACAGAAGGTACATATGCGCCATTCACATATCATGATGCGAATGGGAAGCTTACGGGGTTCGATGTTGAAATCGCAGAAGAAATCACGAAGCGTCTAGGCGTTGAGCCTGAATTCACTGAGACGCAATGGGATGGGCTCGTTGCTGGCATGGATGCGAAACGATTTGATGTTATTTTTAATGAGGTGTCCATTAGAGATGATCGTAAAGCTAAATATGACTTCTCCGATCCTTATATTGTCTCAAAGGCTGCACTGGTTGTAAGCTCAGACAACAATGAAATTAAGACCTTTGCTGATTTGAAAGGGAAAAAGTCGGGGCAATCCTTGACAAGTAACCTCGCCGCAATTGCCCGTGAGAATGGTGCTGAGATCGTAGCTGTGGATGGATTTAATCAGGCCATTGACCTGTTGAGTTCTGGACGTATTGATGCAACTATTAATGACAGCTTGTCTTTTCTAGACTTGAAGAAAAAGAAACCTGATGTGAAGGTCAAACAGGTAGATGAAATAGCCGAAGGATCTCAAAGTGCTGCGTTATTCCTGAAAGGAAATGATGAACTGGTCAAAGCAGTCAATGAAGCGCTAACCGAAATGAAGAATGACGGAACGTATCTAAAAATTTCTAAGAAATATTTTGGAGCAGACGTTTCTAAGTAATATATCTGAATGATAATAAAAAGTCCAAAAAGGATGTCTGATTAATGGATGAACGTAAAATACAGATAGTAATTGATTCATTGCTACCCCTGCTTAAAGCTGGGGTGGCTTTTACCATCCCACTAACGCTGATCTCATTTGCAATAGGTTTAATATTAGCTGTACTGACAGCACTTGTCCGCATCTCTTCATGGAGGGTCTTAAAGTTAATCTTCCGTTTCTATGTATGGGTCATAAGAGGGACACCTTTATTAGTGCAGTTATTTATCATTTTTTATGGATTACCTGCCATGGGTATTACATTAGAACCTTTAACAGCAGCCATTATCGGCTTCTCGCTTAGTGTCGGAGCCTATTCCTCAGAAATCGTACGTGCAGCTATTGTATCCATACCGAAAGGGCAGTGGGAAGCCGCATCATCTATTGGTATGACTCGTAGTCAGGCACTTCGTCGAATCATTTTACCTCAAGCGACTCGGGTGTCGATTCCTCCCTTAGCGAATACCTTCATCGGATTGGTTAAAGATACGTCACTTGCAGCAAGCATTACGTATATGGAGATGTTCCGAACGTCACAACAGATTGTAGCCACTACTTACGAACCACTTCTACTTTACTGCGAAGTTGGCGTGATTTATCTACTATTCTGTTCGATTCTGTCTTCTTTGCAAAACTACCTAGAGAGAAGGCTTGCTAGATACTCTGCGAGTTAAAGGAGGAGATATGAGTGATTGAAATACTTGATTTACATAAGTCTTTTGGCCAACATACCGTATTAAAAGGGATTAATGTGAAGTTAGAACATGGTAAAGTTCTTGTTATTATTGGGCCATCAGGTTCGGGTAAAACAACGTTGTTGCGTTGCTTCAATCTGCTTGAAGTCCCTGATCGGGGGACCATTGAGCTGGGTGGAATGAAATTAAGTTTTACAGACGCAAAGGAAATCTCACAACACAACGTTGTGGCGTTGCGTAAAAAAACAGGCATGGTCTTTCAGTCGTACAATTTATTTCCACATATGACGACGTTAGGTAACGTGATGGAAGGTCAGATCACGGTACAAAAGCGATCGAAAGAAGATGCGCGCAAACGTGCTATGGAATTGCTAGAAAAAGTAGGTCTCGCTGATAAGTCGGATTCCTATCCTCATCAATTATCAGGGGGACAACAGCAACGAGTAGCCATTGCTAGAGCAATGGCTGTTGAACCTGAGGTGCTTCTATTCGATGAGCCAACATCGGCACTTGATCCCGAATTAGTAGGGGAAGTATTGAAGGTCATGAAACAGTTGGCTGCTGAAGGGATGACTATGGTTATAGTCACGCATGAAATGGCGTTTGCGGCTGATGTAGCGGATAAAATTATCTTAATGGAAGATGGCCTAATTCTAGAAGAAGGCACGCCGGAGGAAGTACTTAAACATCCGAAAAGTACACGTGCACGACAATTTCTTAATCGCTTGAGCGGTGAAGATGTATTAATCCCATGACAAATCTGATTCTGATAACAAAAAGGATTGGATGGTGCGCTCAGCAAATCATTTGAGGCTATTGTGGAATAGAGCAGTAGACTTCGGATCTGTTCAAGGGAATGAATCATCTGATGTATAGATTCATTCTCTTTACTTTTTGGAATTCAGAATTCGCTTGTAAATTTCGATAGCAAGGGCACGCGAACTCTTAAGATCGACAATAGCCCAAGGTTGCGGAAGATGGATATCCTTGTTGGACAGATGTTTAAGCTCAGGTAACCATCTTCGAATATAGGTACCATCTGGATCATGAGTCTGGGATTGGGTCACTGGATTCATGACTCGAAAGTATGGAGATGCATCAAATCCAAGCGATGAACTCCAGAGCCAACCCCCGCGGTTCAACACGTTATCGTAATCACTAAGTTTCATACGGAAATAATGTTCTCCGTAAATAAAGGGACAGCCTAAGTTTTTCGTTAAAAACATAGCTGTAATCATTCGCAGCCGGTTGGGCATCCAACCGGTTTCGTTTAGTTGTCTCATGGCGGCATCAATGATCGGAATTCCTGTACTGCCTTCTGACCATGATTGGAAATGTTCCGTACTCAGCTCGGAAAGATCGAAGAGCTTCTCATATCTAAAGTAGTCAGGATTCCAACGGGCCTGATATATATAAAAGTCCCGCCAGGCAAGTTGTCGTAGCCAAGATTCGGCATCATCTTCCGCGTTCAGTAGCTTATAGTAAACCTCCCGAACGGATAGCGCCCCGACATTCAGATGACGACTTATTCGACTCGTACCTTCCTGTGCATATTGGTCGCGGTTAAATGAATAACGATGCAATCGCTCATTAAGGAATTGTTCAAGGGAATGAATAGGAATCTCATGTTGAGTTGTTGAATTAGGATGACTACCATCTTGAAGCAATCTGTTAAGCTCTTCAGGCAAAGGAAAAGCACTAAGAATTCCATCAGCTATTTCTACCGTCTCCAAATCCTTTTTGAGTTGCGGAAAAGGGTGGTCTCGATCGTTCAGTCATAAATGTACGCCAGCGACGATAGAAGGGCGTGTATACTTTATATGGCTCGGAGCGTCCACTCCATTGTGTGAATTCTAGCAGATCAGCAAGCGTTCCTTCGTCATAGGAAGTAAATGTAATGCCCATCGAATCGGCAGTCTGTTGTAGCGACTCGTCACGTTTCACTGCATAGGGCGTGTGGTCTGCATGGACTACAATTTCTTCAATTGGATGACTCTGCAGCAACTGACGGACAACAGTCGATGGCTCTCCGTAAAGGACATGTAGGCGTTTGGATAGATGAGCATACTGCTGTTGTAAGATTTTGACGTGATGTAGGAAATTAGCACCACTATGTTCAGAGCCCCGTTGATTGCGTAGCAAAAATGAATCGAGAATCAGAACATGTAAACTGGGACGCTGGGCGTAACGGATTGCATCCAGAGCGGGCATGTCGTTGATGCGCAGATCCTTGCGATGGATAAATAGTATCATGGAGTGATATCATATCCTTTCAGAGATGAAGTAGGTATTTCGTCATATATATGATGTCCACGTTTAGATATCGACTCAGTATAACATAGTAATTTTACGAAAATATGTTTGAATACAACTGAGGATATGAATATGAACTAAAAAACCGATACCGGTTAAATACCGATATCAGCTTATGGTTTGTAGGTTGATCTGAATATTACTTGGTACTTCGTAAAACAAGGTTGCGAGGATTCACATTATTGTCCATGTATAGCGGTGTTTGAGCACCTTTAGCTATTAACTCCCATGATACGATTTTGAAATTCTGGTTGAGCTCTTTATCACCTTTCATATTCGAATCATCTTGAGCTACAAAGATACCGTAAGGGAATTGTTCGCCTAAGCCAAAACTTAGAACATCAATACCATCAGTAACTGACGTACCATCTGTATGTATCCCATCAGCGATCGTGAAGTTGGTGATGTAGTTATTGTCACCTTCGCGATCATAAATTGCGTAACTATCGTTACCCTGGCTAGAAGCGATTAAATAGCCATGTCCGTCATTTGCATAATACAAAGTAAGTCCTTCAATATCATCTTGAAGTCTTCGACCATCCGCAATATCTACAGTCGATAGAGCTTTCATACCACCATCTGCTTCTGCACTGAATTTATAAATAGCATAATCTTCTTCAGCGATATACATCACGCCATATTCATCGTCTGTTACTAATCCTTCTGATTGAGTAGGTAATTTGAACTCACGAACTAGCTTACCCTCGATTTCCCCTTTACCATTATCATAAATTTCATATTGCTCGAATTCGCCTTCTTTGCCAAGGACCATTGCGTAAAATTTATTTGTTTTCAAGCTATGATAGAGGCTAAATCCATATACTTCTTCCATCTTCGCTTTAATCGGCTTAGCAACCACATCTTTTAATTCGCCTGTTGAACCATTTATTACGAGTACATCAATCGTATTTGTAGAACGATTCGTCGCTGCTACGATATCAACTTTCTTATTACCAAGTGGGAAATTATAACGAATATCAACATTATTCATCTTACCAATTTTATGATTTTGAAGTTCTTTCCCCTTCAGGTCGTAGACCAACATGCCGCCACCTTTATTCGTAGCAATAAGTTTGGAATTGGCTGCATTTACGGGGTCAACCCAGATTGCAGGGTCATCAGCAGCATCTTCACCATCTTCTACAGCATCAGTCTCAACCTGAGCTGTTACAGCGAAGGTAGGTACGATATTGTTTGGATCAAGAAATTTAGTGTTCTCATCAAGAATGTTCTGAAGTAAGTTCGAAGGAATCTGCATTTTACCATCTACCAATTTCACTGCGTTGGATAATTCACCACTTTTTCCAGCAAGTCGATAAGACTTCTCACCTACAGTGAGGGTAGCCGAAAGACCATTCTGCAATTTGATTAACGCCGACTGATCATCACTATCCCAAGTGATTGACGCATTGATCTTGTCCATTTGTGATCTTAAAGGCTCGTACCCCGATGTCATTGTACCTGATGCTAAAGTTGTACTTGTCGGAAGTAGAATACCTACTGATAATAGTAAAGTTAGTGCCGTGTTCTTTGTGTTCATTAAATAATCCAACCTCTCTGTTGTTGTATGTTTGCAAAAGCTAACTATAACGACGATTTATTTTGGCAGTATATTCTAATTGTGAATAGATTGTAAATTCTAATTGTATCAGTTTGAAAATTGATGGAATAATCAAGGTTTGTGTTCAATTAACATCAATATAGTGAATTTATAGAGATTAGAAATAGCCGTCTAATGTAAAAAGAATCGGGTTACAGGCGATTCTTTTTTACATTAGACGGCTACCATATGAATATAAGTACCATCTTAAAATTATTCTAGACAACATTGCTAACACTAATGTTAACATTGCATTGATGCATCAAGTCAGGTATTAATTTTCTATTATGATCCGATCTAACTTGACGTTAACGGGATTGGCAATGGTATCTCCAACCGGACATTTACTCTCCAAGTATCGTACAAATTCCTCAACCTTCTCCTTAGGAGAAGTAGTTTTGATAGTGAAAGTATAACGGATATCAGAATAACCTGGACGAACATCGGACTTGTTAAAGAATCCATCGAGATCAAGATCTCCTTCAACGTCTACACGGAAATCATCAAGTTTCACTCCGAACTTAGGAGCATAGACTCTCGCGACGATCGACTGACATGCACCCAGAGAGGCTAGTAGAACTTCGACAGGATTCATTCCGGTATCTGTTCCGCCCAAACTTTCCGGTTCATCTATGATCAGCTCGAAATTTCTGGCAGTCGTTTTCACTTTAACGCCATCTTGTAAATGCGCAGTAGCTTTGAAAGTTTGATTTGCAGCCATTGTACACGCTCCCTTAATAATGTTATGAAATAATTGAAAATCATAATGCACACTAAACTACTAGGAATTATTTGTATTATATCAATGGTAATGATTTACTGTCAATTGATTTCGAATTAGGAAGGGGATTTCATTTACTTGTTCCAAGTCCAAATCGGACATATTTAGAAAACAACAAAAAACCGCTTTCGAGGCGGTATATCTTTTGATTAATGTAGAAGTGTTGTAGAAAATGCAGGGATCGTTCTCTTATTACAATAGCTAAATTAAATGAGCTCAGCAGATTGTAACACTACTTCTAGAAATGGTCCCATCTTTGTCATTCACATCATCTGTACCGTTTTCGCAATTACTTTTCCTATCCCAGTTTATTTCGTACTCATTGTTTATGTGTTCTATTGAAATGATAGTCGTTTTGTGATTATTGCTATTTTTCTCCTGATATCGATGTACAATGGATCTGGCTTGTTCTTCTGATATTTGAACAACTTCTGGTTTTGTTTGACTTTGACAACCACTCAATATTGCGATTAGTACAACAAATAACAAAATGGATTGTTTGTAATAGATAGCGACTTCTCCTTCCGATTCATGTATTTCTTGTTGTCTTAATAACGAAGCGATGCCAGAGAATGTTGCAGATTACTGGGCTTCAAAACCATCAGGTTCAACAATGTAAATCATATCTAAAAGGGGGACGGTAGATTCCGGTTTTCTTTTGTTGAAATTTATTTTATGTGAACTATTGAATGATGAACAGACTCGTGTTAATATACTGAATGAACGTTCAGTATTAATCAAAAAAACAATTTGGAGATTACATTGTTGAATCGGAGTGGAAGTATGTGAATAAAAAGCAGTTGCAAAGCGAGGATACCAAAAAAAGAGTTGCGGACGCTGCAAGAGGTCTATTTGCTCAAAAGGGGTACAAAGCAACTTCCATTGAGGACATTGTGGGAATTACCGGGAGTAGTAAAGGGAATATCTATTACCATTTTAAAAGTAAAGAGGGTTTGTTTCTGTATCTTATTGATGAGTGGGATCAGGAATGGGAGCAACAGTGGCAAGAGAAAGAGTCACTTTACACAACAACGACAGAAAAGCTGTACGGGGTTGCAGAGCAAATGGTTCTTGAAGAACGAATAACCGAAATGATTAAGGGACACCTTGATTTCTATCAAAAATTGATACAACAAGGTATAGATAACGGAGAATTCAAGCAAAACAATGTGGAGGGTCTTTCCGTAGTTTTTGAAAGTTTAACGATGGGGCTCAGTCAAATGTCTCGTAAATTAAATAAGAAGGATGCACTCGCATTATATCATTTAGCCATCACAGTATTCCTGCATGGGATCGCCAAAGAGCCCAACTGATTCTAATAGTATGAAGATTGTAGAGTAGAGAATACATGTCATATTACAAAATGAACGTTCAGTATAGTTGTTCACACAAAATTTCAGCATAGAGATTGCAAAATTCGGGGGATTATTTCAATGACATTATTATTAAGAAATAGGGGCGCACTATTACTCCTGATGTTTAACATTTTTCTAGTCTTTACAGGTATAGGACTTGTAGTACCTATCATGCCTACTTACATGAGGGAACTTCATATTAGTGGAAGTACAGTTGGTATGCTAGTAGCGGCATTTTCATTAACACAACTTATATTCTCACCCTTAGCTGGTAGGATGTCCGATTCTTTGGGACGCAAAAAGATTATTGTTGTAGGCATGATTATATTTGCACTCTCAGAATGGCTATTTGGTTCTGCAAGTTCAACTTACTTGCTGTTTGCAGGGAGATTTCTTGGTGGCGTTGGAGCAGCCTTCATTTTCCCAGCAGTTATGGCTTATGCAGCGGATGTAACATCGGATGAAGAGCGTGCAAAAGGTATGGGGTTCATTACTGCAGCGATCACAACTGGATTCATTATCGGTCCAGGGATCGGAGGTATCCTAGCAGAGTATGGTATTCGTGTGCCATTCTACGCTGCAGCAATAGCTGGGGGGTTAGCGGCGATTATTACCGCATTAATTCTACCCGAGTCATTAACAGCTGAGAGACGTAGCGCCTCTAAGAATGTTGTCAAACAGAGCTTACCTGCACAGCTAATACGATCCTATCGCGAACCTTACTTTTTAAGTCTGATCATCGTGTTTGTTGCTTCTTTCGGATTGGCAAATTACGAGACGGTATTTGGACTATTCGTCGATCATAAATTTGGGTTCACCGCGAAAGATATTGCCTACATTATTACGTTTGGGTCCATAGCTGGTGCTGTTGTGCAAGCTACAGCATTTGGATGGATATTGAATAAATTTGGAGACAAAAAGGTCATTTCTTATAGTTTGGTTATATCAAGTATATTCGTATTTTTAACTCTTTTTGTACACAAATATTGGTTGATTGTTGTGGTTACATTTATTGTGTTCTTAGCTATGGACGTATTACGTCCGGCAATTAGTACTCAGATGTCAAAGGTGGCACCAGAACAGCAAGGATTCGTAGCAGGCTTGAACTCTGCTTATACAAGTCTTGGGAATATCATTGGACCTATCGTAGCAGGCTTTTTATTCGATATAGATATTAACTATCCCTATCTTTCAGCTGCTATTGTACTTATGTTATGTTTTGTATTATCCATGAAAGCAAAAAGTAAGCAGATTTCTGAAACCTAAATTCGAAATTCACGTAGATATAAGATGACTTATTTCGATAGACGCTCGGTCTTTGTTTGGACGAGTGTCTTTCTGGTTACAATCTTTAAGGTGAAGAAGGCTCTAGATACCTTTTTGTAGAACAATAATTGACACAACTTGGAGGAAGAATATTGACCTCATTGAACCGATTTATCAAGATTTGTAGTGCTGTAATATTAGTATTCATAATTATTTATTTGGGGTCGCTTGTTGATTTTGTATTTAAGCCAATCCTGTCGTTGCTAAGTATCATTATGGTGCCATTAATGCTAGCTTCTTTTTTCTACTACCTATTGCGCCCGCTTGTGAACTGGATGGAGCGCCCTAAATTAAACAGGTCGTTGGTCATTTTAATCATTTATTTAGTTATTGCTATCCTATTTTCCTTATTTATTATTGTCGTATTTCCATCCTTACGGACTCAATTTTTCAATTTAGTGAATAATGCACCGAATCTGTTGAATGCGTTAGGCAAGCAGTTACAAGACCTAGAACAGACAGGGTTTCTGTCGAAAATACTTCCAGAAGATGTAAGTCCTTTAACTCAATTGACCGAATATTTGAATAAGGGATTCTCATTATTGTCCAATTACGTAGCGGGTATGTTTTCTTTCTTCTCGAATTTTGCGGTTATTCTGCTGACATTCCCGATCCTACTGTTCTACATGTTGAAAGAGGGAGATAAGTTCGGTCAGAAAATTGTTAGCTTCATGCCTAAGCGTTTCCGTGAAGAAGCTACTAAGGTCGTGCATGATATTGATAGTGCTCTTAGTGGATTCATCGTGGGTAGAGTGGTAGTGAATCTTGCTCTTGGTGTCCTTATGTATATTGGATTCCTTATAATAGGGCTTCCTTATACGCTATTACTGACTGTGATCGCTGTTATTATGAACTTTATCCCTTTCATTGGCGCAATTCTGTCTGCTATCCCGATTGTAATAATTGGATTGATTGAATCACCTTCTGTTGCTATTTGGTCCTTAGTGGTGATTCTAGTGTCACAACAAATTCAAGATAATATTATTTCGCCTTATATTTTTGGCAAACAGCTAGATATCCACCCACTTACCACAATTATATTGGTCTTGGTAGGTAGCGATGCATTTGGAATCATAGGTGTAATTGTAATTATCCCTGTATATATGATTGTCAAAATCGTTGTGGTTAAAGTGTACCAGCTGTTCTTTAAACAGAAATGGGAAGATGCATAAGAATAGCAAGAAGAATTGTAGACAGAGGTATTTGAATAACAAATAGGAGAGGTCGCGTAAGTAGCGGCCTCTTTGTGTTTAGAATTTCAAATATAATATATTCAGTCCTGAACGATAAGATAAAGCGATTTGCTAGTGTATATTTATCATGATACGTTGTAAATACACAGAGTAATTATTATTATGGAAGAGTGAACGGTATGCTACTTTTAAAGATACTACCTGATATTGCTCGTATGTATCGAACCAATGTTGGAAAGCTCAATAATGAAGATATTAGGAAGAAATATAACTTCTGATGGATATTCATATGTGATAGAATCAATGAATATAAGGAAATTTGAGGGATAACCAATCGTAGAGTTCCTTGTTGTGGGGATGAAAAATAGGTAAGAATTATATAGATTTGGGGTGAAAAGGTGCAATCTAATATTGTCGATGGAGATTACGTGTATCAGTGTAAACAAGTACAATCAACGATAGATTGGAATAGGTGTGATGTGCTCCAATTAAGTGATACGGTAACAGGTCTTTCGCCTAAAGAGGCAACCGAGGTGAGAGCTTGTTGGAGCAAAGAGTATTTGTATTTACGATTTTTGTGTAAGGAGTCTAACATCGTATCCGATTTCGAACACAGAGATGATCCGCTGTATGAGCAGGATGTCGTTGAAATCTTTATCGATGAGGAAGACAAGGGTACCGGTTACTTAGAATTGGAAGTCAGTCCAAGGAATATCGTGTTTGACGCTGTTATTGAGAATGATGGCAACGACACAGTTGTTAAGATAGATCAAACTTGGTGTTTCAAGGATCTTCAAACATCTGTGGAATCCACTGAAGAAGGATATTTAACCACCTTCATTACGATTCCATCATCAAATTTCATTCATTCACTTCATCAAGGATTACGATGGAAGGTTAATTTCTATCGGATTGATGAAGGCTTGGATGGAAAGCGAGAATTTCAAGCGTGGCGACCTACAGAGAAGATCAATTTTCATATCCCTTCGAGATTCGGAACCATGGTATTTGTATGAAAAAGAAATGAAGTGACACCAGCAAAGCCCTTGATAGTTGGGCTGCTGGTGTCTTTTTTTACTAAAAAAACAACTGAGTATGCTTGTTTACCGTTGTGAAACAGCAGGTAATCACATGTGTGTTTGCGCCATTAACCCCCCATGGTCTTTTCGAATGGATATGAATCAAGGGTATTTCACCATAAATTGTTATGCGTTATAGGGGGGATTAGTTATTCCGCAAAAATGGAATGGATATTGCCTTCAGGATCAGCAAAGAATGCCGTTGTGTGTCCCCAAGGCATAATTGTAGGTTCTTTAATCGGTGTAGCTCCTTTGGTAATGATATCGTTATATGTATTTATGACATCTTGATGGGAATCACAGGGGAAAGAAAGCTCAAAAGCTTGTCCGCGAAACTCTTCTTTAAAGGAAGGGTGACCATTTGTATTAACCGACATTAATGCTCTGGAGCAAATGGAAAAACGAACGCCGCTACTATCGAATTCAACATATCCTTCCGTATCTACGATGGTCTTAAATCCAAGTGTATCACGATAAAACTTCGTTAATCGAGTAACATCATTTGATAAAATCGTTATGACGGTAATGTGGGCTCTCATTTACATAACTCCTTATTTTTTAGTATAAACCATAAACATATCATAATTGTAGAAAGGTAACACGCAAATTTATCATGGAAGAATAAGTTGTAAACAAATCGAAAGGTGATTAGAAGTGATTGAACAATTTTACGCATTTTCTGGAGAAACAGAGCATAACTTAACTTTGAAGGTTATTCAATATAGTTGAAATGAGGAACATAATCATGGCGAAATCCAAAAGAGGACATGCACTCTGGAGCTTACCGTCACGTGGCCGTGGCACCTGTCCGATCTGCCAGAGCACGCGAATTAAGCTGCTCTATCCGAGAAGAGCAACGGATGGTACGAATATTAAGGTGTGTAAGCGCTGCGACAAGGTGTCACAAGAAAAAGTAGATGCATCAATAGTAGTGAGTTGAATCGTATTTAAGGGTGCCAGTTGTCCTAATGCACAAGCATTCAGGAACAACTGGCACCCTTGTTTCTAATTATTCAACAATGGAGAATTCAAGCCAATCCACATCGACTTGACCTGAAAGAACACGAAAGGTTACTTGAACCGGTCCACCCACCACGGTGATGTTCCCCATTAACAAGATCTCATTCCAGCCTTCATCACTTACTATACAAGTCACAGGTTGATTTCCTTCCAATTCGATGGATAGTACAGCATCCTTTCGGTTAGCCATATTTAACCGTACACGGAGATCGAAGCGGTTGGTTTCAACACATAAGGCATCGTATACGAGCCAATCACCAGAATGTAATTTTACACAAACCGTATTATTCTCATCCCACAACTTGCCGCCCTCTGAGTGGTAGCTTGGCTTATCATTCTCGCTTGCTATCATTCTCATAGGGACATAGTCACTCGATCGTAAACCAATCTGATTCTCTTCTTTCTTCATAATACCGAAGCCTACACCGTCTCCTTGTCTATAAAATTCAGCAGGAATCTGGAGCGGGAGGTGCCGCAATAGCGAACGGGATATTCCAGGGTAAGCATCACATCGCTCTAGTCTAATATGATCGAGATATTGATTTAATATGGCTTCCGATGTTGCTGCATCCGGTTTCAGACCACCTTCCAAATAATCAGTCAGTAAATTCCAACCTTCTGGCATACGAATAGAGTAGGGGGAATTTGATGTATTCATCTTCTTCCAAGTCCAGAAATTCCAGGAGATCTGGTGGTCTTCGAACATTTGGAATGCACCGCTGTACCACTGGGCGTTATTTTCTCCTCCTTCACCCATAAAGATAGGCACATTCCACTCATTGCCCTTATCTATATATTTCTGAATGCTCTCCGTATCAGGGTTGTTCCAATATTTATGGAATTGAAGCATCAGATTATCATCAAATGGATCCGTGAATATAGACCAGTCTGTCGACCAATGAACCCCTTCAAGAATAATCATATGCTTTTTATCTATCTCACGAATAGCTGCAGTAATTTCTTTATACAGCGGAAGTACCTGATCATAGTACATGTTGAACCAATCTGGAAGTGGCTCATTCAAAAGGTCGTATCCTGCGATGATCCAATCGTCTTTATAGTGTTCGGCAAACATTCGCCAGATTGCGATCGTCAATTCTTGATTCTTTCGGTCTGTGAATAACTCGGGAAAGTCATTCTCGGAATCATCGATGTTAGCCCCAGTCTGGCCACCAGGTGCACCATGCAGATCCAATATGACATATAATTTGTATTGTCTGCACCAGTCGATGACTTGGTGAATGCGAGAAAGGCGCTTCTCATTAAAGGTCACTTCGTCTCCTGCTAAGAGGATGTCACGAGCATTGATAGGAAGTCGTACTGAATTAAATCCTTGTCGGGCAACTTCGCGAACATCGATCTCATCCACATAACGCTCCACATACGTATCCCAGAATTGGGTTGATTTTTCTTCACCGATTAATTCTTTCACCATCGCTTCGATCTTTCGCGGGCGATCTCCGCCTTCAGGGAACTTCCACATATATCCTTCAGGGAGCAACCAACTTCCGAAGCCTACACCTCTCAGGATAATTTCTTTGCCATCTCCATTGATGACCTTTTTTCCTTCAGCTCTAATAAATCCGCTTACATCATGATTGTTGGTATGTGCGCTCATAATCGGTTTGCCTCCTATTCAGTTAGTATTGGCTACTGTTGTTATCATGCTCACACAATATAGCACAAGACATAAGAGAGAGGTGGACAACCCGAAATTCAGAGTCCTTATCCGAAATATGGAGGGTAGGTATAAGAGTTCATTTACCGCAAAATATAGCCACCATCCGGGTAAAGTGTACTTCCTGTTGTGTAACCATTGGTCATCAAATAAATCGTCGTATGTGCAGCTTCGTCTGAATGACCTACTCTGCCAAGTATATTTAATTTGGTATATCCTTCGTAAGCTTTATCTCTCGTCTCCTGGTCAGCACCTTCCCAATTAAATGAGGTATGTATAGTGCCAGGCGAAATGACATTTACTCGAATAGGAGCTAGTTCTACGGCTAAGGCTTTACCTAGGCTTTCAATCGCACCATTGCAAGCAGCGTATGATGCACCATCTGCAAGTGGCCGTTGACTAAAGGCACCGGACATTAGCACAATCGAACCATTAGGGTTAATAAATGGGGATGCATATTTCACAGCGTTGTATTGTGGCCAGAATTTAGCATTGAAGCAACTATGAGCGATCACTGAGCTTGACGTAATTGCACCTCTGACATAAGAAGCGCCTGGCGTAAATAAATGGTCAAACTTACCGACAGCCTCGAAAAAGGTCTTTAATTGTTCTTCGCTCTGATTGTTCAAAGAATAGGTTTCTACAGAGTCCGATCCGATAGAAAGGCGGGCTGCATTCAATTTATCTTGTGAGCGACCTGCTATAATGACATTTGCTCCTTGTTCAATAGCCTGTTTAGCTGTAGCCAAGCCTATTCCAGAACTTCCGCCAATAATTACGATTCGTTGGTTCTTTATTGAAATATTAGACATTATTCATATGCTCCTTTGGTTGAGAAGTTGTTAGTATTCAATATATTATTAATCAGAAACATATGCCTGCCTAGTACGCACATTCTTCGTACTAGGTACGAATTTTCGTACTAATCTAATATAATTAGGTATTGTTGAACTAACGTGCAAAAGGAAAGAGTGATAGGTATGATTAATATGAGAGGGTGATATGATGAATATGTATTTGAAGGAGCCAAGATTGAAAGGGGTCCTTACGACGCTTCAAATAATTGGCGGGAAGTGGAAACCACTCATTTTGTTTATTTTATTAATAAATGGGACTCAGCGGTTTGGAGAACTAAGACGCCTTATCCCAGATGTGTCACAAGGTACACTGACTAAGCAATTGCGAGAACTTGAGACGGATGAACTTATTGAACGGGTAGTCTTTCAAGAGTTACCGCTTAGGGTGGAATACAGTATTTCAGACCACGGAAGAACGTTAACTTCTGTGTTGGACAGTATGTGTGGTTGGGGTAGACATCATCTGGATTATATGGGGATCGAGCAAATTAGTAATCGCAAAGTTTGAAAATTTACTGGTTAAAATCAATGGGTGTGCAAGTAGCAACACCAAATAGGAGTGAAACATTATTAATTCGTTTGTCCGTAATGTCATTGTCTACGTATTCATTTTTATCGTAAGCATGATCTTATCAGTACGAGAAATGCCTACCGTGTATATTGTTAGTATCGCTATATTCATTGCAATCGTATGTATGATGCTTCCGTATTTGTATATGTTATTTAAAGAGACTAATATGGTACGACTGGAGAAGTTTTTAATTAGACAGCGGAATAATCCATCCCTATATCTATTTTATGCCATCGCAAATAAACAGGATGAAGTGGTGGAATCTCAAATCAACCGTTTACTAGCTAAATATAAGGACCCAAATAAACAAGCGTTGTACAAGGCAATTTACGGTGCATATTTAAAAAATATGACCGCAGTTAAGAACGATGTTTCACTTATTCAATCGATCCAATTTCGTATATATTATGAAGCATATGTACATATTGAGGAAGGTAACCTTGAACTTGCTCGGGATACTGCGGCTAAACTGTCAAAGACGTATATGAAAAGTGCTCTACTCTCTGAAATTGAATTACGAACTGGGAACCGTCAAGAAGCGATTGATCTAGCAAGGCTAGCCTTGCAAAAGGTCAGTGGATTGCAAAGGTATATCGTATATAAGAACTACGAGCGCGAACTACCCGAGGCACTATTGAAAGATTAGTTTGTAAATGACAGGGTCGCAGATCTTTGCTATGGATGAGAAGAATTTATTAAACATAAATCAGCCCCGTGCAATCGCAAGGGGCTGATTTATTTGTTCTGAAAAGTTGTGTCATTAGCAGCATTAATTTGTTACGCTCGCCATGACATGCCAACTTCCAGAGCCTGATAGAACATATGTGTAGACACCAGCTGGTTGGCCAGTTGCTAGTATAATCTCTGGTGTTGATCCTGTGCCTGGGTAGATCCATTCTTGAGGATTCAATGTTATAGTTTTCGTGCTGATCTGGGTATTTCCTTGATACAGTTTAATCGTTAAATCATCGCGATACTTACCTGTGTTGACAATAACGCCTGAACCGAACTTGATTGTGCCGCTTGAGAGCGTAAAACTTGGGCTAGAATAGCTGAACGCAGCAAACGCGGTAGTTGTAAAACTTAGAACAATAGCAAGCATGATACAAAGAGAAGAAACAGTTTTTTTCATCCGTACACCTCCTTTCTTACGAAGAAGATTAGGAACTTGTGACAGGAAGTCTTTGTATAATAGATTATAGATAATATTCATATAAAAGTAAATGATGGAAATTTATGCATATTAAAATGGGCACACAAACAACCGATAGCATGAACTGTCGGTTGTTTGTGTTCGCTACGCGAATATTATAAATTAGTCACTTGGTGAAGTGAATTAGATTATTATCCGATTATGTCAGGGTGGAAGCAGTGGAAGGAAAACGATAGTAGGATAATAGTTACAGGAATTCGGATACTAAGGTCATTGTAATCTCATATTAAAGATTCGTAATTTTACGAATCCACTCCCGAGCACCGAAAGCAATCACCTGATTCTGAATATGTGGTGTCGTTATCGTACAGCACTTAAGCAACTCAGGCAATGCATACTCTTGTAAGCTAGCTAGTGCAGCTTCCATATAACCCTTATAGGTCGGGGTGCTACCGCCAACAACGATTGTATCTGGGTTATACAGGTGTATCAAATTCGTTAGTGCGTATCCAAAGTTCCGTCCTGCCTGGTGTACAAGATCCTTGACATGCTCATCGCCTGCTTCGAGACGCTCGCGAAGCGTAGCATCATCCATGCCTGTCTGTTTCATAATCACGTAACCGCTCGAAAGATTGTCAAGCATTACCGGTTCTCCATCCACAATAAGGATCATATAACCCAACTCACCATTCCAACCTTTCGCGCCAAGTTGTAATTCACCTGAGACGACAACACCTGCCGCGATAAAGGCGTCAGACATAATAACAATGGCCGTTTCTTTATCTGTCAAATGAACAGCTTCAGCCATTGTTGCAGCCTTCACATCATTGATAAATGCTACGGGAATCTGTGCTTTTGTTGCGAACATATCCGCTGTAACGCCTGTCAACGCAGGAATGACATGGCTGAGCTCTACTTTATCTGTGCCGACGACTAGCCCTGGCATTCCCATCCCGATCCCGCTTGGCTTATAAGGCAATTTGGCTACAAAAGCCTCGATCTCCTGTTGAAGTTGAACTACTGTACAATCTGTCCCAGTAGATGCCGTATATTCCTGATACCCGTCTACTGTTTCCGCCATCATATACATTTTCCCACCATCTATTTCAATGCCGACAAATGAATTCATAGTGTATATCTCTCCCAATGTTCGTCATTGTGAATAGCTGCTTAACTGCAAATGATAGAGTTACCATTCTGCCATTCTAGTCACATACCCATATTATATATATTATGTAAAAAACTTCAACGGTAATAATGTTGAAACGTCCAATGGATTAATAGATTTCCTCTTTCAATAGACTAAATCAGAGGAGAGAGAACAAATGTTATTCTTGTATAGCAAAGTAGTCCATTATATTCATAAATTCTCAACAACAACTGGATTACCAAAATCATTACCAAATAGGATGTCGATTAGTTTTGCTGCAGTAAAATCAGCTGTTTGCAATTTTCCTTCTTGTGCTATCTGTTTAAACTGATCTACGTAAGCGAATAATTCTTTCTTTATAGAACGAATCTCAGTTTGCAATTGTGTGTCTATCATTCCCGGATATACGGAAACCACTTTTGCAGGATACAACTGATTCGCTTGCTCTAAGCTTACACTCTTCGAGAATGAATCCAAACCGGCTTTCGAAGTGCTGTAACAACTTTGAAAAGGCAGAAGATAGCGAGCAGAAGCTGATGATATATTCATAATCCGCTTATCTATGGTTAAAGCCTGAGAATGTTTGATGAAATTCGAGGTTATGATCATCGGAGCAATTAAATTTACATTTATATTTTCTGCAATACTTGCAGATGAACATTGTTCAATTGGTGCAACGGGAGTTAACATTCCTGCATTGTTTATTAAATAAATACCTGAAATATCTGTTTCACGAGTGATTACACTGAATATCTCGTCGAATAGCCTATCAATTTCACCTACATGATTAAGATCAAAAGGGCAGTAACTCAATTTGACATTCATTTCTCTAGCGCGTTCAATCAGAAGTTCATTGACAGCCCTAGATATGCAAAATATATGATGATGCTCAGATAGTAATTGATTGGCCAACGCTTCTCCAATACCTCTGGAAGTACCCGTAATTATAAAATATTTAATTGGATGTTTTCCTCCTAATATATCATTTATGGAACTCTGCTTTGGTCTCTTCTTTATACTCTTGTTGCGATGAATAGGACGCAATGATTAGTTCATGTAGCCTATGACGGAGTAGTGAAGGATAAATAGTATATTACCACATTTTCACTAATCTTAGCTTATTGTTACGGCTGCTGGCTAGATCGATCAAATTTGACGAGAGTATATAACTCAATGACTAAAGGATAAGGGAGATTTCCTTACACGGAGTAAGCCAAGGCAAAGCGGAGAGGAGGTTATTAGTAGAATTATTCTAATTTTTAGATTGAGTATCGGTGTGTTTATGATTTCAATAAGTAATTATGTGATGTATTCTAACAACAAATGCTTGAAAGAAAATAATTCCTGTGTTAATGTGTTAATTATGTAAGGATACATAACACATATGAACATGGGGGGTAATCAAAATGCTTAGAAATCGATCTATTAGGAAGTGTGGAGTTGCAGTAGGGATTATTGGGATGCTAGTAGTACCTTCTCAAGCATTTAGTATGCCTTTACAACCGACAACCATCGATAAAGTAGAAGGTGATTATTATGTAACCTCCGCGGTCGAGAACATTCGCTGGGGGTCACTCCCTAATCGAGATAGCTCTCCGATTCTCACTGTGCCATCCGGAAGTGCTGTAACATTTGATACGGTATCACATGAGGGACTGGTAGAAGATCAAGGGAGAAATCCAGTGAAATATTTCGAACAATTCGGAATCTCACCCGAGAACGTATTGGACGATGCAAAGGCCATTACAGCTTCTTCCATCAAACATGATTTTGTGAAAGACGGACCTCATATCATCACGGGCCCGGTAGCGATAGAGGGTGCAGAGCCGGGCGATGTTCTTAAAGTAGAAGTGCTATCGTTGCAGACTCGAGTTCCATACGGTGTCATTTCTAACAGACATGGCAAGGGTGCACTTCCGAAAGAGTTCCCGGAAAATCAAGGAGCACAAGAGGGAGCCAGCGCTACCAAACCGGAATTATATAATAATGTGTCCGTATTTACACCTATTGAAGAAATCAACGGTAATTGGTATGGTACACTACCGACGGAAACAGGGAAGAAAGTACGCTTTCCTATTAATCCTTTCCTAGGGGTTATGGGGGTCGCACCCAATACTAGTGAACTTGTCAGCTCTATTCCCCCTATTGAAACTGGAGGGAATATGGATATTAATGAGCTTGGTGTCGGAGCGACGATTTATTATCCAGTTCAAGTTAAGGGTGGGTTATTCTATACAGGAGATCCCCACTTCGCACAAGGAGATGGTGAGGTTGCCTTAACGGCATTGGAAGCTTCACTTAGGGGGACTCTTCGGTTAACGGTTTTGAAGAAAGGTGATCCCTCCCTTCCGCATAGTGGAGAATTCAAACAACCATTTGCAGAAACAGAGGATTTCTGGATTCCAATTGGATTGGATCCCGATTTGGATGAAGCAATGAAAGAATCAGTACGTGAATCTATCCAATTCTTATCCGATAAGCTGGATATGGATAGAGCAATAGCTTACGCATATCTGTCAGCCGCAACGGATTATGAAGTATCTCAGGTCGTAGATCGTACCAAAGGTGTTCATGGATTGATTAGAAAGATTGATTTCCTTGAAGACGTTGACGTTGTAATAAACATAGGAGGAAAGAGAATCAAGCCGGTTGTTCATAACGATGAGTTCTATGTATCGATTCGAATGGTTTCGGAGTTGTTAGGTGGAACGGTAAAGTGGGATGAAAAGGCACGTAACATGAAAGTTGAATTAGGGGCGAAAACGATAAATGCTCAAATTGGCTCTGATATTTATACGATTGACGGCAAGCTGGTGTACAATAATGACTTGCCGAAGCTTATAGATGGTCAAACTTTGGTTCCAGTTTCTGTCATTAATAAAATATTAGGTGCTTATGTGAATTGGACGACTATCGACAAAACATTAACAGCAAACGTATCATTAAGTAAACAGCAATAATTGATATTATCATTCAACCGTGGTGGACGAAAGTTCACCACGGTTATTCATGTTCATGGATTCAACTGTTTAGACAGTAGCAAACATTCCTGCAGCATTTATCAATGAGGTGAATGCGAAGGAGGTAATTCAATTTTTACAGATAGAAAAATAGGGCGAAGTAGTGGATGTGCCCTAATTGTCCTATTTATCCCTGACACTATTCAGAAAACGATGCCTTAAGTTTGGGCACTTCTTTAGCTGCTCTTCTGTATTTTCTCTAGATGAACAACTAGGTTATCCAAGGTTTCAGACATACCTTGAATCATCCCCATATCTAGGACTGTTTGCAACGCTTCTGGCGACGTGTATATTGCGGTGTTAACTAGCTTCGTCTTACCATCTTTCTCGATGAAATCAAGTGTGACAAGTGTTTCTGGCATATTGTCCATAACGTTGCCTTCTGCATCCGAGAAGCAATCCGTGAATATAATTTGAGACGGTGCTGAAATTTCTCGATAATGCGCTTTACCCCACGACTCCATACCGTAGAAATCGCCCTGGGTCTTATCTTCGCACTTCATGCAATAATGCCATGTACCACCTGGACGGAAATCCATGTTGCATACGGGAATGGTCCAGCCTTTTGGCCCCCACCAGTGTTTGAGATGCTCCGCATCCGAAAAAGCTTTGAATACAAGCTCGCGTGGTGCTTGGAATACACGCTCCAATATAAGCGTGTTGCCGTCCACTTTTGATACCATTTGGTTAACTAGATTAGGGTTAATCATGATATACAACCTCCTCATATTTGTTAGTATTATGAAACCGTTCACGGGCTGGTGCTACTCTTGTTTTCGTGTTTCTTTACTTTACAGCCTAAGTAAATAATCATCCAGTCGATCATAGCGATCTTCCCACATACGCCGGTACGATTCCGGCCAAGCATCCAATTCCTTAAATGGTTCGGGACGCAACTTGTAAATGCGACGGTTAGCAACCGCCTGCACCTCAACAATACCGGACTGATTAAGGACGCGCAAATGCTTAGACGCTTGAGGTTGACGTAGCCCGAGCCTTTCGGCGATCTCCCCAACGGTTAGGGGACTCTCGTGCAATAGTTCAACAATCTGCTCATTTCCAAAATAAATCACTTGAAATCATGAGTTGATTACTGTCTAGTGAGAGGTTGTAAAGAGGGGAGAGCTATTGATGATTTCATTATGTTTTTTTGGATGTTAAATTTCTACTATAACAGGTACTACCTTTTTGCTTGCACATAGAAGACATGAAAAAACCGCCACTAAATGTGGCGGAAATGTGAAATTTATATAATTATTGCTATTATTATACCATAAAATAACAATAAAATCAAGTATTGTTACGTTCACTGTCACCGTGTTACAACAGATATGAGGTGATGGATAATGGAAAATAAGAGTTTAACAGCGCTCGTCAGTGCGTTCTCAAGAGCGTATCACGCAGAACATAATCAGATCAAAATTTTTGATGATTCACTTGCTAGACAACTATTAACTGATGAGGAATACGAGGGTATTTCCAGTAATATGTCACAGGCGATTGCATTCTTTCAGCCAGAATTTGTTGGTTCGCCGGAGCAAGGGCTGCGTACAGTTGTTGATCATCAACTATCTCCATCTCCACTTGGGAGGGCTGCATTTGCCGAACAGGCACTTGAGGTTGCCGTGACGCTGAGCGCCAGACAATATCTCATTTTTGCTGCAGGTTACGATACTTTCGCTTATCGGCAATCGAATTGGGCAACAGACTTGCAAATCTTTGAAATTGATCATCCGGCTACAGCAGTCGATAAGCGCAGACGTGTATCAGCTCTTCATTTGGGGGTTCCCGCAAATCTGCACTGCATTACAGCAGATTTGACGGAACCAAATTGGCTGAGCAGCGTTCTTGCCTGTCCAGCTTTTGACCCTAGCGTAATCAGCTTTAGTAGCTTGCTGGGTATCAGCTATTATTTGCCCAAGGATGTGTTTAAGAATCTCTTGTCTGTCATTGCTTCATTGCTCCCAAGCGGGAGTAGCATAGTCTTTGATTATCCTGATGAGCATACGTTCACTTCACAGGCAGGCGAAAGGGCGCAGAGGCAGGTGATGATGGCCGCGAGAGCGGGGGAGCCAATGCAGGCAAGTTATTCTTATTTAGAGTTAGAGGAGATATTGGAAGAGGTTAACTTCGATATCCAGCAGCATTTGACTCCTTCAGAAATTACAAGACAACTGTATAAAACCTACAATGAAAATACGCCAGAGCACAAAATAACGGCATTCGATAATGTGAACTATTGCTTGGCGGTTAAACGATAGGCTCACTGAAACTTAGTTCTGGTATTGATGTATAAGTATGTTTATAAGTCTCTAATATGAAGCTAAAAGGATAAAGGCGAATTTCCATTCAAATTAAAATGAGAATTCGCCTTTATTTATTCTCTTTTTTTTATTTCTTTAAAGTGTTCATTTTCATTCAATTACATATTCAGAGTGGTATAAAACCCATGCTACAAATTTTGATTAACTTAATTTCGTGTAACAAGAATAATATATGCTTTTATTCGACATTATTCTGCAATTTAATATATAATTAGTGGATATTTGTGGTAATATGATTAATGTCATAGGTTCTAAAAACTAGCTGGTTTGTGGATGAATATATATTTGATTTAAGGAAGGAGTCTAAAAGAGTAACGAGTAAATAGCTTTGTACGGAACTTTTAAGAACATCTAAATAGGAGGAATAATATCAATGCGCTATACTAGAAATTTTTTATCCACGTTATTGATTATAGTTATGTTGTTTTCATCGTTTAATGTTGCTTTTGGTGCCACAGAATCATCGAAATCTGATATCAAAGGAACGTGGGCAGAAACCCAAATTTCTAATTGGATGGATAAAGGATTTATTAAAGGTTATCAAGATGGCAGCTTTCAACCGAATAACACCGTAACAAGAGCCGAATTCTTTGCAATGATTAACCGTTCTTTTGGATTTATTGAAACAGCCAATGTTTCATTTAGTGATCTTACTTCATCTAACTGGGCAAGTTCAGAGGTCTCTAAAGCTGTGAAAGCAGGATACATAACAGGATATGCAGATGGGACAATCGGTGTTCTTAATGCAATCAGTAGACAAGAAGTTGCGGTTATCGTAGATCGCCTTCTAGGTCTTACGAATACACAAAGTGCTGCAACAACGTTTACCGATTCAAGCTTGATCGCATCATGGGCTAAAGCCTCAGTTCAAGCTGCTGTAGCTAAGGATATTCTTAAGGGCTATGCAGATGACAATAGCTTCAAACCTAATAAGTTCATTACTCGTGCAGAAGCAGTTGTCACACTAGACCGTGCGATAATAGCAAATGCAACAAAATACAGTACAGCAGGGACATATGGTCCTACGACAGGAATAGAAACAATAAATGGAGATGTAATTATTACTGTGAGTGGAGTTACCTTACAGAACATAATTATTACCGGGAATATATTATTTGATGCAGGAATAGAAGAAGGAGATGCATTTCTTAAGAATGTATCGATTAAGGGTGTAACTAGGGTAGAAGGTGGTGGAGTGAATTCCATCTATTTAAAAAATTCAGATATTCCAACCCTTATAGTAGATAAGAAAAAAGGCGACGTCCGTATTGTAGTGGAAGGATCAACAATCGTGGGAGATGCTACAATTAAATCCCCAACAACAATGCAAGAAAAGGATACATCGGGATCTGGATTCAGCAAGGTTACTTTATCAGAATTATTACCCGCAGGTTCGAAAGTAACATTAATAGGGGTATTTGATTCCTTAAATATTAAAGGAAGACAAATTCAGGTTAATATTCCTGAAGGCAGCGTTAAAGAGGTTACTGCATCATCATCAGCAACGGGTATGACGCTTACGTTAGGTAAAGACGCAAAGATTATTAGCCTTGTTTTAGATGCGGTAGCTAAGATCCTAGGTACAGGCACTATTGAAAAAGTGACGTTAAGCTCCGTTGCTAAAAACGGTACGACTATTGAAATCACCATTAGAATGTTGGATAGAGTGAATAATACATCTACTCCGACTGCAACTTCGACTGGTGGTAGTAATACAGCACCTTCGACCGGTGGGCCTGATATAACTGCTCCAATGTTATCGAATGTGACGATTGGTCAAATCTCACTTGGAGATGATGTGCATGGTACAAGTAATGAAAGTGGATATTTGTATCTAGTCCCTTCAACAACAACCAAAACATTAGCAGACTTAAATCAATCTGTCACGGACTCGTTAGGCAATAAGCTATCGGTAACCGCAAATGTAGAATCAACGATTAGTACAGCAGGTTTAGCATTAGGTACTTATGTCGTTTATGCAGTTGACGGTGCAAATAATATATCTACACCTTCAGCAGAAATAGTAATGAATAGGAAACAATTATCAATTGCAGATCCATCAGCATCGCTCACAGCAGTGAAAATGTATGATGGAACGGCATCAGCAGCTGTAACAGCAAGTCCCTTGATCGGAGTGGTTAGTGGGGATGATGTGACCTTAAATGCAATAGCTACTTACGATAATTCAGTTATAGGAACAAACAAAACAATCACGATCGTATATACGTTGAGTGGAGTAAATGCAGCCAACTATATTGCACCTGTAAGTTACAATGTAAATACAGGAGTCATTACAGCCGCACAGTTAACGATCGGAGATCCAGTATTGACACTTGTAGAGACACCAGTTGGAGATTCATCAATCATTGTAAATGTGGGTACATTAGTCGGGGTTGTTGAGGGCGAAGCTGTGACCGTGAGTGCAGAAGCAACTTACAGTGAATCTCTAGATAAAGCGAGACCCTTAAATGTAATATATATAATAGCTGGAGATGATAGTAGCAACTATATTGCCCCTGCATCCAATACTAACTACAATGTCTACGTACAATCCAGTGTAGATACGGGTATTATGTTAGACCTTATAACCAATTCCAAAGTGTATGATGGAACCATACTAGCAGTTGTATCAGCAGGCTCTAGAACTGGATCTTGTGTAGAGATTGGAATTTGTCCTGGAGATGATGCAACAGTAAATGCTTCAGGAACTTATAATGATAAAAGTGTAGGAACAAACAAGTCGATAACCGTGTCGTACACTCTATCAGGGGATGATTCAGGGAATTATTATCCACCAGCGAGTATTACAGTGAATACCGGTATAATAACAGCAAAACAATTAACGATTGCGGCACCCACGTTAACACTTTCCAAAGTGTATGATGGTAGTACAACGGCAGTCGTAACACCAGGAGCATTAACTAACGTTATTAGTGGAGATGACGTACAAGTACAAGCAGTAGCCACATACAAGGACTCAGCTGTAGGAACCAATAAAGTAATAACAATTGTATATACTCTCACAGGGGCTGATGCGGGAAATTATATTGCACCAGTGAATTACACAATTAGTACCGGAGTAATTTCAGCACGCTAAAAGTAATAACCGAAGATCCATTTCTTAATATGTGAGATGTCAAGAAGAAGTGTAAGAAAACAAAACGCCTCCACAGTTAACTATAACTGTGAAGGCGTTTTGTTGAGTATATTGTATGAAATAGAAGATAGGGTATAGATGTCACTGCATCTATAATAAAAAGTTGTGAACATGGCACATTTTACTGCGTTCGAGTGTTATAGAGAATAAGAAGGTTAAGGAGGTGTTGGCATCGCTACAGGAATTGGGCTGTGTTTTTATTTTCATCCTTGGTTTGTGATCGTTGAGATTTCTTAGGACAGTTACTAACTGCTGATTTACTAGCTTGTTGCGCATTTAGCAAAGCCTTGCCCATATTGGACGGAAATTGCAATGCTATTGTTTGCACCCTGTTGGCTGTGGTATTATCTACAAATATAAAAAGAGTCCGTTCGTCCCACGACAGAAAAGGAAGATTCTCACGAAGGGCTGTGGCGCTTGGCCAATGCCTATTCTTGAATGGAATATGTGGATACCGAATTTTGCTTGAATCATGGATTTGAAACCCATGTATAGAAAATGAAGCTCTCTTGAAGTTCAATTGAAATTCTTAGAAGGCTTTTCTTAATTAGATAGGAGGCTGGTTATGACTTATTCACAGATCTGGAACAACTCAGGAAATGACGCCGACATTCTCTATCTGGAACAGCAAATTCAGGCCGTCAAAAAAGAAATTAAACGAGCGGAAGCCGCAGAGCTTCAAGAAATATTGGATCAAGCGAATCGCAAGCTGGTTGAACTGGAAGCGAAGCTGGATGAGCTTGAGGATTAGGGGAAACGAGTCCGCACACGAATCTGTGAACTAAGGGTGTTAGGCGTTTCTAAGCGGGATTGTACTTTATCATTTATTTTTGTCGGAATTGATTCTCGGCTTCGTAATGATGAATATACGCCTTGGCAGATGCCCGCGCTCTTTAAGGATTGGTCATTTGGGGGTAAGGGCGATGACTATTTGGATTATGTCTATCAGGATCTTGTTCCACACATGAAAAGTTCATTTCGAATCTCCCGCGAACCCCAAAAATTAGCTTTGGGCGGTGTTTCACTAGGCGGATTAATAAGTCTGTACGCAATGTATAAGTCTGAGCATATATTTGATAATTTTATATTAATATCTGCTTCTGTGTGGTTTAAAGATTTTATAAGTTACATGGAGACTACAAGGCTTGATAGAGGGTTCAATGTCTATATGTATGTAGGTGAACAGGAAGGTGTAACAAGACTAATGTACAGAAGTGAATGGTGCCAAGTAGCAAACGTGCCTTTGATCTATTGAACGAGGAAATTAATGGAGCGGTCCATCGTGTAAAGTTCGAGACAGATCCGCTAGGCTCACATAATGACTCTTTTTTTCTTCAATATTTTCCGAATAGCATCCGTTTCTTATTTCCAAGTGAGGTATAAGATCAGAAGAATAGGACGAGCGCGCTGCGATGGGGCACCGTAAGCTAAAGTTGATGCTACGAATGAAGTGAAATAGTACGTTGTATTTAAAGACCTCCGTAGGGGTCTTTATTACTTGTGTGAGAATAGTAGAGAAGGAATCACTTTGGTATATTGTTAAAAAATAAAAAATCCCCCATTTGGGGGATAAGTGGTTAATTTACTTGATCTTCTGTTCCATCATTTTCAGCAAAACCGTTACAGCCTCTGCTCTTGTTGAATGATCATCAGGTGCAAATTTATTTAGGCCTTTACCCGTAATAATGCCAAGCTTCTTCATTGCTGCCACTGCATTTTTCGCCCACTTCGGAATGGCCTTATCGTCCACGAAGCCCGTTACGGTAACCTCATCGATAGGCTGACCCAGAGCGTTCGCGATCATCATTGCCATCTCTGAACGGTTAATCCCTGCACCCGGATTGAAAGTCCCGTCCCCATAGCCCTTAATAATACCAGATTGTACCGCCAGAGCAGTCGCTTTCTTCGCCCATGTTCCAATCTCTGCGGTATCTGTGAAAGTCAGCTCCGCGCCATTACCTTGCGGATTCAACACGTTCATCAGCATAACAGCGAATTCAGCGCGAGTCACCGTATTGTTTGGCTTAAATGTACCATTGGTATATCCATTGATGATGCCGCTGTTTACGGCTTTCTCAATATTTGCCTGCGACCAATGTCCATCGATATCGCTGAATTTAAGTTCTGTATCGGGATAGGGTTTGCTCGTGGCTGAATCTACTACGAATACCGCATACTTCGTGAAGTGATCGACCTCTACTTTAATCCGATTTCCATTGATCTTACCACCCGTGACTCCCACCCATACCTTCTTCACTTCATCATAATAGAATACGGCTGGTCTTTGGTTATTATCAACTTTAGTAGGATCAAACACGAATGTCAGTGTGACTGGTTTACTGAAATTACCCGGGAAGTTTTTCAGTATCTCGAATACATCACTAGCTAGTATTTCACCATTAGCTAGAAGGTTGTTTATTTTAAGCAATTTTTCTATCGTAATTGTTATATCTTTGTTCGTAGCATTCACTGGAATTTCAACCGTTACTTCGTTGTTAAGCGTAACCTTTCCTGTACTACCTGTAGGAATCGTTATCTTACCATTGGAGGATGTTACATTCGTACCAATGATCGGTGTTGAACCATTGGAGGATGTTACATTCGTATCAATGATCGGTGTTGAACCACCACTGTTCGTAGATGCTGCCTTACGCGTCACGACAACCGTATACACCTTAGCTGGCCCATTCCCAACCATTACCGTTACTGTAATCGTATTTGCTCCCACTTTAAGTGGAAGAGTAGCACTTGCAGCACCACTTGTAACGATCTTACTAGCTTCGTCATTCACAGCTACTTTCACAATTGCTGTTGGTTCTACTACAGTTGGTGACACCGTTAGACTAGATATTCCATACACTACATTTTGCGTATAACTCGTCTTTGCACTAGTAAACGTCTCATTCATTGCACCACTACTTAATGCTAAGTTACTTAGATTAAGATTGGGATGAACGATCTGTTGCACCGTTGCATCTGCATATCCGTCCGCAACTACTGAGATCGTATAGGTAGCAGCAGCTAAGTTGTTCGCAAATAATGTAATCTTACCTGCTTCTATCGAGTAATTATCTTCACTCAATGGGGCTCCATTAGCAACAATTGCTGTAATCTCATCTCTCCATGTTGAATCATCATCGAATGTAATTTCTATATTACTTATAATATCGTTATCCGTCGTATCTGCTGTTAGGACAGGCGAGCTCAGTAACTGTAACCACAGCGCATAGAGGGTTATGTCAGTTCCAATATTGATATTATACAATTCTCCTGGTAGATAATCATCTCCATTACCGTCTGTTGCTGTATTCCAGCCAACGAAAGTGTAGCCTGATTTAGTTAAGTTTCCACTATTCCCGTCTACAGTTATTCCTTGACCTTTCCTAAGAAGTTTAGATATTGGAACTGCACCGCCCGTATCACCATTTGCTGAATAGACCACATACTCAGGACTAGGCAGTTCGCTCAAGTAAGGAAAGCCATTATTATGTGCTGGATTTATCGTCCAAGTACTAGCATCGAAGGTCCAGTTTGTATAGGTTCCTACTTGTTGCATTTCTGCTGTCGATACTGGATTGCCTTTACCAGTATCAGATTTACCTGTTGTCTCTTTATTGTAGAAACCACTGCTTAAATTAGAACTATAACCAATCAACCCACCTGTATGAGGGCTTCCAGTTACTTTGCCTGTTGCATAATTATTATTAAACATTGTGCTTTGATTATTTCCGGTCAAACCACCTACTATGTTGGCACCAGTAACATTTCCTAGTGCGAAACTGTTTGTAACAACTCCATTATTACTATATCCAATTAATCCACCTACATTATCTATACTCCCATTCACGTTGCCGGTAGCATAGTTTTTATCTAATAAAATATTATTCACAGAGTTACCGATTAGACCGCCTATATATATTTCCCCGAACACATCCCCGATAGCGTAGTTATGATTTATTGAAGTATTAGCAGTACCTGCTCCGATCAGACCACCTACATACCTTTTTCCAGTTACAATACCGACAGCGTAGTTATTATCAACTGTTCCATTAGAAGTATTCCCAATCAGACCGCCTATAGAATCTCCAGTGCCGCTTACTCTGACATGAGCGTTACTATTTGTAATCTTTCCATAGTTTACACCAACCAAGCCTCCGGTGTTTGAATTACCATACACTACACCAGAAACAGAAACTTCGTTCACAGTACCATTATTCTGACCGATTAGACTAGCTGAATAATCCTTTCCGGTAACCTCTTCAACAATAAGATTTACGTCACTTATCGATGATGCGCTCGCTGTATATCCAAATAATGCCTGAATATCTACAGTAGGTCTATTAATATACAAGTTACTAATTGTCTTTCCATTCCCATTAAAGGTTCCCTTAAAGCTGTTATCATCCGAGCTTCCGATCGGAGTCCAACCTTCCCCGTCATCATTACTTGCATAGTTACTTAAGTTAATATCTTCAGTCAATTCGAAGTAAATATCTTTACCTAAATATTTGCGAACGGCATCCAATTGATCAGCAGTTTCAATTTGATATGGATCAGATTGCGAAGTTCCTGACCCTCCAGCAAAGTCGTCTATTGGATTAGCCGATGCTTTATGCTCTCCCAATATACTAAATTGCTGCGAAGTACTAACCAACATTATCATCGCCAACAATACAATCGATACTTTTCTTCCTAATTTTCGCATTTTCATTTCTCCTCTGTCCCATGATTTCCTTTTTTTAGACACTACACTTAACTGTATAGTATTTCCAATAAAATACATATCCCCTTAAAGGGGGATATGTAGGGTGAATGACTGCGTAAAGAACTAACTATTATGTTGCGCATTACTTTCAATAATACTGTTCGCTATAACCGTGCTAGTGAAATTCTGCGCACTTGTTCCGTGCTGCCCATTAATATTGGCTCCCGCTGTCGTAATAAGATAACGGAAATCCCCTTTTCAAATCTGACGCGAATACTATCTCCTCCTTGGAATACAGTTTATATTCTATTAAAAAATAGTATATAGAACCCCAATGACGGCAGAATGACAAACTTAGACAAAAAGAGAGAAAAGTATATTTAAAGCTAAAAATAAATTGAATTAAAATAAATCTCGTAGAATGGGTGGGGGAGACACGAAATAACGAGCACCATTGATCAGCTACTACAACCACAAAGCTCCCCGAAGCAGAGGTCTGACCATAGCACCTCACCAAGTTGACCGCCTAGAGGCATCATTTTCAGTCTATGTGTTAGTGAAACTATACTGTCGCCTATTACGTATAGAAATAAATTCAAATGACATTTTTATTCGAATGGGGGATTTGTAATTGCGTCTGATCATAGAAGATATTGTAAAAGAATTTGACCAAAAAAAGGTACTCAAGGGAGCTGGATATACCTTTGAGAAAGGAAAGATTTACGGTCTGCTGGGCCGAAATGGCGCAGGCAAAACAACGTTGTTCAACTGCTTGAGCGGAGAGATGGCTATGGATGGAGGGAAAGTGCTATTGGAGGAGAATGGACATGTTCGGGAGTTGAGCGAGCAGGATATTGGTTATGTCTATTCACTACCGATTCTGCCTGAGTTCCTGACTGGCTATGAATTCGTAAAGTTCTTTATGGATATTAATCGTGATAAGCTGCGAATGGATCAAAGCATCGACGATTATTTTGACATGATGAGTATGTCAGAGGAGGATAGGCACCGGCTCATTAAGGGTTACTCCCATGGGATGAAGAACAAGCTACAAATGCTGCTGTTCCTCATAACAAAACCGCCCGTGATTTTGCTCGATGAGCCGCTTACCTCTTTTGACATCATCGTGGCACTGGAGATGAAGGAGATGTTGAGAGAGATGAAACAGGACCATATTCTTGTCTTCTCCACGCACATTCTGCAGTTGGCATCGGATCTATGTGATGAGTTGGTCGTGTTGAACAATGGGCTGTTGTCTACCGTACCCACAGAGTTGTTGCACAGTGCGGAATTTGAGCAAAACATTATTAGTCTGCTGAAGGACGAGAGCTATGCTGAGAACACTTAATACGCTTGTTGCCATTCGGACATCCACTGCAGCGAACCTATTCATTTATTACATCCAGAAGCTACCGGTGATTGGCAAGCATGTAACGGACACTATCTACGCCAATGTAAACTTGAAAAGGGCTGTTTCCATTATCGTATTTCTTATAAGCCTACTATGGGGATTTGTAATTAGGCTAGCTTATGTAGGTTTGCTTATCTACTTGCCAGTAGTCGGCTTAGGTCGTGACCTCTCTGCGGAAGTTCAGCTTCAGCATTTTGTACATATTTATTTCATACTCAGCTTTGTGGTTGCAGGTGTTAGTAACGCCACCATATTGGAGCCGAAACGGGAGAAGTACGTAGCTGTGAAGCTGATGAGGCAGTCTCCTACAAGATATATGAAGGCTTCTCTTGGTTACCGTTATGTGACGTTCATGGCGTATCTAATGCCCTCGATGCTGTTATTTACCTCACAGCTGGGAGCCTCCATCATAGAGACTATCTTGTTGGTGACGTCTGTTACCTTGTGGAGGATTCTGACGGAGTATATGCATCTTAAGCTATTTGACAAAACGGGCATGGTCCTGATAAAAAATAACGTGATTGTCTGGATCGTCATCGGGCTTGGCTATGCAGCTGCTTATCTGCCATTACTGTTCGACTGGGTACCGGTAACCTCGTCGATTCTGTTGAGCCTACCAATCTGTCTCGTCATCGTGGTTGGAGGAATCTTCGCAACTGTTCGACTTGCCCGTTATTCCAATTATAGTGGTGCTGTCGATGCCGCAACCAAAAGAGACGATCCCCTGTTGGATCTTGGGCGTATGATGTCGGAGGCGCAAAAAACGAGTGTGAAATCGAAAGAAAGCGACTATACCTTGAATGGAAAGCATCAGGAAAATATCGAAACAAAGGAAGGCTACGGCTATCTGAACATGTTATTCTTCTCCAGGCATCGCAGTCTTATTAATGATCCAGTGTACAAGAGGATGGCCATTATAGGCGCATTTGGTACGGTGGTAGTGGCAGTCGTGATGATGCTATCACAGAGAGACGAATTTTTAGTGCTAAATCTGGGAGTTATTTTTCCCTTCCTAGTTATGGCTATGTATTTCTTGTCCGTGGGAGAAAAGATGTGCAGAGCTATGTTCTATAACTGAGATCTGAGTTTGTTGCGTTATAGCTTCTATCGAGCTGCATCTTTCGAGCATTTTCGGATTCGACTAATTAAAATAACGGTCCTCAATCTAAAGATTGCAACAACTCTAGCTACGGCATTAACAGCTATTGTGTTAGCAGCGAGTGGAGAATGGTTAAGTAGAGAGCTACTCATGATGTGGGTGTGCATACTCTTGTTGTCCGTATTTTTTTCCATTCATCATCTATTTATGTATTATATCTTTCAGCCTTATGCTACCGAATTGAATGTGAAGAATCCGCTGTATTATGTTATAAACATGTTAGTATCGTTCGCAAGCGGTATTAGCATTATCGTACGAGTTCCAGCAGATATTTTTACTGCCATTGTGGTTACTCTTACGATTGTGTACTTACTCATTTCTCTTATTCTCGTTCGTAAATACGGAAGCCGCACATTCCGAGTGAAATAAATCGATTGTTGACTAAAGAACTTGCTCTTCTTACCCCCGTCGCTGTGGCACTGACATAGCTGCTGCAATAGCGCTTGTTCTCGGTTTTTTGCCGAAACGCGTCCTCGGCTGGATGGCGGTCAGCCTTGCGTATTGGAGCACGGTGATGGCGGAAGGTACGGTATAAGATTCTGCATATATGAAGTGGACTTGAACCTGATGGGTGACAGATCAGCGCAAATGTTGTTCAAAACTAAGCGTATTTCTACCGAGGGGAGATCAAATATATGAATATAGCCGTCAAGTTGATGCAAAAATTCAAAGACCGCGATAACCAGAATAAGCTGAAAGTCTATCAGGACAAAGCGGAGCTCATCAGGAAACGGAATTTGGAAGCATGGGACGATCAACAGCTTCAAGGGGAATCTCTCCGCCTGCAAAAAGAAGCAAAATCGGGTACGCCTTTGGATGAGCTGCTTGTCGATGCTTATGCGTTAGTCTACGAGGCAGCGAAGAGAAAGCTCGGATTAGAGCCTTACGATGTCCAGATCATGGCTGCTATCGCTTTGCACGAGAGATTTTTGATCGAGCAGCATACCGGTGAAGGAAAAACGCTCTCTGCTGTTATGCCTGCTTATCTAAATGCGCTGACCGGCGAAGGCGTTCATGTGCTGACTTTTAACGATTATTTGGCAAATCGAGATGCGGAGTGGATGGGCCCGATCTATCGTTTCCTCGGGTTAACGGTAAACTCGGTTCAAGCGGGAATGAGCTTGTCCGAGAAACGGGAAGCGTACGCCGCGAATATAACCTATGTTACGGCCAAAGAAGCGGGATTCGATTATTTGCGTGACACAATCGCACTAAACGAAGCCGATACCGTACATCGTCCTTTTCACTACGTTATCGTCGACGAAGCGGATTCACTGCTTCTCGACGAAGCTCGGGTGCCGCTAGTCATCAGCGGCGAGTCGGGCGGATCCAAGAGCGACGGCATTCTTTTTGCAGAAGTGGCTCGGCAGCTACAGCAAGTAGAGCATTACGACTTCGACGAGTTCCAGCGGAATGTTTACTTGAATGAAGCAGGCGCTGTGAAAGCGGAGTCGCTGCTGGGATGCGGTAATTTGTACGATAGCCATAATAGTCATTTGTTGACGTCATTGAATTGCGCGCTGCATGTGGAATCGATATTAAAAAAAGACATCGATTACATCGTCCGTGACGGTAAAATAGAGCTGATCGAAGAATATACCGGCCGCGTGGCCGAGAACAGGTATTTACCGGACGGGCTGCAAGCCGCGCTTGCGGCCAAAGAAGGACTGCAGTGGAAAGCCGGCGGGAAAATTCTCGGGACGATCACCCTTCAACACTTTATTAGCCTGTATCCGAGGATTTGCGGAATGACGGCCACTGCGTACGCTTCCGCAATGGAATTCGAAGATATTTATGTGCTGCAGGTCGTGCAAATCCCACCGAACCGGCCAAACATACGGATCGACCATCCACACCGGATTTATACCCATAAAGAAGCCAAACTTAAGGCGCTTGTACAAGAAATCTCGTCCGTCCATAGGGCGGGACGTCCAATTCTCATTGGTACGTCAAGCGTCGAGGAGTCTGACATGCTGGCGGAGGCGCTAGCAGTTGCCGACGTACCTTGCCATGTTCTGAATGCTAAGAACGACGTAAAAGAAGCCGAGATCATCGCCAAAGCGGGAGAAATTGGCGCCGTGACGGTGTCTACGAATATGGCGGGACGCGGCGTCGACATTCGGCTCGGCGGAGGCAACCCCATGCAAGCAGAAGTTGTCGCCAAGCTGGGCGGGTTGTACGTGATTGGTACACATGTGAACGAAAGCATGCGGATCGACGACCAACTGCGCGGGCGTTCTGGCCGCCAAGGCGACCCAGGAGATTCCTTGTTTTTCGTAAGCTTGGAGGACGAGTTGATGCTTCGGTTCGGCATCAATAAAACGATTCGTGCTCCTAGGCAGGGCGAGGCTCTCGAAGAGCCGGTGCTCCGCAGCAAAATCTCGCATATTCAGCGCGTTATTATGGGCCAAAACTTCGATATCCACCAGGAACTGAACTGTTATTCGGATATGGTGGAGGATCAGAGGCGAATTCTGTACGAGGAGCGGCTCGGAATTTTGAAAAACGAGAAGTCGATGAGCCCTGCGGAGCAGCGGGTACGGCTTTTTTATATCGACGAGTTCTGGGCTGACCATCTGGCATACGTTTCTTACCTTCGTGAAAGCATCCACTTGGAGAGCCTTGCCAGCCGCAATCCAATCGACGAATTTCATGCGCAAATCATCCATGCCTACGAGCAAATTCCGGCTAAAATCAATAGTGAGTCAGCGAATATGCTTGTAAGGCTCGGAGGTTCGAATGATCCGGCGAAGTGGGAAAAGTTCGGTCTGAAGAGTCCTGCTTCCACTCGGACTTATATTATTAATGATCAATACATCCAGAATAAGCGCAGCTCATGGACCGGAACGACCGTATTTGCTTATTGGTTTCGCACGATTTCGAGGCCGATATTTAAGCTGTCAAAATTTTGATGCAGCGTAGCTTGTTCCAGGATAATCGCGTTGCCGCCGATTTACGTTGTTAAGAGCCATAAGGCCTGGTATGAAACACTGTTATGGTGGGGCATCCCGGCTCTCTCTCTGTCTGTACAGGGCAATTACTAAGGATATGAGCAAACATTTGGTTTGACCCGCTCTGTAAGTACTTTTTATGATCGTTTGTTGACTCCGTGTTGATTTTAGAGCATAAAAAATACATCGCCTGAGTATATAAAACGCATGGCGATGTATTCAAAGTTTAAGTACTAGTAAGCTTCTTCCCTATCCTCTTCGTCACCCATGGCGGTGGGATTGCCAGAGTAACTAATCCAGTCACTCCAACTTCCCGCATACAACTTCACACGGGTATACCCAGACTTGACGAGTCCGAGAATGTTAGGGCAGGCAGTGACACCAGAGCCGCAATAGACGATGATTTCTTGTTCTTTCGGAATATCCTTGAAATGATCCTGTAGTTCTATAGTTGACTTCCAAGAACCATTATCAAGCTTAAGATCTTTCCAGAATCTATTAATAGCACTTGGAATATGGCCTGCAACAGGATCAATAGGTTCTTCAAGACCTAAATATCGGTTAGGTTCTCTGGAATCAATCAGTAGTGAGGTATGCTCGATAGAAGACGTTCTTACTTCTTCCATAGACACCACCATGTCATGTTGAATGTGTGGCGTGAAGGACTGAGGAATTCGAATAGGTTGTTTATCCGTCAAAGGATATCCTGCTTGTTTCCAATTCGTAAATCCTTCATTCATTACATATGTAGTAGAGTGGCCTATATACTGTAGGAGCCACCAGAGGCGAGATGCCATAGCACCACCTTGATCATCGTAGGCGATAACCCTTATATCATTGTTAATCCCTACGCGTTCAAGCGTTCTTCTGAAATTCTCCATATCGGGAAGGGGATGTCTACCCCCATGTTCAGTTACTCGATTTGAAAGATCTTTCTCTAGATCGAAATATATCGCGCCAGGAATATGCTCTTCCTCATATGCAATACGTCCAGCTTCGGGTTGTCCCATCACAAATCGGCAATCGACAATGACGAGATCTGTTTCATACATCCTAGCAAGTAACCATTGTTTGGAAATGATAGAGGTCATGATTTGACACCGCCTTTTAACGTTATTATGATTAATACTAGTAAACATTGGGTCTAATTATTGTATTAAGTGTAATACAAAGAGGACTACAAATACTAGTTAACGCTTTCGTAGTCGTTTTGACGAAGCATTAGTTTTAGTAAGGCTACTAAACTTTTAGGAGGTTTACTCATATGTTAAATAACTTACAAGCTACAACGACACTTCACAACGGTGTGAAGATGCCATGGTTTGGATTAGGAGTATACAAAGCACAAGACGGTAATGAAGTTATTCAGGCTGTGAAGACAGCGATTAAACATGGCTATCGTAGTATTGATACAGCGGCTGCATACAACAATGAAGAAGGAGTAGGCCAAGCGGTACGTGAAGCGTTGGAAGAATCGGGACTATCACGCGATGATCTATTTATTACCTCTAAGGTATGGAATTCCGATCAAGGCTATGAATCCACATTAGCAGCTTTTGAAAGTACGATGACTAAATTAGGGTTAGAGCAATTAGATCTTTATCTAGTGCATTGGCCAGTGAAAGAAAAATATAAAGACACTTGGAGAGCACTAGAGAAACTCTATAAGGATGGACGTGTACGTGCCATTGGCGTGAGTAACTTCCAAGTGCATCATCTACAAGATTTGTTGCAAGATGCGCAGATCAAGCCGATGGTCAATCAAGTGGAATACCATCCTCGACTAGCGCAGCTCGAATTACGTGATTTTTGTAAGGGACAGGAAATACAATTAGAAGCGTGGTCTCCACTGATGCAAGGTAAACTATTGGACAACGCCACATTACAAGAGATCGCTGATAACCATGGTAAATCGGTTGCTCAAGTGATATTGCGTTGGGATCTACAGAATGGATTTGTAACAATTCCTAAATCTACTACGGAACACCGGATTATCGAGAATGCAGATGTGTTCAATTTTGAACTATCTTCTGATGATATGGAGAAGATTAATGGGCTTAATGAGAATCTTCGGGTGGGTTCTGATCCGGATAATTTCAACTTCTAAACGCTCACATTAACAATCTAACTCATACGGACTGGCTACACGATTTGTAAATGTACGTTATGAATCATATCGAAGATAAGAAAGGTCGTTCTCTAATGAGGACGATCTTTCTATTTTTCTCGTATTTTAACTGTTAAGATAACCCTGTATATAGTATTCTTTTAGAGGGGACAGATGATTGGAAAATTAGATATAGCAACATATAATATGATGTGCAGGGGGATAACGATGACTAGTAGCAACACCCAATTAAAAGAAAAATTGACTCAAATCGAGAAAGATGAATATAAAGTACCAGCCACCATGAATGCATTCGAAATAGGTTTAGAAATGATGATGTATATCGGTGATATTGATCCGGAATTGCGAGATAATCTCATCTATTCAACATTTGCGGAGTGGATTGATCGTGGTGAATTTACAGAAGAACAAGTAAGAGAACTATTACATATTTGTTTAGATGAACAACATCTATTCTATGGGATCGGCGAGAATGAGACTGACTCCGTATTCACCCGTACGTTCTCCGTACTTATCGTTCCGCTGGTTATGGGGAAAGACAGAGATCAACGCTTTTTAAGCAAAGAAGAAGTGATATTGATTAAGAAGAAACTAATAGCGTATATGAATCTTGAGCAAGACTACAGAGGATATGTGGAAGAAAAGGGTTGGGCACATGCCATAGCTCATGTATCCGATGGATTGGAAGCCATTGCGCAATCTCCTTTTCTAGAAAGAGAAGACTTGATTGATATATTAAATGCCATTCAACCGAAGTTTCTTGTGAATAACTATGTATATATTAATAAAGAAGATGAACGAAACGTTAGTGCGATCATAAGTGTTTTTAACCGAGAGTTACTTACAGATCATGAAATTCATAGTTGGATTCAAAGCTTTGGTGAAAAGAAGAAGGTCGGAAATCATCCGGAAGATGATATTCAGTATATGAATATGAAGTGTTTGTTACGAAGTTTGTACTTCAGAATATTAGATCAACCTCAATTAGCTAGGTTCAGTGATACCGTTGTGGAGACGCTACAGAAGCTAGATAAGAAATAAAGGGGAATGCCAACGATGTATGAAGAGATGATTTTAACGCCTATATTTAATCAACTTAACATCGCAATTCAGTCTCTCATTCACATGAGTGAACAATTTACGGAAGAAGAATTATCGATAACCCCGATTATGAATAAAAGATCTGTATTAGAAGTGTTTAGTCATATTGCAGTCATATGTAGAGCAGACTATTTGATATCTTGTGAAGCTACGATGGATGAGATGAGTGAATTTTACAAGCATAATGAACCTATCATATTACCCGACATCTGCAGACACCTAGGTGAGAATTTTCAGTATTTAAAAGAAGTGTACGCTGAATATACACATGAAGAGTTACATGAGATCAAGACATCTTATTGGGGAGTATCTTATAGTAGGTATGAATGGTTATTGGAGATTGTAGCACATGTGTATCATCATCGAGGCCAATTACATAGCATGTTAACGCAGAATGTAAGAGATCCCAAGGTGCCGTTATTCGAATAGTGTTCCTATCAAATTTCGATAAGATTTCGGAGAAGATCCTTTTATTTTTTTGAACATTTTGGAGAATAACAATGGATCATCATATCCGACGGAACGCGATATATCTCCAATGGATAATTGTCTATTACGCATGAGTTCACACGCTTTGTTCATGCGATAATGAATGAGATACTCCTGGATACTTATGTGTATGTATTCTTTAAAAATAGAACAAAGATAACTTCGATCAAGTCCAACGAAATGGGCGATCTGCGCAATGGTGAATTTACTAGAGTAGTTCATCTCGATGAAATCGATTACTTTTCGAATATAGACTTCTTTGCGGTTCTCTTTGTTATCTATTTGTGTTTCATTTTGTGTGTTATCAACTAGAAGAGAGAGGATTAAGTATAATAACCCCGTTAATTGCATATCTCGAGCGGTATTTAATGATGTTGTATTAGTCATCATGGTTAAGTAATTAGCTAATTCATCATCTCGATCATACCTAAATGTTGGGTGTTCCGCATCAAGTCCTGCTTGAGTTAAATAGAATTCTGCTTGAAGACCATGAAATCCAACCCAACCGTATGCCCAAGGATCATTCTTATCCGCCTCATAATAGGTAACAACGCCAGGACATATTAGAAATCCCTCCCCTTTACGAAGATGATATGTCTGATTGCCTACGACAAATCTACCTGATCCCTCTAGAATATAATGAATTAAATAATGATCTCTTACAGCAGGTCCATGATGATGCTCGGTTAAACATTGTTCCATGCCATATTGATTTAAATGTAAATCGGTATGATGTAGGTTTCTAGAAAGGTATTCTATCATGATATAAATGCTCCCTTATTTCAATTCAAATGACATTCAAATAATAACATAAAAATCTAGCATAATGCCATATTGTTATAGTCTAATTCCATTTACTGAAGTTGCTACGTAGAGGTATGATATAGCCATTGTTGGTTCTATTTCAACGCTTACATGACTAAGAGAAAAGGGAGTACTTAAATGACTATTACATATTTAGAACAAGAGCAGTTATTCCACCTCCAATCGAAAGATATGAGTTACATTATTCAACTAAACAATGGTTATCCACTTCATGTGTACTGGGGAAAGAAACTTCGATCTGTTTCTAATATCACACGTCTACTACACTATCCAGACAACGCATCTATAGATCGTTATCCGCAAGAATATCCGCAATATGGAACAGGAGATTTCAGAAATCCAGCCTATCAAGTAAGACTTGAAGATGGTAGTCGGATTACGGAACTGGTGTATGAATCACACAAGATTACAGAGGGGAAACCTAAATTGCCAGGACTGCCTGCTGTTTATGTTGAGTCGGAAAGAGAATCGCAGACACTGGAAATTAAGCTAGTGGATCATTACTCAGGGCTTAGTGTTACTTTGAGTTACACTGTATTTGAAGATCATAATGCCATAAGTCGATCGGTACAATTCCTGAATTGTGGGAGCCAATCCGTTTCGCTAGAAAGAGCCTTAAGCGCAAGTGTTGATTTTATCGATAGTGATTACGAAATGATCTATTTGGCAGGTGGTTGGGCGAGAGAGGCGCAAGTGAAGAGAAGAGTCCTTGAAGCGGGACTAACCACGATCGAAAGTCGTAGAGGTGCAAGTAGCGCTCAGTTCAATCCATTTATGGCATTAGCCCGTCCAAATACGGATGAAGATCAGGGAGAAGTGTTTGGTTTCAGCTTGGTTTACAGTGGCAGCTTTGTAGCCGAAACAGAAGTTGATTATTTACATTCTACTCGAGTGTCTATCGGGATTAACCCATTTGATTTCGGGTGGTTACTTGAACCGGGTGAATCCTTTCAGACGCCAGAGGCGATTATGGTCTACTCTACTGAAGGATTAGGAGGTATGTCGAGAACGTATCATCGGCTATATCGGACACGTCTTTGTCGAGGGATTCATAGAGATCAGGAAAGACCAATTCTAGTGAACAATTGGGAAGCGACCTATTTCGATTTCAACGCTGAGAAGATTGAATCGATTGCGAAATCGGGGGCAGAGCTAGGTATAGAGTTATTTGTACTAGATGATGGTTGGTTTGGCAAAAGAAACGATGACACCACTTCCCTTGGAGATTGGATTGTAGACCGCACTAAACTACCAGAAGGACTTACGAATTTGGCAGAAAGAGTGAACTCATTAGGTCTGTTGTTCGGGCTCTGGTTCGAACCAGAGATGGTATCTCCAGACAGTGATCTTTATCGTCAACACCCAGACTGGTGTATTCATGTAGAAGGAAGACGACGTACAGAAGGACGAACACAGTTAATTTTAGATTTATCTAGACAAGAGGTATGCGATTACTTATTAGAATCTCTAAGCAAGATATTTACAAGCGTACCGATCTCCTATGTGAAATGGGATATGAATCGTAACATGACGGAGATTGGGTCGGCTACTAGATCTGCTGTGAGACAAAAGGAAACAGCTCATCGTTATATGTTGGGTTTGTATGACTTACTTGAGAAATTGACGCATCAATTTCCCCATATTTTATTTGAAAGTTGTGCGAGTGGTGGGGGACGCTTCGACCCTGGTATGCTGTATTACATGCCTCAGACGTGGACGAGTGATAATACAGATGCCATTGAGCGATTGAAAATCCAATTCGGAACAAGCATGGTCTATCCCGTAAGTACGATAGGTGCACATGTATCGGCTGTACCTAATCATCAGATGGGGCGAACTACATCTCTGGTTACACGTGGGGATGTAGCCATGTCTGGTAACTTCGGATACGAAATGGATCTAACCACGTTCTCGGATGATGAGAAAGTGATCGCTAAGCAACAAGTTGCACATTATAAGGAAATTCGTTCACTCGTACAACAAGGCGATTTATACCGCTTGAGAAGTCCGTTTGAAGGGAATGAGACCGCATGGATGTTCGTGTCGGAGGACAAAGCGCAAGCATTGGTATACTATTTCCAAGTATTGGCTGAGCCGAATGCTCCATTGAAGAAATTGAAATTAAAAGGACTTGATCCTGAGCTTGATTACACAATCGATGAGGAAGACATAATTTATGGGGGAGATCGATTGATGCATAGCGGGTTGCATATCCCACCTTTACATGGGGATTTCGTGAGCAAATGTTTTCACTTGAAAGCTAAAGTTTGATAAACAGGTTAATCAACCCAACCCATTCTGTGTATCCACTTAACCGTGCGTAATAAGAACTCATCAGTGCTGTGATTTCGGACTTGTAAGTTGGCCACTTTGAAACAAAGTGATCTTCTTACAAGTCATTTTTATTGTCATGCGATTCTTATTTCTAATGTAATGACTCTAGTGTAGGTAATTATTACATGTTCGAAATCTTGAATTTTAAATAAAAAACGATTGACTCTAGTAAATAATCTATGATTATATTATATAGACCAATCGTTATAAAGAAAGGAGAAGAACCGTGACCAAGAAGTCGAATTCACGTGATATGATTGTGGACACTGCTTCAAGGCTTTTTTTCACACAAGGTTATCACGCTACGGGATTGAATCAGATTATCAAGGAAAGCGATTGTCCCAAAGGATCACTATATTACTATTTCCCTGAAGGGAAAGAGGAGCTTGCTTCGGAATGTATTGAGCATACGCGAGTTGTGGTATTAGAAAAGTTGAATCAGTGCTTTGCAAATGCCAGTAATGCAATCGAAGCGATACAGGCCTTCATTCAGAGTGTGGGTGAAGAGGCTGTAGAGTCACAGTTCGAAGGATTTATGCCGTTTAGCTTTTGGGCAGCTGTAGAAACATCATGTATAAGCATGAAACTGAGAACAGATTCACAAGCTTTATTTAAAGACTGGCAGGATCTTATAGCCTTAAATCTTCAGAAGGAGGGAATGGGAGAAGCTAAGTCCGTCGAGGTGGCTTCCATGGTATTATCCCTTCTTGAAGGAGCACTTATCCTTACCCTTACCAATCGAAATGAGCAACCACTCATGAGCGCATCGAAGTACGTATCAAAAATAATGAACTAAATAGAGATAGATATTATAGGAGGATGGACTGTTTGGAAGCAACCATGCAACAAGAAACAACACAAATAGACACAAAGAAAATTAAGGCACTACCAATACTTATTGCATTATTGTTAAGTGGTTTTATTGGGATGTTCAGTGAAACAGCCTTAAATGTAGCGCTTAGTGACTTAATGCAAATTCTCAGTATTACACCAGCAACAGCACAATGGTTAACGACAGGATATCTACTCACACTAGGAATACTTGTTCCAGTATCAGGTGTGTTACTTCAGTGGTTTACAACAAGACAACTATTTGTTACATCACTCTTCTTTTCCATTTTGGGTACAATAATAGCAGCATTAGCTCCATCTTTTGAAATGTTACTTACGGCTAGAGTTGTTCAAGCGGTAGGTACGGGATTATTACTTCCACTTATGTTTAATACGATATTGATTATTTTCCCTGCAGAGAAACGTGGTGCTGCAATGGGGATGATTGGTCTAGTGATTATGGTTGCACCAGCCATTGGACCAACAATTGCAGGACTTCTTATTGAAAATTTAAGCTGGCATTGGATATTCTGGTTGGCGTTGCCATTCCTAATTATCTCTTTGGTGGTTGGAATTCTATTTATGCAGAATGTTACGAAGATTACGAAGCCCAGAATTGATGCATTATCAATTCTTCTGTCATCAGCCGGGTTTGGTGGAATTGTATTTGGTTTTAGTAGTGCGGGTGAAGCTGAAGGATGGAGTAGCCCTAAAGTTATAATTGCCATCATTATTGGTGTCGTGTCTCTTGCGCTATTTGGAGTTCGACAAATGTATATGAAGCAACCGATGATTAACCTTCGTGCATTTAGATTCCCAATGTTCTCTATGGGTGTACTTATGGTATTCCTATGTATGATGGTCATCTTATCTTCCATGTTGATCCTTCCGATGTATTTGATACAAGGTCAAGGTTATACGGCATTCAAAGCCGGTCTAATTCTTCTTCCTGGTGGTATTATCAATGGTATTATGTCGCCTATTATGGGCCGTTTATTCGATAAATATGGACCGAAGTGGCTTGTGATTCCGGGTCTTGCCATTATTAGTGTTACACTATGGTTCTTTTCAAGTATTTCAGCAACTTCTACGATTGCATTCATTATCGTGCTACACAGCACATTGATGATTGGGGTGTCTATGGTGTTCATGCCAGCACAGACGAACGGGATTAACCAACTTCCTCGTGAACTCTACCCAGATGGTACGGCGATCATGAATACATTACAACAGGTAGCAGGTGCCATCGGTACAGCTCTTGCTGTTAGTATTATGGCAGCAGGGCAGAAGAGTTATATGAGTGGTATCATGAATCCTGAGGATCCATCTCATATGCTTCCAGCATTTACGCAAGGTGTACAAGGGGCATTCCTCTTCGCAATGACGATTGGTATTGTTGGACTTATTATTTCTTTCTTTATCAAACGAGTGATTGTTCAACACCAGAAATAAGTATTTGATTAATTCAGAAGGCTCGCGTGTAACTTGCGCGGGTCTTTTTGTGTTCGTTCCGATAGAATTAGTCAAAAATATTGGAGCACATCTTCTTTCTTACACTATAAGGAACAACGGATAGTTTGAGGCTAAACAAAGCATGATAATAAAATTTCATCATATGAAAAATTCATAACAGTAATATAAAAATACGTTTCTAGTTACATTTCTTAATGCAATCTTCTTCATGTATCTATTTAGAAAAAGGATAAACCCTAACGGATTCTGAAAGAAAAGGCAACATTACATAAGGATGGATTCATCGCGATTGACCTACGTATGTCATAAATATTTTTAAAATATGATATAGTATGATACGCTTATGGCATATGAAATATTTACTATATAACGACATCAACCAAGGTATATACGACAAAAGTCGTCATTCAAAAGGGGGACTATTAGTGAAAAAAGGGAAGTTAATCACACTCATGAGTGCGATAGTATTGACAACGTCATTATTCGGATCAGTTATAAACGGGTCGGTAGCTGCAACAGCAAGTTCATATAAATTCGATTTCGGGAACGGCAGTGTTGCGCCGGGTTACATTGGAGTTAGCGCAGCAGAAGGGTACACGAAGAAAAAAGGCTATGGGTTTAATACACCAAGTAAGATAAAGAATGTGAAATCGTCAGGTAAAGGTGTTAACAGTGATGCGGTCCAATTTCTTACTTCAGGTACGAAGAGTACAAATACTTTTAACATGGATCTTCCAAATGGATTATATGAAGTTACTGTTACTTTAGGAGATACTGTAAAAGCAAGTGTAGCTGCGGAAGAGGTTTATCAAATCATGACGATGACGGGGAATAACTCAACAGATAAATTTCAAATCCCAATTACGGATGGTCAATTAAATATCCTAGTCACAGCAGGTGAGGTTGGAAGCGTCTTCACATTAAGCTCTTTAGAGATTAAACAATTGTCAGATAATCCAGTTACGAATAGAACTATCTATATCGGCGGAGATTCAACAGTGAGTAACTATTACCCATTAATGACTAGTACGCGTGGTGGATGGGGACAAATGATGTTCCGATACATTAAAAAAGATACATTTCAGATTAGAAACATGGCTACAGGTGGTCAAGCGTCAAGAGGTTTCCGTAATGATGGACAGCTAGAAGCTATAGTGAAATATATTAAACCTGGGGATTACTTCATACTACAATTAGGTATTAATGATACCCATCCTAAGAGCACAATTACTGAAGAAGAATTCAAATTCAATATGCGTGATATGATTCAAAAAGTGAAGGCCACGGGTGCGACGGTTATTCTATCTACGCCGCAAGGGTTAGCAACAGATTTTAATGAATATGAAATTCATTCGGCAGAAAATAAGTTCTATCGAGGAACTATCTTAGATTTGGCACAAGAGGAAGATACCCTTCTCGTTGACTTAAATGTTCTAAGTTCTGCATATTACACCTCCATAGGACCTGAAGCAACACGGACTCTTTTTCTAGCTGATGGATTACATCCTACACGTGAAGGTGCAAAGGAACTGGCTAGAATACTAATCGAGGATTTGAGAAATCAAGGGTTAGATGGTTTTTAATCAAAAGGAGTACCCCAAGCCATTATTTCAATGGTCGTTGGGGCACTCCCTTTTTTATGTAAAACCTATATTCTACCAGAAAGATATATTGCTAAACCTCCAACTCCAACCACCAACGCGACGATATAAAATAAAGAGAGTTTACCCAAATTACGTTTTATTCTTCGGTCATATTCAGGATTTTTCTTTCTGTTTTCTTTTGAATATCCGATCATAAATGTACCAATCCCACCAATTAACGCAATACTAATAATGATTATGTATAAAATAGAATAAGGCATTTCTTCACCACCTCGATTTAATCTACCTTACGGCGCTTGTCTTTGTATTACTTAAGCATATCTTCTATCGTTTCTTTCCAGTGCTGTATTACGGGTTGAGGTTCTTTGAGTTGTATACGTACACCAGAAATAATATCCGCATACTTCGCCACATCTTCGCGAATAGAAGCTATTGTAGCGACAAATCTTTGTCTTTCATCTAAGATAGACTGTTCTTGTACGGAGAGCTTGATGTAATAAGCTATACCTCCTAGAATTACAACGATTGTGGCTTGACCCGTCCTTATGATATTCGTTGTGGTTACGCTATTTCTCCATAAGCTGAGTCTAAGTTCGGCTTCATTCATCGCTACAATTTCACCAACACTGATCATAGCTACATGCGGCCATTGCTCTTCGTCTACCGATAGTAGAAACAATGCTTCATGCTGTTTGTCTGATACATTTTTCCCATTAAAGAACTCGAATAATGGTAAGGAGAGTTGATTCAACATTAGGTTCACCCTTTTAGTCATGTTAGTTCATCATCTTAAAGCATAATCATAACCTGAAAGGGTGTTGTTTATCTACTATAATAAAGGAATTAATTCCACTAAATGTGTCGTAGAACATAATTTCATATTTGATATATGTATAGAGGGATAGATATAATCAATTAGCTTGTTGTAACAGAAGATGTTAAAGTAAATACAGTTCAATTCACATTAATTCGATGCGAATTGTATATTATTAACATATCTTAATGAAATGAGTTGAAATATATGAGTGAAGTATATAGACTAGCAACGATTGAGGATGTTGAAAGACTTGTTTATGTTACGTATGAGGCATACGTTACCATTCGTGAATTAGATCTTAAATGGCCAGCTGCACATGCAGACTATGCATTGATCGAGAACAATATTATTAAGAATGAGTGTTATGTCCTTGAGGTGGATGGAGAAATTAAAGCTACAGTTACTCTAAACAAGGGTAATGAGATTAAGTTCATTACTGATTTGCCATTCGTTATGTGGTTTGCGGTAGACCCGGCATGCCAAGGTACAGGTATTGGAGGAAAACTACTTACTTGGGTTGAGGAAACTATTATCCGAGATAAGTTAGGAGCACCAGCATTAACGCTTGCTACTGCAGAGAAACATCCGTGGCTTCTTCCTATGTATGAACGAAAAGGCTATGCACGTATTAAAGCTTTCGATTCGGAAAAAGGGGATGGAGTTATGCATCTTCTAAGAAAAGTAGTTAATCCTGCTGCTTTTGAAATTTATCTTCAAGAGCATGAACAACAAATAGATAATGAAGAAAGAGATAACCATACCGTAAGTCAATGAACCAGGCATTCATAGCGTAACCTTGTGCTTTTCGCGTAATTAGAGAAAAGGGGTTTTATCTGATGAAATTCGTGTTGTTCAGCTTATTGATGAATGTTCCCAATGCCATTACTGGGGAGACATTAACGACTCAGCAGAAATTCCAGAATATCATTGCACAAGCTGTTCTTGCTGAAGAGCTTGGGTTTGAAGCTTATGGTGTAGGTGAGCGACATGGAACGCCATTTCTTTCATCTTCTCCGCCGGTTATCTTAAGCGCAATTGCTGCTCGAACCTCACGAATTCGATTGTTAACAACGGTCACAGTACTTAGCGTTCTTGATCCAGTACGCGTAGCTGAAGATTATGCTACACTGGATCATCTCAGCGAGGGACGTCTAGAGATGATCATTGGCAAAGGAAATGATCCACGGCACTATCCTCTATTCGGTATTTCAGAGGATGAGCAATGGGATTCTCTAGCTGAGCGATATGCATTGCTCAAACGGTTATGGAATGAGGAGAATGTGACCTGGAAGGGGAAATATCGTACACCACTTGATAATGTTACGACACAACCGAGACCGTTTCAACAACCAATCCCGATCTGGCATGGTAGCGCATCAAGTACACTTTCCACGGAATTAGCTGCGAAATACGGCGAGCCGATATTTTCTTCTAATTCCTTTCATCCACAAGCGAAATATAAAGCATTGATTGATCATTATCGGGAACGCTTATCTTATTACGGTCACGATCCCAAGAATGCGATTGTTGGCTCAGGTGCAAGTAGTCTATATCTTGCGAACACACCAGAAGAGGCTATAAAGCGTTTCCGCCCCTATTATAATGCGTTTCATGCAACAGATGCAGCACAGCATAATCAATCTCCCTTTAAAGATCTAGAGGACAATATTGAGAATGGACCCATATTAGTAGGTAATGCGGAGCAAGTCATTGAGAAAATTCTGAATTATCACAGAGCATATGGTAATCAAGTTCTTTGTATTAGTGTAGATGGATTGAACGAAGCTGAGCAACATGAACAGTTACATCGATTCGTCAATGATGTTATGCCGGTGTTGCGCAAGGAAATTCCAAGTTCATTATGGGAAAGTAAGCCGAAGATCCTCCATGTTAATTTATTAAGCAGGGGAGTCTAATATTTGTAGTATGATTACCTTTGCTAAAAAATAGACGCACATAAATAGACACATACCAGATCTTCTGGTATGTGTCTATTTGTAATTGTGCGATGGAGTAAATATGTGGTTAGCAGTTGGATTAGTAAGGATAGTATTCAGCTGGTTCCACTCCTAAGTAAATGGAGTTGATTCCTCATACCTAGGTGAAAACGAATGCTATCCATTATTTTAATATCATTACATTGTATAACGTCAGCAATACTTTTTTGTTTATCTTGATCTGGGCTACTAAGAAATTGGGTCATCCACAAACACCTATTGTTATCATTAATCATCATTTGTTCCTCCTCTAATGATTGGATGCGTTATTAATAGAATATATTAATTTTGTTAATACATTATGATAATTTCATTAAAATCATATAAATTTGTTTGTTCCTTGAGTCTAAATTGTAAAAATACTGAGTTTTTAATTTAATATATTTACCATTTATTTTACAAATAAACATACTTTTGTAAATAATCGCATGATAGACTGAAGTTGAATTAGAATTACTAGTCTTTATTCATGGGAGGAATATGATGAGAAAGTTTACTAGATTCCAAGCTCGATTTGTGAAGTCAGCAATTGCAATGTCTTTGGCGTTATCACTTCAAGTGGGATTCAATAATGGTTCCTCATCTGTGTTCGCAGAGGGACCAACAGACACGGCACCTTACATCCAAGCGAAAGTCGTTAATGAAAATGCAGGAAAAAAGGTTCTCTTTGATAACACACACGGACAGACCGCAGGTGCGGCCGATTGGGTTATTGATGGTGCTTTTTCAGATTTCGGAAATGCACTAGCTAATAATGGTTATGATGTGAAAGAACTCCGTAAAACTACGCCAATTACCTACAATGACTTAAAAGACTATGATGTATTCGTCATTGCAGAAGCCAATATTCCGTTTAAACAAAGTGAACAAGTAGCTATGGAACAATATGTACAAGCGGGTAACAGTATCTTCTTCATAGGAGATCACTATAATGCAGATCGTAACAAGAACCGTTGGGACGGATCAGAGGCGATGAATGGTTATCGTCGTGGGGCTTGGGCAGATCCGGCCAAAGGGATGAGTGTAGATGAGCGAAATTCCGCTGCTATGCAGGGTGTTGTAAGTTCAGATTGGCTTGGATCGAAGTTCGGTGTTCGGTTCCGCTATAATGCATTAGGTGATATCACAGCGAATAATATCGTTGCACCTGACCAATCATTTGGTATTACAGCAGGTGTATCTACCGTTGCTATGCACGCTGGCTCAACACTTGCGATTATGGACCCTACCAAGGCAAAAGGGATTGTATTTCTCCCAACTACAAACGCAGCTTGGCCAAATGCTGTAGATCAAGGAGTATATAATGGTGGCGGAATTGCTGAAGGACCTTATGTGGCAGTATCTAAAGTAGGTGCTGGAAAAGCTGCATTCATTGGTGATTCTTCACCTGTTGAGGATGCAACGCCTAAATACCTCCGTGAAGAAACAGGCACGAAGAAAACAACTTATGATGGATTTAAAGAGCAAAATGATGGCGTCTTATTGGTTAACATGGTTAACTGGTTATCCAAGAAAGAGAGTTATACGAATCTGAATCAGGTAAGTAATTTACAATTGGATCAGACGACTGCGTTGCTACCTATTGAAGCACCAGAGACTTCAACAGAACCTCAATCAGAACCATGGTCAGCACCTGCTGCTGGATATAAATGGTGGGATAGTTCGACGTTTAAACCTGGATCCTATGGAAGTTCAACAGCTAGTGCTGCTCTGACATACAGCTTTGTTCATCAGGCTCAACTTCCAAATGCCCAAGATTTCAAAATACGGGTAGTTGTAGATAACCTTCCAGCCAATTCAACGGTATCTGGATTTAGTACGGGGATTTATCTAACGAGTGGTGGGACACAGATTGCTAAGATTCAAAATGATGATGGTATATGGCCATCCGCTTTCGGTTATAGTTCCACATACAGCCTAACCTCAAATGGTAATGGGCGTGCTTATAAAGACCTAAACGTAAGAGTTAAGCCGGGTACCTTGGGTGCGGCGAATCTCAGATTGAGACAAAATGGTAACAATCTCATCACCAATGTGGTCCAGGTAGCCAACGTTTCTGCAGAAGAGATACCTGCTGAGGGTAATCCGATTCCTAATAAAATTACGATAGCGGAAGCTCGTAATAAAGCACAGGGAACAACGGTTACGATTGAAGGTGTTGTGACTACGGATCCAGGTATCTTTGGTGGTCAGACATTTTATCTTCAGGATGACACAGCCGGTATCTATGTGTTTCAAACGTTAAGTGGATTTCATCAAGGAGATGTTGTAAAGATAACTGCGCCTCTTGCTCTGTATAACACAGAAATTGAACTGACTGATCCGATTGCTATTGTAAAGACTGGAACCACGGCGCTTCCAGTTCCGCAAGTAGCAACTGCGAGTGATGCGAACCAAGGACAACTCGTACAACTTCGTGATGTTACGATTCGCAATGTCATCGCTGCAACGCCTACGGGTTCTTTTGAGTTCGATGCGGTAAATGGATCTATTAGCATTCATGTAAGAGTGGACGTACGGACTGGCTTGAATTTAACTGACTTCTCGTATAAAGAAGGACAAGTTGTTGATGTGGCAGGGATATCCGCTATCTTCAAAGGTGTATATCAATTAAAACCTAGAGGTAGCAGCGACTTCACTGGTTCTGTTGCACAGATCGTACCCGTTACAACGGCTTCAATCTCCTCGGTATCTAATCTAAATGGTTGGTACAACAACGAAGTAACACTTTCATTGGTAGCAACAGGGAGTAGCACGGATATCATCTCGACGAAATATACCTTAAATGGTGGTGCAGAGGTTCTTTATACAGGACCAGTGCCTATTCAAACCGATGGAGAATATACGTTCAAGTATTACTCCTCCACAGATAAAGGTCTAAGTGAAGAAGTGCAGTCTTTGCAGGTGAAATTGGACAAGACAGCACCTTCTGCTAGGCTCACTCAAAATGGTAAAGAGGTAACCGATGTGAAACTTGAGGATATTCTGAAATATGAACTTGCGACAACGGATTCGTTATCTGGTGTATCAACACAAAAGTTATTGTTAGATGGTAAGGAAATTAATAATGGGGATGTAGTGAAAGCTGCTGACCTTGGAGTAGGTGTTCATACCATTCAATATCATGTGTTTGACCTAGCCGGCAACTCATCTGAGAAAAGTATTCCATTTAAAGTTAGCAATCCACTAGCAACGAGTATTCCAGGTAAGCCAGTATTATCGGATACGAGTGGAAATATCAATGGATTAAAGGATGGTAGTTACACGGTAACCATGAATCTATGGTGGGGAAATAACGGAAATGAGTTCAAGTTATATGAGAATGGGGTTCTCATTAACTCTCAGAACTTAACAGATGCTTCTCCCGCCGCTCAGAGTGTAAAGACTGAAATAAAAGGTAGAGCGAATGGAACTTATAAATATATTGCTGAATTAACAAATGCTTACGGAACGACCACGAGTAGTGAACTGATTGTTACGATATCCGCAGCTACACCAGCTAAATCTGTATTATCTCACGATAATTGGGATGGGGACGGAAATTATAAAGTAACGATGAATATGTGGTGGGGAACGAATGGTTCGCAATATCGACTATACGAGAATGGCGTATTAATCGATTCGAAGAATCTTCTGGAGACAGCATCTAGTGCTCAGAGTGCTATGACAGAATTGTCAGGCAGAACACTAGGTAAATATGAATATCGCAGCGAGCTAATTAATGCTGCTGGAGTAACATCAAGTGACACCATTACAGTAAATGTTGTGAAATAAGTAAATGGAAAAAAATTTAATCAAAAAATAGAAAAATATGTTAATATAGTAATAGATATACAATTCGATACTGACAACATTATGGAAAGGAGGAGCACTCGAAATTATAGTGTTAACCATCCAAGGAGGAATGAAGATGTTGTTATTGAAAAATAGGTCGAAACATTCGGTTTTCCGTATCCTGGTTGTATGCCTCCTTCTGATGTTTTCGATTATTCCGATCGCCTCGGCGGCTACGCCGGACCCAATCACCAACCTTCAAATTACAAGTACTTACCCTGTGACTTTGGCGTGGACAAATCCCACGACTGATTATGATTACATTCAGGTTATTAAATTAAACAGAACCGATTTAGTAGAAGTCTACAAAAAAACATTGACTAAAGGATCCACTGTCTTTGCCGATCATTCTTCTATGAGTTCTAATAAGGAATATTGGTATATCTTTCAAGCGTACAAGAATGGAGTATACTCCAACCAAGTAAAGAAGATCTATCAGAACTGATTATATAGCAAGTCAGTATTCATTCTTGCTTGTATCCTGATATTATCGGAAAGAGAGTCCAAATGGACTCTCTCTTTTTTGTATCTAACAGATGATATTAGTAGTTCGCTTAGCGAATAACTCACCATCCGACCTTTGGATGATTTAACTTTATACCCTATTCTAGGTATAATAGGGACAGAATTAATAACGGACATCATGAAGGGAGCCATTTATGAATTGGATCGCCACACAATCATATTACAAAATTCATAGACAAGTCTCCAGCACAGAACAAACAACGGTCGTGAATGATCGTTCCATGTATTTATATGAACATAAAGTACGGACTAAATATCGAGAGTTTGCGATAGAGGACGTATTTGATATGTCTTATCGACAAATGGGAGACGAGGGTGGATTTCTATATCTACACACGAAACAAGGCGTATACCCTTACACGGTTAGAGAAGATCCGAGTTCATTTATCGATACCTTTAAAGAGCTGAAATAAGCCGTAATAACGTTCAGTTCTTCCAACCATGCTTGTATCCTGTATATATAACCTTATTAGATATGTATAATTAAAGGATACATAGAGGGACAAATAAAATAAGTGAGTTGGATAACAATGGACAGTGAGAAACAGCGTTTGAGTATTGAAGCTGCAAGGTTATATTATCAATCTGATTACAGTCAACAACAGATTGCTGATGAATTGGGTTTATCCCGACCAACGGTATCCAGATTACTTCAGCATGCGAAAGAAAAAGGATATGTAAGAATTGATATTATTGACCCCAGAGAAGACTTGAATATACTTGCGATTGAACTGAAGAAGCAATACCAATTAGATACAGTTCAATTATGTTATTCACCACGCAATGATTATGAAGAAATCAAGAAACATATCACTAAAAAAGCGGCTGAATTTATTCATGAAGTCGTACAAGATGGAGACATTATTGGTGTTACATGGGGAACAACCATGCATGCAGTCGCTCGTCAATTACAATCGAAACCACTGAGAGGGGTAGAAGTGGTTCAGCTAAAAGGTGGTGTAAGTCATTCTCAAGTCAATACTTACGCTGCTGAAATCGTAAATTTATTCGCAGAGGCATTCCAGACCATTGCACGCTATTTACCGTTACCTGTTATTTTCGATAGTATCGAAGTGAAGAAAATGGTAGAGGCAGATCGACATATAGGGCGTATCATTGAATTGGGTAAACAAGCGAATATTGCTGCCTTTACGGTTGGGACAGTAAAGGATGATGCGTTGCTCTTCAGATTAGGTTACTTTAATAAAGATGAGCAGCAATTACTTAAACTTACTGGTGCAGGAGATATTTGTTCTCGGTTCTTCGATGCGCAGGGTGTCCTTTGTAGTGAAGACATCAATAATCGCACAGTAGGAATCGATCTGACCGAACTTAGATCAAAGGAAAAATCAATTCTTATTGCCGGAGGACAGCGTAAAATTGAAGCGATTCAAGCTGCGCTTGCTGGAAAATATGCGAATATATTAATTACAGATCAATTTACAGCACAAGCGTTGTTACAGTAAATATCCAAGAAAAGTATGAATAACATAGGCTTAGCCTTTTATGCCAATTTGATATTGGTTTCGAAGGCTTTTTATATGTTCTGGGTAAGTTATATATATCCCTATATGTCCAAGAAATGTCCAAGAAACCAAGAACAACAATATACTTGAACATAATTTCTAGTTAGCGTTTACACATGTTCATATTGGTGGTATTGTAAACAGATAATTAAGGATTCTTATAAGAGAAAGGTGATGTCAAATGATTAACTTAGCAAGATTGATCGATCACACGCTTTTACGTGCAGACGCAACAAAGAATGAAATTACAAAATTAACTGAGGAAGCGAAACAATACGAATTTGCATCCGTTTGTGTGAATCCAACATGGGTAGCTTATGCAGCTGAACAGCTAGCGAATACGAACGTGAAAGTATGTACGGTCATTGGATTCCCTCTTGGGGCGAGTACAAGCGCAACGAAAGCTTTTGAAGCTAGAAATGCTATTGAAAATGGTGCAACTGAGGTTGATATGGTCATTAACATTGGCGCTTTGAAAGATGGGAATCATGACATAGTGGAGCAAGATATCAAAGCCGTTGTTGATGCAGCTGCTGGGAAAGCTCTTGTGAAAGTTATTATTGAAACTTGTATCTTAACAGACGAAGAAAAGATAGTTGCTTGTCAGCTTGCGGTTAAGGCAGGTACTGACTTTGTTAAAACATCCACTGGGTTCTCAACCGGAGGTGCAACTGCTGAAGATGTAGCTCTTATGCGGCAAACGGTAGGTGAACATATCGGAGTTAAAGCTTCTGGGGGCGTTCGTAAGCTTGAAGATATGGAAAAATTGATTGCGGCAGGGGCATCAAGAATCGGTGCTAGTTCAGGCGTTACAATCATGGAAGGTAAGCAATCCACTTCTTCGTATTAATGATATTAAGATGAATTAGCGCTACTCCATCATAGCGAAGCGTTATAAAGGGAATAACATAGATTAAAGGACTAACTCGATGAATCTGAGTCCAATCGACTATTAGGAGAACAACATGAGATATTTAATTACTATACTAGGTATACTAATTGTTTTTGGGCTCACTTACCTCGCAAGCAATGATAAAAGAAAGATCCGCTATCGACCGTTGATCGTCATGGTTATTTTACAGGTTATATTAGCTGCTGTGTTATTAAACACGGTTGTAGGATCTATTGTTATTGAAGCTATTTCAGGCGTATTTGAAAAATTAATGATGTATGCGATGGAAGGCGTTAACTTTGTATTCGGTGGCATTCTTAACGAAGGACAATTCACATTCTTCTTATCAGTGTTATTGCCAATTGTATTTATCTCGGCGCTCATTGGTATATTGCAGTATATCAAAGTCTTACCATTCGTTATAAGGTATATTGGTCTTGTACTAAGTAAGGTTAATGGTATGGGTAAATTGGAATCGTATAATGCAGTTGCTTCAGCTGTTCTAGGACAATCTGAAGTGTTTATATCTGTTAAAAAGCAAATTAATTTGTTACCGAAACACCGGCTCTACACCTTATGTGCCTCCGCCATGTCTACCGTATCCATGTCTATTGTAGGATCCTATATGCAGGTACTACAACCTAGATATGTCGTAACTGCACTTGTTCTTAACTTGTTCGGTGGATTTATAATTACTTCAGTTATAAATCCTTACGTTGTCGATAAAGAGGAAGATATTCTAGAAGTACAAGTTGATGAAGAAGAGAAACAATCATTTTTCGAGATGCTTGGGGAATATATCATGGATGGATTTAAAGTTGCCATCGTGGTGGCGGCGATGTTAATTGGTTTCGTAGCGATCATTGCCATGATTAACGGGATCTTTGATGGTATATTTGGAGTATCATTTCAACAAATACTTGGTTATGTGTTTGCACCGTTCGCTTTTATGATGGGTATTCCATGGAAAGAAGCTGTGGATGCAGGAAGTATTATGGCTACCAAGATGGTCTCCAATGAGTTCGTTGCTATGTTAGAGCTTGGTAAGTACTCGGATCTATCATCACGCACAGTTGGGATTATATCTGTATTTCTTGTTTCGTTTGCGAATTTCTCGTCCATCGGTATTATCTCCGGTGCAGTAAAAGGTTTGCATGAGAAGCAAGGGAACGTTGTCGCTAGGTTTGGTCTGAAATTACTGTATGGGGCAACCTTAGTTAGTATGCTTTCTGCAACCATAGCAGGAATTTTTATCAAATAGATTTAAAAAAGACTCTCCTACGAAAGGAAGGGATTTATAATGAATGCCTTTAAACGAATTCACCTAATTGTAATGGACTCGGTCGGAATTGGAGAAGCACCTGATGCAGCTCAATTTGGTGATTTTGATGTTAATACTTTAGGACATATTGCCCGTGAATGTGACGGTCTGGACATGCCGAACATGGCAAAGCTTGGGTTGTCTAATATTGAGGAGATCAAGGGCATAACGATTGCTGATCACCCACTCGCTTATTACACAAAGATGCAAGAAGCATCTAGTGGTAAAGATACGATGACTGGACATTGGGAGATGATGGGACTACGTATTGATACGCCATTCCGCGTCTTTGAGCATGGTTTCCCTGATGAACTGATTTCTCGAATTGAAGAGAAAACAGGTCGTAAAGTGATTGGAAATAAGCCAGCGAGCGGAACGGAAATTATTGAAGAACTTGGAGAAGAACATGTGAAGACAGGTGCTCTGATCGTGTATACTTCTGCGGATTCCGTGCTTCAAATCGCTGCACATGAGGACATTGTGCCGTTGAAGGAATTATATGAAATTTGTGAATTTTGCAGAAAGATCACATTAGATGATCCTTATATGTTAGGCAGAATTATTGCGAGACCCTTTACAGGTGAGATAGGGGCGTTCACACGAACTTCCAATCGTCATGACTATGCGCTGAAACCATTTAGTCCCACCGTCATGAATGCATTGAAGGATGCAGGACATGATGTCATTGCGATTGGGAAGATTTCAGATATATTTGATGGGGAAGGCGTAACCCAAGTCGTTCGTACGGTGTCTAATTCGGACGGCATGGATAAATTCATTGCGACATTCGATGAATCTTTCCATGGATTCAGCTTCTTAAACCTAGTCGACTTTGATGCGTTATATGGGCATCGTCGTGATCCGCAGGGGTATGGACAAGCGTTAGAGGATTATGATACCCGCTTACCAGAGGTATTCGCCAAGATGACAGAAGATGATCTTCTAATCATCACGGCAGATCATGGGAATGATCCGACGTATCGTGGAACGGATCATACTCGTGAATATGTGCCGTTATTAATGTATTCACCAAGATTTAAAGAAGACGGTCAAGCACTCCCTATACGAGAGACTTTTGCAGACATTGGCGCAACCATTGCTGAGAATTTCAAAGTTACGATGCCAGAACATGGCAAGAGTTTTCTAACTGATTTGAAATAAGGGTTGAGAATAGACAATAAATAATGACTAACTAGCCCTTCCTAAGACCAAGTGATAATCTTCACTTGGTCTTATTCATATTGTAAGACTATTATCAGCGTAGTATGTAAGCTAAAGCGATATAGTGTTATAATCACGCATGAGTAGTAGCTAACAACATTATTCTTAATATATAAAAGACTAGAGAGGTAATTAGACATGAGTGTTATTCGCTTAGAGAATGTTACGAAGAAATATGAAGATACGTTGATTTTTAGAGATATATATTTTCGAGTAAGCAAAGGGGAACGTATCGGTCTTATCGGACGAAATGGTGCTGGTAAATCAACGGTATTTAAATTGATTATGGGTAAAGAAGATCCTACTGCTGGCAAGGTGGAAGTAGACCCTCAAGTAAAGATCAGTTATTTCTCACAATTCTCTGAATTGAGTGGAGGCCTATCTGTTCAGCAGGAGTTAGAATTATGCTTCGAACAGGTGGCTCTTATTGAAAAGGAACTATCTGAGATAGGTGAAAATCTAGGTGTTGTGACGGATGATACCCAGATGGATCGATTATTAGAACGCCAAGCTGAGCTTTTTGAACAAATGGAGCATTTAGACGGTTGGAATGTATCTGTCGAAATTGATACCGTGCTAACGAAGTTAGGGTTCAATGATAGATCGCGCCATCAGCCCGTTGATGAATTATCTGGTGGATGGAGAAACCGAGCGGCTCTAGCCAAAATGCTCATTGAAATGCCGGATGTCGTATTACTCGATGAACCAACTAACTTTTTGGATATCGAAGGTATTGTATGGCTTGAGCAGTGGTTACACCGCTTCAATGGCGCGATGATCTTGGTGTCCCATGATCGTCAATTTATCGATCGCGTAGTTACGCGGACGATAGAAATTGAGAATTATCATTTTCAGGAATACGAAGGTAATTATACGGATTACATACGGAAGAAGAAGATGCGTAAGAAAGTACTGGATCGACAGTTCGAATGGGAGGAAGAACTTCTCATCATGGAGTCTGAATCCATCGATACCCGCTCGCAGAAAAAAACGTCTAAAGATCGGCTCTCACGAAAGCTTGCTGATATGAAGAAGCGGGTTGATCCTCATCCGGTGAATGTGCTCATCACTGATATTTATGAGAATTTACGATGCCCAGACAAGTTATGCGAAGTAAAAGGCATCGGTCAGACGTATGACGGACGTTCGATATTCCAGAACATCAGCTTCGACATTCAGAAGGAAGATCGATTGGCAATTGTAGGTCCTAATGGCAGTGGGAAATCTACCCTGATTAAGGTCATTACGGGACAAGAACAACCGGAATCTGGTGAAGTGATTTGGGAGAAGGGTGTTAGCTATGCGTATTTCAACCGCATGTGGGACGAGCTTGATCGGAAGGATACCGTTAGCCATGCTGTAAATATTTCAGGGCTTGGTTTAAATGCTACTCGAAAAAAAGTGAATAAATTCCTTTCTATGCTTCAGTTCTCGGAGAATGATCTTAGTAAAGTGATTGGTTCGTTATCGGGTGGGCAGCAGGCCCGAGTAGCACTAGCCAAATGTTTACTCTCAGGAGCTACAGTAATCATTTTAGATGAACCGACCAATCACCTTGATCTGACAAGTATACAAGTGATGGAGCAGGCACTTATTCATTTCCCTGGCGCTGTAATTACTGTAAGCCATGATCGATTCTTTATTGATAAAATAGCGACTAAGATGCTCACCTTCGATCCTATCTTAGGAATAAGTGAGGAGAATGTATAGATGAAACCCTCTAGACGGGGAATGGTAATAACGTTAAGTGCCTTGTTCGTGAGTATGATTATAACTTCAACCTTTGGACAACCTGTAAGTGCCGAGTCACTTAATGTAACACAGGACATGATTGTGAAGAAAAATAACTTACCCAAGGGATTCGTCTATATAGATGATATGATTCCTTCGGTACACTTGGATATAAGGTATTATGGAGAATATAATTTTGTAGGACAACACATTGATGGTTATAAGGCCCCTTTAGCGATTATGTCGCTAAAGGGGGTTACTGCATTGAAGAAGGTTAGTGATGAGTTGGAGAAGAAAGGGTATCTGCTACTCATATATGATGCTTACCGTCCGCAAAAAGGAGTCAATGATTTCGTTAGATGGTCAAAGGATGCTAAGGATACCAAGATGAAGATTGAATTCTATCCGTTACTGGATAAGCGTAACTTGTTCAAACTTGGGTTCATCTCTAGTAAATCAGGCCATACAAGAGGCAGCACGATTGACCTATCTCTTGTGCACAAATCAACGGGTAAGGTCGTCGATATGGGAAGTCCTTTTGACTTCTTTGGAGATATTTCGAATCACGGTACGAAGCTTATTAACAAACAACAGACCGGTAACCGAAATGTACTGAAGAACGCTATGGTGAAGTATGGCTTCAAACCATATAGCAAGGAATGGTGGCATTATACATTAATAAATGAGCCTTTTCCGAAGCAGTATTTCAATTTTGATGTGGAGTGACTAGGAGAGTGAATCATGAGAAAGTTATTAGTAGCAGACGATGACCCGAATATTCGTACGTTATTGAAACATGTTCTGACAAGACAAGGGTATGGCGTAATTGAGGCAACAGACGGAGAAGATGCAATCCATAAGCTAAAGGAAACAACCGTTGATTTGGCTATTGTGGATGTGATGATGCCACATATGGATGGTCTGGAACTATGCCAATATATTCGTGAGTCCTATGACATTCCAATTATATTACTGACGGCACGTCAGCAGTTAAGTGACAAGGAACAAGGTTATCTGCGAGGTACGGATGATTATGTCACAAAACCATTCGAGCCAGAGGAATTATTGTTCCGAATTACAGCGTTATTTCGGCGATATTCCGTAGCCTCTGATGATAAGATTCGCTTGAATCGTCTAATAATCGATCGAAAGAATTACGAGATTACGGATGGTCAACAAATGTTACTGTTGCCGGTGAAGGAATTTGAGTTATTGTCACAGTTAGCGCAATACCCGGGCAGACTATTCTCTCGGAGTGAATTAATTGAATTGGTATGGGGAACGGACTATGAAGGAGACGAACGAACAGTAGATGTACATATCAAACGATTACGTGAACGATTTCTAGAATACCAGGATGATTTTATCATTCGAACGGTACGAGGAATTGGATACAAGGTGGAGGTCATCACCTCATGAAGTCATTGTATGTAAGAATGTGCCTCATCTTTTGTTCAGTGATACTTGTAAGCAGTGTGCTAGGATTTCTAGTGTCTAATGTGCATTATCATACGAAGCTTAAGCCTTTAAATGATGCGAAATTAACACAAATGGCTCTTCAACTGAAACAATTTAGCGAATCTCACCCTGAATCAATTGATGACTATTTACAAAGCATAGCTGTTGTGGGATACAAAATTTACTTGAGTAATGATCAAGGTGATGAACGATTCTTCGGAAGACCTTTTAGTAAACTGAATTTAAAAGAGGGCATATTTCAAAAAGTAATAGATGGACAGATATACCATGGTGTTGGTGATTTTCCGAACGAAGCATTTATTACAGGCTTCTTTGATAATCAGTTACGAAATAGTATAGGTGTGCCCCTTGAAATGAATGGGGAGCGGTATGCCTTGTTCATTCGTCCTGATGTAGAAGTACAATTTGGCGAGCTACGGATTTTCATTGCCATGTTGATTGGATTCACGTTATTATTCTGTCTAGGTTTCGTTGTGATCTCCGCTCTCCATATTGTGAGACCCATTTCCCGACTAACAACGGCTACCAAGAGGATTGTTAAGGGGAGATATGATATTGAGTTGAATACATCAAGGCGTGATGAAATTGGGCAATTGGCTTCCCATTTCATGACGATGAGTCAGGAACTTGAACGGACGAACCGCGCGAGGCAGGAATTTGTCGCTAACGTATCGCATGAAATCGAATCTCCTCTAACCTCTATACAGGGATTTGCGAATACACTTAAGGATACTACGTTACCTGAAGATCAGCAGAATCATTATCTTTCTATTATTGAAGAAGAGTGTCGCCGTCTATCTTTACTTAGTAAACAATTACTTACCTTGTCTTCTCTAGATTATGACGAGAATGCACTACAAGTGAAATCGTTCAATTTACGCGCTCAAATAAGACAAGTGGTTCAAATTATGGAGTGGAGATTGACAGAGAAACAATTGGCTCTCCGATTAAGCTTACCTGATATTAGCATCAAAGGAGATGCAGATATGTTATATCAAGTGTGGATGAATCTCATATCCAATGCGATCAAATATACGCCTGAAGGTGGCACAGTTGCTATTTCTGCGAATATTGAATTGGATCAATGTGTAATCACCGTATCCGATACGGGTGAAGGAATTCATGTGGAAGAACTCCCTATGATATTTGATCGATTCTATAAAGTAGATCGAGCGAGGACAAAAGAAACGCATAGTACGGGTCTGGGACTTGCGATTGCGCAGAAGATTATTCATTCCCATAAAGGTAGCATTGCAGTCTCAAGTACAATTGGAGAAGGAACGACATTTACAGTTGCACTCCCATTATCTAAACATTAAGCTTTTTTCGATTAGACTTATCCCTCATGGACATGCAGGAACATGCGTGAGGGATACTTCTAAATGAATAAGGCTTATTTTTTTGTAATTTGTTATTCATACTCCGTTCATTTTCGCCGACTAAACTGAACCTATAGAGTTTAGAAGGAGTGATTACATGTTTTTAGCAATGAGAGAGCTACGCCATTCGAAAGCTAGATACGCGCTTATAATGGTCATTATGTTGTTGGTTTCGTTTCTTGTTTTATTCGTAACAGGTTTAGCTAAGGGTTTAGCTTATGCCAACATATCAGCAATTGAAAATATGCCTACGAATTATTACGTTGTTCAGGGGGATGCGGAACATAAGTTCAGACGTTCACAGCTTAATGATTCGAATCTGAAAGATGTTCGTGCGATTGTAGGCAATGAAAATGCTACGCCTCTGAGTATGCAAATGAGTACAATTACGGCAACTGATCTTGATGTGAAGGCCGATGTAACTTTCTTTGCAGTTGATATGGCAGGTCCAATAGCACCTAAGGTTGTACAAGGTGCTGAAATTTCAAATGATACGGTAGGCAGTGTCATTGTCGATCGAAAGTTGGAAGAGTCGGGCATCAAGATTGGAAGTGTTATTAGCGATCAGCAGACAGGAATGACTTTGAAAGTTGCTGGCTTTGTAGAGGATAACTCCTATAGTCACACACCTGTGGTATATATAAATGCTCATGACTGGCAGGAATTGACGACGGGTGTAAGCCAGAAGGGTGCTACTGATCATCCTGCTTCTTTTAATCTCATTGCGGTTCATGCGACTTCTGACCAAGCGACAAGCTTACAAGAAGGACTTAAAGGCGTAGATGTTATTACACAAAAAGAAGCCATTGCAAGTATCCCAGGTTACTCCGAGGAACAGGGTTCGCTTCTGATGATGATTGCTTTCTTATTTGTTATTTCTGCGGTTGTTCTAGCTGTCTTCTTCTACGTTATTACGATTCAGAAAACAAGTCAGTTCGGTATCTTAAAAGCAATGGGCACGAAGACTTCTTACTTAGCATGGAGTGTTCTTGGACAGGTATTACTACTATCCGTCTCAAGTCTTGTAGTAAGTCTATTGATGATCGGGGGAATGAAAATGATTCTTCCAGAGTCTATGCCATTCCAATTGAACACACCTACGCTTATACTAACGAGTTCATTATTTGTAGGTATGTCTTTGATTGGTTCCCTTATCTCAGTATTAAAGGTAGCCAAAGTTGATGCGTTAGAAGCGATTGGGAGGGTTGGAGCATGACAACAGCTAAATTAGTAATGAAACAAGTGACCAAAACCTACGGAGACGGTGATTCAACACTGTCTGTATTAAATAAATTAGATTTCCAAGTTAATGAAGGGGAATTTGTTGCTGTGCTAGGACCATCGGGATCGGGTAAAAGCACATTTCTGTCAACGGCTGGAGCGCTCTTGAGTCCAACTAACGGTGAAATTCTTATCGATGGTGAATCGATTGCCGATAAGAATAAGGCAGAGCTTACAGAATTCCGTTTGCATAAAATAGGGTTTATGTTTCAAAATGCGCAATTGCTTCCATATTTAAAGGTGGAAGAACAGCTGCTATTTGTAGCCAAAATTGCGAAACTGAGTTCCAGTGAATCTAAGAAACGCTCAGCTTATTTATTGAAACGACTAGGCATATGGGAACGTCGGAATCATTATCCTGAGAAGTTATCGGGTGGAGAGAAGCAACGTGTTGCCATTGCGAGAGCATGGATGAACAATCCGGCGATTCTATTCGCAGATGAACCAACAGCTAGTCTTGATTTCAAACGGGGTAAAGAAGTTGTGCAAATGTTAGCTGACGAAGTGAAGCGAGAAGGAAAAGCAGCTGTCATGGTTACGCATGACGAACGCATGTTGGAATGGTGTGATCGCGTACTTTATTTACAGGATGGTATTCTTCTAGAGAGATAAGACATCTTGGTAAATTGAACTTGATTATAATAGATAAGCCCATCGATATGGGCTTATCTATTTTTTATTGTAATAATTTCAAAATGTCTTAGGATCAACCTTTTTACACATCATGATGCACACCATATTCAACAAGTCGAAGCTAAGGTTCGGGTTATTTTTTAGCTGTTCTCTTTAGAAATTTGTTCAATTTGTTCTGCTTTGTTTCCTATTTTTAAGATAGTGATCGTCATAATACATATAATAACCACGAGTACGATCAACGCAGGGATGAAATTATCGAATAGATCTACCGTTAGCCCGATGAATGCAGGACCAAGGGATGCGAGCAAATATCCTCCGAATTGCACGATTGCAGACCATGATATTGCTTCTGTTGTACTTCTAGCTTCTTGGATGGGCATGAGTATTGCTAATGGGAAAAGTCCGCCAGCCCCAATACCCAGGAATATCGTAGCTAGCCATGGGGAGAAGTGAAATAATAACAAGAGAATGCCTATGATTTCAGATAGACTACATAATATTAACCACAGTTTTCGATTTCCTGTTCTACCTACAATCATAGGAATAGATAAACTTATAGGAATTTGAATTACTGTAAATAAGGTGAGAATATTACCAGATTGAGCATGGCTTAAGCCTGTTGATTGTACAATGGGCGCCAACCAAGCGGTTATAGAATAAAAGATGGCAGCCATGCATGCGAAAAACAACATGAAAAGATTGACACGTTTATTTTTAATAAATAATGATGAAATAGCTATGGGATTTGGATTAGGTCCACTTTTTTTAAGAAGTGGGAGTAGGAATAATGCAGCAGGAATAGCTAATACGCTCCAGAAACTGAGTGATTGTTGCCAAGAATCATTCATCCTATGGAATAAGGGAATTGAAAAACTAGATGCTATTGCTGCACCAATTACCATAGATACGGAATAGATACCTGTTAGACCAGGTTTTTCAGGGAAGTATTTTTTAATAAATCCTGAAATTAAGGGTCCGGCTATTCCTATACCTATTCCTGATATCAAAGCTGTAATAAGCAAAACAATACTATCTTGGACAACCATACGGAGTAAGGTGGCCGTAAATATGAACGACATGGCTAGAAGTAAAGATTTCTCGATTCCTAAACGGTTGTTTAATGTGATGGATGCAATGGCGAATAGACCCATACATAACACCGGTAGCGTCGTTATTAGGCTAGCTGTCAATCCGCTCATTCCTAGACTGGTCTGGATGATATCGAGCAAGGGACCCACAGAAGTAATGGATGGCCTTAAATTCAACGACACTAAACATATAATCATCATGAGGTAAACAAATCGCAAATGAAGCACCTTCTTTCTTTATCATAGCATTCATTGTAAACTTACACTTATGATAGATCAATTCTACTATTTCTATGTTAACCATAGTCTAAGACTATAGTTGAGGGAGGGTGTCGTATGGAAATCAGGCAATTGCAATATTTTCTCGTATTATGTAGTGAACTACATTTTTCAGAAGCAGCATTCAAATTGGGCATTTCACAGCCTACCCTAAGTCAACAGATTCGAGTATTAGAAGATGAGTTAGGTGTTCCTCTGTTCGATCGGATTGGTAAAAAGACGTTCCAGACTGAAGCGGGTAAGCTACTGGAGCATCACGCTATACAAGTTATTCAACAATTAGACAACGCGAAGAATGCCATTGCTGATCTAACGAATCTAAATACGGGTCATTTACGTGTTGCGGTGCTTCCATCTGACCTTGATTATCGATTAACCTCATTACTAATAGACTTCCACAAGGAATTTCCACATACGAAAGTTCAAGTCATACCATCCATGGATATTGTAAATAATGTGATAGATAATGAAGTTGATATTGGTGTTGGGTTAGAGATTCAACCAGATCATCGATTAGATCGGATACCTTTTTATACAGAGTCGTATAGTCTTTATGTAAATGAAGAACATGATTTGGCAGGCAAAGATATTGTTATATCGGAGGATTTAGCACATCTGCCATTAGTGATGTATCCTAAAGGATTCTATGGACGTGATTTGATTGATATTTGGTGTACTAATCAAGGCATTTCTATCGATACACGTATGGAGACAGGATCCGTTGCGTCACTGTTTCAACTTGTAAAAGAAGGCATTGGAGCTACGATTCAACCCAGCCAATTGATTGAAAGTTTCCAATCACTCGGAATTCGCGCAATCCCGATCCGTCAATCTCCTACAAGAAAGTTAGAAATGTTTTATCGTAATGATAAATATTTAAGCCAAGCAGCGAAAGCATTTCTACAAAGGATGGAAACCTTTTTTAGCAAGTAAATGACGGAGGTAGAGGTCTATCATGGATCAAGGTTCTTATTTAGGAATGATGTTGGTCTAAGAAAGGTCTGAGACATCAGCTGAAATAGAATTTATTTATAAAGAGCGGTTTATAATAAAGGGGACTCAGATTGGCCATGAATGAATACTTGCCGATGAAATAGATACCATGTTACGATGGATAGGACATGGTGATCTTTTCCTTCAGTATAGATGGTACTGATGCAAAGGCATGATGATATTACTTTTTCCCATGATCACAAATTATAAGAAGCTGAGGTGACTTGTTCAATGAATGATGGATTAGCGAAAGCTCTAAATACACAGATGAATTTTGAATTTTATTCTGCTCATGTCTACTTAGCTATGGCTGCATATTGCTCGGGTGAAAGTCTTGATGGATTTGCAAATTTCTTCACGGTTCAAGCTGAAGAAGAACGGTTTCATGCAATGAAAATATACAAGTTCCTTAACGACCGTCGACAACGTGCGACGCTAGAAGCTTTACCAGAACCTAAGAATGAGTATGCTTCTATGTTGGATGTATTCGAACATGGTTATGCACATGAGCAGCAGAACACTAAGAAATTCTATGCGCTTGCTGACTTAGCAACGGACGAACGTGAACATGCAACAATATACTTCTTGAAATGGTTCATTGATGAACAGGTTGAAGAAGAATCTCTATTCGATAACATCATTCAGAAGCTGAAACGTATTGAAAAAGACAGTAACGCATTCTACATGTTAGATGCAGAATTCGCTTCTCGTTCATTCACACCGCCAGCAGAATAATATATCAGATGAGTACGAGGATGAGAATGACAAAAGGCTATTAGCTCTTTGTTATTCTCATCTTTTTTAATATTCAGGAGGTGATTCAATGAATAGCGATAAAGAATTACAAGAACTAAAGGAGCGCTTGGCAAAAGTTGAGGGTCAGCTCCAACAAAAGTCGAAATTTTCTAGTGGTTTAAGGTTTGTAATAGGCTTTATAATTGTTTTTGTAGTCTTTTTAGTGGTAATTGGAGTCGTTCAGTTCATGAGCAATTCTTCAGTCTAAAGCTAGTAAACAAATGAGTAAGACAAAGAGGTAAGGCACTTTGTCTTACTCATTTGTTTGTATATTGGATATGCTGAAATGCCAAAACCATGAACGGGGATGCGATATTACGTGGCGTAGGTATTTGCAACATTCATTGACCTTATTCCGTTATATAAAAGTATGAAAAATGTTAATAAAGCATCCGAATTTCTCGTTTATTACAACCAAATTAAGAAAGAAGTGTCAACGATGAAACAAATGTTTCTGCTGATCATAATGATCGTCGTGGTTGGCTGTTCATCAGAATACAATAGAGGCACATATGATCTCTATTTGATACCTGACGATTATGAGGGAGTAATCCAGGTTATTTACAACGTAAAGAATTCTCCACAGCTTCAAAGAGAAGGGAAATATGACGTGATTCCCGTGGACAAGAGTGGTATGTATCGCACATCTACTTCCATGTATGACTATGGCTCGGTTATTGACCAATATTATTATGTGAACCACAAAGGCGATCGAACGAAGATTGATTCATTATGTGTAAACGTTATGGGAACAGGAGGATATCAGAATGAACAAGGAGAAGAGACACACTACACAAAAATAGAAGTTACACGTTCGGTATGTGGTGAGAACTTTAGGAGTAATGGATCGAGAAGATGATTGATTATCGACTATGATGTTCAGTTGCGGTTTAACGGATACAGTATTGCAATTTACCGCCTTCTCTAGAAGGCGGTTTTCTTTCCATCTACAATCAATATTCAGATTTAATATAAGCCAATAATTAATAAGTAAAGCCAAATACATAATCTTGAACGTCTAATAGATATACAGTGAACAACTAAAGGAGGCGGGTAACATCATACGATTAATTGAGAAGGCTAGAAAAGGCGATGATAAGGCATTCTTAGCATTATTTCAGGAATATGAAAGTGATATTTATAGAACGGCATTTATGTATGTCAAAAATCAAAATGATGCGCTCGACGTGGTTCAAGAAACAGCCTACCGGTCATTCAAATCAGTCAAAAATTTAAAAGAAATAAAGTACTTTAAGACATGGTTATTGAGGATTGCGATAAGCTGTTCAATCGATTTGCTCCGAAAACGAAAGAATGTTGTTCAAATGAAACCCGTCTTGATGGAGCTGATTTCGGAAGATACTAATGAAGACATTGATTTGGAAGTGACGGTTCAAGAGCTGATTGAAATGTTAGATGAAGATGAAAAAAGTGTTGTGATCTTAAGGTTTTATCATGACGTTACCATTAAAGAGGTTGCAGAGACGCTAGATATTCCATTGGGAACTGCAAAAACGGTATTATATCGAGCTTTGAAAAAACTCAGAAAAGAATGGAAAGGAGATACCTTTTATGAGCAATAATATAAAGCAGGAAATGGATAAGATCGAAATTCCAAATGAACTTCATGAAAGAAGTAAGATGGGGGTTCAGAAAGCCAAATTAGAAATGCCGCACAAGACACGTAATTGGTCAAAAGCCCTCATGCTTGTAGCGAGCATAATTATAGTGTTTGGTGGCTATGGTGTGTATAAGGATTACTTACAAAAGGAACAGATTCCAACATCTTCAAACGGTAATACTTCCATTGTAGTTAAGGATGAAGGAATCACAATACCAGCATTCGTACTACCAGAGGTTTCTGGGAATATAAAAGTCGATATGGTTGGTCTTATTGTATACAACGGTAAAATTTACACGCAAACAGCGACAGAAATGGATCCTACAATGGCTAGAAATATGTTGGGTGTGAAGCTCGGAACCACAAAAGGTGGTATTGACGAGTGGAGCAAGCAAGATAAATATGCTACGGAGTTCACTTCAAATATTGGAGAAACTGATGTGTATGCTGTGAAAGGTTATGATAAGGATTTTCGAATCATGTCGTACACGGAAATTGGTGGTGAAGTATTTTCAGAATACTATGAATGCCTCAATGGAATAACTATTGCTTCTGGTGAAGATATGTTCGGTAAATTAAATATAAATGGAAATATTCACAATGCTAAATACAGAATTCATAGTGATTGGGACTATAGTGTTGAACGATTTTTCCCTATCGAAGATATGGATTTGTTAAAGGACTTTGCTGAAGCACTGAATCATGCCATCCCGTATTCACGCGAAAGTGTTGAAGAGAAGCTTGGTGATTTCAGAAATGATGAGAATTACAGACAAATGATTATTCAATTGAATGATGGTTCTAAGGTAAGTATGGTGCTTCTGAAAGATGGGTACATTCGTTATGGAAGTGCAGATGTGTATTTTACAATAGATAGCGGAATTTTTAAGAAAATCTGGGATGCATTAAATACACATAACATATCTAAATAATGCTTAAACAAATGAAATTGTGAAGAACTAGATAAAAACCTTGTTTGAAATGCAATATTCGTATAGAATTCTGATAGTGCGTCTGTAGATATTAATTGAGGTAGTTAAATATAAATAGGCATAAAAGGGGAATATCATCTTGACAGAAGAACTGGCCCTAAATGCAGTTGTTGTACTCACTGGGATCCCAGCTAACTTACTCGTAGTGGATGCTCAAAGCTACGAAGACTGTTTTGTATTTGTATCTAACTTATCAAAGAAAATTTACCATGTTGAATTAGCTCTGAAGGTAAACGGCTATACGGCTGAAGAAATGAAAGATATGAACATAGTCGGAGAGTACGATGGATTATGTGTGTATGAAATGATTCCTTGGTGGAATGAACTAGTATAATTAATTAGAAGTCTAGAAATGGAGTGTTAAGATGAGTAAAGGTACGGTATGGAACAAAGGGAAACATAATGGTGGAGCTGATCGTGTTAAAAGATATGCTACGGATAAGAATCAGAAATCTGTAGAAGATGTTACACCTGAAAAAATAGACTTTGATAATCCGATTAATAGTGTAAAACCGATGAAACGTGATAATGCGGTAGTTCGTCCAGTACGCGTAGTTCAAAAAGATGATAACAAGTAATAAATAGCATATGTTAACACTGGAAAAAATGGAGTGATGCGTTGTATTCAACGTACACTCCATTTTTTTATTTATTTAATTTTAGATATATCATGCTTTAACCGTTCAAGAAAATGCTTAGAGATATTATGAGGGTGTGTATCTTTTCGCTGAATGATGCCTAGATATACAGGGCTTGGTTCAGGCATATCGAAATCAAGAATAACCGATTCTGTGGAACCGAATAATGGCTCTGTCATAAAGGAGTAATTTAGGCCGACGGTTACGGCAGAATAATGAATACATGCTCTACTAATCAACTCACGGTTATTTGTTGTATAGATCACATCGACAGAACCATGTTTCTTTTGAAAATCATCCATGAACCATTTAACATAATCGTCATTGTATAAGACCACGGTTTGTTGTCTTAATTCTTCTGGTGTAATGGATTTGTTAAATGCTAATGAAGAATTCATACTGGTTGCTGCAACCATCTTCACCTTAAGTAGTCGTTCGAAGGAGAGCCCTGTATGTTCGATCAGGCGATCCCTAAATAAAATGATAAATCCTAAGTCACTTTTGTCATTTAGTATATCGTTGATAATATCTTGGGATCCTTGCTCTACAATCTCCAACTTCACATCCGGGTATTGATGCTTGAAATCCATGACGACTTTTTCTAAAAAAAACATAGGACCGGGAATCGTAGCTAACCGTAATTGACCTTTAATCGTATTAGAGTAACCCATCGCAACTTCTTTTAATTCCTCGTACTTGTCTAGCAGTTCGTACGCTTTCTTAATAATTACTTTACCCTCGGCAGTTGGGATTGCGCCACTCCTGGAACGTTTGAGTATATGTACGCCCCATTCCTTTTCAAGACTAGTAATGGATTGGCTTAGCGCTGATATGGTCACATTTAAATTGTGTGCAGCTTGCGTAATAGAACCAGTCTTAGCGACTTCCACCAAATACTCAAGCTTCTCGATATGCATGAACAAGATCAATCCTTTGTTTTAATATTTATTAAGTAAAGTTAAGAATGTTTAAATTTTTATTAATCAACCACGATGATACCATAGAAATAAGGAACGATAAAGTAATGGTTAATTAAATAGAGCATGCTATAGAAAATAATATTATAGATACCAAAGGAGCGTTATATCATGAAATTCGAATCCAAAGTAGCCATTGTAACAGGTGGAGCAAGTGGTATTGGTGAAGCTACAGTGCGTTTATTTGCAGCAGAAGGTGCTAAAGTGGTCATAGCTGACTTCTCAGATCGCGGACAAACCGTGTCGGATGAGCTGAATAGTCAAGGGTTTGATACGCTATTTATCAAGACAGACGTAACGAATGAGCAAGAGATCATCCGAATGGTTGATCAAACAGTACAGAAGTTTGGGAAATTAGATATATTATATGCAAATGCAGGTATTGCCCAAGATGGACCTGCGGATCAGTTGCTATTTGAGAATTGGAAAAGAACGATTGATATTAACTTGACCGGCGTATTCCTAAGCTGTAAATATGCCATTACACAAATGATTGCTCAAGGTACCGGAGGAGCTATTGTGAACTGTGGTTCTATTCATAGTCATGTAGGTAAAGCGGGAGTTACGGCCTATGCTTCTGCTAAAGGTGGCGTTAAGTTATTGACACAGTCTCTGAGTGCCGACTACGCTTCTCAAGGAATTCGTGTTAATGCGGTGTGTCCTGGATACATTGATACTCCGCTGATTAAAGGTAGAACTGAAGCCGTTACGGAGCATCTTGTTGGACTCCATCCAATGGGGCGTCTGGGTCAACCAGAAGAGGTTGCCAAAGCGGTGTTGTTCCTTGCTAGCGACGATGCATCTTTCATTACGGGGACAAGTTTACTTGTGGATGGCGGTTATACGGCAGTCTGAGTTAAATTGCGTTGTTTCTATAAAATGCTATTCATAATTGAACGCTGTGTACGTTAGTAATTGTGCATAGTCTTATTCTCATAGGCTAATCCTAAGATATCAATGATATAAAGAATGGGAGGACAACGATTTGGATAATAACAAGGAATACGAAATACCCCAACCGAAAACATACGGTCCACTAGGTAATCTCCCCTTAATTAATATAGATGAGCCCATTCAATCACTAACGAAGCTTTCATATGAACTTGGTCCTATTTTTAGGAACGTATTACCTGGTGGGAATAGTAATGTCTATATTTCAAGTGAGGAATTAGTGGCTGAGGTATGCGATGAATCTAGATTTGATAAACGCGTATGGGCTCCATTGCAGAAAGTTCAAGCTTTCACTGGTGATGGATTATTCACGAGTGAGACAAATGAACCCAATTGGCACAAGGCACATAATATTCTGATACCGAGCTTCAGTCAGAGAGCGATGCAAGGTTACCACGGTATGATGGTAGATATAGCCGTACAACTTGTTCAGAAATGGATGCGTCTTAATCCAGATGAGCATGTTAATGTTCCTGAAGATATGACCCGTCTTACGCTAGATACCATTGGTTTATGCGGATTCAATTATCGATTTAATAGCTTCTATCGTGATGAGCCTCATCCATTTATTGTGAGTATGGTCCGAGCTCTGGATGAAGCGATGGCACAACTTACACGTTTTGAGATTCAAGATAAATTGATGATCATGACGAAACGCCAGTTCAAAAAGGATAAAGATACATTATTCTCCTTAGTAGACAAGATTATTGCTGAACGTAAATCTAGTGGTGATGAAGAAACAGAAGATCTCCTATCTCGTATGTTAACGAGTAAAGATCCCGAGACGGGTGAAGGATTAGATGACGAGAATATTCGTTACCAAATGATCACGTTCTTAATTGCCGGTCATGAGACGACAAGTGGGTTACTTTCTTTTGCTATATACTATCTTTTGAAGAATCCAGACAAGTTGAAAAAAGCTTATGCAGAAGTAGACAGCGTTCTAACAGATTCAACGCCTACGTATAAACAGGTACTTGATCTGAAGTACATTCGTATGATTCTGAGTGAATCATTACGCTTATGGCCAACAGCTCCAGCATTTTCTCTCTATGCGAAGGAGGACACGCTCCTGGGAGGTAAATATCCTTTGAAGAAAGGGGATAGTGTTAATGTACTTATCCCTAAGCTCCATCGTGATACAACTGCCTGGGGGGAAGACGTGGAAGAGTTCCGTCCAGAGCGATTTGAAGATCAAAGTAAGGTACCGATTAATGCTTATAAACCGTTCGGTAACGGTCAACGGGCATGTATTGGCCAACAGTTCGCGTTACATGAAGCGATATTAGTACTAGGCATGCTTCTGAAGCATTTTGAATTCATAGATTACTCGAACTATAATCTCAAAGTGAAGGAAACATTGACGCTGAAACCTGATCATTTTGAAATTCAGGTTCGCCCTCGTGAGCAGGTTAAGGCTGAGACTACTTTAAACAATACATCCAAGTCAGATGTCTCTACAGCTGATGTGAAAAAGGATCAAGGACAAACTGCCTCGATTATAGGGGTTAATGATCAACCGCTATTAGTGCTGTATGGATCAAATCTAGGTACAGCCGAAAGCATTGCACGCGAATTAGCAGATATTGTGAGACTGTACGGTGTGAGATGTGAGGTTGCTTCCCTTAACTCTCGAATAGGTAAATTACCAACAGAAGGTGCGGTATTAATCATCGCCGCTTCTTATAATGGTAAACCTGCAAGCAATGCGCGAGAATTCGTCCAATGGTTAAAGGAGGTAGAAGAAGGTACTTTTCAAGGTGTGAATTATGCCGTATTTGGGTGTGGAGATCGCACTTGGGCTAGTACGTATCAGGATGTGCCAAGATATATTGATGAACAACTTTCTCTCAAAGGGGCCACAAGGTTCTCTGAACGGGGTGAAGGTGATGCTAGTGGTGACTTCGAATTAAATATTGAAGAATGGCGAGGACGCATGTGGACTGATCTGATGAAAGCATTTGATTTGAAATTCGACCACAAAGTTGAGACGGAACGCAATTCGCTTAATGTTCAGTTCGTAAGTGGAATTGCAGGTGCTCCGCTAGCCCAAACCTACGATGCTGTTCACGCTACTGTTATAGAGAATCGTGAGCTTCAATCAACAGACAGCGACCGACATACACGACATATCGAAATAACATTACCAGAAGGGGTTACGTATCAAGAAGGGGATCATCTTGGCGTGTTACCTAGTAATGGTACTGTAAATGTTAATCGAATCTTGCAACGATTCGGATTGAGTCGCAGTGATCAAGTGATCTTATCAGCAAGCGGACGTAGCGCTGCACATCTTCCGCTTGATCGTCCAGTTAGTCTATATGAGCTATTGAGTCACAGTGTTGAGGTACAGGAACCAGCGTCTAGAGCGCAATTACGAGAACTTGCTTCATACACCAGTTGTCCACCACATAAACGTGAATTGGAAGCTTTGTTAGAAGAAGGAACTTATAAGGAAGAAGTATTAATGAAACGTATCACCATGATTGATCTCCTTGAGAAATATGAAGCATGTGAAATGCCATTTGAGCGATTCCTAGAGCTGTTGCCACCACTTAAACCTAGATATTATTCGATATCTAGCTCTCCACAAGTTAACCCTGAACTTGCTTCAGTTACTGTAGGTGTCGTAACGGGGCCCGCTTGGAGTGGTCTAGGTGAATACCGTGGAGTTGCATCTAATTACTTAGCTGCACGTACGCCTGGGGATGACATTATTATGTTCGTACGTACACCTGATTCTGGATTTGAACTTCCTGAAGATCCGCAAACACCGATCATAATGGTAGGTCCGGGAACAGGTGTAGCTCCATTCCGCGGTTTCCTTCAGACTCGTAAGTCTTTGAAGGATGAAGGACAAACAATAGGCGAGGCACATCTCTATTTCGGCTGTAGGAATGATACCGACTTCATCTACCGCGAAGAACTTGAACAATTTGAAAAAGAAGGTGTGGTCACACTTCATACTGCCTTCTCACGCAAGGAAGGAACATCCAAGACCTATGTGCAACACTTACTGAAGCAGGATTCAACTGAAATGATAAGTTTGTTGAAAGGTGGAGGCATGTTGTACGTATGCGGGGACGGTAGTAAAATGGCTCCAGATGTAGAGCAAACATTAGTAGAAGCGTATCAGCAAGATCAAGGAACAAGTGAAGAAGACGCCAAAGAGTGGTTGAATCAACTTCAAAAAGAAGGTCGTTACGGTAAAGATGTATGGTCGCGTGTATGATGCAGATTAGATAGATTAGATGAGTAATACAGCATATTTACTACGCGCTGTGTTACTCATCTTTTTTTAATTCCACTTCATATACATTCGTATTTCGATTCATAGATGGACTGATAAAAATATCCATTATTGGCCCTTTTGTTCGTCCTGATTTATGTATATTATTGTATAAACGAAGTCGAATAAGAGGTGTACATATGGCAATTGATTACAAAGTTAATCGTCCGCTTCGTTCGGCAGACGTATCTGACGTATTTAAAAGTTCTGGAATTAAACGTCCTGCTGATGACCTTGATCGTATTCAAAGAATGATTGATAACGCCGATGTTAACATTTCTGCTTGGGATTGGGAAAGATTGATAGGCATTGCGAGAGGTATTACTGATTTCTCATATTGTTGTTATTTATCAGATCTAGCAGTATGTAAGGAATATCAGAAGATGGGTATTGGAACAGATCTTGTGGAACGGTTACGGGAACACTTAGGAGATGAGGTCTCCTTATTATTACTTTCCGCACCAACTGCAATGGATTATTACCCACGTATTGGTTTTGAGAAAACAGATAAAGCATTTTTGATACCGAGAGTTAAGTAATGAACCGCAAAGTGAACGGAGAACTATAGAGCTATGAGAACAGGCTGCCAACATCATCGGCAGTCCTTTTTTTCAACTAAAGGTCATTACTTCGCAATGAGGATCGAAAACAGGAAATAATAACAGAATAATTTCTCTATATCAAAAGGTTATTTAGCTTTAACATATTAATATAAGGGATGAAAAGTATCGTTAAAATACAGTCGAAATAATGTGGTGTTCGATTGTTTGCACAGGTATTACTGGTGCCAGCTGCTTATTGGATTACATGGATGGTATCGGTTCTATAATGAACTCATAAGAAATGTTATAGTAAGTTTAGTTGAATAGGTTATTCAGCAATGCTCAAAAGGGAGAGAAAGCAATGTTACAATCACTGATATTTGATATGGATGGAACGCTATTTCAAACGGATAAAATATTAGAATTATCACTTGATGATACGTTTAACCATTTACGATCACTAAATAAATGGGATACAGTAACGCCTATTGATAAATACCGTGAAATTATGGGTGTACCTCTACCAAAAGTATGGGAGGCTTTGTTACCTAATCATTCCATCGAAGTGAGGGAACAAACGGATGCTTATTTTCTAGAGAGATTAGTTGCAAACATACGAACTGGGAAAGGTGCTTTATATCCTAATGTAATGGAAGTTTTCAGTTATTTAATAGAGAATAATTGTTCGATTTACATAGCAAGTAATGGTTTGACAGAATATTTAAATGCAATTGTGAGTTATTATAACTTGGATCATTGGATTATTGAAACATTTAGTATTCAACAGATTGAATCACTGAATAAATCAGACTTAGTTCAGAGTATTATAAAAAAATATGGTATTACGAATGCAGCAGTAGTAGGAGACCGTCTATCTGATATAAATGCAGCTAAAGATAATGGTTTAATTGCAATTGGTTGTAATTTTGATTTTGCACAAGAAGATGAACTCGATAAGGCTGATTGGGTCATAGATGACTTCATTGAACTGAGAACAATATTACCTGAAATAAAAATAGCTTATTGAACATATATTGAAAATATTGGAATTTTTATGTATGATTATATGTAACGCAATACTGTGTGTAACTGGCGTAAACATGGAAACCCATGAGGGAGCACACAGATTAAAAGCCGTTCGCCTGGGCAAAGTATTTGATCTATGATCAAGTGCTTTTTTGTTTTATTAAATACAGAAAGCAGGTGTTCAGGTTATGAAGATGGCTTTTATATTATTTGATGGAATGACAACACTTGACTTAACAGGCTTTACTGAAGCTATAACTTGGCTTGGAATTTTAAATGCTGTAGAGAATGTATCATGGGATTTTTGTGGCATAAAAGAGGAGATTAACGATGATCGTGGGATGACAATTAAAATAAAAAAGGTTTGCGTGGATCTGTCCCAATATGATTTGATATTTGTCCCAGGTGGGTTGACTACAAGACAATTACGATATGATGAGGATTTTTTGTTATGGTTACAGACGGCTAAGGATGTTAAATATAAAGTTTCCGTATGCACAGGAGCCCTACTGTTAGGGGCATCTGGATTTTTGATTGGTAAAAGAGCTACAACAAATCCATCGGCGTATGAATTGTTAGAACCCTACTGCTCTGAAGTAGTTAATACTAGAATCGTAAAGGATGGAACTATATTTACTGGTGGGGGTGTCTCTTCCTCCATTGATCTGGGTCTATTTATAATTGAATACTTAACTAATATCGAAGTCGTACAAAAAATCCAAATAAAAATGGATTACCCTTACTATCAGACGGGAAAGTTAAGCTGATTATCTAGGGATCAAGCATAAAAGAACTAATTGGAGTAAAATATGGTAACTTGCTAAGGTGGTTTAAAAGTGTGAATATCCGTTTAATTGAACGCCATGACCAAAAGGAAGTTGTAGATATAATGAAGGAACATCCACTCCAATTTCCGAACTTCATTATTAAACAATATCCAATACGATGGAGTAGCTTGCTTAGGTCCTCAGTTGAAAACAACAAAAGTCGGTTTTATGTAGCCTATAACGAGAGTGATACTATTGTAGGTCATGCTGGATATATCTTCAATAGCGAAGAAAACCTTTATGAGATAGTGGGTGTAGCAGTGAAAATCAACTGTCAACGACAAGGTATTGGTAAGGCTTTAATCAACATGATTTGTAACGAAGTAAAAAAGCTTAACGAGAAGAAGATTATTCTATATACATTAGGTCATGTGGGGAATGAAGATACCCTAACTTTTTATCGTAATATAGGCTTCAACTTGATTAACTATGAAAATGATTTCTTTCAGAAAGATTACCACAGAGTTACATTTACAAAAAGATTGGCCTATTAAGCTAACGGGAAGTTGTACTAAGGTTGAATATTCTAAAAGGAGGACTGATATGAGATTAATAGTCTGCATTGTAATATTATTAGAGATATATGGAACAATGGCAAGAAAGTATCTTCATCTGGCTCTATCTTTGACTTGTTCTTTAGTTCGGATGATCGGGAAAATAACGAAGTAGAAGTTATTATATCAATGGATACATAATCTATTGAGGGTCAGGACAATGTCAACAAGATTAAAGTCGCTACAATAAATGACTCTGGTTCTAGCCTTGTTGCCTTTACCAATCCATGGGATAAAAAGTTGACCGCATGGAGTTTGATCTATAATCATGAGCCGCGTACATTTATCGCTGAAAAATCTGTTTACGTATGGGGAATGCAAGCAACGAGCACCAATCAAATTCAGACTGCGGATTTATCGCAGGAGTCGTTAAGCAGGCTTGAATGGGCGATCATCTTTACCTTGCAATTTGAAGACTAGTTGAAGCGGAGGTGAAGATTATAGGGAACGTATGGCAACCTAGGTGCAGGCGATCACTTACAAGAATAGAGAAAGTACCAATTACATTGGAGGCAAAGAAATGGTAGAGGAAATGATCAATCTAGGAGATGTAGGGATTAATGTAAGGCATTCATTAGATGATAATCCAGTTGTTGTATTGCTTCACTTTAGTGGCGGTAATTTGAACATGTGGGAAGGCATCATACCGCAGTTTGAAAAGGAATACAGTATTATTGCTCCTGACTTTCGAGGACATGGCAAATCAGACAAGCCCTTAACAGGATATCACATTGATGATATGGCGAATGATATTATATTACTGTTGCAGCACTTAAACATAGAGTACTGTCATATCATAGGTAGTTCAATGGGGGCTGAAGTTGGTCTTAGTATAGCTGCGACACATCCATCACTCGTTCGATCCCTTATATGTGAAGGGGCTTTATATAATGAGTTTGGAGAATACGGGTTGTTTAACGGTACAGAGGAAGAGATTGTACATAGAAAAGAAGTTCTGAAGGTTCAATTAACTGAAAGAAATGAACGTGTATTTAATACTAAAGAAGAGTACATAGAGGAAGAACGGGCTAAATTAGCACAACAAGGAATATGGAATGAATATTTCGCAGCCTTCTTTGACAACAATTTACAACAGATGACCACTGGTAGCTTTACTTATTGCTATTTAAACCGTGTTAGAACAGATTACATTCAAAAATATTGGGATGTGAAGTTTGAGCAATATTACAAGAAGGTTCAATGTCCTATTTTATTTCTTCCTAGCAAAGAAGAGTGGGAGAATGAGAAAATTAGAAGAAGTATAGATACATTCGCTAGTCTATTAAATACATATGAAATTGAGCGTGTTGAAAACGCCGTTCATGCTTATGTCTGGATGCAACTTCCGATTACAGTAGGTGAAGTAGCAAAGATATTTATAAGTAAATATGATGATAAATGATATATTACACATCTGTGCTTTAGAGTTACACAAATTTGCCTAAGGGTTCTCCATTTTATATAGGTTTTGAGATTATTTGTGAACAAGGGTCAATCATGTTTGATGCTGAATATGGCGTGAACCCAAGAGAAGAATTTGTGATTTATTATAGTGATGGAAGCAAGGAAGTATTAAATCCTCAAATGCAGGATGATTATGAGCAAGTCATACATCATATTAGCGTTTGTTTTGAAAATAAGAAGAAAAGTGAGCTTCTTGATATTACATCATCGATTCAGGCGATAAATATAAAGGATGCCGTATTAGAATCTTTAGTAGTCCAACGATTTATTCACATAGGTGAATGATATGAAGACTAAGAATATGTTTTAAGCACTCATAACTTATTAGTCCGTCTCTTGTAGATTCTATCGATTAAATGCATTACAACATGCAGAATTGTCATAAACGATGCAAACTGTACAGCCTTTATTAAATTGCCCCCTATAAAATAGTAACCAATAAGTAACATTGCTAGGAAATGAATTCCAACACTTAGAATTGATTTAAACATATATAACCCCTCCCAACTTTCAGTTTAACATTTATTCCCTCTATACATTTAACTAATTTCCATTTTTTGTGTAAAAGTTGTTTTTTAGAGAGCATTAGAAACAAATGCGGTTTTGTCTATTTGATAGGGATCTCGTTATAATGAGAAGAGCAACTACAGATAGGAGTGAAATCATCATGAAGGTAATTGTCATTGGAGCGGGAATTGCTGGAGCTTCAACTGCATACCAATTAGCTAAGCAGGGAGTAGATATACTCATCATCGATCGGAAAGATGAAGGACAGGCTACGGATGCAGCAGCTGGCATTATTTGTCCGTGGCTGTCGCAGCGGCGCAATAAGGCTTGGTATCAGCTTGCGAAATCCGGAGCGCGGTATTACCCTGAGCTAATTGAAGAGCTTGAAAGTGAAGGAGAGACCGATACCGGTTATGCCAGGGTCGGTGCCCTCAGCATACATACGGATCCGGAGAAGATCGATAAAATGGAAGAGCGAGCCTACAAGCGTGTAGTAGACGCACCTGAAATCGGTGAGATTACCCGGCTTGATGAACATAAGACCCGTGAGCTTTTCCCACTGCTCGAGGAAGGATATGCTTCCATTCATATTAGTGGAGCCGCCCGTGTCGATGGCCGGGCACTGCGTGATGCTTTACTTCGATCTGCACAGAGGAACGGGGCTGAGCTTATATATGGGGATGCCAAGCTTGAATTTCAATCCAACCATGTAACTGGCGTGATGGTTGGGGCAAATCGCTATTCGGCTGACAAAGTTATCGTTTGTGCAGGAGCTTGGGCGCGAACGTTGCTACAACCTTTAGGCATTGATTTTAAGGTGAGTTATCAGAAAGCGCAAATCATGCACTTACAAGTTCCAGACACCAATCAAAATACTGGTAACTGGCCGGTCGTTATGCCGCCTTCCGATCAATATCTGCTCGCTTTTGATCAGCAGAAAATCGTGATAGGGGCGACCCATGAAAATGATATTAAAGAGTACGATACGAGGATCACACCTGGCGGAATGCACGAGATTTTGAGCAAATGTCTTACATTCGCCCCTGATCTGGCAGAGAGCACATTCCAGGAAGTTAGGGTGGGCTTTCGCCCTTTTACCGCCGATTTTCTTCCAGTCATAGGTGCCATCCCAGATTGGGAAGGACTTCTTGCGGGAAATGGACTCGGGGCTTCTGGATTAACGATGGGCCCTTATATCGGATTACAGCTAGCTAAGTTAGCACTAGGAATGGAATTAGATATCGATTTAACCGATTATGATATTGGAAAAGCGATTAGTTGACCTATCATGTATCTTGATCAAGCTGCAAGGCGACAAAAATATACCTACATTAATCTGCTTATGTTAAGCGGATTTTTTTATTGTAACCCTTTAATCCCTAAGGGGGAGTGGCGATTGCACTGACAACAGTTGCTGAAGTAATAGCACCCATATTCATACAAAGTTTATCGATTTCAATCTGCATAGAAAGGAAAAAACGTATGTTTTGGTTTAAAGTAGCGGGCAGGATAATCACAACTATGTTATTCTAAATATGGATAAAATCAACAAATACGAGAAAAAGGAGTTATTTAAAATGAAACGAATATTTTCAGGGATTTTTCTTATTTTTCTACTAGTAATTACTTCTTTACCTACTCATGCAGCTGCGACTAACATTCAAATCAAGGTTGACGGTGTTGTAATTCCATCCGAGGTGGCACCCGAAATTAGGAACACACGTACAATGGTGCCTTTGCGTGTTATCAGTCAAAATTTAGGTGCCAATGTCAATTGGTCGAATTCTGAAGTTACCCTAATCAAAAAAAACATGAAAGTAATATTAAACCTACGTAGCAACACCATCACGAAAAACGGTGAAACGTCTCTGCTTGACGTAAAACCATATATAAATAATAACCGCATTATGGTTCCGCTTCGCTTTCTTTCAGAAACATTTGGCTGTAAGGTCAATTATAGAAGTTCCACAGTTACTGTTGATTGTGAAGCGGTAGTCATAAATGGTGTGAAAGTGAAATCATTACAACAAGAATACCATATGACGATGGGCGGCGTAGTACAGCAAAGTAACAGCAACGCGTATAATGAAACATTTTATAATACTTTTGTTGATAACTTAGGCAGTAAAGTTGAAGCTCCTGCAAACTATTCGTGGATGTATTTCATGGATACTCCTGGAACTTATTATAAAGATGCTCAATATGATTTCTTGGACCAGAAAGGTAATAGCCTAAAGCGTTTTGATATGTATTCTTTAGTTAAAGCTTTCTCAGAGGAATCCTTAGTGGGATACCCAGAAGTTTTAATTTATGATGCTACTGAAAACCAATGGTATTTATTTAGCGAAACAGCAAGAGAATCCATTCATAAGTTACTTGGTAATGGTTTCTTCAAAGTTATCAGTAATACGATTGTATAGTGTTGAAAAAGGAGAAATATTAATCAAATGTACACTTTATTTCTAACCGGTATCTTTTGTTTACTCGAACGGACGCTATTTAAAGGGGAGTAGATAATCCTGGCGATTGATTGTGAAAAATACCTTTATACATGGAGCGATGTATTATGAGTGAAATAGAAGAAGTGCTTCCTGGTGGGAATGTCAACAAGGTGGTACGATTAGGCGATACCATACGACGAAGCGCTAACAACAATCCGTATGTAAATGATCTTTTGATTCATTTGGAAAAAAGCGGGTTCTACAATGCCCCACGTTTTCTCGGCATGGATGAACAGGGGCGTGAAGTGTTTACTTATATCCCAGGTGAGGTTCCTGGAAATGACTATCCGGATATAGCACCTTACATGTGGTCGGATGCTTCGCTTATAGAAATAGCGAAATTACAGAGGCAATTTCACGATGCAACACGAGGATTTTCTTCCGAAGCAATGCCAAAAAACGCTTATCCAGATTCAGCAATAAATGAAGTTGTTTGTCATAACGACGCGGCGCCGTATAATATCGTCTTTAGAGATCAGCAGCCAAAGGCGCTCATCGATTTTGACATGGCAAGTCCAGGCCCTCGTATTTGGGATATCGCGTATACACTGTACACAACCGTTCCGCTTGCCAGTTTCGAACCAGATGTATCCGATGTGGCAACGGTGCCTTATATTCCCGATCTACATGCTGGAAATCGGCGTCGTCGGATTGCTCTGTTTTTCGAAAATTATGCTATGGAAGTCCCGGATAACCTAAAGCAGTGGGTTATTGAGCGACTTCAAGCTTTATGTGCAACCCTTTCGCAAGGCAAAGCTAATGGGGAGGAAGCTTTTGCAAAAATGGTTGATGAGGGTCATTTATCGCATTATGAGCAGGAAATTAAGTTTTTGACGTTGCATTTCGACGATTGGGCTATATCTCTAGATTAATATACAGTGAACTTATTGCTATTTAAACCATGTTAGAACAGAATATATAAAATATGGCGAAATAACAAAAAGATTTATACATGATGATTAATGACCAGATGTGTTACTGAAATAAAAAAGGGATAAGGTCACCAGAATACATCTGATGACCTTATCCCTTTTTAATTTCTTCTTATTGTTAGATTAAACTTATGAAGACCATCGCCCAACCAATCAAGAATGCTACACCACCAAGTGGCGTAATAGCACCTAATTTACGAATGCCACTTAGACTTAGAGCATACAAGCTGCCTGAGAACAATATTATCCCTGCGAATAGGAACCATCCTGCCATCACGATAAGTGATGCGTTGGATGAACTCTCTGCTAGCAGACCGAGTATCAATAGTCCAAGAGCGTGAGCGATGTGATATTGTATACCCGTTTCATAGACCTTCATCATATCGGCGGATATTTTCTTCTTTAATGCATGTGCTCCAAAAGCTCCTAGGGCCACAGCAAGAAACATCAATATACTTCCGAGTAGTAATAATGTATTCAATGATATACCTCCTATTACAATTAGTTATGTAAGTAGCTAGCATATCACGCCATGTAATGTCTGGCAATTTGCCTATTAATCGAATGTGTACTGGATAGAGTTGAATAGACTAGCATTAATCTATATTATTTACCTTGGGAGATAAGAGTTAAGATTAGCTTAAAAGGAGACTATAAACAGATATGAAACGAGTATTACGAATGGTTCTAAGTGTTGTAATGATAGTAATCATCTTCTTAGGTTTAAATGCTTATATTGGCTGGAATATCTACGTGTTCAAGGCACATTATACTGAATCAATGTCACCGATATGGTTCACTATCGTATTCACCATTCTAGTCTTCTCTTATCTGATAGGTCGATGGGGTAAACATAATCCCGTAGGTCGACTACTCAAAGTAATAGGTTCATATTATCTGGCCCTAATGGAATTTATGATTATTCTATTGCCGTTCGCAGATATCTCAGCGTGGATTTTAAAAAGAGTAGGTTACACAGAAGGCTATTATATTCCTGTTGTCGGTTGGACGACGATAATATTGTTAGTTATTCTCTTTATTTGGGGATCGTATAATGCTTGGAGTCCGATCCTTCGAACCTATCATGTACCGATCGCTAAAAAGGCTAGTGGTAACCGGAAGCTAACCATCGCCGTCGCATCAGATATCCACTTAGGTAATATTGTAGGGAATCGCCATCTAAAGCGTCTCATCAAAGGGATTAATCAAATGGAACCAGACCTTATTCTTTTACCAGGAGATATTATCGATGACTCGATTGAGCCATTTATGCGGAATTCGATGGCGAATAGCCTGAAACAGCTTCATGCAACTCATGGCGTATATGCTGTATTAGGTAATCATGAGTATTATGGTGGAAACATTGAACAATACATTCAAGAGATGAGTCTAATTGGTATCCGAGTACTACGTGACGAATCAGTTACTCTAGCAAATGTTGATATTATTGTTGCAGGACGCAAAGACAAGTCGGCAGAAAGCATGGATCCAGAAGGGCGTGTAAGCATGAATAAGCTTCTTGAGCACTTGGATCAATCGAGGCCAATCGTTGTGATGGACCATCAGCCTTATGGTTTTCAACAAGCAGCTGAAGCGGGAGCGGATATTCTATTATGTGGACATACACATCGTGGACAATTTGCACCTAATCACTGGATTACTCGTAGATTATTTGAATTAGACTGGGGTTATATGCTTAAACAACGTATGCATGTCGTCGTATCATCAGGGTTCGGCACATGGGGACCACCGATTCGACTTGCTAGTCGATCTGAAATCATTAGGTTAGATGTGGAATTAGAAGGATAGTACATTTTTCGAAAAAAAAGAGTGTCCCAAATGTCATTGTTGAAATGGCTGGGACACTTCTTTTTATTGAGAATGATTATTTAAGAGCCTTAATTACAGCAGAGGTAATGTAATTATCGATATTTACTCCGGTAACCCAGTTTTTTATAAATGATTTGGACTCATCTTTAGGCTCGATTGAAATATTAGAAAATCCACTTTGTTTAAGCATCGCTGTAAGATCAACAATGGATGAAGCACCGGAGATACATCCAGAGTACAAATCATGTATATCATTTTTAATATCTGGTGGAAATTCCGTAGTCATGACAATGTCGGATATGGCAAGACGACCACCTTGCTGAAGTACGCGGTAGGCTTCATTAAATACTTGTTGTTTATCTGGGGAGAGGTTAATGACGCAGTTCGAAATAATGACGTTAACCGTGTTATCTGCGACAGGAAGATGCTCAATCTCTCCAAGACGAAATTCTGTATTATGGAATTTACCTTTAATGGCATTAGTCCGGGCTTTACTAATCATTTCAGGTGTCATATCTACACCGATCACGCGACCAGGTTCCCCAACTTGGTGAGAAGCTAGGAAGCAATCAAACCCTCCGCCGCTCCCAAGGTCTAGAACAATTTCACCCTCAATTAACTCGGCAATAGCCTGCGGATTACCACAACCCAAGCCCATATTTGCACCTTCAGGAACAGCGGACAATTCATCATTGGAATATCCTAATTGTGATGAAATAGCTTTGAAATCTGTGGGTGTCTCGCAGCAACTTCCGGTTGATTCGCTTGAAGAATGCACAGCTACTTCATTGACAGCGATTTGTTGATATCGGCTTCTTACATTCTGGCGGATTTGATCATTCGTTGGTTTACTCATGGATACACACTCCTAGTATTGGTATGTTCTATATACCGAGTTCTATTGATGATGAAATATAGTAGTTGTAAGATGCAAGTATATAATAAGAAGGTCATCCTTTAACGGGTGCGCAACACCGACTTGATTTTCCCATAGCTTCATTCAATATTGCAACTGACCGAAGTACGGATTCCTTCTCAAATTCTGTCATATAGGAAAAGACTTCTTCTAGATAATCATTCATTTGTTGATCAATTGTAGTAGCAATCATCTTTCCTTCGGCTGTTAGGGAAAGAGTAAAGATTCTTCGGTCTGTGGGATCTGGCATTTTTCGAACCAAATTCATCTTAATAAGGGACTGTACTTGCCGACTAAAGGTTGTAATATCTGTTCCTAGTGTTTCAGCAATCTGTTGCATGGAAGGGTTGTGCTGAACATCAATTTCATATAATAAGTGACTCTGGGTAAGTGAAATATCACAACCACCGACACTACAACAATTTTTATTAAGTAACCCGAAACGGCGGGTCATGATTTGAAACAACGCTCGTGTATTTTCCATTTAGTATCACCTCAGCACTTAGTTTATAATGTATATTTGCACTTTGCAAGTAATAATATAATTCTTGAATAAATACAGTTGAGGGGATATCATATAAGCATATACTTATATAATTGAAGTTGAAGGAGGAATGGTTGTGGAGGAACTATCTAATATTGCTGATAACTTGAAGCTTCTAGGTGATAAAACACGTCTGGCTATTCTAACTCTCCTGAAAGAACGTGAATGGTGTGTATGTGAGTTCGTTGAAATCTTTGATATGTCACAACCTGCAATTAGCCAGCATCTAAGAAAGTTGAAAGCACAAGGTATTGTGAAAGAGAATAAACGAGGACAATGGGTTTATTACTCACTTCATATTGAAGACAAGTCATACATCCAAGCTGTTCTTGATCAAATGCCTGATTCAAAAACAATATTATCTCAATTGAACAAAACACAGACTAACATCGTATGTGAGTAAATAATGGGGGTTTAAACAGTGGTTTCAGTTATATTAGCAATCATCATATTTGTAATAACATTAGTATTTGTCATCTGGCAACCTAGGAATTTATCTATTGGATGGTCCGCATGCGGAGGGGCTGTATTGGCATTACTCGTTGGGGTTGTAAGTTTCAGCGATGTTCTAGATGTAACCTTAATCGTATGGAATGCTACGTTAGCTTTTGTCGCAATTATTCTAATTTCTTTGATTTTGGACAAAATTGGTTTGTTCGAATGGGCGGCATTACATATGGCACGTGCTGCTCAGGGGAATGGTATTCGGATGTTTGTGTATGTCACCATACTTGGAGCGATCGTTGCTGCATTCTTCGCGAATGATGGAGCGGCATTAATATTGACTCCGATTGTACTCGCGATGGTTAGAGCACTGAATTTTGATGAGAAAAAAGTATTCCCTTTTATCATAGCAAGTGGGTTTATCGCTGATACAACCTCATTACCACTCGTGGTCAGTAATTTAGTTAATATTGTTTCAGCAGATTTCTTTGGTATCACATTTATGGAATACGCAGGTCGCATGATCGTACCGACACTCTTTTCATTGGTAGCTAGCATCTTGGTGCTCTATTTCTTCTTCCGAAAAAGCATTCCGAGAAAGTTCGATGTTACGCAGCTGAGAAATCCAGCTGATGCTATCAAAGATAAGAAAATGTTCAAGCTATCATGGGTCGTTCTGGGCTTACTATTCGTTGGATATTTCGCAAGTGGTTTATTGCATATTCCTGTATCCGTTGTTGTTGGAATTATTGCAATCCTATTCATGTTGATGGCGAGAAGAAGCCCCTCTGTACCTACGAATGAGGTGATTAAAGGGGCTCCATGGGCGATTGTGTTCTTCTCCATCGGAATGTATGTCGTAGTATATGGACTACGAAATGCTGGATTGACTGATCTGTTGGCCAATGTGATTCAAGCGGTAGCCGATCAAGGACTATTCGTAGCTACAATGTCGATGGGTTTTATTGCTGCAATCATTTCATCAATGATGAACAATTTACCTACGGTATTGATCGATGCGCTGGCAATAGATGCTACGAATACAACAGGAGTTATTCGGGAAGCTTTGATCTACGCTAACGTCATCGGATCTGATCTAGGTCCGAAGATTACTCCAATAGGTTCGCTAGCCACGTTATTGTGGCTCCATGTTCTATCAACCAAAGGGATAAAGATCCCATGGGGAGTGTACTTTAAGACAGGGATTATATTGACCATTCCAACATTGTTTATCACATTGTTGGGGTTATATTTATGGTTGATTATTATTTAATTCGTCTTGATTTTTAGAATAAACATCGAATATCATGCAGGAGCATACCTGACAAAGAACTTGATCTTAGGATCAAGTTCTTTTTTTACAAAAAAACAAAAAGCAGGTAGGTTGTTATAGTTCAGTTATACCTGTTATTTACCTTAAGTATGACAACTTCAAATGGTAAACTAGGAGTTGTATGTAAAGACATTAGGGGGAATAGTCGTGTTTCAAAATGATAATTTAGAAGTTGAAATAGACCTGATTTACGATTATAAAGATAATAATGCTTACAGAGATCGTTTTAATCAACTAACGACATTAGTATATGATATTAATTTTGAAGATTGGTACCAGAAGGGTTTCTGGGATGATCGTTATCTCTGCTATTCATTTCTTAGAGATCATGAAGTCATTGCTAATGTTTCAGTCAGCAAAATGGACGTAGTGATTAATGGGTTGAACAAGAAAGCGATTCAAATCGGAACGGTTATCACTCACTCTGATTTCAGGGGGAAAGGGCTTTCTAGAGCGTTGATGAAGCATGTTCTTGATATATATGAGCAAGAATGTGATATCTTCTTCTTATTCGCTAATAGCACTGCGCTTGATTTTTATCCGAAATTTGGTTTTGAGTCCTTTGGTGAATCGCAATTCAGACTTAAATTTAATCCCATTCGAATAGAGAACTCCACCGTACAGAAGCTGAATTGCTCGAATGATGAAGACTTGGAATTTATCAAACAAATGGTGATGTCCCGCAGACCTGTTTCAGAACAATTTGGTGTTAGCAATAACCAAGGAATATTTATGTTTCATGCAATAAAAGTATTTCCCGAATCACTATATTACTCGCAAGAGGACGAGGCTATTATCGTCTATCAACAAGAAGGTCATACGCTTCATCTGTATGATGTAGTTAGTCAAGGCGATGTTAATATAAATCATTTACTTAATCGTATTGCCACTGAGCAAACAGAGAGTGTTCGCTTTCATTTCACACCAGATCAATTCACTGAGAAAGCACAGTATGAGCCGATGGACGATAATGAAGATATGCTTTATATTAAGGCTAACTTTGTCTTGGATAAAAACTTAAAATTCTGTGTACCCGTCTTAGCACATGCTTAGTGTTATCATTTTTTTCGATTATTTCGATCTAATGATTCAATCATCATGTTATTGTAAATTAAGTGGAAAAGGGAGAGGCAATCAGAAAAAAACCTGATAACAGCTCCCTTTTTATACTAGCTGTATGGTTTCTACGTGTATAATGATCGACTGTCACACAAAAAATTTACCCATTAATGGCCAGATATACTGTAAAACATTCATTCCTACACGTATACCAGGTATGATTTTGCCAATACCGTTACTTGTTGGGCTTGACGTATCAGTACCACCAGCCGGCTGAGGACTTTGAGGTTTACCTCCGAACAACATGTCTAGAATGCCAGATACTTTTGCCTTATCTCTTTGATTAGGGTGATTTGAAAGTTTACCTTCTCCTTCGAGTCCTGCAATAATCAAATGATTATCTTTGACGTCAATGACTTTACCAACAATATAACTACCATCCTTTAAAACAGCACATACTGGGTATCCGATCCACTTTCGAATATCACCCTCAGAAAATTTTGGGCTATGAGTAATATTAATCACCTCGTTATACTAGAGCGTACATGATGAAAAGAAGAGTAGGAGGGTACAATGCGTATGATTTGATACTGTATTACTAGATTTTGCCTAGATTAGAAATAGCAGTGCAAGTAAACCTAATGATAGTGCTAGCCCTGCACCAGCCCCAAATCCATATCTATAACCAGGATAATACGCGGAAATAGATGCAGATTGAGCTGCTTTTTTGAGGTTGGATTTCATTTTTTTGCTACTACATATAGCTGCTTTTGGATTGGATTGACCATTTAAGATTAAATGACCATCTCTAATATCTGTGATTGTTCCATGATAATAAGATCCATCACATAACATAGCACAGACTCTTTTACCCACATGGGGTCGTATGCCTTCTTCAGTCATCGGTGTAATTAAAAACATATTGATGAGCCTCCCTATATAAATAGATTGTAAGTAACTTTTCTAACTCAATCTTATTCTATGAATAAATGTATGAATATCTTGGACAATATTACTGAGGTGTTTTAACTATCTTTGTATACGAGGTAATATTGAAAGGGATTGAAATAAATAATAGACCTTCTGATTTCTCAGAAGGTCTATTATTGTTCAATGTAACAAGTACAAAATGGGCCTCAGCTTTAAATGATCATGGGGTGGTCATCGTAGGTTGAGCATTCGTTATTCTTGATTGTGTGCACGATTCTCAGCCTTTGGATGTTCTTCAAACACCTCGGCTGCTTCTTCTGCAGAGAACTCCGTGTCAAATTTACCTGGGAGAGGCAATTTGTTTAATTTCGTTGTTTGTACTTCTGCTTTAGAAGGTTGATTACTTCTAGAGTTGCTCATATAGACACCTCCTTTAGTTTGGACAACAAGGTGTAGTTTTCCAAATAGGGGGAGGAATTATACAAGGATCTCATATGAACGCCTTTTATTGATCACATCATTCGCTCTTACAAAGCTTCACCAACAACACTCGTGCCATTCTTTGTAATCTGATACGAAATCACATCTCCATTCCAGAAATGGAATTTCAACGTTACTTTACTGTCTTTTACATCTTTAAAGAAGTTCGGAAGTAGCTTGATTTCTTTAGTGACATAAGAAGGACTGAATGTGTGTCCAAATTCTTTGAATGAAGTCCAGTCTTGCGGACCTGCATTGCTGCCATCCGGATATACGGCTTCCATGGTGGCAAGCTGATTACCGTTAAATGCCGTTGGAATGGTAAAGGACTCGGTTGTACCATTAGCGTTGCTAAATTCAACTGTGTCGGACATGATGACATTGAGCTTCCACGTAACGCCTTTGTTGAATTTGACAGTAAATACGACAGATTCCCCTAATTTTTTTGAAGTCATAAGATTGGTGAGTTTGTTGGCTTTAAGGGTTAGCTCTTCGCCCTGTAGGGTGTAATCTGTTCCTTTGGACAAAGACTTACCGTTTGCACTAATGCTAGTTAGTTTATTACCGTTTAAATTAAGATTCACTTTCGTATCTTTGATTAAAGAACCTTGTTTAAGAAAGATCAGGTCTCTTTCAAGCGTAGAAGATCGTTCTTTTAAACCTGACATCAAGAAGTTATAGAGTTCGGAATCGGACCACTTAAGAGTTGTGCGATTTAAATGCTGGCCATTATCCCACAGCATGGTAGTTAGTTTTTTCTCTTTTGCATAATAGGTTAGGTACTCGAAGAACTTCAGCTTCTCGCCCTGCTCAATAACGCCTGTATCTTTATCGAAGCCGAGAAGGCCGAACTCCCCAATGATGACGGGAATACCCTTTGCAACAAATGTATTGTATACATTGTCGAAAGTTTGCGTAATATCATTCTTTGTATCTTTTTCAAACGTTGTGTAACCAGCAATGTTCACGCTAAATGGCCAGAACCCATAGTAATGGACCGTTGCGATTAAATTGGGATCATTGAGCTTTGAAATGGTCTGGTATAGTGCATTCATTCTAGGTTCGGAAGGTGTTGTTTCTAATGAAGGTAGGACCAGTGGTCGAACTGCATTATTCCCGCCAGATTTTCGGACAATGGTATGGAAGGAGGTATTAAGTTCTAGCAGCATTTCTTCCATCTTTGTCTCATCCGTGCTTCCTCCATCAGTGAAGCGAGGTTCATTAATACTCTCGAACATCAACTTATCTGATTTATCCTTGAAGCGCTCAGCAATTTGGGTCCAGACTGCATTATAACGTTGCACAACATCATCATGCTGCTTTTCCATGTTACTTACCCATAACCAAGAGTCATGATGGAGGTTGATCATCACATAAAGCTTTGCATCCAAAGCCCAGCCAACGACTTCTTCGACACGATCGAGGTAGGCTTTGTCAATGGTATAGTTGGGTGCTTCACCAATGTGTTTATCCCAAGTGATCGGAATCCGAATACTTTTGTAGCCTTGAGATGCAATTTGCTTAATCAGCGCTTTGGTTACACGTGGGTTGCCCCAGGAAGTTTCATCATCACCTGTTGCGTCAAGTGTATTCCCTAAGTTCCATCCAGGTTGCATGTCGTTTACGTAGGATTGGATCTTTTTCTTGGGTGCTGTCTTAACTTGATGCTCATCACTTGGAGCAGCAGTAGCAAACGACGAGAATACCGAGAGTAGAAGGGCTGTGACAATTGCGAGTGAAAGGAAAGATTTACGCATGTTCATAGTCATTGAATTCTCCTTTGATAGATAAATTTGTACTAATTAGATGCCTATAATGTAAGCGCTGTCTTTTTAAGATTAACATAGAATATTTTCAGGAAATACCATGCTAATTGGTAAGGAAATCATATGTGAATTAGTGATCTTATACATACGGAGAATCTTAGTGTTAATTTAATAGCCTATTATTTCAATAAATATTATTATTCTAAGCTTAACTATTTCTCTATTAACGTCAGCGCCTTTTCTATTCTTTTACATCATGACAGGAGTCTCGTTCTTAATAGCCTCTATGATTATTCCACGTCCTTATCCTGCCTTATAGGAAAATAGCTAATTCTGAAATCAGATTATGGTACTACAGTTTGTATGTTTGGTTTAAGGCTCCTGAAATAAATGAAGAAATTTCATATACATACCACAGAGATTCCATCATTAAAGTGTTGGTCTGGTTTGCTAGTATAATGCTACTATTAGACGTTACACTTTTTCATTTCCTAATAGGGCTGTTCAGTAAAACATTGGCTTGGCTGATTTCGATTACGAGTATACATGTTATTTCAAATCATAGCCTTTTATAAGTCCTGTCTTTACGAGCCGCACATCGTGAGAGGTGAATCGATCATAATAAGACTAGGTTTTTTGTGTGGGGTTGAATTCAATGTGAATCAAATTGAATCATTTCAACTGCCAAACCAAATTACGATAATCATAAAAAGGAGAAAGGAACCTTTAACTGCATTCTGGGTATGGATTCACCTCAATACGAGATTATACTTAAAAGCATTAATTCGCAAATCGAAGCCTCTATTGTGAAGTGAAGAGTTCTGTATTTTTAATATATGGTTCAATAAGTGATATAGTAGTGTACTAATGTAGACAGCGTATGAAATTGGAGGAATGGTCATGGTGAAATTTCAGGATATTGTACCTTATATGGATAACGTACGACAACAATTGATGGTGGTACTAGATTCATTTGGTTCAAATGAAAGGGAACTTCGTGAGAAGCCTGAGGGATGGAATGTTATTGAGGTTGTTGAACATCTCGGTAAATTAGAAGGTATGATACAGTATCAATTGAAAAGGATTCTACAGACAGAACCTGAATTGCCATCTGAACCTTTGGATGAGAAGATCACGGATGTAATGGCGATTCTTAAGAGTAGTGGAATTATCGGTCAGAAGATTGATGCACCGGTACCTACAAAACCTAGCGGATCAATATCTTATGATGAAGCAATAAATAAACTTGATGAGGTCCGTTCTGTAACGAAAGAACTTATAGTGAAGCTTGCCGAACGAAATACGAACGATCTGCTCTTTCCACATCCTTTCGGATTTGAGATGAACGCAACGCAGTGGGCTCATTTCATTGCTATTCATGAATTGACTCATGTCAATCAGATCAAGAGAATTAGGGAAGCGAATGTCTAACTTTAATAATTATGTGTGATGCACGTTTTCTTTTGCTGGAATAAGGTAACCATAATAATGGAAACCCCAACCAGATAAAGGAGGACGAATAAAGTAATGAAGAAAAATGCTGTGTTTATTAGTCTAGGATTGCTTAGTATATTATTATTAGTGGTTGCTTTCGTGATCCCAGAAGCATTTGCTAATTCTAAAGAGATACAGGTGAAGACCTCAATCATTGACACCAAAGGGTCAGAGATAGGGACTGCTGAAATAACTCAAAAAGCTGATCGTGTTCAGCTACATATTGAAGCAAAGGGTCTTACACCAGGGACACATGGTATCCATTTTCATGAAATGGGGAAATGTGAGCCACCTGACTTTAAAACGGCTGGTGCGCATTTGAACCCTGATCTCAAGCAACATGGATTTAATAATCCAAAAGGGTTCCATGCAGGAGATCTTCTTAATATCGAAGTGAAAGCTGACGGAACAGTAATTGCTGATTTGGAGAGCCAAACAGTGACACTTAGAAAAGGTGAAGCTAATTCTTTGCTGAAGCCCGGCGGATCAGCACTTGTAATCCATGAGAAAGCGGACGATTATGTAACGGATCCATCAGGTAATTCTGGGGATCGCATAGCCTGTGGTGTCATCCAAGAATAATTGACAAGAAGACTAAGATCCCGATAGGGTTCTTAGTCTTCTTCTTTAGGTTCAATTAAAATTTACATATTATCATTTCTTTTCTAGCTGAACTCTAATATTTCAATGACATTACCAAAAGGATCTTTAAAAGCACTATAGTATCCCGGAAAGCATGGTTGAGGCGTATCATAAATCATTTCTATTCCTTGGGCGGACAATTCAGCAATCGCGTCCACCAGATTATCTGTTTGAATACCCAGAACGGTTTGGGAATGCTTTGGATAGTTCACTTGATTTAATTTACCCACCTCATACAGAACAATAGGGATATCTTCATGCTTCAATTTGACAATTGATTCTTCGTACTCTCTTGATACTTCCAATCCTAATTTCTCACAATAAAACTGTATTGCCAGCTCCATATTTGAGACGAAAATCGGAATGAGACATATTCTTTGCACTTCTTAATCCCCCAAATAGCCTTATATATAGCTTTTTTTATTATATAGGGGGAAAATGGTGAGAAGTTCTTCTAGATTGCTGTTTCTTCTGGTTTCTAACTGAACTCTAATATTTCAATGACATTGTCAAAAGGATCTTTAATAGCGCTGTAGTATCCAGGTGGACATGGTTGAGGCGTGTCATAAATGACTTCAATTCCTTTGGATGTCATTTCAGCAATGGAATGTACCAGATTATCTGTCTGTAGACCTAGAACTACTTGTGAATGATTTGGATAGTCTGTTTGAGCAGATTGTTCAACTTGTTGTAGAATAACTGGAATGCCTTCATGTTCCAATTCTACTAAAGTCTCATCGTACTCCTGTGATACTTCAAATCCTAATTTTCCGCAATAAAATTGTTTGGCGAGTTCCATATTAGACACATAAATCGAGATGACACATATTTTAGGCATATCATTATCCTCCTATGTATTGTTAATAATTTGTATTATATAGGAGGTAATAGGTGGGAAATTCTTCTAGATTGCTAATTTTTCTTCTGTTCGAACAAAAGAAGCGGTAAGTTCACAACAATGGGTGGGTCAAAAGGTAGAGGGCCCCTTAATTGGATCGTCATATCCAGATTTGTTGTGTCCATCACATGAATGGCGGAAGGGAACATACCTCGTAAGCAATGTTCAAGTAAGAAGTAATCTTTGGGATTGAGACTCCACGGAATTCCAGCGATTAGTGCGTAATACGTTCCTTCAGGAACATTCGTAAAGGTACACGTTCGATTCTTTCGATTAAGTGCAGTGCCAGCGATCGGTCTTTGATCAGGAATAGGGCGTGGAAATAGACCTACGAATATCATTCCACTAAAAGAATCCGGTGCCTCGACATGACAGCAAATCTTCTGAATCGTAGAGTTCAGGTTAGTTGCACTCAGCAATAATTCTTGATTCTCATACTGACTCATATAAGCAGATAATGCTTCAGAAAGATTTCGAAATTTCTTTGGGGTCACACCTACATTTTCCTTAAACTTAGTGTTAAAGGTTCCAACGCTTCGAAATCCAATAGCTAATAACACCTTAACAAGTAGTGAAGGGGATTTGAGTAACTCCTTCTTCCCGGATTCCATACGTAAGGCAGATAGATAACGTCTGGGGGATATACCCGTCACGCTCTTAAATATTCTAGTGAAATGAAAAGGGCTATAATTAACGTGGATAGCCAACTGTTCAGACGTAATGTCTTCATCAAGATGACACTTCATATAATCAATGGCTTGTACTGTAGCTGAAATATGATCTTCTTTCATATTTTATCCCAAATAATATGTCCCTCATTGAGGTTGATCTCATTGAAACCTGCCATATAACGTGCTTCATAATGAATAGGTTGATGACTGCCTATGATAATAACATTTTGGATGTCATGGACTCCTTCTACGGGCAGACTGAACGTCTTGGTATAGTTATAGCTTTCTTGTAGCGTTGAATGGATTGCATTAATGAGATTGTCATTATCCGATCTTCCAATCAAATTCATTATGACAGAGCCGTATGAATGAAGCTTGTCTGATGTTAATTGGAAAAACTCCTTAGATATTAGCTGCGAGGGAGTCCCCTTCTCGGTGAAGGCATCTAATATAATGAAATCATAGGTATCGGGTTCTTCATTTTCCATGATATGTCGTCCATCCCCAATAAGCACATTATCCTTGCTGTAGCCAAAGTATTGCTTACTTAACTCTACAACTTTCTTATCAAGCTCAGCTACCTTAAATCGTTTATCAGAGAAATAGCTCGCAATAGTACCAATTCCGTGACCAATGAGAAATACGTCTTTAAATGAGGAATCATTAAAGTCCATAAGATGGATGATGGCTCTCGGATATTCAAACATGACGCGCTCTGGATGATCTAAATCCATAGCACCTTGTATGGCCTCATTTAAGAATTGAAGCACTCGAAAATTACCTTTCTCACCATACAACTCGTTAGTATCATATACAGTAATTTCATGATTATCGCTTATTTCTTTAAATAATAACTGCAAGTCATCGACTCCTTTAAGATAGAGTGCTATATAGATTCCGGAACGGTATTGGATAAAGTCAACGATAGATCAAGTGGCGTTCTGATGCAAGTCAGGAGAAGATTAAATATAAATTTCGTTATCTTGCTCTTATGTTCCCAAATGCGTACTTACCGACTTTAATATGGTTATAATTATGAAGCGGAGGTGAGATCAATGGTGGCACAAGTGGATCAGGTCAATTCTCAGATAGATTCGTTATCGGAGCAACAATGGCTAGCTATTATCATGAATGATAAGTCCTACGATAGTCAGTTTTTTTATGCTGTGAAGACGACAGGAATATTTTGCCGACCATCTTGTAGATCTAGACCTCCAAGAAGAGGAAATATCCGAACTTTTCAAACTGCGGACCAAGCTTTAACTGAAAATTTTCGTCCGTGTAAACGATGTAAACCCACCGGTCAACGTTTACCCGATATTGAATGGATAGCTACCGTAACAGATTATATTGATAGAAATTACATGAAACCTGTAACACTTGAGATTCTCGCAGAGATTTCTCACGGAAGTCCGTACCATTTACATCGAACATTCAAACGGATTAAAGAGATCACACCGGTAGAATATATACAGATCATTAGGATGAATAAGGCTAGGGAGCTATTAACTCAGACAGACCTAGGTATCGTGGATGTTGGGATTAGTGTCGGTATGCATAATAGTCCTTATTTCATAACACTTTTCAAAAAAATGATTGGCTTCACGCCACTACAATATCGTCAATTAAATATCAAACGAAAACAAAGAGGAGATGCAGCAGAGTGATACAGAAATCTAAGCAAACTATTTATTGGTCGCAACTGTCGCATGGTGATTGGAATATATATGTTGCTGCAACAAATGCGGGTTTATGTTATGTAGGTTCGCAAGATAAACCATTTGAAGAACTGGAAGATTGGGTGAGACGAAAGTTCCCAGCAAGTGAATTGATTCAGGATGATGTGAATCTGCAATCTTATGTGACAGAACTCATCGAATATTTTGAAGGCAATCGTCAACGTTTTACTGTGCCTTTTGATTTCCAGGGTACGCCGTTTCAACTGGCCGTATGGAATGCACTCTGCGAAATACCCTATGGACAGACGAAGTCTTATTCAGATATTGCAAATGTGATCCTAAAGCCTGCTGCCGTCCGTGCGGTCGGTACTGCTATTGGCGCCAATCCCGTCTTAGTAACGGTACCTTGTCATAGGGTCATTGGAAAGAATGGATCACTCACAGGTTATCGAGGTGGGTTAGATATGAAAACCAGGCTGTTACGACTAGAACGGAGTCAATGATGAAAACAGAGTATCTCTATAAGACCCCCAAGACCCTTCTAAATAAAGGTACAGGCTTTCTTTCGGGGTATAGTCATTCTTTGAACCCATACACAGGTTGTACGTTTGGTTGCTCATACTGCTATGTGCGTCAAATGCCAGTATCTACGTTTCGTGAAGGGGAATGGGGGACATGGGTAGATATCAAACAAGGTGCAGCGGAAATATTCCGTAAAGAGCTCAAGAGAGCTAAGACTAAGGGTGACGTATCCATCTTCATGTCATCGAGTACAGATCCTTATCAGCCTATTGAACATAACGAAATGGTGACTCGTTCACTGCTAGAGGTCATGGTTGAAGACCCACCAACATTTCTATTTGTTCAGACACGGAGTCCACTTATAAGAAGAGACATAGATTTATTATTGCTTCTTCAAGATCGAGTTCGAGTAAGTATGACCATTGAAACAGACCGTGAGGATATTCGCAAATATTTCTCACCCTATGCACCTCCAATCCAAGCTAGGTTAGAGACTCTTCGATTGTTAAAAGAGGCAAATGTCCCAACACAAGCAACGATAGCTCCAATGTTACCAAGTAGCGAAGGGTTTGCAGAATTGCTAAGACCTCTCGTCGATCGTATTTGCATCGATGATTATTTCATGGGAGATGGTAGCGGGGGCAAACGGACACGTAATTTAAAGATAGATGCGATGTATAAGGAACTAGGTTTGGAAGAATGGTACCATCCTTCAGCGTATAAGATGTTATATAATCGATTAATAAAGGTTTTCCCGGAAGAACAGATATATATTAGTCAACAAGGGTTTGAACCTTAATCCCAATTAGAAATGAAGGTTTGTATATATGAGTAAGACAAATGCAATGAGAATTCTTGATAAGAATAAAATAACGTATGGAATCTACGAGTATGACAACGAAGATGGACAAATTCATGGTGTGGCAGTGGCAGACAAAATCAATAAACCAGCAGAAATTGTATTCAAAACGCTAGTAACACATAGTAAACAGAATTTGTTTGTATTTGTTATACCGGTAGCTGAAGAATTGGATTTGAAGAAGGCAGCAAAGGCAGCTGGGGAGAAGAAAATAGAAATGTTACCAATGAAGGAATTGCAAAAGTGGACAGGATATATCCGCGGCGGGTGTTCTCCTGTAGGTATGAAGAAGTTATTCCCGACGTTTATTGATCAGAGTGCAGCGCATTTAGATAAGATGTTAGTGAGTGCTGGTAAAGTAGGATTACAAATGGAATTGAATCCTCAGCATATGAAGGACATCGTATCTGCAGCATTTATTGATCTGATAAGCGATGACAAGGTTAGGCAAGGATGATATTCAGGCATGTGGAATGACTATGAAGAAGGCAATGTGCAAACAGATGGTTATGAAATATAGTAATGATAAGGAGTATATCAAGTGGAGATAACGATCAGAGAACAATTATTGGAGCTAGTAGACAAGGATTATCAAAAATTCAGTTCTGCTCTTATTCCAAATATCAATAGTATATTAGGTGTACGTCTTCCGGAGCTTCGGAAGTTGGCCAAAAGTATTGCTAAGGGTGATTGGCGTTCCTATCTAGAACATCCTGAATGTGAGTACTTCGAGGAAATCATGTTACAAGGTATGGTCATTGGTTATATCAAAACAGATATCGAAGACATTTTGACATATATTGATTCATTTGTACCGAAGATAGATAATTGGTCTGTATGTGATAGCTTCTGTGTAGGGTTAAAATTCACTAAATCGAACATGAAGCAAGTATGGGCGTTCTTACAGTCTTATTTATCCTCTGATAAAGAATATGAGATAAGATTTGGTGTCGTGATGTTGCTGAATTTCTATATCGAGGAAGAATACATAGATCGGGTTATAGAACAATTAGATAACATCGAACACGAGGGGTATTATGTGAAAATGGCTGTCGCTTGGGCAATATCTAATTGTTATATTAAGTTACCGGAACCTACAATGATCTACTTAACTAGCAATTCACTCGACGATTTCACTTACAATAAAGCTCTACAAAAGATTACAGAGTCATTCCGAGTGGATCAGGATAATAAACAGATCATTCGTAGTATGAAACGAAAATAAAACCGATCTTCTATATTCAGTAGAAATCGGTTTTTTTCTTTGCTATCTCGAATCCTATTTCATCTCATCTAAATATGTCTCAGCATTTAATGACATTTTATTTAGCAATTTCATGGCAAATACATGTTCGTCTTCAGATAAATTTTTCGTTGTAATACTGGACCATCCGGACAAAATTGACGTTAGTGTTGATTTGAAGGCATGTGCTTTATCCGTCAGATACAACTTCTTTATTCGTTTATCTACACTAAATGTTTTCCTTTCTACATATCCTTCTTTCTCTAACTTTGCAATCGCTCTAGCAGCGGTACCCTTGTCCATTTTTAACGTATGCGCTAATTCATCTTGAGATAAACCTTCATTATCATATAACACGGCAAGGAATTGATATTGACCAGCACCTAGATTGTATGCTTTCAATTGTTCATTCATATAAACATTTCCGTATCGATGGAGTAATGAAATCCAACGACCGACGGAATGTTGTTTTGTGTTGTCCATTTGTATTCCCCTTTCAGAGGTTACACTCTTAATTCTTCTATTCTCATTGTAAACGATAGTTCTGCATTTAAACAAATGAAATGATGGGCTTGATACATAAGGGATTATATTGTATTATTAGTTGCTTACGCAACTAAGTGTAATATAAATATTGATATTAGCTAATAAAAAGCTATTATATTAGTTGTTTTGCAATGATATTTGATTTAGGGGATGTCCGGACACAATCTCTAACAAGTCAAATCATATTCATTCCAAATTAATAGGACAGAGAGATGATGATCATAGAAGCAGTTATTAGTAAAGCAAATCCACTTCATATGAATAGTAAGGCAAAATTTTTAATGTTAGCCATATTAATTCTTGGCTCTTTCTCAGCGTTGTTGAATCAAACGCTATTGAATGTTGCTATCCCTGAATTAAGTAAGGTATTTAATTTAGATGTGAGCACTGTCCAGTGGTTAAGTACAGGATTTATCATGGTGAATGGTATTGTGATTCCGATTACGGCATATCTCATAGGGAAATTCTCTACAAGGCAATTATTTATAAGTGCCATTGGACTATTTACAATCGGTACGATCGTATGTGCGACTGCACCAAGTTTTTCCTTTCTGTTAATAGGTCGATTACTTCAAGCAGCTGCTGCCACTTGTACAAACCGTTATTTTCAGTTTGTTTCCTGCTGAGAAGAGAGGGAAGGCTATGGGTATGGTTGGAATTGCCATGACATGTGCTCCAGCGATTGGCCCTACATTATCCGGATGGGTCATACAGAACTACTCTTGGAGAGTGTTATTTTATATTGTCATTCCAATTGGGCTTTCAAACATCATTTTAGCTTATTTCTTCTTGCGCAATGTGACTGAGAGAAGTAATCCTAAATTTGATACGTTAGGTGTTATAACATCGACGATCGGATTAGGATCATTACTATATGGATTCTCGACAGCTGGAAGTTTAGGGTGGGGTGCTACACAAGTAATCACTACGATCATTATTGGTGTAGTGTTTATCAGCTTATTTATATGGCGAGAGTTAGTCGCTGAACAACCGATGGTTAACTTATCTGTCTTTAAGAATAAGCAGTTCTCTATCACGATAGCCATTGGCGCTTTTGTCGCACTTGCTATGTATAGTGTGGAACTCTTAACGCCTGTCTATATTCAGAACATATTAGGTCAGTCTTCATTTCAAACAGGCTTAATGCTATTACCTGGTGCAATCCTAATGGGAATCATGTCACCTGTTACTGGTATCATTTTAGATCGTTATGGCATACGTCCATTAGCTTTTACAGGAATGTCCATTCTTGTTGTAGCATCTTGGTTATATACTTCATTAAGTTTAGATTCTAGCTTACTGTATATTTCTGTGTTGTACTCTTCATTTATGTTGGGTATCTCATTTATAATGATGACCGTCATGACACATGGATTAAATCAACTGCCACATTCGCTGAGCAGACATGGTGCAGCTGCAGCCAATACCGCACGGATGGTTTCTGGTTCAATTGGTACTGCGTTATTAACTACCATTATGTCTACACAAACAAAGAACTATTTACCTGAATTATCAAGTTCATTCTCAGAATCAGAGGGTATGAAATTAGCAAGTATAATGGGAATGCAAGATGCATTTCTAGTGACTTCTATATTGGCTGTTATCGTGTTTATAACAACATTTTTCTTGATAGGGAAAAGAAAATAAAAGAACATGTTTGTTTATTAGTCATCAAAAGGAGAAATTTAAATTGAATCTCGTATTGATTGTCATACAGTGTCTTTTTATTGTAATGTTTCTAGCAGCAGGTACGTCTAAGTTACTTGGTGGCAAACAGCAAGTGGAGATTTTTAAAGAAATTAATTTACCTCAATGCTACGGATTGTGACAGGTTTGGTTGAAATTCTTGGGGCTATTGCTCTAGTTATCGGATTCTTTGATGATACGTTTGTGGCGATAGGAGGGCTGATTATAGGATCGACAATGCTTGGGGCTACCGGAGTTCACTTGATGATTAAGGATGCATTCAAAAAAGTGTTACCACCATTAATTATTGCCTTGCGGGCGATATCATTAACATTAGAATGGATTCTACAAGTATTGTAAAATGACAACTAACCCACTAATTTTCTACTACACGTAGAAAATTAGTGGGTTTTTAATATATTTGAAACTAAAAGTTCATTTGAGATTCTATTTCTACTTGTGGAAGTATTAACAGATCATGTACGCGCTTTCTTGATGAACACTTTGTGAAAAAGTTGACATATACTTAAAATTTGAGATATCATTAGCACACTAAGTGTTTAAAGAAGGGGTACTGTAGATGATCGAAGAGGATATTCGCCTTTTATTAGGTAAGTTAAGCGCGAAGTCGAGAAAAAATTATTCGGATGCACTCTTGGATCTTCATATCCACGTCGGACAAGAGCATGCGCTATATCATTTATGGATGGAAGATGGGCTTGCTCAGTCACAGTTAAGCGAGAGAATGGGCTGTGAACCACCTACATTAAGTAATATGTTAAAGAAATTAGTAGAGTATGGTCTAGTGACTCGATTGCAGGATGTTAATGACGCTCGTATAAGTCGGGTCTATCTAACGGAAGCAGGCCGGGCACTTGAACAACCTCTACAGGAGATATGGCGTAAACATCAAGAGAAGCTACTACATGGCATATACCCAGAGGAACTACTCTTACTAAGACGACTTCTAAATCAAATGATTGATAATTTGAACGTTTGATTTTTTAATATAATAGTTAGCATGCTAATAATTAATTTATATTACATACCAAAAGAGAGGTGAGGAAAGAAATATGTCGGATCAAAAATCGGGCACGCCTAGAACAGGGCCCATCTTAACCGTACTTTTAATAGGTGCGATTGCCGCAATTCTAAATCAAACGGTACTTAATGTTGCATTACCTACATTATCGAAGGAGTTCGGTGTAGAGACATCAACATCACAATGGCTAATTACACTATATATGCTCGTAAGCGGTGTGTTCATCCCAGTAACAGCATTTCTAATGGCACGGTTTACGACACGTCAGCTATTCTTTACATCTATGATTACGTTCTCAATCGGTACAATTATCTGCGGGGCTACACCCAACTTTACGATGCTATTATTAGGTCGAGTCGTGCAAGCCATTGGAGCAGGTATTGTAATGCCTTTATTAATTAACGTCGTGTTTCGCCTCTTTCCAATTGAGAAGCGCGGAGCTGCCATGGGGATTGTCGGTGTAGCAATCATGTTTGCACCAGCAGTGGGTCCAACGTTATCAGGATTACTAATCACACAATTATCGTGGCGGTATGTATTTTTTGCAGTGTTACCATTTTCGCTAGTGGCACTTATCGTTTCTTTCTTTATACTGAAAAATGTTTCTGAACCGATACAAGCGAAGCTTGATATTCTGAGTGTGATTACTTCCACAATTGGTTTTGGTGGAATACTATATGGGTTTGGCGTAGCAGGGAAACTAGGGTGGGGAAGTATTCCTGTATTGGGTTCTATCGTAGTAGGGTTGATTTCACTCGTACTTTTCGTTATACGACAACTCAAGATAGAAGAACCATTGATTGATTTAAGGATTTTCAAATCATTAGAATACACATTATCGATTGTTATTAGTTTCTTCGTGAATGGTGTCATATACTCAGCTATGATTCTATTACCTACGTATTTACAAAGTAGTCGGGGAATGTCAGCGCTAGAATCAGGATTATTCCTCTTGCCGGGTAGTATTGTCATGGCCATCATGTCACCGATTGCGGGTAGACTTTTTGATAAGCACGGTATGAAATGGATTGGGATTACTGGTGTAACAATTCTCGTTATCACAACGGCAATGTACACGAATCTTTCCTACACCACCGGAGTGGTATTGATGATTGTTATTTATATGGTACGTTCGTTTGGTGTTACGTTCTTAACAATGCCACTCATGACTGCGGGATTAAATTCTTTACGTCCTGTGTTGCAAGGTCACGGTACAGCTATGCAGAATACGCTTCAATCCATTTCCGGTGCGATAGGAACAGCTGTTATGACAACGATTATGGCAACACAAACTAAGCTGTTTATAACAACAGAAGTGGCGAAAGCTGGACCAGTAGATCCAGCATCTGAGCAATTTAGAGAAATTTCTGGGAACGGATTGGTGCATGGTATTAATATGTCATTCGTAACGGCTACTATATTTGCTATTATTGGGCTTATCAGTATGATCGTATTGGCAGTTGCGATTGATAAGAAAAAGAAGAGAATACAAGCAGTGGAGACAGTTAAATCTATCTAATACGAACTTGATCACTCAGGTATCAATGTATAACAACAATAAATAGGCATCTTATGCGCAATAATATGCGCGTAAGATGCCTATTTATTTCATATCCCTGTATTAGATCCTATCAAAGGATTAAAATGAAGGTTGATAGAAGTTAATTTGGGTATTAGGCGTAGCAGCTTTCCCATTAACGGTATAAGTATCATAAGGCAAATTAGATACTTTGAATGAAAAATAACCAGGAGAGATACTGCTAGCACGATACTCAGTGAAAACAACTTGTCCACTCGAATTTGTAACTTTGAATGTTCCTTCGGGTCCGTAGACACCAGGATTTCCACCAGTTAAGTTACCTGAGAAGGATAAAGTTCCTTGCCCAGTAATTTGAATAGATACATCAGAAGTTGAAGCAGCAGAAGCTAAAGGAACGACAGTGAATACAAGTAAGATCATAACCAGAAGAGATAACGCTCTTTTTTTCAATTTAATACATCCTCTCGTATTCAATAGTATGGGAATTTAGTATGTGCACATCAATGCTGGCCAGCAACTGTTAAGTGCAAGATTTCCCTAAAACAAATATACCATTTATTACTATTATTGCAATATATTTAATAAAAATATATTTATAGGGATTCTTGAGCGGAGAGTATATTTAACTTAGTGATATTGTCTTCGGCTCAATGAGTGTACCTATTCTTATTGAGCGAGTACGCTAAATCTACAAAGGAATCTACCAAAAAGGGTGGTTCTTTTTTTTGTTACTAACTATACTTGAAGAAATATCGGAGACCTTGAAACCAACATGGAGGGAAGCATGAAACTATTTACTGCGAGAAAAACGTCCAAAGGGTTCGTGTACAAAAAAATAGTGATCGTATTTATAGCATTTCTTATTCCGCTCATTTCGATGAACATTTGGGTGAATTACAAGGGCATGTCATTGACTAAAAATGCGATTTTGGATTCATCTCTAGCAGGAGCCTCCTTTTATTCCAAGCAGCTAGATAAAGAAATGTATTTCATCCGTAATCTTCAATTGCAATTTCTAAGTGATAAGGATTTACAGAAACTTAGCTTTAGAGGCAGTATGTTAGAGAATTATGAAAAAGTGGCCTTAATTGATCAAGTCAGAGATCGATTGACTACGCTTCTGATCTCTAGCGAGTATGTAATCAATGCTGGAGTATATGTAAGCGCTGTAGGGAAAACAATCTCCAGTATGAAGGGAGTCACTAATACGCCCAATGAGGAATTCAGGATTATTTCTTCCATGATGAGAACAATGCCGAAACCTTCATTCTACAGGGAGGGAGATCGAATTTTCTTCATAGAGACTGAGAATAACGGTGGAACAATCTCATATATAGAAATATCTAAATCAAAGTTATTAGAAGCTCTAAACCAAATCTCTACGTTATATCAGGAATCGGAAGTATTGCTCGGAAATAGAGACTTGGGTTCTATAATGTCTACAACAATGGATAATCAAGAATCTGCAGCAATTTTACACCTTATTGACGATCAGAGTCAGAGTGTTCGTGATTCGATCAGTCCGGTCAGTAAAAAAGTAAAAGGAACAAGTTATTTTATCATGGAGAATGATGTTGGTTCCTTGGATTTATCGCTCATTATGTATGTGAATCAGCGTGAAATTACACGTCCGTTAAGTCAGTTCATAACGTGGTTTTACACTTTATTTGGCATAGCCATTGTAGTTATGGTACTCTATTCGTTTTCGCTCAGTCTCATGATTCATAGACCTCTATCCAAGTTAGTAAAGGCATTTCGTATGATAGAAACCAATAACCTCAATATCGTGATAGAGTCTAAGACCAAGGATGAGTTTCACTATTTATTCCATAGTTTTAACCGGATGGCTTCCAAATTGAAGCGATCCATCGAGGTGAATTACGAGCAGGAAATTGCTTTACAGCACTCCCAATTGAAGCAATTACAGTCACAAATCAACCCCCATTTCCTCTATAATAGCTTCTTTAATATTTATATGATGTGTAAAGTTGGGGATTCAGAGAGTGCTGCTGAGCTTTCACAGAAGCTAGGGAGTTACTACCAGTACATAACGAGGAGTGGATCGGATGAGGTGCCTCTGTATAAAGAGTATCGCCATGCCCTAGATTATTGCGAGATTCAGTGTATTCGTTTCTCGAATCGCATTCGATTTGAATACGATGAAATTACGGATGTATCGAATACCATCTCCGTGCCGCGTCTTATCATCCAACCGATTGTTGAAAATGTGTTTGAGCATGCCTTTGAAGATGATTCTATGGATGGCGTAGTGTATATCAGCAGCACGCATTATCAACCAGAGGCGGTACGGATTACAGTGGAGGATAACGGCAATCTTGTTGCAGATAAAGACATAGAAATTTTACAAGAGAAACTTGCAATGGATTCAAAACAAATGGAGAAGACAGGTTTGATAAACGTTAATAATAGATTGAAATTAAAGTATAGATCCGGAAGTGGCATATTTGTGTCCCGTAGCCAATATGGCGGGTTAAGGGTTGAGCTTGTGATTATGAATGAGAATGAGGAGGCATAACACATGTATAGACTGATGATTGTAGATGATGAACCTGTCATTGTAAACGGCTTAGTTCAGCTTTTTCAAGAAAATACGGAATTTGAACTGGATATATGTAAAGCATATTCATCGAAAGAAGCGCTTGCTATAGCCATGACAACAAAGCTGGACATCTTAGTCTGTGATATTCGCATGCCGCAGAAGAATGGTCTTCAACTTGTAGATGAAATTGCCTACTATTGGCCTTTATGCCGAATTATATTTCTAACAGGCTATAGTGAATTTGAATACGTATATGAAGCGTTACGTAAAAAAGTGGATAATTACATCCTCAAGACCGAAGGTATAGAACCTATTTTTCAAGCGGTAAAAGTAGCGATTAGTAAACTAGAAGAGGAGAATAACCTTAGAAGACAACAGGAAAGGGTACAAATGCAGTTCCAGATTGCTGAACCCTTCCTTAAAAATGAAATGTTAGAAAAAGTGTTTAACGGGGAATCTATGATCTCCTTAAGGTGTGAACCCCGCTATGAGAAAGTGGATATTAGGATATCCATCGATCAACCTGCATTCTTTCTTATTGGACAAGTGGACAGGCTAGAGGGACATAACTCTAAGATTAATCTTCAGACCGTTCAACGGATATTTGACAATTACTTACCTCCCTCAATCGTATGTGAAAAAGTAATCTATCCTGATGATGTGCTTGTGTGGCTACTTCAACCGGGTGAGGAATTGAGGAGTCGGTTTCCAGAAGGCCGTGGCATAGTCGTCTATATGAGGGGGATCTTGGAACTTGTACAGAATGAATGCGAAGAGCTTCTAAGGGTTTCTGTGTCTTTTGGCATTTCAAGAAACCTAATGAATCATTGGGACACCATTAGACATCAGTACAAATCGCTACATGCATTGGTCGAAAATAGAGTTTCATTAGGTCAGAATATGATTATTGTAGATATCGATAAGACAAACAAGGATGAAGAAGCTTTTTACGAAGGTGGACGGGCACAGCAGGATGATATGAAGGCATTAGTCATCGATCAAATTCAACGTTTCATAGACAAGAACATATCAGGCGATGTATCCCTTACTGCCATTGCGGAGGAAGTGCATTTCAATCCTTCGTACTTGTCACGCTATTATAAACAGACAACAGGCCATAATTTATTAGAATATATTCAAACAAAGAAGCTAGATGGAGCACTTCACTTGATGGAGAATACAACCTTGAAGTTGAATGAAATCGCCATTCGGGTTGGGTTTGATTCGCATTCCTATTTTACGACCTTCTTCAAAAAAAAGATGGGAATATCTCCGCAGGAATATCGAAACTCTAAATAGTTGAATAGGTAAACAAATTGCAAGTGATGTAAAAACTTCTAAATTGATAGCGCTTTCTTATTATCTTAAGATGGAAATAAGCAGATAAGTTCATACGATTACAGATAACAAAGGGGAGCGTATTCAACATGAAAAGGATCAAACCATGGAAAATGATATTACTTGTCACGATGGTACTTTCAGTATTTACAGCATGTTCGAATCAAGGTGATGACGCATCTAATGCAACATCCTCGACCAATGGGGAAGCGACGGATAATCTCGCACCGCCAGACCCACTAGGGAAATATCCTAAACTCGTAACAGTAACCGAAGTACTCGGCTATAATGCGCCAGAAGATTCGCGAACTCCCAAAGGCATTAAACCAGAAGAGAATGCTTACTTCAAAGATTTGAAAGAAATGATGAACATCGAAGTGAAATATAAGTGGACGGTACCGTCTAGTCAATATGATCAAAAATTTGCACTTGCTATGGCATCTGGAGATCTACCGGATATTCTTGAGCTTGATCCGAAGAATTTCGAGAAACTTAAAAGTCAAGATATGCTTGCTGATTTGACGGATGCCTATAAGCAATACGGATCACCTGTTTTGAAAGAATATATGGAGTCTGACGATGGATTCGCCATGAAAACATTTGAATCTGAAGGCAAGCAATTAGCTATTCCTTCTTTCGAGGATCCTTTCTTATCCGCACAATTACTCTGGATTCGGAAAGATTGGCTTGATAACCTAAATTTACAAGCCCCGAAGACCATGGATGAACTAGAAAAAGTTGCAGAAGCATTTGTTAAAAACGACCCAGACCAGAATGGTAAGGATGACACCTATGGAATCGCCGCGCAAAAGAGCTTGTTTTTCTGGGGATTTGATCTGAGAGGATTCTTTAATGGATTTGGTGCCTACCCTTCCATGGGTGATGCTCAATCCGCTTGGATTAAAGATACCGAAGGGAAGTTAATACCGGGTCTTATTCAACCTGAAGTGAAGAATGCTCTAGGTAAGCTGCAATCTTGGTATCAGAATGGAATCCTTGATAAAGAGTTCGCTCTCAAGGATGAGAATAAGTCAGTAGAAGATATCACGGCAGGTAAAGTGGGTATATCTTACGGAGAATGGTGGTATCCGAACTGGCCACTTAACTTAAATATGGATAAAGATCCGAAGGCGAATTGGATCGCAGTTCAGATTCCAGGAATGGAAGGACCCGGAAAGACGCTTGTTTCTAAGATCCGCATCGGTAAGCTGTTCGCGGTAAACAAGAAGTCTAAGAATCCAGAGGCAGCTATTAAATTGATCAACTTCTACATCGAAATGGGCAAAAAACAATATAGAGATAAGAATCAGTCTGCAAACGGTTATGTATATAACTGGTTTAATCCGCGGATCACCGATCCTGCTCAGATTGATACCATCTATACAGAAGTGAACAAGGCTCTTGAAGCGAAGCAACAAGAAATTACATTAGATGATGGAAATTACAAGGATACAGCAGATGTTTTCAAAGCAACAACTGATTACCTTGCAGGTGATACGTCTAATGCAAGCAAAGGTGTCAATTGGGGGCAGTACTTTAGTCGTGCTGCCAAAGATGGTGGTTGGGGAATGACGCGGCAGCTTAAAGAGAACAAAGCATTTGTGAACAATGAATTCTATGGTATACCTACGGCATCCCAAGTAGACAAGGGTACTCAACTTGATAAATTAATGCAAGAATCATTCACCAAAATCATCATGGGTGCTCCTCTAGATGAATTCGATAAGTTCGTTGCAAGTTGGAAATCGTTAGGTGGAGATCAAATTACGCAAGAGGTAAATGAATGGTATACGAAGGAAGCGAAATAACAACATAAGCTTACAAAGCGGGAGAGATGAGTCGAGAAGTCGGTATCACCTCCCGTTTTAAATGAGTAGGAAGGGTGGGTCTCTATGAGAACGCTGAAAAAAGAGTATCTGCTACATCTGATGTTAATACCTGGTGTTATCGTTACATTGATTTATGCATATGGCCCTATGGCAGGTCTTGTGATGGCTTTTCAACAATTCGAGCCGTTATCTGGATTTTTTAAATCGAAATTTGTAGGGTTGGATAACTTTCGTTACGTATTTCAATTACCGGATTTCGGTCAAGTCCTCTGGAATACAGTTATCATCTCAGTCATCAAAATGGTGTTATTTCTGATCGTCCCTCTTGTTCTTGCTCTATTGCTAAATGAGGTAACTAAGCAATGGTTCTCACGTATTATTCAATCCGCTGTTTTCTTACCATTCTTTCTATCATGGACTGTTCTTGGAGGTATCATCATTGAGTTGTTCTCGTTGAATGGTGCTGTGAATGGTTTGTTAACGAATATTGGATTCAAACCCATTATGTTTATGTTGGATAATCAATGGTTCAGGGGAATTATTATTGGATCAGATGTCTGGAAAGGGATGGGCTACAATATGATCGTCATGCTTGCGGTCATCATTGGTATTAATTCCACGCTCTATGAGGCGGCAGAGATAGATGGAGCTGGAAGGTGGAAGCAAATGGTTCACATTACGCTTCCAAGTATGGCCCCGATCTTGATTTTACTCGCTGTATTGAGCTTAGGTAGCATTCTCAACGCAGGCTTTGAGCAAATCTTGATCATGTATAACCCAACAGTGTATGAAGGGGCAGATGTGATTGATACGTTCGTGTATCGATTAGGTATGTTTAGCCAACAGTTCGGACCTGCTGCAGCTGTCGGTCTCTTTAAATCAGTGATCTCATTAGTCTTGGTATCGTCGACCTACTATGCTGCTTACAAATACAATGGCTATCGAATATTCTAGGGGTTGGAGGTAGTGCAATGAGACATAAACAATCAATCAGCAGAAAGTTATTTATCGTATTCAATACATTGTTGTTAGCGGGTATCACTATACTCAGTATCATTCCGTTCATTCATTTACTCTCCATATCACTTAGCTCGAATACAGCAGCGAGTGCTGGAGAAGTAAGACTCTGGCCCGTTGGATTCACCTTCGATGCCTATGTGTATTTAGGAGAAAAGGTAGAGTTCTTTCGATCCTTATGGGTTTCAGTAAAGCGAGTGGTTCTGGGTACAATTGTGAATTTATTCCTTGTTTTCATTACAGCATACCCATTATCCAAAACGAATGATCGGTTTAAATTTAGAACGCTATATGTATGGTTCTTTGCAATCACCATGTTTTTCGGTGGTGGATTAATTCCTACCTATATCGTAGTGAAAAATACAGGGTTGATAGATTCCATTTTGTCGTTGATCTTGCCAGGCGCATTAAATGTATGGAATATGGTCTTACTGTTGAACTTTTTCAGATCCATTCCCAAAGAATTGGATGAGGCAGCTACGATTGACGGAGCGGGCCATTGGACAATACTATGGAAAATTTACTTACCAGTATCGTTACCCTCGATTGCTACCATTGGCTTATTCACGATTGTGGGGCATTGGAACGCTTGGTTTGACGGAATTCTTTACTTGAATTCACCGGATAAGTACCCACTGCAGACGTATCTATCAACATTAATAATGTCTATGAATGCTCAGATGTCATCTATTTCGATAGAGCAGATTAAAGCGATGGAGAACCTGAGCGAGAAGACACTCAAGACAGCTCAAATTTTCATGGGCGCTTTGCCCATTATGATCGTCTATCCATTCTTACAGAAATATTTTGTTAAAGGAATCATAGTCGGAAGTGTTAAAGAGTAGATGCTAAGCAGAGGAGAGAATGAGAATTTATGAAGAAAATTACAGTGGCGTTAATCGGTGCGGGGCTACGAGGAATCAATTATTTAGAATATGCTCTTCAGCATCCTCATGAACTTGAGGTCATAGCTGTAGCTGAACCGATAAAGGAACGAAGAGAGAATTTGAAAGCAAGGCATGACATTGCAGATGACATGTGTTTTGAGAGTTGGGATGAATTCTTCATGCTTCCAAAACTCGCTGATGCGGTACTTATATGTACTCAAGATAAACAGCATTTCGAACCAACGATGAAAGCGCTTCAGGCAGGCTATCATGTGCTGCTCGAAAAGCCGATGTCCCCTGATCCTAAAGAATGTATCTTGATGGGCGAAATGGCTTCCCAGGTCAATCGCGTATTCTCCATTTGTCATGTGTTACGTTACACCCAATTCTTTTCTACTATTAAAGAATTACTTAATCAGGGTGCCATTGGTCAATTGATGTCGATCCAGCACAATGAGAATGTGGGTTACTGGCATCAAGCACATAGTTTCGTTAGAGGTAATTGGAGCAGAAAAGAAGATTCTAGTCCGATGATTTTGGCGAAGTCAGGTCATGATCTCGATATTCTCCTGTGGTTGGCAGATTCTGAATGCGTTCAAGTATCTTCCTTTGGATCTCTCGCTCATTTCACTGCCGATCAAGCACCTGAAGGAGCACCTCTACGCTGTCTAGATGGTTGCCCTGTCGCTGATGAATGCCTATATTATGCGCCTAATCTATATTTAACCGAAGATACGAATTGGCCTACGTCGGCCATTAGTGATGATATGAGTTATCGTGCCCGTTATCAGGCATTGAAGGAAGGACCTTACGGTAGATGCGTCTATCATTGTGATAACGACGTTGTGGATCATCAAGTTGTGAATTTAGAATTTGCAAATTCTGTCACCGCAGCGTTTACGATGAGTGCATTTACTAGAGATGTTAGCAGGACGATGAAACTTATGGGAACAAAAGGTGAAATCCGTGGCGCAATGGAGAAGAATGAAATTGAGATTCTTCATTTCGGGAGCGGTAAGGTTGAGCGAATATCCTTTGAGGATAAGGGAGGCCATGTCGGACATGGCGGTGGTGATATGGGGTTAATGAAGGATTTCCTAAGGCTTGTTCGGGAGGATGGTAAAAGTCATGGGATTACTTCCGCGGAACAATCGATTCAAAGTCACCTCATGGCGTTTGCCTCCGAGCAGTCAAGAATGGATGGTAACAGTGTTCGACTGAAAGATTTTGCGCAATATGTATGCGCTATCGAGGAAGTGCTCTAAATGATAAATAATCAAGCACAGTTGCAAACCATGTTACTAAGCTCGCTAACCAAGGTATTTGCCGATGAGAGACCGATAGATGCGCCCTTTAGTAGTGCATGCGCTCTGTGGGGAGAAACCTATTCATTTCAGGTTGCTTACACGTCCGACTCACTTTTGAAAAATATAAGCATCGATGTTAACTCTTCTCTTGCAGATAGGGTACTTATAAGATCTGTTGGATTGGTTCCTTCAGAAATGCCTTGTTTCCATATCCATGATGATGACGTATTACGTACCGCACCGGGACTATATCCAGATCCATTATATGACCTTGATCAACAAGCCATTTCTTCTATCCCTGACCAATGGCGTTCGATCTGGGTAAGCATTGAATTGGACTCGTCGGTTCCTGCAGGAACTCATCTTTTTCAAATCACATTTCGATCTGATGAAGGGAATGTATTAGCATTAACGGATGCGTTCGAACTTAACGTCATCCCTGTCTTACTACCTCCTCAACAGCTCATTCATACGGAATGGTTCCATGTGGATTGTATTGCGACACAGTATGGCGTTGAAATATTTAGTGAAGCTCACTGGGGACTTCTAGAGCGGTATGCAGATTCCATGGTAAAGCATGGTATGAACATGTTACTTACGCCATTATTTACACCACCGCTAGATACAGCCATTGGAGGGGAACGGCCTACGGTTCAACTCGTTGATGTGGCAGTGGAGGCTGATGGTACGTATACATTTGGATTTGTTCGTCTTACACGTTGGGTGGAAATGGGGAGAAAGGTTGGCTTTAAATACTTTGAATTCTCTCACTTATTTACCCAATGGGGAGCGAAACATGCACCGAAGGTCATGGGACTCAAACAGGGTAAGGAGCAGCAACTGTTCGGATGGGAGACTGACGCATCCTCAGAAGACTATATAAGTTTCTTGGATCAATTTCTGCCACGACTTAAACAATATTTAAATGACCATGGACTAGATCAGCAAAGCTGGTTCCATATTTCGGATGAGCCCGATCGTGAGCATATGGAATCATACCGCGCTGCGAGTTATATGATTCATAAACATTTATCCGATTATCCGATAATGGATGCGTTGTCAGATCTGGGCTTGTATAAGGAAGGACTAGTAAAGAGGCCGATTCCAGGGAATAACCATATTGAACCGTTCCTTGAACATCAAGTGCCAGATCTATGGACGTATTATTGCTGCGCTCAGGGTGAGCAAGTATCGAACCGCTTCTTCAATATGCCTTCAGCCAGAAACCGGGTTATTGGATTTCAACTGTATAAGTTCGGGTTACAAGGATTTCTACATTGGGGCTATAACTTCTGGTATTCACAAAATTCGGTTCATCAGCAGTTAGATCCATATCGGACGACGGATGCGATGCATGCATTTCCTTCAGGGGATGCTTACTTGGTCTATCCAGGCAAGGAAGGTCCGATTGAGTCAATCCGACTGGAAGTGCTGTATGAAGGGTTGCAAGACATGCGTGCACTGCAGCTACTTGAACAGAAAATTGGTAAAGAGCAGACGCTAGTGATCTTGGAAGAGAGTCTAGCAGAGCCATTAACGTTCACGGAATATCCGCGGGGCGGCGGGGATTGGTTGTTAGCGACAAGAGATCGGATCAATCAAGCAATAATCCGTCACTATGCTTAAACATGTAAATCATTGATGGTAGGAGGGGAAGCATGTCTACATTTCATTATTCAGGATCATCTTTTTATGACAAGGATCAACCTATTCAGATTCTTTCAGGAGCGATCCATTATTTTCGAATTGTACCGGAGTATTGGCAAGATAGACTGTTGAAATTAAAGGCTTGTGGATTAAATACGATTGAAACCTATGTCCCTTGGAATCTTCACGAGCCGAAGAAAGGGGAATTTAATTTTGATGGCATGGCGAATCTTGTTCGGTTCATTGAGTTAGCCGGAGAACTTGAATTGAAAGTCTTTGTTCGGCCGTCCCCTTATATTTGTGCGGAATGGGAATTCGGCGGATTACCGTCCTGGCTTCTGGCTGACTCAGATATGCGACTAAGGTGCTACCATAAGCCGTTCTTGGATCACGTTGATGATTATTATGATAAGTTGCTACCTCTATTAAAGCCATTGTTACGTACGAATGGTGGGCCGATTATTGGACTACAGATTGAGAATGAGTATGGTAGCTATGGCAACGATAAAGAGTACTTGAATTATTTGAAAGAGGCCATGATAAGCCGTGGGATGGATGTGCTCTTGTTCACTTCTGATGGTCCTGAAGATTCAATGCTGCAAGGTGGCATGATCGATGGTGTTCTGGCGACCGTTAACTTCGGTTCCGGGGCAAAGCAAGCATTCGATAAGCTAAGAGAATATCAACCAGATGCACCTATCATGTGTATGGAATTCTGGAACGGTTGGTTTGACCATTGGATGGAGGAACATCATACGCAACCTACTACAACTGTCGTTAATGTACTAGATGAGATGCTTCGTCTGAATGCATCCGTGAATTTCTATATGTTCCATGGCGGAACGAATTTTGGCTTCTACAATGGGGCGAACGGTCATACAGAGGATAGTTATGAACCTACGGTTACGAGTTATGACTATGATGCGCTCTTGAATGAATCCGGTGATCCAACGGAGAAATATTATGCCGTACGTGAAGTGATTTCGAAATATGTAGAACTCGAAGCTTGTGAACTACCAGCACCTATTCCGAAGAAAGCTTATGGACGAGTCGTTATGACCGAGCAGGCGCCATTAATTGCGAATCTGGATCGTATTTCAACACCAATACATTCAGCGTATCCAGAAACGATGGAGAAATTGGGGCAGGATTACGGGTTCATCCACTATAGTACATTCATTTCTGGTCCTCGCCCGAAAGAAGAGTTCTACATTCAGGACTTGCATGATCGCGCACTTGTGTATCTTGATGGACAACTGGCTGGGGTTCTTGATCGTAGTGATTCGAGTGCTGCACAGTTAGCGTTCGATGTCCCAGCGGATGGGGTGCAGGTTAGCATATTGGTGGAGAATTTAGGTCGTGTCAATTATGGTCCCTATCTAAAAGACAACAAAGGGATTACCGAAGGTGTGCGTTATGGACGACAGTTCTTGTCGAATTGGACGACATATACACTTCCATTAACTGATTTATCTGGTCTTGCCTTTGAATCGTTATCTCAGCATACACAACCGAGCTTTTTCCGTGGGAACTGGATGGTTGATCAAATTGGAGACACGTTCCTTAGTCTGGAAGGTTGGTCCAAAGGTGTTGTTTTCATTAACGGATTTAATCTAGGACGCTATTGGAATGTTGGACCTCAGAAGACGTTGTATGTGCCAGGTCCATTATTGAAGCATGGAGATAATGAGATTGTGATATTTGAATTGCATGGAGAGACGAATAGTACAGTAACTTTCTTCGCTCAAGCTAAAATATAAATTGGGAATCTAGCCTGTTTTAATGTTATATTTCAATTTAATCAGTAAGAAAGGCCAACTACATTGGGGTAGTTGGCCTTTCTTGGTTGTGTGCTTGTTGTTGATTACATCGTGATGTTATCCTTCACTTTGATGCTAGGTTTTCTTCCAGATGAAGTAACGAACTTATTCCATATGATTTCTAGAACGTTCCATACCCCTAAATATAGCAGGCTTACGACGGCGCCAAATATGACACCATATGTGGCACGGATCAATGAAATATGAAATGGTGTATGCAGATGTGCAAATGTATCTACGAGAGAAGTCTGACCGATAATCCCTAGTGCTAATATATATAAAGCGCCTGGTCTACGTCTCAACGCAAGGTATGCACCTAATATAAACAAGGGATGAGAGAACAAGAATTCTTTGTTTCTAGGGCGTATGCCGATTGTATTCTCAAGTAATGACCGGAAGAATAATTCTATAGAAGTTGCGGATCCGCCATTTCCTGTTCTGGATATATAATAAAGCATGACAACAAGGGTGAAGCCCGCACCAATCACCCAGAGGACGCTGATGTGAGTTAACAGAAGACGTTTGGCCTTTGCAATCTTCCCTTCGAAGGTCAGTCCTTCGTTGAAGAAGAGGAGGTAAAGGCCAACTAGAACAATGGGGACCAGACTGGCCATTCGTACACCTATAAACTGATCAATATATAGTAAATATGTGACATTATCTAGCAGGGAAACAATATAAATGCCACCGATTAGTGATATAAGTGATGTATACAAAAAGAGGATGAATGCAAACCAAGGTGTTGTCGATGTCTTGGTGATCTGTTTATTACGTAACCAAGTCATAGTTATGAATAAGGCTATACTTGGTGCTGAGATTGCTACACCGAGAGCTAACATTTTGTACAATAGATTAGAAGAAAGAATGCCAATCCCACCTGTGCCTAGCAACCCCAGTATCAAGATAGATAATGCGTGAGAGGGAACAAAGGCTGACATCATGATCGTGATTAAAGATACACTGCCTAGAACGATAAGTATGGTAAGCATCGTATTCATATTTATATCGGTAAGTGAAAAGGAATGTGCTGAGCCGATTGTGAACCCTGCATCTTGGATTCGTGTAACAGCCCCATCGGTACCATCAAGAATAGAATAGATATGTTTAAGCGGGTCTGAGTACATACCTGATTCTTCACTTTGAGCAGGAATACTATTTAAGAGAATCATCCGTATGTTACGATCCTTGACAGCCAACACAAATCGGTCAGCGTAGCGTTGAATTTGTTGATCTAGTTCTTCAAGCGTAACATTCTCCAGAAGTTTGCTAGCATCTTTCTCTGAGAATTTATGCAATCGGAATATATTATAATGTAGTTGATTCGCTAGGGTGTCAAATCCCAGTGGGTCAGCCTTTTGCATCTCTATGAAAGCGACGGCTACGTTATGCTTATTAAAGAGACCTGCCATTGAGTTAATGTCATTCGGTTCTCCATCGTTCGAATACCCAGGTACGGTGGCTCCATCAATAATTACGGATTGTATATCAAATTGATCTAATTCCTTCAATACATCTTCCATATAATCCAATGAAAAAGGTTGGCGATGATTAGATAACATAGCGACGATATGGAACCCCTTATCCTTCAACAAGGTCATCGTTACTGGATCAGGATCCATAGGAACAAGTGAAGCGTCTGCTAGAGGCATTTCGATAATGAGACCGTTTTGTTGCTTATAGGTCCATGGATGGAATTTTATGTTTAATCGTGTGAAGTTCTGTTCGATCATGGTCTTCATTTCAAGCTCTGAATCTTTCTCAGCAAATAATATGTAAGTAAAGTTCTGATCAGGTGATATCTGTGTCTGTGTTAAAGCGGTGGCCTCGTGGGATGAGAATAACTCAATTCTTCGACTTAGCTTCAACGTGTTGAGTGTACTTTCATTGACAGCCATAGATGTGATTCCTGCTTGTTGCATTAATGTTAGTTGTTCTTCGACGAACTGTCTCGGATTGGGTTTGTAATCCGAAATTTGCAGGAGGTTCTTGTAATTAAACACAAATTCGACATTGTTAGATGTACTCTCTGTATTCATACGATGGTATACCACTGGAATAGAGGCAATTATTCCTAAAATAACTAGACACCATAACCATCGCAACATCTTTCGATTGATTTGGCGATATCCATTAAGCATTTGATTCATCTCCAATTGAGTATATTGTGGTGCATGGTAGACAAGGATAAGCTTGATTTGACATTGTTATCAGAATTACACGCGAAGTTAACTCTATGAAACTTAAATCTCACTTAAGTGAAAAGAGTATAGCATAATTACGAATTATGTGATATAAAACGATGATTGTTACTTAGCGATAACGAGGATATTTTTAGCGAAATATAGAGAGGGGAACAAAATGTAGACAGTAGGCATAGATGTGGAATTAACATGAGCGCAGAATTGGAATCTGAAGGGAGTTAGTATGTTACCTCAAATCGTTGAACGAACTATGAATAAGTTATGTAATTCTTTAGGAATGAACAATTTGAATATTGTATCAGTTTACATATATGGTTCGATTGCATTAGGAGACTATATTGAAGGTTCTAGCGATATCGATTTTATTGCAATTCTTCGAGATCCACCTAATAGGTCCGATATCCAAATGATCTCCGAAGCTCACAAAGATGTGGAGAATGAATTTCCACAGGCTGATATTATGGGAGCTTACTTACTCGTTAATGATTTGGGGAAACCAGAAAGCGAAATTAGTTCTTTAGTAACCTATTACAATAAACAAGTGCATACCAATGGATATGGTGCAGATATAAACCCAATTACGTGGTGGATTTTAAAAAATCATGGGTTTAAGATATATGGATCGGAACAATCCTTAAATTATGTAGTAGAAATTAAACCTTTGGTCGGATATGTCATTGAGAACTTAAATACCTACTGGGTTAGCATGATAGATCGATTAGAGAAGCAATTGACATCAATCCACTTAGAAGACCAAGAGAGTATAGGTAAGCAGCTTGATCAAGCAGTTGAATGGTGTACACTGGGCATGTTACGGCAACTATACACAATAAAAGAGCATAATATAAAGAGTAAAGTTGAGGCTGGCTATTATGGAATTACAATTATGCCGCAACAGTGGCATGGATTAATCTACGAAGCAATAAATATAAAGCGGCTTCTTCCTGATCGTTATTATTATTCAAATGAACAGCGATTGACTGATCTCGTGGCATTACTTCATTACATACACCAAGAAGCTAATCGTGTGTTTGATGAATCGGTTGATTACTAATTCGAAATAGGTCGTACAAAGTTGGCCCTTACAGAGGGTATATATGGTTAAGAAAATCATGATAACAGTTATTCTACTGGTAGCGTGCATAATCATTGCAGTATACAATCCATTCATGGATTCTACTATTGAAACAAGGAAGCCATAGGTTCATAACACATCTTCTTACCCACAATTTGAAATCGTGGCCCTTGCTGATCTTGCAGAAGTGGTTGTTCACGGTGTTGTTGTGAAGAGAGGTACAATGCAAATCCTCAATATTCCGATATCAACGGAGATGGGTACGACCAAAGACAATGAAGTAGCACGGCAAACAGTCTCTTATATGGAAGAAGGCGGAGAACTTAAGGATCAAATAGTAGAGCCTTTCGTTGTAAACGTTCCATAAGGATATTCTAGAATATGAATCACGAAGAGCCCTTGAATAACAAGGGCCCTTTCGCATTCCCATAACTATCAGATATACAAAAGTATGATTATATGGTACTTTACCTTAATAGATCCAATCATCCTATGTTTGGAGGTTTGATGCATGCTTACGAAGACTACGCGTCTTAATCTAGTCGAGCAAGTCATTTTACAGATAGAATCTTTAATTGAATCGGGTGAATGGGAGGTAGGCAAGAAGATACCTGCTGAACCGATCCTAGTTGTTGAACTTAACGTAAGCCGCAATACGTTGCGTGAAGGGATAAGGGCGCTTTGTCATACGGGTGTATTAATGACAAGACAAGGGGATGGTACCTATGTTTCTTCTGGCAGTACTCTTGGTTTAGCAATTCAACGACGAACGAAACAATCCAGCTTGATGGAGACGTTGGAAGTTAGGAATGCACTTGAGCAAGAGGCAGCAAGGTTATCTGCTGAACGGCGCAGCCAAGAGGATTTAGAGAAAATCCGGTATTATGAGCGGGAATGTAGCTCGTATACGGCAAGTCGTGATATGGAGAAGTATGTAACTGCTGATTTGAAATTACATCAGACTATTGTAGAATCGACGGGAAATCTTATGCTCATTGACCTGTATGAACATATTACCGAATCCATTCACGAATCTATCACCATTTTATTGAGTAATAGATTCTCTGATGAACTACCACACAATGAGCATTCACAACTGGTAGAGGCTATTGCATCACAAGATACAATAGCAGCAGCTGCCATTGTGCAGCAGTTCTTTGAACAATTAAAACGAGATATCGAAAGGGAGTACATGTAAGTGAAATCATCACAACTTAGATCTGACACACCAATGAAATCGCCATCTAAAGGATGGCTACTTGTCTTAGGAATTATATTAATAGCGACCAATATGCGTGCCCCTTTAACTTCAGTGGGTCCACTGATTGGAACTATTCGAGATGATTTAGGGATATCGAATACGTTAGCCGGTTTGATTACGACGTTACCTTTGCTAGCTTTTGCGCTTCTTTCACCTCTTGTCCCTAGAATGGCTCGGCGGTTTGGTACACCAATGGTTCTTTTTGGCTCATTATTTCTTCTTATTGTAGGGATGGCAGTACGTTCTTCTGCAGGTATTGTAACATTACTGATTGGAACGGTTATTCTAGGTCTTGGAATCGCAATCTGTAATGTACTCATGCCAAGTCTTATCAAAGCTAATTATCCTTTGAAAATTGGTGTAATGATTGGTATATATTCCGTTTCAATGAATTTCAGTGGTGCAATTGCATCTGGAATCAGCGAGCCGATGGCAAACCAAGTTGGTTTGGGATGGAAAGGCGCAATGGGAATATGGATCGTATTAGCATTGGTGACTCTTATCGTGTGGATTCCACAAATAAGACGTAAGCAGCAGGAACAAACAAGCACATCAGCAACCAACCAGAATCGCACTAATTTATGGAAGTCACCTCTCGCTTGGTATATTTCAATCTTTATGGGACTGCAATCTATGCTCTTTTATGTGGTCATTTCATGGCTTCCAGATATCCTGAAAAGCCAGGGGATGAGTTCAGATACAGCTGGCTGGACGGTGTCTATCATGCAAATGGCGTTACTTCCAGTAACCTTTATCGTACCCATATTGGCAGGACGAATGAAGAATCAGAATATTCTTGTAGTCCTAGCAGCAGTGTTCTACTTCATTGGAATTGGGGGGCTTCTCTCTGGTAATGATACGTTCACTCTAGTGTGGGCAATATTAATAGGCATTGGATCAGGTTGTGCATTCAGTCTAGCCATGATGTTATTCGGACTTCGTACTTCAAATGCTCATGACGCGGCTGAACTTTCTGGTATGGCACAATCCATGGGTTATCTGTTGGCAGCCATTGGACCTACGTTATTTGGATTTCTGCATGACGCAACGAACGGATGGAAGATTCCACTGATTGTTATGTTCGTGACCGCGGTGTTACTGTTGATATTTGGCGTAGCTTCTGGACGAAATCGATTGATCGGACAATCTACAGCTAAAGAGAGCACATAATAATAGATTCTATTAAAGAGGCAGCAGATTCCAGAGTGGAATTTGCTGCTTTTTTGATATTAAGGTAAGATTTCAATGATTCGATAACTAATATTGCCTCATCGACGATAGGTAGGCCATGATTGGGGAAAGAATACGAGATAGATATTTAAGTTAGGTGGTTTTTATAATGAAAATTTTATTGGTGGAAGACGATAGAACGATTGCATCAGGCCTTGAATATTCGCTGCAACAAGATCAATTCACGACGGTTCTTTGTTATGATGTTGGATCGGCCCAACGGGTATTAAACGAACAATTAGATCAATTCACATTATGTATATTTGATATTTCCTTGCCTGACGGTACTGGTTATGAATTGTGCAAGATTGTGAAGGAACGCAGTGATATACCTGTCATCTTTTTAACGGCGATCGATGATGAGGTGAATGTCGTGATGGGGTTAGATATGGGAGCAGATGATTATATAACTAAACCTTTTCGTATTCGTGAACTTCTCTCACGGATCAAGTCAGTCTTGCGGCGATATCATAAACAGGCGCAGACCAAATCAATCATTGAAATAGAACATGTTCGAATTAACACACTTGAAGGCAAGGTGTATAAGAACGGCGATGAGATTTCACTTACTGCTTTAGAGTACAGGCTATTACTTATCTTTGCTAATCATCTTGGACAAGTTCTTTCAAGGAATCAGCTATTGGAGAGAATCTGGGATGTGGCAGGCGACTTCGTGAATGATAATACATTAACGGTTTACATCAAGAGGCTACGGGAAAAGTTAGAAGATAACGCTCAAGATCCGACGATTATCAAAACAGTGCGTGGCTTAGGTTATAAGGTGGGTGATTAGCATGTTACGCAATATAGAGATTCGATTGTTCCTTCTAACCATGTGCTCGATCAGTCTAGTGGCAGTCGTTGCAGGGTACGTAATGATTTCATTTAATGCTGCATTACTCATTGCTATCACTACATCTTTACTTATTGGATGTTGCATCATGTTTACGAGATGGAGATATAACGAGATTGAGAAGTTATCGGGTGGTTTGCGTCGAATTAGTGCTGGCGATTATGCTCTTGATGTTCGTGATAATCAAGAAGGTGAGCTTAGTATCCTGAAGAACGATATTTATAAAGTAACGTTAATGTTATCTGAACAAAGTTCACTTTTGCAAGATGAGAAAGTCCAGCTTACCAATGCTATCTCTGATATATCCCACCAACTCAAAACGCCACTAACTTCCATGACTGTGATGGCAGATTTGTTAAGTGAACCCGAACTTCCTCCGGAGAAAAGAACTGAATTCACACGTAATATAAGTATTCAACTCGAACGGATCGGTTGGCTTGTATCTTCGTTATTAAAGTTCTCGAAGCTCGACGCAGGAACGGTACATTTTAAGAAAGATTACATATCGGTAGACAAGCTTCTTCGCAAATCATTAGAGCCGGTACTGATTCCTATGGACATAAAGGAACAAACACTCTCGATACAGGGCAAAGATAGCGTCACATTTATTGGCGACCTTAATTGGACAACCGAAGCCATCATCAATATTCTGAAAAATGGTGTGGAGCACACGCCTGAAGGGGGCGAAATATCTATTTCTTTTACAGAAAACACCTTGTTTACGGAGATCATTATTGATGATAACGGTAAAGGAATACCTAAGGAAGAGTTACCTTATGTTTTCAAACGATTTTATAAAGGAAAGAATGCAAGTGAAGATAGTATTGGAATTGGGCTTGCCCTGGCTCACAGTATTATTACAAGTCAAAATGGCGATATTCATGTATCGAGTGAGGTAGGAAAAGGTACTCAGTTTCATATTAAGTTCTACAAACAAGTGACTATATAGTCATATTACAGTCACTTGATAGTCATCTTAGGCAGATATAATGATCTCATAAGCATATATGGAGGTCTTACAATGGATATTTTAACAATTGAGAATTTGTCTAAAACGTATGGTAAAGGAGAAACGGCAGTCAAGGCACTTTATGATGTTTCTTTTTCGATAAAAAAAGGGGAATTTGTCGCGATTATCGGTCCATCAGGTTCGGGGAAATCAACCATTCTGCACATGCTTGGTGGTGTAGATACACCGACCAGTGGAAAGGTATTTGTAGATAACACAGACATTTATAACCTTAATGAAACAGAGCTAGCAATCTTCAGACGTAGACAAATCGGCTTAATTTATCAATTCTATAACTTAATACCCGTCCTAACGGTGGAAGAGAATATTACGCTACCCTTGTTGCTCGATGGACATAAGGTGGATAAGAAGCAATTCGATGAGATCGTGAAGACTTTAAATCTAGAAAATCGCTTAAACCATCTACCGAATCAACTTTCGGGTGGACAACAACAACGTGTCTCGATAGGAAGAGCGCTAATCAGTAAGCCAGCCATCATGTTAGCAGACGAGCCAACCGGTAATTTAGATAGTAAGAATGGAAATGAAATCATTGAGTTATTAAAAATGTTTAATAAAACCTATAAGCAGACGCTTATTGTCATTACTCATGATGAACGGATTGCGCTACAAGCTGACCGAATCATCACCATAGAAGATGGAAGGATTGCTAAGGACGAGGTGATTCGTCCGTGAATATTGTCAATAAATTAACCATAAGACATTTGAAGCAGAATAAAAGACGTACGCTTGTGACCATCATTGGAGTCATTATTTCCGTAGCAATGGTGACGGCTGTATCAACCCTTGGTGTATCTTTCATGGCTTTAATGCAAAAAGAAACCATTGCAAGTAATGGGGAGTGGCATGTCCTTTACAAGGATGTGAACAAGTCTCAACTTAAAGCGATTGATGCGGATGAAGAAACAAAGACACTAGTCGTTTCGAAAGATCTTGGGTACGCACGATTAGCAGGCACGGAGAATGCGAATAAACCTTATTTATATATCAAGGCGTATAATGATCAAGGTTTCAAAAAATTCCCGATTGAGCTAAGTTCAGGACGACTTCCGCAAGCGGCTAATGAAGTTGTGCTCTCGGAGGAAATTGCTACGAAGGCTAAAGTATCTTACAAACTGGGGGATACATTGAACCTAGATGTTGGAACACGGCTACTTGAGGATGAAGAGGGTAATGTCCGAACACTAACTCAAACAGATTCATTACAATTCCAGCAAGATGCAATTGTGGAACAATTAATTGATACAACAAAGGAAAGTTACACGATTGTGGGCTTCATAAAACGTCCAACATGGGAACCAACATGGGCACCTGGGTATACGATTCTTAGTTATGTAAACGAAAGTATATTGGGCTCGGATGATATCGTAAATGCTACGGTTCTATTAGACAAGGTGAAGAGCTCTCTGTTTACGCATGCCAAGGATTTAGCAAAGACAAATAACATAGACTCCAAATCCATTGAATTTAATAATGAATTATTGCGGTTTTACGGTGTGACGAATAATGATAACTTACGTAGTACCATTCTCTCGATGTCCGTGATTATTATGGGAGTCATTATTGTTGGTTCGGTATCATTAATATATAATGCGTTCGCTATTTCCGTCTCAGAACGTTATCGTCACTTAGGTATGTTATCGAGTGTTGGAGCGACGAATAGACAGAAGAAAAATTCAGTGTTTTTCGAGGGAGCAATGATCGGTTTAATCAGTATCCCCATTGGGATCATTTGCGGTCTTACGGGTATAGGAATAACTTTTTGGTTCATTAACTCGATCATCCAAGGTGCTCTAGGACTAACAGGAACATTAACCGTATCCGTTACCCCATTGTCCATATTAGTTGCATGCGCTATTTCAATCCTAACGATTTTTATTTCAACTTATATACCTGCTATAAGAGCAGCTAAGATCTCTGCTATTGATGCAATTCGACAAACAACAGATGTTAAGCTGACAGGTAAATCAGTTAAAACATCTAAGTTCGTTCGTATGTTATTTGGAATAGAAGCTGAAATAGGGCTGAAGAACTTAAAGAGGAATAAACGAAGATATCAAGCAACGGTATTCTCCCTAACTATTAGTATTGTGCTGTTTTTAACGGTATCTTCTTTCACATCCAATATGAAGAAGTCGCTTGACCTCTCACAGGCTGGTGTGAATTACGATATTCAAGTCTATATGGGTAATAATAATGCTGAAAAGAATGATCAATTAATACAAACGATTTCAACTCTGCCGGATGTAACGGACTATACCCGGGTAAAGGAACTAAATGTTAACACATGGCTTGATGAAGCATCCATTGCTGATAAACTGCAAGAGGATTTGAAGAACGATAACAGTATTCTTAAGGATGGGAAATATCCCTACTATATTATTGTGAATTCATTAGATGAACAAGATTTAAAGTCCTATGCACAAGCGATTGGTGCAGATTATAAACAACTAACGGACCCGAACCTTGGTTCTGCGATTGTGATTGATACGATTACCTATGAAACAGAAATAGAGAAGAGATATGTTGAAACGAAGGCTATTCATATGAACACGGGTCAGAGCATTGATCTAATGAATAAGGATTGGGAAACAGAAGAAGAGACCCATTTGGGCAAAATAGAAATCGCCGCATTAACGGATCAATACCCTATGGGAATTCGTACGTTAGGTTTAGGTGGATTAAATATCATTGTTTCTGAACAAGTCATGGATCAATTAACAAGGGATCATAAGACGAATACAATACAGACGTATCTTTATTTAAATAGTTCCGATCCTATGGCCACACAACAAGAAATTGAAGAGTTGAAAGAGAATAATATATATGTAGTTAATAAGTATCAACAGAGACAAAAGGAAGAACAGATGATCATGTTAATGTCGGTATTCACGTATGGGTTCATCGCATTAATTACGTTAATCTCAATTGCTAATATTTTCAATACCATATCGACGAGTATCTCACTTCGAAAACGAGAGTTTGCGATGTTGAAATCTGTGGGTATGACACCAAAGGGCTTTAATAAAATGATTAATTATGAAAGTATATTTTACGGCATGAAGTCATTACTCTACGGGCTTCCGATTAGTGTAGTCGTTATGTATTTGATCCACAAGGGATTGGGGAACAGTTTTACCTATGAATTCTCCCTTCCTTGGCTAAGTATTGGGTATGTCATCGTTGCTGTATTTATCATTGTTATTTCAGCCATGTTATATGCCAGCTCCAAAGTGAAGAAAGAAAACATAATTGATGCGTTAAAACAGGAGAATATTTAAGCCTTTATTTAGTAGATAGTAGTTAATATGAAAACCTGGTAGTTGAATTTTGCCAGGTTCTTTATTATGCTTCCTTGAACACGAATAGATAATGTCCTATAATGTGCTTATTGAAATTGCAATAAATAATTAAGACTTGTTAAGCTAGAATTATTACAACGAAACCTATAGGAGTGATATTCATGAGTACAGCAAATCGTGGAGTAAACATTGGACCTCCTCGTTTTAAAATAGCCGTTCATTCGATTGTCTGGTTAGCTAAAAGCGGCAGTATACTATCGAGCGCCATGATTGCAGACCAAGTCGATTCGCATGCAACCTTTATGCGCAGAGTGATGCAAGCATTAGCGACGGCAGATATCGTGGAGTCCAAGGGAGGACGTGAGGGTGGATATACTCTACGAAGACCTGCAGACCAGATTACGCTAGGCGACATATACTTAGCAGTAAGTACAGGGTCAGCAGAGCCAGAGGTTGATGTAGACTGTGGAGCAGCGGCGGAACAACTAGACGTGGAATTAGAACGGATTCTCTATGAAGCTGAACAACAAACCATTGAGTATTTAGGGAAATATACCATTGCGGATGTTATGAACCGAGTTGAATTTTTCGCGATTTAAGTTTATGGATGTTCATAATTAATTCATACTATTTAGGTACTAGTCAAACGACTAGAAACTGATTATAATGTGCTTATACGAGTTGCAGTTACGACTGCACTTTTATTTTACACCTTAATGTGCCTGTACAGGTTGCATTAAAAAAGGGGGAATCAAATTGGATATTGTAACATTTATATTACAAGGAATACTTGGGCTTATGTTCTTGATGGCTGGATTCGGAAAGATAACAGGGTCAAAGATGCATGTTGAAAATTTTAAACATTGGAGGTTACCGCAATGGTTCCGTGTTGTAACGGGATTCGTTGAACTCGTCGGTGCTGCTGCACTAATTGTTGGTTACTGGGATCCAAGCTGGACAGCTGCAGGGGCATTGGTGCTTGGTGTTACCTCTATTGGAGGGATATTGACTCATGTTCGTGCTAAGGATTCGTTGAAACAAACGTTTACAATCATATTTCTAGCCATAATATCTATTGCTGTATTCTTGATCCGCTTATCCGATCTTTCTAATTTTCCTGGATTTAACTAACTTAACAATACATGATTGAACAGGCCATTGAAAATGCGTTTTATGTATCATGTCGCATGAGAAAATTCATATGTTGGTCAAATGCCAATTGTATTTATTAAATAATAGAATGTGGGTCATTTGGTAAAAGTGCGAAACAACGTTAAATAACCGTGAAAAAGAGACTAAGTAATATCATGTTTAGTTTTTCACGGTTATTTCTATTTGTAAGATCAATTACTAATCATTGCATTTCATTGCAATCTACTCGTTCGAAGCTCATGCTTTTACTGCAGAAATAATCAAGAACATAGGCCTACGATTCTCATGTTGCATCAGTGGATCACTCTTCAGCATTTCATCGGATGGCATAGGTTCTTTAACTGCTTTTATTACAAATCCAGCCTCAATGATGTCATTCATATAGGTAGAGATTGTGCGATGATATTTAATAACATCGGGTGCTAAGAATGATGTTGTACGTACACCTTCTGATTGATATTGATCTACTGGCCAATGTTGAGGATTTCCTTGACCATCATAGTGCCAATCTTGTTCATCGCGAGAAGTGAAAATAGGATGTTCAACGGAAAACAAGAAAGTACCGCCTGGTTTCAGAAATGCATACACTTTTTTGCTAATGTCTGCGAATGATTCGATATAGTGGAAAGCCAATGAACTAATCACTACATCAAATTGTGAATTTGAGAATTCGATATCTTCAATCGGCAATTGCACATAAGAAATGGCAGGATCATTCGTTTGTTCACGAGCCTTTTGAAGCATATTTTCAGATATATCTACACCTATAACTGAACTTGCCTGTTGTTCCCGAGCGTATAGACAATGCCACCCAAAACCACACCCAAGATCTAGCACACTTTTATTCTGCAAGTCTGGCATTAACGCTTTTAATACATGCCATTCTCCTGCTCCTTCAAGGCCTTTGATTGAACGAGCCATTTGCTTATAAGCGGAAAAGAAATTTGAATCATCATATTTGTTTTGTTTCATCTGGTATTCATCTCCTAAATTCATAAGTCGATTTCTATATATTTCTTATGTCATTATACTCATTGGAAGCTTGTGAATCCATTTAATAAGGTGTGAGTTATGATACAAATCAATGAAATCTTACAATTAGAAACGAATTGATAAGACCTATATGGACGCAAGAAGAATGACTAATGTAGAATATATCCATTGTTAGAATTTCAAGGGAGTGAGCGAAGAGAATGAGTAACTTATTGATCAACCTGAGAATAACTGAAGGAGAATTGGATGTAGAGCCTGAGGCGGTAGAGATGAACGCCGGACAATTGAATAAATTGGTTAGTCACTTTCACTATCTAATTAAGCTAGACAAAATTCAAGCAGCGAGTTATCTTGTTGCACGACATGGGAAGATCGCAGCATGGAAATCGATGGGTAGACTTCATGGAACGATAGACAAGGGGGACTTGCAACCCGACTCCATACGAAAGATTTCTTCAATCACGAAAGCGTTCACAAGTGTAAGCATCATGAAATTGATTGAAGATGGTCAGCTCTACATTGATCAACCTGTATCTACTATATTGGAAGAGTTCAACACACCTGTACATAAAGATATTACCTTGTTTCATTTATTGACGCATACTTCCGGTATTCTGCCAGTGACAGGGTATTATAATGAACCCTATCCGCGAGAGTGGTGGGGCGTAAATGGTATGGAGAATTGGATTCGTAAAGTACTGCAAGGACCACTTATTTGTCAGCCAGGGGATGCTTATAATTACTCATCAGCAGGGTTCGCATTACTCGGTGAGATCGTTTCACGCGTATCAGGTATTAAGTATGAAGATTATGTGTTAGCGAATATTATTCATCCACTTGGGATGACGCGAACATTCTTTGATGTGCCTGAGCATTTGCGTTCGGAGGTATGTTCGGTAGAAGCATCGGATATCGAGAGATTAAGCGTACAAGACGATAATTCACTTAACCCTCCACGTTCGGACGGGGGTCTTTATTCTACCCTTTACGATATGTGGCGTTTCGGACAAATGCTGCTGAACGGAGGAAGTTTTGAAGGGGAGCGCATCTTGGGAAGGAAATCGGTGGATCTGTTGACTCGACGTCATTTGTTCAACATTCCTGCTTATCATTGGGGTGGCCAAATCAAAGATAAAGGTCATGCTTTAGGGTTTGACCTTGCAATTAATCATCTTGCCTATGAGTCAGTTGGGACTTACCAACTGGAAGGAGCAGGCAGATCGGGATTCTTCGTTGATCCGGTTGAGAACTTGATTGTCGTATTCTTCGTACCATCGACTTCTTCATGGGTACCTGAGTCAGTGCTAGGCACGAAACAAATCATCTGGTCTAGCTTGCTGTAAGAGATGAATAACAGGCTACCTAAGGGTAGCCTGTTATTCATATTTAATGATATAATATGTACCTCTGAGTGTACGAGAATCCGTGATTTCATTGTATTTTCATATTGTGTGCAGAGTTGATTCGTTTGAGAGAGGTGACATCTATGATTTCTTTTTTACTTACAGCGAAACGTCTTTTGAGCGGCATATTTCATGCATTTAAGCTTAAAAATTTCCAAGTGTTATTCTTTTTGATTGTCCTGATGCTTATTTCTGGAACACTCTTCTACAGTAAAGAAGAAGGACTCTCTATCATGGACGCATTGTACTTTTGCGTAGTTACCCTTAGTACAGTTGGGCATCCGAGCTTTGAACCGCAGACATCTCTTGGTAAAGTGTTTACCATGATTTATATTATCGTCGGTACAGGTTTGTTCTTAGGAATGATGGGACATATTGCTTACGCTATCATTAAAAGTAGCCAGAAAGAAGAAGAACAAGTTCTTATTCAGAAGAAAAAGAAATAATACGTGTTATATTCCTTGGACTAAGACGACCGCGAATTTTCGTGGTTTTTTTGTATTGTTAAATAGATTGAACTTGTGTGAATCTATATAGATTAACGTCACGTCCTGTATACATTTTCATTTAATTCCCTATGTTATAATGTACTTAATTGTATTGAAACAGCCATTAATGAAGGAAGTAGGTGTCTTACATTTGAGAACAGTCGTCGTAATCGGCGGGGGAATAACGGGATTGTCCACCGCTTACTATTTACACAAAAACATACATAGTAACAACTTGGACGTTAATATCGTACTGGTTGAAGCTAATGATAGATTAGGTGGAAAGCTCCGAACACTTCATGAGGGAGAATTCACGATGGAGTCTGGTGCGGATTCTATTGTAACGCGTAAGACCAATGTCGCTCCCCTTATTGAAGAGTTGGGCCTTCAGGATGAGGTAGTATATAACGCAACGGGGACATCCTTTATCTATACGGAAGGTAAACTCAAGCAAATTCCGAAGGACGCTGTCTTTGGAATACCGTTAAGTATTGAGTCACTTGCTAAAACGGAACTGATCTCTGCCGAAGGGAAAGTAGAAGCGCTGAAAGATTTGTACACCCCAAATGATAAGTTTACGAAGGATGATTCTGTAGGTGATTTCTTAGAAGCTTTCTTTGGAAAAGAACTCGTGAATAAGCAAATTTCACCGGTTCTCTCCGGTGTTTATTCAGGAAATCTGGATGATCTTACGATTGCTTCAACGCTACCTTATTTAATTGATTACAAGAACGAATATGGCAGTATTATTAAAGGATTATCGGCTAATAAGAGCAAATTTCAAGGGAATGGCGATAAGAAGTTCATGTCTTTCAAGGGCGGTGTTTCTGCGATAATTGATGCGATGGAAGAGCATTTGTCTGATGCCGAGATTATCAAAGGTGTTCATGCTGAACGGGTTGAAAAACTAGGAGCTCAATACCGAGTTACACTTGTGAATGGCCGTACTTTAGATGCAGATATGGTTGTATTAGGGACAATGCATAATACAGCACAAGCATTGCTCCAAGACGAGAGCTTGAATGAGGATTTCAATCAGTTAATTAATAGTTCTCTAATCAGTGTATATCTTGGGTTCGATATTCCTGATAGTCAATTGCCTGCGGATGGAACAGGATTCATCACAGCTAATAGTGATGATGTGAAGTGTCATGCTTGCACTTGGACTAGTCGTAAATGGGAGCATACGTCTGAACATCAACGATTGCTCGTTAGACTCTTTTATAAGAGTTCAGGACCTCATTATGAAGCGCTGATTAAGCTCTCGGAGGAGGAACTTCAGCAGGTAGCACTGCAAGATATACAGATTAGTCTTGGTATTAACGCACAGCCGATAAGTTGTGATGTAACGAAATGGCACAATACAATGCCTAATTACCATATTCGCCATCATCAGATCGTAGAATCTCTTGAGAGGAAGATGGCGAGTCACTATCCAAATGTCATCCTAGCCGGATGTTCTTATTATGGTGTAGGTATTCCCGATTGTATAGCAAATGGTGAGAGAACCGCAGATATTATTATGGAGCAAATAAGCTCGAATTCTATGTAGAATGTATTACAGGGAATGATAATGAAGGTACAAAACAAGAGCCGGCTCTTGTTTTGTACTGGGAAGGAGTACTGTAAGATATATCATGCCCACAATGATGCATTCAAATTCTTACATAAGTGGCTTAATCATGTGGTAATATAAGTGTTCTGAAATATGGAAAGAAGAATCCATTATGAAACCATGTTTCTCATATAATTTCTGTGCGTTTGGATTATCGACGGATACATTAAGCGAGAACTTATGATGCCCTTGAAGACGTGCGATTTGCTCAACTGCAGTCAACAAACTCGACCCTATGCCTTGTCCACGGTAGGTTTCGACCACGGCCAACGTATCGAGGTGGAATTCGTCATGTTGCGCTTCACTACTCTCAAATTCATCCTCATCTTTACCAAAATAATCTTCGACGGAAGGATCCCATTGTTTCTGGAATTCTGTGTTTAGTCTCCCATCATAACCTAAAGCAATACCAGCTATGTTAGCAGCTATTTCTTGAACAATAATAAATTTATAACTGAAATAGCTCATATCCTGAACATACAAATGTTTAATGAATGACATGACTGTATCTTTAGGGAAATTCTCGGTGAAATAGGAATGTTTATCCTTCATAATATAATAAATCAATTCGCATATTTCATTCATGTCTCTGATGTGTGCTGGACGAATCATGGTGTGCCTCTTTTCCATAGGATGTATTCATTATACGCTTTATGGGCTGAGACTCATAACGATCTGCTGATCGCAACATGGACTCTTATGTATATCGAGGATATTCATCCGATTGTATCTTACATTGCTATATAATAAGGATCGAAACAGGGGGGGGATAATTAAAATTTAATACAATATATTATCAAAAAAAAAGGAGTGTTAAGATGCAAAAAATCGTGCTCGTTCGTCATGGTCAAAGTGAGTGGAATTTGGAAAATAGATTTACGGGTTGGACCGATGTTGATCTATCATCAAATGGTCTACTTGAAGCAAGAAAAGCAGGAGAAATCTTGAGAGATAGTGGCTATACATTCGACGTAGCTTACACTTCTGTACTCAAACGAGCGATAAGAACCTTATGGATCATACTAGATCAGATGAATTTTATGTGGATTCCTGTACATAAATCATGGATGTTGAACGAACGGCACTATGGCGCACTTCAAGGACTGAATAAAGCGGAGACTGCGACCAAATATGGAGAAGAACAAGTCCACCTCTGGAGAAGATCTGTCGATGTAAGGCCACCTGCACTTGAACGAAGTGATACAAGATATGATGGTTTTGACCCGAGGTACAAAGATATTTCCGACCAGGTTCCATTAACTGAAAATTTGGAAGATACAGAGCGAAGAGTACTGCATTACTGGCAAGAAGTCATTAAGTCTTCGCTACTCTCTAATCAAAAAATCATCATATCTGCACATGGCAATACCATTCGAGGACTTGTTCAATATCTGGACAACATCCCCTCAGATGGCATAGCAGATTTGAATATACCAACCGGCATACCCCTGGTGTATGAATTGGACGACGTATGCCAACCGATAAGACATTACTATTTAGGAGTGTAATCGAATCGATCTAGGATAGGACAAGAAGAGTGTCTTTCTTAGATAAGTTGACTTTAGCATATTTCATGAATACAATAGTCCTATGACTATTGAACAATATTCTTTAAAAGATGATGAGAAGCGGGCAAAGATTTTCAAAGCATTAGCAGAAGTGAAACGAATTGAAATGATTCGATATCTTCATATCCATCGGGAGAACAACACATGTGGATCCATCGGTGAGTCGATGGGAATGGATAAATCCAATGTGTCATATCATCTCAAGATTTTATATGAAGCTGATCTTGTTTCTGTCATCCGAAATGGGCAGAATAAGAAGGGGCAGCTAAGAGAAGATACGTTCTCTGAATTTTTACCGGGTTTCTTGGACAGTTTATAGTATGTCTAGAGGCCCGTAATTTTTGAACATTAATTTGATAGTTTTAAAACTATCATATTATATAGGCTTGATAGTCATCGTAAACAAGTTAATCAGTTATGCAGAAACTAAAATAAAGTTAAATGGAGTAGTGATTATATGAACCAACAATATACTAACAAACAAATCCTTTTGGCATCACGTCCAGTAGGCATGCCAATCGATCAAAACTTCGAATTCAAAGAGATTCCGGTTAGTGAAGCACAAGATGGACAGGTTGTTGTTCGTACCTTGTACTTGTCCGTGGATCCCTATATGCGGGGAAGAATGAACGATGCTAAATCCTATATCCCAGCTTATAAACTTAATGAAGTCATTACAGGTGGAATTGTAGGAGAGGTTGTAGAATCCAAGTCTGATTTGTTCAAGGCCGGAGACAAAATTCTTGGGATGTTGGGATGGCAATTATACAATACAGTGGATGCTAAGACTATTCGTAAAATTGATGATTCTATGGCACCAGTATCAGCATACTTAAGTGTTCTAGGTTTGACAGGTCTTACTGCATATTTCGGTTTACTAGATATTGGTCAGCCAAAAGAGGGTGAGACGGTTGTTGTATCTGGTGCTGCGGGTGCAGTGGGTATGCTTGTTGGACAGATTGCCAAAATCAAAGGAACACGTGTCGTAGGAATCGCAGGATCCGATGAGAAATGTACCTATTTGAAGAATGAACTTGGGTTTGATGAAGTTATTAACTATAAGACAACTACAAACCTCGATCAGGCACTGAAAGAAGCATGTCCTAACGGAGTGGATGTGTATTTTGACAATGTAGGTGGAACTATCTCTGATGCTGTGATGAATGTACTGAATGATTATGCAAGGATTCCATTATGTGGAGCCATCTCTTCATACAACAGTACAGATGGGGACATAGGCCCACGTATTCTGACCAAGATGATCAAGACTCGCTCCCTTATGAAAGGATTTGTACTTAGCGATTATGCAGCTAGACAACCAGAAGGACTTCAGGAGCTTGGACAATGGCTATCAGAAGGTAAATTAAAGTATGAAGAGACGATTGTGGAAGGTTTCGACAACGCGATTGATGCATTTCTCCAATTGTTCCAAGGTACTAATCTAGGAAAAATGCTCGTTAAGGTAAGTGATTCGAAAGAATAATATAATATGATTATTTCATTATCGAATGAGCAACGCAAAGTGCTAACCACACTTCGTGTTGCTCATTCTTTTTGCAACTTATGGGAATTTAGACCGTCCTATATTAGAGGGGGTAGAATATGAAAATTTTTCTTATGAAAAGTATATTACTTATTGTTTTAGCAGCTTTAGTAGGTTGTCAGCAAAGTGAAGCGCTAACAGAAAATCAGATTACAAAAGTAGATACCGAAGCAGATATGGAAGGATTTGTAGAGCCTGAATCATCTAATTGGGTGGAATATACAAAGCCTGCAAGAGAGTACATGTATTATAGAACACAAGCAGTCATTAATAAGGATATAAATATCCTGTGGGATAAGTACCCAGATCTAAAAGATAATATAGATCCTAAACAAGGAGTTAATGTTGAGAAAGATGAGCTCAAATCATTAAATCATAATTTTAAATTGTTAGATGCCAATTATAATATTGAAAGTTATGAACGAATGAAAGTGAAAAAAATAAACGCTAATGAAGTGGTACTTCTTATTCATGGAACTATTAGTTATTTGAGAACTGACTTCGATGAGTCTGGTGGGGAATATTTAATAAAGATCTTCTTAGAACAGAAGGATAATCATTGGATGGTCGTAAGAACTGACGAATACAATTTAGAAGAATACAAGGAATGGTTGAAGGGGAAGTAATATAGAATTATTCAGTTTCAGCGGCTTGCTTCTATTCTCCTTTTCGCTTGAAGATATCTTCGATATTGGATGGGATCTAGCTTCTTCAATCCGTGAAAGTTAGGTTTGGTATTTGCTTCAATAAACCATACTTTACCTCTCTTATCTATGCCCATATCCAATCCAAGGATTCGAAAAGAGAAGCGAGAGCCTAATTTACGTGCTATTTTGTAGGATACGTCACTTAACGTCCAAAGAACCCTGGATACGTGCAGCGGTTGATCGGCTCCTCGAAGGATTTCCTTAATTCTCGCATCCCGAGCTCCTTTTGCTACATTGGTGACGATGGAATTGGACCTTGGCGCCACCTTGGCGCTCATCCATGTAAGTGACCATCGGTTGGAAGGTTTCTGGAGAACAATCCGCAGATCAAAAGGTTTATTTCGATAAGTTGCCAGAGAAATTCCTTGTTGGATAATATATTTTTTACCACGGCGCATTCTCTTTACTACTTCGAATACGATGTTTCTGTTGGAGCACACTTTTGACGTGGTTTTATATGAAATCAAGCTTTGTGAACGATTAAGCCTCTTGACACGGATAATCCCTGTTCCTGCGGAGCCATTATCGGGCTTGATATATAATACAGGGAAATTCCTGAGCATCATATTCAGTGTACTAGCATGATACCATCGTGTTTCTGGAACGTGACGGGATAGGAAACGATCATTTATTATGGGCTTCCCTTTTTTCATTTTACTACTGATGTATTTATGTTTCATTAACTCACCTCCATTTCTACATTATTCGGGATCACTTATCTGGATGAGGGCTAATACCCTATTTGATTAAAATTTCAAATTACGGTTTTTAAGGTTTCGGGTGAACGAATAAGGAGGTTGCATGAATGAAGAAGAGACAATTCTTGTTCATGTGTACGGCAATGATTTATTTGTTGTTCGTTGGGTGTTCGAATAAGAAGTTATCAGATGAACCGGTGAGACCGATAATTATATTGGATCAACAGCGTATTGAATATAGGTTGGGTCCATATTGTTGGTTTGGTACTAAAAAAGATGGGATCTGCGGAGATCCTCTACACCCAGATATCTTCTACAAAAGTATTAAAGAATAAGCTGTTGTTGCAGATCTTGGGGGAGTTATTAGTGTGAAATTTCCGATTGAACCTGACTCGTTCACATTAACCATTATCAATTCCTATGGCGTTGTGGAATCGACAAATAAACCAAATGAATATAACTATAACCTTCCAAAGAAGCCGGGGTATTATAATTACTGTCTGTCTGCTGTTTGGGAAGTGAAGAATGAGGCTAGTTACTACTTTGGTATTCAAATAAACGAGTGATTACAAGGTCGTCTATGGATTGAGCAAATTTAATAAGAACAATGGATAGAGAATCAGATATATTCTGATGGATCTATCTTTTTTTTTGCTAATAATATGAGAAACAAATTAATATTTGATCTTAGATAATATGTTGACAAGATATATATTGAACTGATATATTGATGATGAAATGATTTACAAATATATCTAAATGACAAGGAGGTCCCAGTGTGAACAGTCAGGATGTAATATTAGGCATGCTCATGAAAGAATCGTTAACTGGATATGAAATAAAACAGTTATTGGAGAATGTATTCTCAAATTTCTTTAGTTCAAGTTATGGAACGATTTATCCCACGCTTACCCGAATGGAGAAAGAGGAATTGATAACTAAGGAAATGGTGCTACAGGACGGGAAGCCTAACAAAAATGTATTAAACATAACGGATAAAGGACGAGCGTGTTTTAACGCGTATTTGCAAGGACCACTAGAGGGAGACAGTATAAAAAAATCGGATTTTATGATGCGACTTTACTTTGGTGAATTCGTTGGCTATGACAAGATCATAATCTGGTTGAAGCAAGTACAGAAGGATTCACAACAGAAGTTAATTCAATTATGTGAGCAGTATTCGCTTTATAAAGATGAAATGCATCCAGCACAGATCATATGCATCCAAATTGGGATAGAAGAATATAAAGCAAAACTTGAGACCATTGCCGAGGGATTGGTAAGTATGGAGAAGTTAGAACAAGAGGAGCGCTCATAAAGCTTAAAACACAAGCTTTCGAAGTAAGTTTTGTATGAAGTTTAATCATAGAAGTAACACAAACAAAACTTTTAGCGAATGCTTTCGAAGTGAGTTTTATTCGAACCCTAACCACGTAGTAAAGCTCATAAAACTTTTAGGAGGAATTATTATGAAAACGATATTTATCACGGGTGCGTCATCAGGTATTGGTAGAGCTACAGTTAAACACTTTGCTGAGAGAGGATGGAACGTAGTAGCCACGATGCGTACACCTGAACAAGAAACTGAACTCAATATGCTAAGCAATGTTCTAGTATTAAGACTAGATGTTGAGAACAGTGATACGATTCAAACTGCGTTAGAGGAAGCGATACAACGATTCGAAACCATTGATGTTCTCCTCAATAATGCCGGATATGGAACAATGGGCCTCATTGAAGTTGCAACAGATGAGCAGATTAGAAGACAATTTGAAGTGAATGTGTTTGGTTTGATCAGCATGACGAAAGCTATGTTACCCCATTTCAGATCTAATCAAGAAGGCATGCTAATCAATATTTCTTCTATGGGAGGTAAAGTCACCTTTCCTACGATGTCACTGTATCATTCAACTAAATTCGCCGTAGAAGGATTCTCTGAATCTGTATCTTATGAATTAGCTTCACAAAACATCAAAGTAAAATTGATTGAACCTGGTGCGATTAACACGGATTTTGGCGGAAGATCAATGGAGTTCTTTTTTAATGATGCCTTAACAGATTATAAGCCGTTTACTACAGCATTTCTGGGCAAATTGGGTGAAATGGAAAAAGATCCAGCATATGCTTCCCCACCTGAATTTGTTGCGGAAACCATATATCAAGCCGCCACAGATGGTACAAGCCAATTCCGATATGTTGTTGGAGAAGATGCAAAGATGCTTATCAATATGAAGGAAAATACGGATGAGGAAGAGTATTTAAGTAATATATATCAGCATTTTGCTTAAGCAAAAAAAGTTACAGTCATCATTACATAAGTCATCATTGTCTAAGTTAGAACACAAAAAATAGAATCAGCCCTCCGGGTTGGTTCTATTTTTCACTCTATTTCAATTGATTTTCATCCTAGTGTTTACTATGCTTCCTCTAACAGATTTTGGAATTCCTATCAGTCAACAAATTCAAGGCCAAGGGGACTCGTTATTATTGGTCAATACGCTGGACCTTCTGGTCATTATCCTTATGGTGTTATTGTATATAATGAAAGTGGACAAGTCGTGTATAATAATTCGCATTACACATCGGGTTCTATTGGATCTGGAGGTTCGGCATGACTTCGAGGGTTCTTTGTGTTTACTTTCATAATTAAATACGATACTATAGAATAACGTAGATAATCATTATCCATATTGATTGAAGATGATTTCTAGAATATGAATTGATATGACCAAATCGTGCAAATGCTAATCGAGGTGATTTCTAATGCATATGAAAACCGGTGTAGAACAATCCGCATATGCCATTCTGCTACTTAATATGCTACCAGACAAAGCTGTATTACCTGGCGAAGCGATCAGTCAACAATTAGGTGCATCCGTAACCTATTTTCAGAAACTGTTAAGAAAATTAGTTAGTGCGGACTTGATTACTTCTGTTCCAGGGGTTAAAGGCGGGTTTAAATTAAAGAAGAGACCTGAAGAGATTCGAATATACGATATATATATTGCAATTGAAGGACAACAGACGCTTTATTCTTCAAGTGGTATTTTTAACGATATGCTTGAGTTACAAGCTGAAGATCAATGTTGTTTGTTAACGGAGTTAATGAAAGAAGCTGAATCTTCTTGGAAATCTGTTTTGAAAAGAGAGACTGTTGCATCGATGTTCGATGACATTCATAAAGATCGTTTTAAAACAAAAGTAGAGTCTTTACAGTTATGGGTTAATGAGAAAATGGTCTTGTAAATGGAATAAGTGAAGTAACTATTGGATTAGACAGAGAAGGGAAGTTAAACAGATGAGATTAAGTGTATTGGATCAAGCACCAGTTACAAAGGGAAATACGGCACAGGATGCTTTGAAAAAGGCGGAAGAACTTGCTATATTGGCTGATGAATTAGGATACGCTCGAATGTGGATGGCAGAGCATCATGGTGCAAATTCATTTGCTAGCTCAGCTCCTGAAGTGACAGCCGCTCACTTAGCTGCCAAAACCAAGAATATTCGTATCGGTACGGGTGGCGTTATGATGATGCATTATTCCCCCCTCAAACTTGCTGAAGTGTTTAAAACACTTAGTGCTTTCTCCCCTGGTCGGATTGATTTCGGAGTGGGTCGAGCTCCGGGTGGAGATACCAATGCCATGTACGCTTTATCTGAGGGACGTCAACTCATGTTGAATAACATGTATACCAAATTTGATACTTCACTGAAGTTGATCAACGATGAAATTCCTCTAGATGACTTGAACAACAAAACGATAGCAACACCGTCCTACATTGTTTTGCCAGAAGCATGGATGTTAGGTTCGAGCGGAAGTAGTGCACTGAAGGCGGCAGAGATGGGTGTTGGGTATTCATTCGCACAATTCTTCAATGGTGCAATGTCCAAAGAGATTCTAGATACCTATAAGAATAACTTTCAACCCTCAGTATTTATGGAGAAACCTGAAATTAATGCGACGTACATGGTGACAACGGCGGAGACGACAGAAGAAGCCGAGTACGAAGCGCTACCGCAAGATATTTTCCGTTTAAGTATGATGAAGGGCAAGATTACACAATTGTTATCACCAGAAGAAGCTCAGAATTATTCGTTGAGCGAAATTGATCGCATGCAATTGAAAGAGAGTCGCAAACTTCATCTCGTGGGTTCAGCTAAAGACATAGCAACGCTGTTACAAGAAGAACAAGCGAAATATGGATTCGATGAAGCGATGATTTGCAGCATTCCACATTCACAAGAGAAACGTTTGGAAGTATATCGCTTATTGGCACGGGAACTAATTTAGAATAAGATAAAGAATTAATATATATAAAAGGATGGGAAAAACAGATGATAAAAAGTATAGATCGTATTAATGAATTAGCAAGAAAACAGCGTGGAGAAGGCCTAACCAATGCTGAAAAGGTGGAGCAACAAGCATTACGTGAAGACTACTTACGTGAAATTCGCGGTCAAGTCCTCAACACGATTACAGGATTAACAGTAGTTGATCCACTTGGTAATGATGTAACTCCTGATAAAGTACGTGAAGTGAAAGAAAAGTTATCCGATAAATAAGTTTCATTAATTAAATACAGAGGTAGCCTAAAACATTATTCTCATGTTCTGGGCTGCCTCTTCGTATTTAATGTGGAAGTAACACTACATAAATAAACTTTACATAATGAATTATGTTCATTTCTGTTGGAACTGAAATCATCCGAGCAACACAAAAATAGAGGGGGAGTAGCCCCTCTATTTTTGTTGATACGATATGTTCAAGATTTCATAAGATTCTTCTTAAACATTGAGCTGATAACTTTATTGTATTCTGATAAATAGGTTTATCTGCTCTATTCATTGAACTCTTCCACAGTGATCGTATAACTATTCGAGTGAACTTTGCCTACATATGTGCGTTCATCTAACATGAACTGGTAAATCGCTGATGAGTTGCCTTTAAGAAAATGTCGAAGTAGATACTCGTTAATCGTAATAATATAGGTGATGCATACTGTAGTGCCAGCTTTTACTGTACCCAATGGGATCGTCCCATTAAATGGATATTGGGGAGAAGAGATACCGTCGATCGTGATTGTACTCGAATCCAGTGTGGATCCTTCAGGATTCAACTGGATGAGTGAAACATCTGCAGGCCAATTCCCTGTATTGCTTAGTAATAATTTAAATTTCACACATCCACCTATTTCTACGCAGGTAGGTTCGACACAAATTTCTAGAGAAATGATCGGTGTAAATATATACGTAGAGACTACGTTGGAGCGGGCAATTTGACTTACAGAACGACCATCAGGCAATTGAAAAGTATACTGTAACGACCCTTGATTCTGGATTTCTGATATTTCTTGAATGTTTATAGTTGTAGCTATCGTAACTTTGAATTTCACTACGGTTACGGATCCCGGGCTTAACGTGGATAATGAAATTCCTGAATCTGGTATAACACCTTTCATAACGACTCCATTTACCAATACACTATCCCATACGAATAGAGTACCTGATGGGATGATATCAATTAATATCGCATCCACCGCTATATTCCCATTGTTCCTTACTAAAAGTTCATAACATAGTGGATCTCCGGGAGCTGCGCGGGAAAGATCTACTCTTTTACTAATGGTAACATCAGGAGAGACAACGGCTACTACAACAGTGTTGCTCTCAGTGTTGAACTGGTTTCCATCAACTACATAGGAGACCGTAGCAGTGTTAATCAACGTTGAGGTTGGAGGAACCTCTACAATACTGACACGGAAAGTTATTTCAACGGATACTCCGGAACCCAAGTTACCTAAGTATATCCCTTGATTTGGGTCTGATTCAGGATAATACACGCCCGCCACGATGACGCTTCCGACAATGAAGACAGCTCCTTCTGGAACAGGTATTACTGCTATGACATCCTGTAAAGACTGAATTCCTTCATTTATAATCCGTAACGTATATGTTACAACATCCCCGACAAAAGTTGTCGAAGTGTTCGCAGATAATAAAGTGCAGATCTGAAATGCATTTAACGAGATGGTTACCGTATTAGAGTATAGTTCATTTATGTTTAATCGACCTTCTGATGTTACAAAGGAATATTTACATAGTGCCTTATTGAGTAAAATAAGGCTTGGAGGTAATGAAACAACGATAACTTGAAAAGATATGATGACCCTACTCTCCGGTATTAGTGTCCCGGCAGGAATGCCTGATACTGGATCCGCACCTGGCAATAGAATGCCGTTTCTAAGAACGCTGTTCAGTATAAATGATACCCCTTGGGGTAATGTATCATAAATAGTCAACTCAGCAGCCGTATTGCCCGTGTTCTCGGCAATGATGGTATACACAATCGTCTCACCCAAGGAAGCGCGGACTTTATCCGCGCTTTTGATCACTGCAAGGACTGGGCCCACGACCGGGGTATCGACGATATTCGAATACGCAATACTGTCAACACCGCTGCCGAACTGAAGTGAACCATTGACTGATTGGAAACGACAGGATAAGGACGTGAGCCACTGGTCATATAGCGATTACCTGAACCTGGAATACCACAGTCGTCGAAGCTCCGGCTGCAATGCTGCCGATGCTGATTCCAGATGCAGGATTTCCAGAAGGGCGGGCTATTCCATCTACGATTACACTGCCGGTAACAAACTGACTTCCTGCAGGAATAGGGTCAATAAGGATGACGTTGTTAACAGTCTCTATGCCGTTATTCGTAGCAACAATCGTGTAAGTGATGATATCTCCCACAATTGCGTCCGTAGCAGGTGTGCTTTTAACTACGGTAACGTTAGGTGATGATACTGGGATGACGAGAACATTAGAAAGGGAAGTACCAGAGAGAAGACGACCGTCCGGTGGAGTGAACGTAAATGTTCCGGTTGCTTGATTCACAAGTTGCTGTGGATTAGGCAATGTCGCTACGGTAACTTGGAATGTGAGCGTTACTGTAACTGTAGCTCCCGGAGCAATCGTGCCGATGTTTAGCCCGCCAGCTGGATCAACCCCAGGTTGTGGCACACCATTTACGAGAACACTGTTTGGAACGAATATAGCACCAGCAGGTACGGTATCGGAGATAGTTACGACCGCAGGCAGTTGCCGGTATTTGTAACGTTTAATGAATAAGTAATGGTATCCCCAACGGTTGCGTTGCTCGTATTAGCACTTTTGAGAATAACAACGATAGGTTGATACACTGGAATAACCAATGTATTGGAGTTCGAGGTTCCAGAGAATACACCAGATGTAAAGCTAACGGAAGCTTGATTACTAAGACTAGCTGGATTTGGTAATACATTCACAATAATATTGAATGTGACAAGGAAAGACGCACCTGGGGCCAGAGTACCCAGTGAGATTCCAGATGCTGGGTTGGCTGCTGGATACGTAGTGCCATCAACGATTACGCTACCGGAAACAAAGGATGAGCCGGCAGGTATAGGATCACTAAGTACTACATTGCTAATATTAGCGATTCCACTATTTGTAATTGACACTTGATAAGTAATGGTATCCCCTACCACAGCGTCTGTAGCGATTGAAGATTTGGTTACTAAGACATTAGGAGACGACACAGAAATCTGATTCGTATTGGAGGATATTGTACCATTAAACGTACGTCCATCAGGTAGTATATAAGTGGAGGATATGGATGCATAGTTCTGCAACTGTTGGCTTGGAGGGAGCGTAGTGATAACGACCGAGAATATGACAGATAGACTTGAACCTGAAGCGATCACCCCAAGAGGAATTCCCAAGGCTGGATCTGCGCCAGGGGCAAGAGAACCTTGCACAATGACACTGTTAGCTACAAAGGTTGTGCCAGTGGGAATCGTGTCACTTAACGTTGCCGTAGCAGCGTAGTTGCCTGTATTGTTGACAACAACGGTGTAAGTAATCGTATCGCCAACAGTGGCGTTGACGATATTTGAACTCTTTAATGCGCTTATAATGGGCTTATACACAGGCGTTGATACAATATTAGAGAACGCAACATTGGATAATGCGCCGGAAGTATATACAACGGATGACTGATTGTTAAGTACCCCTGAAGGAGGGAGTGAAGTTACTGTAACACTAAACGTTATTGTAGTCGATCCTCCTGGAGGTAAGCTACTGATAGTTACTCCCGTAGATGGCGAAACGCCTGGACGCGTAACGCCATCTATAGTTACACTGCCTGCTATAAAGTTTGTACCTGCAGGAAGTGCATCCGTGAATATGACATTATTTACAGTGGCTATGCCGTTATTTGTAATGCTCATAGAATATACAATGGTGTCTCCAACAGTAGTTGCTGTCGTAGTCGTTGATTTGATTACAGCGACATTCGGAGATGAGACCGGAATAGTGACAGAATTCGAAAGGGCAGAACCGCTCAGTGTGCGACCGTCAGGTAATGTGAAGCTATAGGCTGCGCTACCCTGATTTACCAATTGTTGCGGATTAGGTAACGTTGTGATTTCAACTGAGAATAATACCGTCGTCGTAGAGCTCGGATTAATGGTTCCAACAGGAATACCTGTAGCAGGATCTGCTTGAGGAAGAGGCAAGCCATTAACAAGCACACTGTTAGGTAGGAATGTAGTGCCCGATGGAATGTTATCTGAAAGGATTATATTTGCTGGATAGTTGCCCGTATTATGGACTGTGAGCGTATAATTTACTGTATCGCCAACGGTTGCATTGGATGTACTTGCACTCTTAGCAACGGAAATATTAGGTTGGTATACAGGTACAACGAGATGACCACTCTCTTTGTGAGGTAAATAGGTTCATCTTTATTGTATTAATACCCTCGTCTCGTGCATCCGACTGATGCCTAATAGAATCGGAAGTTGTATAAAAGAAGAAGTGTAGTAACCTTATATTATGAACCTTGATAGGTCGGTGGGAGGTTTGTATGGCTAATATTAATGAAATAGCTAAGATGGCTGGTGTGTCCGTAGCAACCGTATCCAGGGTGCTAAACAATCATAAATACGTCTCTGAAGAAAAACGATCTGCCGTACAGAAAGTGATCGACCAAATGGATTATACCCCCAACAAAAGCGCTGTCGATTTAATACGCAGGGAAACAAGAATGATTGGTATAATCATCCCTTATAACAACAATCAAGCATTTGATCAAATGTTACACGGCGTGCTTAATGCATCTATAGAAAGGGATTATTCTGTCATTGTACTTCCTACTAAATATAACAAAGCTAAAGAGTTAACTTATCTGGCTATGCTCAAAAATAAAGTACTAGACGGTATCATCATTACTTCGCGTTCAAATGACTGGGAGTCAATCATACCCTATACCAATTATGGGCCTGTCGTTTGTTGTGAATACACGGATCATCCTGAGATAGGCTGTTCCTATATTGACAGATATGCTTCGTATCTTGAAGTATTTCAGTATCTTAAAGTTAAAGGACATACAAGAGTAGCAATTACTAGAGGTAGAGGCATGGAGAGCATTAGCACCCGACAGACGCTCGATGCCTACAATAATACATTTGGAGAACTTCCAACAGAACTTCACATATCTGATTGTTATTGTGTAGAGGATGGATATCATGCTGGACAGCAGCTGTTGAGTCTGGCTTCGAGACCGACCGCTATTTATGCTAATGGGGATGAGGTTGCCGGTGGCATTTATCTGTATGCACAATCAATGAATATAAAAGTACCACAAGATTTAGCGATCATGGGCCAGGAGAATCAACCCATTGGTGTGGGATTAGGACTATCCTCTGTCGATCATCAATTAATTAAAGTTGGTGAACAAGCATTTGAACTTATCATTAATAAATTGCAACATAAAATTGAGATTCCCTATCGAATAATCCATCGCTCGTCAATTTAAGTGTTGACATGAAATCCATTTCATACTTTACCATGTTCTCAAGAGATAGATACTTAGGGAGGATGAATTGGAATGTACAATACGATTATTTTTGATGTGGATGGCACGTTAATAGATACAGAAAATGCGGTTATAGGCTCACTTCAAAAAATGTTAGAGATAGATCACGGCATTAAATATGAAGCACATGAACTATATTTTGTACTAGGAATTCCAGGCGTATACTCATTAAAACAATTAGGAGTTCAAGATATTCCTAAGTCTCATGCGCGTTGGGAGCACTTTATGAAGGATTTCTATCATACAATCGAGGTATTCGTTGGGATTACAAATTTGTTAGTTACTCTGAAACAAAGGGATATCAAGCAAGGTATCGTCACTTCAAAGACATCGCAGGAAGTACAAGATGATTTCGCCCCATTTGGCCTGATGGACTATTTAACACATGTCGTCTGCGCAGATGATACGTTGAAGCATAAGCCTAATCCGGAGCCACTGTTAAAGTATTTAGAGATTTCTGGTGCTAATCCTAAATCTTCTATATATATTGGAGATACAGTGTATGACTATGAATGTGCAAGAGATGCCGGGGTAGACTTCGGTCTCGCACTATGGGGCTGTAAAAACCATGATATTATACCGGCTAAATATAAGTTTGAACAACCGAATGATATGATCCGGATACTCACCAGCTAACCAATCCTTTTGCATCAAATTAATAGGGAGGGAATGGTATGGCCGAAGATGTAACCGTTGAGGAAATCACATTCATCGAAGAATATGTTGACGAGCTTGCAGCCCTTCTAATAGAAGTAGAAGAGGTTGGGTCTTCGATAGGTTTCTTACCATCACTAGGCTTATCGGATGCTAGGCACTATTGGATGAATATACTTGGACCTGAAGTGATTCTATTGGTTGCGACAATAAATGAATCAATCATAGGTAGCGTGCAGTTGTATATAAATCAAAAGCAGAACAGGGATCAAGTTGAAATTGCCAAATTAATGATACACCCTAATTATAGACAAAAAGGGTTCGGTCGTTTGCTTATGCAAAAGGCAGCGTTGAGAGCCAAGCAAGATGCTAAGTCTTTATTATTCCTTAATACAAGAGCAGGAGACCCAACAAATCAACTGTATACTTCACTTGGTTATATTCAAGTTGGACGGATTCCTAACTATATAATGTCAATCGATAGAGTCTTACATGCAACATTTGTATATTATAAGATAGAAAGATGAATCTAAATAGGTTATAAAAAGATAAGCAATCGAACGGTGAAAGCTGTTCGATTGCTTATTTGTTATCTGCATATTGTAAGATTATTGAATTATTTAGTCATCCTTCTCAATATTAATGTTATTGCATGTAATAATACGTAATTGCTATAGAAGATAGAATGACTGAAAGGCACAATTGAGTGTATCCTAGATTGCGAGCAGCATGTTGTTCCTTTTGCATATCTTTCATCCGGTATATCCTACAATCAATGGCTAATAAAAAAACACCAGAGAGAACGAACAGAGCCACAATATACGATGCGGAGCTAAGTATTGAATTCATATCCAGCGACCCTCCTTAATATATCTTCATTCCAACTCTACGAATGTTCACTTTCACCTTGATGGTCACTGACATGTCAGCATACATGTTTTCCCAGTCTCTTTTTTCTTGAATTGATTTATTCCAGAATGAGCGTTCATGTGCTCTCACATATTCACCGAAACCAAAAATATCCGATTTATCCTTCTGCGTTTTCTTAATAAGGTCATGGATCACATTGGCAATCCATCGTTCTTGTTCTAGTTCAATAGTTTTTAAACTTTTCTCGCTATCAATCTTTGATTGTTCATCATACTTCTCACCAAGTTCAGACTGAAGGCGAACATACACATTAGCGTGTGGTTTGCCATTCTTTATTTGAATGGAGATGTGGCTTTTACGATTCGTTGTTCTTACCATGACATACCCTATATCTTTTACTGGGAACAACGTCGTAAATCCACCTGGATTAATTCCTTTAGCTGCCATAAATACGCCAATCTCCATGGGATATGTAGTTGTACCGGCCAATTTGTTATCCTTGAAATAAGCGAGTCCTTTAATAAGGACATTCTGTCCTTGTCGTATCGAAACATATGGTAAATAGGCACTCTGCCCAAGCTTTGAATCATTGCTCCAGAAGGTTGAGAGAAAGGCCTGAGGGAATTTACCCATCGCTATAGATTTCTCTATCATAGAAAGTAAATATAAGGTTGGTACGCGCTCTAAAGGGGGAGCTACGTTCATGAAATCAGCAGCTTGTTTATCAGCAACGAGAAGCCATGTTGAACGACGTACCTCAGGATTCCTACGGAGGTAATCATTTAAATTAACTAATCCTTTTTCAGCAATTTTTTTACTTACTACAATGACTCGGAGATGAATTAAAAAGCGTGGATCTGCTATTTCTTGTTGCAAATTATTCATGGCATCATCGATAGTGTGTCCCAGGACCTCAACAACCCAAACAGGGCTGTTTTTTCCTTTTGCACTATTTTCTGAATCGCCCCCGCTACCAGGACCTAGTGGAATTCGACCAGCTACAGCTATTTGAGCTGTCAATCGAATCATATTAGCATTTAAATCTGGGGAGTCTAATTTCTTGTGATTCGTAAGATCTTCCTCTTTTGCTGCATCGGGTCCAGCTTCGTCAATCGCTATCCCCAGAATAAGAGAACGATTGTCAATTTCGAGGCTATCCCAACATCCGGTTAATAGTAAGGAGAAGACAGTGAGTTGCAGTAATACTACAATGATGCGTCTATTCTTCACAGGTACGCTCCCTCTTTTTTCGAATTACTGCGATTACCCACAATAAAATAGGGTAGCAGAGCGTCAGGAAAAATCCTATTCTACCTGTCCATTGTGCAATTTGAAAGAACTGAAATATATCGTGAGGGCAAATCGCGAATACAAACACAAAGGGGAGGAGAAAGGTAGAAAACAATCCATGATCTTTGAAATGGAAGAGTTCTTGGGTTGTATAACATGTCAAATAGTATGTGGTGAACATGGTCGTGAATACAGAAATAAGCCATACGATTAGAAATATGACGTCTAGACGTTCTAAGAATCCCCCGGGAATCGAAGCTGTTCTTGCATTTTCTAGAGTTGGCCAAATGAGACGTATCGTTTCTTGTGGACCGAAAGTGGCAATGGTTGAAATGACTATGAGCAAATATAGCATTCCAGCAATAATCATTGCCCATATACTTGCTTTCATTGCCTTTTCAGGTTTCATCATAAAAGGAATTATTAACGTGATAATAAATGAGCTCTGAAACAAAGCGGCTATATCCAATAAACCTCCCATAATATTTGTATGGTGGTTACCAATCACAGGCTCTAAATTAAGGACATCAGCATTTTGTAAAGAAGTCAGTATAATTCCTAAGGCAGGTCCGAGTAAAAAGGGTAAATAAAACAAGTGGATATAGGAAAATTTGACGATGTTTCTTCGAGTAGATAATGCGGTCAACACGAGCAAGACGATGATAGTAACTTCTATAGGTGTATCACGCAATACCGTGGTAATTATTACTTCTCCAAATTCCCGAGCGGTTAAAGCAGTCAGGATGGCAAAAGACAAACAGATACATAAGTTGAAAAAAAAATGCGAGCGGTCTTCCAATGATATGTCGGCTATATTGAAAAATTGTTTCCCGAGGAAAACGCATTCCTAGGATGGTTGTGAACCAGAGAGCAAGGAAGGCAACTGCAATACCGATCAATGTGATCAAGGGTGCCCCTGAATCAGCTGTGGTAGCTGCCATACGTGGCACATCCAGCACACCTACACCTATCATAGAGCTGATGAGTATCGCTGATGCTTGAATTAACGAGATTGTTCTTGATTTGTTCATATACTATCTCTCTTCTTGTGTTGGATTTAGTACAGGTTCAGTGTTTAGTTTATCGTTATCAGCGAGACGAGTATTATCAACTGTATGTAGATGGCTTGGACGTTTCCACATCCACCAAAGCGGAGCTCTAATTAATGTATCCTTTAGCCCTTGTTTATTAATAGGGACAACGGGTGAGAGATAAGGAACACCAAAGGAATCCATAAATAATAAGTGATTGATAATAAATATGATCCCAATCATGACACCGTAAAGGCCAAATATGCCCGACATAATGATTAATGGAAATCGAAGCATTCGTAAGGCTATCGCTGCGTTATAGGCAGGAGTTGCAAATGACCCGATTGTAGTTAAAGCGACAACTACTACTGTGATTGGACTTACAAAACCAGCAGATACAGCGGCCGAACCTATAACAAGGACTCCAACAATTGAAAGGGCACCCCCAATGATTTGGGGCATCCTTAGTGTAGCTTCTCGTAATACCTCCATGGATACTTCCATGATTAACACCTCAATAACAGAAGGGTAAGGAACACCCGCTCGTCCCCCTGCAACAGCCACGGCAAAATCAGTAGGAATTAATTCAGGGTTAAAGGAAATGATGGAGACGTAAAGGGCTGGGAAGAATAATGAAAATAGCAAAGCTATTACCCTAATAAAACGAATCAGACTGCCTATTATAAAGCGTTCTGTATAGTCGTCCAGAGTCTGATAGAACTGGTTAAATACAGCTGGAACGATCAATGCAAATGGGGACCCATCTGTCAGTAGGATCACGCGGCCTTCTAGAAGAGAGGCTGCTGCTTTATCTGGACGTTCCGTATTTTGAACCTGTGGGAATGGGGAGTAGGGATGGTCTTCTATAAATTGTTCGATATACCCTGCATCCAATATTCCATCGGTATCAATCTTTGAGAGTCTTCTATTTGCTTCTTTAATCAACTCTGGATTCGCAACACTCTCGAGATAACAAACAGCCACTTTGGACTTTGTTTTTTGACCAATAGGATTGACCGTTATTCTTAGATCCGTTGTCTGTAATCGTGAACGGAGAAGAGATATATTCGATTCTAATACTTCAATGAAACCTTCCCGCGCACCGCGGATCGTTTGTTCGGTTTGCGGTTGTTCTATCCCTCTCATTTGAACTTGCCGGGTATCCAAAACAATGGATTCGGCAAAACCGTCAAGCATAAGTAACGTGCTTCCTTGAATACCTGTATCAAGCATTTCGTCTATACAAGAAATCCTTTTGCTCTTACTTAAATGCAAGACTTCATTCCAAATGATATCTAACAACTCTTGATCTGGGATTGTTCTACCTATCAAATGGAGAGGAGGTGACATTAGTGGTTTGAGGATATCAGTGAAAATAGAGTGTTCGTCGACCATGGATGAGAAATAAACGATTGCACCATGATATTCCCCAAATATGAGAAATCTTCGAATGACCAAATCAGAGTTTTCACCAACAATCGTTTCAATGCGTTGCAGATTATGATCTAGCAAAGGACTCATTTGTCCCGATTGGGGCTTGTTTTCCGTGCATGGAACCGTAGTAGGTACTTCTTTTGGGGGATTGAAGGATTTGCGAATTCTCTTTAGCATAGGGCTGAACCCTCCAAACATTAGAATAAATATATTCTCTCATTTGGAAAGGTAAATTATTCATTTATCTCAAAAATTCGGATTATTACTTGCTCCAATATATCTGCTAATCGAATAACATTCCCGAAAAGGGGTAATGTTATACAGAACATAATCCACAGAATGGATAAGGAGTGAGCTTTATTTTGAAAAATAACAATATTAAAGAAAACCCTGATCACAAGGGAGAAATGATACAGAAGTCATTGGGAGTCTACCTTTTTGATTGCCTGAAACAAGAGGGAATAACCGAAATTTTTGGTGTGCCGGGTGATTATAATTTCAATATACTAGATAGTCTTGAGAGATATGAAGGCATTCATTTTATCAATGGTCGAAACGAACTGAATTCAGGTTATGCAGCAGATGCCTATGCCAGAATTAAGGGAATATCGGCGCTCATTACGACGTTTGGGGTGGGGGAATTGAGTGCATGTAATGCTATTGCTGGGGCAAATAGTGAAAATGTACCCATCATTCATATCGTGGGTGCACCTCACGACATGGATCAGAAAGAACATAAGCTAATGCATCATACATTGATGGATGGAAATTTCGATATATTTCGAAAAGTATATGAGCCTATCACAGCTTACACTGTAGTTCTTACCCCCGAAAATGCTGAGATTGAGATTCCAAATGCCATTCGTATAGCATTACAGAAGAGAAAACCCGTCTACGTTGTAGTGGCTGATGATCTGGTCTTGAAACCGATCTTAGTTCACAATGAAGTTGTTCCACAACAACCTAAATCGAATCAAAAGACCTTACAGGTAGCAGTTGACCACGTCCGTATGCTGCTGAATGGATCTCAGAATACGGTTCTTCTAGCAGATGTCAAAACCATACGTTTCGGTTTACAAGAATCTGTACGAAACTTAGCTGAGTCTATTAACATTCCGGTTGCATGCACGATGTATGGAAAGGGTGCTTTTGATGAAAGTCATCCTTTATTTATCGGAATGTACGGAGGCTTATTTGGTTGCCAAGTAGTACGGAGTTCAGTAGAGAGCGCAGACTGTGTCATTGCGGTAGGATTGGTGTGGGCAGATACTAATACGGCCAATTTTACAGCAAAGATAAATCCACTACAAATGGTCGAGATTCAACCGAATATGGTAAAAGTAGGCGGAGCGGAGTATCCAAATGTGTTAGCAGAAGATATGCTCCTTGCTATGCAGAGCATAGGATACAAGCAGCAAAGTCCGGTCACGAAAGGAACATTTCCTTATGATAAATTACAGGATAAGCCTGACGACTTGATCTCAGCAGCAGCCTATTATCCACGCTTTCAAGACATGCTCAAAGAAGGCGATATTGTGATCGCAGAGACGGGCACATTTTATTATGGAATGAGTCAGGTCAGACTTCCAACGGACGTAATCTTTATCGCTCAAGGTGGATGGCAATCCATTGGTTATGCAACCCCATCGGCCTTCGGCGCATGTATAGCGACTCCTACGCGTCGGGTATTACTCTTTACGGGTGATGGCTCATTACAACTTACGGCTCAGGAGATTAGTTCCATGCTACATTATGGATGCAAACCGATCATTTTTGTGTTAAACAACTATGGGTATACGATTGAGAAGTATTTGAATGTTCAAACCGAGAGACAGACGTACAATCAAGTGCCGAACTGGTCCTATACCAAGCTAGCAGAGGCTTTTGGAGGAGATGCTTTTACACTGAGCGTTCGAAGTAATAGGGAGCTTGATCAAGCAATCATCCGAGCCGAAGCTGAATGCAATAACAGGTTATGCATTATTGAAATGATTGTCAGCGATCCCATGGATGCACCAGAATATATGCATAACATGCGTAAATATATGGAGCAACAAGAGAAAGAACGCAGCTAATAGGATTTGGGTAACGAAGAAACAGGGATTTTATATATGATGACAAATGAATAAATGGACTGGATATATTTTCTATATGGAGAAAATTGAGTTGCAGTTAAATAGGAGGGTGCAAATGAATCAAGATGTAACGGATTTTACTGAAGCGTTAACAGAACCTTGGCAGGGGGTTCTGTGTGCACAACTTCGCGAGATCGTTCATCAGGCGGTCCCTGAAGTTCGGGAGCGCATTCAGTACAAGAAACCCCATTTCTTGAAAAATGGAAAATATGCTGCTGCCATTTCAGTATCCAAAGACACGGTAAGTTTTATTATCTTTAACGCAAGTGAACTTGTACTTCCGGAAGGAATGTTCGAAGGTCCTCCTGAAAGAAAGACACTCAAGCTAAGACAAGGCCAATCAGTTGATACTGATCACCTGTCGGAACTGTTAAGTAAGGCAGCATCAACGTTATGAAAAAAACTGCAACTTGACCAATTAATAGATTGGCAGGTTGCAGTTTTTTTGCTGTTTTGTGTGTAGTTGATAACAATTGCCTTAAAGATCTGGGATCAACAACTTTTTATTAAGCTTTATCCAAAGCAAGTTCTGAACCGTTATCTTTATTATCTTGTGGAGCTTCTTCCGGAGATGGCATTTCGTTGGAAGTTCTAAGTGGAATCTCCTTCAGGAAGAAGACTAGCACAAAGGCAATACACAGCACGATCATTCCTGTTAAGAATACAGATGATAGTGATTGTCCCAATGCATCACGGATACTGTCAACCATTTGTACGAATACAGGCTGAGCATCAGTAGGAAGACTCGCTTGTGTTTTTTCAAGTAACGGCTTATTCATCAATGCTTGTGGATTTGCGAAGGCGAGCATTTGCTCACTTAATTTCGGATCCATCGTACTGAAATCGGGTGCTGAAGGTGATTGCAAAGCATCTTTCAAGTTCTTGGATAGATTATTCGCCATAACCGTACCCATTACTGCTATTCCGATCGTACCACCTAAATTACGGAATAATTGAGAAGAGGCTGTTGCAACCCCTAAGTCTTTGTGAGAAACGGCATTTTGTGTAGCCAATGAGAATACAGGCATACCTAATCCAAGCCCAAGACCAAATACAGCCATACTAAGTACTGCCATAGGTACATTATTCATGAATACCATAATCAACATACCTGCGATCATAATCGGAATTCCAATTAGGGCATAACGTTTATACTTTCCTTTTTTAGCCATTCTTTGTCCTGTAACAGCACTCGCAACAACCATAACGATGGACATAGGCATCGTTACATATCCAGCATATGTTGCAGAGATACCCAATACACCTTGTACGAAGAAGGATAGATAGATCATAGCCCCCATCATGCCGAAATTCATGATAAATCCAATGATATTCGATATCGTAACGATGTTATTCTTAAATAAATACAGTGGCAAAATCGGGTTTTCCACTTGAGACTCTATGAATATGAAGATAAGAGCCGAAACGACTGTCCCAGCCAAGAGACTAAGAATTTGCCAAGATCCCCATGGATATGTCGTACCTGCCCAAGTGAAAGCAAGAAGCAACGGAACAATAGTCGTTGTCATAAATAGGGAACCTAAGTAATCAATACTGGTTGACTTCCCGCGTTGGACTTTAGGGAACAAGGCAAGAATCATTACGAATGCTACGATACCGAGTGGTAGGAAGATCCAGAACAGCCAGTGCCAATCTAGATGGTCAATCAGATACCCACCAAGCGTGGGTCCAAGTACACTAGAAAAACCGAATACGGCCATCATGATACCCATCCATTTGCCCCGTTCACGTGGAGGGAATAAGTCCCCTACTGCCGTAAATGCAGTGGACTGGATAATACCAGCGCCAATCCCTTGAATACCGCGATAAATAATAAATTGATAAACGTCTGTCGATGTACCCGTAAGGAAAGCCCCTACCATAAATAGTAGAATACCTGCTAATAGAAAAGGCTTACGGCCGAACATATCGGACAGTTTGCCGACAAGAACCGTAGCAATTGTTGATGTTAATAAGTAAATATTGATGGTCCACGTATAATAATCCATACCATCTAGAATGGCAATGATACGTGGCATAGCCGTGCTTGTAATTGTCTGATTAATTGCTGCGAACAACATCGCGGCCATGATTGCAATCATAATACTAAGTTTTCTTTTATCTGATAAATGTTCCATATGTTGTTTATTCACCACTTTTTTAAATTTTTTAGCTATTTAGATTGAACTTCCCCAAATTCAGGAGTCTCTTTAGAAAGGAAGAAACTCGTGAGCGCGTTATATCAATCTATACATTATCTATTTTTGAAATTAATACAGCAAAGATCCTTCTCAAATGGACGATATCCTCATCAGGTAATATTTTGAAGTAATTCCCCATAAGTTCTCGTTGATTTTCCATCAGTCCCGCGATCATGTCTTCTCCTTTCTTCGTTAGTGTAATATTTACAACTCTCCTGTCAGATTCTGCGCGCTCCTTATTCACGTAACCTTCAGCGAATAAATGATCTGTTATGCCTGTAATTGCTGCTGCAGTAAAGTTTAGAGAACTAGCTAGTTGTGATACCTTTTGCGGACCATTTCTAGACAACGAATAGAGCGTTTTACATTGCGTCATACTTAGTTCGTGTCCTTGTTTGTTCCAGTCCTGATTGATTCCTTTTAAAAAAGTTTTGAACATGGAGGATATTTCATAAAATTCTTCATTATTAGACAAAATTCTACCCCCTAAATAAATCAGTATAATACTTAAAAATATAGTTAAATACTAAATAATTAAGTACTTAACTAATTGGCTGAGAGGTAATATATCACTTATTTATAAATCCGTCAAGAATAATAAACTTAGCAATTTTGGATCAGTCGAGTATTAGAAATTAATCTATACTGAACAAATACAAGGTAACAAATCTACTATTGAGAATGTGAGGGGTATGATATGAATACTTACTATGGGGAACTTTGCACCAGAATATATGAAATCGATAAAGCCTATGCTGAAGGCAAAGAGCTTGATTTCTATCTATCTTTTGTTCAAGACAAGAATATGAAAGTGTTGGAACCTATGTGTGGAAACGGTAGAATGCTTATCCCACTTATGCAAAAAGGAATTCATATTGAAGGGTTTGATATCTCAGAAGAGATGCTTAAAGTATGTAAAGAGAAGGGAGAGAGACTGAATCTTAAACCCAATGTTTATTATGAAAAGATAGAAGAATTTCAAGGGGACAATTTCTATGACTTAATCATCATCCCTTTTGGCTCATTCTCATTATTACCGGATTCATTGGTTAACAAGAGTCTCAATAATTTGAAATCTGCACTTACAAGGGATGGTAAAATATTGCTAACGATCATGTTGAAATACGATGGCATAGAAGAGATTCCTGAATGGATGGAATTGGACCAAATACAGTTGGAGGATGAAAGGATTGTTTCATACAAAAAAGTTCATTATGACGAGGAAGAGTGCATGCTTACTACTCAGTTGAAATATGAATCGGTAAAAAATGGGCATATCGAAAAAACAGAAATCATGGATTTCCCTATTCGTCTCTACGATATGCAGGAATTTGAGAATACGCTTAAATCTAACGGATTGCATAATATTGTTATTCATAGCTTGAAGGATGGGTATGGAGAAGGGACTGTTTCTTATGTTATTGAATGCTCTTCGTAATGATCCATTTGGATACTGATGACCAAACCTAGACTAGCCATATTAATCAATAGAGAGCTTCCACCGAAACTAATAAAAGGTAGCGTAATTCCTGTTAAGGGCATTAAACCTAGAAACATTCCGATATTCTCAAAAATCTGATATAGAAACATAGAGATGATTCCAATGATAATGATGGAACCTTCCCGCAATTTGCACTCTAATGCGATAAGAATCAATCGATAAATAAGGAAAAAGTAGAGTAGTAGAAGTACTGCTACACCGATAAAACCGAATTCCTCCGCTATAACAACAATGATAGAATCTGAATATGTGTAAGGTACTAAGTTAAATTGAACGGAAGAACCGTTCATATATCCTTCTCCGAACAATCCTCCTGAACCGATTGCAATCAAGGCATTTTTAGTATGGTACGATGCATCTCTACTAGCTTGATCAGGTATAAGCCATGGATCTAATCGATTCAAATAGTGTTCTTTATTTATACTTACTAAATACGATGAAATCTGATCGTGAAATGAAATATATGATTTAATGCCGATATAGATAAAGACGGATATCACAAGTAATAACATGATGGTATGGGAGTATTTTAGATTTCCTGTCCACAGGACACCTAGTAATATAACAAAATAACAAAGCGCGTTCCCCATATCATTCTGACCAATAACGATCGCAAAAGGTACGCAAGTTAATACGAATAGAGGCAGAACTTTCCTTGAAAAGGAGAGTTCTTCGTTATTATTCTGAGCGACTATGGCAGAAAGGGAAATGATAAGAACGAGCTTAAATAGTTCCGCTGGCTGCAGATTAAGACCAACCCCAGGAACTTTGATCCAACCTTGTGATCCGTTCACTTCATCTCCAATAAAAGATGTAATGAATAGGAGAAATATCCCCCCAGCAAGCAACCACCAATGGTATTTTAGAATGAATCGATAATTGAAAAAGGATACTCCAAAAAAACAAATAAACCCTAAAATATAATAAAAGAACATGCGCTTATCATAACCTATAAACTCCGGCCAAGCAGCTACACCACTATGAATGAGCGTTATACTAATTCCCATAAATAATAATAATATGACTACAATGAACCAATCCATATTTCTCATACGAAATAATATATTAATCTCCTCCAAAATTGCTTGTGAGCATAATTAATTGTACTAATATAATGAGACATGTACCCAACTACCATCCCCGCTTTGCTAGTTATATTTCCAATGGCTAGTTGTATAACGTTAAATTAAGTATAAAAGTTTTATATTAACTTTTTTAATATACCTAAGAGAGTCTATTTGTCGTACATGATGAAGGTTCGTTAGTTAGAATCCAGTTTGGGATTATGTGGTAAACTTAGTTGTATACCATTATACCTTCTAAGGAAAAATGATAGGAAAATATATAAGTGGTAGGTGAAAAAAGATGAAGTGGAAAGCGTTTGCAGTAATCACTGCATGTAGTTTGGTATTTGGGGCTACTGGTGGACAAGTTCAGTGGAATGAGGATACAAAAACCATCGCAATAATATCTGCCACTCAAACTAAGGAAGCCATTCCTACCAATGGAGAAGTTAAGGAAAGAGATCAAAAAATAATTGAAAAAATGAATGAAATCAAAAAGAAATTGAAATTGGGATTAACCAAGGAAGAGGTACAAGCATTATTTAATGAAAAGTTTGAGATAACACACAATAGCGATTCAGAAAATGGTAGTGACTCATACTGGAAATATGAATATTTCAAAGCTACAGATTATCAAGGTGAAAGCGATACGAGGATTGATGTAGAAGGTCTGATGGAGAGAAAGCTTGGAGCTTTCCTATACATTGAATGGAAAAAGAATAAGTTATATATGTATTCAATATCTTACTTAAATCCTAAAGATCATAAAGTTCACTTATATATGATGGGATATGACGGGAAGATTTCTGATGTACTGGTAAGCGATTAGAGACGGGATAGACGTTAGATAATGGGGAATTAAGAGTCGGCTAAGAAACTGTGAATTCAATTGAGTATAGAAGAGATGGAGCGTATACAGATTTTACGTTATAAGAAATCCGAAAAGTGGACAAAAAGCGATAAGTTCAGAACCACTGAAAGGAGATCTAATGATTAAAGAAAACAAGAGAATTATCATTTTTTTATTAATCATTGTGGTTTTATTTATGTTTTGGAATTCTTTTCGATCTTCAACTTATGAAGTAGTTACCGTTCAGAAGGTTAGTGAAAATGAAATGACAATAATTAATCAAAGTAATCGAGTAAGAACTATAAGAATTTCAATTGATATTACAAAATTAGTTAAAGAAAATAACGAATACACAATATTTTATGATAAAAGAATCTTTGATAAATATAGACTAAGATCAATATCTTAGTGAAGTGATCAATGGAAGAACTTAATGTATTGTACATGAAATGAGACAAGGATCAGATCAGAAAAGCAGTCTAGTAATACCTTCGAAGTCGGGGACATCTTATAACAAGGCATCTGTGCTTCGGGGCATTCGCCCCTTGGTTGTCAGGCGAGTAATCATGGAAGTAATCTCAGACAACACATGACCCAGCCTAAGATAAGAGCTATCTAAGGCCGGGTCACGTCGCAGATGCGCATACGTTAAATGACATGCCCGAAAACCAAAATAAAGTGAAAAACATAATAGATCAATGATTCATTCGAAGTAGTCACCATGCATTTTTTAATAATTTTAATATTGCGGGAGGATATATATGAACGTTCGTAAAATTTTAGAGAATAATATAGAAATTTCTCGAATTGATTTCGATGAAATACTGATAAAAGATATTCAATCATCCCTTAATCTTATGGCCACCATTTGATATCAAGAAGGTTGTAATCGAATTATGTTAGACAAGTCAACAATATGTGAAGAGTTTTTTGATTTAAGTAACGGACTTGCAGGAGGAGTTCTACAAAGTTTATAAATTATCAGACGAGGGTTGCAATAATTGGCACGTATCTACGTAGTGGAGCTGAAGCCCCTTGGTCTGCCCGAGGCATTTCACAAAGAAGCAGAATCAGGCAGACAGCCCTGCACTGGCTAAGTCCATTGGACCGGCGCTAATGCGCCTTAATCCAGTGAGGGTACGTAGATACCAAAACGTTATAAGAAATCCCCGTAAAACTATAATGACAGGAGATTAACATGCAATTAGTTTCTTGGATTATATTAATGATAGATATGATGAAAACCATACCTGATTTCTCATATGGAGGGATAAGCTTTGATTCAATCTAACATGAAAAAAAACATTATAATAATGCTTACTGTTCTAATTATTGGATTAGGTTATGTCCTATACATTGGGTATGACTCAGTAAAATCTTATTATAAACATGAACATATTACTGGAGTTGATATTGTACTTATTCATTATAAACCTGGCCAAGAATCAACTATGCAATCAATTACTACAACGGATGAACATGAAATAGCTGAAGTGATTAGTCTCTTAAATGACAGGACAGTCATTAAATTATTTCCTGACATTGGGAATGTAAAAACTAATGGGATTGACAGGTTTGAATTAGTAATTGAGTTAATTTCAAGTACTAATTTAACCTTAGAGTACAGAATTAATTCTTTAGGGCAAGTTGAAATAAATAAGGGGTTTGTTAATAAAGACTCAAATACTATGGTTTTCAGAGGAAGCAGGACGAAATGGTTTAATGAAATCAATGCCTTGTTTGAGGAAAAGAAGCAGGACCTTTTGTGGTCATACAGAAAACCGTATTGAACCAGTGAACAGCCTGATGGGCGCATACCTTCATTAGGAATAAAACTTTAGTAATGCTCAGAAGGCGGGGGACATCTCATAACTCTGCATACCTACATCGGGCATTTTCCCTTGATCGCCAAGAAGGATATTCAGACGATACATTCAACCAACTAAGTCTGACGACCCATTCCCTTTGGTCACTCAAGCTACTTGAGCGTCAGGAATGCCAAAGGTTAGATGAAACTACTGAAGAGTACCGTTAAGAGGGGGGACCAAGATGAAGAAGACAAAACTATTAACTATTAGCATCTTAATTGTTATAGTAATAATGACTTTATCTTTTTTTAACTTGAACATCAACTATCATGGATCGGCAGTATATGTATCCAGTTCGGTAGCTTCCTTAGAACAATTAGAAGTAGATGCAAATATTTTACATTCTCTCACTTACGAAGTAAATATAACAAATACCAACAAAAGAAGTACGATGGTAAAGAACTTAAAAGCGAATTTTTCAAATTCAGTATTATCTAGAGTCGAATCAGGAGATATTGTAGTGAAAATTAATAAAAAGCTAAAACCCGATGAGACAATAACAATTAAAGGGAAATTCGAAATTAATGTTAGTGGCTCCACTGATGAAGAAATCATACAGGAAGCAAAGATTGAATTCGAGGTGGAATCAGAACAGTATAATATATTGAAATTTTGGTAGATAAAATTAAGTGAGAAGTTGATAGTGGTAGCTGATTAACATCAGAAATACGCAACATTTTATGGAAGATCGGTAAATTAATGATTGGGGGTATTTTCAATGGAATCTTTATTTCAATATAATTGGCAGATAAGAGATGAATGGTTAAAAATTCTTGAACCAATTTCTGAAATTGAATTATTAAGAGAACGGAATGCAGGAATTGGTTCAATCATGAAGACGTTATTTCATATTATAGATGTTGAATATAGCTGGATTAGAGCTATTAAGAATGAACCTGATGTTACTTTTGATTTTGAGGAATATAAAGACATTAAATCAATGAGAATATTATCAGATAAACTTAGAATAGAAATTAAAGAATTATTGACTAATTGGTCAACGGATATGGAATATGAAATGGTAACTCCAGGGTGGGATGATGATATCTATTTTAAAGGTGAGATACTAAGACATATTATTGTGCATGAAATTCATCATATAGGACAACTTTCGATATGGTCTAAGGAAATAGGAATTCCAGTTATTTCAACAAGTTTTATAGGGAAGAAGTTAATGGAAAGAAGTTGAAGAATAATTTATTGTAACTCAGAGAAGGCCGATCCATCATATAACAATGTGTTCACGCTGCGGCATCCGCCCTTGGTCTGGCGAAGCAGTAGAAGTGGATTCGATTGGAGTATTTTCATCAGTAGCAAGGAAGCAGATTCAACTAGACACATCATTCCCCCTAAGATAAGAGCTATCTAAGGGGAATGAACGTCATGAATACAGAAACGTTATAAGAAATCCCCGCAAAACTATTGAAGAGAGGGAACAATCTATGAAGATACTAATCTCTCAGCCAATCCATGAAAAAAATCTTGAACAACTCCAAACTGAACTAGCTTTGGATTATGATTTTGATGCAGTGTTATTTCCTGAGGGTTACATCACAGATAAAGATAATGTAGTTAGAGCATGTGCGTTAGCAAATAAATATAAGAAAATGATAATTACAGGATATAGAGATAACAACAAAGATAGAGCATTAATAATTAATCAATATGGCGAGATCATATTAGAACGTGCAAAGTCACCAATGAATGTTCGTTTATATACTCCTTCTGCGGTTGAGGTTAATGGTTCTAAGATCGGCTATTTGTTATGTGTAGAATTATTGCAAGGATTACTTGGATTAGAAGAATATGATACAAGTCTGACTTATATTGCACATCCGATAGGTGTAGGAATGTTCAGTGAAGAACAATTTGATGAGTGGATTTCTGAGGCGAAGAGAATCGCAGTTAAATATAATACGATGATACTGGGTACAAGTCATGCAGATGGCTCATTTAGAAACTGTGGTATTTCAATACCAATAGCTTATTGTATTGATAGAGTGGGAGAGTCAGTTTTCATTTCTAAGAACGATTTAAGAACAAGGATAATTAACCTGAAAACAAAGGAATATGAATTTATTGAAAGAACTCTTGTATAGATTATCGAAGAGGCGGGGGACATCTTATAACATTACATTGCTGTATCATCTCTGACCTCCTTGGTCGCATGATGGATTTCGTAGAAGTTAATTCAGGCGACACATACAAGTGGATAAGTCCGCTACGTGGCATTAGCCCCTTGGTTGTCAGGTAGTAAAGCACAGAAGAATATTCTGACAACCACGACCCAGCCTATGGTTGGGTCGCATCGCAGATGCGGAAACGTTATCTGAAACCAGTGAGAAAGGGAGTTAACCAGAACATGAACAAGAAATATGAAATCAAATTACCTAAATCAAGGTATATCCAAGTGATCAGTTCTATTTTAATTACTTTTTTACTATTATTTGTACTTCGAAAAGATGATTTTTTATCCGTTTTTTTTGCCATTATCTTAATTTCATGTACCCTATTACAAGTAGTATTGCTATTAAAGAAGAGCTTAAGAAAAAGTAATGAGTTCGAAATCACAGAAAATACAATTAAGATAAATCATATTGAAGTACCAATTGAAAAAATTGAGAAGATTATAATACAAGGCTATTTTATACAGAGTGTCGGTATCAAGCTATATGGAAGAAAATTGATTTCAATGGATTTACATTTTAGATTCAACAATAATGAAGATGCTAACATAGAAGAATTAAAACAGTGGGCAAGCATTAACAGGATAAAAGTAACTAGTGGGAAAATATATAGATGGATATAGATATCATGAAAGTACCTCAGGCTGTCACCAAGTGGATAAGTCGCACGACCCTTTGTTAATGACATCGGGAATGCGCAATGTTAAGTGAAATTTAGAAGATAATTGTGGAGGTAGAACATGAAACAGAATCTTTATGACAACCCAGAGTTCTTTAAGATGTATAAGAACTTAAGAGAAACTAGGATCACATACAATGACTTTATTGAACAACCTGCAATAAGAAAATTATTTCCAATCCTTAAGGATTTACAAGTACTAGATTTGGGATGCGGCTTTGGTGAACAAGCAAATTACATTATCGATAACGGAGCAACTCATGTTACAGGTGTAGATATTTCAGAGAAGATGTTAGATATGGCAAGAAAACGTACTCAAATTCATTATCTCCATAGTTCCATAGAAGAGATTGATTTCAATAATAATGAGTTTGATTTGGTTGTCAGTTCTTTAGCCTTTCACTATATTGAGGACTATAATTTATTAATTAGTAGGATTGTACAATGGATTAAACTAAATGGTTACTTGGTGTTTTCTACAGAGCATCCAATGGTATTGTCAAATAAGAGTAATGAAGGATGGATTAAAGATACCAATAACAATATATTGCATTGGCCTATTGATAATTATGGAGAAGAAGGTCTCAGAACTCAGTTCTGGGGAATTGATGGAGTAATAAAATACCACAGAAAACTCTCAACTTTACTTAATGTATTAATACAAAATGGGCTAGTTGTTCAAGAAATTGTTGAGCCTGAATCAATTCCTGAGGGTATTGAGAAGATGCCCAAATTAATAAATGAAAGAAAGAGACCATCTTTTATATTAATTAAGGCAAAAAGAATGATGTAAGTAAATTAATGTAGAATCATCTAACAACGTTTACACAGCGTTTCTTAAGAAGTCCATAGCATCGCATGACAGAACATTACTAGATCGATCGTCGCTAGATGCAAGTTGATTCTCAAAGGAGTGACCCAATGAAGAGAATTATATTATTAGCTATGATGGTAATTTTAATTGCTGGTTGCAGTTCCAAGGAAGGGTCTGCAATAAACCGATCTCCATCTGAAGGTGAAGGATTTATTTTAGAAGTAACAGAAAATCGTATTTTAGTGGTTGAGAAGAAATATATGAACATGACTTGGAAAGATATTATGGATGAGTATGTCGGAGAAGCAATATGGTTAAGAACCAATACAAGAAATTTAAAATCTGGTCAGAAAATACATTATAAAATTAAGGGTGGAATCGACGAATCATACCCCTCACAAGCAGAAGCCCATAAGATAAAGATAGTAAAGGAATAAACATTTGGAGGGATTTCGAAGAAGAGGAATCAAGCGCAAATTTAACCGGTTAAGTATAAGGATCCGTTGTCTTTGGTCACTTAAACCGCTTAAACATAAGGAATATGCGAACGATATTTGACACCAATAGAAGCAAGTCAGGGGAAGGGGAAGGAGGAGAAGAAGATGATAATGAATTATGATTTAGCTGAAATCTTAGAAAAATCTGAAATCAATTATATGATAGATCGAATGATTGCGATACAAGAACGAGAAGGTAATCCAGAAGGTATTGAGATAAATGAATTTGGACTATGTACTGCGTTCTATAGTAGAACAATGCCGTGGGGATTATTCAATAATGTGAAGGGGTTAATGGACGGAGAGGTAATAGAAGATGTACTTAGGTTTTATGAGGAACGGGAAAGAAATTTTGAAATCCAAATCATTCCCAGTAAGGTTAATCAAGATGTCTTAAAATTGTTATTTCAAAAAGGTTTTTATCAATCAGGATTTCACACAACACTATATTCTGAGTCTATAGAAATAAATAGTATCGAAAAAGAAGAAATACATATTCGAGAATTACAAGAAGATGAGTTTGATATATATGCCGAAATCCATTGTTTGGGTACAGGACTCTCATTAGAAGGCAAATCCTACGTAGCTGCAAATAATAAAGTACTTTTCGCTCGACATGGTTGGAAGTATTATATAGGATTTTATAATGATGTTCCTGCTGCTGTTGCAGTAATGTATATGGAGGATAATGTTGCTTCTCTTACATTTGCAACGACTCTACCAGATTACAGAAATAAAGGTTTTCAAACACATTTACTTCAGAGGCGTATTAATGATGCTTATAAGAATGGATGTAAATTAGTTGTGAGTCAGACTTCATATTGTTCGACAAGTCATCGAAATATGGAACGAGTTGGTATGAAGATTGGTTACACGAGATCAACATGGATAAGAGCTTAGTGAGTGCGAATACAGTCTGGTATCGCCTAACAACACATTTCTACATCGTCGCTAACGCTCCTTGGTCACTGAGAGGGATTTTGCGAGAAGTAGGATCTTACTATCGTCCGCTTTGGTCACTTAAACCGATTGAAAGTAAGGAATGCGAAACGTTAAAGATACACTATAAATAAAATTGAATATTGGGTGGGTAAGAACCTGTAGTGTTATATGTCTCTATATTTGGTATTTTAATAGTTAATGGCGTTGTGGATTTACAATGAAAAAGGAGGATTAGCATGAATTCAGAGAATACTTTTATTGATTTCCCTCAGCTTAAGACAGAACGATTTACATTAAGGAAAGAAGAAGAGCGCGATCGCTATGATATTTATGAGCTTTATTCAAACGAAGATGTTGTTAAATATATGCCATTCACACCATTTACTTCTATTGAGGATGCGATAAATGAAATGAATTGGTATCAGAGAATTTTCAAGGAACAATCTGGACTACGGTGGATGATTGAAGATAATGAGTCCAATAAAGTGATTGGAACATGCGGATTTTTGAATTACGAAAAGATACACAATCGTATAGAAATCGGTTATGACTTATCCCCTAATTTTTGGGGTAACGGTATCATGACAGAGGTAGTGAAATGTATCATGGATTTTGGTTTTTTGACCATGAAGGTAAATAAAATTGAGGCGAAAGTGGAACCGGAAAATGAGGCGTCGATCCGATTGATGTATAGGCTTGGTTTCCAAAAAGAAGGTGTATTAAGGCAACATGAGTTCGAAAAAGGGAAATATGTTGATCTTGCAATCTACTCTAAGTTGAAAAGTGAGTATTAACTTATTTATTTCTATGGTACTAGCAACTCAATTGGTCGAAAAAGGAACACATTTCAATTCTTCTTCATCACTTACATATCTTAGTTGCTAAGTCGATATCGAAAAATCTTATTCAAGCGACACATTCAATCAGCGAGCCCCATAAATTCTGACAGTATAATCAATTGATTATTCAGTAACCTAGAAGCTAGTCAACTAGGTTGTTCACGATAAGCCTCTGTTAGACTTGGAGATTAGAGAGGTTAAACCTAATTTGTAAGATGTGTATCTTCATTATTTTCAGTAACGTTACCAAGTTAAGGTGATACTGCTTGTGGTAATGTTTGCTGATAAAAATAATAAATTTCTGAGATGAGAGTGTGGTTCCACACTTTCTTTCTGTTTATTCTTACTTATTCCCGAAAATGCTCTTGTTTGCTTCTCTCTCAGGAATTATTGTAGTTTTTACACTATATGTTTATTATCAATATATTTTACATTTAATAACCTTGAGGCTGAGTTTTATAAAGATCACCCAATGAAAAGTATACAAATATACCCTATAAAAGTTAAAGAAAAAANNTTTCTTTAACTTTTATAAATAGCTCATTCAAAATTGCACGATTGTTTCCAGTTTAATAGCCTGTGTAGCTCGTACCTAGCCAGTTTTCCTTTGACCAGAAGAGTGATCCTGAACCTGCACCATTAGATGCTGTTAGTCTAGCTTTTAAATTTGTAGGATCATCAGCAGTATAGCTGTATGGTAACGAAGTGAATCCGTTCCAGGCAAAGGATTGAATGGATGCTGGAATAGGAGAGAGAGGACTGTTAGCAGAATCGCTATTCCCTCTGAATGTTGTTCCATCTAGCGAATAAATGGTGTCAATCGCTGCAATTTTCCCCGTATACTGTTTGTTATTCGCATCCGCTTGATTGTTACGAAGTGGATTAAGTACATCAATGATGACGGAATTCTCTAGCAACACGGAACCTCCTTCAGTAGAAATCGCTCCGTTACTCGTAACTCCGAAATGATAGCCCTTACGAGAGATAGCTTTATCCATAGTAGAAGTAAGACGTTTTTTCGCATTTCGTGCACCTTCATTGTCCATCACAATGTTATAGGCGTGGGCCTTACCGCCACGAAGGCGAGGCATACGATCCTGAATATCTTGATAGTAGTTGTGATGTAGCGTCACTTCAAGTGCAGCATTATCCACCGCGAATTCCGTTGCTCCTATCAGATGACCTTTCTTTTGGCTAGAAGCAATTGCGATAATATCATCTTTGCTCAATCCAACAGAACTACTTCTTAAATATTCGTACATCGGAAATGAAGATTTGTTGGCTTCCATAGCGTTGATTTGTTGTGTAACCCAACTATTTGAACTTCTGTCATCGCCTAAAAAGGAAGACCATGAAATGGTAACGCCACTACTTCCTTTTTTCACATCGACAAGTCCATCGTAGGATTTATGGAATGTGCAGTGATCAATCCACACCTTTTTACTGTTTTCTATGGTGATATAGTCCCAGTCATTTTTATCGTAATTTCCTTTTGTGGATTCATCCCACTCCCACAATTCATCAAATTCAAGATTACGTACGATGACATTAGAACTTTTCTTGAATGTAAAAGCAGCATGTTTGATTGTAGCGCCATTGTTCGAGAAGATCGTTAGACCATCGAAGCTATCTATTGTAACTTTACTAATTCCTGTCTTGATCAATACGGGATGTGTTAAGGCACTGTTGTGAGAGCTGAAAGGTGATGTTCTCGCAGCTACAGGGATCTCGTTCCACCCTAGATCCAGATCATTCATAATTTCTATAACCTTATATTTTGAGCCTTTTTTGAGTGCTTTGGCTAGATCTTCTGCGTCATATACTTTAATATATTGGGAATCCGTCTCTGAGATCGATCCTCCTCCTGTATTTCCTTCAGAGAAACCAGCGAGATTGTATTCGCTATCCTGTTCTGGGGTTGGCTCAGGTTCAGGTTCAGGATCTGGTTCTAATACTGGCGGAATGGTACTATCGCCGTTGGTATCTAAAACTTTCACATTGTCGAACATAGCTATGGATTTAAAGGTTAGCAGACCTGCTGCACCAGCAGTCAAACTAGAATCGGAAGCCGAGAGTTCTAACGTACCATTTACATACATGTTGATGGTGTTTTCGCTCATTTCTAGTTTCACTTTATACCAAGTTCCCGTATTCAAGGGAAATGATTTACTAGCTAAGGTTGTTGTAGAGCCGGCCACTTTCTTTCTGATTTCCAAGGTACCTTCATTGCTGTTGTATAATGAAGCAGCATAGAAATTGTTTCCGTTTAGGTATCTACCTGTAACATACGTTCTTGTCGACCCCTTAAAGTCAACAATGTTCACATCGGCTTCAACCGCATAATCGGGCCATGACATATCACATGAAGACGTACGACCTTCCGTTGTCGAAGATTGGTAATACACATTATTGCCATTATCATCGACAACAGACCAACTACCACTACTCGGAATCCAATTCCTAGCTCCGTCATCAAAGCTGTCTTACATTAACGATGCGGCACTCGTCGGATAAACAATTAAGAACGAGAGCATGAAGGTGATACATAACGTTAAACTTACATGTGTCTTTATAAACTTTTGCCAATACATTAATATTCCACCTATCCATGTTATGAAATGTAACAACTTTTATTATATCGGTAGATGTGAAATTAATTAACATAGGTAATTAAGCCCGAAAAAAAGGAGCATCTGACGATAGACTCACATTGCTCCTTATTTTCTAAGCGAATTTAAGTGATGAGCGTCAGCATCATGGCTTTCTTATTGTTTCTCCATACATATTGTTATACGGGAACTTACGTCTTAATCAGCCACGATCATAGTCATGACAAGTAGGGATAGGCGATCATTTACCACGGGAAGGTATGTTGGACCAGGCTATCCTAAACCTCTATGCAAATGTAAAAAGGATCAACCCAAAAGAACTGGTTGATCTCAAAATACGATGAGCAGATTAGTTGTTGAATATTTCATAATCAAATGACAATAAGGGTACATTTGATTATGAAATATAATTCTATTATCTCTGTATTACAGTCTCACCTTCAATTAATACGGGTTGATAATAAGTGTTGTTTGGTAGGTCTTTCTTCCCATGTAACTTCTTAATGACCCAGTCAGCTGCATCACGCCCCATTTGTTCTTGTGGGTGTGTCAATGTGGTAAGTTTGATATTGGCATTGTTAGCAATATAGGAATTGTCCTGGCCTATAATTGATAATTCTTCAGGAACAGAAATATTAAGTTGTCTGCATACATTCATTACCTCCAACCCTACCTCGTCGTTGTAGCAAACAATAGCACTCAACATCTCTCTATTTTCAATTAAGTACTTCTTCAGGTTTGTGGATAGGCCTAGTTTCGATTCTGTGTCGAATGAAAGCACTTGCTCTGGGAGAAATCGTAATTTTGCTTCTTCGAGAGCTTTTATATACCCCTTCATACGGTACTTTCCTTGTAAATCATCCATTTTTGAAATAATTCCAATTTTCTTGTGCCCTTTAGAAATCAATTCTTTAGTTGCAAGATAGCTAGATTGTACGTCATCTAGGCAAAGGAAGGGCACATCAATTTCCTCATAATAAGCATTAATCATAATGAATGGAACATCCTGTTCCTTGAACGATAGGTAGTAAGCGATATTGGGATTGTAAAGATTACTTTTCGTAGGCTCAATAATTAAACCATCCACACCATATGATAACATCATTTCCAAAGCCTTTTTTTCTTGTGCCACATCATTATTTGTACTAGCTAACAGTAATGAATAATTATCCTCGTTCAATCTGCCTTCGATGCCACGGATAATTGAGGGGAATATGTAATCAGAAATGTAGGTTGTAATTACACCAATTGTTTTATTATTCGAATTCCCACTAGATTTTGATCGATAGTGGTTACTCACATAAGTGCCAGATCCCTTTTCACTTCTTAAAAGCCCCTCATTCGATAGGGCTAAAATGGCCTTTCGAACCGTCTGTCGACTAACTTGGTACATATCTTCCAAAGCTGATTCTGTAGGGATTTGTTCTCCTACACTATAACCTCCTGAAAGAATATTACTTTTTAAATCATCAATGATGACCTGATATTTGGGTTTCAATTAAATCACTTCTTCCATATGTGTTGGACTAATAAATTTATTTACGAAGTATATTTGTATGTACATATTTTAGCATGCTTATGTTTAAATGAAAATATTTTACCTTATTCACGTAGAAAGCACAAAATATGATGTCTTTAAAGAATAGAAGAATTGTATTTGCTATATTTGTAAGTATAAATAACAAAAACTATTGACAGATGTACGTACAAAAAAATATACTAAGGCTGTCAATAAAAGAAAGCGCCTTCTTTTAGTTATAGATATTAAAACTGCTATCTGAGAGGGGATTAACGTGATAATGAATCGATTAATCATTAAAAAAGCGATTTCTATGGGCGAAACTTCACTAGGTATCGAGTTCGGATCGACACGTATCAAAGCAGTACTGATTGATAATACCTTCGAAACCATCGCATCTGGAAGTTATGAGTGGGAGAACCAGTTGGAAGATGGATATTGGACGTACAACTTAGAGGATATTATCTCAGGTCTCCAAGAGGCTTATCGTGCAATGAAGCAAGAAGTTGAACAAAATTATGGAATCACCCTCCAAACCATTGGTTCAATTGGTTTTTCTGCAATGATGCACGGGTATATGGCTTTTGACAACACGAATCAGTTGCTGGTTCCTTTTCGGACTTGGCGTAATGCAACGACCGGTGCTGCAGCCAAAGAACTAACTAATAAATTTCAATTCAATATCCCTGAGCGATGGAGTATTGCTCATCTTTATCAAGCGATTATAGACGAAGAACAACATGTGCCACAGATACGATTTGTTACGACTTTAGCAGGATATATTCAGTGGTTATTGACCGGAAACAAAGCACTTGGTGTCGGGGATGCTTCAGGCATGTTCCCGATTGATGAAACCACTCGAAATTATAATGAATCCATGATCAATCAGTTTGATGAACTTATTGCAGGTAAAGGTTATCCGTGGAAGACCAATGATCTTCTACCTAAGGTCTATGTTGCAGGTGAGCAAGCAGGTGTATTAACCAAAGAGGGAGCCGAAATTCTGGATCCAACACATCATTTACAACCAGGTATTCCGCTTAGTCCTCCAGAAGGAGATGCCGGAACCGGTATGGTTGCTACGAATAGCGTGAGAAAACGCACTGGGAATGTTTCCGTAGGAACATCTGTTTTTGCCATGATTGTACTTGAGAAAGAACTTTCAAAGTTATATCCAGAAATCGATATGGTCACTACCCCGAACGGAAGTCCAGTTGGGATGGTTCATGCGAATAACTGTTCAAGTGACATCAATGCCTGGCTCGGATTATTCCGCGAATTCTATGAAGCTATGGGGCAAAAGGTAGATTCCGATAAATTGTATAGCGTGCTATTGAGTAAAGCTTTGGAAGCTGACCCAGATGGGGGTGGATTGCTCAGTTACGGTTATTTCTCAGGAGAGAATATTACCGGATTAGAACAAGGACGTCCGCTATTCGTACGCTCGCCTGAGAGTAAATTTAATCTAGCTAATTTTATGCGGATTCATTTGTTTACTGCATTTGGAGCTTTAAAAATCGGAATGGATATTTTGACGAAGGAAGAGAATGTTGCCATTGATAGCATCTTAGGTCACGGCGGCATATTTAAGACTCCGGTAGTCGGCCAAAAAATGATGGCAGCCTCATTGAATGTTCCTGTATCTGTCATGTCGACAGCTGGAGAAGGTGGCGCATGGGGAATGGCTATTCTTGCCTCTTACATGATAAACAAAGATCAGGAAGAAAGCTTAGAAGACTTCCTCGACCAAAAAGTGTTCAAAAATGTTGAAGGGCAAGAGATACAACCGGATGAGGTAGACGTTAAAGGATTCGAAACCTTTATTGAACGATACAAAAAAGGCCTTGTGATAGAGCAGTCCGCTGTAGACAATTTAGTGTGAAAAAGGAGGGAGCAAGATGTTAGAACAACTTAAAGAAGAAGTGTTTCAGGCCAATCTTGATTTGCCGAAACAAGGACTTATTAAATACACATGGGGAAATGTAAGCGCTATTGATCGTGAGAGTGGTTTATTCGTAATCAAACCGAGCGGTGTAAGCTATGAAAAGATGAAAGCAAACGATATGGTCGTTGTTGATCTATATGGACATGTGGTTGAGGGAGATATGAGACCTTCATCCGATACACCAACTCACGCAGTACTTTATAAGCATTACTCCGAAATCGGAGGCATCGTACACACGCATTCCACTTGGGCGACCATCTGGGCTCAAGCAGGACTGGATGTTCCAGTAATGGGTACGACGCATGCCGATACATTCTATGGCTCGATACCCTGTGCGCGATTCTTGACACAAGAGGAAATAGATCGTGGTTACGAGGCAGAAACGGGCCATGTAATCATCGAAACTTTTCAGCAGCGAGGGATAGATATTATGGCGGTTCCCGGCGTTCTACTTAAGGGTCATGGACCATTTACTTGGGGAAAAGATGCCAAGTCAGCGGTAATGAATAGTGTTGTGTTAGATGAAGTATCGAAAATGAATTTATATGCTAGAGAGTTAAATCGCTTTGCGGAGGAATTGCCACAACGTATTCTAGATAAACATTACTTACGCAAACATGGAAAAGACGCTTACTACGGTCAAAAGTAATCAAAACAATATAGATAATAGAAAAGAGGATATATATGTCAACAATCGTAGAAAAAGAATTTTGGTTTGTCGTAGGTTCACAACAACTTTATGGGGAAGAGGCATTATCTGAAGTTAAAGCCCACGCACAAATAATGACGGATGCTTTGAATAAAAGTGGAGTTTTGCCTTACCCATTGGTATTACAAGATTTAGCTGTTAGTGCAGATAAAATCACGAACATCATGAAAGAAGTCAACTACCGTGACGAGGTTGCCGGTGTCATCACTTGGATGCATACGTTCTCACCTGCAAAAATGTGGATCCGCGGTACAAAAATGCTGCAAAAGCCTTTGCTTCATTTAGCAACGCAATTTAATGAAAGTATTCCTTGGGCAACGATCGATATGGACTTCATGAATTTAAACCAAGCAGCTCACGGTGACCGTGAATATGGTTTCATTAATGCACGTTTGAAGAAACAAAACAAAGTTGTAGTAGGCTACTGGGAACGCGCTGAAGTACAAAAGCAAATTGCTGAATGGATGGACGTAGCGGTTGCATATAATGAAAGTTTCAATATCAAAGTCGCTCGCTTTGGTGACAACATGCGTAATGTTGGAGTAACCGAAGGAGATAAAGTTGAAGCCCAAATTCAATTTGGATGGACTGTGGACTACTTTGGTATTGGTGACCTTGTTCAAGTCATTAATGAAGTTAAGGAGGAAGAAATCGATGCTTTGCTCGCTGAATATGCAGAGCTGTATGAATTCGAATACGGTACTAACAGTAAGGAAGCTTGGGAAGCTAGCGTAAGAGTACAAGCAAGCTATGAAATCGCTATTAAACTTTTCCTTGATCAAGGTGGTTACAATGCCTTTACAACGAATTTCGAAGATTTACATGGCATGAAACAACTCCCTGGACTTGCTGTTCAACGCCTGATGGCACAAGGATATGGCTTTGCTGGAGAAGGTGATTGGAAGACTGCAGCTCTCGACCGTCTACTCAAAGTGATGAGCCATAACCAATCTACTGGCTTTATGGAAGATTACACTTATGAATTAACTGTTGGTCAAGAATCCATACTTCAGTCACATATGCTTGAAGTAGATCCAACTTTGGCAAGTACCAAACCTAAACTTATCGTTTCTCCACTAGGTATTGGTGGTAAAGACGATCCAGCCCGTCTAGTATTTGATGGCAAAGCAGGAGACGGTGTCGTTGTATCCATGGCTGACTTTGGAACTCATTACAAACTTTTGATCAACGAAGTTACTGCATTTGAGCCGACTGTACCAGCTCCGAACCTTCCAGTAGCTCGTGTACTTTGGAATGTTAAACCTAACTTCCAAGATGGGGTTAAAGCTTGGATCGAGAATGGTGGGGGTCACCATACAGTTGTTTCATTAGCTTTAACAACAGACCAAATTGTAACCTATGCAAAACTTGTTGGCTTGGAATATGTAGTTATTAAGTAATGACCATAAAGGTTTTCGCTTTATTCCATTTCCATAATGTCATTCGCATAAAAATGATTAAAAGATCGCATCCTATAGAGAAATATATACCGTAAGGGAGATGCGTTTACCTATGGATACACAGCCAAAAAAAACAACCGACAGTGAAGCTAGAACGAATAAGAAATTGAACAGTACGATTCGCACTGAAAAAAATGATTCGGAGTTTGCCGAGGAATTAACCAGAGGCGATATCAAATCGGCATTCAAAAATCCGATCACCGGCGAGGAACGGTTGTATTAGCCATAGGTTGTTGATAGGATGTTAAGCCCTTGAGATCAAGGGCTTTTTTCGTGCTCGGAATTCAAGGTAGCTTCTAGCGTATCTCTCTGTGGAAATGGTCATGAATTATAATGACAACAGGTCAGCTTGATGACATCCTTAACAAGGATTGTGGGGGATAAGAAATTAATCTTATATAATAATGAAATGTAGGTACCGCCCTTTGCTATTCAGATGTATAATTGTGGAAGATACTGAGACAAGAAATGACCCTACCTAAGATAAGAGCTATCTAAGGCTGGGTCATTTCTTGAATAAGTAGAACGTTATCGGAAATTCTCTATGAGGTGATTTCTGGAGATTCAGACAATGACTTTTACGGTCGAGTGAGTCATATTGAATTCTCTAACTCGGTATATTCTATATACGGAGTGAAAATTGGGGGTTCGAGCGAAGAATCAAAAAAAATAATAGTAAAAGAAGGATACAAACATTTAGTAGAAGATTTATTTGGAAACGGTGAGTATGTTATAGCTATCATAGGGAAGTTGAAAGTGAATCTGATAACAAAAATAACTAATCAAAGTCCGAAACCTGTAAATAATGAAATGAGGGTATAACAGATGAAGCATGAGAAATCTTTAGATACTTATCTTCAGAAATCAGAATATATTGATTATTCTAATTCGCACATACAAGAACTAATAATGTTATTTAATCTAGATACTGAGATTGAGCGAATAAGGGCAGCATTTGAATATGTTCGTGATGAGATCAAACATTCATATGATATTAGAGCCCATGAAATTACTAGAAGAGCCTCTGAAGTCCTAGATAAAAAGCATGGTATTTGTTATGCCAAGTCTCACTTATTAGCAGCTTTATTAAGAGGAATGGATATCCCTGCAGGTATTTGTTACCAACGCCTAACACTATATGACAAACCAAAAGATGGATATTGCGTACTTGCATTAAATACCGTCTACCTCAAAGGTTTAGGGAAATGGATTAGATTGGATGCAAGAGGTAATAAGGAAGGGATTAATGCTCAATTTTCTATTAATAAAGAGCAACTAGCATTTTCGGTAAGGGAAGAATACGGAGAAAAAGACTATCTAGTTAACTACTATGAACCCCATCCAGACATAATCACAACATTGGAGGACAATTCTAATTGCTTAGAGATGGTTCAAAAAGGATTACCTGTAGAACTGAGTGAGTGATTCTATGACGGAAACAACTTCAGTTAACATAAAATTCATGCTTCTGATCGACTAGAATCAGCAAGAGGACAATGTGATTTCATAGTAAGTTCTAAGAAGGATGGGAGGTTTCTATGAATAAAACAATGATTCGTAATATGGTTGTATTCGTTATGGTTGTTGGTTTCAGTGGGTGGATAGGCGTTCTTGTGGACTCAGTACTTCCAGAGCAACCTAAAGGTGATACTCTCGGTATGGGGATATGGCTGGTATTACCTATGTTAACTGCAATTACATTAATACTAATTTCAAAATTTGGTTGGACAGATATTGGCTTCAAGCCGAATTTCAAAGGAAATTCAAAATGGTACTTAACTTCTATCTGGATTTATCCTGTTGTAACAGGCATCGTTGTGATAATCGGATCTACTACCCAATGGATTGACTTGTCCGGATTTAATCTCAAAGCTTTTATTTGGGCATTTAGCAGTACATTGTTAATTGGTTTTATTAAAAATATATTTGAAGAGACGGTTTGGCGAGGCTTTCTTACTTCACAACTTGTTAAATTAAATCTAAAGGATTGGAAAATTTATCTCATCGTAGGATTCGTTTGGGGGATATGGCATATTCCATATTACTTGGTCTTTCTGCAAGAGGCGGATTTGCATATGGTCTTACCTGTCAGCCGAGCTATATTTATCGTTGTAGCTATTATAACAATGACATGCTGGTCTGTTATGTATATTGAGCTTTATAGGGTAACCAAATCAATTTGGCCGTGTGTTATATTACATACGGTAGAAGATTCACTGATTAATCCCTTAGTTTTATCAGGTTATATCAGTATAGCATCAGGTAAAGAAATTTTCATTTCCCCGATCAGCGGTATCATTACTTCAATTTTATATCTAGCCATTGGGTTTGGAATAAGAGCGTATAGAGACAACAAATAAACACAGCTATCAAGTATTAACAAACAACGAAAATGAAATTCAAATATTAAACGAATAGTTGGTGATGTGATGTCTAATCAAGATGGTGGTTTTGTAGTTGGATGGGGGACGTTAGCTCTTATTAATGCAGGTTTAGCTCAAGGTAAGAATAGAAGTGGATTAAACTGGTTTTTAATATCGTTATTAGTAGGTCCAATTGCTACATTATTTATAGTAGTCTGGGATAGAAAGTAATAGAAATAACAGAGATTACTCGGAACCATAGAAAGGAGAAACAATCATATGCAGAAAGATTTATCTTTAGATAGAAAAATAGTCATAGTAACTGGTGCTTCTCGTCTTAACGGCATTGGAGCAGCAGTGTGTAAAGCGTTGGCGAGTAAAGGGTTTGATATATATTTTACATATTGGACTCCCTATGATAGTGAGATGTCTTGGGGAATCAGTCCCAATGAACCACAATTGTTACAAGCAAACATTATAGAATACGGTGTACGGTGTAACAAATTGGAATTAGATCTTACTGATACATTGGCACCTGCTAAATTATTAGATACAGTGGAAGAAGAATTGGGGAAGGCATCCGTCTTAATCAACAATGCTACCTATTCCGTTGATGTAGGATACGATACATTAACTGCTGAAGTACTTGATAAACATTACCAAGTAAATATTCGTGGAACAATGTTATTAAGTGCGGAGTTTGCTAGTCGGTTTAGCCGTGCAAGAGGTGGGAGAATTATTAATTTAACTTCTGGACAATCGTTAGGACCGATGGCTGGAAATATAGCGTATGCTACTACTAAAGGAGCTGTTGATGCTTTCACGTTAACCTTGTCGGCTGAATTAGCTGGGAAAGGAATTACAGTCAATGCGGTGAATCCAGGACCAACCGATACAGGATGGATGGATGATGGACTTAAGGATTATATTTTGACTAAATCTCCAATGGGTAGAATTGGAATGCCTCACGATGCAGCAAGATTAATTGCTTTTCTTGCAAGTGACGAAGCTGATTGGGTAACCGGACAGATCATCCATTCAGAAGGTGGATTTCAGAGAGGTTAGTATATAGTTCGGATCAATACTGATCAATACTGATCAATAATACTTCTTATAAATTCGTAGTAGTTATCACATTATATTGTTTAACATTTTGGCTTTGTATTTTATTTTCAATTTACAAGACAATTTGACTTCACGAAATTGAAGTAATACAATAGTTTTATGACTATCGAACAATATTCTTTAAAAGATGATGAAAAACGGGTTAAGATTTTCAAGGCATTAGCAGAATTGAAACGAATTGAAATGATTCGTTATCTTCATCACCATCGGGATAACAACACATGTGGGTCCATCGGTGAATCCATGGCGATGGATAAATCCAATGTGTCGTACCATCTCAAGATTCTATATGAAGCTGATTTAGTAAGTGTTACACGAATAGGTCAGAATAAGAACAGTCAGCTTCGAGAAGATACGTTTGCCGAGTTGTTACCGGGTTTCTTGGACAGGTTATAATATGTCCGGAAGCCCATTATTTTTTGATTATAATTTGAAAGTTTTAGAACTGTCTGATAATGGAGTTGCGATAGTCATGATCGTACGGCTTGCTCAATTAATGGGTAATAGTTAAACATAGTATCAAAAATATAAAATTATGGAGTAGTGATCATATGAATCAGCAATTTAAAAATAAACAAATCCTGTTAACTTCACGTCCTGTAGGCATGCCAACACAAGGGAATTTTGAGTTCAAAGAAATTCCTGTTGCAAATGCACAAGAGGGCCAGGTTGTTGTACGTACTTTGTACTTGTCGGTAGATCCTTACATGCGTGGAAGAATGAGTGATGCTAAATCCTATATTCCTCCATTTCAGATTAATGAAGTGATTGCCGGTGGGAGTGTGGGAGAAATTGTAGAATCTAAATCGGATCTCTACAAAGCTGGAGACAAAATTATCGGTATGTTGGGTTGGCAGTTATACAATACAGTGGATGCTAAGACGGTAACCAAAATCGATGAGTCGATTGCTCCTGTGTCGGCATACTTAAGTGTTCTTGGATTGACAGGCCTTACAGCTTATTTCGGGTTACTTGATATCGGTCAGCCGAAAGAAGGAGAGACAGTCGTTGTATCTGGTGCTGCGGGTTCTGTGGGTATGTTTGTTGGACAGATCGCCAAAATCAAAGGGGCGCGTGTCGTTGGTATTGCAGGCACTGATGATAAATGCGACTATTTGAAAAATGAACTTGGCTTTGATGCGGTTATTAATTATAAAACAACGAAGAATCTAGGTCAGGCTTTGGAAGAAGCATGTCCGAATGGTGTCGATGTCTATTTTGACAATGTAGGTGGTTCTATCTCTGATGCAGTGATGAATTTACTAAATGATCATGCACGTATTCCACTATGTGGAGCAATTTCTTCATACAATAGTACTGACGGGGACATGGGTCCACGTATTCAGACTAGATTGATTAAGACCCGTTCCCTTATTAAAGGATTCGTTCTCAGTGATTATGCATCTCGACAGTCAGAAGGACTTCAGGAGCTAGGGAAATGGCTGACAGAGGGTAAATTAAAGTATGAAGAAACGGTTGTGGATGGTTTCGATAACGTGATTGAAGCATTCCTACAATTGTTCCAAGGTGCGAACCTAGGTAAAATGCTGGTCAAAGTGAGCGATTCAGAGAAATAATATAACCACAAAGAGGAGAATACGCATGGAAAATTACGAGAATCTAGCTAAACAACAGCGCGCATTCTTCCTTACCGGTCAAACAAAGCCAATAGATTTTCGTATAAACTCGCTGAATACATTGCAGAATGCGATTAACAAACACGAGAAGGAGATCCTTGCTGCATTAAGAAAGGATTTGAACAAATCCGAAGTAGAAGGGTACGCCACTGAAATTAAAATCGTACTTGAAGAAATTAAATTCTCACTCGAAAATTTAAAAGGATGGATGCAGCCTAAGAAAGTAGACACACCTAGCTTCCTTACGGGTGCTTCTAGTGTCATCTATCCTGAGCCATATGGGGTGGCACTCATTATTGCACCATGGAACTATCCGTTCCAACTAGCGATTGCACCTTTGATTGGAGCCATGGCAGCAGGCAACTGTGCGGTATTGAAGCCATCCGAGTTCACGCCAAGTACATCCAAAGTGCTTGCTACACTCGTTAGAGAAAATTTCCCTGATGATTATATTGCGGTAGTTGAAGGCGAAGTGGAGACGAGTACGGCGCTGCTTAAGGAGCAGTTCGACTACATCTTCTTTACAGGTAGTACTCCTGTTGGGAAGGTGGTCATGGAAGCCGCAGCTAAACATCTAACGCCCGTTACACTAGAGCTTGGCGGAAAAAGTCCCTGCATCGTACACAGCGATGCGCAGATTACAACTGCTGCTAAGCGGATTGCAAGAGGAAAGTTCCTGAATGCGGGACAAACCTGTGTAGCCCCAGATTATATTCTGGTTCAACGTCAGGTGAAAGAGCAATTCCTAGATGAATTAAAAGATGCTATTCAGGATTTATATGGTGAAGATATTTCTCGAAATCCGGATTTCCCCAAAGTGGTCAATGAGAAACAGTTCAAGCGCCTGAGTACCTTCTTAAAGGATGGTACGTTATATTTTGGCGGCAGAACGGATTCATCTCGGAACTTCATTGAGCCAACGGTGTTAGATCAGATTGCATGGACCGATCCTGTAATGAAGGATGAAATATTCGGACCCATTCTTCCCGTGATTGTGTACGACGAGTTGTCAGAGATTATTGAAGAAATTACGAAGCGCCCGAAACCTTTAGCGCTGTATATTTTCTCTGAAAGTGAAGCAGTGCAGGATCAGATTCTGAGCAGTGTTTCATTTGGTGGTGGCTGCATAAATGAAACGCTTGCGCATCTGACTTCTCCCTACCTACCCTTTGGTGGTGTAGGTGAGAGTGGTATGGGTTCTTACCACGGTCAGGTTAGTTTTGATACATTCTCCCATCGCAAAAGTGTCTTGAAACGTAAAGCGGAATAATATTTGCCATAAGCATGTCTCCATAAAGAACGAGAAAAAGCCCCATCGGCGAATGATGGGGCTTTTTATTGTGTTAAAGCTTCTAGTAATAAAGGTAATGCAAACCTCAATTAAATGGGATACAATTCCAAATAGGAACTTGATTAAACAGACATACTCAATTCACATAGTAGTCATTAAAATTAGCTAGAACAATCAGATTTGGGAATTTGATCCATGTAAGTTGGACATACGGATTTGTCGTTAATGATGGGAAGATATTTGGATTAACTGATGAAGTTGTTGAGGAATCCTTTCTTGGTTATGAAATTGGAGAAGTAACCTACTACTCTGATATCGAAGGATCGTATAGTGGCAATTTTTCAAATGAATTGCCTGTAGGTACTTTGTACTTCACTATACAGGGAATTGCACCTGAAGAAGCGATTGCTGTGAAAAAGGACGGATTTTATGTTAAAGCAACGTATGGGGGTGAATATTCCGGAGGGAGAGAGAAGAGTAGCATTCAGTAAAAAGTCTTCCAAGGATGGAATTACGAAGATCTTTATAAGGAGGTGATATCAATGAAGTTTTCGACGATTGTCCTAGATCTGGATGGCACGCTTTTAAATTCTATGAAGCAAGTCTCTGAAAGGAATTTGGTAGCTATTCTTAACTGTTATAACAAGGGAATGAGAATTATCTTTGCAACGGCTCGTCCACCAAGAGCTGTTAGGTGGTTTCTTCCAGAACAGTTGTTGGATATAGGATCATTTGTGTACTATAACGGAGCACAAGTAATCTGCAGAAAATCGAATACAGAATTTAATGAATCAATTCCTTCTTCTATCACTTCTGAAATTCTAGATTATTGCTTGAATCATGATCCAGAAGTTGAACTGACAATGGAAGTTAGGGATGAATGGTTTAGCTTAAGGGAACTCGACTATTCTACGAGAATGAATGTAAAGGCTAATCCTATCGTTAAATCACTTGAAGAGTTGAAACAACATGATGCTACAAAGATATTACTCTCAGGATGTAATCAGATTCAAGCTCTTACCTGGAAGTTTGGTCAGCAAGTAAACATTGTGGTTACGGACAATAATCAACTTATTCAAATTATGCCATTGAATGCATCGAAAGAGCGAGCAATAACTAGATTATGCAATATTTACGGTGTAGGGCTGGATTCAGTGATAATATTTGGAGATGATCATAACGATTTAGGGCTGTTCGAGACCCCTGTATATTCAATTGCTATGGGAAATTCGATAATTGAATTGAAGGAAATTGCTGATGAAATAACAGAAAGTAATGATCAAGATGGGGTAGCAATAATCTTAGAAAGATTGTGTAGGTAATGCAGAGAGAGATCATAAGAAAGACGTGAAAATGAATGAGCAAAGAACCATTAAGAAGATCATTAGTGATTATTCTTCATGAGATTTATGGAGTTAATAATCATATTCAATTATTTAGTGAAATGATAATGAATCAAGGATTTGATGTGCTTGTTCCTGATTTAATACATAGGGATTCATTTTCTTATGATCAAGAGGAAACCGCATATGAATATTTCATGAATGAAATTGGATTTGAAAGCTCATTAAGAGAAGTTAAAGAAGTAGTGGAAGTAAATAAAGAGAAGTATGATCAGATATTTATCATTGGATTTAGTGTTGGTGCAACAATAGCTTGGATGTGTAGCGAATACGAGGTTGAAGGAATTATTGGATATTACGGGTCAAGAATTAGAAATTATAAAGATATAGAGCCTAAATGTCCGGTCTTGTTATTTTTTGCAAACAATGAGAGATCATTTAATGTATTGGATTTAGAGCAGGAACTGAAGCTGAAGAAGAATACTTTAATAAAGATTATTGAGGCTGAGCATGGTTACATGAATCCATTCTACCTAACTCATAACATCAAAGAATATAAGAATTGTATAGAGAGTAGTTTGAATTTTCTTGAGCAAATTGAAGAAGAAGCAGCCACCCGATAAACCACTATGAAGGGGAATTGATTAAGAACCGGGAATCTTTTGCTAGAATTGATGCAATTAATGTAGTGCATCATATTTAGAAACATTTGATAGGTATTTATTTATGAAGGTAGGCTCAGCCAGCACAAGAACCTACCTTAGTTAATAGCTATCTAAGGCAGGTTCGTAACGCAGATATCTATCGTTTTCACATAGACTTAAAGAGTATAAACAGTTAACAGCGTATTTACTTAGTGCTAATAAGTTTAGTCTATGACAGTTGGGAGGATATGTTCTTTAATCAGTGTCCATCGATCACGAGGATTCAAGATGAATTCTGACGTAATGGCTACGACTAAGTCTAATTCTGGGATGCAACAAATGACATTACCACCATCGCCTAGTGCTAAGTATGCGAATACGTCCGCCTCTTCCCGTAGCCACCATAGATAACCGTAATTATTGGGGTTCATCGCTGTTGATTCGTCAATCCATGACTTGGAAATAATCTGATTATTATTCCAAATACCACGGTTTAGATAAAGCAAACCAAAACGCGCCATATCACGTGGACTCAACGTTAGTCCCCATCCTCCTGTAGAGATACCGTGTGGGTCGTAAACCCATCCTTTCACATTGCTCCCGAATAAATCATCAAAACCAAATGATGTCATTTCATAATCTGGGATTTCTTTCATTCCGATGGGTTTAAATAAGTGTTCGTTCGCAAACTCACGGGCACTTTTTCCTGTGCTACGTGTGAGGATGGATGAAAGTAGATGTGCCCCGGCAGTAGAATACTTGAAAGTTCCAATACTCCCAGACTGACCAAGCATAGCCAATGTATACTTTATCCAGTCAGGTTCTTTACACATCTTGTCCAGCGGTTCTTCCCAGTCCTCAAATGGATAGGGAGCTGTCATCGTGAGTAGGTGGCGAATGGTGATTTCTTGTTTCTGTCTATCAGCTGCATCGAGAACATATTCGGGAAAGAAGTCCAGTACCTTCTGTTCTATATTTTTTATATATTTTGCATCTATGGCAATACCAATGAGGGCAGATATGATACTTTTTGTTACAGAAGCCACATGATGAGTAGTATCAGGGCCGTAGCCATTGTAATATCTTTCATAAGCAATAGATCCATTTCTCACAACAATAATACTATTGATATTGCTATACTCTGATGTTATCACAGGTTTAAGCTCTGAAAGTTTATCAGAGTCCATTCTCAATTTTGCTGGTTCTAAGGCTTGCCATTCCGTAGTTGGGCAGTTGCTTCTTAACAATATAAATACCTCCTATTAGATGTATTGTTTAGCGTGCGTTAGGGGATATCAGGTCTTACATCTTTTTTTTACAGGAAAATACACCTCGGTAACAATATCCTCAGGAATGATTGCTTGATTGGGGTCGGTTACATATACTTCATAAGGTGAGTTCACTAATGTATAACCTTCATTTTCTACCCATTCCCTCAGCTTCGCATATACCGATGTCAAATCTGAATATGAACCATGTACAACTGACTTTGCACACAGGCCTCCAGGCAAAACTCTCGTTTCCTTTACAATTTCCTCTATATTGATGGCAAACTCAATATCATTGCCGGTGGGATTGTATTCAGGGCTGTGATAAATAGTCATTGGCGTACCAAGTAGGGTGAGTTGTTCAGTAGCAATCCTTTCATATAGCCTGCTAAAATACTTTCCATATCCTAAAGCATAGTCATCACCACTTATCATCTGACGCATATATAGGATATTCATTGGCTTGGTCTCAACAAGTTGAACTTCTATATGGTCAAGGTATGACATGATTGGTATTCCTTTTACTAAATTGGAAATATCATTACTCATTTGTTGTTGAGTATATTCAAAAGCATTTAACTTTTCCTGTATGTCCCTTATCTTGCGATGAAGGACAGAACAAAGCTTCTCTTCTAATTGATCCTCTTCCAATGCTAGAATGGCTTTGATTTCTTCCAGAGTGAAATGATAAGATTTCAAACGGTTGATAAAGAGCATCTTTTTGAGTTGACTGATGGAATAATACCTATAACCGTTCTCTGGAATAATCTCATCAGGATTAAGTAATCCAATTTCATCATAGTATCGAAGCGTTTTTGTAGATACTCCACATATTTTTGAGAATTCTCCAATCGATAGCAAGAGGTGACCTCCATTCCTTCGTATTATTATAGGGACTAAATGCTTTAAACAACGTAACTTTGTACATTTACAGTATCCACCTTACCCTAAGGGCAAAGTCAATAGCAAAGAAAATTACATCCACAAATTTACGCTATGGCATTCGGTACTAGGTTGTTAGGTGTATAATTATAGAGTGAAGTCAGACAATCAAGTAAGGGGGGAAGGATATGGCTTTAGGATTTACAATTCTAGTAACTTTTTTAATTGGATCCATTGTGGTGTTAATATATGGGAAATATTATATTAAGAGAATTATTGCTCCTTTATTTATTGTGTTGATAGCAGATTTTTTGCTTTTGTATGCAAAATTAGTCGTGGGTGACGACATATTAACATTAATTATTTACCTACCCGCAATGATTCTGTTTGTGATTTCCTTAATATGGTTGCTTGTTATTTTAGTAAAGAGTTTCGTAAGAAAAGATAGCAAGAAAAAGATAATTGCAATTCTACTTTGCATAGCAATGACGACTGTTATTATTTATATTCCTTCGTTACGACAAGAAGATAAATTCAAAATATATCAAGACGAATTTATGGCTGTTTCAGATGCGATATTTAAAGCTTACGATGAGGGTAGAGTATCCATTGGGGAAGAATTTGCTTCACCACCTTATGCGACCTATGATTTAGATCGACTAAGCACTCTTTTTTCAGATAAAATATTAAATAAAATGAAAAAAGTAAACCGTTCCGCTGGCGTGTATACATATATTCTTGCAGATAAAGATGTCATCTATTTTAGTTTTGGTGCTGTATTTCAATCAATTAGTGGAATTGCGATATGTAGGAATGGTAAAGATCCTTCCACAGATGAAACGCTGAAATCGAGATTTTTTGATGGTAACACTTCGTTTGAGTATATATCAAATGGTGCATATCATTTCAGTGATGGATTATAAATAGTAGATCATGATCAGGTTAGAACGATTTATACAATTGGAATGTGAAAAGGAGAATGAATATGCCATATCTTAAATCGGATCGAATTGTACTTAGAGAATATCGAATGGAAGATTTACCTCACATGCGTGAATGGGTTAATAACTTTGAAATAACCAATAATCTACATGATCTTTTCATATATCCTCAAACTACACATGATACTGAATCCTTCTTGAAAGATATGATTGAGGGAAATTTAAGTGTTAAGGGTTTTATTATCGCTACTCCTGATGAACTTGAATATATCGGACAAATTGATTTACACAAAATAGATTGGAAGAATAGATCTGCGGGTCTAGGAATAGTGATTGGTAAAGCTGATTATTTAGGAAAGGGTTATGGTAAAGATGCTATTGAATTATTAAAGGAATTTGTATTTAATACGTTGAATCTCAATCGATTAGAACTGGAAGTCTATGAATATAATGTAAGAGCATATAAATGCTATTTGAAATGCGGATTCATAGAAGAGGGTAGATCACGACAGGGATTATTTAGACAAGGGAAGTATTGGGATGTCATTCAAATGAGTATATTGAGAGAGGAATATGAGAATGGGATTAACAGATAGCTGGGTCTAGCCCAGCAAATGCTATTACCTGTTGCATGGAGGGGAGCTTTTTACATTGAGAGATAGAATAAATAAAGGTATATTTTCCCTGATAATTAATTACCAACGATGTTAAACTTAGGTAGTTCTCTTATACAATGAGTAGTCGGAGGTAAGTAATGTTAAATGTGGTGTATAGGCAATTGGCAATAGAAGATTGTGAACGAATAAATGATATCAATCCATCACAATACATAAAAAATGCGTGGAGAGAAGTCAATGGAAAGCGTCAGTTGGTGAAGATTGATTATCTAGATTCCGATTGGGCTAATGGTTACGAGCACCATTTCAATGGTTTGAAAGAAACAATAATAAGTCGCGGCCATGCAATTGGTGCTTTTGATAACGATAACAAATTAATAGCTTTCGTAACGATTAATCGAGAGTTCTTTGGTGACATGCATCATTACGTATTATTGGACCAATTATTTATTACATTAGAACATAGAAATAAAGGAATAGGTAGAACGTTATTTTTGAAAATAGTAGAAATAGCACAAGAGTGGAAAGCGGATAAAATATATATTTGTGCAGGTTCAGCTGAGGAGACCATTGCTTTTTATTATGCGATTGGTTGTAAAGAGGCTGTAGAAATAAATAAGAAATTATACGAGAATGACCCAAGGGATTTTCAATTAGAGTTTTCGGTATAGTTAAAACCTAAATCAATTTATTTAGGAGGTAGCAATGATACATTCAATGAAACTCGAAACAATGCGATTAATGATAAGACCTTATCAAGCAAAGGATTTACAGGAGTCTTTCGAACTGATGCATAATGAGGAAGTACTTCAATATATGCATATGGATGTAATGTCCTTAGATGAGTATAGTGGAGTATTCGAGTGGTTGATCCAAAGCTATAATAAGGGATTAGAAGAAGATTTCAAATACTCTTTTGGAGTGTTTTTAAAAGATACTAATACATTTATTGGTTGGATAGGTGTTGGATGTTTAGATTTTCAAAGACAAGACAAAGAGATTTACTATTTAATAGGAAGAGATTATTGGGGGAAGGGTTATGCATCTGAAGCTATAGAGCAGTTAATACATTACTGTTTCAATGACATGAAGTTAGAAAGTATTGTCGCGAAAGTTCATCCTGGGAATGGCGCTTCAAAAAGAATTATAGAGAAATTGGGACTGAGGTTCGAGTATGTGTTAGAGGATTTACAAGAAGATTTCAGCGAGTGCAATGGTGAGCTATTATATTCAATTTCAGCAGATGAATATAAGCGGCTATTGATGATAAAGTCATTTATTTAGTGTAAGAATGGTATTAAAGTATTTTTGTAGGACAAAGGAGACAAACATGCAAAAATGTTTGAATTGTAGGAAAGAGTTTAAATACACACAAGTATTATACTCCATTGTAGGTCAGTTTAAATGGCAAAATGTCTCCTGTAATTACTGTGGAAGAAATCATAAGATTACCTTATTCTCTAAATTCTTAATATCTACTTCGATAATAGCCTTTCCTATAGTCATGATTCAATATATTTTCCCAGACCCTCCGTTATTTGCTGTAGCCTTATTATGGTTTGCTGCTTGGGTAGTTATGTTATTAGCAATTTCGCCATATTTCATTAAATTTAAATAATAGTTATTATTGATGGGGGATCCAAATGAAAATTGATTTTAGGAATTTCGATATTTCTTGTTATGATGTAGTGTGTAATTTTCTGATCACATTATCACAAGATGACCAACAACATATACATTGGAATTGGGCTAGGTGGGAGTGGATGTTTTTCCACCCTGAATTTAATCGTGATTTAATGGATTCCATTGGTTTATGGTATTGGAATGACGATGTAGTAGGTATAGCAACCTATGACCATTATTTCGGTGAAGCATTTATTGCAACAAAACCAGGTTTTGAAGAATTAGATAAAGATATATTAGAATATGCCATTGCTACTTTCACTAATGAAAATGGCCTTGGGATTGCGGTGAAGGATACGGATACTTACACGTTAGACCTATTACAAAGTAGGGGATTCGTGAAGAATGATCAGAGTGAAAATATACTCGAACTTACACTCGAGAATGTGAGTCTTGATTATATAACTCCTGAAGGTATAACAGTACACAATATTGATATAGAAAAGGACTTAGATAGGCATCATAATGTACTATGGAAGGGTTTTGAGAACGAAGGACAGGTGCCTGATGATGAAACTACGCTTAATAAGCAAAAGGAAATGTTGTCAGCAACGAATTTGAATTCCTCCCTACATATTGCGGCAGAAAATGATGAGGGGGAGTATGTTGCATATTGCGGTGTTTGGTATAGTCAGAACACTGATTATGCTTATATTGAACCTGTATGTACAATTCCAGCGTATCGGGGTAAGGGACTTGGTCATGCGGTGGTTTTAGAAGGTTTAAAGAGAAGCTACTCCTTAGGTGCTAAGAAAGCTTACGTTATTTCTGATAATTCTTTCTATAAATCTTTAGGATTCCATCAGCATTCACATTATACTTTCTATTGGTATAACATCTGATATTCCAACCGCAGCGATATACGTTTCTCTGGAAATAGCTCAAAGCATAGCAAAGGAGGACAATGACAAAGATGTCGTTGTCCTTTTTGTTATGGAAATAATTATAAACGGATAAACAAACGTTTGACAAAAATTAACAGACGATTCATAGTAAGTGATAAGTAGTAAGTAGTAAGTAATTACAAAATTATTCCTCATACAAAGTAAACATAAGTACGCTTCAAGAATGTTGAATAGGGGAGGATTTTCTATGACAGAGCTAACATTAACGCAAAAATTCACATTGATAGCGCTAAATGCACAGAGAAGTCTTGAAATGACAAACGCAAAGAAAGTGTCTCTTCGTTGCATGGCAGCAGCGGTTATTTTAGAGGTATATTTAGACAGCGGTTTTGCACAAGACAATAATAAATTAGTTTTAAAAAAAGATGTACTTAATCAATCTCATACAATACGCTACCGGGAAACGATTATACAACCTTTAAATCACACAATCGGTGATCTGAGTGGATGGCTGAAACAAGCTTCCTTGTTGTCCAAAAGAAAACTAATAAAGTTTGAACACGTTATATCCGAATCCCTAAAAGAAATGAGTTTACTTGAGGAAATCCCCCATATTCTAGGGTGTGACCTGTACTTTCATTCTTCTGGAGTTGAGATCAAAGGATACCGTAGCCACATTCAGGAATATACAACAATAACAGAGCATATTCGAGCAGAGATTCTGGAAGATGGCACGGTTACAGATGAGACAATTTGTATGCTTTGGCTTCTTCGTGAAAGCGGTTGTATGCATGATTTTTTTTCGAGGAATGAGTTAGAACAGTTGAGTACAAGAATGTATCAGTTATATCAAGCTAATCCACTTGCGAAGGCATTGTATAGAATTCGAATCCATCGCGGAATTGAGTTAGCAATAAAACAATTCCTCCGTATGAAAAAAGTAGCTGTCAAGACACCTGTGGGTAGCGGTTTGAATTTTCTATTTCCAATCCTTGAACGTTCGCAATCTGTTTTCATTGATACGGAGGCGATGTTTTCAAATTCAAGAACAAGATTACACGATGTGAGGATGCGCTTAGAGTCCAAGGGTCATGCGGTTAAGGTCTTAGGAGATGGAACGATTCCAACTATTAAAATAGATAATATTATATATGAAGCGATTCCACATGCCACTTACGGTAGAGTACCCATTCATGGTGTACGTCTTCTCCCAATACATCCAAGTTAAAGGAGTCGTGGAATTATGTCTAGACAACGTACCATGGAGACTATATTAGCCTCGGAGTTCGTGTCTATAGGAGAATTAGTACGGCTAACGGAATCTCGCTATAGTACACTGAAATTTTACACAGAAGAAGGTATGCTACCTTTTGAACAGGCGGAAGAGAATCTGACACGAAAGTATATAAGACTGGCAACCGTCGCACGCATTCATTTAATTAAAGAACTGAAATCAAACGGATTAACGATTCCACAAATTAAAGAAGCTCTGGATAAGGATGAATGATCATTATAAGAATGTATTGAAGCAAAACATCGGGTGTTTCCGGTGTTTTTTGTCTTCTAAGCCTTTTCATTTCTGGTAGAAGTGAGGAACATAGTGGAAGAGTATACAGCACTACCAGAACCCGAAGGTGGATACCAATGAAATCTAGTCATGTCACCTAAAGTATCTGGACAAGGTGATTCGAAGAAATTCACTCTTTAATTACATAATGTTTAGTTTAGAGTCGAAGTGATTATCAAGTATTAGGTATTTACAATTTATATGAATAGGAATATAATTATTAAAAAGTTGCCTTGGGTAAACATAATTGTATGAAGACAAACTAATTTCGGAGGAGCAACTATGACTGAACAAATAGACACTCAAAGAGAAAATCAAACCATAATTCAAAAGCAAAGAGATAGACTGAATACAGAGACTATAATGAAGGGGAAAGGTATATCAAGACTCCTTCCATTCTTGGGCCCGGCTTTTATAGCTTCTGTTGCCTATCTAGATCCAGGTAACTTTGCCACCAATATTACAGCGGGTTCGCGATATGGCTATCTTTTATTATGGGTCATCGTCTTTTCCAATTTAATGGCGGTATTAATTCAATCTTTATCAGCCAAACTTGGAATTGCCACTGGAAAGAACCTTCCCGAAGTTGCACGTGAACGTTTCCCGAAGAAAGTGTCCTTATTTTTATGGATTCAGAGTGAAATAGTTATCATTGCAACCGACTTAGCAGAATTTATAGGAGCTGCATTAGGCCTTTACTTGTTGTTTGACATTCCTATGCTACTAGCAGCATTTATTACAGCCGCAGGCTCGTTTGCTATTCTGGAGTTACAACGTCGAGGTGTCCGTACATTTGAAGCAGGCATTAGTGTCATGATCCTCATTGTTGCATTAGCGTTTGCCTTTCAAGTCATCCTTGCTAAGCCTGATATCGGTGCTGTTGCTTTAGGCATGGTGACACCAAAGTTTCAAGGGGTAGATAGTATTTTACTTGCAGCAGGAATACTAGGAGCGACAGTCATGCCGCATGCTATTTACCTTCATTCATCACTCACACAACATAGAATTGTTGGACGAAATCCGCGTGAGAAGAAACGTATTTATAAAATGGAACTGTTCGACATCGTCATTGCTATGGCAATAGCTGGAGCTGTTAATCTGGCTATGGTTGTTATCGCTGCCGCATTATTTTTCAAAAATGGTCTGAATGTAGATGATCTAGAGGTAGCCTTTAACCAGTTCGGACAATTAATCGGACCTTCTGCTGCCATCCTGTTTGGACTTAGCCTACTTATTGCGGGTCTGGCTAGTGCTTCTGTAGGAACGATGGCAGGAGATGTAGTTATGCAGGGTTTCATCAACAAACGTATTAATTTATATCTACGCAGAGCGATTACGACGATACCTCCTCTTGTCATCATATGGAGTGGTATCGACGCTACGAAAGCCCTAATCATGAGCCAAGTTGTACTATCATTTGGTATCGCCTTTGCCTTGATTCCACTCATTATATTTACAAATAATAAAAACTTAATGGGTGATTTGGTTAATCATTCTCTCACTAAAGTATTGGCCTGGATCATTGCAGCTATTGTTGTATCATTGAACTTATTCCTTATCGTTGAGATGTTTATTTAACTTATAGATGCACTACAAATAGATCGCACAACAAAAATCCCTTACCTTTTATTCAAAAGAGGTGAGGGATTTTCGATATAAATCCAGGGTCACATGACAGATAACAATGTAATAATAACGATACTTCTGAGGATCTTAAATGAGATACAAAGATGAACAAGGATGTACAGAGTTTATTGAAGCTATACAAGAATTAGGTAGGGCTAACCCATATTCCTGAGGTTGAATTCCCTTCGGTACTGCACCGGGTTGACACTAGTGTATTGTTTAAACGTAGCAGAAAAGTGACCGGAATTGTAATAGCCAAGTTCCTGGGAAATTTCCGAAATATTCATGGTAGTACTTTCTAAATATTCCTTTCCTAACTCCATACGCACTCCCTGAAAATAGCGAAGGGGGGAAGTTCCCATTTCCCTATTGAAAATATAGATGAGTGTTCGCGTCGGGATATTCAAAAAATTCGAAAGAGACTGTACGGAGAAATCTTTTATATTATCTTTCATATATTCAAGACTTTTATCGATTACCGTTAAATCATAAGATTTCATGTTGTTATCCAACTTGTGGGCAAGAATGCTGTAGAACAGGTGGAAATAGGCGGAAGCAAGTTGCTGCTGGCCTTCCTTTAAGCTAAGAAGGGTATGATCGCACAGATTAGAGAACTCCATTGTAAAGGGGATATTGTATAAATAATTAGTTTTTAATAAAAACGGCTCTGTTTTAAACTCAAACAGCCAGAAGTTCCACGTGTCGCTTGCACATTTGTAGGCAAGAGATTTGGAAGCGTTCGCAAATATAAGAGTATTCGATTTTGACTGAAATACTTGACCATCTACTTGGACCAGCCCGTCTCCGTCGAAAGTATAGAGTAATATATATTTATTACTCTCTATGATGCGATGATTGATGTCATAATCCCGCGTCGTGTATAGTTTATAGACCGTTTTAACACTCGTAGGGTAGGTACTGATCCAATCATTCACTGAATAAAAGTCGAAATACATAATGCTTTACCGCCTCTAGTACATTTTTTATTTCACTATAGCGAAGTGAATGCCTAATTGTGAGTTGCATTATTATAGATTTGTAAAGTTACTACCTTATTGGTACTAGTATATATATCCTTTGATGCAAAAAGTGCTAGTTTGTGTCGATGACATCGATAATTTTGAAAACGAACTAATGAAATAATATATAACTATGAGTTCGTTCGGCGTATTGCGCTTTTTTATGATTATTGCCTATTTATAGATTTACATTATATTGAAGTGCAATTAACATTTTAGGAGTAAAAGATAAAAGTTTTTACAATTCACTAAACCAATATAAGAATGGAATGGTATCCTTGAAGCAAAAAAAACGTTCTCCTTCAAAACGTAAATACCCACTTGTAGCAGGAGTGGGAATCGTGCTTTCTTTGGCGGTAGTGATTGTACTGGGTGGTTTTTTAATTATCCCTGATGAAGAAGCACAACCTAGTATAACAGATGAAATCTTTTCCTACTCCGGATATACCCGTGTTATAGAAAAGCAGGAATACGATTTTTATGAGTATCTGGCGCAGAGGGAAATGGATGACATTAGTGACAGCAAATTGCTAGCTCAAAATACGAAAGAATTGGCCCAAACAGCCAACGCTCAGTTTTATTTAGGTAACAAATTGGGGTTACACGAACCCTACTCTTTTGAAAATATGCAAGTGCAAATGAAACTTGAAAACGCTCGGAGAAAGATAAGTCAGGAAAAAGGTCAGGCCATTTATGGACCGGAATCGTTTGATATCTACAGGTATTATCAATATGTTTTCAGTAACCTAGAGGTTGATATCATTGACTATATAGCCAGACATGCTGATGAATCGATGGACAAAAAAGCTAGATTATATTTTGAAGAAAATAAAGATAAATACGATCATCCAGAGCAGATTGTTTATTTAATAACAGAAAACGGAGAAGAAGAGGAGCATACCATTGACTGGAGACAATTGAGTTCTCTGGAGAAAGCAGACTCGGAACTTGCGCAATTTCTGAGAGAGGGTGGTGAATACCAGCAATTTTCTTATAATTTCGGCAGCATAAAAAGGAACGTGAAAATTCATTCAGTAACGTACATGAAAACAGATTTTGAGCATCAAAAAAACCTTATTGTAAGCGATTTCCTGAGAAGTGGATACTATAAAGAATTGCTGAAGGAGGTGGAAATGAACAACCCAATAGTGTTCGCTGAGAAATGAAAATACGCTTACTACATGTATTAAGTAAAGATAAGATAAGAGAGGTGGTCAGCTAATGGTAACTAAAAAGAAATACGGAATTTTCAAGAGAACTTTGGTAATTGCTATTGTGAGTTCGCTGATACTATCTATGGTTCCGCTAAACTTTTCGATGGCTGCGTCTTCTGTAATAGTAGAAGAAAATCTTCTCAAGCACTCTACCTTTGAGGAAACGGATGTGAATCTATCGACAGGCCTACCGGCCGATAAATTCGGCAACTGGTATACTTACCAGGGTCCTGCAAAGGTTGAAGGCAATGCTCATGAAGGGAATTGGTCGGTGATGATGTCCACCGCTGGTCAGTCTCTTGAGCAGGATGTGAAAAACCTACAGCCAGGCTTGACCTATGAGTACGCTGTGTGGGTTAAAGCCAATGATGCAACCAAAGGTGCTTTGCGGTTAGGTGTTAAAAACCATGGCAGCAGTGAAGCTAGAGTTACAGCGACTAGCAATGATTGGAAGAGGTATTCACTGGAGTTCACTTCCAGCACTGGTCGTGTTCGTACTTATGCATGGCTTGAATCAAACACAGCAGGCAACAACTTTTATTTTGACGATGCAACATTGACACTCAAGAGCGACCTTAAACAGGTAGATGTTGTGAACGGGATGGCTACAGCGCAGTTTAAGGATAGCTTTACCGGTACTCCCGATCAGAATGTCTTCGAGGTCACTTATTCTTCTTCTCTGGATCCCAATACGATCTTACCAGTTACTATTACCAATTCTAGTTTTAACGCTAATAACAAAATCTTTACCATGAACTTTGCCTCGTTTGTGGCACAGCCCCAAGCACAAACTATAACGATGTATGTGACGTATAAGAAGGATAATACAAATCAGACTGTGACACTTGATTTCCCTATCGAAGCTTCGGGAGGGGAAGTGATCACGGCTAAGGTACAAACACTTGACTCCACAAATGGCACGATCACAGCTACGTTGAATCAGGCGCCTACCGTTGCTCCTGTAGCGTCTGACTTCGCTATTACTTACAATATTAACGGAGGTGTATACCAGAATCTGATTACCAGAGACTTTGTGTACGCTAAAAATTCGTTTAAATCAACCTTTAACTTTAATCAATTGCCGTCGGCTCCTACCGATCAGACTGTTATAGTAAAAGTCATCTATCAGGGGAAAGAAACGACAAGCAGTTTTATAATCGGTGTTGAGGACGGTGTGACCTATTATGTGGCGAACACTGGCTCCGACAGCAACAATGGACTAACTCCTGAGACTGCGATCCAAACGATTGAGAAGTTGAACACCATTACATTTAAACCAGGTGACCATATTTTATTTAAAAAGGGCGATGAATTTAAGGGTGCTTTGAAGCCTATTGGTTCTGGTACAGAAGGATATCCGATCGTAGTTGCTAGCTACGGTTCAGAAGGAGGGCTTAGACCGGTACTCAAGCCTAGCGATACGAATTGGTTGGCTCCGCTAATGAGCGCAGAATTTAATACAACCGCAACCGTAAATAACGGAATCTCATTCTACAACCAAGCCTATTGGGAAGTAAGAGACCTAGAGCTTTCCGGTCCTAATCATGTGCCTGACCAGAGTGTTTACCGTAGAGGGATCAACATCACTGGTGAAGACGCGGGCAACTTGAATCATTTCTACTTCGACAATCTGATTATTCACGGCTTCCACGGACCTAACAGTAACGCAGGCAAATCATCTGGAGGAATTCTGATGGAGGTGCTAGCCAAGCCGAATACACCAGCTTCAACACACATTCCAACCTCTATTAACGACATACGCATCACCAACAGCGAACTTTACGACCTTGGCCGCTCGGGCATAAATTTTGTGTCGGTGTGGGCAAGAAGAGCAGAGACTACCGATACAAAGTGGGGTCCTTATCCAAGCAACCATGCCCCAGTTAGAGCGGGCTACGCTTTTAAACCGTATGAAGACTTTTACCTAGCTAACAATCTGATTTATGACATTGATGGCGATGGAGCGATTGTGGATAACAACAAGAACGCTGTGGTTGAGAACAACTTGGTATACCGTACCACCAAAGCTGCACCTTATGCGGTGGGATTGTTTAACTGGAATTCCGATAATACCATATTCCAATTCAACGAGGTATACGACATCCTACCGGGCGGAGATGCGCAAGGCATTGAGATCGACGCACTCAACGACACGACGTATGTGCAGTATAATTATCTACATGATAACGCAGGCGGCACTTTTATGTGGTGTAATACGTCCGGTCTATACGGATTCAACGGAGTTTTCCGGTACAATATCAGCCAGAATGACAATACTGAACACGGTGTGATCGACTGGCGTGATGGATCTTTTGGCGCTCAGGCTTACAATAACACGATCTATATGAAAGAGGATGGTCGTAAGTTATTTATGTACGGCAGTGGCGGTAATTCCGACGCTAAGTTCTATAACAATATTTTTTACTATCCAGGGGATACACCATTTGAAGTGAATAATTTCAGTGAGAATAATATCGATTGGCAAAACAATTTGTTTTATAATTTTGTCAAAACACCTTCTAATGATAGCAGCGTGTTAACTGTAGACCCTATGTTCGTTGATCCTGGTAAAGGTGGTACTGGTGTCGGTCAGCCGATTGCTGCAACAAGTTTGGTCGGTTACAAGCTTAAACCCGGCTCTCCGGCCATGAATGCTGGAATACCAATTGCAAACAATGGTGGCAGAGACTATTTCAACAATCCGATCACAGGTATTCCTGACATCGGCGCATATGATTCTGGCACAATCTCTTTGAATGTCGGCTCTACTGTCTACAATGTAAATCAATTACTACAAACGATTACCATAGCCGACACCGAAACGCTTACGGTGGCAGCACTCCTGTCCAACCTCGTACATGATGATGGTATTGATGTGAAAGTGTACCGTGGGACTGCTGAGTTAATTGGAAGCGATGTGTTTAATACAAACGATACTTTGAAAGTCATAAAGGGTATCGAAGAATTGGTCTATACCATCTCGATCGTTCGTGACGCATCTTCTGATACCAAGGATATTCCTATTGATAAGCTAAGCGCTACTGCAGGTAGTTGGGAAGCCAATGGGGGAGCGTCCGAAGGTCCTGCAAATTTAGTGCTGGATAACAGATCGAATACGATCTGGCATTCTAAATGGGCCAGCGATTCTCGTGAAAATCTTTATATAACTCTTGCGCTTTCTGACGAGACTTATATGGTGGATGGCTTGCGATATCAGCCGCGTACGGGTGGTGGAACCAATGGTATTATCAAAAAATATAAGCTTCAGTACAGTAACAATGGTACGGATTTTATCGATATACCTGGTGGTACTGGAGATTGGAGCATTACGGGGTGGCAGAGCGTTCAATTCACTCCAGTAGCCGCGAAAGCAATACGATTGTATGCGGTTGATTCGATAAGCCAAGAAAATGGGAAATTATTCGCCACTGCTGCGGAGATTCGCCTTACTGGTTATGAAAAGTCAAGCGCGGACATCACGCCTCCTGCAGCACCTTCGGGTGTTATAGTTGATGAAGATAGTGTCACGCAGAATTCGGTAATCGTACGTTGGACGCCTCCAGTTGATGATGACGTAATTGGCTATAAAGTATACGTTAACGATGGAAAGACCGATGTAGTCATCGATGTTGGTAACTCCGATGTTACGTTCACGACGGTTCAAGGACTCAACTCAGGTATCCTGTATACGTTTAAGGTCACTGCCATTGACAAGGCGAGGAATGAGTCCGCGAAGAGCAGCCCAGCAAGCATTACTATCCCGGATATAACCACCCCGACCGCTCCATTGAATCTAGCGGTTTCCAATGTAGGAGAGACAACGGCGACTATTTCGTGGGAAGCTTCCACAGATAATGTGGGTGTAACAGGATATGAAGTGTATATAAACGATGTTCTGTTTAGTGCACTGACGGCGACGAGTCTTAACCTCACGGGCTTGACTGCTAATGCCAACAATAGTGTTAAAGTCAGAGCTATCAATGCAAATGGCATCAAATCAAGCTTTAGTAGTATTGTGGTAACAACCACTGTAGCGTCTGGAGAAACAGCGGGCGTACTTTCAGGCAAACAAGCAGTTCAATTGGACGAAGAATTTAGCGTAGTATTTGGATTAAAGAATGTAACTGAAGTTATATTTGGGCAAGATGTTACGTTTACGTATGACCCAAGTAAGCTAGAACTGACATCCGTTACTGCTACGAATGAGAACTTTAAAATAGTAAATAGCAACGATGACACAACAGGACAGCTTCGTGTTCTCTCTGCAGGGTTAGGAAGTGGTATTACTAATGATGATACCGTCACACTAACCTTTAGGGCTAAATCTATTATTGGTACACCTGGTACTGCTGTTCAAGCAGTAAATGGAACTATTGCGAATGAGCTAGGGAAGGAAACGACAGTTTTGGATGGAGTATTGAATATCATCATTACGGATCTTCCTGTTACAAATCCAGGGGATATCAACCAAGATGGTAAATATTCTATTGGCGACTTGGCACTTATGGCTGTTGGATATGGTAAGAAATCTACAGATGCTGATTGGGATAAATATCGCAATCTCGATGTAAACAATGATAATGAGATCAATATTGTAGACTTGGCATTTGTGGCATCCAAGATACTGGGTAATTAAGCCTTGTTCGTTGTAAAAGATACCTTGATGCAACGGCGTTATTGGAGGTAGGTTATTTAACAAATCCAGGGGAAGAGCAAAGGATGTGGACGGGCGATTTTCAAGATCGCGTCGCCACATCCTTTGTAGAAGGGATTAAAGAGTATCTATTAATTAACTGATCATTCGTAGAATGGGTTGGAATTACAACAAAGGTTGATCTGATATTTCTTATAGATCAACCTTTTTGATACTCCTATAGATAGGCGACCTATGAACGGTTGTAATTGATTTGTTAAGGATCATTAGAATATACACTACGTCTACTATTAATATGAGAATATACAATATCGTTAATAACAAGGATTGCGGGAAGAATGAATAGCTGAGAATGGAAGCGCATAGGGTTCCTATCATTTTGAACAAAGCGATGGATAGAGATTGACCTTGTAGATCTTTGGTAAGTATCATTTTTATGAAAAAGATAGACATGACTAGATTAATTCCAAAGGCAGAATAGAGAGACATCGTATCATTGAATTCGATTGCCATGCCATATTGCACTAGAAAACCTATGACAATTAAGGATAAGACAGCAAGATAAAGTGTCCGTTTGGGTAATGTTTTCGTGGAATAATAGAGAAATTGGAGCAAGATGATACAGTCTAATAGAAACCATACTAATGTTACAATTTGCTGTAGTGGATGAAACGGCAAAATGAAAGTCAATAGAAATTCCCATGAAATATTTAAACATATAGCGGCAAGGGGTACTCCGTAAGTTTGATTTTTAAACCCTTTATAAATAATGAGTACATAGGCAATAGTCCAGAATAGAGAAATCCCAAACATCAAAAGAAATTCTAATTTTTGCGGTAAAAGGTGCTCCATAATCATAAAGTGGAAATCACATCCTTTTCAATAGTAATGGGCTGATAAGCGTATTTAAAATAGCCTGTCTATGTATATGAAACAAGCAATCTTAATAGACCCTTTCCGCACAACGGGCGCTGGATGAAAAATACATATCATAAAAATTCTTGTGAAATAGTGGGTTATTTGTTTCATTATTCAAAAACCTAGCTATAGCTAGTAACTATAACCAGTCATAGCTTATTGGTAGATCGGTATAGTCAATCGGATATGTTATATTGATTTTATAACTATTTACGAGGAGACTAATCTAATCTATGAGCACTCAAACCGAACCTAAAAAGCGAACTGTTACTCCATTTAGATATGATATCGTTGGTAGCTTCCTGCGCCCTAGCGCGTTGAAAGATGCTAGATTAAAATTCAAGAGCGGCGAAATTACCGCAGAGCAGCTGAAGGAAGTAGAGAATGACGAAATCGTTACACTCGTTCAGAAACAAAAGGAGGTTGGTCTTCAAGCTGTAACCGACGGCGAATTCCGCCGCTCCTGGTGGCATCTGGATTTCTTCTGGGGATTTGACGGAGTAGAACGGACAATTATTGATCAAGGCTACCAATTTACCGGAGCGTCATCCAGACCCGAAACAGCCCAATTGACCGCAAAAATAAGTTACAATAGCCACCCTTTTGTTTCAGATTATTCATTCTTAAAAGAAGTTGCAGGTGAGGACGTCGTTGCACGTCAATCGATACCTGCGGCAGCGCAATTCCTGTTCGAGCTGGACCGGGCAGAAAATAAGGAAAGCACGAAGCTAATTTACCCGAATCGAGAAGAGCTTGTTTCGGATATTGCCAAAGCGTACAAAGCATCGATTCTTGCGTTCTATGCAGCGGGCTGCCGCAGCATCCAAATTGACGATTGTACGTGGGGCGCACTTTGCGACGAACAGTTTATAGCAATTATGAAGCAAGTCGGCGTAAATGTAGACGAATATGCCAACGAATTTGCGAAATTGAACGAGGAAGTTGTATCAGGTCTGCCGGACGATCTCGTTGTGACGACGCACGTATGCCGAGGTAATTATGTTTCGACTTACGCTGGAGTAGGTGGAGGTTATGAGCCTATTGTGCAAACACTTTTGAGCATCAATAACTACTCTGGCTACTATCTGGAGTTTGATACCGAACGAGCAGGAGATTTCAAGCCACTGCGCTTCCTGAAAGATAATCAGTTGGTCGTGCTTGGCCTGTTTTCTTCCAAATTTGGTGAGCTTGAAAGCAAGGAAGATATTCTGAAGCGTATCGAGGAAGCGAAGCAGTACGTCGATATAAACCGGATTTGCCTGAGCCCGCAATGCGGATTCGCTTCCACGGAAGAAGGCAATCACCTGACAGAGGAGCAGCAATGGCGTAAGATTGCGTATATTAAAGAAATTGCTGACGAGATTTGGAATTAATTAAAAGTCCAAAGTAGAAGAAAGTCCTTTAGCCGTATGGATGATCATCCGTACGGCTAAAGGACTTTTCTAATATAAAGCAATTACACCCAATTATTAAAAGAAGAGGATGTTTTCCTAGTGACTGGCCGGACAAATGAGTTGCTTGTTGAATCTAGCAAGAGGGCAATCTGAATAGTGAAAATACTTTTTCATTAATACAGAAATTTATTTAAATCGGAACCATTGGAAATTATTTGGAATTATAGGCTTGATTATCGTTGAGTTCGGTCTGAATTAGTTGCCATAGATCTATCTCTTCATAATCTTATTCCACTTGCTTTTTCTTCAATTGCGTAGTAAAGTGATATTGAGGTTAGCGATGGGGAGGGAAAACGACATGCGTAATAATACGATAGGCTCGTTAATCTGGTTGCGTTTAATGCGTTTTACGAACCAGAGTAACCAGATGTCGAATGATTTTCTGAAACGATTTGATTTAACGACTGCTCAATTTGATGTACTTATGCAAATAAGCGTTTACCAGCCGCTTACGCAAATGGAATTGGCTGAGAAGGTGACCGTTACGCAAGGAGGTATTTCGCGTATGCTCGTACGTCTAGAGAACGAAGGGTATATCGTTCGTAAGCAAGATTGGAAGACAAAAACGATTAGACTCACAGCGAAAGCGGAAGCTATTTTAGAACAAGCAATGCCAGAACAGTTAGCATTTCAAACATCATTCTTTGATGATGTATTAAACCATGAAGAACAAACAACGCTATACACATTGATGACACGTGTTCATAAACATAGCCAAAAGAAAGAATTACCACCTGAGTAATTTTTTTTACACAATCATTTGATTAGTCAAGTTATAAAAGGAGGAATTACAATGTATACCATTCCAGGACATCACCATATTTCGATGATCACAAAAAACGCTCAAATTAACAATCAATTTTATCGAAATATACTCGGACTACGCAGAGTCAAAAAAACGGTCAATCAAGACGCTCCTACCATGTATCACCTATTCTACGGAGATTTGACGGGTAGTGCGGGTACGGAACTATCATTCTTTGAAATACCCAATGTAGGAAGTACCGTTCGTGGTACGAATGCAATTACGCAAATCGGCTTACTTGTTCCGTCATTTGAAAGTCTAGTATTTTGGAAACAACGTTTTGAACAACTGGATGTAAATCATGGTGAAATTACAAGGTATGCTGGTCGAGATGCGTTGCATTTTGAAGATACAGAAGGTTTGAGAATGATCTTGATAAATAATAACGGTGAAGAGGTCCCAGAACAATGGTCAGCATGGGAAGAGTCTATTGTAGAGCAACAACATCGTATTATGGGTATGGGCACAGTTGAAATTACTGTAAAGCACTTAGATCGCTTAGGGAAGACATTAACAGACATGTTCGGTTATATAGAAGTATCCCGTTCTGATGATGAAGCCATCTATCAATCCATTGAAGGGAAATCATTTGGTGAGATTGTCATTAAACAGCAAGAAGGACCAAGTGAGAAACCGGGTAAAGGAAGTATTCATCATTTAGCTATTCGTGTTCAGAACGAAGAAGAGTTGCGCTATTGGGATGGAGTCGTTAAAGAACGTGGCTTCCACACTTCTGGAATTGTGGATCGTTATTACTTCCAAAGCTTATATTTCCGCGAATCAAACGGTATTTTATTTGAAATTGCTACAGATGGTCCAGGTTTCACCGCCGATTCAACAATCGAAGCCCTTGGAATGGGATTAGATTTACCACCATTCTTAGAAGAACGTCGAGCAGAAATAGAAGCAACATTAATCCCATTAGATTAAGACAAAAGGAGCGAGTACACATGGAGAAATATCGTATTGATACAAATAAAGGGCTAGAATTCGGCTTATATTCCATTGGAGATTATTTAGCTAATCCACATACAGGTACAATCATTAGTCCTGAACAACGTATTCGGGAATTAATAGAGGCAAGCAAGCTAGCGGATGAGGCTGGACTTGATGTGTTTGCTGTAGGTGAGAGTCATCAAGCACATTTCACAACACAAGCACATACGGTCATTCTAGGTGCCATTGCACAAGCCACCAATAACATTAAAATTGCTAGTTCTGCAACGGTGTTAAGTACATCTGATCCTGTTCGTGTGTATGAAGATTTCGCCACAATCGATTTAATCTCCAATGGACGTGCTGAGATTGTCGCTGGGCGAGGTTCACGTGTAGGAGCATATAGTCTTCTAGGGTATGATGTGCATGATTATGAAGAATTATTTGAAGAAAAGATAGAGCTTCTAATGAAGTTGAATAACGAGAAAAAGGTAACATGGGAAGGTCAATTTCGTGCACCGTTGAACAATGCTACTATCTTACCGCAACCACTCAATGGACATATGCCCATTTGGCGTGCAGTCGGTGGCCCACCTTCTAGTGCGATCAAGGCTGGATATGTAGGTGTACCTATGATGCTGACAACGCTTGGTGGTCCTGCTATCAATTTCAAGGGATCTGTTGATGCGTATCGTGAGACTGCGGCACAGCGTGGTTTTGATCCAGCAATGCTTCCAATTGCAACTACGAGCTTATTTTACACAGCAGCAAATTCACAAGATGCTCTTCGTGAGTACTATCCACATATTAATACAGGGATGCAGGCATTACGTGGCGGCGGTTATCCCAAACAACAATTTGCGCAGTCTACAGATTACCGTGATGCATTAATGATTGGTAGTCCTCAACAAATGATCGAAAAAATGCTCTATCAATATGAATTATATGGTCAACAGCGCTTTATGGCACAAATTGACTTTGGTGGCGTACCGTTCGACAAGATTGCGAAGAATATTGAGTTGATTGCAACAGAAATTATGCCTGCGATTAAGAAACATACAGCCAAGAAATAAGGAGTGAGTAGGATGAAGATTGTTGCGATTGCAGGTTCTATCGTAGGGTCGAAAACCAGAACAGCGATTGATTATACTTTGAGAATAGCTCGTGAAAAATACCCAGATGCTGAGATTACATTACTAGATCTTGCCGAATATAAAGTGGAGTTTAGTGATGGACGTAACTTTACGGATTATGAAGGTGATACAAAGGTTGTAACCGAAACGATCATGGCAGCAGATGCTATTATCATCGGTACGCCTACATTTCAAGCTTCGATTCCAGCAACATTGAAAAATATCTTTGATCTCTTACCGGTTAATGCTTTCCGAGATAAAGTAGTGAGTATGATCGTTACGGCAGGCACAGCGAAGCATTATATGATGGTGGAACAGCATCTGAAACCCATCTTAGCCTATATGAAGGCACATATTGTGCCAACCTATGTATTTATTGAGGAGAAAGATTTCCATCGAAAAGAGATCATCAACGATGACGTACTGTTTCGTATGGAGCGGTTAGTGGAAGATACCGTATTATTAGTAGAAGCCTATGCAGATATTCGTAAAGCGAAAGATATGGAATATGACTTTTAACTAACGATCCTCAATACTGAATTAAAAAAAATTAACAAACGGCGAGTTGAATCTACATAGTAGGTTCTATTAGCCGTTTGTTTTTTTGCAAATCTACGTATTAACTTTTTCCCCGTAATTATGAAAAAAGCAATTCAATTCGGGGCAGGGAACATCGGGCGTGGTTTTATCGGCGCCCTTCTCTCCCAAGCATCTTACCATGTCGTATTTGCAGATATTAATGAGCACATGATTAATGAGCTGAATGAGAAAAAAAGCTACCAGATCCATATTCTTGATCTGGAGCAAAGACAAGAAACAATCACTAACGTCTCTGGTGTACTCTCGAATGGTCAAGATATCATAAATGAATTGGCTGAAGCAGACTTCGTGACTACCGCCGTAGGTCCAAATGTTCTTAAGATCATCGCTTCTACGATCGCTAAAGGTATCGAAGCGCGAAGAGAAGCGGGTAGAGGGATTCTTAACATCGTCGCTTGTGAGAATATGGTTGGTGGAAGCAAGCACTTGGAAGAACAGGTATACACTCATCTATCTGAAGAAGGTAAATTGTATGCTAAGGACAATGTTGGTTTTGCTAACTGTTCAGTGGACCGAATTGTACCTCCTTATCAAGGTGATAACATCCTTGATGTTGGCGTTGAGTCCTTTTATGAGTGGATTGTTGAAGAACCTTCCCTTAAAGGTGAAGCGCCTCAGATTTCAGGAATGAAGCTAACGGATAATCTGCTTGCTTATGTACAGCGTAAACTGTTCACTTTGAATACCGGTCATGCAATTACTGCTTACCTTGGTTATCTAGATGGAATTGAAACGATTGAAGAAGCTATTAATAATGATTCCATCCGAAAAGTGGTTCGACAAGCTATGGAAGAAAGCGGCGATGCGCTCATCAAGAAGCATGGTTTTGACAAAGAAGAACATTACAAGTACATTGATAAAATTGAAAACCGTTTTAAGAATCCCTATATTCGCGATGAAGTAATTCGTGTAGGTCGGGAGCCTCTGCGAAAGTTGGGTCCAGCAGACCGCCTTGTGGGTCCAGCCAATATGGCCATTGACTATGGATTACCACATGAAGCGCTTCTAAAAGGTATTGCAGATGCATTCCATTATGATAACTCACAAGACCCACAATCCAAAGAATTACAAGGGCAAATTGCAGAAAAAGGCATTGAAGCAGTGATATCCTCCGTTACCGGATTTACTGAAGGTAGCGAAGATCATCGCATCATCTGTGAGCAATATGCGAAGACTTCCAAAGCGTAAATTTGGTACTCCAAACTTATTTTAAAGATACACCTTAATATATGCTTCTGCTTAAAGAGCCGCACTTCGATTAGAAGCTCGGCTCTTTATCTTTATGATCGCGTCATTGCTCCTCAGGTTTTTGCGGTTTTCACATACTGAGTTGGTGTGATCGACGTATACTTTTTAAACACGCGGGTGAAGTAATTAAGATCGTTGAAACCGACCATAAACGCAACTTCGGTAATGGAAATCATCCCTCTTTGCAAATAAAGCTTGGATTCTTCGATCCGCTTCTGATTGATATAATCCATCATCGTCATCCGAACCTCTTGTTTGAATTTGCGTGACAGATGAGAGGGGTTCACATGGATATTTGTCGCAATATGTTGTAGCGTCAAAGGCTTTTCCAAGTTCATATCAATATAATTCACTGCATTTTTGACAATAACGCTATACTTTCGGGTAGAGAATTCATGTACGGCATTACAATACTCTTGCATAATTACACTGTTTAACTTTTTGACGTTCGGCAAATTGGTAGCTCTTTCGATCGTTATTGAGAATCTCTCAGAAATCGTATCTAGGTAAACAGGATGTAAACCGCCTCTTTCTGCAGCAACTCTACACAATGTATTTAGCGTAATAAGCAAGTTTTTGGCCGAACGAAGAGGGCTTTCCGGAATTCGATCAGAAATATTAGAAAAGCTGTTCCCTTCTCTGAATATTTTAGCAAGCTTAACCTTATCCCCCTTCGCAATGGCGCTCATCAATTCCTTTTCAATTTCATATCTGAACTCGATTGTTGTTTTACTTTCCGCGATCTTTGTTTCCTGTTGTACCTTATCCAAAATGGGTTGAACAATTTCAGGCGTTACGAGCTGAGAATCAGTATGCGGATGTAGACATAAATTAACGATCAAGTCTCCCAGACTATTCGAATCATTACTGCTAATGACAGATAAAGAGCGATAAAACTCTTGAAGCTGCTTACGTTCACTGACCGGCAGGTTATTTCTCACAATAATATCACTAATGAAATCTGTATCCGGGATACTCGAAAGAAAGGGACCGGTGAGGACAAACCCACAATACGCCTGATTTCTCCTTACACCAACTGCGATATATTCTAGTCCAAACGTGTTTATATAGTAAAAGAATTTGTTCGGCTCCGCTGTCTGTAGGTCATCTTTGATCGATGGGTATACATAGTCTGATTGTTGCAGGGCGGCAGGCATGAAATGGTCCACTAATTGCAACATGAGGCGATCATGATGATCCACAAATCGTGTATCCATTCTCGTATACGTATGTAGCAATTGCACCGTTTTGTTGAAGTGACTCCAATTAAATTCTAGCTCATTCAGCACGGATCATCCTTTCCAATACTTTCAATAAAAAAGCAATATTTGTGCTAGTTTAATCAATATAATGCGATCTTGCAACTAAAATATCAAGTATGATTATTTTGTAATCGCTTACAAATATAAAAAATAACAATTAAGAAAGAAGGACACTACTCATGAGAAAGAAAATCCAGATGAATCATTTATGGAAGTTTAGCAAGCAAGCAGATATTAGCGCTATAGAAGAAACACATAATGATAGCAGTTGGGAAGCAATAACTCTTCCACACACTTGGAACGCCATCGATGGTGCCAATGGATTTGATTTCTATAAAGGTGCTTGCTGGTATCGCAAATCATTCGTACTCGATCCTATTGTGCAAGGAAATCGCGTATTTATAGAATTTGAGGGATCGAACAGTATTACGGATGTGTATGTCAATGGTCAGCATTTGGGACAACATCGCGGTGGATATTCTACATTCCGATTTGATATGACCGATGCCATCAAATTCGGCACAGCGAATACGTTGAGTGTTCAGGTCGATAACACGGTGGTCGATGATGTATATCCTCAGATGGCCGATTTCACGTTCTTTGGCGGAATCTACCGGAATGTTAACCTTATTATTGCGAATCCTCTTCATTTTGACTTGATGGATTATGGCTCCTCAGGTGTATATGTCATTCAAGACGATGTGAGTCATGAGAAGGCTACGCTTACAATTAAATCGAAGGTAACGAATGATGATGAAGCGGATAAAAAGGTTAGACTGTGGGCAGATATTCTTGATGGAGATGGTCGAACTGTTGCTTATGCAGCGCAAGAAGTGGTGCTACCAGCAGGGGAGACGCAAGAAGTTAATCTACCCGTTATTATTCAAAATCCAACGCTATGGAATGGGATGCAAAATGCCTATATGTATAAGGTGAATATATCTTTAATTAGCTTTAATGATACCATCGACCAACTCTCCATTCCATTTGGTATCCGCTTTTTTGAAGTGGATGCGGATAAAGGTTTCTTCTTAAACGGTGAGCATCTTGATCTCCATGGTGTGTCCCGACATCAAGATCGCAAAGATATGGGATGGGCGATTACGACCAAAGAACATGAAGAAGATATGGCCTTAATTAAAGAGGTTGGCGCCACATCGATTCGTCTGGCACATTATCAGCATGACCAGTACTTCTACGATCTATGTGATCAAGAAGGTATGGTGATATGGGCTGAAATTCCGTTTATTTCTGTGATGTCCAAGACCGAATTGGAAGGCATCAATGCCAAGCAGCAAATGATTGAATTGATCAGACAAAATTTCAACCATCCCTCCATTATCTTCTGGGGCATACAAAATGAAATTCAAATCGGTGGAGAGACGCCAGCACTTCGAAAGCTTGTTAGCGAATTGAATACGTTAACAAAGCAGGAAGACCCTACACGATTAACAACCATGGCAAACGTCATGTTCGTTGAAGATGATGACGACTATAACAAGGTGACGGATGTTATTGGCTATAACAAATATTATGGTTGGTACAATGGTAAAGCCGAAGATTTCGCAGATTGGATTGATGGTTTCCACCAAACGAACCCAACGGCGAAATTATGCATCTCCGAATACGGTGCAGAGGGCATTTTACAATATCACAACAATCAGCCTGCGGTTAAAGATTACACAGAAGAGTATCATGCACTTTACCATGAAATCGTGTGGAATATCTTTGCGAAGCGACCTTTCCTATGGGCAACCTATGTATGGAATATGTTTGATTTCGGTGCCAATATTCGTGATGAGGGCGGAGTGCTGGGCAGAAACAACAAAGGTTTAGTCACTTATGACCGCAAGATTAAGAAGGATGCCTTCTATTTGTATAAAGCGAATTGGTCCGATGAGAAGTTCGTACATATTACTAGCAAACGTTACATCGACCGAGTGGATGAGGCTATTCAGGTGAAAGTTTACGCAAATTGCGATAACGTTACCCTCTATGCGAATGGTGTAGAATTAGCGACTTCTAGTAGTGAAAATCATATCTTCACTTTTGAGAATGTAGCTTTACTAAAAGGCTTCAATGCTATCACAGCTGTCTCTCACCAAGATGGGCACACTTACGAGGATACGGCTCACTTCAATAAAGTAGCAGAAGCCAATCTAAGCTATATTGCCCCGGCAGACGAAGGCGGTGTCGTCAAGAACTGGTTCCAAGTTCCTGTTCTAGAAGATGTCAAGATTGAATCCCTTATCATTACAGACGATGTGTATTCCACTCGTTGTACGTTGGGTTCAATTATGGAGAATGACACAGCACGAACTGTACTTGAGAAGTATTTAGGGAACCTTTCCGAGAATCCAATGTTTGGAATGGCCAGTGGGATGAAAGTGGATACGCTCGCATCCATCGCACCTGATATTTTCAATGAAAAGCTCATTTATATCTTAAATAAAGAACTTACACAGATTGAAAAATGATGAAGTAGAAGTAGGAGTAGGAGGTTAGTATATGAAGCCTGTGACCAATTTTCAGTCTGCGCAACCAGAAGCTAGATCTAAGGAATTAAGAAAATTTGGGATGAAAGATAAAATAGGTTATTTGTTCGGGGATTTAGGAAACGACTTCTTTTTTCTTCTCGTTAGCTCATTCTTAATGGTTTATTACACAGATGTTTTTCATATCAGTGCTGCTTCTGTAGGAATTCTCTTCTTAGTTGCGCGAATTTGGGATGCGGTCGCAGATGTGACCTGGGGCAGATTCATTGATACGAGGAAGGCAAGTGCGCACGGGAAGTTCAAGCCATGGATTCTCAGAATGTCCTTCCCGCTCGTATTTTCTGGTATCTTAATGTTCGTGCAAATTCCCGGGATGTCCAACGGCTTCTATCTGGTCTATGCCTTCATCACCTATATTCTCTGGGGAACCTTGTACAGCACGGTCAATATACCTTACGGCTCCATGGCTTCTTCTATCACGAGTGATCCAGTTGAGCGTACGTCGTTATCTACTTTTAGAACGATGGGTGGGGTGATTGCGGGGTTACTTGTTAACGTCTTGGGACCATTGATTCTGTTCGTTGACAACAAAGCAGATGCCAATCACTTTATGATGGGAGGTATTCTGTTCGGAATCCTATCTCTCTCTAGTTATATAGCCTGTTACAAAATGTCAACAGAGCGTATTATCGCCCCTGATACGCAAGCAAACCAAACAATCTTTAAGCTGACCTTGAAAGGTTTGATAAGAAATAAACCGCTGATCTCCATCCTAATCATTTCACTCAGTTTCATGATGCTAACATTGCTTTCAGGTGCGGTTAACGTGTATTTGTACAAAGACTATTTTGGGAACGCTTCATTACTAAGTATCGTCGGACTTATTCACATTTCTGCAATGATTATTGCAATTTCGATAGCTAAGCCTTTGGTAGCTAGATTCGGTAAGAAGGAAGTTGCTGCTGTGGGCATGCTTCTAGCTGCGGTTGTACATTTGAGCTTAGCCTTCATTCCAGATTTAACAGCGATTCAATTCATTACTATCTCCACGATTGGTACCTTTGGAGTCGGCTTCTTCAATCTCGTGGTGTGGGCTTTTGTTACCGATGTCATCGATTACCATGAATTTATAACGGGTCTTCGAGAAGACGGGACAGTCTACTCCGTGTATTCCTTTGCACGAAAGTTGGGACAAGCGATTGCGGGTGGTATTGGGGGATTTGCGATTGCAGCCATTGGCTACAACTCGGTGAATATCGTTCAAAACGAAGAAACATTGAATGGCCTATATCGTTTAAGCACATTAGTGCCAGGCCTCGTGTATCTTATCATTTTTTCACTCTTGGTCTTTGTCTATCCGTTGAATAAACAACGTACATTACAGCTCTCCGCGGACTTGGCAGCTAAGCGTAACGAAAGAAACTAAGCATGAACAGATTGCCCTGCAAGTTGCACTTCTGATGAAGTGCAACTTGCAGGGTATTTGTGTTCCTCCGTTTTAGTGCATCTATTCGGTGAGTAGGCCAATGGACAAATCCGTCACGGAATCCGGGGACATAGTGCGTTTCTCACTCGCTTCCACAAACGTGTTCACTGTCTTCGGAATCGATAACTTATTACATTTGATGTATAGAACAAAAGGGTGGTAAGCAAAATAGAAGTAGTATTCTTTTTAAACAAGATATAAACATTTAAGGGAGGTGAAGGAATGGATGATATACAATGTGACTTCTCTCCAATGCAAGTTGAAGTAAAGAATAGACTCCTACAATTAAGCTTATCCATCGATGCATTAATACTGGGATTAGAACACGAAGCTGGTAATTGTTTGTTGAACGAGTTTCATAATATGAAGGAACAATTTGTAGATACGGAATCCCTTGCCTCAACCTTTTATTTGAAATGTTATCTAGCCCCGTATACAGATAGATATGATGAGTTATCTCAAGCGATTACTCACTTATCACAACGGCGTCATGGAGCTCTTATTGTAGTAGAAAGATCAGAACCCATCGATAAGTTTATTACTCCAGGTGTAATGATCTCCGCGAGGTTGACGCATTCGTTGCTAGAATCCATATTCACACCTGGTGGTCCGCTACATGATGGTGCAGTCTTAATACAAGGCGACAAAATTATTTCTGCAGCAAACGTATTGCCTTTGACTCAGAGGAAGACTGAACAGAAGAAGCTAGGAACTAGACATCGAGCAGGACTTGGATTATCTGAAATATGCGATGCGCTTGTCATTATAGTATCGGAAGAAACAGGACAAGCATCGTTTAGTTTGAAAGGGAATCTATACCCGTTTTCTCCCATCTGGTGATGTACATATAATTTTCAAGTTATGTAGAGGATAGAAGTATTTTTTGAAATGAAAAAACACCTCTTAAATAAAGAGGTGTTGGAAGTTGATATTAGCGTAATGTTTTCAATGCACCGCTCCATGCAAGCACTTGGTCAAGCATACCGTTCACATTTGTAAGATGCATATCCGCTGGTTTGAACACAGTTCCGTTCTCAAAATCAGTGAATAGGGACAATGCTGGGTGTACACGAACATCCGCTACGGACAATTCACCCAAGATTCCACGAAGATGCTCAGCTGCACGAGCGCCACCTACAGAACCATAACTTACGATACCAGCTGCTTTATTGTTCCAAGCATCACGTGCATAATCAAGTGCATTCTTCAATGATGCTGTTATGCTGTGGTTGTATTCTGAAACGATAAATACGAAACCATCTAAGCTAGCAAGCTTTGTATTCCATGCTGTTGCTTGTTCTGTAGCATCCGCTTCCCCCAATAGTGGAAGCTTGAAGTCCGCGATATCTACGATTTCATAGTTCGCATCACCACGTTGATCAGCGACACGTTTTACCCATTCTCCGACTTGTGGACTTACACGACCTTGACGAGTACTTCCCAGAATAATTCCGATATTTAATTTTGACATTGTTATTTCCTCCTCAGTAGTTGTTTTACCAAATATATTTCCCCAAAAACCCATGAAACACACCACCTATAAAATAAGTAATAAAAATATTCATAAAAAGGATACTCTAGGATGTCCTTATTTATAGTATCTTGTATTTAAGACAATAATACCGAATTCAATGTATATTGTCAAGTAACTTTATTATAGTTAGTAAATGTCGAATTGTGTAGATTATAGATTATATACACTGATGCACCCAAAACCAATATGAACAAAAAAAGTTTCTCCATTGAGTTTTTGCTTAATCATGCTTATAATAATACGAGAAAAATATATGAAAAAGGTGTCTATACATGAGCATATTAAATGTTGAAGGATTAAGTCATGGCTTTGGAGATCGTGCCATCTTCAAGGACGTTGCATTCCGTCTTCTCAAAGGCGAGCACATCGGTTTATTCGGCGCAAACGGCGAAGGTAAATCCACTTTTATGAATATTGTCACAGGTAAGTTACAGCCCGATGAGGGTAAGGTTGAATGGTCCAAGCGGGTGCGTGTCGGTTATCTTGATCAGCATGCTGTTCTAACGAAAGGGCTAACGATTCAAGATGTACTACGTAGTGCATTCCAATACTTGTTCGACCTTGAGCAAGAAATGAATGATATGTATGGCAAGATGGGTGATGTAACACCTGAAGAACTAGAGAAGTTACTTGAAGAAGTCGGTACAATCCAAGATACGCTAACGAGTCAAGATTTCTATCTGATCGATGCGAAAGTACAAGAGACAGCACGTGGACTTGGGATCACTGACATTGGATTAGATCGTGACGTGAACGACCTTAGTGGAGGACAACGCACCAAAATTTTACTTGCGAAGTTGCTACTAGAGAAACCAGATATTTTGCTCCTGGATGAGCCGACGAACTATTTGGATGAACAACATATTGAGTGGTTAAGACGTTATCTGCAAGAGTATGAGAATGCTTTTATTCTGATCTCACATGATATGCCATTCCTAAATAGTGTCATCAACTTGATTTATCATATGGAAAATCAAAAGCTGACTCGTTATGTTGGTGATTATGAACAATTCCAGCAGGTTTATGAAATGAGAAAAACGCAGCTTGAATCTGCTTTTAACCGTCAACAACAAGAAATTTCAGAACTGAAAGACTTCGTTGCTCGTAACAAAGCGAGTGTGGCTACCCGTAATATGGCGATGTCCAGACAAAAGAAACTCGACAAGATGGATGTCATCGAGCTTTCAAAGGACAAACCGAAGCCGCAATTTAATTTCAAGGATGGCAAAACAGCCGGGAAAGTTATCTTTGAAGCTAAAGGTCTTGTTATCGGTTACGAGGAACCTTTATCTCGTCCATTGGATCTACTGATGGAACGTGGACAAAAGATTGCACTTGTCGGTGCGAATGGGATCGGGAAAACGACCTTGTTACGCAGTATTCTCGGCGAGATTCCTGCATTATCTGGTTCAATAGAACTTGGTTATAACCAGGAGATTGGTTATTTTGAGCAAGAGATGAAAGAAGGCAATTATAATACCTGTATCGAGGAAATATGGGAGACGTTCCCGTCTCTTTCACAATATGAAGTACGTGCTGCCCTTGCGAAATGTGGGTTAACCACGAAGCATATTGAGAGTAAGATTGCTGTTCTGAGTGGTGGAGAAAAAGCTAAAGTACGTCTATGTAAACTCATTAATACGGAGACGAATATACTTGTATTAGATGAGCCTACGAACCATTTGGATATTGATGCGAAGGAAGAACTTAAGCGTGCTCTTAAAGCATACAAGGGAACGATCCTGATGATATCTCACGAACCTGAATTCTATCAGGATATTGCAACAGATATCTGGAATTGTGAGTCTTGGACAACGAAAGTGTTTTAATTAATATAAATAAGCCGATGGAAGCTAACAATCATGTTAGCACCCATTGGCTTATTTTAATTTTCTAAGTTAGACTTCTTCACCTAACTGTTGTTTTAAATAATATTTGGTCTTTTCGAAAACATCATGAAGGGTTGTAATCACGGTTTCTATTTCTTGTGCATGTGTCATTTCTAGTTCCAGTCGACTGCATAGATGGGCAAGTTGCGTTGCCCCGACATTCAGGCTGAATCCTTTTAACATGTGAATGGTCTCAGAAAGTGTAGTTATATCCTTGTCCTTCCATAATTGAATGATTTGCTTGATAGATGCCGTAGCTTCCGTATCAAACATCTGGTAAGTGAATGATAATTACTCCGTGACATTCCATTCAGCAAGCAATGATTTTATGATGGTCTCTAATAAGGATAGCCGACGATGGAAAATAGAATTAGCTACTGATACATTAAAAGAATTAAATTCGAACTTATTAAATAAGACGAATCTTGTGAATATCGACCCGATTTCATCCGTTGATGTACATGATAATATGCTGACTACGAAAAGATTGATGTGGTTCGGAAATGTACATCTCAACTCTCTTGCGGTATTAGTAACAACCTATCAATTTGAAGTTCATAAGTGGGTAATACAAGACTATGATTTAGAAGCTATTGATGAAGGTACGATCATTATAGAAGTCGAGGATACAACGAAATAGAATTTAATACTACCTCAAGAATTCACTCCATTCAGTAATACGACTTAAGAACTAGCAGCCCTTGAACAGTTAAGCGTAGGGGCTTTTTCTCTGCGCACCTAAATAAAATGACTAATCAGTTACTCTACACGGAGGGAAATCCAAATAAATAACATATACATCACAATAGGAATTGAAATACCGATTATAAGAGCTACATAAAGCCAAGGTGATCTTACTAGTGACGTTAATTCATTCCACAAATCGGTTTGTTTTTGTTTGACGTCTTCGTACTTTCTACTTTGTTGTAGTCTAATCACAATACGCACTTCCCTTCAGCATATAAAACACCATTTATTTATAAAAGTTGCATATATTGTTATATTCAATTTTAAATATGGAAATTTAATACGGAGATATTAATGCCTACTTGAATCCAACTTTTATTTCATTAATCCATTATTGTAGCGAAATTATGACATGTGGTAAAATTTTCATGATATAGTGTCATTATGTGATTTAAGGGAATAGCGGAACAATTAAGAACGAATACCCATCAGACTAGAAATGAAATCTTCAGCGTTGTCACCTTTTAAGCTAAATAACGTAAATAGAAAGACACTGGGTATATATCACTGATAACAAGGAACACACGCTATTTATTATACCTTTATCAACATGTCATTTATCTGATCTTAAAGGAGTTGATTATTGGTCTCGAATGAACTGATTTATATTGTCTTCACTTATTTACAATCAACGTATTCCTAAAGGAGCTAGAGGAGGTACACGTATGACGGTCACAAAATACATAAAGCTACTAGGAATGATTGTTGGTGTGGTGGCAGTGAATATCATAGTGCTTTCACCCGGATTGTTAGGGATAGAGATAGGCGGATCTGCTCTCACTACAGCATTTGGAGTAACTCTATTGTTCGCAAGTGCACTGGTGTTGATTTATGGGAGTTATGTCATATTGTTTAAGCAGCCTGTTGTTATTCCTGTCAAACATATCAGAACGCATGAGGACTATGTGGAGGCTTTGAATCAGTACCGACGGGTTAAAGCACTAGGAAATGATATTACGCTCGCCTTGGGGCAGTTGGACCGAATAGTTAAGAAGAAAGACACCTTATTCAATGTTCTTAATCAGAGGTTTGAAGCAACGGAGTTAAGTTACAAAAAATTTGCCTCTGTCGTGCAAGAGGTAGAGAAGCTGTTCTACCTTAATGTTAGAAGTATCCTGAATAGGCTCAATGTATTTGATGAGTCGGAGTTCGAAAGTGTCATGAATAATAAATCAACATCTTTCTCTCAGGAACTTCTTCAAGAAAAGACAAACGTGTACAAAGAGTATTTGTCATTCATGAAAAGTTCAATAGCTAGTAATGAGGAAATCTTGTTGAAGCTAGATAAATTGCTGTTAGAAATATCTCGCTTAGATAGTTTTGAGCCCGGAGATATTGAGAATATGCCTTGTATGCAGGAAATTGATTCCTTGATCAAACAGACCAAATATTATAAACAGTAAGGGGTGGAAAGCATGACAAAGAAGAGTAAATTTTTCCTAATTTCAGGTTTTCTTGTGGTGTTAGTATTTGCACTTGTATATTTTGGGATAAACCTGACTTCAGATTTAGGTAAAACAAAAACACAAGTATCATCAGAAGATGCAGCGAAACAATTAAGCAAATTGTACTCTAATATTTCGGTTAAGACGGAGACGCCGGTTAAAGGTCAGATCGATCTTAACCCTGCTGATGTTGCTGAGTCTTTGCCAGATATCTCTAAGTTCCCTATAACCGTAGAGAACACGAACGATCATTTTGTGGAAATCTTCTCTTCTCCTGAAAAAGGGGGTACGGGAATCGATGGTTGGTTGACTGAGGTAGCGACCGAGTTCAATAAAGCAAATATCTCCGTAAATGGCAAACCTGCTTCAGTTAAGATTCGAAATATTGCTTCCGGTACAGCTGTAGATTATATTAAATCCGGCAAATATATACCAGATGCATACACACCCTCTAATGAGCTATGGGGTGAAATGGTCAAGGCAAATGGTGTTAAGACTGAACTTATAACGAAGAGAATCGTGGGGAATGTTCCTGGTATTGTCATAGCAAAGGCTAAACACGATGCACTAGTAGATAAATACGGTTCAGTGAATGTCAAAACAGTAACTGAAGCGATTGCAAATAATGAGTTCTCTATGGGTTATACTGACCCGTTCGCTAGTTCTACAGGGTTGAATTTTCTTGTAACAGCGCTTAATACGTTCGATAGCACTAATATTTTAGGAGATAAAGCTGTTCAAGGATTTGAGAAGTTTCAGGCCAATGTGCCGTTCATTGCATCTACAACGATACAAATGCGTGATGCAGCGAAGTCTGGAATGCTTGATGGATTTGTTTTGGAATACCAGACCTATATTAATGCTGCAGATTTGAAGGACAGTTATGTGTTCACTCCTTTTGGTGTTAGACATGACAGTCCGTTATATGCATTAGGTGATGTTCCTCAAGATAAGTTAGACATTATTAAGAAATTTGCTGAGTTCGTTGAACAAGCAGAATATCAGAACTTGGCGAAGGACAAAGGCTTCAATAATCTCGATTCATATAAGTCAGAAGTTGCAGTCGTCGATGGTAGTCTTCTATCTTCTGCACAGAAGTTATGGAAAGAAAAGAAGAATGGAAGTAAACCAATTTCTGCCGTATTCGTAACCGATGTCTCCGGAAGTATGGCTGGTGAACCTCTTAATCGCTTGAAAGAGTCCCTATTGAAAGGTCAGAAATATCTAGGGAAAGATAATAGCATCGGTCTTGTCTCCTATTCAAGTGATGTAACCATTAATCTCCCTATTGCCAAATACGACACGAACCAACAGTCCATGTTTGTTGGTACAGTTAACAACCTTCAAGCCAGTGGAGGTACAGCTACTTTTGATGGAATCGTCGTCGCTTTGAAAATGCTTCAAGATCAGATAGCACTTAACCCTAATATGAAGCCTATTATCTTTGTCTTAAGTGATGGCGAGACGAATGAGGGTAACTCACTTGATGATATTAAAGGATTAATTGAGACCTACAAAGTTCCAATTTACACAATCGGATATAATGCCAATATTAAGGCACTTCAACGTATCTCAAGTATTAATGAAGCGGCTAGCATTAATGCAGATACAGATGATGTTGTCTACAAGATCGGAAACTTGTTTAACGTTCAAATGTAACTTAAATTAGGGGAGGGTTCACATGTCATTCACGATGGAATTACCCAGTCAAGAAGAGATCAAAGTTGCGATCGAAGAGCAGGTTAAGCCCGTTCCGGCTGAAGTGGCACAGCTTAAAGAGGTAGCAGACAATAATGTCGCGACAATCATGGCACTGGATTTCGAATCGCTTGAGAAACGTAAAGAAATACTTCAATCCATTGACAGTTTCGGTATGAATACAATGAAATCATCTTCAGATAAAAATACGTTGCTTCAGGTTTCAGTAGGAAATCTCTCGAAAACGGGAGACGAGGGAGGTCAGGTTGCCAAAGGTCTGTCTGAACTGCATACACAACTGAAAGATTTAGACCCAAGCGCAATCGACTTTGCTAAAAGAGGATTCCTCGGCAAGCTGTTTAATCCGCTACGGGCATACTTTCTCAAATATCAAAAAGCCGATGTTGTGATTGCAGATATTGTTGTCTCATTAGATAAGGGTAAGTCCACCCTCAAGAATGACAACACCACACTAGAGATCGAACAACAGATGCTGCGAGATCTGACTAAAAAGCTTCAGAAAGAAATTCAACTGGGGATGTTAATGGACGAATCTATTGAGTCACAGATTGAAGCTGCCAAGCTTCGTAATGAAGATCCTGACAAAATCCGTTTTATCACCGAAGAAGTACTGTTCCCTCTACGACAGAGAGTGATGGACCTGCAACAGATGTTGGTAGTCAACCAACAGGGGATTATGGCAATCGAAGTCGTCATTAGGAATAACAAAGAATTGATTCGTGGCGTAGATCGGGCTAAGAATGTTACGATTTCGGCGTTGAAGATTTCCGTTACCGTTGCTAGTGCTCTATATAATCAGAAGATTGTCCTAAAAAAGATAGAGCTATTGAACCAAACGACGAACGATCTGATCTCCAGTACGTCCAGAATGTTGAAGAATCAAGGCGTCGAAATCCAAAAGCAATCGCTTGAAGCTAGTATTTCAGTAGACACCATGAAAGAAGCATTTACAGATGTATTGTCCGCTCTGGATTCTATTAGTACTTACAAGCAAGAAGCTCTGCCTAGAATGCGTGAAACGATCAATCAGTTCAGGGAATTGGCTGATGGTGGAGAGAAGCAAATTCTGCGGTTGGAAAAGGGTCATAAGTTAGGCCTATAAGATTATTTCATAGAACGGTTGATCATATCTTATGATTGACCGTTTTTTAACATTAGATCCATACCAATATTATAATGAGCGTTTGAATGTAATCGGAGTATATGTTATTTTTAATTTATTATAACTATTAAAATGAAAGGTGACGTTAAATTTTAGAAGGATCGATAGCATTGTAAAGGGGTTAAGGCAAATGGTCAAACATAATAAAAAACCTGTACATAGTAGTAATAAAGCTAAACCACTTGTTCTAATTACACTTGTTGTTATAACTTTAATCGTTGCATTGTTTATTATCACAACAAAACAAGAGGAGAAAGCAAAAGAACCTGCTCAGTTCAGTAAGCAACCCTCGCTTCTCAATCAACCCACATTAGGGAATGACGATGCATCGGTGAGCGTGATTGAATTCGGTGATTATAAATGTCCTTCTTGTAAATCTTGGAGTGAACGCATTTACCCTCAATTGATGAAGGACTATATAGATACGGGTAAGATCAAATTTGCTTACATTAATGTTTTATTTCATGGGGAGGAATCCCAATTAGCGTCTCTTGCTGCCGAATCTGTGTTTGCACAAGATCCCCAAGCATTTTGGACCTATCATAAGGCTCTCTACGCTGCACAACCAGCTCAGGCAAACCATGATGAATCATGGATAACTCAGGAATCCGTGTTGGATATGGCCAAAACAAATATTCCACAAATTGATCTAATCAAGCTAGAGGAAGATATTAAAGCTAGTAAAGCCTTACCTGAAATTAATATCGACTCTGCATTAGTTGAACAATATAATGTTCAACTTACACCAACAATTATGATCAACGGAATCGTATTGGATGATCCTTTTGACTATAACAAGATTAAGGAATTGATTGATCAAGAATTAGAAGACAATAAATAATGGTTTAACCTGGTCTCTGTCAGCCACATGTTGACGAGTTAAATGCAACATAGGGGAGAATTAGTGAGTCATGGATGTTTAAAGAAAATACTAGTAAATGAGTAAAAACGGTTGATCATGATGTATTTATGATCAACCGTTTTTATATTCAAGCAGTATATGAATTGTAAGTTAACATTACAATCTCCCTCACCAGATATATTAAGAGCTCTAATAGATAATGAATGTAAGGTCATTTTAAAAGAAGTTAGATTGAAAGCACCATCTACAGAATGTATTGCTAAAAATGTAAATAAAACAGGATATTGGTACCTATATGTAGAATATTGTTATGATCGAGTGAAGCGGGTTGGTGAAAAAGATCTTATGAAGAAAATGACAAACCGAGGTGAATCATGAAGAAATTTAGCTTTTTAATCCTGTTGTGTGTATTCTTTATTATCAGTTATCCGACTAAAGGGGAGGCTGCAGCGGTTCAGTCAAAGATCATTCTTGATAGCAAGGAAATAAGTATGCCTGCTAACGTCAAGGTTCATGTCGTAAATGAGAATGTAATGATCCCGATTCGTATCGTTGTTGAGAATCTGAAATTTAAGGTAGATTGGGATCAAAAGTCACAAGGCGTCAAGATCCAACAAGATGCCAAGATCATATCCTTAAAGGTCAATCAACAAGAAGCGACGGTGGATGGCAAACAAGTTGTATTAACTGCTGCACCACAAGTAAAGAACGAAACCGTGCTAGTTCCTATTCGTTTCGTGAGTGAACAAATGGGGATTTCAGTAAGCTGGGATAATCTTGATAAAACAGTTTATCTGACAAGTAGTACCAAGGATTCTATAGATGTTGGACAAGCAGACACAGTAGTAGAAACGCTACTACCTATAACGGAAGTTCCAGAAGTTGATACTGAACCTATGGGTACAAATGGAAGTGGTCAGACAACGAATGCAGTAAATCATATTAATAGATTGAGCTTTGTAAACAACCAACTCATTATATCTTCAGATGGAGCTGTAATTCCTAAAATTTCCAGATTAACTAATCCCGATCGAATCGTAGTAGATCTACCCAATACAACTTTCGCTGATTCCTTTGGATCATTGCAACCTTTGGATGCTGGATTGAAAGGGATATTAGATATTAGTGGATATCCGAATATATCGGAAGTAAGGTATTCGTTGTTTACTCGTGATCCCTACCAGGTTCGAGTGGTCATTGCTCTGACACAAGCAAATGCATTTCAATTAATTACTGGTGTGGATTCAAATATGCTCGTAATCGATTTGAATGTGACAGAAGACAGTACAGCAACGGTTCCTCCGATCATCGAGTCAGGTCGTAAGGTTGTAGTTATCGATCCAGGACATGGCGGAAGTGATCCAGGTACAACTAGTATCACGAATAAGTATGAGAAGAACTTTAACTTGTCGTTAGCTCTGAAAGTCCAAGAACTTCTTCTAAAGGAGCCCAATATAGAAGTAGTAATGACGCGTGATAGTGACATCTACCCGACCCGTACTGAACGGGTGCAACTAGCAAATCAATTAAATGCGGATGTGTTTGTATCTATTCATGGGAACAGTGTACTCGCAGCACCTCAAGTGAATGGAACGGAAACTTATTATTATCAAAGAAGTAGTAGTAAAGATCTTGCCAATATCATTCATAAGTATTTAATTAAAGCGATAGGTTTAACTGATCGAGGGGTTAAAAATGGTAGTCTACAAGTGATCAGAGAGACTACTATGCCTGCTGTATTATTGGAAGTTGGATTCCTAAGTAATCGCTCAGATGAACAAATTATGTCCTCAGATACTGTTCAGTATAAAGCAGCCCAAGCTATTGTAGATGGCATTAAAGAATATATGGGTGTTAAGTAAAGAGGATTCATTCATTGATACGGTTTTTTTAGTGTACGCAGATGACACTAAAGAAACCGTAATGAATGATCGTTCAACATCTGATAACGGTGTAGTTAATCATTAGATTCTACAATGTTAAATTTCATTCTTTCGCTTTACATTCTTCACTATATCGCCCTTTCCTCATGAATACTAGCATGGTAATAATAGTTATACTATAGAAGATACATAGGGCTAGAAATGAACAATTCAATAGCGATAAGGGGATGATTACAAGTTGAGAAATAAAATATTAGTGGTAACTGGATTGGTTGTCATTGTTTTTGGTATGTATATGGTGATAGGAAACTTTGATAGAAATGCCCCTAAAGAAATTGATGCGCAAAGTATTAAGCAAATGGTGCATGATTATAGTACTGACATTTTAGAAGCTCAATCCGCTTCAATCACATCGAAGCAACTCATCGTAACCGATATTGATGAAAAAAAGTTAACCTACGACTTACCAGATAACGAGTTTTTCCTTTCCATTGCGCCATTCGTCGATCAAACGCATCCTTGCGCAACGCATAGCTTGACAGGCTGCCAAGGTGAAATGGTCGAACAAGAATTTAGTGTATCCATCAACGATATGGAAGGAAATGTGATCTTGGAAGATACATTGAAATCCCAATCTAATGGATTTATCGATCTTTGGCTTCCTCGAGACACCACATATAACATTAAGATCGAGCAAGGCGGGAAACAGGCAGAATCCAAGGTTTCTACGTTCGAAAGCGATGACACATGCCTGACCACGATGCAATTAATTTGAAATAGCATTTTCTTTGTGATATGAACAACTCGAACTAAAAAGTTCGAGTTGTTTTTTATTTTGTCTTTTTCCATATACTAGTCCACATAATAGCATTTGTACTTCACAGACCCGAAACATTCCACCCGTTCGTAACCCAATACATTCTTTCACGTATATAAAGGAATGAACATGATACGACGTATTTAATGTGACATGAATGGGTACATGTTTAACAATAATAGAATTTGAGGGAATCCACGTATGAATAAGGAATTTACACAACAAGCTGATACATGGTATCGGCTGGCTGAACAAAAAGCTACTCAATATTTTGCATTACTTGATATACAAATCAGGGAAAAGACTTATGTCCCTGCACTTACAGATGATTTTCGATTGTGGAAAAGTAAACATATTCATCAACAATCTTGGCTGTCCTTTTTTTCGTGGGGAAAGAGAAAGCCAAATTCGCGTGATTACCATAGGTATATTCAATGGCTGAATTATAGGGGTAAATTAGAAGATTACTTGGATCGAAGCGTTTCCTATATGTATATGAGGGATTTAGGTAAAGACATGAATTCTCCAGATACGAAGTCCAGAATTCAACGTCTAGTTGCTGACATCAAAAACCAATTAATTCATTCCTCTGCACCAAACCGGGGAGACCAGCCAGAATTCATGAGTCTTAACGGGTTGTATCGATGGGGACAGAAGGAAGGCATTGAAACTGCAGTAATCTGGGTGATCAGTAAACTTAAGAATGTATCCTCTAATATACCTAAGGAAATGAATGCGGAGCATGCTCAGCGCAAATTGATCAAGATCATTATTGGGGTTATTCTACACGTGATGGAAGAGATGGACGAAGAAATATCGCAGGAAGAACGTTCCCGGAGACTGGATGAAGCCATCAGACTTGGTTATTCCTATGGACTGACTTATCCTTTTATCGACGATCTACTCGATTCAGGGGTCTTAAATAAGCAAGAGAAAGAACAATATTCCCAAATGATACGTACCGCACTTCTCACTGGATCTATACCAGAATTGGAAGAGTGGGTGGGTAATAATAAGGATTTGATCCATTATGTACACGCCGAGCTTAGTGAAGCCTTTGAATATATTAAGAGACATCAGCGAGCTGAAACACAGAATACATTTTTCGAGCAGTCTTATGTGTTTTTTCATTCCCAGGACATGGACCGTGTAAAAGATCTATCGAACGCGAAATACACCAACGAAGAGTTGTATATACCGATCATCTTAAAATCCTCTTCTTCCCGGTTGATTGTCCGTACTGTCATTAGTGCACCCTTGGATGAAGGGTTTGATCATCGAACATTTTGTTATGGTATTTACAACCAGCTAGCGGATGATTTTGCGGATATGTTTGATGATATGAAAGACGGGGCTGTAACTCCGTATACTTACTATTTAAAATATCATACTCAGCGAACGGATCTGATCAATCCCTTTGAATTATACTGGGCGGTCATTTCCCATTTGATCCATAACGTGTATCACTCCGATGCCAAGACTCGTGAAGTAATACTGGATCGAGCCATCAATGGTCTAAAACGATGTAAAGAGCGCGTCGGTAATGAAAAATATAACGAGATTATGGATATTTTCGCCTCGGGTAATCCAGAATTTAATCGTCTAGTGCAACAAATGGTACGAAAAGCGAATGATGTGGATTTCTTTGATAAACTGCTTCGGGATCAGATGGTGATCAATCTTAAAAACAGTCGAACGGAAAAAGAAGACTTTTATGATACGATCCAAACGGTTCGCCTGCAGATCAACAGCATGTTACCCATTCACAAACATAAAGGGATTCCAGAAATGGAGCAACCTCTGATTGATGCTGCAAATTATAGTCTGGAAGGGGATGGGAAACGTATCAGGCCTATTTTGACTTGGGTTATGGGCGTGAACGAATATGGACTACACGCTTCAGAAATCGTCCCGCTTCTGAGATCATTAGAATACATGCATACCGCTTCCTTGATCTTTGATGATCTCCCATCTCAGGATAATGCTGCTACTCGTAGAGGGCGTCCAACGTTGCATCAGGTAGAAAATATTGCTACTGCCGAACTAACGGGATTGTTTCTAATCCTGAGGGCCATTAAAGAACAAGCGTCTCTTGAGCATTACAATGCCCAAACAGTGCTCACTTTGATGCAATATTCTGCCGAAAAGACAGAAGAGATGTGTATGGGTCAAGCGATGGATTTGCAGTCAAAAGGAAAAGAACTGACAATAGATCAATTGAATATGATGTGCTTTTATAAAACAGGAATAGCTTTTGAGGCTTCTTTGATCATGCCTGCCATTCTCGCTGAAGTTAGAGAGCCGGAAATTGTAGCTTTAAAGAAATACGCCTATCACGCAGGAATTGCCTTTCAGATTAAAGATGATTTGCTTGATATCGAAGGTGATTTACTCTTACTGGGTAAGCCTACGGGCAAGGATGTTGAAAACAACAATTCGACTTTTGTCTCCATCCTTGGAACTGTTGGTGCTCGGAAAGAAATGTGGGAACACTACTGCCTTGCTATGGAAGCATTGAAAGAGATGCCTCGTAACATCGTTTTTCTGAAACATTTAATGAATTATATGATTAATCGAGACCACTAAAATACGAAATAGAACGCAATTTAGAAGCCTGAATTTTCAGGCTTTTTTTTATTTTGTAAGTGTCATCGAATTGATTAATACAGCATCTAATATTCACAGCAGTAGCAGCGGTATTAACTGAAGCGGGAATGGAACTGCCAGATAAGCTCTCTACGGCTATTGACACCAGACTTGGTGAAAATGGATTTCAAATGATCCTGAACAGTGTAGGCTGAAATATGTAGATTCGTAGCTACTTCTTTCGTGGATAGTCCCCGAATCACCCCGTCTACAATATGCTGCTCCCGATCCGTCAGTCCGTATGCTTCTGCAATAATAGGAAGCATATCAGCGGGACTAGCGGGTTCGAAACTTATTATAAGTTGTATATGACCGTCGAAAGAGTTAAGCCTACTAGCACGAATGACTAAATAAGGTCCCTCGGACATACGAATACAAGCCTTAGCGATAGCCGAAGACTCGGATGTGATGTTGAGAGCTCGAATGCTCACAGCCCGGATTGGTCTAGGTAATATGTTACTTTCGATATGTTCCAATAACCTTAGTTTCTCTATCCATTGGTCCGCTTTAGGATTCGTAGAGAGTACCTCTAATTCATCAGAAATAACTGCAAAGCCAGAACCCGAACTGTCGTCCAATAATGTCTCATTCCCCATGGGTAGCGCAAGATGGAAAGCTCGCAATTTGGTTGCAATAAGAGGCACCAAAGATGCTATCCATTCACATTCCTCTTGCAAGAATATAGACTGATCCACATTTCTGTAAAGAGGAAAAATGAACCATTTTATCAAGTATATCGTAATATATCATAGTTTGATAATTAAGGAGGTTTGTTTAATGAAAAAAAGATGGATATGGATGCTGAGCGTTGCTATTGCGGTAACACCGATTGTCCCAACAGCTGCGCTAGCTTCTAGTAGTGAAGTTGTAACAACAAATCAGGTACTGGCGAAGATCGCTTCTGAGAAAGCGGCGCTACTTACCGAAAAGTACGGTACGATCAGCGTACAGTATGCATTGATCGACAATGGCAAGATTACAGTGTCGGGCCAGACAGGCTTAAACGACATAGAAGGGAATATCCCTCTCACCAAAGAAACCATGTATGGTATCGGATCGACGAGCAAGATGTTTACGGCAGCTGCCGTCATGAAATTGGTAGATGTGGGCAAAATCAATCTAGATACCCCCTTAGTGGAGTACATAAATGATTTCAAGATGATAGATGATCGTTATAAGCAAATTACGCCCCGAATGCTTCTGAACCATTCTTCTGGACTTCAAGGGTCGACTCTGGGTAATGCTTTTCTGTTCAATGATAATGACACGTATGCACACGATAATCTACTGGAGCAGTTGTCTACACAGCGTTTGAAAGCTGACCCGGGAGCATTCTCTGTTTATTGTAACGATGGATTCACTCTGGCTGAGATTCTGGTAGAAAAAGTAAGTGGAATGAAATTCACGGCATTCATTCATCAAAATTTTACCCAACCGTTAGAAATGAACCATACGAAAACGTCACAAGACATATTAGAACCAAGCAAACTGGCTGGACTATATTATCCAGGGGTTCTTGAGCAGCTTCCGAATGAAACTATTAATGTAATAGGAACGGGTGGAATCTATTCTACTGCCGAGGATATGGTGCGTTTCTCGCAAATTTTCACAAAAGAAGAGAATGGTATCCTCTCAGACAAAGCGGCACGGACAATGGAACAAGAGGAATACAAAAAGGGGTTGTGGACCAAAGAAGCGGATAATTCGATTGACTTTGGGCTTGGCTGGGATAGTGTAAGGTTGTTTCCGTTTAACGACTATAAAATAAAGGGCCTCAGCAAAGGGGGAGACACGATTCTGTATCATGCTTCCCTTGTAGTGCTTCCAGAGCAGAACATGGCTGCTGCAGTTCTATCGTCAGGAGGTAGTAGTTCGACGAACGGACTTCTGGCTAACGAACTTCTTCTACAAGCTATGAAAGAGAAGGGCACAATCAAAGACATTATACCGGAGAAATCATTCGTCATTCCTGTCAAGGCTGACATGCCTAACGACATCACAAAGTACTCCGGCTATTATGGTACTACCAATCAACAAATTAAAGTTGCTATAAAGGATGGAGAGCTATCATTATCGGTACCTAGTATTCCCGAATATCCTGAACAAAAATATATGTACACCTCGGAAGGGTCTTTTGTTAACCCAGAAGGATCCTCGAAGATCAGTATTGTAACTGAAAAAAATGGTCGAACCTACCTGTGGAATAGAGAATATGCATCCGTTCCTGAGTTGGGACAATTGGCTCTATCTCATTATTTAGTTGAGAAGTTGGAGATCAATAAGCTATCTCAAGAGACAGAAGCTATATGGGCAATGAGAGAAGGGGAAACGTATTACCCTGTGAGTGAGAAGTTCAGTTCTCTCATTTACATGATTATTAACCCAACAATCCAGATTACCCGTGCCAAAGATTTGAAAGGTTATCTAGGAGACAAAAAAATTACAGGCCCCGATACTGCTGAAAGCCAGCATCAAATTCCTGCCATGGGAAGCCGGGATACGGCTGAATATCGTTTTTACATGAAGGACGGTATAGAGTACCTCGAGGCAGCTGGAAGCTTGTATGTCAGTGAGGATAAAGTATTGCCACTCTATAATGGGAAACAATCTAAGGTAACTGTCCAAACGGATGGCAACGCCAGATGGTATAGCGTATCCAAAGCAGTTGAAGGTAAGAAGATGACCGTAGTGATGCCAGAACAAGGAGCATTTGCGGTATACGACGGTAAAGGAACATGCGTGAATTACTCCTTGATCAGCGGAAATAATGAAGTTGTTCTCCCTGAGAACGGAACGGTTGTATTTGCTGGTAAGGCTGGCTCTTCATTTAACATTTCGTTGAAGAAGTAGTTCATTGAATTGTTGGTTTAATCGTAGTAAAGGCTATTTTATATAAAGAACACCGGTAACTTTGAGCAACCTCAAAAATACCGGTGTTCTTTTTTATTTGTATGAGCTTTAATGTCGTTAGTCGTAAATTACTTTTCATTCAGCTCTTAATGGTAAGATCATCTTCACCCCAAATTAGGCGAATGACAGTGCCTTTTCCCAAAGCCGTATCTACGATAATTTGACCACCCATGGCTTCGATTAGCCCTTTGGATACGGCCATACCAAGACCTGTACCGTTCGAAGTCGAAGAGGTATTGGTTCCTCGGTAGTATCGCTCAAACAATCGATTTGCAGTATTTACATCCATACCCGTACCGTTGTCAGCGAATTGGATAGTATGTCCTATACCACCTTTGTCTGGCATAAGTGAGACAGTAAGTATCGTATCTGGTGGATTATGGAGAAGGGCGTTGGCTATTAAATTGTTAATGACCCTCTCCAACCAAGGTGTATACAGATTAACAGTGATGTCGATAGGAGAAGGATTGTAGACAATGGCTTCTTTCTTGTAAAAAGGGTTAGTTGCCGCTTGATTTAACGCTTTCTGTAACCAGTTATTGAGCTCGATCTCCTCGGACTCTGGCGGTCGGACACCGCTCTTCAACCGATAACTCATCGCAAGATCATTAATCAGCATATCCATATGTGCAGACTTCTCCAACATTGTACCCGAGAACTTACGAATCTCTTCTGCCGTCCATTCATATTGCGGTTCAGCAAGCAAGTGCGCATAGCCTTTAATCGAAACGAGAGGCGTTTTCAGATCATGGGTTATTCCAGCAATCCATTCTTCCCTCATATTATCCGTTTGCTGACGCAATGCCTGATCTCTTTGTAAGGTGCCTGAGAGCTTGTCTATTGAATACATAACGTCAGCAAAAATTCGGTAACGACGCTTCCATTTTCCTGAACGCATCCGGCTGCGGTGAATGCCTCTATGATCTACTGGCTCTTGGTATACAGCATTACCGAGATCGTCGAGCCATGTGAGGATATGAAGCAACGGGACGCCAAACCGATGTGCCTGCCATAGTGAGAGCAAGAGAAATGACAATAATATAGTTGAGAACATTACAAATATACCGATGAATATCGTTCTCGCTTCAGCAGATAAATACCAACTATCGCTTATAGGCTTGCCAAAAGCATTTGGAAGACTGACGACCCAGGTAAGTTCGCTTTCATTAACATATACGGAGGATAGATGGAAGCCGTATCTTTCGTTGTACATTGTGCGTAGAGCAAGCTCCTGAAGTGTATAGGTGTTCGGTGCAGATGCAGGTCGATTGAAGGCAGCTAGTTCGGAGCCATATGCATCTAGTAATTGAACGTAACCGTTAAGATGCTTAAGGCGTGTGGTTACTTCGTTAGGTAACATCAGAATTCCATTAGAAGTTAATGACCCTTGACTACTTACTTGTTCTAATAACGTGCCCATATCATTAGACACGCCATATAACAATGTAAATGTTCGACCGTCCTTCTCTTGGATCCATAGATAGATCTGATAGGGGAAAGGCTTGGCGCCTGTCCAATAGGAGAGGAACTCGCCTGGCGCATATTTCTTTGGCACATCCTTCGGTGCATTGTAGGATTGCTCAACTTGACCGTTCTCATCAAGACTTTGCAGCCATCCGCCGTTTTTCTTTACCTGTTCAAGCAAATGAGGGTCAAAACGAATGCCCTCCTTATCTAGTTCGGAGGACTCCACAAGCTGAGCTAATCCAACAGAAGCAAAATCTTGGGAGATGAGGGTATCGTTTAAGCGACCCAAAATCCAAAAAAGCGTAACTGCAGCAATAAGAAGCGCGAATGCACCGGCGGTAGCTAGCTGAAGCACGAATCTTATCGTTAGTTTCCGTTTGATGTTCATAATTGTTGGGAACTCCAAGTTTCTGCTTGTACAAGCTTATACCCAAGTCCTCTAACGTTAACGATAAAGATCGGGTATGCAGGGTCAGGCTCAATCCTTTCCCTGATGCGATGAATATGAACCATGACCGTGTTGTCATCGTGTAGTGCTTCTTCCCCCCAGACGCTTTCATATAACTCGCTTTTACTGAAAATCCGATTAGGATTCTTGCATAAGAAGAGCAACAACTGAAAGACTAGCGCTGGACAGGCTACCACCGTTTGATCAACGCGAAGCATGCCGGCTGTTTCATCAACCAAGAAATGTCCATAGTCATACATCACGTTTCTTTTGTTAGAATGCTGTACTTTAGCTACATGCTTAGCTCCTAGGTAACGCCTTAAATGCGAGCGTATCCGTGCAATAACTTCCATCGGATTAAATGGCTTGGTAATGTAATCATCGCCGCCTACAGCAAATCCAGTCAGCTTATCAAAGTCAGATTCTCGTGCAGTTAGAAATAAGATTGGAGCATCCGTCGTTTGACGGAGAAATGGACAAATTTCGATTCCGCTACGTCCTGGTAAGAGGACATCTAATATGATCAAATCATAGATTTTCGCTTCGCATGCAGCGATTGCTGCTTCACCAGTCATGACCGTATCTATATTCGTATATCCTTCCTTACGAAGGACAGTCAACATGAGTTCAAGAATGGATTGCTCGTCATCGACAAGTAGAATTTCCGCAGTGTTCATGTTCTCATTCCTTTCTTCACCATAGTCGTTCATTCCATCATATCATGATTTCTTGGACGCGAACGAGGCGCTACCTTAACGGAAGCTTAATTGTCCCCTGAAGTCATAGATGAGAGTTAAGACATCGTTAAGTTTGCGTTATACGGGACCTAAGAATGGTTTGTTAGAATTAGGGAGACAAAATGGTATTTAAAAATATGGGGGTTCTGGAGATGAACAAGATGACTAGAAAGAACAGGCTGGATCTCATCCACTATAGCAAAACAGTACTGGCAGTTAGTGCGCTAGTAGCTATCATAACGGCATGCGGTGGAGAAAATACGGCAATAACAACAGAAAAACCAACAGAAACAACGAAGGTTGAGGTGCAAACAATGAAGCCAGAGGAAGTACCTGTGGAACTCCTTGATGGGAAGTATGCGAAAGTATATGCCTATTTTAGTGATGAGTTCAAACAACAGTTGAGCGAAGTTGATTTTGTAAGTATGGCGCCAGATTTACTAAAGGGCATTCATTCGTTCAAGCAGGCCTCGGTCATGCAGCATAATGGTGGCGATCAACGTTCATGGATAAGCAATTCAGGTAACATGGGACTGACTAGTATTTTTGATGAAAAAGGAGCCATATCGGGACTTCTGGTCAAGGAGTTGATTTCTTTTCCAGAAACGGACAATCGCCTGACTAATATTAAATACAATTGGCCCTTGAGCGGGGAGTGGTATATTGTCTGGGGTGGAACGAATGTCCTAGTTAATTACCACTACGAACATGAAAGTCAGCGATATGCCTATGACATTGTGCAGAGTAAGGACGGCTATTCCTATAAAGGCGATCCATTGAAAAATGAAAGTTATTATGCATTCGGTCAACCCGTTCTTGCACCAGCAGACGGAACCGTGGTCTCGATCGTAAATGATATTCCGGATAATGAGCCCGTTGGCGTGATGAACGAAAAAATACCTGCTGGTAATGAGATTGTTATTGACCATGGCGGAGAATATAGCGTACTGGCTCATCTGAAGAAAGGTTCCGTTAAAGTTAAAGTAGGCGATAAGGTGAGTAGCGGTGAGGAAATCGGTTTGCTTGGCAATTCAGGCAATTCTAGCGAAGCGCATCTTCATTATCAGGTGTCAGACGGTGCAGAACTATTCAAGTCTCGTTCGATTAATATTAATTGGAAGGAAGGGATCACCCCTGTGCAAGGAGAGATTGTAAAGGCCGAATAATTTAATGAAGAAATTTATTGGTACGAATCTTATTAATGGATGAATACAAACGAAACAAACATCAGGAAGGAAATTCAATTATGAAAAAAATGCTTAAATTTATACTTATATCAATAGGAGCAATCCTTGTAGCAATAGGTGTTTTTCTAGCCATTGTGTATACCGTTAATATTGTCTGCAACAAAGTGGAGAACGGTAAAATAGAATCTTATGGTCAGCTTGTATCCGTAGATGGAAAAAATATGAATGTTACGATTCAAGGCAAAGGCGAAGAAACAGTTGTACTCATACCAGGTTATGGAACAGGAGCGCCAGGTATTGATTTTAAGCCACTCGTAGAAGAGCTAGCTCCATTTTACAAAGTAGTCGTGATTGAGCCTTTTGGTTATGGATTAAGTGATGTATCAGACAAAGAGCGAACCATTGAAAATATTGTAGCTGAAATTCATGAATGTTTACAAAAACTTAATATTAATCGTTACACGCTGATGGGTCACTCCATTGCTGGAATTTACGGATTAGAATATGTGAACAAATATGAATACGAAGTGAGTGCATTTGTCGGGATTGATAGCAGTGTTCCAACGCAAGGTGGTACGGATGATGAGTACCCGACAGGAATTTATAAATTCCTCAAAAAATCAGGTTTTTACAGATTGATAATGAAACTAGCCCCAGACCAACATATTGCACTAGCAGTTGATGATACAACGAGAGAACAAATTAGAATAATTTCTCTTAAGAACGCAATGAACCCAAATATCATAAGTGAAGGGGAAAATTTCCAACATAATTTTAAAGCTGCCGAAACCTTTAAATTCCCGTCAAATCTTCCTGTTATATTCTTTTTAGAAGAGAATAATACGGATGTTGAAGGATGGATACCTCTGCATGAAGAACAGATAAAGAATTCTGTGAACGGAAAATTAATAGAACTTGAAGGGGGACATTATTTACATCATACTAAATCAAAAGAAATCGTTGAAAACTTTAGGAGCTTTATCGAAGAAGTAGAATCTAACAAGTAGATTATTGAAAAATTCAAGAGTCGGACAATTCACAGCGTATTGTGAATCGTTCGACTCTTTTTATATCAAGAAACAGAATAATAGAGATATGCAAAGCTATATAGGCGGCAATTTATCAAAAGATATGCTCAAAAAAAGGTCTTATTATATACGCTCTGGTAAAGAGACACGATACGATAAATTGCCGGGCTTCAAACACACGCTAAGTTTATAACCAATTGATATTGTTTAATTAAATGGTATAGCTGTACTTTTTTGTAACAAACAAAATATAGGTTATGAACAAGGTTGAGATGAAAAACCCTATTAAGTTTGACAACCTGTATATACAGGTGTAAGATTCTATCTTGTATATACAGGTTGTCAAACAAAACCTAATGTATTCATTGCTGAAGATTGGTAATTTTATTATTTCACATGTACACGTTTACATAACATCTAGGAGGGACTATAAATGCTAAATGCGTCTAAAGAACAGTGGTGGCGGAAATCAACTGTATATCAGGTATATCCCAAGAGCTTTAAAGATACTACTGGTAGCGGTACAGGGGATATCAAGGGGCTAATCGGAAAGCTCGATTATCTGCAGGAACTGGGAATTGATATTGTATGGTTGCAACCGATCTATGTATCTCCGCAAAATGATAACGGTTACGATGTTGCGGATTACCGTCAGATCGATCCTGATTTCGGGACGATGGAAGATTTTGAGGAACTGATGAAAGAATTGAAGAAACGCGGTATGCATCTGATGACAGATATTGTTGTCAACCATTCTTCCACGGAACATCAGTGGTTTCAGGAGGCAAAGAAATCAAAGGACAACCCATATCGCAATTATTATATCTGGAGAGATCCTGCTCCGGGTGGTGGCGTACCTAATAATTGGCAGTCGAAGTTCGGTGGGTCAGCATGGCAATTCGAGGAGACTACAGGACAGTATTTTCTTACCCTATTTGACAAGACACAAGCAGATCTGAACTGGGAATATGAGAAGGTTAGACAGGAAGTTGCAGATCTAATGATCTTTTGGGTGGAGAAGGGTGTCAAAGGGTTTAGGATGGATGTAATCAACCTGATCTCTAAGGATCAGAACTTTCCTGATGATGACGGAAGTATTGCTCCCGGTGACGGTCGGAAGTTCTATACAGATGGTTCACGGGTTCATGAGTATATTAAGGAGCTGTATGCGAAGGTTTTCGGACCGTACGACCTTGTAACTGTAGGCGAAATGTCATCAACTACGCTGGAACATTGCATACGTTATTCCAACCCACAGGAAGAAGAGTTCTCGATGACCTTCAATTTCCATCACCTGAAGGTGGATTATAAGAATGGACAGAAGTGGGAACTGAAGCCATATGATTTTGAAGAACTGAAAGGATTGTTCACTAAGTGGCAGACCGGAATGCAGTCTTCAGGTGGCTGGAATGCACTATTCTGGAATAATCATGACCAACCGCGTGCGTTATCCCGGTTCGCTAATGATGGAGAATACCGCACAGAAAGCGCTAAGATGCTAGCTATAACATTGCACGGACTACAGGGTACCCCTTATGTATATCAAGGTGAAGAGATTGGGATGCCCAATCCCGACTGGCACGATATTAGCGAATTCAATGATATTGAATCAACAAATATGTACCGAATTCTACAGGAGCGAGGGCTTACCAGTGTAGAAGCAATGACAGTCTTACGGGAACGCTCACGCGACAATTCCCGGACCCCGATGCAGTGGGATGATACTGAAAATGCTGGATTCACAAGTGGTAAACCTTGGCTCAAATTAGACGAAAGATATCCGGAAATTAATGTTAAACGAGAACAGGAGAATGCTGATTCAATTCTTTCACATTATAAAAAACTGATTCAACTACGGAAGCAGGAGTCTGTTATAACTGAAGGTTTCTTCAAAAGACTGGATGATCAGCACCCTGAAATTTTCGCCTATGCACGAATGACGGATTCAGAAACGCTTATTATCGTTTCCAATTTCAGTAGCAAGCAGACATCATTTACTTTTGCAGAGGATTTCTGGACCCCCCGTGCAGAAGGCAGAGATACGGAATTACTAATCGGCAATACCCACCAGTCTCCTTCATGGGGAAAGACACTTGAACTCATGCCCTATGCGTCTTATATGTGGATTATCCGATAGAACTAAACAATGAAGTGAAGGAGCGTTAATATGGCTATTAATCGGCAAGATGTAGAACAAATCGTGAAGGCTATCGGAGGAAAAGAGAATATTGAAGCCGCAACACACTGTGTGACAAGGCTCCGACTTGCTCTCAACGACGAGAGTAAAGTCGATACGAAGGCGCTTGAGAACAATCCTCTAGTTAAAGGTCATTTCTCTACACAGGGTCAATTCCAGGTTATTATCGGTCCAGGCCTGGTTGACAAAGTTTATGAAGAAATGATTGCCATCACCGGTGGGAACCGGGCTACTAAGGATGAGGTGAAGAATGCTGCTAGCAAGAAACAGAATCCGTTGCAGCGAGCAATCAAGATGCTGGCAGATATTTTCATTCCGATTCTTCCTGCTATCGTTATGGCTGGTCTATTGCTGGGGATTAATAATATTCTAACGGGTCCCGGCATTTTTTTCGATAGTAAATCACTTGTCGATGTCTATCCGCAATGGAAAGACGTTGCGTCTATTATTAATACGATAGCTAGTACTGCCTTTACTTTCCTACCTGCCCTCATCGGTTGGTCGGCAGTAACACGCTTCGGTGGCAGTCCGCTACTCGGTATCGTTCTCGGACTTATTCTCGTTCATCCTGATCTGCTCAGTGCTTATGGTTATGCCAATGCCAAGGTAGAAGGTACGGTTCCTGTGTGGGATCTGTTCGGTTGGCATGTCAACAAGATTGGTTATCAGGGGCAGGTGCTACCAGTTCTGGTCTCTGCCTATTTTCTTGCGAGACTGGAACGCTGGCTGAACAAAAAGGTGCCTGACTCATTTAAGTTGCTAATTGTCGCTCCAGTAGCACTTCTAATTACTGGATTTCTAGCCTTTACGGTTATTGGTCCTATTACCTTTATTATTGCTAATGCTATTACATCGGGACTAGTTAGTATCTTTGGTAGCTTCCCCGCGATAGGTGGATTAATCTATGGGGGACTATATTCGCTACTTGTTATTACAGGTATGCACCATACTTTCCTAGCAGTCGATATCCAGCTTATCGGTTCAGAAGGCGGAACCTTCTTATGGCCAATGCTGGCTTTGTCCAACATTGCACAAGGAGCTGCCGCACTCGGCATGATGTTTGTGGCCAAACAGGAAAAAACAAAAGGCCTGGCTGTCACTTCATCCATTTCTGCCTTCCTTGGCGTTACTGAACCCGCTATATTTGGGGTTAACATACGCTTCAAATACCCGTTTATCTTCGGGATGATCGGATCGGCCATTGCAGGTGTGTTACTTGCGCTGAATAATGTACTCGCGTCTTCCATTGGCGTAGGTGGGATTCCTGGATTCTTATCCATCTTCCCGAATCAGTGGGGCGTATTCTTTATCGGCATGGTGATTGTGCTAGTTGTTCCGTTCAGCGCTACCGTAATATACGGAAAATTCCGCAACCGTGGAACTAATGACTTGAACAGTGAAGACAATATGTCTGACGATGGCGTGATTGCCATAGAGCCGGATAGTGATATCGTAAACAATACTGAAAGTACTGTTACTCCGGTTCTCACACAGTCCGCCTCCGACAAAGTCTCCATTCCTGCTACAGCTGTCAATGTGGTTGAGGTAATGTTGCCTGTAAAAGGAAAGGTTGTGTCATTAGAGCAAGTACCTGACCCAGCGTTTGCTGAAAGACAAATGGGGAAAGGCGTTGCTATTGATCCGTCCGAAGGGAAAGTTGTTGCACCATTTGATGCTACTGTAGCACATGTCATCAAGAGCAAACATGCCATTATTCTGGAGCATGCCTCGGGAGTACAAATTCTTATCCATATCGGAATAAATACGGTCTCACTTAAGGGTAGCGGATTTACCGCCCATGTAGCCACGGGTGATCAGGTGAAATCGGGTCAACTACTGCTTGAATTCGACCGAGAGGCCATCTTGGCAGCGGGTTACCCATTGATTTCTCCGATTATAGTTCCTGATGGGCAAGATGTCATAGAACGGGTAGAGGAAATCGTGAATTCGAATCCTGAACAAGGGCAATCCTCTCCTATTCTTAAGATCTATCTTCAAGGTTAATAATTATGGTAATATGAGCATGGTGATTAATATTGAATAAAAATATATATATGCAAATCTATAATGACTACTCTGCTCAGGTTCAGTCCGGTTCGCTCTCCACAGGACAAAAATTACCTTCGGAGAATGAGCTCGCCGGAGCGTACAGAACATCAAGGGAAACAGTACGTAAGGCTCTGCACATGCTATCTGAGAATGGATATATCCATAAAATCAAAGGTAAGGGATCATTTGTTCTTGATACACAACGGATGAGCTTTCCCGTTTCCGGATTAGTCACTTTCAAAGAAGTGTCTGAGCGATTGGGCCGTTCGGTACGTACAATTGTGTATGAGAACGACTGTGTACCTAGCACTGCAGAGATTAGAAGGTGTTTACAACTGAAGGAACCTGGTCCGGTGTGGAAGGTGGTCCGTGCACGCGAGATTGAAGGGGAGAAGATTATCTTGGATAAAGATTATTTTTTGACCACATATGTGCCTTCCCTATCTCTTGAAGCAGCCACCAATTCTATCTATGAATATCTGGAGCAGAAGTTGAATCTACCAATTAGCTACGCAAAAAAAGAAATTTCTGTCGAAGAAGTAACCCCTGAAGACAAGCTACTGCTTGACTTACATGATTATCAGCATATTGTTGTGGTCCGCAACTATGTGTATCTGGTGGACACGACACTGTTTCAGTATACGGAATCGCGGCATAGACTGGATAAGTTTCAGTTCGTTGACTTTGCCCGCCGAGTTAAGAACTAATTCTCATTGGACAATGCCTAGAGTAGCAATGGTTATACAGATGAATAGCTCTATGCAGACAGCGTGTGCCGATACTCAATCGGCACACGCTGTTTTAAAATTGCTGTATCCAAATAAACAATGCCATCAAACAAATCAACAACATACAAAAGTTTACCACCACAAACAGACAGCGAAGCCACATGGGCTGATGAAACTGATAGAGTGCGCTTGGTGCTCCTTTACCTTCAATTAGAAACATGAGTAGTAAGGTATGAATGATCCAATGACCAACAACTTCCGTGAACCCGAATACCGTCGTAGTGGTCAAAAATATTCCTGTAAGTAACAGTGCAGTAAATCGGTTCATGATTCCCAGAATGAGCACCCAACCTAAGGCCAGTTCAATAAAAGCAGCTATTAGTACAAATTCTTCTGTTGAAAACCCCAATGTTGGAAGCTTATACTCATAAATAAGTGTCTGGGTGAGACCTGGCATAGTCATTTTTTCCATAGAGAGCCACGCTAAGGATATACCGGTAAGCGTGTATAGTACCCGTATTGACGATACCTTAAATCTGTTATTCACAGCGAATAAGTAATAAATAATTCCAACATAGAAGAAGTAATCAAGCGCATGAAATAGTCCATATTGTAATGCTGAATTCAGATATAAGAAAGCGATTGCAAATCCACTCACAGGCAACAGTCGCCTATGAAATAAACCTATGATGGCAACGATAAGTAATACGTATACCCACCAAGAATCTATTAGAAACGTAGGTGCTAGATATGACCCCGTGCAAAGCTGCAACATTAAGCCTAATCCAACCCCAACCCGGAAGATCAGCAATTGGTAGGGGTTAAAGCGATTTAAGAAATCTAATATTTTGCTAACGAATATATTACGTTCAATCTCTTTATTTATGATCGTTGCAAACAACAACACAAGTAAGGTTATACAAAGCCAGAATATAAAATCAGGTGTGAGTATCTTTGTTAGAGGCTTGGATATCCAGCCATCATCAGCTATAAACCATTTAACATGTAAATACAAATGACTTGGTATTAGATAATGTAACATTGCCATGTGAATCTCCTTTAATTTTTTGATTTTAAAAATACAATGTATTAATTAAGAGTACCCAAAAATAGTCATACAACGATAAACTTCACCCCTCTTTGAAAATGTGATAAATTATTTGAAATTAATAATACACTATTTTGGATTATATGTATTTAAATGTTAATAATAGTTTGAATTAGCATTACAATTATTCAGTTTGATAACGAAAATCTTATTGCTCATAAACAAGCGCAACCAATCAACTAGGATTCGTTGCGCTTGTTTATGAGCAATATCATACAAGAAAAATTTTATAATATATGTTACTTTTAAAAATGTCATCATGATAAGGAGGTTAGTTGGGATGCTAAATGAAATTCGAACGATATATCTGGATTCTGATTTGAACATAGAAGCCTACCGATTCAAAGGAATCATGCAAAAATTCCCTGCTCATTTTCATGAATATTATGTCATTGGCTTTATTGAAGAAGGGCAACGTTATTTAGTGTGCAAGGGCGAAGAATACATCATTAATCCGGGGGACTTATTATTATTCAACCCTTTTGATACGCACAGTTGCGAGCAGATTGACGGAAAAACTTTAGATTATCGATGCATCAACGTGACACCGGAAGTCATGAAAAAGATTGTTCTAGAGATTAATGGTAGCGACAACGCTCCATTCTTCAAACCAAGTGTAGTATACCAAAGTGAGCTAGTATCTAATTTAAAAGAACTACATATAAGGGTTTCGCAGGAGGAACATGATTTTAAGAAGGAAGAGTTATTCTTATACTTCATGGAAGAGCTCATTCAGACGCATTCTGACTTGACAATCATTCCAACAACATATGAACCCTCTATTGAAATTCAAACGGTGTGTAGCTATTTGGAGGAGAATTACACAAGAACGATTACACTAAACGATTTGAGTGCCTTAACAGGATGGAGTAAGTATCATTTGCTTAGATCATTCACGAAACAAAAGGGACTATCGCCTTACAGCTATTTGGAGACGATTCGAATATATCATGCGAAAAGGCTGTTAGAACAAGGGGTGAAGCCCATTGAAGTGTGTTTTTTGGTAGGATTTAGTGATCAAAGTCATTTGACTAAATTCTTTAAAAGACAGATTGGGTTAACGCCCAAACAATATATGAGAATTTACCTCAACACGTAATAACTAGCGGATGAACGACTTAATGAGGAGGAATAAAGGAATACGATGAATAACTTAATTGCATTTAGTCTAATGGCCCTTATGATGTCTATGTTACCTGGTACAGACACGGTACTTATTATGAAAAACACACTGATGCACGGTGCTAAAGCGGGTAGATATACGATACTGGGCATGGCGACCGGACTAACTTTTTGGACTATTGTTGTCGTACTCGGTTTATCAGTAGTCATCTCGCAGTCTGTATTTCTATTCAATACAATCAAGTATTTGGGAGCTGCCTACTTGTTCTACTTAGGTATAAGAGCATTTTTTACTAAAAGCACACTTGTATTAGAGGATGTTCAAGAAGAAGATAGTCAGGGTTCTATTAAAAAGTTATCGTACAATCATAGTAAGGAATCATATCTACAAGGAGTATTCAGTAATATTCTTAATCCTAAGACCATACTGGTCTACATCACTTTCATGCCTCAATTCATTGATCTGAATGGAAATACAAATCAACAGCTGATCACATTGGGATTAATCCTTACTGCAATAGCAGTGGGTTGGTTTCTGATTGTAGTGTATCTATTAGATCATGTGAAACAGTGGCTAAAAAAACCTAAATTCCAAAAAGCCTTTCAAAAATCTACGGGGTTAATGTTAATTGGATTTGGAGTGAAAACTGTTGTTTAACTACATTAATTATTAATGTAATTAATAATAAAAACTCAGCATTTCCCATTTTGCTAAACAGGAGAAGAAACTCAAATTTATCATCATAAAGAAGGCAGGATAAAGGGATGTATTATCTCTCAATCCTACCTTTTTTTAAAATTCTCCTACTATTATTTATGCTTGCTACGAGGCCAGAACACGACTGGGATAAGCAGTAGTGAAAGAATTCCCCCAGCAAGTGAGAGTGTTGTGTAACTGGAATAAGCTAACACCATGCCAGAAAGTGCACCTCCTGATGCTCCCGCCAAAGCGATCAATACATCAACAGATCCTTGCGTCTTTGCGCGAGTCGATGGATGAGTTGAATCCAACATGAGTGCAGTACCACTAATCAAGCCGAAGTTCCAACCAAGACCGAGTAAAGAAAGAGCAATAATTAGTACGAGTATGGAATCAGCTGGAGCAATAGCAGCTACTATAGCAGCTGTAAGAAGGGTGGCACCAGATGCCATTGCCATTGCCTTACGTCCAATCTTATCTACAAGAATACCAGTTAAGAGAGATGGTAAGTACATCGCACCTACATGGAAACCAATTACGAGTCCTACTGCTTTCAAATTGTGTCCATGATGCCCCATATGTACAGGTGTCATTGTCATAATTGCAATCATGACAATTTGGGTTAATACCATTACAGCTGCTCCAACCATGATCCCACGTTTATTTATTGCTAGTGATTGGGAATTCGTATCTATTAGATTTCGCTCATTCTGATTCTGTACATCTTTTGCAATGGCTCTCGCAACGATAAGAGGGTCTGGTCTAAGAAACATTAGAAGTACCATTCCAGCGATGATGTAGGCTGCAGCTGCTAGAATAAAGGGACCAGCTAGAGCAGGGACACCGATTGACGTAGCAAACCTACCCATTACTTCAACCAAATTTGGCCCCGCAACAGCACCGAATGTGGTAGAAACCATCGCAATACTAATAGCTGTTGCCCGTTGCCTAGAATTTGCTAAGTCAGTTCCCGCATAGCGAGCTTGTAAATTGGTTGCAGTACCGGCACCATAGATGAGGAGTGATACTAAAAGTAGTAGAATATTATGAGATAATGCTGAAATAACTACTCCAATCGCACCGATACCTCCCAGTAAGAATCCTGTCGCTAGGCCTATACAGCGCCCAAAACGTTGAGAGAGTTGACCTACTAGAAGCGCTGCACCCGCTGAGCCAAGAGTAAACAGCGCAGCAGGAACACCTGTAAAACTATCTGTTCCTAACATATCCTGTGCGAGTAGTGCCCCAACTGTTATCCCTGCAGCAAGTCCTGCGCCTCCAAAAATTTGTGAAATAACAACGATAAGCAGTGTTCGTCGATATAACTGCCTTTGCTTTATAGAAGAACCAATGTAACGTTGTAACGAATTTGATTGATGGTCTAATGCTTTTGTATCATCCGATTTACTCGACATCACTAAGACTTCCTTTCCAATTAACCTCCTCTTATATTTTACAAATACATTCCGATCTTGAACACTCTTTTATGATTTTCATTATCATGAAGCCAGTGTTTCTTTTGATTTTACTATCCATGCCTAATCAGTAGTCCAACTACTTTAGATTCAACAAGAGACGCATAAGCAGCACAAGTCCTCGATCCAATTCATCAACATCTTTAGTCGATGTTAGTGAAATACGAATAAATTGATACGGCACAAATAAACGAGCTCATTTTGAACTGAAATCGAACAAAATGAGCTCTGATACAATACACAATATACATTAGTTAAATGATTATGTTAAATCTACAACAACTTTAATTGTTTCTTTAGCATCGATTGCTTTATTGAATGCTTCTTGGATATCATCAAGTTTATAGACTTGTGTAATGATGGTTGATAGATTAGCTATACTTGTAAGGTGTTCAATAACCTTCGCAATATCCTCGTGAGTATAACCACTAGCACCTTTAATTTGTACTTCTTTTGACATGATTTGTGCCAGGCTAATAGGTACTTCATTTTTATAAACGGCGATAATCGAAATCCTTGCATGAGGTTTGATAATCTTCATGACTTGATCAAATAGAATAGGTGCACCTGCTGCATCAATAAATACATCGACATTTGGGACATTTTGTCCGTAAACATTTATTGCACCAAATTGTTTTATAAGTCCTTCTTCAAGACTTTCTTTCGTTGTATTTACAGTAACAGCACCTAGTTCAATTGCTTTCCCTAAACGCCAATCATCAATATCAACTACACATACATTCGTAATTCCTTCCGCAATTAAACTTGCAGCAGCTGAAAGACCGATTGGACCAGCACCTAACACAACGACTTTATCTGTCGGCCCAGGGTTCGAGCTAAAAGCACCATGTCGCCCAACACTCATTGGTTCCATTAATGCAGCTACTTCTACAGGAATATTTGAATTCATTTCATATAAGTTATGATTCAGTGCTGCATCTTCAATCAGGACAAATTGTGAGAATCCAGAGCATTCTAGCGATTTACGACGCCCAACCTTCTTTGCTGTGATCGGATTTATCCCAACGCGCATCCCAACTACAATATCAGAAGATACATCTGTTCCTACCTCAACAATTTCGCCTACCATTTCGTGTCCGAACTCGGAACCTAGACTGATACCCATATTACCTGCTCCAGCCTTCACGATATTAATATCTGTACCACAGATACCACTACGTAAGTTGCGTACTAAGACATCTTTCGTTCCAACAGAAGGAATTGGTCGTTCTTCCAAGCGAATATCATTCTTACCATAATATATTGCTGCCTTCATCATGTAAGTACACTCCTTCTCATACATCAATATATGAACGGGTATAATTTTAATAGTTTAAAAAGAAATGAGCAAACAACAATAGATTATCTTTTGTAAACTAAACAACACAATTAGAGGATGTGTTGATTTGTAGTGTGCTTTTTAAACACGTTAGAAATATGTATATTGAAATATTCAGTTAAATTTGCTGCCAAACCTGATTGGTATATTTATAACATTGACTCTACTTATAGTTATCGTATATATTACGTCAGTACTTCAATGCTAAAAAGCAAAAAAGCTTCAAAGTGAAAAAGTGAATAGAGATATAGAATCTAATTTTCCATAACAATGTATAAGGAGCTCTTACATCATGAACCGACAACTTAGTTTCTCAAAAAGCATTATTCTCATTGTATTTATTCTGGCACTTCTATTTGTATCGATCTTTCTATTAAAAGCAGAACCACAAATCCCACTTCTTGCAACAACCGTTGGGACAGCCACCTTATTGAGATTGTTCGGCTTTTCTTGGAGCAGAATCGAATCGGCAATAATTAAAGGGATTCAAACGGCCATTATGCCAATTCTTATCCTCTCACTGATAGGTATTCTGATCGCCGTATGGATGATGAGCGGTACGGTACCGACGATTTTATACTATGGAATGGATTATATTAATCCGCAATATTTTGCAGTGAGCGCGTTATATATCACAATCGTCGTCTCGATGTTCACGGGAAGTTCATTTACCACAGTGAGCACAGTCGGAGCCGCATTGATGGGAATTGCCTTGTCGACGGGTATTTCTCCAACCGTGGCTGCTGGAGCGATTATTTGTGGGGCATGTTTTGGTGATAAAATGTCTCCGTTATCCGATACAACGAATTTCGCTCCCGCAGTGGCTGGCATAACTATATTTACACATATTCGGAACATGGTATACACAACGTTGCCGGCACTAGTCGTAACGACTATCTTTTTCCTGTTAGTGCCAACGACAAATTCAATCGATTTATCATCGTTACAAGAAATCAAGCTTGCATTGCAAAGCAGCTTCCAGATTCACTGGTTAACCTTGATATCACCGTTAGCAGTTATTGTTTGCTCTATTAAGCGGATTCCGATACTTCCAACGTTAGTCATAGGCATTGTCAGTGGCCTAATAGTGACTGCCTTGATTCAGCATCAGACGGCAATCGATGTCTGGTTTAGTGTGATGCAAAGCGGATACAAAGGTAAGATCGCCAACGAAACGGTTGCTTTGATCGTCAACCGCGGTGGATTGCAATCGATGATGTGGTCAGTGTCACTGATCTTAATTGCTCTATCATTAGGAGGATTGTTACAGCATTGCGGGGTCATCGAAGCCTTCTTCCAGAAGCTTATTCAACCGCTGAAACGTAAGAGCAGCATTGTTCTCATGACAGGGGCGTCATCTATTGCGGTAAATGGCATGACCGGCGAACAGTATCTCTCTATCCTATTACCTGGACAAATGTTTAAGGATGAATATACCCGTAGAGATATTCCAGCGAAGACGTTATCTCGTACGCTTGAAGATTGTGGAACACTCGTTAATCCTTTAATTCCATGGGGTGTTAGTGGTGCATTCTTCGCATCTACCCTTGGTGTTCCGGTGATAGAATATGCACTTTATACACCTTTCTTGTGGTTAAGCCCTATATTCACGTTTGCCTATGTCTTGATACCAAGATTGCAAAGGAACTCGCTTGGTAAAGATAAAGTGACATCAAAATAACTATTAAGCTATCAATCGAACGTTTTCGATAAAATAACGTAACATCTATTTTCCTAAAGTAAGAAAGGTAGAGGAATACCTCTGAATTGCACCCCTTAGAATTCATATTGGAAAACCCCCTGGGTAAATTCAATGTCAATTCTAAGAGGTGTATTTTTATGTCAAATAAAGGTCAAAGATGTAAGCTTGCCCTACGTTAATAAAGCAGTAATTGGGGCTCAATAACTGATTATTGAATAGATTACTTCAACTTTTAATACAGGTTACAAAAAACAACCGACAAAATCGGCTGCCTTTTCTCCGCTTAGAGTCACAATTAAATAGTAACTTTTGATAGATTGTTGTTATGGTTTCATCCTAATCCCAATCTATTGTTAACCAATGAATATTTAATGGTTTACAATTGTGAACTATGACGTTATTATTTACCTAATACATAGATGTCGACTCTAGTAGAAATTTAATTCTTTATCATAACAACGGAGGTCCGTAAAATGAAAACAAAAGAGATGGTATTTGCAGCATTATTCGCTGCATTCATAGGGGTATTAGGCATGATTCCACCGATTCCACTAGGATTTATCCCAGTACCTATTACCGCACAAACACTAGGCGTTATGCTGGTAGGATGCTTTTTAGGAAAGAAAACAGGCGCACTTAGCTTGATTTTATTTATCGTATTAGTTGCATTAGGTTTACCTTTATTGTCTGGAGGACGTGGAGGTCTTTCCGTGTTCGTATCACCGACTGTTGGATACTTTCTAAGCTGGCCAGTGGCTGTATTTTGTATTGGATATATGACGGAAAAGATGTGGCCAACGTTAAGAACATGGAAACTTATCGTTATTAATATTGTATTTGGTGTTCTACTTATAAGCTTAATCGGTGCGCCAGTCATGGCTATCATTACAGATACGTCAGTGTGGGCCGGACTTGTGGGAGCTACTGCTTTTTTACCAGGAGATTGCATTAAAGCGATTATCGCAGCGATTATTGCGATGCAATTAAAAGCCCTCAGTCCGATAGAAGACAAAGTGAATAACTCATAGGTAATGAAATTTTAGAATAGGTGTGACGAGAGCAATGAATTTATCGGAACCAATACTCCAATATGCAACGCAGCAACCAAACAAGGTGGCTTTATCTGATGGTCATGAGAGCCGTACTTATTCGGCATTGGTACGTAGGATGAAACAAATTGCACAGGGTTTACACCAAAATGGTCTCGATCAAGACAAGATTGCCATTATATCTACGAATCGTATCGAATTTGTGGAAGTTTTTCTTGGAGCCATCTATGCAGGCTGTGTGCCTATTCCTATGGATCCCAAATGGAGTGCTAAGGAAATCAACACTATTGTAGAGCAGTGTCAACCGAAGATGATTTTTACAGAGAATGCATTCGCAAAGAATATATTCTTACAAGACAGAGAAATCCCGTTTATCACATTTTCTACTGAAAATGCGGGTTCATATGACAAATGGGTAGCTCCCTTAATGCCAGAATCTGAAATGGAAACCAATGAACTACTGTTCATCGGTTTTACATCAGGCACAACAGGTACGCCTAAGGGGTATCTGCGCACGCATGTATCATGGATGAATAGCTTTGAGGCCACAAGTGAAGCTTTCCAACTGAATAACATGGAGCATGTGTTAGCCCCCGGTCCATTTGTTCATTCCTTATCATTATTCGCCATCATGCAGAGTCTATATCGTGGTGCAACTTTTCATATATCGAAAGATTTCAATGCCAAAAATGTTCTGCAGTTGTGTAAACAGATCCCAGATATGATTGTGTTTGTCGTGCCAACGATGATTGAATCGTTGATGAAGGAAGTCATATCTCCCGAGACGCAAATTCAAGCATTGATTAGTTCGGGTGGGAAGTGGACTGAGGCTTCAAAGAATAAGTGCAAAGAGGTATTTGATAGTGCGAAGCTATATGAATTTTACGGCTCTTCTGAAGCGAGTTATATTAGTTATTTGGATATTAAAGAGGAGAACAGGCCCAATTCAGTTGGTAGGCCATTCCAAAGCGTAGAGGTCTCTATTCGCGACGAACAATTTCAGGAGGTCGCGACGGGTAGTATCGGACAGCTATATATTCGAAGTGACATGATATTTAAAGGCTATTATCAATTACCTGAGAAAACGAAAGCAGCTTTTCGAGATGGATGGCTTATCATTGGAGACTTTATATATATGGATCAAGATGGCTACTTACATATGGCTGGTCGATCTAACAATATGATGGTAACAGGTGGACTTAATGTGTTTCCTGAGGAAGTTGAGTCTGTGTTACAGCAGATTCCCGAGATTGAAGAAGTGATGGTGCTTGGTGTGTCAGATATTTACTGGGGTGAACAAGTGACTGCAATCGTGAAATGGAAAGGACAACAGCGCTTATCTACAGAGGATATTAAGACCTATTGTCGTAAACATTTAGCGGGCTATAAAGCCCCGAAGCAGATTATCACGGTAGATCAATTCATCTATACAAGTAGTGGGAAAATAGCTCGTCAAGTCATGAAGGACTACACGAAAAGAGTGATGATATGAATGAAGCTGTCATTGTCATGGCTAAACGTACACCAATAGGCAAGATGGGTGGCCTATTAAGCATACTTGAACCGGAAGTGTTATTAGCGCCATTAATTCAGTATATAGTTGCAGAAACGAAGATACCAAAGGATCTAATTGATGATGTCATCATTGGTAATGTTGTTGGTCCCGGTGGCAATATAGCACGGGTTGCTGCTCTAGAAGCAGGACTTCCAGTCACCGTCCCAGGTGTCACGGTTGATCGACAGTGCGGTTCTGGTCTAGAGGCTATCAATATAGCGGCACGGTTAATTCAGAGCGGTGCGGGTGAGATTTATTTAGCAGGTGGAGTCGAGAGCACAAGCCGTGCACCTTGGAAAATGGCCAAGCCACAGACGCTAATGGATGTACCGAAGCTATACACACGTGCTCACTTGACTCCAAGTTCCTATGGTGACCCTGATATGGGTATTGCAGCGGAGAATGTTGCTAAACAATACGCCATTTCGAGAGATGAACAGGACCGTTATTCTCTAAAGAGCCATCAAAAAGCGGTTCATGCTCAGAAAAGGGGTAGATTTCATCAAGAGATTGTTCCTCTTCAAGTGAATGGCGAATGGGTTAGTGTCGATGAATGTCCAAGAGACAATACGAGCTTGGACAAGCTACAACGACTTTCACCAATTTTTCTAGAACAGGGCACCGTGACCGCAGGTAATGCATGTCCTCTCAATGATGGGGCTGCTCTTGTTCTAATGATGTCTCTTGATAAATGTAACGAGCTTAATCTAAAGCCTATATTGCGCGTAGTGGATGCTCAAGTTGCAGGTGTTGATCCACATTATTTAGGCATAGGTCCTGTTCCAGCTGTTCAAAAGGTACTCAACCGTCAACAGTTGACCGTGGCTGATGTGGATGTTGTGGAATTTAATGAAGCGTTTGCCTCACAAGTATTGGCTTCGCTGAAGGAGCTTCAATTGCCAGAGGGAAAGGTCAATCTATGTGGTGGAGCACTAGCTATTGGTCATCCTTACGGTGCTTCAGGAGCCATATTGATGACTCGGTTATGTGCTGAAATGCTACATCAACCTTATAAGCGGGGGCTTGCAACACTAGGTATTGGTGGTGGGATAGGTATCGCTACCTTAGTGGAGGCTATCGAATGAACAGAGTTCAACATCGGCTTAAGATTACCGCGGAATGGATTACGGAATATGCTCAAAGTATCGAAGCACCATTGCAAATGATACAAGGCGAAATAATCGCACCTGTTACGATGCCTATTATTTTCTGGCAAGAATTAGATATTCCTTGGTTGAACATAGATGAACCCTGGATTCATGGTTCGCAGCATTTCTCATACAAGTTACCGATTACTGCAGGTATGATCTTAGATTGTGAATTATCGCTTACGAATACTGAGAAAAAAGCAGGTCATCAGGGGGAGTTGACTTTGTATACCTATACCCTCATTTGTACATGTGAAGGGGAACTTATCCTTACAGCTGAAACCGTATTAATCTCAATGGGAGATCAAATATGAAAAAAAGAATTACTTCATACGATATCCAGCAATATGCGGCTATCTCTAAAGATACGGCTACTATTCACCTGAATATAGAAGCCGCAGCAAGGGCTGGATTTAAGAGACCTGTCGCACACGGCATGTACATCATGGGGTTAGCACAATCTTTGTATTTAATCGAGCATCCATCGCAATGGATCACGACATATAGCATGAAATTTCAAAAGCCACTATTAATAGATACGGTCGCGATGTTTAACTTTGAAGTCTGTGATGGCAATATAAACGTGAACGTTGTAATAGAATCTGGTGAAGTAATTGCTTCCGGTACCTTTACAGTAGAAGAGAGGGCGAAATGAAAAAAATAGCCTTAATTACAGGAGCGACTAGGGGTATTGGGCGCAGCATGGCCATACTTCTAGGACAGACCGGTTATCAAGTGGTTGTTAATGGTACGAAGCCTTCGTTAATCAACGAAGTAGTGGAGGAGATTCATCGAACAGGTGGGGACGCGATCGGATACTGTGCCAATGTCGCTGATCCGGTCGCAGTCACTGCGATGGTGGATGCCGTTATAAGTATGTATGCCCGCGTTGATGTATTGATCCATAATGCGGGTAATTTGCATGACCAACGCTGTCTGCGTATGATGGATGAAGAGTGGAATTCTGTGCTAGATGTGCATTTGAATGGTGCTTTCTATTGCATCAAGCGAGTGCTGCCACATATGCAGGTACATGGTGGTGACATTCTACTAATGACCTCTACAGCCGGATTATCTGGATCTATTGGGCAGGTTAATTACAGTGCGGCCAAAGCTGGCATGCTCGGAATAGTGTGGACGCTTGCGGCGGAACTCACACGCAATCGCATCCGGGTGAATGCCATTGCACCTGCTGCCTTAACAGATATGACTAGGCCTGTAATTGAGCATATCAAGGAAAAGCAAGCCAAGCGGAATGAGCCATTTCCAGAGTCTTGGAAGGTGGGTAAAGCAGATGATATTGCCCGCTTCGTGGTCGCATTACTAGCACAGCCGGATGTAGATTTAACAGGTCAAATATTTGGTGTGAACGGTTCGAAGGTGACGAAGTGGGAGAAGCCTGTCCCTGTCTTTTCCGAGAACAGCGTAGAGACATTTTTCACTACATGGAAGCAACAGAAGGGAAGTAACTAAATTGCTTACATTCGATCACGTTCATTTTTACTATAAAAAGGGTCAGCCTATCATAGAGAATATGAGCTTTACGATTACATCGGGAGAGTTTGTGGCGATTGTCGGAGCCAATGGTTGCGGTAAATCTACGATTGCTAAGTTAATAGATGGATTGCTGCTTCCTAAGGAAGGACGAGTGACATTTGAAAGTCTAGACACGTCAAGGCCTACAGATCTTGATAAGATCCATGAGCACATAGGCTTTGTATTCCAAAACCCCGAAGATCAGTTCATTACGACAACCGTTATGGATGAGGTGGTATTTGGATTGGAGAACATTCGTGTGCCTAGGGAAGAAATACAATCCCGATTAGATCATGCACTTCAAGCTGTGCAGATGGAGAATTATTTAGATGCGATGCCTCACCAGCTATCAGGTGGTCAGAAGCAACGCGTAGCGATTGCGGCAATTGTGGCTATGCGCCCCCAAATCATTATTTTTGACGAGGCTACTTCCATGCTTGATCCAGAAGGAAGGGAGCAGGTTCTTTCCATCATGAAAGAGCTACACCACCAAGGCATGACCATCATTCATATCACTCATCATATGGAGGAAGTGTTATCTGCAGAGCGTATTTTACTCATACATAAAGGACGGCTTGAATTTGATGGGAATCCGATGATCTTTTTTGAAACGGTTAACGTTGGGGACTATCAGTTAGAACAACCCTTTGCGGTACGATTAAATACAATGCTCCATCCTCCATCAACGCTACTTATGGTGGATTGGAAGGAGATGATTCGCTTACAATGGTCTATCAATTAAGCAATGTCAGCGTGAACTATGCCAATCAAGTGGCTTTGAACAATGTCAGTTGTACGATTCAAGAAGGCAAATGGATTTCAGTCATTGGTCAGACCGGTGCTGGTAAGTCTACCTTCGTCCAAGTGCTAAAAGGGCTGATTCCGAGCTTCGATGGAGACTACCTTATAAATCAGCATCCCATCCATAGAGATAACAAAGGACAACTCATGGTTGTTCCTGATATAGGATACGTTTTTCAATATCCAGAGCATCAATTATTTGAAACGAGCGTGTACAAGGAACTTGCCTTTACTCCGAAGCTGAGTGGTTATTCACATCAACAGATCGATCAAGCTATTGATCTGATTTTGCCTAAGGTAGGTTTGTCAAAGGAGATACTTCCATTGGCTCCATTTCAATTAAGTGGGGGGCAGAAACGTCGCGTCGCGATCGCCTCCGTGTTAATGATGAATCCGAAGCTACTTATTTTGGATGAACCAACAGCTGGCCTCGACCCTGTAAGTCGTAAATTTTTGTTGCGGTTATTAAAAGAATGGCAACAACAAGACAATCGCACCATTCTCAACGTATCACACCAAATGAACGATGTTGCTGAATACTCTGATGAAGTGATTGTATTTCACGAAGGACACTTAATGGCGCATTGTGATACCAGCATTTTATTTCTAGAACAGACCCCATTACTTGCGAGACTCGGAATCTCTCTGCCAGAACCCGTTCAACTCTTAAAGTTAGTAGAGGAATTATCCGGACAGAACATTGAGGTTGTAAGTTGTAAGGAGCGAGATATATTCGGAAAAGTGTGGCCGATCTTGCACGCAAGGGGATGCTAAATGACTAGAAACGTACTTATTGGACAGTACTTTGAGACGAATTCAATATTTCACAGGCTGGACCCGAGAACTAAGATTATCAGCATAATCTTCATCATGTTGAGCTTCCTAATGCTAGAAACGTTCATTAGCTACGCAATTTTAACGATCTTCATATTTGGCATTTTGTTGTTATCTAAAATACCAATTCCTGTTTTTGTGAGAGGCCTTAAGCCTCTGTTGTTTATATTAATGTTTACCTTTGTATATCATGTCGTATTCACGAAGGGAACCGTCATATGGTCATGGTCATTTATAGAGGTGACGTTGGAGGGTCTCTACAACGGGATACGTTTCGTCTGGCGAATTGTTTTACTTATTTTACTGGCCTCTATGCTAACGTTAACCACCAAACCGTTAACATTAGCCCATGGTCTAGAAAAGTTACTAACACCGTTATCTAAATTAAATGTACCCGTGGAGCAGTTCTCATTAATGATTGTCATTGCGATACGATTTATACCTACCATCCTACAAGAGCTGGATCGTATTCTCCTAGCACAAAGGGCTAGAGGGTATGATATTAGGTCTTTATCGCTAACAAAACGTATTTTCGCTTATCTTCCTATTCTCATTCCTTTACTCTTCACGATCGTTCAACGTGCCGAACAGTTAACATATGCGATTGATGCACGCGCTTATGGTAATGGGAAGGGCAGAACTTCCTATAAGCAATTGAAATTTAAGCAAATGGATTATCAAATGGGAGGACTAGTGATTATAATCATGGTGGCTCTGCTACTATTAAATATTGGAGGAGTTTAGGTGAATATTTATGGGGCTGTCGTGGACAATGAAACACGATGTGTTCATTATTATACAGAAAAAGATATTATCGCTATTAAGTTTATATGCTGCAATCGTTACTATCCATGCTATAAATGCCATGAGGAGCATGCAGATCACAGCATCGAGCGTTGGCCTCATGAGCATTTTGACGAATTGGCTATTCTTTGCGGCAGCTGTCACGAGGAGTTAACAATTCTACAATATATGCATACTACTAGCTGCCTTCACTGCGGGGCAATCTTTAATGATAGATGTGCGGCACATTATCCGATATATTTTGAACTGTCTGCTATTGAAGAATAAAACGGAGGTAATGATGCCGATGAATTGGGATACACGAATCACTAATATGTTACAAATAAAGTATCCTATTATTCAAGGAGGACTTGGATATTTAGCCTATGCAGATCTAGCTACAGCTGTTTCGAATGCAGGTGGATTAGGTCAGATTACAGCTATGTGTCTTCCGCATGCAGATGCCCTTCGCCAAGAAATTCAGCGTGCACGTACCCTAACGGATAAGCCAATTGGAGTTAACTTTGCCATAGGTATGCACGGTGTTGAATATACTAAGCGAGTCCAGATCGCAATAGATGAGAAAGTATCCGTTGTGAGCATTACTGGCGGGAATCCTACGGTGATTTTGGAGATGTTGCAGTCCACTGATATTAAATCATTGGTGCTCGTATCCTCACGTAGACAAGCACAAAAAGCAGAACAACTTGGTGCATCTGCTGTGATTGTTGTTGGGCAAGAGGGTGGTGGACACTTGGGACGTGATGATGTTGGAACCATGGTGCTCGTACCACAGGTGGTCGATGCTGTTAATATTCCTGTCATTGCCTCTGGTGGTATCGGAGATGGCCGCGGATGGATGGCCGCACATGCACTTGGAGCAGATGGCATCCAAATGGGTACCCGCTTTATCGCGACTCAGGAATGTATTGATGCCTCTGTCTCCTATAAACAAGCTCTGATTGACAGTTCAGAGTCAGATACGGCTGTGATCAAACGTTCAATTCATTCTCCTGCCAGGGTATTACGAAATGACTACGTCGATACCATTCTTGAAATTGAACGAGTGACACCAACTTACGAAGCATTAAAACAATATATTAGTGGTGAAGCCAATAAGCGATGGATTCATGATGATTTCAAAGAAGAAGGCTTCGGATGGGCAGGACAAGTGACTGGCATGATTCATGATATCCCGACGGTAGAAGAGTTGATGGGTAGAATGGTCTATGACGCAGAGTGTATTCGTAGAAAATGGGGAGCGTTCTGATCGTGGTATTTTTCCCCTTTATGAATCTTTCTCATAATTTAGTAAAATATAAGTAGAAAATAAGGAGGTATACACCTATATGTATCGTAAAGTTGAAGATTTCATCCTAGACTGGAATGAATCAGTTGCTGGGACAGTTAGTGTGTTTAATGCAATGTCAGATAACAAGCTAGACCAAGCCATCGTTGAGGGACATAGTACACTGGGTTGGTTAGCATGGCATTTAACCAATGCCCCTGTATTTTTATCTAAATTTGCGGGTCTTGAAATACCCCCTGTCGGCAATCCAGCAGAAGTACCAACTTCTGTTAAGATAATCGTAGACGCCTATGAAACAATGGATAAGGACTTATCCAATGCTATAAATAATTTGTCGGATGAGGCACTATTAGAAGAAGTTGCTGCGTTTGGTACTACGACAACACGCAGTCAAATTTTGCGCAAAGTTGTTGACCATCAGACACATCATCGTGGTCAAATGACTGTCTTATTACGTCAAGCAGGTTTACCTGTTCCTGGCGTAATGGGTCCAACAAGAGAACAGCATTAATATGAAGAAGAGGCACAAATCCTTAAAATAGGATTTGTGCCATTTTTTATTAGACTTAAGACGTTGCTACACACAGGGAGCATTTCATTAATCGATTGTAATTTGCACAATCTCGCTATTTGTGCCGATTCGTAATGGGGGACCCCAAGTACCCACACCGGAAGTAACGATCACTTGAGGACTATCTTTATCTTTTTGATAGTACCCATAATCCACAGTAAACATAGCATTTGTGATTAGATTGGCCGGGAAGACTTGACCTTGATGCGTGTGTCCGCTAACGATTAAATCGACTTCATTTCCATATTCAATCATATTTGCTGGTTGATGATCCATTACGATAACTGGAAATTTTTTATCTATCTTATTAAATATTCCGCTAACATCTCCTCTTGATGTTCCTTGCTCACCAATGGGTGATGAATCCTTCCTTCCAATTAAGACAAATTTATTATCAATAATGATATGTTCATCGTTCAGAAGGTGAATATTACTTTTCTCAATAAAACTAACTATCTTATCATATGATCGTCCTGCATCATGATTACCTAAGGAAGCATAAACACCATATGTTGACTTTATGCTATTCAATTCTTCAATTGCTGTGGAAGGATCAGAGAGGGCATAGTAGTTGCCATTAAATATATCACCAGACATCAGCACAACATCCGGCTGTAGAGCATTAATGCGATCAACGATATCTGCAATGAACGCTACATCATTTATGTATCCTAAATGTAAGTCACTTATCAGAACAACATTTAGATTATCTAATGAGGTGTCTTTATCAATTTGGACCTCATAAGAGACCTCTCTTATCTGGTTAGCATTATAAACGCCATATAACACCAAACCTATGACTGTGATAATAACTAATGACCTAGTGTGGAATACAATAGATTTCGGTACGGGAGCGGGAATTAGTTTTATTATGCTACCTATGAATAAGATGATATCCATAATAATCAATAATAATAGCATATAGAAATATATTCCCATCCAATATTCCCCTATTTGTCCTATGACATTTACGAGATTTGAATTTATCACAATAGTCGAAGAGGGTAATACAAAATTTATGATTGTTGTTAAAGCGAATAAGCTATAAATAATTCCAAATACGATCCTGTTTATCTTAGGAAATAAATGTTGAAACCATTTGAACAACTTGTTGCCAATATAATAATTCGTAACGCCGTAAAACGCTAAAATTAACAAAAATACAAAAATCATATGATTCACCATCCTATTAAATTTATGCTGAAATTATTATTCATCCCATTAAGTATAGTGCTAATTAGTAGATGGCGGTTGAAAATTGTCTTAAATACAGGTAGCAGTTCTTTAACCCATGTATTGTTATGCCTATCGTAATACTTTGTGTCGGAATTAACCGCAAATAGGATGCCAACCTTTGAAAGTTGGTTTGTCATACAACTTGGTCTTCAATGGAATAATCATTTCCATCATTATAATTTCCAGGCATCCACGCCCCAACCCAAGTAGTGACATCCGTTTCCTTTTGCCAAGCTGAAATTGGAACGTTGGGCCCTGATGCGTTGAATGTAAATATGCTGCGAACAAAAGAAGCTCATAGACTTGTATAATTTGAAAATATCTCTTGCGCAAAATTTTATAATATAAACCTTGTTCTTAAATCGTTTTTTAGGTTCTTGCTCACAAGGTTTTATCAATCACAATGGATAATTTGTAGTTAGCGTATTTATTTAACTCTATTAAAAATTGGTTTAACACTTCATTACTTGGAAACCTGCATTCTACCAGATAGCAAGCATCACCGCTTATTTTATAATTATTGAGGATGTGATCCTTTTTTTCTTGAATAAATGAGAGATATGGTTGATGGTGTGTACTTTGGATATAGATATTAAGAAATGCATACGTAAAACAACCTAATTTTGTATGATTAACCTTAATACTGAATCCCTCTATAACTCCAGTATCCTCTAGTTTCTCCACTCGGGCGGCTGCTGCAGGTCCCGTTAGGTGAACTCTTTCCCCTAATTCTTTCATTGTAATTCGGCTATTTTGACTCAATTCTTCAATAATTCGTTTATCTGTATGATCCAAATCCAACGCATCTCCTTTAAAAAATAAAGTGAAAAGGTCAATACACTTTATTTAATCTGTGTAATTGAACGTAGCATATAGTATAAACTTAACCTTGTTAAGAAACAAAATAAAAAAACAAAAGGAGAATTCTTTTAAATATGTACATTCAACAAATCCGAAATGCGACAATCATTGTCCATTATGCAGGTAAAAAATTCTTAGTCGATCCACTTCTCTCGGACAAAGGTCTGTATCCTCCATTCTTGGCAGGGATCAGAGAGGATATGAGAAATCCTATAATTGATTTGCCAATGTCCGTTCACGATATCATCAAGGATGTCGATGCAGTGATACTGACTCATTTGCATCTAGATCACTACGATGATATAGCAAAAGAAGTGCTCCCCAAAGGTATTAAAGTTTATGTACAAAACGAACAGGATGCTAAACAAGTTAAAAACGACGGTTTTCAGCAAGTAGAAATACTTGCTGAAGATACGCTTTTTGAGGGTATTCAATTAATTAAAACACAAGGCGAGCATGGTAGAGGGGAAGATTTATTGAAAATTACGGGTCAGGTATGTGGTGTTGTTTTCAAACATGCCAATGAGAAGACATTATATATAACTGGAGATACAGTGTGGTATGACGGTGTCCAAAAAGAAATCGATTCCTACAATCCTGAGATTATCGTTGTGAACGCTGGAGATAATAGTTGGCATGATATGGGCTCACTTATTATGGGCAAAGAAGATGTTTATGAGGTGCATAAGGCGGCTCCCAATGCCAAAATTATCTCTGTCCATATGGAAGCAGTTAACCACTGGACATTATCAAGAAAAGAACTAAAACGTTTTGGAGAAGAAAAAGGGTTTTCCTCCAGTTTATTTGTTCCCGAAGACGGAGAAACGTACACTTTTTAATATGCACTACGATGGAAAAAATATGAGTCGATATGAAGATTGTTCGCAAGTAAATTGAGACCCTTTAAGGGTCTCAATTTATTTATGAGATTAAATCTATTTATTTCTCGAATCAATAAAATAGGCAGGAGAATAACTATGAACCAGATGAATACTAAACTATGGACGAAAAACTTTATTATTCTTTCGTTAATCAATTTCTTTATGATATTAATTTTCTTTTTATTAAACGCGACGATCACGCTGTATGCAATTAATGAATTTAACGCATCTACCGGCCAAGCTGGTATCATTGCAGGTATTTTTATTATCGGTTCTTTATTAGGACGATTATTTACAGGACGTCTTGTACAAACCAAAAAAATCTTAATGATTTGGTTACTTTTCTTTATTTTAACAACTTCACTTTACTTTGTTCATTTTAATGTTGGTTTTCTCATATTAAGTCGGTTTTTAAACGGTATCACAGTGGGTATAGTAACTACTGTTGTAAGTACAGTTGTAGTACTTAGCATTCCTGCTTCACGTAAAGGTGAAGGGATTAGTTACTTTGCAATTAGTACTGCGCTGGCCACTGGTATTGGTCCTTTTATTGGTTTGAATATGATTCAAAACGCAAATTTTGATATGATTTTTTCTCTCTCTCTGTTTCTTGGAATGATAAATTTAATAATCGCATTTTTTGTGAAGTTTTCTGCAACTAACAAGACTGAGATAAAAAAAGAAAAGGGATTAAAAATCTCTGACTTTATTGAGCCTAAAGTGATACCGATAGGAGTTATTATGTTTATAATGGCCTTTTGTTTTTCTGGCATTGTTTCATATTTGAATGTTTATGCTTTGGAATTAGGATTAATAGACGCAGCAAGTTTCTTCTTTATGGTATATACTGTTTTTGTATTGATATCACGACCTTTTACAGGAAGAATGATGGACAAGAAAGGAGCAAACATTATCATATATCCGGCTCTTATTATCTATGGAGCAGGAATGCTCGTTTTAAGTTCAGTTTCTAGCAGTGCTACTTTGTTATTAGCAGGAGCATTAGTTGCTCTGGGATTTGGTAATATTTCATCTATATCTCAAGCTATAGCAATTAGTTCAGCTGAACCCCACCGAGTTGGATTAGCAACTGCGACTTTCTTTATGTTTTATGATCTAGGAAACGGATTTGGCCCATCTATTATCGGTTTAATAATTCCAGCTACAGGATATAATGGTTTGTATGTAATACTCGGATTAATTGTATTAGCAACACTTTTTTTATATTACCTGTTGTATGGAAAGAAAGAACGTAAAATTCAAAAATAGTGGATATAACTAATAATAATCGACTAGCCCCCGACCTCTCACACCACCGTACGTACCGTTTTCGTATAGGGCGGTTCATGAAATATTCCGTAAGGTGTTGTATCTGTCAGATCAATTCCTCAATCCCTTAGACATCCAATATTTGTTATCTAGTGATCTGTGAAGAATTGGACTACAAGCGATTCGCCTGTATCCCTTGCGGCTATTTCTCCATTCGTAGGCTCCTATCTTTAGGTACTCCTAAAGATAGGAGCATTTTTACTTTGGTCTTGGGTTTCTTCCATTGCTTCATAGACACATGCGAATTCGCCTCCGCATCCAGTCCTTGAAAGACACTTGGTGTGTCAGCAAGCATAAAGTAGCCGACATATCCTGTCAGGTATTTATTTTTATATATTCCTCTCCAACAACGTCCCCAATTGTTCGGCCAATACATGATGTGGTACAGGCTTCTCATTCGTGAACCACCATTCCACTACCCCTACATAAGCTGATGCAACAAATCTAATGATAACATCTTCATCTAATCCTTGATTGATACCTTGGGTTACATTCACTTCATTCCTAAACTCTTCGTGAAGAAAGATAAGGAACCGATTACGGAAATAAGGAGCTCCTTTACTTGCCAGCATCATGGAGAAGAATGAATAATTATGCTCGAAGTATTCGGTCCAGATCAGCGTCGCTCCTATAAAATCCAATTCAGCTGCTGATCTACATAGTACTCGTAGCTCAATTATATGTTCTTCGATGAGCTTATCTAGAAGATCATATTTATCCATGTAATGAAGATAGATCGTTCCCCTGCTTACATTTGCCCTGTCAGAAAGCTCCTGTATCGTAATGTCATCAAATTTTTTCTCTGACATCAGGTCAATGATGGCTTTCTTTAACGCTTGTTGAGATTTAAGTATTCTTCTATCCACTTTAGTCATTCGTGGGACACCTGCTTTCTTATAATAATGAATTCTTATACAGTATTGGTCCATTAATGAACAAATTCTGCTCATCCTAGAATTGAATGTATTCTGTATCTATTTATAATAATATACGATAGTACATTAATGAATCAATAATCATTATTAAGTTTATGTAATAGACGAGGAGAATACCAATTGACTACATCAAATCCTTTATCTGAAAGTGTAATCTTTCCTAAAGGTGAAAAAATAACAAATAACTATTTTAAAGGGATGCTTGATGTGCTGTTTGAGCCAGGGGCACGAAATAATTGGCATAAACATGCAGGCGGGAACGCATAATAATCCGTCTTTATCGCGTTTTTATGATTTAACAATACGTTTTTGCCAAGACTTTAAGGATAAGAACATATTTAGTTAGCCGAATGGGCAATAATAATTATTCATAGCCGATGGGCAAGGTATTGTAAGCGATTTAAAATTTATATTGACGAGAACCATTTTCATAACTATCATTATAGTGAAAATAGTTTTAGAAAGGTGGTCACCAAAGTGAAAAAGTTTTTTGAACAGGCTCAGAAGTTTGGTAAATCGTTTATGCTCCCGATTGCAGTTTTACCTGCAGCGGGTCTATTACTTGGGATTGGAGGTGCTTTGTCCAATGCCAATACGGTTGCATCGTACCCATTTTTGCAAGTAACCTGGTTACAGCAAATATTTACGGTTATGAGTAGTGCGGGAAGTATTGTGTTTGATAACTTAGCACTGATATTTGCTATTGGTGTTGCAGTGGGACTGGCTAGGGCAGATAAAGGAACGGCTGCATTAGCAGCAGGTATAGCCTATTTAGTAATGAATGCAACCATTAATGCCATGTTGATCAATTCGGGAACACTTGCGGGGGAAAACTTAGCAAGCGCGGGCCAAGGCATGGTGTTAGGAATTCAATCTCTGCAGACCGGTGTTCTTGGTGGTATTCTGGTAGGACTGGTTACAGCATGGCTTCATAATCGATACAATAAGATAGAGCTGCCCCAATTCCTTGGTTTTTTTGGTGGATCTCGATTCATTCCTATTGTTTCATCTTTTGCTGCCATCTTTATCGGTGCTATATTATTTTTGATTTGGCCAACAGTCCAACTCGGAATAGCGCAGCTTGGCAGTTTGGTCGATAGAACCGGGTATTTAGGAACATTTTTTTATGGATTTGCCTTAAGGATGCTTGGACCGCTTGGGTTGCATCACATCTTTTATCTTCCTTTCTGGCAAACGGGCCTAGGAGGCACGCTAGAAATCGGGGGCAAGGTTTACGAAGGAACACAGAATATTTTCTTTGCACAATTAGGAGATCCTTTAACCGAGAAGTTCTACTCCGGTACATCAAGATTTATGTCGGGACGTTTTATAACGATGATGTTTGGTTTGCTTGGTGCCGCACTAGCAATTTATCATACGGCTAAACCCCAACATAAAAAGGTAGTTGGCGGTCTTATGTTATCTGCCGCACTCACATCGTTCTTGACAGGAATTACGGAGCCATTAGAATTTTCATTCTTGTTTATAGCTCCAGTACTATATGTGATTCATGCTATATTTGATGGATTAGCCTTTATGCTTACGCATATTTTTGAAATAACAATTGGACAAACCTTTTCAGGAGGATTAATCGACTTTATTTTATATGGAATACTCCAGGGCAATGCGAAAACAAACTGGATTCTAGTCCCTATTATAGGAATCGTTTGGTTCTTCCTTTATTACTTTACCTTCCGATTCTTGATCGTTAAACTCAAGCTAAAAACGCCAGGACGTGAGGAAAAGATACAATCTGAACCAGATGTAACAAGTAAAAATACGAATGACTCACCAAAAACAGGAGCGGCGCGTTCGATCGCCATTGTGAATGGACTTGGCGGTGTAGACAATATTAAGGATTTAGATTGTTGTGCAACGCGGCTTCGTGTATCGGTAATGGATATAGATAAAGTAGAAAAAGATGCACTTGTAGCTACGGGTGCCAAAGCAGTTCTTCTAGTTGGTAGCGGAGTGCAGGTCATTTACGGACCTCAGGTAACGGTAATTAAGAATGAAATTGAAGAATATATGGAAACGGAGTGAATGCAATGAATTTAGACAAATTAGGTTTAAAAGACGGTCTCGTAGTATCATGTCAGGCTTTAGAACATGAACCGCTTCATAGTTCATTTATTATGGGAAGAATGGCACTCGCGGCAAGAGAAGGCGGAGCGATAGGCATAAGAGCAAATACAGCTGTTGATGTGAAAGAAATCAAGGAACAGGTTGATCTTCCAGTGATTGGGATTGTGAAAAGAAATTATGGAACAAACCCTGTATTTATTACACCAACGATTCGGGAAGTGGATGAACTTGCTGAGGTTAATGCGGAAATCATTGCTGTTGATGCAACTTTGCGTGCACGGCCGGACGGCAAAACGCTGGATGAATTCGTCAATGAAATTCGTACCAAACATCCACAAATTTTAATAATGGCAGATATCTCGACAAAACAGGAAGCAATAAATGCAGAAAGGCTTGGCTTTGATCTTATTTCCACTACATTAGTAGGATATACAGAGGAGACAGCAGGACTTAAGCTGTACGATGATCAATTTGCAGCATTAAAAGAGATCATCTCTAATGTGAATACACCTGTTGTTGCTGAAGGAAATATTATGACCCCAGAGATGGCGGCAACCTGCTTTGAAGCTGGAGTCTACTGTGTTGTAGTTGGTGGAGCTATTACTCGTCCAATGCAAATTACGGAGCGTTTTGTCTCGGAGATTTCAAAATTGCGGCAGCTGGCTCCTTCTAACAAATAATAAGGGACTAATCCATAAAAAACAGCCAACTCACTTATAGTTGGCTGTTTTTTTATTCAGCTGAATAAAGGGCTTGTAACGTTTGTTGCCGTGCTTTGAGCAAATGTGAATCTTCGAGCAATAGAAGCGAAATTACGTCTAATATATAAATGATGGCTAGTTGGCTATTGATGAAGTTAACATCTCCGGAACGTCCAATCTCCGGTGTGAAAATACAAACATCTGAAATTTCAGATAGGGGTGTATGATCGAAATTAGTGATTCCAACGATTTTGGCGCCTCTATTTTTCGCCGCAATTAATGCATTGCTGACTTCTGTGGTTCGTCCTGAATTGGACAAACCAATGACAAGATCGTCTTGGCCGAGAAGGGTAGCACTCATCATCATCATGTGCGAATCTGTCACCGCATCGATTATTATATCCATCCGGGTTAGTCTGTATTTGAACTCTAAGCCAGAAAGCCCCGAACTTCCTAGACCATAAACGTAAATTCTCCGAGCTTCCTTAATGAACTGGACAACTTGTTCGATTCTGCTGGTATCCAGCATTTCCGCGGTCGCATTCACGACATTATTGTAAAGATTTTGTGTTTTCATAAAAATATTGGTGTCGTTACGAGGTTGCTGAACTTCTCGGTTAAGCCGAATTTTAAAGTCGACAAAGGTATCACAACCTACTTTTCTACAAAACCGAGTAATGGTTGACATGGAAGCGTTGGTATTAGCCGCTAAATCCCTGATATTGATATTGTTGATGGATGATTTATTGCGCATGACATAATCAGCAATTTCCTTTTCTTTTGTTGAAAAACGTTGATACTCAAGCTGTAGTATGTCAATGACACTAGATGACATTATTGATCCCCATTTCGATGAAAATATTAACATTTTTAAAATCTATCCTTATTAGTCTACTTCCAAACAGGTAAAAGCACAAACTTTGATTGCCGTTAAAAACTTTGATTCAGGCCACTGACAAACGTGTGTACAATGCTTACGATGAGTCGGATGGGGTGTTTTTCCAATGGTACTAGGTCATGATATTGCAAGTGTTATGATAGCTATAGGAACAGAAGTTACAACATTTCATTGGTCCTTTTCACGTGCTTATGGAAATATCTGTTGGTCTACTTTTCCAAAAAACCTTGGTAAGGTAGAGGATACCAATTGATAAGAGGTGGTAAGTTGTCATGATTAAGAAACACTGTTTGTTCTGCGATGAGATTGTCTCCATTCAACCTGAAGGCGATTACGATAGATATCTAGGTTGTTCCTGTTCACCCGGCGGGTTCTATAGCCTACTGAGAGACAGCTACGAACCTATTCATTCGTTCCCTCATCAAAAGAAACGCAACATGCTTCATTTAGTATCGGCATATATCCGGGAGCTGACAGATTGTGATGAAAAGATCATTCTATCGGTCGACGATTTGGAATCCATTACAAATTCTCCGAACATTCCTGTAACCATTGAAGATAAAGGAAACCGTCTACTGCAATATTTGTACAGACATTCCGAAGGCCCGGGAGAATCGGTTGTTATTCAGCCACTCGCCAGAAGTTATAACCTAACGTATTCACTCAATCTGCAAGAACTGGTATATATCATTGATAAGCTGAGTAATGAAAAATTTCTTATCAGGGAAGGCATGAACTTTAAGCTTACGGAAAAGGGATGGCGTGAAGCCGCCGCAAGCGCCGGAAGAAAAAAATTAAAACCATGCGTTGTTCTCATCTCGGAAGAGGAGGATTTGCGCACAGTGTGGCAGGATAGGTTGTTACCTAAAATCGAGCAGTGTGGTTATCAACCGCGATTGCTTACACATACGAAAGCTCATAATCGCGAAAAGTATTCCTTAGAACTTATCTCGAATAGTAAACTGATTATCGCAGATTTAACCGGACAATCCCCTGAGGTGTATTTTACGGCGGGATATGCGCTAGGTTTGAATATCCCAGTGATATGGACTGTGAACAGAAGAGATGCTGATAAACTTTTCATTCAAATAAAAGATATACGTCCAGTTGTTTGGGAAACAGCTGAAGATCTAGCCGTTATACTTCAACAGAGATTGACTTAATAGAAGAGTAACAGGAAATGAAGTCGAAATGAATAAGCCTATATTAGCGACCGTCGAGAACCGTTACATTCTCGACGGTCATTTTTTACATATTCCGGTTTCATATCAGGTTATATAAAAAAATATCTAGATTGACTTTCAGTTGATATCATGCAGGTACTTGACACCCGTGTGGTATATTAAAAAAAGTGATTTCACATAGAAAGAGTCGGAAGTCTAACAAACTCTACTTAGGAGGCATTTAAATGTTTCAGCATAGCAATAAGGAATTTTCGGAAATAAACTTTGGTACACAAGATTTAAGGTATAGCGACCTAGTTGGCTGTACATTTAATCGTTGCTCATTTTCAAATGGATCACTAGAGGAGATTAACACCACCAACTGCCGATTCATCGAGTGTGATTTTCGCGGAGCATCGCTTAATGGCTCCATTCATAAAGAAACTGCATTTGTGAATTGTAACTTTAATGGAGCAAATCTTTTTGTTTCGAAATTTGAAATATGTAAAATGACGGGTTCTGATTTCTCCGGCTCAAATATGGATGGGATCACCATTGTTCAAGGCGATTGGTCGTATACAAATTTAAGGCATGCCAGATTAGTTAAGCAGGACTTACGTGGGATTAAATTCTTTGAAGCAGATTTGTCAGGGAGTAATTTAGAAAAAGCGGATTTAAGAGAGTCTGATCTGACAATGGCGATATTGGCAAAAGCGAAGTTAGAGGGTACTGATGTGAGGGGGGCTAAGCTGGAAGGTGTGGATTTTAGAACATTCACCGTTTCAGGTATGCGAATGGATAGAGAGCAAACGGTATTGTTTGCAATTTCTCAAGGAGTCAAAGTAGATTAATGATCCTTCAATTCGTTTGATAAAGAAGGAGAGTAGTAACCTATCCATTCAGAAGAATTAATGAATACATGTCAAAGCAGAACCCGAAAGTTGCAATACCAACATGAGAGGAAGCAAGGCAAGGATGTAATTATCCTTGCCTTGCTTCCTTTTTTTTCTAGAAAAGCACAAATGTCACTTTTCGTGAATCGGGTCAGATTCTTGATGAAGAAGTGTTTAATTCTGTGTTTGACAGGGTACTAAAATAAAGAATTGATTAACGATAAATTGGATTACCATTTTGATGATATGGAAATAGATTTTGAGGAGGAATAGAGAATGAGTAAGGAAGATAAGCACATGAAAAAAGATGCAAAAGAGGAGCAACTCGACTCTTTTCGAGTGGATAATGAAGGGCAAAAATTAACGACTAACCAGGGATTAAAGGTATCAGATGATGAATTTTCTTTGAAAGCGGGAGAACGTGGTCCGACTTTGATGGAGGATTTTCATTTCCGTGAAAAAATGACGCATTTCGACCATGAGCGGATTCCAGAACGGATCGTGCATGCTCGTGGTTTTGGCGCTCATGGTTACTTCCAAGTCTATGAACCGCTTACATCCATTACGAAAGCTGGTTTCTTGCAAGATCCATCTGTGAAAACGCCCGTCTTCGTGCGCTTCTCAACAGTAGCGGGATCCCGTGGATCTGCAGATACGGTGCGAGATGTACGTGGATTCTCGACCAAGTTTTATACAGAAGAAGGAAACTACGACCTTGTCGGTAACAATATGCCTGTATTTTTCATTCAGGATGCCATTAAATTTCCTGACTTTATCCATGCAGTAAAACCGGAACCTCATAATGAAGTTCCTCAAGCTTCTTCCGCGCACGATACATTCTGGGACTTCATGGCGAATAATCCGGAGACAGCTCACATGATGATGTGGTCGATGTCTGATCGGGCTTTGCCGCGCAGTTTCCGCATGATGGAGGGCTTTGGTGTACATACCTTTAGGCTCGTAAATGAGGAAGGAAAAGCTCACTTTGTCAAATTCCATTGGAAACCTGTGCTTGGTGTCCACTCCTTGGTGTGGGATGAGAACCAGAAGATTGCAGGTAAAGACCCAGACTTCCATCGCCGCGATTTATGGAATGCCATTGAAACCGGTAATTATCCGGAATTTGAATTTGGTCTTCAGATCATTAACGAAGAAGATGAGTTTAATTTTGACTTCGATATTCTAGATCCTACTAAACTCTGGCCAGAAGAAATTGTACCTGTTCGTAAAGTAGGTAAAATGACGTTAACTCGTAATACAGACAATTTCTTTGCTGAAACAGAGCAAATTGCGTTCCATCCAGGACATGTTGTACCAGGTATTGATTTCTCCAATGACCCGTTGCTTCAAGGCCGATTGTTCTCATACACGGATACTCAGATCTCCAGACTTGGGGGACCAAATTTTGCTGAAATCCCAATTAACCGTCCTATCGCACCTGTACACAATAATCAGCGTGATGGCATGCACCGGATGACAGTGAATCAAGGACCGGTCAGCTATCACCGTAACGGTATTGCGGGAAACAGTCCATCTACATCCACTCCACAAGAAGGCGGTTATCAGCATTACGCAGAGAAAGTAGATGGCCGGAAAGTGCAAGCAAGAAGCGATAGCTTCAAAGACTTCTACAGTCAAGCTACAATGTTCTGGAACAGTATGTCTGCCGTTGAGAAGAAACATATCACAAGTGCGTTCCAATTTGAGCTTGGCAAAGTTCAGCGTATGGATGTCCGTCAGTCAGTTATTAATCTGTTGATGAACATTGATCCGAAGCTTGCCGCAGATGTAGCACCTAAGATAGGAGCTCAGCTCCCAGAAGAAGTGAAACAAAGCAAAAATCCTACTCCGACTGATTCTCCGGCGCTCAGTATGATGAATACGATATTCTCTGCGAAGACTCGTAAAGTTGCTATCATTGCAGGTGCAGGTTTTGATCAAACAACAACCGATGTCATCAAGGCTCTAGAGGAAGCAGGAGTAACGGCAGAAGTGGTTAGTGACAGACTCGGTCCCATTGCTGGACAAGGTGGTAAGGAAATCGAGGCATTGCACACGTTCCTAACCAGTGATTCTTTATTATTTGATGCTATTTATATCGCGGGTGGAAAAGAAAGTGTAAACCTAATTGCATCCGAATCTGATGCTAAAGATTTTGTGCGGGAAGCTTACAAGCACTTTAAACCGATCGGAGCAGTGAATGAAGGAGTAGCTTTCCTTCAAAAGGCGTTAGCGGAGGAAGATCTTAATGCACCAGGTATAGTGACTGCGACCTCTAAGGACAAGCTTTCAGGATTTGAGAATAAATTCGTGGAAGCGGTAGCCGCGCATCGATTCTGGGATCGCAAATTGTAAGGAAAAGACTTAATGGTTACACGTATATTGGGCAAGTGGAATGGCTGCTTCTGCAGTCGTTCCACTTGCCTTTTTGTTAGCATATATATCATTTGAATTATGTTGTTGAGGAGAATTAGCGATAATTCTTTTTTTATTGATTCAAAATATAGACTAGGGAGGTACACTAAGTATAGATTGACTATAAATACTATAGGGGGGTATACTATTTTCGTACGAAGCTAAATAAATATAAATCCATAAGCATCTATCGAAAAATTACTTCTATCTTAAAATAAAAAATTAAAGTAATTTCAATAAATGAACTAGGAGTGTATTAAAAAAATGAAAAAACAATTAGCCATGATAAGTGTCGTTGCTGTCGTTGCTCTATCTTTAAGCGCCTGTGGGACAAGCACAAGTTCGAACAAATCGAATCAAAATAATAAGGAGATGAGTGATATGAATCATTCTAGTTCAGGAGAAGTATCATCTGATATGAAAAAAGCAGAGAATCCAACATTTAAGGTGGGAGATCAAGTAACGATTCATTCTGATCATATGGAAGGAATGAATGGAGCGAAAGGAACGGTAGTGGGAGCCTATAGCACAACAGCCTATGTGGTATCGTATACGCCTACTAATGGTGGTGAGAAAGTAACCAATCATAAATGGGTGATACAAGAGGAAATAAAAGATAATAACGCTGAACCATACAAACAAGGAGATCAAGTTGTCTTGAAGGCAGACATATGGATGGCATGAATGGAGCAAAGGCTTCAATTGATTCAGCTGAACAAACAACTGTATATATGGTGGATTACACACCTACTACCGGTGGGGAAGTAGTTAAAAATCATAAATGGGTAACAGAAAGTGAGATTACAAAATAAGGTTAAGGTATAGAAGGATGAATGATTGATGATTTGAAAATAGTTTTTCTTATGTCCACAATGGGTAAAAGAAAGAAGGGAAAGTAGATTTTAATTGGATCATTCCTGACTAACTGCATAGGAGATGGACTTCATGAAGAAAGTATTCGTATTAGGTGGGACTGGATTTCTAGGCTATTTCACGATTAAAGAATTATTAAAACGGAACTATAAAGTATCAACTATATCACGGCACTCCATGCCAACAGAGGATCTTTTGCCTCGTGAAGTCGAGTACAGAGTAGAAAATATCAATGACATGTCAGATGAAGATATCCAAGAGATGTTGAAGGGCGTCGATGGATTTGTATATGCTGCTGGAGCAGATGAACGGACGCTACCTGAGGCTCCAGCGGTGAAATTTTTCTATGAGGCAAACGTACTTCCTACACAGCGTATCGCCAGAATTGCTAAACAAGCAGGTGTGAAAAAGTTTGTATTGCTGAGTTCGTACTTTGCACATTTTGCGGAAGAGTGGTCCGATATTTCCTTGAAAGATAATGCCTATCCCCGTTCTCGAATGCTACAAGAGGAAGTAGCATGTATGGAAGGAGAGGGAGGCATGGATGTTATGAGTATTCGTTTGCCATATATTTTCGGTGTAATGCCAGGCCGAATGCCGCTCTGGACCATGTTTGTAAATAGACTGAAAGATCAGAAGGTCGTTTCGGTACTTGGAGGAGGTACAGCAATGGTCACAGCGCAGCAGGTTGCAGAAGCGACCATTGGGGCGATGGAATACGGTGAACATGGTGGCAAATATTCCATTTGTGGCATGAATATGAAGCATAGCGAGTTCCACCAAATGGTGTTGGATGCACTGGGGCAGAAAGATAGTACGATAAAGGTTGTGCCACTCGAGCAGATGAAGCCCGTTATGGAGCAAATAGATGCAAAGAACGCTGAAGCGGGTAAAGAGCAGGGTGTTCACATGAGCATGATGGCACAGATCCAGAATCGAGATGCCTATCTTGATTCAAAAGAGACCATGCCAATTCTCAAATATAATGTATATGATATTCGCGAATCAATCGAGGAGACGCTTCGTAAATGTGTTCAAGGATAGTTCGAATAAGACCGTACTTATTGACGAAACAAAGAACCCGCTCCTTACAGAAAACATGGCTATTGTAAGTGACTTTCATTCATGCATCTAAAGATGCTTTTCTTAGACTAGATGTCTATCATTTGTGGTGCACATTAAGTATTGTAGTGCATATAAAAGTGTCCAAGACATGGTTATTCAAAATTCATGTAGGGATATTTTTATTTCATTGCTATTGTTTTATAGTCAGGGTCGATGCCGGAAACAGAGCTCGGCTCTAATATTCAATGAAGCGGCACAGATACTATTTGTATTTCCGTCATCGATAGCCACCTTTTCTCGTTTCCATTAGAATATGTAAGAAAAGCAACACTAGTGTTTTATCTTAGACAAATCTTTGTTGGTTTTTTTTAATTTGGATATTATTAACAATATTAAAGGGAAAAATAGTCCGAAAGTTAAGTGATGTAATGTCGTAATGTTTGCTTCATAAACTTTAAAAGAGGCGATATTCGTAACACTGACAATAGCGTAGATAATTGAAAGGATTCCTAGGGGGAAAGTTAAAGGACGATAATCCTTTAAGTTTAATATTTGTGCGAGGCTAAGGTTTGCTGCATAAAAGAAAATTGTCGTCTTGAAATATAACGCCACTAACCATATAAGTGCTATTATTACTTCTATCCGTTGTATAATATTTCCTATATTTATTTTTTGAGCTAGAATATAAGTTGCGTAATGTAGATTCGATGAATGATAAACTCCTAGAACTAGAGTACTTAATAATATGATTAAAGATAAAAAAATGGAGCCAATCAGTGTTCCTAAGATAAAAGATTTTTTAGTTTTTTTAAATTGGATTACAAAAGGGAATAGCATTAAGAACGTCACTAGTTGCAAATAAGGAGAATCGAGAGAATAATATATAGTAACAGGTAATTTATTTATATTTTCTAGTATAGGTTGTATATTAGTGAATTGTATTTGAGGAGAAATAAAAATAATGAAAATAAATAAAAGCAATAGGATTAAAGGATAAAAAATTTCAGAAGCTCTAGCAAAAGGTTCAAGTCCAATACGCACTCCCATGATAATAATTAGGAAAAAGATAATATAGATGGCTACTATCGGAGTCTGCGTTAGGATATATATATTAATAAAATCACCTAGTTGTCGAAGGAAATAAGCAGTGCAATGAAAAAAGTATGTGAAATATAAAAATGAAACCGTTTTCCCGAGCCACTTTCCCAATATTTTCTCGCTATATTCGATGATGGTCATATTAGGAAAATAACTTCCTAGCTTGTTATATAATAATACAAACAATAGTCCGATTCCTGACCCAATGATATACCCTATCCAAGTATCTTGTTTTGCACTATCAGTTAATGATGGAATAAATATGATGGCCCCACCAATCGTAAAGAAGAACACTAATACCATAAATTGATGATATGATATTTTGATGTGTTTAAACATGCCCCTTATTCACCTCCCCAAGAATTTAATAGACCGAATAAAGCCTCACTGAGCGGTTTATATACGAAAGTAATCCATTCTAGCGGGTTCGGAATATTGACACGCAAACTGATCGCGATGCTTAGTCCTGTTCCAAAAAGTAGAAGTATAGAAAATACCCCCAGTTCCTTTATCCATTTCTTCTTCCAAAGAGAGGGGACTTCAAACATCGCGATTGCAGCCGTTACGACAATAATTCCGGTTATAGCCCACATCAGATTCGCTCCTTCTAATTTCCTTAGATCGCCACTGGGCTCCGCGAGATAACGCTTGAAAGCGTGCATAATTCGGCCGTACTAATAGAAGGATCCACAAGATTTTCGTCGAATGTTCGCAACTTCGTTTCTAAATCACACCAGTTCCAGTTATCACCAAAAATAATGTCTTATATTCATTAATTCAGAAAATAGAGTTGAAATTGCAGCAGCCGAAATTATGAGCGAATATGGTTTAAGCAAAATAGTGTTTTACAAATTCGCGACATTCTACTAGTTAGCTAGAGCATGCAAAAATCTGGATAGGAATTAATTTTAAAGCCATATAGATGCCGTGATTCTATTTGCCAACAAGGTGATACATGTTATAGACTTATTTTCTATGACTTCTCATCCAAGTGATCTTTTATGTGGTGGAAAAAAGAGGTGTGTCACTACCAGTGATAAGGAAAATAATTTGAAGCGGGGAAATTTAATGAATGGAACGAGACAACAAAAATCGAATAAACTGAAGATATTTTCAAGAGTATTATTAATTATTATTGGGGCTCTTATAGCTGCATATGGGCTAGAAGCAGTATTAATACCCAACAATGTCTCAGACGGTGGTGTGACAGGGCTGAGTATCGTTGGTTCAAACCTATTTGGATTACCGTTAGGGCTACTGATAGCCGTAATTAACATCCCTTTTGTTTGGTTAGGATATAAGCAAATTGGTAAGAGCTTTGCTATCTATTCAGTTATCGGTATTGCCTCTCTAGCAGTTGGCACTAGTCTTATGCATCATATACCAACGATCATCCATGGTGATACATTGTTAATTACCGTTGTTGGGGGTATTATCATCGGTTTTGGTATGGGGTTAGCATTGCGTAATGGTGGGGCAATAGATGGGATCGATATGTTAGCTGTACTACTTTCGCGCAAATTACCATTTGGGACAAGTGATCTAATCTTGTTCTTAAATATGTTTGTCTTTATTGTTGTTTCAACCGTATTTGGTCTACAAGGGGCTATTCTGTCAGCAATCGCATACTTTATTGCTTCTAAAGTAATTCATATTGTTGAAGAAGGTTTGAGCGGCTCCAAAACATTTAAAATCATCACAAATCAACCCGAAATCATGGTAGAAACCATTCGTGACCGATTAGGTCGCGGAGCAACATATACAGATGCTTACGGTGGCTACTCCAATGAACAATTTAAAGAAATCACTTGTATAATTAACCGTCTGGAAGAGAGTAAAATAAAAGAAATCATTCATGAAATTGACCCTAATGCCTTTGTTGTAGTATATGATGTAGCAGAAGTTAAGGGCGGTAATTTCAAGAAGCATAACATTCATTAATTACAAAATAACGTGTTGGTAGAGAAGATAATCATTCTCTCGCCGGCGCGTTATTTATTTACTTTTAATAAAAGACGCTTACTGTATTCCATTCCTCATGATACGGCAAGTCCGATTGTAACAAGCGGCATTCGATTCGGTACACCCGCTATGACGGCGAGAGGATTGGGACCTATAGAAATGAAAGAAATAGTCCAACTATTAAAAAACAGATACAGATACAGATACAGATACTGGGAAGTGTACGTGAGATTACGTCTCAGTTTCCTTTATATGAAGGACATCAATAGTTTGATAGTATATAAATTCGGCTTATTGCAGAATTTAAGATAGGCAAATTGATGTCACGCTAAAATGCACTATTCTGCCTACGTTGTGTCGGTACTTTCGCTAGAATGATCCTAACGCTTTCAAATCAGTGATTATCAAACCGAGAAACCATAGGGGTAATTATGCTCAACTAATTTGGAGTATAATAGTAGTTATTAATTTGAAGCAGAGGTGATATGAGTGCTTATAGCTATGTTTTTATGCTATGTATCTGGCATATTAACTATCAGGAGGTTGAACAATGAATATAATAATTAGACAAGAACAAATTGAAGACGTTAACGAAGTCTACCATGTAGTACAAAAAGCATTTGAAGATGCTGACTATTCAGACCATAATGAGCATAATTTGGTAAACAGGCTTAGGAATTCGGCGAAGTATATTCCAGAATTGTCTCTTGTAGCAGAATACGAGGATAAAATCGTTGGTCATATTCTTTTTACAAAAATAAAAGTGGGTGCTCAAACTCTGATTGCCCTTGCCCCTATTGCTGTATTACCAGAAATGCAAAACAAGAGCATAGGGAAGCTACTCATTATGGAAGGACACAAAATCGCAGCACAGCTTGGTTATAAAGGTTCCATTGTTTTGGGTCACGATAAATATTATCCGAAGTTTGGTTATAAAAAAGCCAGTCAATATGGCATAGAAGCACCATTCGAAGTTTCGGACGATAGTTTTATGGCAGTCGAGCTTATTCATGGTGGTCTTTCAGATGTCCTTGGCGTGGTAGAATATGCAAAAAGAATTTTTTGAACAGTAGATTACACACTTGAGATAATATGAAAGGTTTCCTTCCATACCTTATTAGGGCTGACCATGACGGCAAGTCACTTATAACAGCCTTTCCACTAAGGAGGGAATCTATCAGCCACACTGCACCCGTTGTTATCCAAAAAAGGAAACAGGTACAATAGTTTAAGTCGATGAAGATTTGAATAAACAAATGGGAGACGAAAGTAGAGCAACTGTCGCTGCAGTTGCTCTACTTTTACGAGTGGAGAAAACTCGATTGTATCCGCCGGTGCTATTGTCACGAAAGATGTTCCGCCCAATACTGTTGTGGCTAGCGTTCCAGCAAAAACCATAAGGATCATTCCAGTAATACCAAAAATCCAATGAATTCAATTTATGAATGAACAGAGGCTAGGAATGACAGAATAAGAAAGTGGTATACATCTCAATTTCCAAAGGAGGATATCTGTTATGGCTCACCAGAAGAGAAGGAAAGAAGCTGCCTGGAAGTCGCGAAAGCAAGAACAGCATCCCCATGGTAAAATCAAATCGCTCAAGGAATTGTCCAGCGAATAGAACGAGGAGTATACTGCTTGGAAGAGAAGGACTGTCGGCGAAATTTACCGACAGTCTTCTTTCTTAGCCTTCGTACTTACAATAATCTTCAAAAAGGTACAGTACCTGAGAGAAGAATAAGTAATGTAGTTAACTTTGTTTTACTACTGGGCAGGATTGCATAACGCGATTTAAATACAAGAAAGAATTAATTAAACAGCTAATTTTTGTGGTTCATTTACAGTGTGACGTCCGCTTATCGCAAGCATGACTATAGAAATAATGATAAGTACGAAACAGAACACAAATGAATATCTGTAACCTACAATACTGGCTAATCCCCCACCAACAAGACTACCAATCAGTCTACCGATCGTGGATGAGTTAGAAAAGAGTGTGGATGCATACCCAGGCATGTTTGGAAGCAGATCCTGGATGTAGCTAATGCCAATCGCTGAAATAACGGCAACAAAAACGGCGAGCAGAACTTGCGCTGCAAGCATCTGCCACATCGCATCTGAGTTAATGACAACAAGATAATAAACGCCTCCTAGAATAGCCCCACACATCATCAATATTCGGTTACTGTACTTTGCACTGAGTAGACCAAGCATAATCATAAAAGGAATTTCCAGCGCAGCACAAATACTGCTGACTAGACCGATATCGCTTGTCGTTCCCCCTAGATTGTTTGTAATAAAGAGGGCAGTATTGATGGTGCTCGTCCAATGAGCTATATACATGAGTATCAAAATCAGAAAAGGAAGCAGAATATTAGGGTTCTGACTCAGCCGGAAATTTTTTACTTTTACTTCAACATTACTTCTTTTCAGTTCTGTATTTGATTTGAGAAATAGGAACATAAGTAAGGCAACAAGCAGGAAAACTCCGATCGTACCCGAGAAAATACCCTTAAATCCTACAGCAGCGATTAGTAGCGTACCTATAGTAGCGTACCTATTAAAGGGCCTGTAATAAAGCCGAGCGAGAAAGCAGAACGCAAGGTAGAATTAGCAAACGCATGCTCAGTAAAATTACTCTTATTCACTGCTTCTCTAGAAATGGCAAACAATTGAGCCATTCCTGGTGCACCGAGGGCAGTAAACACAGTCATGTAGATGAACAAGATCGTGAAATCTTGGATGAGCAAGTATCCGCTGTAAGCCAGAGTATTGCAGAGTGTAGCGACAAGGTAAATGTTTTTTCGATTCAAGCCGAGGTCAGAACGTCTCCCGATTAGCGTACTGATCCATATCCCGGCAATTAACGTGACGGATAGAAAAATACCAAACATCCCAACAGATACTCCAAGCTGATCCGTGAAATAAATGGATAAAAAAGGTGCGCTGAGTGAAATACCCATTCCCTGCAGTAACATACATAAAAAAAGTAAGGCATATGAGGGAATCGAAAATAGTGCAGTAAGTCGTTTGATCATGATGTGAAGTTACTCCTCTATATTTGTTTAGATAGTCAATCTGGTTATATTATACTTGAAAAAGACAGCATTAATATATGATATGTAATAAGTAAGTGCATACCAACGAAGACAAATTGATTCAGCCCCACATGTTAAAAAAGACAGTAGTGAGACTTCAATATGGATATATGTGATATGGTGGCAGAAAACTATTCAATACCATTCCAAGTTCAGTCCTTTAGTTTGGATCTAACCCCAAAATCTCTTTGATACAGCAATTTGAAGGGGTTGAGAAGATTAGGGGAGAGTGATACTAATGATAGAAGAGAGAAAAGAGAGCTGCGTTGAAGATACTCCGGCTCCATTAACATTCCCAGGATTATCTTAGGCTACTGCATAGGACCGTAGAGAACAATACATTCCAAGGCATGTAGCTCAACCATGGTTTTTGATGTGAAAAAAAATATAGCGGGAAATCAAAAAAGAACCTGATAAAACTTATCAGGTTCTTTTATATTGCATATAAATAGACACGATGATATAATCGGTTCACGACTCAAATAAGTTAAATAGACTTACAATTTGATTGTATCATGCTGGTGAATCCATGTCAAATTTTTTCTCAATTTAATGGTTAGGAGCGATATTGAATGAGCACTTTGGTTCTCGGGTTTCAGGAAGTGGAAAAAACGCAGCTTTTGCTCGTTGGAGGCAAAGGGTTAAATTTAGGGGTATTATCAAAAATAGAAGGAATACAAGTACCAGAAGGATTTTGTGTTACAACAGTGGGGTTTCAAAAAGCCCTCGAACAAAAGGAAACGTATCATGCTTTGCTCAATCGACTAACAATGTTGCAAGCAGATGATCGAGATCAAATTGGTGAAATCAGCAGGAAGATTCGACAAATCATTATGGAATTAGAAATTCCTTCCGATGTTGTGACAGCAGTTACTCGCTATCTCTCCCAGTTCGGAAATGAACATGGCTATGCAGTGCGCTCTAGTGCAACTGCTGAAGATTTACCACATGCCTCTTTTGCTGGTCAATATGACACTTATTTAAATATCATCGGCGTCGATGCCACCTTGCTGCATATCAGCAAATGTTGGTCTTCCTTATTTACGGATCGCGCGGTAATCTACCGTATGCAAAATGGATTTGACCACAGTCAAGTGTATTTATCTGTTATCATTCAAAGAATGGTTTTCCCACAGGCTGCAGGGATTTTATTTACCGCTGATCCGATGACTTCTAACCGAAAGCTGCTATCCATCGATGCCAGTTATGGACTTGGAGAAGCACTGGTCTCTGGCTTGGTCTCTGCGGATTGTTATAAAGTACAGGAAGAGAAAATCATCGATAAGATGATAGCAACCAAGAGGTTGGCTATCTATGGACTACAAGAAGGTGGAACAGAGACACGCCAGATCGATCCTGATCAGCAGAAGACTCAAACACTTACTGATCAACAAATTTTACAACTATCACGCATCGGAAGACAGATCGAAGCTTATTTTGGTTGCCCCCAGGACATCGAATGGTGCTTGGTTGATGGCACATTTTATATTGTCCAGAGTCGGCCAATCACTACTTTATACCCGATCCCTGAAGTGAATGATCAAGAAAATCACGTGTACGTATCTGTTGGACATCAACAAATGATGACCGACACCATGAAACCATTAGGATTGTCCTTTTACCTGTTAACGACTCCTGCACCCATGCGTAAAGCTGGTGGGAGGTTGTTTGTTGATGTCACACAAATGCTAGCTTCACCTGTCAGCAGTACAATGATAATTGATGCCTTGGGTAAATCCGATCCGCTCATCAAAGACGCACTCTTGACCGTCATAGGGCGAGCAGATTTCATAAAATCATCAAAAGATGCTGAAAAAGCACCAAGTCCCAATAAAAGCAATAAAGATATGTCGTCTTCGGGTTCTCAAACACAAATCGAATACGATCCGACAATCGTTAGTGATCTAATTCAGAGTAATCAAACATCAATAGAAGATTTACAACAAAACATCCAAACGAAATCAGGATTAGTTTTAATTGATTTTATTCTAGAAGATATTCAGCAATTAAAGAAGATTCTATTTGACCCACAAAGTCTCGGTCTGATTATGGTTGCTATGGATGCTTCCTCATGGATCAATGAAAACATGGAGAAGTGGCTGGGTGAAAAAAATGCAGCAGATATGATTTCTCAATCCGTACCAAACAATATTACTTCGGAAATGGGTCTAGCACTACTCAATGTCGCTGATGTGATTCGTCCTTATCCAGAGGTTATAGATTATTTACAACATGTTAAAGATGATAACTTTTTGGATGAACTGGTTAAGTTTGATGGTGGACAGGAAACCCAAGACGCTATCTATGCTTATCTGGGCAAATACGGAATGCGATGTAGTGGAGAAATCGATATTACTAAAACGCGTTGGACTGAAAAACCAACTACACTTATCCCGATGATTCTCAGTAACATCAGAAACTTTGAACCTAATGCTAGCCATCAGAAATTTGAGCAAGGGCGACAGGAAGCTTTGAATAAAGAACAAGAGTTATTAGATCGATTGATGCAATTACCGGAAGGTGAGCAAAAAGCCAAAGAAACAAAACAAATGATCGACATCATCCGGAATTTCATCGGGTATCGCGAATATCCCAAATACGGTATGATTAATCGCTACTTCGTTTATAAGCAGGCTTTACTTAAGGAAGCTGAACAACTTGTGCAAGCGGGCGTTATTTATGAAAAAGAAGATTTATACTATCTCACCTTTGAAGAGCTTCGCGAAGTCGTACGCACAAATAAACTGGATTACCAGATTATCAGCGAACGAAAAGACGAGTACAAATTATATGATAAACTAACCCCTCCACGTGTTATCACGTCTGATGGTGAAATCATTGCAGGTGAGTACAAACGAGAAAATCTCCCATCCGAAGCTATTGTAGGTCTTCCTGTTTCTTCCGGCGTTATAGAGGGACTAGCACGTGTTATCTTAAACATGGAAGATGCTGATCTGGAAGATGGAGATATATTAGTTACCTCATTCACTGACCCTAGCTGGACAACATTATTTGTATCCATTAAAGGTCTAGTCACCGAAGTTGGTGGATTGATGACCCATGGGGCAGTTATTGCACGTGAATATGGCTTGCCAGCAGTTGTCGGTGTGGAGAATGCTACCGTACTGATAAAAGATGGGCAACGAATTCGCGTAAATGGAACAGAAGGGTATATCGAAATATTGTAATGACTGAATGCTTCAAGAAAGAGCCTCTGTCAAAATGGAAGGCATTAGATGAATGAAACCTGTCATAGATAAAAGGGGGTTACCCTGTTCTTCCTTTTCTCTAGCAGTAACTTCAATTCACTTCATCATTGTCGTATCGAAGAGGCTTTTAATTGGGAAAATGCCATGCAAGAATCTTTCTCGAATAATGGATCTGGTTTGGAAAAAGGATCGACAACGTAGGAAAATATTTGCACTACCTTCGATAGAGAAATCGGGGGCACTCACGATAGGGGATGATATACAATCGGAACTTTCATCTTTCATCCATCCGAATGTTACTATGTGTTGTGTTATCATGCTTCGAACTGGCGGTCCATCACAGGTGCAGCCATTAAACCAGACTTACAGAATTTAGGGGTCTGAGGTCTGGTTCGCTGCGTAGATTTCACACTATCTAACTAAAATTTAAAAAACGAACAATTTATTGGTATTATCCAGTAAATTCTTGGACCCATTCATTGTTATAAAAAGAAATACCTATATGGGTATAACTACTATTCAGTATATTTGCTTTGTGCCCTGGACTGTTCATCCATTCGTTCATAACCTGGGTAGGGGTTGTTTGCCCCTTAGCAATGTTTTCTCCAGCTGAATTGTATGTGATCCCAAACTCCTTCATCATATCGAAGGGAGATCCATGTGTTGGGGAATTATGATCAAAATAATTGTTGTTGTACATGTCCTGTGCCTTGACCATAGCCATTTTTGACAATTCTTCACTCATACTCAGGGAACCTAATCCTGCTTTGGATCTTTCTTGATTTACTAAATCCAGAACCTGCTCCGCGAATTGGGATGAATCCTTCTTACCCTCCTGTGCCTGTCCTGTTGGACTTGTCGGGACTTTTTCTCCAGAATTTCCGTTCGGTTGCTGGTTTGTTGGATTTCCGGTTGGTGTTTGAATCAGACCCAATAAATCCGAAGGATATCCGTTTTGTACTTCTTTTGTTGTAATCTTCGATGTAGCTGTTGCTGTTGATGATACCTGTGTTATGACAGGAGTTGGTGCAGCAGTATGAGTATGATTTGATATTCTTGTTTGCTTAGGTGTCACTTGCTTTTGCGTCACATTGTTATTGGTCGTACAGCCTGTCACCAGTAATACTACTGCCAATAAGATAAACTTTACCATTAGGTCAGCCTCCATGGTCCGTCAATTAGTGAAGATACCGAATTAAGATTTCCTGCTCGCCCTTTATTTATTCCTTTTTTTCTGAGAATTCCATTCAAATTATTTACAGCTTGTGTTATAAGAAATACATCTCAATGATGATAAAATATGGGTGAAATGCGGCTGACACGTAATATAGCTTAATATTACAAAACAAAAAAAATTGGAATGGTGATTCACTCATAATAAGTTTAAAGAACTGTCTGGTTACTGGTGTCATACTGCTTAAACGACCCACTTGATCGGCTTGGAAGATAATTGTGCGGTAAACTACTGATTGTAAAGAAATAACCGCTATGCGACTATCGCAAGCGGTTATTTTATATTCTTGGGTTCAACAAAAAAACTCAAAGGAAGTTTGCGGCATTGCGGAGCTCTACTCGCGAGATGAGCCCAGATCGTGACAGCGGTACTAGCACTTTCGGCGTACTATGCTAAATGTATTACGTAGTCCTTAAATCCACTGGGCAGCACTTGACCGTGGCGGGGTAATCGTACTAGTCATCTTGTCGAAAGCTCCCAGCCGCGGGTATTGGCCTCCCTCCGCGAGCGCTTCGCCCAGTACGCCGTGGTCTCCGAAGACCTCTTGGGTGCGCGGTTGGACTCCCTTGGCACGAGATCCCTTGAATGCGTGAGGGGCTTTGTCGACCAATCGGACTCTAATTCCACGCCTTAGTAGATCCGCTGCCAGCGTGGAACCGGTCGGACCGGCTCCGACGACGAGTACATCGATGTCGTAGTGTTTAGTCAAGTGGATAAACTTCCAATTCTTAAAGATAATGATAACTTTCATTGGTAGCTGCTCTTCATAATTTAGTTTCCTAGAAACTATATGTTTACTAGAAACAATAATGAATGAGGATCATTAGTTTGTCAATATTGTTTCAAGGAAACTTTAATTGTAATTTTTTCTTTGATATACTAGTACAATCAATCCATCGAAGGAGAAATTAATGATCAATTATTCAATGGAAAAGCAAAATAAATATCACTTAATTAAGGAATTCTTGGAAATTGTGAATGCTATACAGCGTAGATTCCAATCGGAGGACGACGAAGAAAAACAGTGGATGATCCAGAATAGTCCTAATCCCATTGTTGCAGATTTGATGAAAGAAATGACTGTTTTAATGCTGCATGTCCTGGATGCGATTGGCAAGCTTGAACCAGTAAACGGCATTACTATTTCGAAGCAATTCGGCATTTCCAAGGGGAGTGTCTCCAAAATAACGAGAAAACTGATTGATAAACAAATCATTATTATTGAATATCTTCCGGATAACAAAAAAGAAATTCTGTTCCGTACCACATCATTAGGCAAAGAGATTTTCTGTTTGCATCAAGCCCTCCATCATCAAATAGATCTCGGTGCCAATCGTTTCTTACAACGGTATACCGAAGATGAAATGCAATTTCTCGTCAGTGCACTTCGCGAAGTATTACATTCATCATGGATTCATACGGAGACAATCGGAGAATCAACCGCATCCAGTCAGCAGAATGCGCCAACTAATATAGAACCAGACACTGGTAAGGATCTTCGTTTTTTAACGGTTACCGAGGAAATGAACGAAATCAATGTGATGCTCAACAAGTTGGATTCATGCAACTTAAAGAAAGCGAAAGCGATTCTTAACGATGTATTTTTTTCTGTCTATGAGGATTAGCTTACTTCATGAATGCTTTATCAATATCGCAAACTATGGGTGGGCTAAAACGGGCAGGTTAGTCTAGTAGAGTGTTGAATTATTAATGTATGATAAATTAACTTAGAAAGGGGATTTCTATGGTAA
>NZ_LVJI01000055.1 GCF_001637225.1 Paenibacillus antarcticus
ATGAGAAAACGGTCATAAACCCAAGAACAACCAACAAGTTGGTAAGGAAAAGTGCAAAGAAAAGGTACCGGTGGAGCGTTAGCGACAAATACAACGAGCAAGAAGGTTCAAAAACAATACCATATGGTATAAAACAAAGTAAAAGGAACAGTAGGAAAAGGAAAAAACGTAGCGAAAATAGAATAAATTAAAACAGGAATAGGAAACGAAGCAATTAAAACAATCAATATCACGAATAGTATTACAGATATCGCTGAAGCATTAGTAGTAAACCATGAAGTAACAATTAATGGTGGAGGTAAGACATTAACCTTCACAGATGGACTTAACACACTAGCAGACGGACAAAGACAAGGGATCCTAGTTCTTGCTAACGGAACAAAGATAAATAATCTTGTCATTGTAATGGCTGGAGAACTAAATAAGTGGCAGGGCGTGTACGGAATTCAGGTTTACAATGCAATAGAAGTTACACTTGAAGATGTAACAGCAAGAGGTGCAGATGGTGGTATCTTAGTCAATGCATCAGAAGTAGAATTAACTGGAGAAACAATCGTCAGTGCTAACGAATTTGGTGGAATTGAAGTATCAAAAGGTAAAACAGAAGGATTATCCAACTCAGTACTAACGGTTACTGGAACCTTAGTTAACGGCTCTGAAGCCTATAAACAACCAACGATTTGGTTAGTAAACGGTCAAGGAACAGTATCAGGTGGAGCGTTAGCGACAAATACAACGATCAAGAATGATCAGACGCAATACTATTTGGTAGCAGGCAATGCAAAAGCACCAGTAGCAACAGTAGCAAACGTAGCGAATATAGATGAACTGAAAACAGCATTAGAAACAGAAGCAATTAAAACAATCAATATCACGAATAGTATTACAGATATCGCTGAAGCATTAGTAGTAAACCATGAAGTAACAATTAATGGTGGAGGTAAGACATTAACCTTCACAGATGGACTTAACACACTAGCAGACGGACAAAGACAAGGGATCCTAGTTCTTGCTAACGGAACAAAGATAAATAATCTTGTCGTTGTAATGGCTGGAGAACTAAATAAGTGGCAGGGCGTGTACGGAATTCAGGTTTACAATGCAACAGAAGTTACACTTGAAGATGTAACAGCAAGAGGTGCAGAGGGTGGTATATTAGTCAATGCATCAGAAGTAGAATTAACGGGCGAAACAATCGTCAGTGCGAACGAATGTGGGGGAATTGAAGTATCAAAAGGTAAAAAAGAAGGATTAACAAACCAAGG